>BTUO01000004.1:0-395364 GCA_045862895.1 Acidobacteriota bacterium
ACGCGGTCGAGTACTTCGTCTCCTACTACGACTACTACCAGCCCGAGGCCTACGTCCCGCAGAGCGACACCTACATCGAGAAGGAGACGTCGATCAACGAGGAGATCGACCGGCTCCGCCTGCGCGCCACCAAGGCTCTCTTCGAGCGACGCGACGTGCTGATCGTCGCCTCGGTGTCGTGCATCTACGGGCTCGGATCGCCGGAGGCGTTCTTCGGCATGCTCGAGCGCTTCGAGCTGGGCGAGTCGAAGGGGATGGACCACGCGCTCGCGCGCCTGGCTCAGATGCAGTACGTGCGCACTCCGCTCGACCTGTTCCACGGTGCCTTCCGCGCCCGTGGCGACGTGCTCGAGATCCTGCCGGCCTATGAGGACCGGGCGATCCGCATCGAGTACTTCGGCGACGAGATCGAGCGCATCGTCCGCTTCGACCCGCTGCGGGGCGACGTGCTCGAGCAGGTCGACCGGGTCCTGCTGTTCCCCAAGACCCACTACGTCACCCCCCGAGAGACCGTGGTGCGGGCGATCGCCACGATTCGCGCCGAGCTGCGCGAACGGCTCGACGAGCTCGAGAGCCAGGGCAAGCTTCTCGAGCGCCAGCGCCTCGAGCAGCGCACCAACTTCGACCTCGAGATGCTGCAGGAGGTCGGCTACTGCCACGGCATCGAGAATTACTCCCGCCACCTCACCGGACGCGCGCCCGGCGAGCCGCCACCGACGCTGCTCGACTACTTTCCCAAGGACTTCCTGCTGGTCGTCGACGAGAGCCACCAGACGATCCCGCAGGTGCGCGGCATGTACCACGGTGACCGGTCTCGCAAGGAGACGCTGGTCGAGTACGGCTTCCGGTTGCCGTCCGCTCTCGACAACCGGCCGTTGACTTTCGACGAGTTCGACGCGCGGGTCGACCAGCGCATCTACGTCTCCGCGACGCCGGGCCCGTTCGAGCTCGGTCGCACCGGCGGCGTCTTCGTCGAGCAGCTGATCCGGCCGACCGGCCTGCTCGATCCCGAGATCGACGTCCGACCGGCGCGCGGGCAGGTCGACGACCTCCTGGGCGAGGTCCGCGCGGTGGTGGCCAACGGCGAGCGCGTGCTGGTCACGACCCTGACCAAGCGGATGGCCGAAGAGCTGACCCAGTACCTGTCGGAGGTCGGCGTGCGCGTCCGCTACCTGCACAGTGACATCGAGACGCTCGAACGGATCGAGATCGTCACGGCGCTGCGTCGCGGCGAGTTCGACGTGCTGGTCGGCATCAACCTCCTGCGCGAGGGGCTCGACCTGCCCGAGGTCGCCCTGGTGGCGATCCTCGACGCCGACAAGGAGGGATTCCTGCGCAGCGAGACCTCGCTGGTGCAGACCGCCGGCCGCGCGGCGCGCAACCTCAACGGGCGGGTGATCTTCTACGCCGACCGAGAGACCGACTCGATCCGTCGGGCGCTCGCCGAGACCGCGCGGCGGCGCGCGAAGCAGGACGCCTACAACCGCGAGCATGGTATCGAGCCGCGGACGATCCTCAAGGACATCCACAGCCCGCTGGTCGCGCTCGGAAACCTCGACTATCCGAAGGAGATCCGGTCGCAGCTGCTCGAGGTCGCCGAGCGCGAGGAGGTGCCGCTGGCCGAGCGGATCGCCAAGCTCGAGAAGGAGATGAAGGCCTCCGCCAAGCGCCTCGAGTTCGAGGAGGCCGCGGCGCTGCGCGACAAGTTGCGCGAGCTGCGCGAGCTGCAGGTCTACCGCGGCTAGGCTGCCGCGATCGATGAGCGGAAACGGGGAGCGCGAGCGGGCGGAGCGGCTCGCCGCGCGCGTCGCGGCGATGCCGGACGCTCCGGGAATCTACTTCTTCGTCGACTCCGAAGGCAGGACACTCTACGTCGGCAAGGCCAAGTCGCTGCGCAAGCGGGTGGCCTCGTACCTCGCGCGCGACCTCGATGCGCGCCTCGCCGGCATGGTCGTCGAGGCGGCCGACGTCGAGCACGTCCTCGCCGGTTCCGAGCGCGAGGCGCTCCTGCTCGAGAACAACTTCATCAAGCAGCGGAAGCCCCGCTACAACGTCCTGCTGCGCGACGACAAGACCTATCCCTACCTCAAGCTCACCGCGGAGCCGTGGCCGCGCCTGGTGTTCACCCGCCGCGTGCGCAACGACGGCGCCGAGTACTTCGGACCCTACCTGCCGGGCGGGCTCGCCCGGCGCGCCATCCGGCTCACCCAACAGCTGTTCGGCATCCGTGTCTGCTCGATCGAGATCGACGGCAAGCTGCCGCGCCCCTGCCTCTACTGGGACATGAAGCGCTGCCTGGGCCCCTGCGTCGAGGGATTGACCGACCGCGACGACTACGCCCGCGCGGTGGCCGGCGCGCGGCTCTTCCTCGCCGGCAGGATCGACCCGCTGGTGCGCGAGCTGAAGGCAAGGATGCAGGCGGCCTCGGAGGAGCTCGAGTTCGAGCGCGCCGCGCGCTTGCGTGACCTGATCGCCGAAGTCGAGCGCCAGCGCGAGCGGGCCGCGCTGTCGTCGGTCGAGGGCGAGGACGCCGACCTGTTCGGCGTCGCGATCCACGGCCGACAGGCGGCGGTTTCGATCCTGGTCATGCGCGGCGGCCAGGTCCTCGACCGTCGCGAGCTGTTCTGGGAGGGGCACGAGGGGCTGGCGGCGACCGCGCTGCTCTCCGAGCTGCTGCCGCAGATCTACGACCGCACGGGGTTCCTGCCCGAGGAGATCCATCTGCCGGTCGAGATCGAAGGAGGCGAGGCGCTCGAGGCCTGGCTTTCCGAGCGCAAGGGGAGGCGAGTGCACCTGCGCTATCCGGCGCGCGGGCCGAAGGCGGAGCGGCTGCGGCGCGCGGCGCTCGACGCCGAGTCGGCCTTCCGGCGCCGCTTCCGCAGCGGCGCCGCCGACGACGGCGGCGCCTCCGACCTGGCCGCTCGGCTCGATCTGCCGGAGCCGCCGCGCTGGATCGACGGGTTCGACATCTCGAACACCCAGGGAACCGAGACCGTGGCGTCGCTGGTGGTCTGGCGCGAGGGCAGGATGCGCAAGGGGGACTACCGCACGTTCAATATCCGCGGCCTCACCGGGCCCGACGATTTCCGATCGATCGAGCAGGCGGTCGAGCGCCGCTACCGACGGCTGCTCGACGAGGAGGGCGGGCTGCTGCCCGACCTGGTGCTGATCGACGGCGGCCGCGGCCAGCTCAACGCCGCGCTGGCGGCGCTCGCCCGGCTCGGGCTCGAGGACCTGACCGTCGTCGCCCTGGCCAAACGCGAGGAGGAGATCTACCGACCGGGCGCACCCGAGCCGCTGCGCCTGGCGCGCTCGGACGCCGGCCTCCAGCTGCTGCAGCGGATCCGCGACGAAACCCACCGCTTCGCCCTCTCGCGCCACCGCGCGCGGCGCTCGAAGCGGAGCCTCCGGAGCCTCCTCGACGACGTCGCCGGCGTGGGTCCGGTCCGGCGCCGGCGGCTGCT
The DNA here is from genome assembly GCA_045862895.1 of Acidobacteriota bacterium. GTDB lineage: Bacteria > Acidobacteriota > Thermoanaerobaculia > Multivoradales > JAGPDF01 > JACTMI01. The sequence goes on from BTUO01000004.1 coordinate 3,465, forward strand.
GACGCGATTCGGTACCGTCGAGGGGCTGCGCTCGGCGAGCCTCGAGGAGGTGGCTGCCGAGGTCGGCCCCGCGCTCGCGGCGCGTCTGCGTGCCGCGCTCGGTCCCGGCGACGGTGGCGAGGACGGCAACCCCGAAGCCTCCGATCCCGTAGACTAGGGTCGGTTCCCCGATGTCTTCGAGCTCGCCGAGCACCCCGCGCTCCGACCGGAAGCTCTTCGACCTGCTGGCCGAGCTGCGCGCGCGCCGCGCGACCGGCACGCTCGAGCTCGAAGACGCGGGCACCAGCCGGCGCATCCACCTGCGCGACGGCGAGGTCTGGATTCCCGGCGCCCATCCGCTCGCCCGCAAACTGGCCGAGCGCCTCGAGGCGGCGCGGGCGCGCCGCGGCGCGCCGATGCCGGCCGACGAGCCGATGCTCGGCATCCTCGAGAAGGTCGCCGTGGTGATGGTCACCTGGAAGGCCTCCGGTACCCGCTTCCGCGACGGCGTCGGCGGCTTCCCGGGAGACCTGGTCGGACCGCTGCCGGGGGCCCGGCTGCTGATGATCGGTGCGTCGCTCGGCCTCGACGAGACCGAAGTCGAGCGCCGCCTGGCGCAGCTGGGCGCGCGGATCCGCGCCGCGCCCGGAGGCCTGCGCGGCGGCGACCTGCTCGGATTCCTGCCGGAGGAGCACTTCCTGGTCGAGAAGCTCGCGCTGCCGACCGCGACCGCGGAGCTGCTGGCGGCGAGCCCGTTCCCGCGCGTCGAGGCCGCTCGCCGGCTGCTCGAGCTCGCCGCGATCGGCCTGGTGCTGCCGGAGTCCGGCCCGGTGTCCGACGCCACGGCCGCGTACCACGATCCGTCGGAGCTGGTGACGCGGCTGTCGGAACGCGTCGCCCGCGGCCTGGTCGAGCGCCCGCTCGAGCTCGACCGCGAGACCTATCGCGAGGTGGTCACCGACCTGCTCGCACGGCACGGCGGGCTCGATCACTACGAGTTGCTGGCGGTGGGCTCCGATGCCCCGCTCGAGACCATCCACGCCGCCTACGAGCGGCTGGCGCGGACGGTCCATCCGGACAACGCGGCGCGTTACGAGGTCCAGGGCTCGGAGTCGGCCCTGCAGGTCCTCTTCGAACGCGCCACGCTCGCCTGGGAGGTTCTCTCGGACCCCGAGCGCCGGCGTGCCTACAACGAGCGCCAGCTGATCGAGATCTCGGCGGCCGGCCCCACCGGCGAGCGGCGCGAAGCGGAGCGACGCGAGATCGCTCGCAAGCAGTTCGACCGCGCCCTCGTCTACGCCAACGCCGGCGATCTCCACAGCGCGATCCAGATGCTCGAGCAGGCGGTCCAGGTCGACCCGCGCGCCGACTACTGGGCGACGCTCGCACGACTCCAGGCACGCAATCCGAGCTGGCTGCAGCGGGCGCTGACCAGCTACAGGCACGCGGTCCAGCTCGATCCGGGCAACGCCGAGCTTCGCCTCGCCTACGGCCAGATGTTCGAGCAGGTGGAGGAGCCGGAACGCGCGCGCGTGCAGTACAACGCGGCGTTGCGGGCGAACCCCGACCTCCGGGAGGCCGCCGACCGACTCGCGGCGCTCGAACAGCGGCTGGCGGTGCCCGATCGCGGCCCGGGCACCTCGATCTTCGCGCGCTTCTTCCGGCGCGAGTAGGGCCGGTCTGCTACCATGGAGCGCGGTCGGAGGCTCCGAGGCGGTCGCTCCCCGGTTCGCCGGGGAGAGGAAAGTCCGGACTCCCACGGGCAGCATGCTCGCCAACGGCGAGGCGCGGCGACGCGACGGAAAGTGCAACAGAGAGCAGACCGCCGGGACCCTCGCGGGTTCCGGCAAGGGTGAAAGGGTGCGGTAAGAGCGCACCGCCCGGGCGGCGACGTTCCGGGGCACGGCAAACCCCATGCGGAGCAAGGCCGAATAGGGGAGCGCGATGCGGGCCGCCCGTCCCGCCCTGCCGGTTCGCCGGCGGCGCGTTTCCGGGTAGGTTGCTGGAGGCCGGCGGCGACGCCGGCTCGAGAGGAATGACCGCGACCCGGCGCGAGCCGGGGACAGAATCCGGCTTACCGGCGCCTCCGACCCTTTGCACGACATGACGGCCGCACGCATGCCTCCCGCGCTCCGCTCCGGCGATCGCGTCGGGGTGGCCGCGCTGTCCGGGCCGGTGGCGACCGAGCGCCTGGAAGCCGGGCTCGCCGCGCTCGAGCAGCTCGGCTTCGAGCCGGTGCCCGCCGCGAATCTCGGAGCGCGGCGCGGACTGTTCGCGGGCTCGGACGCGGACCGCCTCGACGCCTTCCACCGGCTCGCCGACGACCCCACCGTGCGCGCCATCCTGTTCGCGCGCGGCGGACACGGCGTGCTCCGGCTGCTTCCCGGCATCGACTGGGCACGGCTTGCCCGGATCCCCCGCGCCTACGTCGGCTACTCCGACCTGACGCCGTTCCTGCTCGAAGTGGTGCGCCGTCTCGGCTGGATCGCGTTCCACGGACCGATGGTCGCCGCCGACCTGGCCGCCGGGCTCGACGTCGCCGACCGCGAGGCGTTGCTCGGCGCGCTCCGGGGCGAGCCGGTGAGCGAAGTCGGACTGGGCGGCGCGCTGGGTCGCGGTACGGTCCGTGGTCCGCTGCTCGGGGGCTGCCTCAGCCTGCTCGCGGCCTCGCTCGGCACGCCGTGGAGCGCACGACTCGACGGCGCGCTGGTCGCGATCGAGGAGGTCGGAGAGCCGTTCTACCGGATCGACCGAATGTTGACCCACCTGCGGCTGTCCGGTAGTCTGGCTGCCGTTCGCGGCATCCTGATCGGTTCGATGAGCGGCACGGAAGCGACAGCCCTGGAGCCTGCGCGCGTCGCCGAGCTCGCCTCGGAGCTCGCGCCGGGAGTGCCGGTGGCCTGGGGGCTCCCGATCGGTCATGGTGGACGCAACCTGACGTTGCCGCTCGGCGCCCCGGCACGGTTCGACGCCGCGGCGCTCCGTCTCCGACTGGAGCTGCCCGGACCCGCGCGATGAACAAGCCCGTCTTCAAGACCACCAGCCGGAAGCCGGCGCCCGCCAACTTCACCGTCGATTTCCCCGCGGGCGAGCACATCTTCCGCGAGGGCGACCTCGGCACCGAGATGTACATCGTCCACGAGGGGCGGGTCGAGATCGCCAAGGCGGTCGGCGACCAGTCGAAGGTCCTCGCCACGCTCGAGAAGGGCGATTTCTTCGGCGAGATGGCGATTCTCGAGGACCTGCCACGCGCGGCGTCGGCGCGGGCACTGACGGGCGTCAAGGTGTTGATGATCAACGGCTCGACGTTCGATCAGATGCTGCGCACCAACCCCGAGATCGCGGTACGCATGATGCGCAAGCTTTCTCGCCGCCTGCGCGAGACCGACCAGCTGTTGCGCGAGGCACTCGGGCAGCCCGGCCGCGTGCCGCTGGTCGAGATGCCGAGCCCCCAGGAAGCGCGAGCCGCGGCCGAAGGCGATGCGCAGCGTCTCGTTCACGACAAGTCGGGCATGGAGTTTCCTCTCGCCGCCGGACCCGAGACCACGATCGGACGGCGCGATCCGGTGACCGGCATCCAGCCCGACGTCGACCTGACGCCCGTTGACACCCAGCGCTCGATCAGTCGGCGCCACGCCAAGATCTACCGCCGCGGCGGCAAGTACTTCGTCTCCGAGGAGATCGGGACGATGAACGGCACCTTCCTCAACGGCGCCCGGCTCGAGACCGGGGTTCCGCACGAGATGGCCGCCGGCGACGACGTCCGCTTCGGCCTGGTCGAGCTCCAGTTCCGCGCCGAGTGAGGTGGCCGCCGCCGGCGCCTCCGGCGCGCCCCCCGCGCCGCTCCGCCGCGATACGCCGCTGCGCTTCCTGCGCGGCGTCGGCCCGCAGCGGGCCGAGAAGCTGGCTGCGGCCGGGCTGGTCACCGCCGGCGACCTGCTCTACCACCTGCCGCTGCGCTACGAGGACCGCCGGCGGGTCGTCGCGCCCGGAGCGGTCGACGCGCCCGGAATCTGGACGGTGCGGGGGCGGCTCGCCGAGCTGCGGCTGGTGCGCACGCGGCGCCGGGGTTTCGTGATCGTGCGCGGCCGGGTGGTGGACGAACGCGGCGCCCTCGCCGCGACCTGGTTCAACCAGCCTTACCTGCTGCAGAGATTCGCCGATGGCGACCAGGTCCTGCTCCACGGTCCGGTGCGCCCGACCGAGGGACTCTTCCACGAGATGGTCAACCCGTCGGTCTCGGGCGGCGACGCGGCGAGCGGACGGATCGTGCCGGTCTACCCGGCCGCCGCCGGCCTCGGTCCGGCGGTGATCGCCCGTCTGGTCGAACAGGCGCTGGGGACCCTCGCCAACGATCCGCCGCGGGAGCATCTCCCGGCGGAGTTGCGCCGGCGCTACGCGTTGCCGACACTCGCCTCGGCCTTCGACGAGCTGCACCGCCCGGGAGCCGGCGCCGACCTCGCCGCCCTCGAGAGCCGGGCGAGCGCCGCGCACCACCGCCTGATCTACGAAGAGCTGCTCGAGCTGCAGCTCGAGCTGGCCGAGCTGCGCGCCCGCGAGATCAAGCTCGAGAAGCGCCACCGCTACCGGATCGACGACGAAACGCGCGCGGTGGCGCGCCGCATCCTGCCGTTCCGACTCACCGCCGCGCAGAAGCGGGTGGTACGCGAGATCGTCGACGATCTGCGCGATCCGAAGCCGATGCTGCGGCTGCTGCAGGGAGACGTCGGCAGCGGCAAGACGATCGTCGCCGCCCTGGCGCTGCTGATCGCGGTCGAGAGCGGTCTCCAGGGCGCCTTCATGGCGCCCACCGAGCTGCTCGCCGAGCAGCACTTCGGCAATCTGCGACGCCTGCTCGGCGAGCGCTGCCGGCTCGGTCTGTTCACCTCGTCGAGCGGCGACGCCGAGAGTCGACGAGCGCTCGCCGCGGGGGAGATCGACATCGCGATCGGCACCCACGCTCTGATCCAGGAAGGGCTCGAGTTCCACGCGCTCGCGCTCGCGGTGATCGACGAGCAGCACCGCTTCGGCGTGGCGCAGCGCCGCCTGCTCCAGGGCAAGGGCGAGCGTCCGGACGTCTTGGTGATGACGGCGACGCCGATTCCCCGCTCGCTGGCGTTGACCTTCTACGGAGACCTCGAGGTCTCGGTTCTCGACGAGCTGCCACCGGGGCGCGAGCCGATCGCCACCGAGGTGGTGCCCTCGTCGCGCCGGCGCGAGGTCTACCAGCGCCTGCGCGCCGAGCTCGACTCCGGAGCGCAGGCGTACGTCGTGGTGCCGCTGATCGAGGAGAGCGAGGAGGTGGCGGCGGCGTCGCTCGAGCTCCTCGGCGCGAAGCTGCGCGAGTTCCTCGCCGGGCATCCGAGCGCGTTGCTGCACGGCCGGCTGCCGGCGGCCGAGCGCGACACGGTGATGCGCGCCTTCGCCGCCGGCGAGCTCCGCGTGTTGATCGCGACCACCGTGATCGAGGTCGGCGTCGACGTCCCCAACGCCACCTGGATGGTGATCGAGAGCGCGGAGCGATTCGGTCTGGCTCAGCTCCACCAGTTGCGGGGCCGGGTCGGACGCGGCCGCCGCGCCTCGCGTTGCGTCGCGATCCACGGTCGCCTCTCGGAATCGGCGGAGCGCCGACTGGAGATCTTCGCCACGGCGCGCGACGGCTTCGCGGTCGCCGAGGCCGACCTGGCGCTGCGCGGGCCGGGCGACCTGCTGGGAACCCGCCAGTCCGGCTTGCCCCGCCTGCGCGTCGCCGACCTGGTCGCGCACCGCGACTGGGTGGAGCGCGCGCGCGCCGACGCCCGCGAGCTGCTGCCGCGGCTGGACGAACCGGAGCTGGCGCCGCTGGCCTCACGGGTGCGAGCGCGGTTGCGCGATCGCTACGAGAGCTTCGCGGGTGGCTGAGCGCGCGAGGGTCCTGCTCGTCGCCAACACGCTGCCGCCCGACGACCTGTCCGGTGTCGGCGAGCAGGTGCTGCAGCTCGCCTCGGGACTGGCGGCGCGCGGACACGACGTGCGCATCCTCGGCCGCGGACCCGGCGGCGCCCGCGGCCCGAAGGTGCTGTTTCCGTTGACCATCGTCCCGGCGTTCGCGCGCGCGCTGGCGGACGCGCGGCCCGACGTCGTCCAGGTCCACGAGTCCGACGGCGCGCTCGCCGCGCTCTGGCTGCGGGCGGTCCGACACCGACGCGACCGGCGCCCGCTGCTGGTCGCCCTGCAGCAGGTGAGCTATCTCGAAGAGCTGCGGGCGGTGCGGCCGCTGCGGCACGGCGAACGCACCCTCGGCGAGCCCGGGGCGGTCGAGCGCCGATTCCGCCGCTGGAAGGCGCCGCTCCAGATCGTCCTGGGTCGATGGACGGCGCGCGCGGCGGATCTCGTGCTGGCTCCGAGCGCGGCGACCGCCGCCGAGCTCGAGCGCGACTACGGCGTCGCCGGTGTGCGGGTCCTGCCCAACGTCACCGGCGGGCTGCCCGTCGAGCCCGCGCCGATGCCGGGCGCCGAGGGCGCTTCGTCGTACCTCCTCTTCGTCGGTCGCCTGCGCGTCCGCAAGGGCGTCGAGGTCCTGCTCGAAGCCCTGGCGGGGCGACCGTCGCTGCCGCGAGCCCTGATCGCCGGCGACGGCGAGCACCGCGCGGCGCTCGAGGCGCGCGCGCGCCAGCTCGGTCTGGGCGACGATCGCGTCCGCTTCCTCGGCCGCGCCTCGGCGGGCCAGGTTCGCGAGCTGCTCTCGCGCTGCCGCGCGCTGGTCGTCCCCTCGACCTACGAGGGGATGCCGCTGGTGATCCTCGAAGCGATGGCCTCGGGCGTTCCGGTCGTCGCGAGCCGGGTCAGCGGCATCCCGGAAGTGGTGGTCGACGGCGAGACGGGCTGGTTGGTTCCGTGCGAGGATCCGCCGGCGCTCGGCGCTGCGCTCGACGAGCTGGTGCGGAATCCCGAGCAGGCCGCACTTCGCGGCGCAGCGGGGCGGCGGCGGGTCGAGCAGCGGTATCGGCCGGAGCACGCCGCCGCGACCTGGGAGCGCGAGGTGCTGGGGGAGGGGAGCGAGCCGTGAATCGTTGGAGCCGGATCGTGGTCGCGATCGCCTTCGTGGGTTGTCTCGCGTGGGTGGCGGCGGGACTCGCCGGGCGCGACGCCGGAGGCGGACCGATGCCGCTCGCGCGTCACACTCTGATCGGCTTCGGCGCTACGTTGACGCTGCTCCTCGCGGACGTCTGGATCGTGGTCTATCTCGCGACCGGCGTTCGTCTGGCGCGCAGGGAGGGTCGCGAGCTCACGGCGCTCGCGCCCGCCCGTCGCCTCGTCTACGCATCCGCGATTCTCGCCGCCGCTTTCGCGGTCACCGCCTTTACGCTCGCCGGCGCGCTGTATCCCACCGACTTGTCGCCGGCGCTTCACGTCGGCCTCGCGATTTCGACGCTGGTCTCTCAGCTCGTCCTGCTGGTCGCGGCAATTCGTCTTCTCGCCCGTCACGAAGCGGCGCTCCAGGCGCCGCGCTGAGTCACCGGCCGCGCGGCTCGGCGCGGCCGGCGTGCTAGACTCCGCGGTCATCGAAGCGCCCCGTCCGACGCCGGCCGCGCGGGCCCCGGCGCAGGGCGGCGGCGGTCCCCTGAAACCATCGGGTCGTACGGGCGGGCCGAGCGCGAGCGTGGCGCTTTCGAGGAGGAGATCGTCCGGTGTCGCAACGTCAGATCGTGCTCTCGGGGATGCGCTCCACGGGCAAGCTCCATCTCGGGCACTATTTCGGCACGCTGCGCAACTGGGTCGCCCTGCAGGAGACCCACGACTGCTACTTCTTCGCGGCCGACTGGCACGCCCTGACCTCCGAGTACGAGGACCCCCGCTCCGTCGCCGCCAACACGCTCGACGCCTTCGCCGACTGGATCGCGGCCGGTGTCGACCCCGAACGCTCGGTGGTCTTCGTGCAGTCGATGGTGCCGGAGCATGCCGAGCTCCACCTGCTGCTGTCGATGATCACGCCTCTGGGCTGGCTCGAGCGGGTGCCGACCTACAAGGAGCAGCTCCGCGAGATCGAGGCGCGGGACCTGTCGACTTACGGATTCCTCGGCTACCCGGTGCTGCAGACCGCCGACATCATCCTCTATCGCGCGCACGTCGTGCCGGTGGGGGAGGACCAGGCGAGCCACCTCGAGATCAGCCGCGAGATCGCCCGTCGCTTCAACTCGCTCTACGGCGAGGTCTTTCCGGAGCCGAAGGCGCTGTTCACGCCGACGCCGAAGGTGCCCGGGCTCGACGGTCGCAAGATGTCGAAGTCCTACGGCAACGCGATCAACCTCTCGGATCCGCCCGACGTCATCCGCAAGAAGTGCATGTCGATGTTCACCGATCCGACCCGCATCCGGCGCTCGGACCCCGGACACCCCGAGACCTGCAACCTGTTCGCGTTCCACCGCCTGCTGTCGCCGCCCGAGCTCGCCGCGCGAGTCGAGCGCGAGTGCCGGGCCGCGCAGATCGGCTGCGTCGACGACAAGAAGCTGCTCGCCGAGCAGATCATCGCCTTTCTCGAGCCGCTGCAGAAGCGGCGCGCGGAGCTGACCGGCGATCCCGGCGAGCTGCTGCGGTTGCTGCGCCGCGGCTCCGAGCGGGCGCGCGAGCGCGCGCACGAGACCATGACCGCCGTGCGGGACGCCCTCGGTCTCGACTACGACCGCCTGCTCGCCGCGAGGCCCGCGTGAGCCCGACGCCGCCGGTCGTCCGCCTCCTGCCGGAGTCGTGGCGGGTCCAGCTGCCGGTGTTCGAGGGGCCGCTCGACCTGCTGCTGCACCTGATCCGGATCAACGAGGTCGACATCAAGGACATCCCGGTCGCGACGATCTGCGACCAGTTCCACGAGTACCTCCGGCTGATGGAGGAGCTCGATCTCGACATCGCGGCCGAGTACATCTACGAGGCCGCGCTGCTGATCCAGCTCAAGTCGAAGCTGCTGTTGCCGCGCCCGAAGCGCACGGACGGCACCGTGATCGAGGAGGACCCGCGCCAGGAGCTGGTGACGCGACTGCTCGAGTACCGGCGGCTCAAGGAAGCCGCGCAGTCGCTCGCCGAGGTCGACCGCATGCGCCAGGGCATCTGGACGCGGCCGAAGCGCGGTTGGCGGCCCGAAGGCGGCGAGGAGGAGCTCTCGCTCGAGGAGGTCTCGCTGTTCGACCTGCTCGGCGCCTTCCGCTCGGTGCTCGACCGCTACGACCGCGAGCACCCGGAGCCGATCCACCTGCCGGCCGAGTCGTACCCGGTGCGCGGCCAATTCGAGCGGTTGCTCGGACGACTCGACGCCGGGACCCCCTTCGACCTGATCGACGATCTGCGCTCGCGCAGCTGTCGCGCCGAGGCGATCGCCGCGTTTCTCGCCGTGCTCGAGCTGGCGCGGCTCAACCTCGTGCGGGTGCACCAGACCGACAGCGGCGCCATCGTCCTCTACCGGACGACCCGCGAGCTGTCGGCGGAGGAGCTGGAGGCGATCCACGGATGAGCGATTCGGAGTCCAACCACCGTCCGGAGTTCGAGGCCGCCGTCGAGGCGATCCTCTTCGTCACCTCGGAACCGGTTCCCGAGGAGCGGATCCTCGGCGTCTTCGAGCCCGCGGAGCGCGACGAGGCGGCGGCCGCGCTCGCGGCCGTGCGCGCGCGCTACGCCACCGGCGAAGGTCGCGGGGTCCGCCTCGAGGAAGTCGCGGGCGGTCTGCGCATCGTCACGGCGCCGGAGTGTCACCCTTACCTGCGCAAGTTCTTCGACGCCGCCGGCGCCAACCGATTGTCGATGGCCGCGCTCGAGACGCTGGCGATCGTCGCTTACCGCCAGCCGGTCACCGGCCCCGAGGTCCAGGAGCTGCGCGGCAAGAACTCGGCGGCGGCGATCAAGACCCTGCTCGAGCGCCGGCTGCTCCGGATCACCGGACGCAAGGAGGTGGTCGGACGACCCTTCGTCTACGCCACCACGCGCGAGTTCCTGATGCACTTCGGTCTGCGCTCGCTCTCCGACCTGCCGCCGCTCGAGGAGTTCGAGGAGGCGTTCGGCGGCGGCGATACCGAGATGCTGCCGGCGCTCGAGGTGTCGATCTCGCCCGAGCACGAGGCCATCGGCATGGTGTCGACCGTCGAAGCCGAGGAGGCGCTCCACAGCGCCGCGTTCGACGTTCACGAGCACGCCGAGCATGCCGAGACGCCGGCGAACTCCGACGACGCGCCCACGGCGACAGGGGAGGAGGGCGCCGAGCTCGCGACCTCCGGCGCCGAGGAGGAGAAGCGGTGACGGCGGAAAGGATCCAGAAGATTCTCGCGCGCGCGGGCGTCGCCGCCCGCCGCAAGGCCGAGGATCTCATCCGGGAAGGGCGCGTGACGGTGAACGGCAAGGTCGCCGAGCTCGGCGCCAAGGCCGACCCGCTGCACGATTCGATCAAGCTCGACGGCAAGCGCGTCGAGCCGGCGCGCGAGCACCGCTACCTGCTGCTCAACAAGCCGAAGGGTTACCTCACCGCCGTCTCCGACCCCGACGGGCGACCGACGGTCATCGACCTGGTACCACCGGCGATGCGCAAGGCGCTGGTGCCGGTCGGCCGCCTCGACTTCCACACCGAGGGTCTCCTGATCCTCACCGACGACGGCGAGTTCGCCAACCGCCTCTCGCACCCGCGCTACGGCTGCCACAAGACCTACGAGGTCAAGGTCAAGGGGATTCCGGAGGAGTCGCAGATCGACCGGCTGCGCCGGGGCATCGTGCTCGACGGCCGGCGCACCGCATCGTGCCGGATCGAGGTGCTGCGGACCACGCCGCAACGGGGCGAGGAGGGCGGCAACGCCTGGTACCACGTCGAGCTCGCCGAGGGTCGGACGCGCCAGATCCGCGAGATGTTCTTCCGCATCGGCCACCCGGTCCAGAAGCTGCGGCGCGTGGCGATCGGCTCGCTGCGCGACGCCGAGCTGCCGGTCGGCTCGCTGCGCGACCTCACCGAGGCCGAGCGCGCGCGCCTGCTGCGCCCGGCGCGACCCGAGCCGCCGCGGCGACGCGGGCCTTCCTCCGACGTCGGCCCGGGCGCCGGCGCGCCGCGCCGCCGGGCGCGTCCGGAGCGCGCGCCGCGCGAGCGCGGCCGCAACCCGCGCGGCCGCCGCTCGACGTGACGCCGCCGATCGTCGTCGCCATCGACGGCCCGGCGGGCGTCGGCAAGAGCACCATCGCCCGCCGTCTCGCCGCCGAGCTCGGCGTCCCCTATCTCGACACCGGTGCGATGTACCGCGCGCTGGCGCTCGCTCTCCTCGAGCGCGGCGTCGACCCCGGCGACGGCGCGGCGGTCGCGGCGACGCTGCCCGGGATCGACATCTCACTGCGCCTGGGAACGGCGGGGCGGGCCGAGGTCCTGCTGGCCGGCGAATCGGTCGAGCCGCGGATCCGCACCCCCGAGGTGACCGCGGCGACCTCGAAGGCGGCGGTCCACGGCGCGGTTCGGGAACGGATGGTCACGCTCCAGCGCGAGCTGGCCGCCCGGCACGGCGGCGTGATCGAGGGTCGGGACATCGGCACGAAGGTCGTCCCCGACGCGCCCTTCAAGTTCTTCTTCGACGCGCCGGCCGAGGTCCGGGCGATCCGGCGCCTGGCCGACCTGCGCGCGGCGGGGCACTCCGCGGCCGAGGTCGAGGTCGCGCGCGAGCTGGCAGAGCGCGATCAGCGCGACCGCTCGCGAGCCAACTCGCCGCTGGAGCCGGCGCCCGACGCGATGGTCGTCGACACCTCGGAGGCCGGCGTCGACGAGCTGGTCGCGCGCCTCCGGGTCAGGATCCGCGGCAACTAGTTCTTCCGGTTCTGGTGCTTCCGATTCGTCAGGGCCGGATCGGGACGCGCTCGCGAGCGATGCGCTCCCAGTGGCGCGGGCCGATGCGCTGGACGGCGGCGATGCGCTCCTCGGCGAGGCGGTCGCCGGCGAGGTAACTCGGGATGCCGTCGCGTTCGGCGATCGCGAACAGGCGCAGGGTGGAGGCGAAGATGCCGTCGGCCATGCGCAGCGCGCGCTCGCGTTCGTAGCCGATGTACTCGTTGTAGACGTTGATCAGGCCGCCGGCGTTGATGACGAAGTCCGGAGCGTAGAGGATGCCGCGGCGGTGGAGCTCGGTGCCATCGCGGTCCTCGTCGGCGAGCTGATTGTTGGCGCCACCGGCGACCGCCTTGACCTTGAGCCGCGGAATCGTCTTCTCGTTGAGGATGGCGCCCAGCGCGCACGGCGCGAAGACGTCGGCCGCGACGTCGTAGATGTCGTCCTTGGGCACGATCTCGACGCCGTGCTGCTCGCGGGCCGCGGCGCAGGCCTCGGCGTCGATGTCGCAGCCGAACACCTTCGCTCCCTCCGCCGCGAGGAAGCCCGCGAGGTACCTGCCGACGTGTCCCAATCCCTGGATCGCCACGGTCTTGCCGGCCAGCGTCGGCGTGCCCCACAGCCGCTCGGCGGCGGCGCGCATGCCCTGGTGAACGCCGCGCGCGGTGACCGGAGAGGGGTCGCCGCTGCCACCGCGGTCGACCGGCAGCCCGGTGACCCAGCGCGTCTCGGTGCCGATCACCTCCATGTCGGCGGTGCTGGTTCCGACGTCCTCGGCGGTGATGTAGTGGCCGCCGAGCGACTCGACGCAGCGGCCGAATGCGCGCAACAGGGCCTCAGACTTGTCCTTGCGAGAGTCTCCGAGGATCACCGCCTTGCCGCCGCCGAGGTGGACGCCGGCCACCGCCGCCTTGTAGGTCATGCCGCGCGACAGCCGCAGCACGTCGGTCAGCGCCTCGTCGGTCGAAGCGTAGGGCCACATGCGGGCGCCACCCAGGCCCGGGCCCAGGACGGTCGAGTGGATCGCGACGATCGCCTTCAGGCCGGCATCGGGGTTCGAGCAGAGGACGACGCGCTCGTGCCCGGATCCGCCGATCGTTTCGAAGATGTCCATGCCTCTCTCCTCGAGCGGCCGGCGGACGCCGGCCGGGGTCGGCGGAGTCTACCGCGTCGAAGCGCCCGTAAGATGTCGCCGTGGATTCGGGGGCGGCGGCCGAGAGGATCAAAGCGCGAGCGCGCGAGGCGGGATTCGACGCGGCCGGCGTCGCGCCGCTGGCGCCGGCACCCACCGGCGCCGCTTACCTGCGCTGGCTCGAGCGCGGCGATCAGGCCGGACTCGGCTATCTCGAGCGCAACGTCGAGCTCCGGCTCGATCCGCGCGGACTGCTGCCCGGAGCGCGCAGCGCGCTGGCGGTGGCGTTGCGCTACGCGCCGCTCGTGGACGAGCCGGAGCCGCCGCCCGGCGATTTCTGGCCGCGCGTCGCGCGCTATGCCCGCGGCGTCGACTACCACGACCTGATCTGGCGAATGCTGGGGGAGGTGGCGCGCTTCGTCGAGAGCGAATGGCCGGGGACCCGCACGCGCGTGTGTGCCGACACGGCGCCGCTGCTCGAGCGCGACCTGGCGGTGCGGGCCGGACTGGGGGCGATCGGCAAGAACACGAACCTGCTGCACCCGACCCTCGGTTCCTACGTCCTGCTCGGCGAGTTGCTGACCACGCTGGACCTGCCCGGCGATTCGCCGCTGTCGGATCTGTGTGGCTCCTGCTCGCGTTGTCTGGAGGCCTGTCCGACCGGCGCGCTGCCGGAGCCCTGGCGGCTCGATGCCCGCCGCTGCATCTCGTACTGGACGATCGAGCACCGCGGCGAAATCCCCGACGCGATCGCCCGGGCGCTCGCCGAGCGGGTCTTCGGCTGCGACGCCTGCCAGGAGGTCTGCCCGTGGAACGGCGGCGATCCTCCGGCGGATCATCCGGAGCTCCGCCTGTCGGACGAGCGGCGCGACCTCGACCTGGTCGGCATGCTGCGGATGCCGACCGAGGAGCTCGCCGCGCGGATCCGCGGCAGCGCGCTGCGCCGCGTTCGCGCGGAGGGCCTGCGCCGCAACGCGGCGCACGCCCTCGGAGGTTCGGCCGCGCCCGCGGCGCGGGCCGCGCTCGCGGCGGCGGCCGCGGACGATCCGTCGTCGGTGGTCCGCTCCGCGGCGGCGCGAGCGCTGGCCGCGGGTCACCCCGCCCCCCCGGATTGACTCCAAGTCCAGAGAATGCCTATACTTTCGGCCTTCGAGCCCAACCAGAAGACCGGGACTCGGAAATCCCCCCGCAGGGAAGGACAGGCCACGGCCTGAATCTCGAGATCCAAGGAGGAAGTTCAGTCAATGGTATCGACGGACAAGGAGCGCGTGAACCTCGAAGAGGTGAGCGCCGAGGACCAGAAGGCGTACGAGCAGTTCATCGCGCTCTACGACGAGAGCCTGCGGCATCTCGCCGAGGGGGAGATCGTCCGTGGCAAGGTCGTGTCGATCGGCTCGAACTCGGTGGTGGTGGACGTCGGATTCAAGTCGGAGGGTCTGATCCCGGTCGAGGAGTTCCACGACGCCGAGGGCAAGATCCCGGTCAAGGTGGGTGACGACGTCGAGGTGCTGCTCGAGCGCACCGAGGACGTCGAGGGGCACGTGCTGCTCTCCTACACCAAGGCCGCCAAGATGCGGGTCTGGACCGAGGTCGAACAGAGCTTCCGCGAGGGCCGGATCATCCGCGGCCGCGTCATCGACCGCATCAAGGGCGGGCTGACGGTCGACGTCGGCGTCCGCGCCTTCCTGCCCGGGTCGCTCGCCGACATCAAGCCGGTCAAGAACCTCGAGGCCCTGAAGGGGCGCGAGCTCGAGTTCAAGGTCATCAGCCTGGACCGCCGCCGCAACAACATCGTGCTGTCGCGCAAGGCCGTGCTCGAGAAGGAGTACGAGCAGAAGAAGGCCGAGACCCTGGAGAAGCTCCAGGAGGGCGTGACCATGAAGGGCGTGGTCAAGAACATCACCGACTACGGCGTGTTCATCGACCTCGGCGGCATCGACGGCCTGCTGCACATCACCGACATCTCCTGGGGCCGGGTCAACCACCCCTCCGAGCACTTCTCGATCGGCGACGAGGTCGAGGTCGTCGTGCTCAAGTTCGACCGCGAGACCGAGCGCGTTTCGCTCGGTTACAAGCAGCGCAGCGAGGATCCGTGGATCCTGGTCGACAAGCGCTTCCCGGTCGGCGCCCGCGTTCGCGGCAAGGTGGTCAGCCTGGTCGACTACGGCTCGTTCGTCGAGCTCGAGCCTGGAGTCGAGGGACTGATCCACGTCTCCGAGATGTCGTGGACCAAAAAGGTGGTCAATCCCTCGAAGATCCTCACCGTCGGTCAGGAGATCGACGCGATCGTCACGGAGCTCGACCTCGGGCAGCGCCGGATCAGCTTGTCGCTGCGCCAGACCGAGCGCAATCCGTGGGAAGACCTCGGGCATCACTTCCCGCTGGGCTCGATCATCGAGGGCAAGGTCCGCAACCTCACCGAGTTCGGCGCGTTCGTCGAGATCACCGAGGAGATCGACGGTCTGATCCACGTCTCCGACATGAGCTGGACCAAGCGCATCAAGCACCCGAGCGAGGTCCTCAAGAAGGGCGACACGGTGCGCGCGCGCATCACCAACATCGACGTCGAGAACCAGCGAGTGTCGCTGTCGATCAAGGAGTTCATGCCCAACGAGTGGCAGGACTTCGTCGAGAACAACCGGGTCGGCGACATCGTCACCGGCCGGGTGGTCAACGTCACCGACTTCGGCCTGTTCATCGACATCTACGACGGGCTCGAAGGGCTGGCGCACATCTCGGAGATCGACTTCGGCGGCGGCAAGCTGTCCGATCACTACAAGGCAGGCGAGTGGGTCCGGGCCCGCATCCTGCGCATCGAGGAGGACGACAAGAAGGTCGGCCTCACGCTGCGCGGCGTGACCCAGCCCTCCGCCGAGGAGATCGCGGAGCTCGAGAGCGCGGCGGCCGCCCAGGCGGCGCCGGTCGAGGTCGACGCCCCGGCGGAGCCGGCGGAGTAGGGGTCGCACCGTGTCCGAGGAGAGGACCGCGGTCGGTGACGGCCTGACCAAGGCGGAGCTCGTCGAGGAGGTCGCCCGCGTCACCCAGCTGACGAAGAAGCAGGCCGAGGAGATCGTCAATACGGTCTTCGGCACGATCGTCGACTCGCTGCGTGCCGGGCGCAAGATCGAGCTCCGCGGTTTCGGCAGCTTCCGGATCCGCAACCGGGGCGCCCGGCTCGGACGCAATCCGAAGACCGGCGAGAAGGTCGAGGTGCCGCCCAAGCGCATCCCGTACTTCAAGCCGGGCAAGGAGCTCAAGGAGCAGCTCAACCGGCAGGCGCCGTGAATCAACCCGCCGAACCCGGTCTGTCGGGGCGCATCGCCGGCCTCGTCCTGCTCGCCTGGCTCGTTCCCGCCGCCGGTCACTTCGCGCTCGGCCGGCGGGGGCGGGCGGCGATCTTCGCCCTGGTCGTCGCCGTCGCGCTCCTGACCGGCCTCCAGCTCGAGGGCAACCTGCACCGCGTCGTCCCCGGACAGCCCCTGTCGTGGCTGTTCACCCTGGGGTCGATGGGGCTCGGCGCGCCGTACTTCCTGCTGCGCTGGGGGCTCGGCTACCGCGGCGTCCCGGAAGCCGCCGGCTTCGAGTACGGCAGCGTCTTCCTGCTGTCGGCGGGGCTGATGAACCTGCTGCTCGTGCTCGACGTCTACGATCTCGCCACCGGTCGGAAGGAGTGAGCGTGAGCCACTTCGGCCTGATGGTGCTCTACGCCCTGCTGCTCGGGGTCTTCTTCGCCACCCTCTGGCGACGGGAGCGCCCCGCGCAGGTCAAGCTTTTCCTGCAGATCTTCGGCAGCCTGATCGGCGGCGGCATTCTGCTCGGTTGGATCATGTACTTCTTTCCCGCGGGGCCACCGGCGCCGACTCCATGACCGGCACCGGTCTGCTGGTCGTCGCCGGCGAAGCCTCGGGGGACCAGCGGGCCGCGCGGCTGCTGGTGGCGCTGCGTCCGCGGATCCCGGATCTCGCCCCATTCGGGTTGGGCTCCGACGCCTCGCGCGAGGCCGGCCTCGAAACGGTCGCCGACAGCCGCGAAATCGCCGTGGTCGGCATCTCCGAAGCGCTGTCGGTGCTGCCGCGAGCCGCCGAGATCTTCGACCGGCTGCTGGCCGAGACCGAGCGCCGACGGCCGCGCGCGGCGGTCCTGGTCGATGCGCCAGACTTCAACCTTCGATTGGCCCAGCAGCTGGCCTGGCGCGGCGTTCCGGTCGTCTACTACGTCAGCCCGCAGATCTGGGCGTGGCGGCGCGGACGGGTCCGGACGATCGCCGATTGCGTCGACAGGATGCTCGTCCTGTTCCCGTTCGAGGTCCCGTTCTACCGCGCCCACGGTGTCGACGTCGTGCACGTCGGGCACCCGCTGGTCGACGAGATCCCGGTGCTTCCCCATGCCTGGGACGAGCTGCGCCCCGGCGCGACTCCGGAGACGGCGCGACTGGCGCTGCTGCCCGGCTCGCGCCGCAGCGAGGTCGACGCGCTGTTGCCGACTCTGCTCGGCGCGGCCACGCGGATCGCGGCCCAGCGGCCGACCGAGGTGCGGTTGATCCTGGCGCCCTCGCTGCCGCGCGCGACGGTCGAACCGCGGCTGGCGGGAGCGGGCGTCGAGGTCGAGATCGTCGAGCGGGACCGTTTTGCCGCGATCGCCGATTCCCACCTCGCGCTGTGCGCTTCGGGGACGGCAACGCTCGAGACCGCGTTGCTCGGTACGCCGATGCTGATCGGCTACCGGCTCTCGGGTTGGACCTACGCGCTGGCGCGGCATCTCGTGCGGGTGCCGCACGTCGGCCTGGTCAACCTCGTGCTCGGCCGCCGCGCCGTGCCCGAGCTGATCCAGCGTGACTTCACGCCGGAGCGAGTCGCGGCGCGGGCAATCGAGCTCCTCGCCTCGCGCCGCGACGTCGAGACGATGCGCGCCGACCTCGCCGACGTGCGTCCCGCCCTCGGCCGGCCGGGGGCCTCCGAGCGCGCCGCCGAGGCGGTGGCCGAGGTGTTGGAGCGCCCTCGATGAAACTGTTTTCCTTTCTCCTGCGTTACCTGCGCCGGTACTGGCCCTGGGCGCTCGGCTCGATCGGCGCGACGATCGTCTACGCCGCCTCGATGCTGCTGCTCTTGCAGCTCGTCCAGGCGATCTTCGGTGAGGTGCTCCGCTCGCAGGGCGACGAGCTGCCGGGGGTCGTCAGGGGACTTGTCGTCGATACCGGTGAGACCGCGGATTCATCCTCCGCGGAAGGCGCGGCGACCGCCGACTCCGGCCGCCGCGCTCGCGTATTCCTCGATCGCTATCTCGACGAAGGGTATCGACGTCTCAAAGGAGCCTTCGGCATCGACGGATCCGACGTCGTCTGGTTCGTGCCGCTGCTCTTCGTCTTGGTCTACGTTCTGCGCAGCGCATCGGACTTCGTCAACGGCTACGCCTTCCAACGCATCGGACTGGGCGCCACCAGCGATCTGCGCAACGATCTCTACCGACGGACCCTCGATCAGACCAGCCGGTTCCACGCCGAGCACCCCTCGGGCGAGCTGGTCAGCCGCGTCGTCCACGACGTCGGTGTCCTGCAGTCGGCGATCTCGACCCGGCTGGTCGACCTCGTCCAGCAGTCGGTTACGCTGGTGGCGCTGGTCGTGCTGCTGTTCTCGATCGACTTCGTCCTGGCGATGATCTGCCTGATCGCGGCTCCCGCGGTGCTCTATCCGATCGTCCGTTTCTCGAAAGGGATGCGACGCACCAGCCACCGCGCCCAGGAGCGCACCGCCGACCTCGCCAATCTGGTGGGGGAGTCGGCGCGCGGCCACCGTGTGGTCAAGGCGTTCGGCATGGAGGAGTTCGAGGCCGGCCGTTTCCGCGAGGCGACCGAGAAGCATCTGGCCGCGAACCTGCGCGGCCAGCTGATCTCGAACCTGTCGAGCCCGGTGGTCGAGACGGTCGGGGTGATCGGAGCCGGCGCGTTTCTGGTTTACGCCGGGCGCCAGATCCACGCGGGTACGATGGATGCCGCGACGCTCATCAAGTTCCTGGTCAACCTCTACCTGATGTACGACCCGATCCGCAAGATGAACAAGGCGAATCTGGTCGTTCAACAGTCGCTGGCGGCGGCGCAGCGGATCCGTCACCTGATGGACCTGCCGGTCGAGGTCCGCGACCGGCCTGGTGCGCGTGAAATCACGACCCTCGAGCAGGGGATCCGCTACGAGGACGTCTCGTTCCGCTACGACCACCGCGAAGTACTGCGCGGGATCGACCTCGACGTCCCGCGCGGTCAGGTGATCGCCCTGGTCGGCCCGTCGGGGGGCGGCAAGACCACGCTGGTCAACCTGCTGCCGCGCTTCTTCGACGTCACCGGCGGTCGGCTGCTGATCGACGGCATCGACGTTCGCGACCTGAAGCTCGAGAGTCTGCGCGGACTGATCGGTCTGGTCACCCAGGAGACGGTGCTGTTCAACGATTCGATTCGCGCCAACATCGCTTACGGACGCGCCGATCTGTCGCTCGACGAGGTGCGGCGCGCGGCCGAAGCCGCGCTGGTCGACGGCTTCGTCCGCGAGTTTCCCGACGGCTACGACACCGTCGTCGGTGAGGGGGGCGCACGGCTGTCGGGTGGTCAGCGCCAGCGCCTGGCGATCGCGCGCGCGCTGCTCAAGAACGCGCCGATCCTGATCCTCGACGAGGCGACCTCCCAGCTCGATGCCGAGTCGGAGTCCCTGGTCCAGGTGGCGCTCGCCAATCTGATGCGCGGCCGCACGACCCTCGTCGTGGCCCACAGGCTGGCGACCATCAAGCGCGCCGACCGGATCTGCGTGCTCGAAGCCGGGCGGATCGTCGAGCAGGGCCGCCACGAGGAGCTGCTCGCGCAAGGCGGCATCTACCGCCGGCTCCACGATCTCCAGTTCCAGGAGTGAAGCGAGTGGCCGCGACGGAATCGGAGCGGCTCGGCGCCGGACCGGCGTTGCTCGCCTGGGCCGGGGCGGCCTTCATTCGCCTGCTCAGAGTCACCGTCCGACTCCGCTTTCACGGCGACGCCACGGTTCGTGGTTGGGAGCTCGAGGGGCGCCATTTCGTGCTCGCCTTCTGGCACCGGCACCTGTTGTTGATGCGCTACGCTTATCGCGGTCCGAGAATGAGCGTGCTGGTCAGTCGCAGTCGGGACGGGGAGCTGATCGCGCGGGTCATGCAGCGGCTGGGGATCTCGACCAGCCGCGGCTCGACCTCGCGTGGCGGCGCGGCCGGGCTGCGCGACCTGCTGCGGCGGGCGCGCGAGGGGTGGGACCTGGCGGTGACTCCCGACGGCCCTCGTGGGCCGCTGCGCGAAGTGCAGCCGGGTGTGATCCTGGCCGCCGCGGCGAGTGGACTGCCCGTGATTCCGGTGGCGCTCGCGGCGTCGCGTCGCCGCGAGCTCGGCAGCTGGGACCGGATGCTGGTGCCGCTGCCGGGGAGCCGGGTGCACGTGGTCTACGGCGAGCCGCTCGAGGTGCCGCGCGACGCCCGTCCGAGCGAGTGGGCGCCGCGGCTCAAGGCGGCGATCGACGGCGTCGAGGCCGAGGCCGAGCGGCTGGCGCACGGATCGCTTTCCGGGGAGGTGGCACGGTGAGGAGCATGACCGGCTTCGCTCAGGTCGCGGCCGAGATCGCCGAGCGCCGCGTCGAGGTCTCGGTGCAGGCGGTCAATCACCGCAACCTCGACCTCGTGTTCCGTCTGCCCGAAGAGCTGCGACCGCTGGAGAGCGAGCTGCGGCGTCGGGTGACCGGCCGGGTCGCACGCGGGCGCTGCGAGGTCTCGATCCGCTGGCAGCCGGTGGCGCCGCGCCCGCCCCGGATCCGGATCTCGGCGGAGGCGGTGCGTGCGGTGCGCGAATCGGCGCGCGAGCTCGTCGATCACGGGCTGGTCGAAGACCGCTTGACCCTCGGCGAGTTGCTCCGGCTGCCCCAGCTGATCGAGATCGAAGTCGCGCCGGTCGACTGGGACGACGCCGCGCGCCAGCGGCTGATCGAGCTGGTCGAAGGGACGCTCGCCGCCTTCGACGCCGCCCGGAGCGCCGAGGGAGCACGCCTGGGCTCGGCCCTGGAGCGGCTGCGCGGCGAGCTGTCGGGCCATGCCGACGAGCTCGCGCGGCGTCGCGACCGGATCGCCGGGCGGATCGAGAGCTCGCTGCGCGCCCGACTCGACGAGTTGCTGCCGGGGGGCAGCGCCGCGGTGCCGCCGGAGCGGTTGGCGCAGGAGATCGTCCTGCTCGCGGAGCGCTCGGACGTGCGCGAGGAGCTCGACCGGCTGCGCGCCCACCTCGATCACTTCGCGCAGGTCGCCGGCGACGACGGCCCGGTCGGCAAGCGCCTCGAGTTCCTGACCCAGGAGATCCAGCGCGAGCTCAACACGCTCGGCGCCAAGAGCCGCGACGCCGAGACCACCCGCCGGGTGGTCGACGCCAAGGTCGCCTGCGAGCAGTTGCGGGAGCAGATCCAGAATGTCGAGTGAAGTCCCGTCGCGTGGTGACCTGTTCCTGCTCTCGGCACCTTCCGGCGCCGGCAAGACGACGCTGATCCGTCGGCTCGGCGACTGGCTCGCCGGCGACGGCGAGCTGGTGGTCTCGGTGAGCCACACCACGCGCAGGCCGCGCGCCGGGGAGGTCGACGGGCGCGACTACCACTTCGTGGACGCGGATCGCTTCCGGGAGATGATCGTGGGGGATCGCTTCCTCGAGTGGGCCGAAGTCCACGGCAACTACTACGGTACCTCCCGCGACGCCGTGCTGCCGTTCCTCGAGCGTGGAGTGGACGTGGTGGTCGACATCGACGTCCAGGGCGCCGAGCGCCTGATGCATCAGTTCCCGGAGGCGCACAGCGTCTTCGTGCTGCCGCCGTCCTACGACGACCTCGTGCGCCGACTCAGCGGCCGCGGCTTGGACGATCCCGAGCAGATCGCGCGCCGACTGGCGGTCTCGCTCTGGGAGATCCGCCGTTACGATTCGTATCAATATGTTATCGTCAACGACGATGTCGAGCGCGCCGGGCGCGCGCTCGCGGCGATCGTCCTCGAAAAGCGTCAGCGCAAGAGCCGCCAGCGGTCGCGCATCGAGCGCGTGGTGGCGGATTTCCAGCGCGCGCGGGACGAGTCGTCCGAAAACTGAATCGGGGAGAGTCCATGGACCGCATTCCGGAGCGAGTCGACAGCACCTTCCGTTTCGTCCTGATCTCGGCCCGCCGTGCCGAACAGCTGATGCGCGGCGCCCGCCCCAAGGTCGACGCGGGGAACGGCAAGGTGACGAGCATCGCGCTGAAGGAGGTCTGCGAGGACCTCGTCGACTGGCAGTACGGCCCGCCGCCGGCACCCGAACCGGTCGCCCTGGAGGAAGGCGCTGCCGTCGAGGAGACGGCCACGCCCTGAGGGGGGCGGGCACGGGGGGCCCCTCTTGAGCGCGGACGAATCGGCGCGCGGCCGCCGGGTCCTGCTCGGCATCACCGGCGGGATCGCGGCCTACAAGGCGCCCGAGCTCGTGCGCAGGCTCCGGGAACACGGCCTCGAAGTCCGCTGCGCGGTGACCCGGGCCGCCGAGTCCTTCGTTTCCCCGCTCGCCCTCGAAGTCGTTTCCGGTCGTCCGGTGCACCGCGAGGAGTACCTCGCTCCCGGCAGCGGCGGCGTCGAGCAGCACATCGAGGCGGCGGCGTGGGCCGACCTGCTGCTGATCGCGCCGGCGACGGCACACACGTTGGCGTCGCTCGCCCTCGGTCTCGCCGACAACTTCCTGCTGACGACCGCGCTCGCCTTCCGCGGACCGGTGCTGGTCGCTCCCGCGCTGCACAGCGCGATGTGGGAGCAGCCGGCCGTGCGCGCGCGCATCGACGAGCTCGCGGCTCGCGGAGTCGAGCGGATCGGACCGGTGGTCGGACCGCTCGCCTCCGGCGAAGTCGGCATCGGCCGCATGGCCGACGTGCACGAGATCGTCGCCGCGGTGGATCGGCACCTGGCTCCCCGGGAAGAGCTCGCCGGCACCACCTTCCTGGTCACCGCCGGACCGACTCACGAGCCGATCGACCCGGTCCGCTTCCTCGGCAACCGCTCGAGCGGCAAGATGGGCTTCGCGATCGCCGCCGAGGCCGCCCGCCGCGGCGCGCGGGTCCACCTCGTCGCCGGTCCGGTCGACCTGCCGACGCCACCCGGCGTCGAGCGCCACGACGTCGAAACCGCGATCGACATGGCGGACGCCGTTCGGCGACTGGCCCCGGCGAGCGACGTGGTGGTGATGGCCGCGGCGGTGGCCGACTTCCGGCCACGGCAGGCGGCCGCGCACAAGCTCAAGAAGAGCGACGGCATTCCCGATCTCGCCCTGGTGCCGAATCCCGACATCCTCGCGGGCCTCCCCGAGCTCGCGCCGTCGGCGCTCCGGGTCGGTTTCGCTGCCGAGACCGGCGATCCGGACGGCGAGGCCCGTCGCAAGCTCGAAGCCAAGGGGGCCCACCTGCTGGTGGCCAACGACGTCTCGCGCCCGGACCTCGGCTTCGGCAGCGACGACAACGAGGTCACCGTCCACCGCCGGGCCGGCGGACCCGTCTTCCTCGGCCGCCGGCCGAAGGTCGAGCTCGCGCGCGAGCTGGTCGGGCTCTTCGCCAGCGAGCTCGCGGTCCTCCGCCGTGTCCCTGCCCCCGCCGCTCGCTGACCGGCTCCGCTACCTGGCGGACCTCGGCTGGGAGGACATCTACCGCGTGCCGCCGACCGCCGTCCCCTCGGCGGTGGACGGCGCCTCCGCCTCTTCGAGTGCCGTTCCGACCGATGCGCCGTTCATCGACGCCGCCGCCCGGCTCGATGCTCTGGGCCGCGAAGCGGCGGAATGCCGCGCCTGCCGCCTCTGCGAAGCGCGCAACCGCGTCGTCTTCGGCGTCGGCGACGCGCGCGCGCGACTGATGTTCGTCGGCGAGGGGCCGGGGGCCGAAGAGGATCGCCAGGGGCTGCCGTTCGTCGGTCGCGCCGGCGAGCTGCTCGACAAGATGATTCGAGCCATCGAGCTCGACCGCGAGCGCGTCTACATCGCCAACGTCGTGAAGTGCCGGCCGCCCGGCAACCGCGACCCGCAACCCGACGAGGTGGAGGCTTGCCGCCGCTTCCTCGAAGGGCAGATCGACGCCATCGCGCCGGCGCTGCTGGTCTGCCTCGGCCGCGTGGCGGCGCAGTCGCTGCTCGGCACCGACGAGCCGCTCGGCCGGATGCGGGGAGCGACTTACCAGGTGCGCGGCGTCGAGACGCGCGTGACGTACCATCCGGCCGCGCTGTTGCGCAACGCGGCCCTGAAACGCCCCGCGTGGGAGGACCTGCAGCAGATTCGGGACCGGCTGCGGGAGCTCTCGGGCGGCGGCTGACTGCAACTGGAGGCATCGAGTGGGACAGCTCTTCGAGGTCGTCATCGCCGGCCGCCGGCCACCCGCCGGCCGGTTTGTCGTCGGAGCCTTCCGGGGCGCGCGCACCGCACGCGCCGGTCTGCCGGCGGCGGTCGCAGCGGCAGTGGGCACGCTGCTCCGTCGGCGCGGCTGGAAGGGGAGCCCGGGGCAGGTCGCGACCACCTCGACGGCCGACGGCCGGCTGATCGAAGTGCGTGGCCTGGGCGAGACGGCGAGCTTCGACGCACCGGCGCTGCGCGGCTTCCTCGAAGCGGCGATCGACTCCGCGCGCGCCGCGGTCGAGCCGCGCATCACGGTGGCGCTGCCGGATCACGACGTGGCGCGCGGCGAGTCGGCGGCGGTGCGCTCGGTTCGCGACGCCGCGCTCTGCGGCTACCGGTTCGATCGATTCCGCGGCGACCACGGACCGGCAGCCGCGATCTCGATCGCATTGCTCCCCGCCGCCGGCGAGGAACGGAGCTGGCGCGCCGCTCTGCCCGTGGGGGTCGCGGTGGCGGCGGGAGTCGAGCTCGCGCGCGACCTCGCCAACACGCCGCCCAACGTCGCCACCCCGGCCTGGATGGCCGCGCAGGCGACGGCGCTGGCGCGGCGACATCGCGGCCGGGTGACGGTGCTGTCGCCGGCCGAGCTCAAGCGGCGCGGCATGGGCGGCCTCCTGGCGGTCGGCGGCGGATCGGCGAATCCGCCGCGGCTGGTGCGAGTCGAGCTCGGGCGCGGCCGGCGCACGGTCGCTCTGGTCGGCAAGGGGGTGACCTTCGACACCGGCGGCATCTCGATCAAGCCCGCGGCGCAGATGGACGAGATGAAGTGGGACAAGTCGGGCGCCTGCGCGGTGCTCGGCAGCCTCGAGGCGATGGCGCGGCTGCGCCTGCCGATCCGGGTGCGCGCCTACCTGCCGCTCGCCGAGAACATGCCCGACGGCGAGGCTTACCGACCGGGAGACATCGTGCGCTGCGCCAACGGCAAGACCGTCGAGATCACCAACACCGACGCGGAAGGGCGGATGATCCTGGCCGACGCGCTGTCGTGGGCCGTCGCCGAGAAGCCGGAGGCGCTGGTCGAGATGTCGACGCTCACCGGCGCCTGCGTGGTCGCGCTCGGACCGACCGGCGCCGGCCTGTTCACCCCCGACGACGAGCTCGCCGCGGCGCTGCTCGCGGCCGCCGAAGCCAGTGGCGATCGGCTCTGGCGCCTGCCGCTCTGGCCCGAGTTCCTGGAGGAGATGCGCGGCTCGCACGCCGACCTGCGCAACTCGGGCGGACGCTGGGGAGGAGCTTCGACCGCCGCGGCGTTCCTCTCTCAGTTCGCGACGCCGCTCGAGAGCTGGGCTCACCTGGACATCGCCGGGCCCGCCTATGTCGGCGAGGGCAAGGGCAAGCGCGGGGCGACCGGTTACGGTGTCGCGCTCACGATCCACTGGCTGCGCCGGCTCGCGACGCGGACCCGGCGCGCCGGGTGAGCGCATTGCTCGAGATCCGCGATCTCGAGATCGCCTTTCCGGCCCCGGCCGGGGAGGTGGCGGTGGTGCGCGGCGCGGCGCTCGAAATCGGACGCGGCGAGATCGTCGGCCTGGTCGGAGAGTCGGGGTCGGGCAAGAGCCTGACCGCGCTCGCCGTGCTCGGACTGGTTCCGGCACCCGGGCGAATCCGCGCCGGTTCGATCCGGTTCGAGGGGCGCGAGCTGGTCGGACTGTCGGAACGCGAGTTGCGACCGTTGCGCGGCGGCCGCATCGGGCTCGTCTTCCAGGAGCCGTCGGCGGCGCTCAATCCGGTGCTCACCGTCGGAACCCAGATCGTCGAGGCGATCCGCGCGCATCGCGACCTGCCACGGCGCGCAGCGCGCGAGCGCGCCCGCGAGCTGCTCGCGCTGCTCGCGGTTCCCGATCCCGACCGCCGCCTCGACGAGTACCCCCATCAGCTCTCGGGCGGCCAACGCCAGCGCGCGCTGGTGGCGATCGCGCTCGCCGCCGGGCCCGACCTGCTGATCGCCGACGAGCCGACGACCGCGCTCGACGTCACCGTCCAGGCGCAGGTGCTGGAGTTGCTCGTCCGGCTGCGGCGCGAGCTCGGGCTCGCGATCCTGCTGATCACCCACGACCTGGCGGTGGTCGCCGAGACCTGCGATCGCGCCGTCGTGATGTACGCCGGCCGGCCGGTGGAGGCCGCGCCGGTCGAGGCGCTGTTCGCCGCGCCCGCGCACCCGTACACCCGCGCCCTGTTGGCATCGTTGCCACGGCTCGGTGAGCCGGTGCCGCGCGGCGCGCTGCCGTCGGTTCCGGGCCAGGTTCCGACCCCGACTCAGCTGCCCGCGGGCTGCCCGTTCCACCCGCGATGCGCGGAGCGGCTCGCCTCCTGCTCGATCGAGGATCCGCCGTGGCTCGATCTCGGCGGGGGTCGCGGCGCGCGCTGCGTGCTGGCCGGGACCGGGAGAGCGGCCTCGTGAACGTGTCGCCCCGGCTCGAGGCGCGCGGAGTCCGCGTCGAGTTCGCGCTGCGATCGGCCTTGCTGCGCCGGCGGATCGGATCCGTCCGCGCCGTCGACGGCGTCGACCTCGACCTGGCCGCCGGCGAAACCGTGGGTCTGGTCGGTGAGTCGGGCAGCGGCAAGACCACCTTCGCTCGCGCGCTGCTGCGCCTGGTCGAGCCGACCGCCGGCACGATCCGCTTTCGCGGCGAGGACCTTCTGGCGCTGCGCGGTAGCGCGCTCCGGCGCCAGCGGCGCCACCTGCAGATGGTCTTCCAGGATCCGTGGGGTTCGCTCAATCCGCGCCTGCGCGTCGCCGACGCGCTGTTCGAGCCGATGGTGATCCACGGCCTCGCGTCGCGCCGGGAGAAGGCGGAGCGGGTGGCGCGCATGCTCGAGGAGGTGGGGCTGCCGGCCGACGCCGGCGCGCGCTATCCGAACGAGTTCTCGGGCGGTCAGCGCCAGCGGATCGGCATCGCCCGGGCGCTCGCCACGGATCCCGAGGTCGTGGTCGCCGACGAGCCGGTCTCGGCGCTCGACGTCTCGGTACGGGCGCAGATCGTCAACCTGCTCGCCGAGCTGCAGCGCCGGCGGGGACTGTCGATGCTGTTCATCGCCCACGACCTGGCGGTGGTCGAGCAGATCGCGGATCGCGTCGCGGTGCTCTACCTCGGGCGGGTGGTGGAGCAGGGCCCCGCCCGCGAGCTGCTGGCGCGGCCGGAACACCCGTACACGGTGGCGCTGCTCTCCGCGGTGCCGGTTCCGGATCCGTCGCGGCAGCGGGCCGCCCGGATCGTGCTCCCGGGCGATCCGCCGAACCCGGCGGCGCCACCGCCGGGCTGTCCGTTCCACCCGCGCTGCCCGATCGCGCGGGAGCTCTGCCAACGGGAGCTTCCGGCGCTGGCCGAGAGCGACGGCGGCCGGCACGTGGCCTGCCACTTCCCGGGGGAGCTGGGTCCGCCGGGGCCGGCGGCGGGCGGAACTTTTCCCGTCGGGTGACGTAATGAAGGGCGACGTGTCCAGCCACGCGAAACCATGAGGATGCGAAGAATGACCGAACGATCCCTCGCGAACCGCCGGCCGCTGACGGCCGCGGCCGCGCTCCTGTTTCTCGGTGTCTCCACCCTCTCCGCGCAGCCGGCGGAGGCCCCCGTCACGGTGCGCAGCGAGCCGGCCGAGGCGGCCGGCGTCGTCGAGCTGCGGGTCGAGAGCGGCGCGGTCCACCTCACCCTCGACGAAGTCGTCGCCCTGGCGCTCGAGCGCAACCTCGGTCTGCGCGTCCAACGCTACGGGCGCGAGCAGGCACGCCTGGGCATCCAGGAGGCGATGGGGATCTACGACCTCGGCCTGACCGGGGACGCGACCATCTCCAGCGAAGAGAACCCGTCGGCCTCCAACCTCGAGGGCGCCGCGGTCCAGAAGCAGGATCGCGAGCAGCTGACCCTCGGCCTTTCGCAGCTGATCCCGACCGGCGGTACGGCGCAGTTCTCGTTCAGCAACTCGAAGCTCGAGACCAACAGCCAGTTCTTCACCATCAATCCGTCCTACAACTCGGGGCTCGATCTCGCGTTCTCGCAGCCGCTGCTGCGCAACTTCGGCCGCGACGTGACCGAGTTCGGCCTGCGCATCGCGGCGCTCGACAGCGACATCGCCCGCGAGGGCTTCGTCGAGCAGGTGGTGGCGACCATCGCCAACGCCGAGACCGCCTACTGGAACCTGGTCGCCGCCCGCTACCGGCTGGGCGTCGCCGAGGAGAGCCGGGCGCTCGCCAATCAGCTGCACGAGAACAACAGGGTGCGGGTCGACGTCGGAACTCTGGCGCCGCTCGAGCTGGTCGCCAGCGAGGCCGGCATCGCCGTCCGCGACGAGGAGATCATCCGGGCGCGCGCCGCGATCGGCGACGCCGAGGACGTCCTGCGCTATCTGATCAGCGTCGACGACGCCCGTTTCTGGACCATGCCGCTGGTGCCCGACACGGACGCCGAAACCGAGTACCTAACGTTCGACCTGTCGCAAGCGCTGTCGACCGCGCTCGAGTCGCGGCCCGAGCTGGCGCGCGAGCAGCTCGCGCTCCGCGGTCGCGAGATCCAGGCCGCCTACTACCGCTCGCAGACCAAGCCGCGCCTCGACCTGGTCGCTCGCTACGGATTCAACGGCGTCGGCGGCGACGTGGTGGTGCGTGACAACCAGGGCAACGTCGTGTCGTCGCTGCCCGGCGGCTGGGACGACGCCTTCGAGCAGGTGATCGACGCCGATTTTCCGGGTTGGTCGGTAGGGCTCCAGTTCGGGATGCCGCTGCAGAACCGGTCGGCACGGGCGCGAGCGACGACCGCCGAGCTCGCGCTCGACCAGGGCCGGGTCGGTCTCGAGCAGGTGCGCCAGCAGGTGGAGGCCGAGGTGCGCATCGCCGCCCGCGGCCTCGAAACCGGTCGGCAGGAGATCGAGTCGGCGCGGGTCTCGGTGCGCCTGGCCGAGAGCAACCTCGACGCCGAGAAGAAGAAGTACGAGAACGGGCTGTCGACCAGCTTCCAGATCCTCCAGGTGGAGGAGGAGCTCGCTTCCGCGCGGCTGCGCCTGGTCCAGGCGGTGACCGGCTACCGCCGGGCGCTGGTCTCGTATCATCGGTCGATCGGAAAGCTCCTCGACTACGCCAGCGTGACCGTCGTCGACTGACCGTCCGCAGGGCGCACGAGGTCTCTTTCGCCCCCCGGCGTCGTCGGGGGGCTGTTGCGTTCCCAAGGAGGTCCCCATGAACGACGTGACGACCCCGGGCGGCGGAGAGTCCGGCCCGGTCGGTTTCGGCGAAGCCCTGGCGCGCATCGGGCGCGTTCTGATCGCTCCGGCTGCGACTTTCGCCTCGATCGCCCGGCGGCCGGGGTGGGCGCTCGCGCTGGTCCTACTCTGCTCCACGACGTTGGTCGTGAAGCTCCTGGTCGAGCCCCGGATCGATCCCGAATCGCTGGCGGCATTCCTCGAGGAACGTGGGGTGCCGGCCGACAAGGTCGACGAGGCGGTGGAGCAGCAGCTCTCGCCGAGCGGCGCGAGGCGCTACGTCGGGATGGTCACGGCCTTCGGCGGCGCCGGGCTGTTCTACGTGCTGACCGCGGCCATCTTCTTCGCCGGCGCGCGGCTGTTCGGCGGTGACCTCGACTTCCGACGAGCGCTCGCCACCACCGTGCACGGGCTGCTGCCGTTCCTCGTCGCAACGCTGGTGGCCATTCCGGTCATCCTCTCTCGCGACAGCATCTCCTTCCAGGAGACCTTCTCGGGCAACTTCCTCGCCTCGCACGCCGGCATTCTCGCGGGGGACGACGCGGGTGCGGTCGCCACGGCACTGCTCTCGAGCGTCGATCTGTTCTCGATCTGGTGCATCGTCCTGCTGGTCATCGGCTTCGGCACGGTCGCCAAGCTCTCGCGCGGCGCGGCGATCGCGACGGTCCTGATCCCGTGGCTGATCGGCGTCGCGATCAAGGTCGGTTTTGCCGCGCTGCTGGGCGGAGGCTGAGGGATGGGCAAGCGGATCCTCGTCGGCGCTGCGATCGTCGCCGCGCTCGGGCTGATCGTCTTCGCCAGCATCCGCGCCTCGGGGTCGGGTCCGCAGACCCGGGTCTATGCCGAAGCGGCCGAGAAGCGGAGCATCTCGCACACGGTGACCGCGAGCGGGCAGATCCATCCGCGCGTCAAGGTCAACATCTCGGCGCACGTCGTCGGCAAGATCGAGAAGCTCTACGTGCGCGACGGGGACCCGATCGAGGCGGGGCAGCCCTTCCTCCAGCTCGAACGACAGGCCTTCCTGGCGGCCCGCGACGACGCCAGGGCGCGGCTCGGCATGGCCGCGACCGAGCTCCAGCGCGCCGAAGTCGCGCTCGCGGACCAGGGCATCCGGCTCGAGCGCGCGCGCCGGCTGCGGGCCGAAGGGGTGGTCTCGATCGAGACGCTCGAGTCGGCCGAGCTCCAGCACCGGACCGCGGAGCTCGCGCTGGCCACGGCACGGGAGGGGGTCACCCAGGCCAGGGCGCTCCTCGACAAGGCCGAGGATGATCTTCGCAAGACCACGATCTGGGCGCCGATCTCCGGGCGGGTGATCGCGCTCAACGCCGAAGAGGGGGAGGTCGTCGTCTCCGGCACGATGAACAACCCGGCTTCGGTGATCGGGACGATCGCCGACACCTCCGAAGTGCTGACCGAG
The DNA here is from genome assembly GCA_045862895.1 of Acidobacteriota bacterium. Lineage (GTDB taxonomy): Bacteria > Acidobacteriota > Thermoanaerobaculia > Multivoradales > JAGPDF01 > JACTMI01. Next base: position 34,417 of record BTUO01000004.1, read on the forward strand.
GTCGACGTCGACGAGACCGAGGTGGTCGACGTACGCCCCGGGCTCGAGGCCGAGATCGAGGTCGACGCGGTCCCAGGGGTGAGGTACGCCGGTCGGGTGGTCGAGGTCGGCAGCTCCGGATACGCCAAGGCGACCCAGCCCGACGTCCAGTTTTTCCTGGTCAAGATCCTGCTCGAGGCACCCGACGAGAAGCTCCGGCCCGGGATGTCGTCACGGGCGAAGATCCGGGTCGAAACCCACGACGACGCGGTGGTGGTGCCGATCCAGGCGGTGGTGGAGCGGGGCCCGGACGTGGGTGCCGCGAAGCGGGACGAGCCCGCGGCGACCGCGCCGAGCGGGGGCGAGGAGGTTCCGGTCGTCTTCCTGGTCGAGGCGGATCGCGCGCGACAGCGGGCGGTCGAGACCGGCATCTCCGACGCCACCCACGTCGAGATCCTGTCGGGCGTCGCGTCGGGAGACCGGATCGTGACCGGACCCTACCGGTCGCTCAAGAAGCTCCGCGATGGCGACCGCGTCAAGGTCGAGGTCGCCGGCGGGGACGCCGACGAAGACGCGGACGAGGAGGAGTGATGGCACTGCTCGAGCTCGCCGGAGTCCAGCGCGTCTACGAGATGGGCGCCGAGAAGGTCCACGCCCTGGCTGGCGTCGACCTCGAGATCGAACGCGGCGAGTACGTCGCGATCATGGGTCCCTCGGGCAGCGGCAAGTCGACCCTGATGAACCTGCTCGGCTGCCTCGACACCCCGAGCGAGGGGAGCTACCGGATCAACGGCACGGCGGTCGAGGGGCTGGGCGACGTCGAGCTCGCGGCGCTGCGCAACAAGGAGATCGGCTTCGTCTTCCAGACCTTCAACCTGCTGCCCCGCACCAGCGCGCTCGAGAACGTCGAGCTGCCGCTGGTCTACGCCGGCATGCCGAAGAAGGAGCGCCGCGAGAAGGCGCTGGCGGCGCTCGAGCGAGTGAGCCTCGCCGATCGCGCGCGGCACCAGCCCAACGAGCTCTCCGGCGGCCAGCGGCAGCGGGTGGCGATCGCCCGAGCGCTGGTCAACGACCCATCGATCCTGCTCGCCGACGAGCCCACCGGCAATCTCGACTCGGCGACGTCGGAGGAGATCATGCGGCTCTTCGACGAGCTCCACGCCCAGGGCAACACGGTGATCCTGGTGACCCACGAAGCGGAGATCGCGGCTCACGCCCGACGCCGCATCGTGCTGCGGGACGGCCGCGTGGTCACCGACGAGCGCACCGCCGCGAGCGGGGACTGAGCCTTGGTCTTCGCGGAGAACTTCCGGATCGCGGCGCGCGCGCTGCGCGCCAACAAGATGCGCTCGATCCTGACCACGCTCGGGATCATCATCGGCGTCGCGGCGGTGATCGCGGTCGTCTCGATCGTCCAGGGGCTCCAGTTCATGATCACCAAGGAGCTCCAGGGGGTGGGCGCGACCTACGTCATGGTGCTGCCCAAGCAGGACCAGAACCAGGGACCCGGAATCGTCGCGCGGCAGGTCCGGCTGACCTGGGACGACGGCAAGGCGGTGCTGGCGCAGGTGCCGGGCATCCGGATGATGACGCCGCTGGTGGGGGGCCGCGCGACGGCCAAGTTCCGCGACCGGCAGCACGACCCCGATTTCGTCTTCGGAGTCAACGAGAGCTGGCCGGAGGTGAGCAACTACACCGTCGATCGCGGCCGATTCTTCTCCCGCCTCGACCTGGTCGAGCGGCGCAAGGTCGCGGTGGTCGGGCCCAAGATCGTCGACGAGCTGTCGCTGGGCGCCGACCCGATCGGCGAGGAGATCTACGTCGGCAACCTGCCGGTCACGGTGATCGGCGTGATGGAGAAGCGCGGGGTCTCGCTCGGGACCGACATCGACAACCTGGTCTTCGTCCCGTTCGACACCGCCCTGGCGCTGTTCGGCCGGGCGGCCGCCGACCAGGTCCAGTTGCGCATGCAGGTCGCCGATGCCGAGACCGTCGACCAGGTCAAGGACGAGATCGTCCGGGTGCTGCGCGTGCGGCACCGGATCGCGGAAGGGCAGCCGGACGACTTCGACGTCGTGCTCCAGGAGCAGATCCTCGAGACCGTCGGTCGCATCCTGGGCGGCGTCACCGCGGTCGTCGGCGGCGTCGTCGGCATCGCGCTGCTGGTCGGCGGCATCGGCATCATGAACATCATGCTGGTGTCGGTGACCGAGCGCACCCGCGAGATCGGGGTGCGCAAGGCGGTCGGCGCCCGGCGCCAGGACGTCCTCATCCAGTTCCTGATCGAAGCGGTGACGCTGTCGCTGGTGGGTGGCGGCATCGGCCTGGCGCTCGGCTACGGGCTCGGCGTGGCCGTCTCGGCCGCCTTGCCGGGCGACTGGCCGGCCGCTCACGTGCCGCTCTGGGCGGTCGTCCTCGCCCTCGGCTTCTCGCTCGCCGTGGGCGTCTTCTTCGGCATCTACCCGGCCGGCAAGGCCTCCCGACTCGACCCGATCGAAGCGCTCCGGTACGAATAGGGGCTTCGGGAGCCGCCGACGGTCGGGGAGTCGGTGTGGTGCCGGAGGTGGGAGTCGAACCCACACACCCTCGAGGGGCGGGGGATTTTGAGTCCCCTGCGTCTGCCATTCCGCCACTCCGGCGCGGGGCGGGATGGTACTACGCCCGGACGCCGCAGCCGGCGTGCGGGGCAGATCGCCCCGGATCCCGAATCGAAGGGCGAAGTGGGTCGGGGCGTCCTCCAGGGAGGTCGTTTACGCTGATCTTCCGCCACCCCGTGGCTTGACGGAACCCACCCTTTCGGGTATCCTTACCGCGCGGTGGAGTTTGACTCATCCTACTGTTTCTCAACAACTTAGATCGAAGGGGGCGCGCCAAGTGAGTTTCAAGGTCGGCCAGAAGGTCGTGTACCCGAATCACGGCGTCACCGTCGTCGAAGACATCGCATCGACGCAGATCGACGGGGCGGAGCGAACCTGCTACCACCTGCGACTTCTGTCGAGCAACTCCAAGGTGATGGTGCCGAAGGACAACCTCGATCTCGTCGGTCTGCGCCCGCTGTGCGAGATCAAGGAGATCCGCAACGTCCTCGGAATCCTCGAGAACGGCAGCTTCGACGCGCAGAAGGACTGGAAGGGTCGTTACAAGCAGAACGTCGAGAAGATGAAGACCGGTCGCATCACCGAGGTCGCCGAGGTGCTGCGCAACCTCAAGTTCGTCAGCCAGAAGAAGAGCCTGTCGTTCCGCGAGAAGAAGATGTACGAGCGGGCCCGGCACTTCATCGTCAGCGAGGTCGCGCACGTCAAGGGTCTCTCCGAGCGCGACGCCGAGGCGCAGGTCGAGAAGGCGCTGTCGTCGAGCCTGGCCAAGCGCGCGCGCACGGCGAACTGAACCGGCCGACCGGCGAGTCGATCGCCGGCCAGGGAATCGCCCGGGGCCGCGTCGAGAATCGGACGCGGCCCCGGTTCTTTGGGTCGATCGAAGCCCCCCGGAGTCATCGTTGAATCGAGACCACGTCCTGTTCCTCCTGATCGGTCTGCTCGGCGGCTTTCTGGCCGGCTACCTCGCCCACGAAGCCATGGCGGGCGTGCAGCCCGCACGGGTCGCGGCCGGCATGACCGGTGTCGCGACGCCACCGTCCGCGCCGGCGGGACCGTCGGCCGGAGCGGCGCAGGGCGCACCGGCAGCCGCGGCGGGCGATCCGATGGCCGAGGTGCAAGCGTTGCGCGAGGCGATCGAGCGCGATCCGAACGACGCCGACGCCATCCTGCGTCTGGCCAACCTGAGCTTCGACATCCAGCGCTGGGAGCGGGCGGGCGAGCTCTACCAGCGCTACCTCGAGCTGCGCCCCGGCGATCCCGACGTGCTCACCGACCTGGGGATCACGCTGCGCGCGCGCGGCGAGTTCGCGCGCGCCCTCGAGCTGTTCCGCGAGGCGCAGGCCAAGGTCGACAATCACTGGCAATCCCGCTACAACGAGGTCGTCGTGCTCGCGTTCGACCTCAAGGACTACGACGGCGCCGAGAAGGCGCTGGCGTCGATCGAGAGTCGCAACCCCGGCAATCCCGACGTCGCACGGCTCGCCGCCGAGGTGCGACGGCTGCGCGAAGGCGCGGGGTGACCTCGGCGCCAGCGGGCGCGCCGTTCGCCGAGGTCGCGGTTCCGCTGCCGCTGCCGGGGCCGCTCACCTACGCGGTGCCGCCCGACCTGCGCGCGCTGGTCGGGCCGGGACAGCGGGTGCGGGTGCCGGTCGGCCGGCGGACGATGACCGGCGTCTACTGGCGCGCGGTCGAGTCCGCTCCCGAGGGTTTCGAGGTTCGCGAGCTCCTCGCCGTCTCCGACCTCGAACCGATCCTCCCTCCCGACCTGCTCGAGCTGGCCCGCTTCACCTCCGACTACTATTTCGCGCCGCTGGGCGAGACGGTGGCCGCGATGTTCCCGTCGGACCTGCCGGCCTGGGGTGACCGTCGCGTGGCCCTGACCGACGCGGGCGCGCTCGCTCCCGTGCGCCATTCCGGCGAGGCGGCGCTGCGCGCGCTGCTGCTCGAACACGGACGCCTTCGTCTCTCGGAGCTGCGCCGCCGCCTGCCGCTGCCCGACTTCGCGGAGCAGATCGAAGCCCTGCAACGGGACGGGCGGATCGCCCTCGACGAACCCGAGGGGCGGGGGAGCCGCTACGAGATCGCCGTGGAGCTGGCGCCGGGGGGCGCGGCCGAGGCCCGCGGGCGCGCCGGCCGATCGGCACCGGCCCTGCGCGCGATCGAGTTCCTCGAGGCGCTCGGTCGCCCGGCGACGCTCGAAGAGCTGCGCCTCGACGCCGAGGCCAGCGAAGCGGTCGTCCGCCGGCTGGTGCGCCTGGGCGCCCTGCGTCGCTTCGCGCAGCCGGTGCGGCTGGCGCTCGACCGTCACCTGCTCGGCGCCGCAACGGAGCCCGCGCCCGCCATCGTGCCGCGCGAGGACCAGGCGCGCGCGATCGGCGAGATCACCCGGGCGATCGAGGCCGGCGACTTCGCGCGCTTCCTGCTCCAGGGCATGACCGGCTCCGGCAAGACCGAGGTCTACCTGCGAGCGGCCGAGGCGGCGCTCGCGGCGGGCCGCACGGCGCTGCTGCTGGTCCCGGAGATCGCGCTGGTGCCGGCGCTGGCGCGCGCGGCGTCGGACCGCTTCGGCGACCGCTTCGCCGTGCTGCATTCGGGTATGGGCGGGGCCGAGCGGCGCCAGGAGTGGGAGCGGGTCCGCGACGGCAGCGCGCGCATCGTCGTCGGCCCACGCTCGGCGGTCTTCGCGCCGATGCCCGACCTCGGTCTGATCGTCGTCGACGAGGAGCAGGACCTCGCCTACAAGCAGGAGCTCTCCCCGCGCTACCACGGCCGCGACCTCGCGCTGGTGCGCTGCCGCGCAGCGGGCGCGGTCGCCGTGCTCGCCTCCGCGACGCCGAGTCTCGAGTCCCGCCACGCGGCGGACGTCGGACGGCTGACGCGGCTGACGTTGACGGAGCGGGTCGGCAGCGGCAGGCTCCCGGAGGGGATCCTCGTCGACCTGCGCGCCGAGGCGAAGGTCGGCCGTCCGGGCGAGGTCCTGTTCTCCCCGCGGCTGCTGTCGGAGCTCGCCGCGACGATCGAGGCGGGCGACCAGGCCATCCTGCTGCGCAATCGCCGCGGCTACGCCCCGATGCTGCTCTGCCGGGCCTGCGGCGAGGACTTCCGGTGCCCGGACTGCGGGCTGGCGCGGACCTTCCACCGCCGGGCGAAGCGGCTGATCTGCCACTACTGCGGCTCGTCGCTGGCTGCGCCGGCGACCTGCCCGACTTGCCGCTCCGAGACGCTCGAGCCGCTCGGGGCCGGCACCGAGCGCGTGGAGGAGGAGCTCTCGGCGCTGCTGCCCGGAGTCGTCATCGACGTCCTCGACCGCGACTCGGCGCGCCGCGTCGGTGGGGCAGCGGCGATTCTCGAGCGCTTCCGGCGGGGCGACAGCCGCGTCCTGATCGGCACCCAGATGCTCTCCAAAGGGCACCACTTCCCGCGGGTGGCGCTGACCGCCGTGCTGTCGGCCGACTCCTACCTCGGCTTTCCGGACTTCCGGGCGGTCGAGCGCACCTATGCCCTGCTGACCCAGCTCGCCGGCCGCGCCGGACGCGGCGAGCGGCCCGGGCGGGTCGTGCTCCAGACCTGGCACCCGGATCACTACGCGATCCAGGCGGCGCTGCGTCACGACGACGAGGCTTTCGCCGGGCAGGAGCTGCGCTTCCGCGAGACCTTCGGATATCCGCCGTTCACCCGGCTCGCGCTGCTGCTGTCCCGCGATCGCCGCCGCGAGCGGGCCCTGGACCGGCTGAGCGAAGCGGCGCAGCGCATCGGCCGCGGCGTCCGGGTCGGGGGCGCCGACGGCGTCCGCGTCACCGGCCCGGCGCCCGCGCCGTTCGAGCGGCTGCGCGGGGAGTGGCGCTTCCAGCTGCTGGTACGCGCGGCGTCGGGCGCCGCCGTGCGACGAGCCGTCGCCGCGGCGCTGGGGGATCGTGCGCCGGGCGAGATCTCGGTCGACGTCGACCCCTACCAGCTGCTCTGAGCGCCGCGAAATTGACCCCCGTTCGGGCGGCCTGCTAACGTCTCCGACCCCATGTCCGCCGAGGCCCAGTTCGAGGAGCCGCTGGTCGAGCTCCGACGCCGCATCGAGGAGCTCGAGGGCTACCCCGAGGGGAGCGGCCGCGAGCGCGAGCTCGCCGGGCTGCGCACCGAGCTCGAGCGGCGCACCCGCGAGATCTACGGCGGCCTGTCGCGCTGGCAGAAGACCCTCGTCGCCCGGCACGCCGATCGCCCGTACACGCTCGACTACGTCGCCGCGCTGACCGAGGAATGGGTCGAGCTCCACGGCGACCGGGCGTTCTCCGATGACCCCGCGATCGTCGCCGGCTTCGCCCGTTTCCGCGGCCGCCCCGTCGCGATCCTCGGTCACCAGAAGGGGCGCGGCACCCGCGAGCGCATCGCCCGCAACTTCGGCCAGCCGCGTCCGGACGGCTACCGCAAGGCGCTGCGGGTGATGCGCCTGGCCGAGCGCTTCGGCCGGCCGATCCTCACCTTCATCGACACGCCGGGCGCCTACCCGGGCCTCGACGCCGAGGAACGCGGCCAGGCCGAAGCGATCGCGCGAAACCTGATCGAGATGGCCGGGCTGCGGGTACCGATCGTGGTGACGGTGACCGGCGAAGGGGGCAGCGGCGGGGCGCTGGCGCTCGGAGTCGGCGACCGCATCCTGATGCTCGAGTACGCCGTCTACTCTGTGATCTCGCCCGAAGGGTGCGCCGCCATCCTCTGGAAGGACCAGGAGAAGCGGGCGCAGGCCGCCGAGGCCATGAAGGTGACCGCGCCCGACCTCGCCGAGCTCGGCGTGATCGACGAGATCGTCTCCGAGCCGCTCGGCGCGGCGCACAGCGATCCGCAAGCCGCGGCGCGCGCGGTCGGCGACGCCGTCGAGCGCGCGCTCGCCGCGATCGAGCGCACTCCGGTCGACCGTCTCCTCGCCGAGCGCTACGCCAAGTTCCGCGCGCTCGGCGCCTTCCAGAGCGCCTGATCTCGGCGTGACCGGCGGCTGGGTCCCCGCGACCGTCCCGGCGGCCGCGGCCGAGCTGATCGCTCGCGGGTTCCCCCCGCTCCAGGCGCGCCTGCTGGCGCAGCGAGGCGTGCGCACGGCGGACGAAGCACACGACTTCCTGCGGCCAGAGCTCGGCCAGCTCTCGGCCGCCGGCCGGCTGCGCGGCATGGCCGAGGCGCTCGAGCGACTGATCCGGGCCGGCCGCGATGGCGAGGCCGTGGCGATCGTCGGCGACTACGACGTCGATGGCGTGGCGGCGACGGCGTTGCTGACGGCCGCGCTGCGCGCGGCGGGCGCCCGGCCGCTGCCGATCCTGGCGCATCGCCACCAGGAGGGGTACGGATTCCAGCCGCTCCACGCGCGCCGGGCGCGCGAGCTCGGAGCCGCGGTGCTGATCACCGTCGATTGCGGCACCAACTCGCGCGAGGCGGCCGCCGCGGCGCGCGCCGACGGGCTCGACCTGATCGTCACCGACCACCACCTGCCGGACGGCGGGCCTCCGATCGAAGGTGTGCTGGTGAATCCGCGTCAGTCCGGATGCGAATCGCACGCACGCGAGCTGACCGGCGCGGGCATCGCCTTCAAGCTCGCGGCGGCGCTGCTCGAAGGGCGCGGCCGCGCGGTGCCGTGGGATGCGCTGTTGCGCGTCGCCTGCCTCGGCACGATCGCCGACGTGGCGCCGCTGACCGGCGAGAACCGGGTGATCGCGGCGCTCGGCCTGCGTGCGCTCGGCGAGCCGAGATCGGCCGGACTGCGGGCGCTGATCGAGAGTGCCGGCTTGCGACCGCCGCTGCGGGCGGCCGACGTCGCCTTTCGGCTCGGTCCGCGATTGAACGCGGTCGGGCGGCTCGGCTCACCGGAACCGGCCCTCGAGCTGCTGCTCGCGCGCGATCCGGAGCGCGCCCGCGATCTCGCCGCCCTCCTCGAGCGTGCCAACCACGAGCGGCAGCAGCTCGAGTCGGAGGTCCTGCGCGACGCCGGCGAGGAGCTCGGAGCCGGCGACGGCGCGCCGATCGGCATCGCCTGGGGCGAGCGGTGGAACCGGGGCGTGGTCGGCATCGCCGCCGCGCGGCTGGCACGCCGGCTGTCGCGGCCGGTGGTGCTGCTGGCGGTCGACGGTGAGCTCGCGACCGGCTCGGGACGGAGCGTCCCGGGCGTTCACCTCCACGACTTTCTGCGCCCCTGGGCGGGGCGGCTCGAGCGCTTCGGTGGCCACGAGCAGGCGGTGGGGATGACCGTCCGGCGCGACCGCCTGCCGGAGCTTGCGCGAGAGTGGCGGGCGGCGGCGCGAGCCTGGCCGACGGAGAGTCTCGAGCCGCCGCGGGTCTACGATCTCGACCTGCCCGCGGACGCGGTCGCCGCGCCGCTCCTCGCCGAGCTCGAGCCGCTCGAGCCGTTCGGCGCCGGCAATCCGGAACCGGTCTTCCGGATCGGCGCGTTGCGCTCGGTGGCGCCGGCGCGCAGCTTCGGACGTGGTCACGCGGCGCTGCGCGTCGGACTGGCCGAAGGCGGTGCGCCCGCGGCGAGCTTCGAGCTCGTCGCCTGGGGCTGGGAGGCGCGAGTCGAGCGCGAGCTGCCGGCACGCTTCGAGGTGCTGGCGCGGATCGAGCGCGATCGCTGGCGCGGCGGAGCCCGAGCGGTGCTCGAGGAACTTCGCCCGCTGGACGGGTCCCCGCACTAGAATCTTGCAAATGACGGGCCCGCGCGCTCCGCGCCCCCCTTTCCAGACACTCCGCCGCGCCCTGCTGGCGGCGGCGGTGCTGCTGGTCGCCGCCGTCGCCGGGCTCTACCTGCTCGGTCGGCGGGCGCAGCCCGGGCTGCCGTCGGCACCCGCGGACGGGGCAGCGAGCGCCGTCGATCGCGACACCGGCGCGTTCGGGCAGGGCTTCGAGTACGAGCAGCGGATCGGCGAGCGCAGCGCCTTCAGGCTCGAGGGCGACGAGTTCCAGCGTGGCCTCGACGAGGTCGTGACGTTGCGCGGCGTGGTGCTCGACCTGACCCGCGAGGACGGCAGCACCTATCGGATCGAGAGCCGGGACGCGATCTGGGACCCGAACGTGCGCGAAGCGCGGCTGTCGGGCGACGTGCGGCTCGCGCAGGGGGAGTTCCGGCTGGCATCGCAGCGCCTCGACCTGATCGACGGCGGCCGCACGGTGGTGTCGAAGGGACCCGTTCAGCTCGGCTTCGGACGCGGCTTCGAGGGACGGGCCACGGGGCTGCGCTACGACGCGACGGTCGATCGCTTTCAGCTCAAGGGCCGGGTGCGCATCGCCGGCACCTCGGAGCCCGGGGGGCCGGAGCTGGCGCTCGAGGCCGGATCGGTCAACTACGACCGCACGGTGCGCCTGCTCCGGGCGGTCGGCAACGTCACGCTCGCGCACGGCGGCGACCTGCTGAATGCCCGCGCCGTCGACCTCATCCTCGACGCCGCGGAACGATCCCCGCGCAAAGCGATCGCGCGCGGCGAGGTCAGCGGCCGGATCGTTCCGGACGACCCGTCGGCGTCGCCGGCGCCGCTGCGCTTCGAGGGCGGTCGGCTCGAAGTCGACTTCGCCGGAGACCCGGCCCGCGCGACCTCCCTCGTTCTCCACGGCGCCGAAGGCAGCCCGGCGCGAATCCAGTTCCCGGGCGAGGGCGGCGCGCACCGGATCCTGGTGGCACCGGCGGTGACCGCCGAGCTCGTCGCCGGACGTCCGACGCGCGCGGTCGCCCGCGGTGGGGTGCTGCTACGCGAAGGCGACCGGCTGGCCGACCAGCGCCTGCGGCGCGACGTCACGGCGGCGACGGCGACCGCGACGTTCGCGGCCGACGGGCCGGTCGAGAAAGTCGATCTCGGCGGCGGCGTCCGCGTCCAGGGTCCCGATTTCGAGGCCGCAGGGGCGACCGGCGAGGTGCGCGCGAAGGACGACCTGGCGATCCTGCGCGGCACGGCGCGCGAGCCGGCGAGTGCGCGCACACCACGCGGCACCTTCCACGCGCCCGAGATCCGCTACGCGCGCGGCAGCGGCGTGGTGCGCGGGGTCGGCGGCGTGCGCGCCGAACTGGCCTCCGGCGCGTCGGGGCCGTCGCTCACCGCCGGCGGCGCTTCGCGCGACGAGCCGGTGCGGGTCGAGGCGCGCGAGGGCGACTGGAACGAGCGCGACGGCTCCTGGTCGTTTCGCGGCCGGGTGCAGGCGGTGCAGGGGGTCGACCTGCTGTTCGCGGAGGAGCTGCACGGATCCGAGCCCGCCGGCACCGTCGCCGCCACCGGCGGCGTGCGCACGGTCTGGAGCCCGGCCGCGAAGGGCGGGGAGGCGTCTTCGCCGATGACCATCGCGGCCGACCGTCTCGACTACGACCGCGGTCGCGGCGAGATCGTCTACGCCGGAACCGTGACCGCCCGTCAGCTCGAGCGCGAGCTCTCGGCCGACCGGGTGCGAGTCGAGCTCGACACCGACCAGCGCGCGCGCCGGATGGTAGCCACCGGCGCCGTGCGCATCGTCGACCGCGCGCAGGGGCGAACGGTCGAGGGCGCGGAAGCGATCCACGACCTCGCCGCCGAGACGATCCTGGTGACCGGCGAGCCGGTGGTCCTGGCCGAGCGGGAGGGGACCTCGGTGCGCGGTCGCCGACTGCTCTACGACCTGAGCGCGGGAACGGCGCGCATGCTCGCGGAAGGGGAGGACGCTTCGTGAAAGCCCCGTCGACGCTGGCGGCGCGCGATCTGCGCAAGGTCTATGGCGGCCGCGCTGTCGTCCAGGGGGTCTCGGTCGAGATCCACCCTGGCGAGGTCGTCGGCCTGCTCGGCCCCAACGGCGCCGGCAAGACGACGACTTTCTACATGGTCGTCGGCCTGGTCCCGCCCGACGGCGGCAGGGTCTTCCTCGGCGGCGAAGACATCACGCCGCTGCCAATGTACCAGCGTGCCCAGCGTGGCATCAGCTACCTGCCGCAGGAGCCGTCGGTATTCCGTCGGCTCTCGGTCGAGAACAACCTGCGCGCGATCTTCGAGACCCTCGATCTGACCCACGCGGAGCAGGAGCGCCGCATCGACCGCCTGATCGAGGACTTCAAGCTGACGCAGGTGCGCAAGAGCGCCGGCTACATGCTGTCGGGCGGCGAGCGGCGCCGGGTCGAGATCGCGCGCGCGCTGGCCATCAGCCCTTCCTACATCCTGCTCGACGAACCGTTCGCCGGAATCGATCCGATCGCGGTGCTCGACATCCAAGGTATCATCCGGCACCTGAAGGAGATGGGGATCGGAGTCCTGATCACGGATCACAACGTGCGCGAAACGCTCAAGATCACGAGCCGCGCCTACATCATCAACAACGGCGAGATCCTGCGCGCGGGATCCCCTTCCGAGCTGTCGGCGGACCCCAAGGTCCGCAAGATCTACCTCGGCGAAGAATTCAGCCTCTAGAGCACGCCGACCACGATGGCCCTCGAACAGAAGCTCTCCCTCAAGCTCTCGCAGCGGCTGGTCATGACGCCGTCGCTGCAGCAGGCGATCAAGCTGCTGCAGATGACGCGCATGGAGCTCGAGACCACGATCGCCCAGGAGCTCGAAGCCAACCCGGTGCTCGAAGAGATCGAGGAGGCGACCGAGGAGGAGGAGGTGCGCGAGGCGTCGGGCGCCGAGCCCGAGCCGCCGCCCGCGCCGCCCGAACCGGAGGTCACACCCGAGATCGAGGCCGGGCCGAAGGCGACGCTCGAGGAAACCGGGCTCGACGCCTGGCTCGCCGAGGACTGGGGCGACGAGGGATGGTCCGGCACCGCCGGCGAATGGGAGGAGCGCGAGGCCCCGCCGATCGAGAACACGCTGTCGCGCCAGCCCGACCTGTACGACCACCTGCTCTGGCAGATCCACTGCTCGGACTTCTCGGAGCGCGAACGGCGGATCGCGGAGGTGATCGTCGGCAACCTCGACCCGGACGGCTTCCTGGTCGCCTCGATCGAGGAGGTCCGCTCGACCGGCGACGAGGGCGAGCCGTGGACCGAGGAGGAGGTCCAGGCGGTCCTCGCGCGGGTGCGCCGCCTCGATCCTCCGGGCATCGCCTGCTCGAACCTGGCGGAGTGTCTGCTGTCGCAGCTCGAGATCGCCGGCGAGCCCGCCGACTCGCTCGCGATCCGGATCCTGCGCGAGCACTGGGACGCCTTCCTGCGCCGACACTATCCGGCGATCGCGCGCGCCTTCGGCGTCGAGCTGGCGGAGCTCGAACCGGTGATCGAACGGATCAGCGCGCTCGAGACCCGGCCCGGTCGCGCCTTCGGCAACGACCGCCCGGTCTACGTGGAACCGGACGTGCACGTCCTCAAGGTGGGGGAGGACTACGTCATCCAGCTCAACGACGACGGCCTGCCCCGACTGCGGGTCAGCCGCGCCTACCGCCGGATGCTCCAGCAGATGCGCGCCGAGGGGAGGCAGGGCGAGGCGCAGCAGTACATCACCGACAAGATGCGCTCCGCGGTCTGGCTGCTCAAGAGCATCGACCAGCGGCAGCGCACCATCTACAAGGTCGCCGATTCGATCGTGAGGCAGCAGCGGGAGTTCCTCGATCGCGGCATCGACTACCTCAGGCCGATGGTGCTGCGCGACGTCGCCGAGGACATCGGCATGCACGAGTCGACGGTTTCGCGGGTGGTGTCGAACAAGTACGTCCACACCCCGCGCGGCCTGTTCCCGTTCAAATTCTTCTTCCACAGCGGCATCGATCGCGACTACGGCGAGGACATCTCCTCGCTGACGGTCAAGCGCAAGATCAAGCAGTTGATCGACGGCGAGGACCCGCGCCATCCGCTCTCCGACAGCGAGCTGATGCGGATCCTCAATCGCGAAGGGATCCAGATCGCGCGGCGCACGGTGGCGAAGTACCGCGACGAGCTGAACATCCCTTCGTCGGCGGACCGGAAGCGGATCTTCTGAGCGCGGGCTTGCCGCGAGAGAGGAGCGACATGAACATCGACTTCACCGGACGGCACGTCGAGCTGGACGAGAGGATTCGCTCCCACGCCGAGGAGCGCCTCGGCAAGGTGATCAAGCACCTCGCGGAGCCGGTCGAAGTCCACGTCCGTCTGGAGAACGAGAAGTTCCGCAAGATCGCGGAGATCCAGATCAACCACCGTCGCGGCGCGCTGCGCTCGCGCGAGGAGAGCACCGACCTGACCGAGGCGATCACGCTGGCGGCCGATCGCCTCGAGCGCCAGGCCAAGCGCAGCCGCGACCGGGTCGTCGACCGCCGCCGGCGGGCCGGCCGCCAGAACGGCGGCGGTCGCGTGTGGCCGGTCGAGGTCCTGGAAGGGGCGAGCGTCGGCCGCGGCGCGACGCCGCGCGTGATCCGGGAGTCGCGCCTCGAGATCAAGCCGATGACGCTCGACGAGGCGGCGCTCCAGCTCGAGACCTCGAAGAACGAGTTCGTGGTTTTCGTCGACGCCGACAGCGAGCGGATCCACGTTCTCTATCGTCGACGCGACGATCACTACGGGCTGATCGCTCCCGAGCCTTGAGCGCCGCAGAGAGCATCGCCGCCGGACTGCTGGACGTCACCCGTCCCGGGCTGGTCTTCCCGGACCTCGACGGTGCCGACGCGTCGTCCGTGCTCGCCGGGCTCTCCCGACGGCTCGCCGCCGAGCTGCCGGGCGGGACGTCCGCGCTGGAGATCGCCCGACGCTTCGCCGAGCGCGAGGCGCTGGGATCGACTGCCCTCGGACGGGGCCTGGCGGTGCCGCACTGCAAGCTGGCGGGGATCGACCGGCCGTGGCTGGCCGTCGGAGTTCATCCGCGGGGCGTCGACTTCGGCGCTCCGGACGGCGAGCCCGTGCGGGTCTTCCTGGCGGTGGTCTCGCCTCCGGCGACGCCGGCGGCGCACCTCCGGGTGCTCGCGGCGATCTCGCGATGGGCCCGCGATCCGGCCAACGTCGCGGCGCTCGCCGGCGCCGCGACCGTCGAAGAAGCACTGGCCCGCCTCGGCGCGGGCAACGGGAGCTGAGGAGATCGGGATGTCCGACGTAGCGGACGACCAGTTCGTCGAGGTCTCGGAGCTCCTGGGCGACGAGCTCGAGGACTTGAAGCTCTCGGTCCTCAGCGGCGAGCAACACCTCGACAACCGCATCACCCATCCGCGCGTCCAGAAGCCCGGACTGGCTTTCGCCGGCTATTACGCCTACATCAAGTCGGGACGGGTGCAGATCGTCGGAGAGAGCGAGCTCGAGTACCTGCGCACGCTCACGCCGGAGGCGCGACGGGAGCGCTGCCGCCAGATCGCCTCGCTGCCGATCCCGGTGATCGTGGTGACCAAGGGGCTGATGCCGCTGCCCGAGCTGCTCGAGGAGTGCCGCGAGCGGCAAGTCCCCGTGCTGTCGTCGAGCGCCATGTCGTCCTCGGTGATCAAACGGATCAGCTACTTCCTCGAAGACCACCTGGTACCGTCGACGCGCGTCCACGGTACGCTGCTCGACGTCTACGGCCTGGGTGTCCTGCTCATCGGATCGAGCGGCGTCGGCAAGAGCGAGGCCGCACTCGACCTGATCACCCGCGGGCACAGCCTGGTCGCCGACGACCGGGCCGTGATCAAGCGGTTTCCGAACGGCGAGCTGATCGGCTCATCGGAGGAACCTCTCAAGCACCACATGGAGTTGCGCGGCCTCGGCATCGTCAACGTCAAGGACCTGTTCGGTCTCGCCGCCGTGCGCGAGCGCAAGCCGATCGATCTGGTGATCGAGCTCGAGCCGTGGCGCGAAGGCAAGGCCTACGACCGGCTCGGCCTCGACGAGACCGTCTACGCGATCCTGGACACGCCCTGCCCGTACATCCGGATGCCGGTCTCGCTCGGGCGCAACGTCGCCAACCTCGTCGAGATCGCCGCCCGCAACCACGTCTTGAAGTTGCAGGGGACCCACTCGGCACGCGAATTCGCCCGGAAGCTGGAGGAACAGCTTGAACGGAACCGCAAGGGAAAGCCGCGCTAGGCTGGCCCTGATCACGGGCCTCTCGGGCTCGGGCAAGAGCACGGTCGGCAACTGCCTCGAGGACCTCGGGTGGGCGGTGGTCGACAATCTGCCGCTGCCGCTGCTCGAGCGTTTCCTCGCGGATCCGGTGGGCCTCACCGGCGGCAGCGACCGGGTCGCGGTCGTCGCCGACCTGCGCGCCGCCGGTTTCGCGACCGAGGCGCCCCGCTTGTGGGCGAGCCTGGACCGCGAGCGGCTGGCGCCGACACTGGTCTTCCTCGAGTCGTCCGAGGAAGCCCTGGTGCGGCGCTTCTCGGAGACGCGCCGGCCCCATCCGCTGGGCACCGATCTCCCGGTTCCGGACGCCATCCGTCGCGAGCGCGACCTCATGGCCGACCTGCGCGGCGCGGCGGATCTGGTGCTCGATACCTCCGACTGGTCCGTCCACGACATTCGCAGCCTGGTCTACCGCGAGTTCGGTCGCGAGCCGGGCCACGAGCCGGAGATGGCCCTCACCCTCATGAGCTTCGGCTTCAAGCACGGCTGTCCGCCGGGAGCCGACCTGCAGTTCGACGTCCGCTTCCTGGCCAATCCCCACTTCGTGCCGGGCCTGCGCGAGCACAGCGGGCTCGACGACCCGGTCACCCGCTTCCTCGATCAGCAGCCGGACTACGGCGCGCTGGTCGACCGGCTCTCCGACCTGCTGCTCTTCCTGCTGCCTCGCTACCGGCAGGAAAACCGCAGCTACCTGACCGTGGCGATCGGTTGCACGGGAGGGCGACATCGCTCCGTGGCGGTGGTCGAACGGCTCGCCTCGCGACTGGGCGCCGCCGGCTGGTCCGCGCGTCGCGTCCATCGCGAGCTGGAGCGGGCAGCACGATGATCGGAGTCCTGATCGTGACCCACGGCGGCCTGGCGACCGAGCTGCTCGCGGCCGCTCGCGTCATCGCCGGCGAGTTGCCGAACTTCCGGGCGCTGTCGCTCGACTGGTCCGAGGGTCTCGAGCAGGCGCGCGCCCGCATCGCCGCCGAGCTGGCCGGGCTCGAGACCGGCGAAGGGGTCCTCGTGCTCACCGACATGTTCGGCGACACCCCGTCGAACGCGGCTCTGTCGCTGCGGGTGGAGGGACGCGTGGAGGTGATCTCGGGAGTCAATCTCCCGATGGTGGTGCGGCTCGGCTGCTCGCGGACCTCCGCCGCGCCGGTGGGGGAGGTGGCGCGCTGGCTCGAGGTCAAGGGCCGTCGCAGCATCGCGCGCGCCACGGGCACCGCGGACACCGAGCGCGAACCGGATTGTGGCGATGACTGAGGAGCGCCTCGAGGTGGTCAATCGCCTCGGGCTCCACGCCCGGGCGGCCGCCAAGCTGGTGCACCTCGCCGCCGATTTTGCGAGCGACGTGACGCTGGTCTTCGAGGACGGCGAGGAGATCGACGCCAAGAGCATCCTCGGCATCCTCGGCCGCGGCGCCGCGCAGGGCACGTCGCTGGTCGTGCGGTGTCGGGGGGAGGACGAGCAGCGCGCCCTCGACGCCGTCCGCAGCCTGTTCGCCGACCGTTTCGGGGAAGGGGAGTGAGCTCCGCATGAGCCCCAAGTCGCGCACCCGCCGCCTGCGCGGGATGGGCGTTTCCGACGGTATCGCCATCGGCCGCGCGGTGGTCATCGCGAAGCGCGACGTCGAGGTCTTCCGCATTCCGATTCCGGAGGAGGGGACCGACGACGAGGTCGCCCGCTTCCGCTCCGCCTGCGAGGAGACCAAGCGCGGCATCCAGCGTACACGCGGCAACGTCGGCCGGCTCTTCGGCCAGGAGCTGGCGGCCATCTTCGACGCGCATCAACTGCTGCTCGGCGACCGCTCGTTCGTGGTCGAGATCGAGAAGCGGATCCGACGCGACCGGATCAACGCCGAGTGGGCCGTCCACGAATCCTCGCTCGAGCTGGCGCGCAAGTTCGCGCGGATCGACGACGAGTACCTGCGCGAGCGCGGCCAGGACCTCGAGGACGTCTCGAGGCAGCTGCTGCGGACCCTCCAGGGAATCTCCCAGCACGAGGTCTCCGAGGTCGAGGGCGACGTCGTCCTGGTCGCCGATGATCTGGTGCCGTCGGAGGCGATCCGCCACGGGCGCGCCAACGTCGTCGGCTTCGTCATCGAGTCGGGCGGCCGCACCTCGCACACCTCGATCATCGCCCGTTCTCTGGGCATCCCGGCGGTCGCGGGCGTCGAGGGCGTCACCGGCATGGTGACCGACGAGGACCCGATCGTGGTCGATGGTCACGAGGGGCTCGTGCTGCTCCATCCCGCGGCGAGCGACCTCGAGAGCTACCAGCGGGCTCGTGTCGCCTTCGCGCGCAACGAGGCGCGCGCGGCGCGTGGCGACTCCGCGGCTCCGGTGGTCACCCGCGACGGCGTCGAAATCGAGCTCCTCGCCAATATCGACCTGCCCGAGGAGCTCGAGGAGATGACCACGAGCGGTGCGCGGGGAATCGGCCTCTACCGCAGCGAGTTCCTGTACATGGAGACCGACCCCCGGCTGCCCACCGAGGAGGACCATCTGCGCATCTACCGGCGCCTGCTCGAAGCGGCGGCGCCGCACGCCGCGGTGATCCGCACCTACGACCTGGGCGGGCGCAAGCTGGCGCGCGAGATGATGGAAAGCGCCGAGGAGAATCCCGTCCTCGGTCTGCGCGGCATCCGACTCACCCTGGCGCGTCCGCAGATCTTCCGCCTTCAGTTGCGCGCGCTGCTCCGGGCCTCGATCCACGGCGAGCTCTGGGTGATGGCGCCGATGGTCAGTCGCATCGAGGAGGTCCGCGCGCTCCGGGCGACTCTCGACGAGGTCGCCGCGGAGCTCGACCGGGACGGCACCCGCCGCGGCAAGAGCGTCAAGCTCGGGATCATGATCGAGGTACCGGCCGCCGCCCTGATCGCGGATCAGCTGGCGCGCGAAGTCGACTTCTTCGCGATCGGCACCAACGACCTGATCCAGTACGCGCTCGCCGTCGATCGCAACAACCGGCAGGTCGCGGCCCTCTACGATCCGCTCCATCCGGCCATCCTGCGCATGCTACGCTCCGTCGTCGACAGCGGCCGGAGCGCCGGGATCCCGGTCAGCCTGTGCGGCGAAATGGGCGCGGACGTCCGTTACCTGCCACTGCTGATCGGCCTGGGGCTGCGTCGGTTCTCGGTTCACCCGCGGTCGGTGTCGAAGCTGCGGAAGGCCGCGGCGAGCGTCGACTCAGCGGTGATGGCCGGCATCGCCGCGCGCTGCTGCGACGCGGCCGGCGCCGGCGAAGTGGAGAAACTGCTGGGCGGCCACGCCGGCCGAGGAGCACGATGAGATTCCCGACCCGACGCGTCGAGAAGCCCTGGGGGCACGAGTTGATCGTCGCCCATACCGATCGCTACGTCGGCAAGATCCTGCACATCGAGCCCGGCCACGCGCTCTCGTTGCAGTACCACGAGCGCAAGGACGAGACTTTCTTCGTCTTCCGCGGCTCGATCGAGCTCCAGGTGGAGGAGGGGGGCGAGCTGATCCGCACGCCGCTGGTCGAAGGCGACTCGTACCACGTGTCGCCCCCGACCCGGCACCGGATGGTGGCCGGAGAGCGCGGATGCGACCTGTTCGAGGTCTCGACTCCCGAGCTCCAGGACGTCGTGCGGCTGGAGGATCGCTATGGGCGTGCCTGATCGTGCCGTGCTCGCGGCGGGAGTGACGGTGCTCGCGCTCACCGCGTCGGCATGCGCGTCGTCGTCGAAGGACCAGCCCCGGGAGGCGCTGCCGCCACGCGCGGTGACCACCGTGCGGCCGGAGCCGCCGCCCCCGTCGGAACCTCCGGTCGCGGTCCCGACGCCGCCGCCGGTCATCGTGCTCGACGAGGGCGGCGAGGACCCCGACGCGCCGGAGTCGCTCGCCGAGGCCTCGGCGCGGGCGCGCGCCGAGCGGGCCACCGGCACGTCGAAGCCGGTGGCCGTGATCACCGACAAGAACCTCGCCGAGTTCGTGAAGGACCAGAAGCTGACCGTCGCCTCACCGGGGACCGACACCGACTCGGCCGAGACCGCCGATCCTCCCGTCGCCGGTGGCCTCGACGAGAGCGAGTGGCGCCGTCGGGGTCGCGAGATCCGGGAGCGCTGGAAGGACGCCGTCGAGGCCCTCACCCGGCTCGAAGGCGAGGCCGCCGCGCTGCGGACGAAGTTCTACTCGACCGACGACCCCTACGTCCGCGACTCGCAGGTCAAACCCGAGTGGGATCGGGTCCTGGCCGAGCTCGAAGCCGCCAGGAGCCGGGCCGCGGCCGGTCCGGGCGAGGTCGAGGCCTACCTCGAAGAGGGGCGCCGAGCCGGTGCGCTGCCGGGGTGGCTGCGCGAAGGCGTCGAGCTCGAGCCCGTCCCGATCCTGCAGACCGCCGAGGGGATCCAGGCGGTAGAGCCGGTGGTCCCGGACGAGCCGTCGCCGAGCCCGTGACGTCTTCGCGCCGGCCACGCCGGTTCTTCGTCGAAACCTGGGGCTGCCAGATGAACGAGCTGGACAGCCGCCGGATGGCGGGCCAGCTCATGCGGCAGGGCATCCTGCCGGCACGGGACGTCGGCGAGGCGGACTTCATCCTGCTCAACTCCTGCAGCGTCCGCGAGAAGGCCGAGAACAAGGTCTATTCCCGTCTCGGCGAATACCGGCGTCTGAAAGCCGACAACCCGCAATTGCGGATCGGGCTGTGCGGCTGCGTCGCCCAACAGGAAGGGGAGCGTGCGCTGGCGCGGGTCGCCGACCTCGATTTCGTCCTGGGTCCGGCGCGAGTCGGCGAGCTCGGCGAGCTGCTGCCGAGGGTGGTGGCGGGAGAGCGTCTGGTGGCCACCGGATTCCCGACCGAGCGGCGCTACGACCTCGACGCCGTCGCCCGCGACGAGGACTGCAAGGGGATGGTCACGATCATCGAAGGGTGCGACAAGCGCTGTACCTTCTGCATCGTGCCGTCGACGCGCGGCCCCGAGCGCTGTCGTTCCATGGCAGAGATCGTGGAAGAGGTGCGCCACCTGCTGGATCTCGGCTACCTCGAGATCGAGCTCCTCGGCCAGACGGTCAACCACTGGCGAGAACCGGGCGGGGAGGCCGACTTCGCCGACCTGCTCGACGCCGTCGCGCCGCTGCCCGGCCTCGAGCGCCTGCGCTTCGTGACCTCCTATCCGCGTGACTTCACGCCGCGCATGGTCGAGCGCTACCGCCGGCACGCGAACCTCTGCGACTACCTGCACCTGCCGGTGCAGTCCGGGTCGGACCGGATCCTGCGTCGCATGGGCCGCGGCTACGAGGTCGGCCTCTACCTCGACCTGGTCGAGCAGCTGCGCGCGGCGCGCCCGTCGCTGGCCCTCTCGACCGATCTGATCGTCGGTTTCCCCGGCGAGACCGAGGAGGACTTCGCGGCGACCCTGGCGCTCGTCGAACGGCTCCGCCTCGCGGCGCTCTTCGCGTTCTGTTACTCGCCGCGGCCAGGGACGGCGGCGCCTCGACTCGACGGCGCTGTGCCTCGCGAAGTCGCCGAAGAGCGGCTCCAGCGCCTGCTGGCGCGCCAGAACGAGATCCAGGCCGAGCTGAATCGGGAGCTCGCCGGCCGCGAAATGGACGTGCTCGTCACCGGCCCCGGCAAGGAACCGGACCAGTACGTCGGCCGGACCTCGTGCAATCGCATCGTGCACTTCGGAATCCTCCCGGATGCGCGCCAAGCCCCGCGCGGAAGCCACCTTGCCCCCGGAGTCATGACCCGAGTGCGAATCGAACGCACCCTGACGCACAGCCTGATCGGCAGCTGGCTCGCGGGAACGGTTCGCGCGGGCTCACGGCCGGACGCCTCGATCTCGGCTGTGAACTCGGGTTTCGATGGCGCGCCCGAGGCCGTTGCGGCCCGTCGCCCGTCGCCGTTGCGGGTGATCGATCCGCAGCACAGCGATCGCGACTAGATCGCGATCACCGACAGCCCGGTCCGGAGCGCCCGAGCTCCGCGATGAGTCCCCGGAGATTCCGCTGCGCGCTGCCTGGAACGAGGGGCGGCCCGCCAGCGTCCACGGCGCCGAATCGGCAGGCCAGGCGTCAATTCGAACTTCAGCGAGAGATCCACGTCAGAGCCGTGAAAGTTGCCGGGGCACGAACGGTGGAGGTCCCTGGGAACGAGCTCCGGGGCCGGTCGAGTCCGGGCTGGACCAGAAGATCGGACCGCTTCGACCTTCGAATTCAACGTCCGATAAGATAGATTATGTCAACTTCACCGGTCCAGGACATAGGGGAAGTACCGCCGAGGTCCGGCACTTCGGCCTCGAGGCCCCCTTCGCTGAGGGTCCTTCTTTCAGTCCTTGGCGTTGCGAAGGTCTTGGAGGATCTGTTCGAGCGCCCGGATCAAGTCGTCCTTGTCCACGGTGCTTTGCCGGAAGGTCATTTGCAGCGAATACCTCTGGTCCGGAGCCTTGAACTTGAAGGTGTACGGTTTGCGGCGCCCCTGGGCACCGACTTTGGAGCGGCCGCCACCTTCTCGGGTGTCCTTGCGGACATCGTCCCGACTGAGTCCCTGACGCCCGACGCGATCCAGGAGCGTCTTCATCTTGGCGGGGTCGCCGAGCTTGGCCACTTCCAGGAGCAGGGACCGTGAGCGAATGCCCAGATCGGAAGCCACCTTGCGCAGCTCGGACGGGATCTGCAGGAGCGCCAGGGTCTCGGCCACCAGGGATCTCGACTTCCCGACCGCCTGACCGATCCGTTCCTGGGTGTAGCCGTGGAGGTCGCCGAGCGCGCGATACCCCTCGGCCTCCTCGAAGGGGCTCAGATCCCGGCGCTGGAGGTTCTCGATCAAGGTGATCTCGCGAGCCTCCTGCTCGGAGACGTCGAGCTCGATCGCCGGAATCTCGTAGAGACCCGCCTCGAGGGCCGCCCGGTAGCGACGCTCACCCGCGATGATCGTGAACCGCTGCGCCTTGGCGGCCTCGCCTGCGACCTCCTTGCCGGAAGCCGCGACCGGACGGACCAGGATCGGCTCCAGGACCCCCTTCTCGCGAATCGACGACACCAGGTCGCCGAGGTCGCCGAGCTCCTGGCGCGGCTGCCCGGGGTCCGGCTGGACGGAAGAGAGCGGCAGCAGGCGCCCGACCGGAGTTTCGTGACGGGCGGTCAGTTCGTCCACGAAGTGCGCGGTATGGCGCATCTTGACCCGCACCGGAAGGCCGCGCTTCGCGGCAGTCGCCTCAGACACGGCTCAGCACCTCTTCGGAGAGCTTGTAGTACTCGTACGCACCGGTGGATCGTGGCGCGAAGCTGAAGATCGATTCCTTGTACGCCGGACTCTCTTCGAGTCTCACGCTCTTGGTGATCACGGTCTCGAAGAGCTTGTCACCGAACACCTTCTGAATCTGGTCGACGATGTCCCGTCCGAGCTGAGTCCGCTTGTCGTGGAGCGTGATCACCGCACCCAGAATCTGCAGCTGCGGATTCGCGCGGGCCTTCACCTTGTCGATCGTTTCGAGCAGGTCGTCGGTCCCTTCGAGCGCGAAGTAGCTCGACTGAATCGGGATCAGAACGTGGGTCGAAGCGACCAGCGCATTCACCGTGATGATCCCCAGAGTCGGCGGCGTATCGATGATCACGAAGTCGAAGTCCGGGTGCACCGGCGCGATCGCGTCCTTGAGGCGAAAGTGGCTGTCGATCTCGCCGAGAAGCTTGGCTTCGAGCTTGGCCAGGGCGATCGTCGAAGGCGCGAGCGTCAGATTCGGAACTTTCTCCGCGAGCTGAAGAACCGTGGCAAACCCGACCGAAGGGTCGATCAGCGCATCGAAGACCGACTTCTCGATGCCGTGGACGTCGAGAAAGGACATCGAGCTGTTCGCTTGCGGATCGAGGTCGATCAGCAGCGTCTTGAGGCCCTTCGATGCCAGCGCGGCGGCGAGGTTGATCGCCGTAGTCGTCTTGCCGACGCCGCCCTTCTGATTCGTGATGGTGAGGATCATGAGTGCGGCGCAGTGTACGGAAGCCACGACGGCCGGGTCAAGGCGGCCCGGTCCGCAGCCGATTCAGTCTGTGTCGGCACGCCGACATTTTGCGTATTTGGTTGCAAATACAAGGGTTGCAGCTGCAGATCTTAGCTACATCTGATACTTGCCGAAGTCCTCCGGGCGTGCGCGCTCGAGCCACTCGCGCAGGCGCTCCTCGTCCTGGGTCTCGTAAGCCCGCGAAGTCTGGAGGGCCTGATCGAGAACCGCCCGAGCCGTCCAGATCGGAACTCCGGTCCGGAGCGCCAGGACCATGGAGTCGCTGGGCCGGGCGTCGATTTCCAGATCGCGACCCTCGGGCGCCCGGATCACCATCCGGGCGTGGAACGTCCCCTCGAGCAGGCTGTGGATCTCGATCCGGACCAGGTGCGCGCCGAGGCCGTCGAGGATTCCGCGGAGCAGGTCGTGAGTGAGCGGCCTCGGAGCGACGATGCCTTCCGCGGCGAGCGCGATGGCATTCGCTTCGAACACCCCGATCCAGATCGGCAGGTAGACCGCACTCCCCTCTTCGCGCAGGATGACCACGGGTGCACCGGAATTGGGGTCGAGAATCAGGCCTCGCATCCGCATTTCGATCCAGTGCTCGGGATCCCGAGGCGACGACCGGCGGGGATCTTGGTTCGGCGAGCTCGTCATGGGTCGATTGTGGGAGCCCACCGCCGGCGCGTCAAGTCGAGGCTTCACCCTCCGACGTCCAGCTCGCGGCGAGATCGTCGTCCTCGGCGAGCCGGAGCCCGACCAACGCGCAGCGCTCCGGAAGGTCCCGCACCAGGCGCTCACGGATCCAAAGGACGAGGTTTTCGCTCGACGGAATCCGGCCGCCGATGGCGAAGTCGGCGATGGCCTCGTTGATATGCCGATGATCGAGTGGTTCGATCACGCTGCGGCGGACCGCCTCGTCGAGCGCTCCGAGGTCGACGACGAATCCGGTCTCTGGATCGACCGCTCCAGCGACGCGGACCAGGAGTCGATAGTTGTGCCCGTGCCCGGGCAGCGTCGCGCACTTCCCGAATCGGCGGAAGTTCTCCTCGTCGCTCCACTCCTGACGACGATAGAGGTGACTCGCGGAGAAGCGGTAGAGGCGTTCCAGCACGACCGACATGCGATCTCCTTTCTCTACGAATCGAAGGCTGGAGCTGGCCATCGAACCCGGTCCGAGCGAGCGAAACCGCGATCCTCCGGCGGCGATTCCGAGAGCCGTCGCTCTCTGGAGACCCCTCTCGCGCTCACGCAGAGCCGCGTTGGCGCAAATGCGGCGTAATACAGGCCGCTCCCCCGTCCAGAGGATCTTCCTCGGGCGGGTCACCCTGCCGGTAGAGCGCCCAGCCTTCGACGACACCAGTTCGCGGCCCGCTGCCTCGACTCGGATTCCGACACGCGCGGGAACCCCTTGGAGACATCGACGAGCACCGCGAGCTTTGCGCCCTTAGAATCGCCGACTCGATGCTCCGGCGACTCGACCGCTATCTGCTGCGCGAGATCCTGGGACCTTTCGGTCTCGGGCTCCTCGTCTACACCTTCATCCTACTCGTGCAGCAGTTCTTCGAGATCGCCGACTGGGTGATCAAGCGCGGCATCCCGGCGGGGACGGTGGCGCAGCTGCTCCTCTACCTGCTGCCTTCGATCGTGGTCCTGACACTGCCGATGGCCCTTCTGCTCGGTGTCCTGCTCGGCATCGGCCGACTCGCCTCCGACAGCGAGCTCGTCGCGTTGCGCGCCGGCGGCATCAGCGTCTACCGGCTGGTACCCGCGATCGCGCTGCTGTCACTCGCCGTCGCCGTCTTCAACACCTGGCTGATGGTCGAGGTCAAGCCGAAGTGGAACCTCGCCTTCACTCAGCTGACCACCGAAGCGTCGACGAGCACACTGAGCGCCCAGTTCGAGCCGCGCGTCTTCTACAACGAGTTCCAGGGGCAGGTGCTCTACGTGTTCGACGCTCCGCCCCGAGGCGGCTCGTGGGAGGGGGTCTTCCTCGCCACCGCGGTCCTCGGCGCGGAAGCGCCGAACGAGGTGATCGCCGCCCGCAGCGGCCGACTCGAGCTGCTCGACGGCGGCGAGCGGGTCGAGCTCTCGCTGGACGACGCGGTCCAGCACACTTTCGACGTCGCCCGCCCGGACCGGTACGAGACTCGCCGCTACGAAAAGCTGCGCCTGCTCCTGGTCGACCGCTTCAAGTCGAGCCGTCAGGAGCGTCTGGCCGCGAGCCAGGAGGTCCGCGGCATGACGTTGATGGAGTTGCGGGCGATCGCGGCCGATCCCAGGCGAGCCCCCGACCAGCGCAACCTGGCCCGGGTCGAGATCCACAAGATGTTCGCGATCCCGGCGGCGGCGCTGGTGCTCGGACTGCTCGCGCTGCCGCTCGCCTACAACAACCGGCGTGGCGGCAAGTCGTCGGGCTTCGCCCTGTCGATCGGCATCGTCGTGCTCTACCACGTTCTGATCACGCAGGGCGAGGAAGCGGCGGCGGTCGGCAAGCTCCCCGCCGGCCTGGCGATGTGGCTTCCCAACATCTTGCTCGGAGCCGCCGGCCTGGCGCTGATCGTCGCCCGCAATCGCGATCGCTCCCCGATCCCGAGGGCGCTGCGGGACGGCACGCTCCTGAGGGCCCTGGCGCGGCGGGGGCGCAGAGTCCTGGCGATGGTCGCCTCTCTCCCCGGCCGCCGGAGCGGGCGCAGCCTTCCACCGGGCGCGGCCGCTGGCGCAACCGGAAGTCGCTTCGCCGCATCGAGACCCGCGCGGGGGCGCATCGTGCTGCGGGTGCCGAAGTTCCGCCTGCGTTTCCCGAACCTGATCGACCGCTACGTCCTGCGCAGGTTCGCCTTCGTCTTCGTGCTGGTCCTGCTCTCGGCGGTTGCCTTGCGGGCAGTCGCCGACTTCACGGAGAACATCGACGACATCCTCAAGAACAAGCCGACCACCGCGACCGTGGTCCGCTACTACAAGTACCAGGCCTTGCAGATGGCCTTCGAGGTTTCACCGCTCGCCGTCCTGGTGACCACGCTGGTGACGTTCAGCCTGCTGCAGCGCACCAACGAGGTCATCGCCTGCCGCGCCCTCGGCGTCAGCCTCTACCGCCTGGCGCTGCCGGCGGTCGTCGCCGCCCTGGCGATCGCGGTCGGCGCGACGTTCCTCCAGGCGCAGGTACTGCCGGCGTCGAATCAGAAGGTCGCGGACTCGAAGGACCGGATCAAGGGGCGGACCCCCCAGCGGATGCTACGCAGCGCTGACAAGCAATGGCTCCTTGGGCAGGGCCGCTTCATGTACAACTACCTCTCCTTCGACGAGCGGTCCGGGACCATCCGGAGACTTCAGGTCTTCGAGTTCGACGATCAGCGGCGGATCGTCGCGCGGCTGTTCGCGGAGGAGGCACGGCACACCCCTTCGGGCTGGCGCCTCCAGGACGGATGGGCGCGCACGTTCGACGGCCGCGAGCAGCTCGATTTCCGGCCATTCGTCGAGCCGATCGCGGTAGATCTCCCCGAGGCGCCCGGCTACTTCGCGGCCGAGGTGCGGCGACCGTCTCAGATGACGTTCGGCGAGCTCGCCGCTTACGTCGGGACTCTGCGCGACGCGGGGCAGCCGCAGCCGAAGTACGAGGTCGCCTTGCACAACAAGGTCGCGTTCCCGGTCGGCGCGGTCGTGATGGCACTGGTCGGGCTCCCCTTCTCCTTCCGCCTGCAGCGCAAGGGAGCCCTCTACGGCCTGGGCGTGTCGATCGTCCTGGGCATCGTGTTCCTGGCGGTCTACGCCTTCTTCTCGACTCTCGGCGAAGTCGGCGCGCTACCCGCGATCGTCGCGGTCTGGAGCCCGAGCGCGCTGTTCTCGCTGCTGGCGGGTTACCTCTTCCTCGGCGTCCGCAGCTGATCGCGCGCGCGTTCGCGCCGGGCCGTCAGGAAGTCGCGCAGGGTCGCCGCGCCGCGCGTGTTGAGCACGTCCTCGGGACGCGCGCCCGCCTTGCGCGCCACGCCGAGACCGAAGGCGACGTCGCTCAGCCCCTGCGGCGAATGTGCGTCGGGGTTCAGTGAAGCGCCGCCGCCCCGCGCGAGCCAACCGCGCAACATCCGCCAGTCGAGATCGAGCCGGTGGGGATTGGAGTTGACCTCGATCAGCGTACCGTGGGCCAACGCCGCGTCGAAGACGGCCTCGAGGTCGACCTCGTAGCCGTCGCGGGCCAGCAGCAGCCGACCCGTCGGGTGGCCGAGGAAGGTCGCGCAGGGATGGCTGACGGCTCGCACGATCCGCGCGGTCATCTCCTCCCGCGACATCCGGAATCGACTGTGCACCGAGACCACCACGAAGTCGAAGCCGAGCAGCAGCTCGTCGGGATAGTCGAGCGTGCCGTCGGCCAGGATGTCGGACTCGATGCCCTTGAACAGCCAGGGCCGCTCTCCGCGCTGGTTCCAGGCGTCGATCTCGCGCCACTGCTCGCGGACCTGCTCCGGCTGGAGCCCGCCGGCATAGGCCGCCGAGCGCGAGTGATCCGCGATCCCCAGGTACTCCCAGCCCAGCGCCGCGGCGGCGCGCGCCATCTGATCGAGGGAGGCGGTGCCGTCGCTCCAGGTGGTGTGGACGTGGAACGTCCCTCGCAGATCCTCCGCCCGCACCAGCTCCGGAAGCGGTCCGGCCTCGGCGCGCTCGATCTCGTCGAGGCCCTCCCGCATCTCGGGAGGGATCCAGGCGAGCCCCAGCCGTCGATAGAGGCCCGCCTCGTCCTCGGCCGCGAGACGGCGCTCGCCGCGGAAGAGCCCGTACTCGTTGAGGGTAAGTCCGTCGCGCTTGGCGCGCGAGCGCAGCTCGACGTTGTGCTCCTTGCTGCCCGTGAAATGCAGCAGCGCCGATGCGAACTCGTCGGGCTCGACCATGCGCAGATCGGCCTGGAAGCCGCCACCGAGCGCGAGCGTGACCTTGGTATCGCCGCGATTGACGATGTCCTGGACGCCTTCCGCCGCCACGAAGTGTTCCGCCACCGCCTCGCGGTCGGGGACCGCGACCGCGGCGACCAGGTCGAGGTCGCCGATGGTCTCGCGCCAGCGCCGGAGACTGCCGGCGATCTCGGCTCGCTCGACCGCGCGGTGGCGCAGGAGATGAGCGAGAAGGCTCTCGGCCACCGGACGCGCCTCCGAGAGCAGGTGGCGCTCGCGGTGGCGGCCGAGTGCGACGACGCCGGCCAGGATCTTCTCCTGCGACTTCGCGCCGAAGCCCGGCAGGCCGGCGATCCGGCCCTCGCGCGCGGCGCGCTCCAGGTCGGCGACCGATCCGACCCGGAGCTCGTCGTGGAGAATTCGGATCTTCTTCGGACCCAGCCCCGGCACGCCGAAGACGTCGAGCAATCCCGGCGGATAGGCCGAGCGCAGCTCGTCGTGGAGCGACATGCGGCCGGTGTGGACGATCTCGCCGATCGAAGCCACCAGGCCCGGGCCGATCCCCGGGACTTCGGCCAGCCTGCCGGACTCGAGGAGATCCTGGGGCTCCTCGGTCAACCCTTCGAGGGCGCGAGCGGCGGTCTGGTAGGCGCGGACGCGGAAGGGGTTCTCGCCACGCAACTCCAGCAGGTCGCCGGTTTCGCGCAGGATGCGGACGATCTCTTCTCTCTTCATCGCCGCCCTCGGGTCCTCCGCCGGCGGGGCGGGTCCGCCCGCCTCAGCCGGCGACGGCGGGAACCGCGCCGGACGCCCGCGCGGCGTGGCGCAGCTCCTCGGCCCGGTCGGTGCGCTCCCAGGTGAAGCCGGACTCCTCGCGCCCGAAGTGGCCGTAGGCCGCCGTCGCCCGGTAGATCGGCCGGCGCAGGTCGAGGTGATCGATGATGCCGCGCGGCGTCAGCGGGAAGTGACTGCGCACCAGGTGCTCGATCCGACCGTCCTCGATCGTGCCGGTGCCGAATGTCTCGACCCGCACGCTGACCGGCTCGGCCACGCCGATGGCGTAGGCGAGCTGAACCTCGACGCGGTCCGCCAGCCCCGCGGCGACCAGGTTCTTGGCGATGTAGCGGGCCATGTAGCAGGCCGAGCGGTCGACCTTCGTCGGATCCTTGCCCGAGAATGCGCCGCCACCGTGCCGACCGTAGCCGCCGTAGGTGTCGACGATGATCTTGCGTCCGGTGAGGCCGGAATCGCCGTGCGGTCCGCCGATGACGAACTTGCCGGTCGGGTTGACGTGGACGATGGTGTGATCGTCGATCAGGCTTGCGGGGATCACCGGTCGCACGATCCGCTCGATCACCGTCTGCCGGATCTCCTCGGTCTCGACCTGCTCGGAGTGCTGCGTCGAAACGACCACCGTGTGCAGGCGCTTGGGTCGACCATCGGCGTACTCGATCGTGACCTGGCTCTTGCCGTCGGGGCGCAGCCAGCGCACCTCTTCGGTCTTGCGCGCTTCGGCCAGGCGCCGGGTCAGACCGTGGGCCAGCATGATCGGCATCGGCATCAGCTCGGGGGTCTCGCGGCAGGCGAAGCCGAACATCAGCCCCTGGTCGCCGGCGCCATCGCGATCGACGCCCATCGCGATGTCCGGCGACTGCTTGCCGATCGCGTTGAGCACCGCGCACCCCTCGGAGTCGAAGCGCAGCGCGCCGTCGTTGTAGCCGATCTCGTGGACGGTCTCGCGGGCGATCCGCTGGAAATCGAGGTTGGCGCTGGTCGTGATCTCGCCCGCCAGGACGACGAGCCCGGTGGCGACCAGCGTCTCGCAGGCGACGCGGCCGAGCGGGTCCTGGCGCAGCACTTCGTCGAGCACCGCGTCGGAAATCTGGTCGCAGACCTTGTCCGGGTGCCCCTCGGTGACCGACTCCGACGTGAACAGCTCGACTTCACGATGGCTCATCAGGAAGACCTCACTCGGGACGGCGCGAAAAAACGCCGCGCGAAATGGTATCAGACGGCCCGCGCCTCACCGAGGCAGGCCGGGTCGGCTTTCGAGGACCCCGTAGAACAGCGTCGACAGCGCGTGCACGGTGGCGAGAGCCACCGCGCTGCGCCGCGTCTCGAGCCCGCCGGTCAACGCCGAGATCGTGCCGCCCGCGCGGCGGGTGCCGGGCGCCGCCAGCGCGATCTCGGCTCCGGACAGCCCCTCGATCATCCGGTCCGGCAGCTGGACCGCGCCGCTCGAGCCCCACGCCTCGCCGCCGGGCCCGACGACCGCCGACCACGCGCGCACGAACCAGCGCTCCGCGCCGGCGATCTCGATGGGAGCCACGCAGAACTCGCTGGCGATGTAGAAGTGGTAGGTCCCGGGCAGCGCCGCCTCGAGGCGGCGCGCCGCGGATCGCGCCGATTCCACGGCCTCGGCGTCGGAGGCGGCCAAGCCGCGGCGCGGGCCGTCGTCGTCGTGCGGAACCACGGCCACCGGAACGGGTCGGTCCAGCCCGTCGTGGAAGAAGCGGCGAAAGGCCTCGCGCACGCCGAGCAGCTGATCGGAAGCGCTCCCGGCGACGCAGACCTCGATGCCGCGCTGATATCCTCCGAGAAAGTCCCTGAGAGTGCGCGCCATGATCGAGAGCCGGAGCAACGAGACGCTCAAGGCTATCCGCCGGCTCCGGCGAAGGCAAGGCGAACACGCCCTGCTCGAGGGTCCACACCTGGTCACGGCGGCCCTCGAGGCCGGACTCGAGCTCGAGACCGTGCTGGTCACCGCGAGCTTCGCCGAATCAGCCGCCGGCCGCGCTCTCCTGCCCCGCCTCCCCCGTGCGCCCCGCCAGGTGGCCGAGCGCCTGCTCGACGAGCTTGCCGACGCCGATGCGCCGCGAGGTCTGCTGGCGCTGACCCGGCTGCCCCGCCTCGGCGTCGAGACGGTGCCGGTGCGGTCGAGCGGTCTCTACGTCTACCTCGACGGAGTACAGGACCCGGGCAACATCGGCGCCGTGGCGCGGGTCGCCGAGGCGTTCGCCGCCGCGGCACTGCTGCTCGCGCCGGGCTGCGCGCACCCGAATCACCCGCGCGCGCTGCGCGCCTCGGCCGGAAGCCTGCTGCGCCTGGCGGTGGCGATCGATGTGGGCGTCGAGTCTCTCGATCGGATCTTCGCGCCGCGACGTCCCACCTGGGCGGCATTGGCCGCACACGGCGGGCGCGGTCCCGACCCCGCCGTCGAGAGACCCATCGTCCTGGCGCTCGGGGCCGAAGGCCCGGGACTGTCGACCGCCGTGCTCGCGCGCGCCGATCACCTCTGGACCCTCCAGCTCAGCGCTCCGGTGGAATCGCTCAACGTCGCGGTGACCGCCGGGATCGTGCTCCACGATCTCGTGGCGCCTTGACCTCCGCGCTGCACCGCCGCTAGCATCCCGCGGTGCCCCAGAACCCGCGGCGGAGCGCCCTTCGCTCCCTACCCGCCGCGCTCCCCGCCCTCGCCGTCGCCACTCTGCTCGCCGCCGGATGCGCTCCGGCGGGCGACGGGACCGCGGCCGGCCGCGCCGAGGAACCCGAGCGTCCCGACATCCTGCTGTTGACCGTAGACACGCAGCGGGCCGACCGACTCTCGGCCTGGGGCAACCCGCGCCCGACCTCGCCGATTCTCGACCGCATGGCGACCGAGGGCGTGCGCTTCGCGGCGGCGCGGGTTCACCGACCCAAGACCACGGCATCCTTCACGTCGATCTTCACCAGCTCGTACTGCTCGGACCACCTGGTGCGGAAAATCGGGGAGGACTCCGCGTCGTGCAACCTCGACTTCCTCGCCGAGGAGCTGCGCGCCCTCGGCTACCAGACGCACGCGGTCGTGGCCAACGCCGCGCTCGCCCGTGAGTTCCGCTTCGACCAGGGATTCGAGACCTACATCGAGACCTGGAAGGTGACGCCGAAGACCGCTGGGCTCGATCCGACCGGAGCCACCGCGGTGACCGATCTCGCCGTCGACCTGCTCGGTACCCTGAAGGACGACCGTCCCTACTTCCTCTGGGTCCACTACGTCGACCCGCACGAGCCCTACTCCCCGGCCGGGCCCTATCGCGACCTCTACCAGGACGACGAGCACGCCGGTCCGCCCGTCGAAGTCCCGATCTCCGACGGCAACCACCGACACAGCTTCGGCTCGATCAGCCGCAAACAGCTGGTGGACGAGCGCACCGACCTTCCCTTCTACGTCTCGCGCTACGACGCCGAGGTTCGCTACGCCGACCAGGAGATCGATCGCCTGCTCGCCGCCTTGCGGCGGCGCGGCGACTACGACCGCATGCTCACCGTGATGACTTCGGACCACGGCGAGTCGCTCGGCGAGCACAACTACTGGTTCGACCACGGTATGTTCGCGTTCCAGACCTGCCTGCACGTTCCGCTGATCGTGCGCTATCCCGGAGTGCTCGCGCCGCGTGCCGATGCCGACCCGGTCGCCCTGATCGATCTCGCACCGACGATTCTCGAGCTCGCCGGCCGGCGCCTGCGCGACGGCGGCTGGCGGCGCGGCAGGAGCCTGGTCGCGAGGATGCGCGGCGAGGCGAGCGGCGCCGACACGATCACCTTCTCGGAGGCCGGATACTCGTACAGCGGCAACTGGGTCCACGCCGCGGTGGATCGCCGTTTCGCGCTCCACCACCTGCTCGGCTACAACGACGGCAAGCGCGTGGCCAAGCGCGAAGGCGCGAAGTACGCGCTGTTCGATCTGGTCGACGACCCCGGCGAGACGGTCGACGTCTCCGATCGCTTCCCGGAGGATTTCGAGAGGCTGAAGCGAGCCCTCGACGAGTGGGAGGCGCTCGAGCCGCTGCCGCTCACCCGCGGCAACGAGGATTGCGGGGACGCGGTCTCCGCCGAGGCCGAGACCTTGAAGCAGCTCAAGGCGCTCGGCTACGTCGACTGAGCCCGGGCGCCGTCAGCCCTTGAGCTCGCGCACCGCCGCGGTGAACGCGGGCACGACTTCGTGGAGATCGCCCACGACGCCGTAGTGGGCGATCTTGAAGATCGGCGCGCCGGCGTCCTTGTTGACCGCGACGACCACCGAGGACCCCTTCATCCCCACCAGGTGCTGGATCGCGCCGGAGATGCCGAGCGCCAGGTAGAGCTTGGGGCTCACGGTCTGGCCGCTCGAGCCGATCTGGCGATCGCGCGGCAGCCACCCGGCGTCGATCACCGGCCGGCTCGCGCCGAGCTCGGCGCCGAGCAGGCGGGCCAGCTCTTCGATCGCGCCGAGCTTGTCGGCGCCGCCGACGCCGCGGCCGACGGCGACGATCGCCTCGGCCTTGGTCAGGTCGACGCCCTGGCTGGCGACCTGCTCGGTGCCCAGGACTTCGCGGCCGGCGACCACCGCCCCGAGGTCGCCGCCGAGCGGCTCGACCGTCGCCGAGCCGGCGACCCGGCCGTCGGCTGCGAACGCCCCGGACTGCAGGGTCACCAGCGCCGGCCCCTCGCCGCGAACCCTCACCCGCGCGTGCAGTTTGCCCTCGAGCACCGGGCGCTTGAAGACGATGCCGCCGTCGGTCGCGTCGAAGCCGATCGCCTCCGGTAGGTGGGCACAGCCTGCTGCCTGGGCCAGAAGCGGCACGTACTCGCAGGACTGGTAGGTGTGGGGAAACAGCACGAAGCGGGGCGCCCCCGCCGCGATCGCCGGCGCGAGCGCGGCGGCGTAGGCGCCCGGAGTGTAGGAGGCGAGCACCGGCGCGTCCGCGACCAGGACTCGCTCGAGGTCGCAGGCGGCGAGCTCCGCGGCGAGACCGTCGACGCCGCTGCCGAGCACGAGCGCGCTCGCCCGGCCACCGAGCAGGACCGCCAGGCGCTGGCCGGCGGCCACGGCCTCCCAGGTCATCCGGTGCAGCTTGCCGTCGCGATGCTGCGCGACTATCCAGACCGGTGACGTCGTCGTCGGAGCCATCAGATCACCCTCGCTTCCTGTCGCAGACGGTCGGCCAGCTGCCGGGCCGCGGTCACCGCGTCCCCCTCGAAGATCTGCGCGCCAGCGCCCGACTCGGGGAAGCCGACCGAGATCGTCTCGAGCCGCGAGCCCGCGGCGCCGACTTCGCTCTCGGCGATCCCGAGGTCCGCGGGCGTGACCTCCGCGATCTCCTTCTTCTTCGCCGCCATGATCCCCTTGAGCGAGGCGTAGCGCGGATGGTTGATCCCGGCCTGGACCTCGATGACCGCGGGCAGCGGCAGGCGCAGGATCTCGTTGACGCCGCTCTCCATCTCGCGCACGACGCGCAACGAGCGGCCCCCCTCCTCGATTTCGACACCCATGACCAGCCAGGCGTGCGGCCAGCCCAGGTGCCCCGCGATCACGGTGCCGGTGGCGCCGAAACCGTGGTCGTCGGATTGCGAGCCGGTGAGCACCAGGTCGAACGGCTCGCGCGCGATCGCGGCGGCCAGCGCGCGACCGGTCGCGAGCGCGTCACCGCCCTGGAAAGCGGCGTGAGCGAGCAGCACCGAGCGCGTCGCCCCGAGCGCCAGCGTCTTGCGCAGCGCCTCGCGGACCCGCTCGGGACCGAGGCTGAAGGTGACCACCTCCCCGCCGGACTTCTCGGCGAGGCGCAGCGCCTCCTCGAGCGCGTACTCGTCGCTCTCGTTGATCACGAAGGGCAGGTCCTCCTCGTCGATCCAACGCCCGTCGCGGCCGACGCGCAGGCGCGCCTCGGTATCCGGAACCTGCTTGATGCACACGGCGATCTTCATGCCGGAGCTCCTCCCTTCGACGACCGACAAACTTAGGACGCCGGCCACCCCGGAGTCAACGACTCGCAGCCTCCGAGCAACGAGGATCTGACTCGATCCATGGACAGTTTCGCGAAGCGCGTGCTACGTTTCCGCCTTCCCGGGACCGCCCATGCCGACCGCCGCCACCACGCTCTGGATCGCCCAAACCGGTAACGGCGGCATCGTCGAGGCCTTCGGCCAGTCGGGGCCGATGGCGCTGTTCGTCCTCGGATCGCTCGCCGTGCTGTCGATCGGCTCGTGGGCGATCCTGCTCTGGAAGTTCTTCCACATCCGCCGCGCCCGCGCCCACACCCGGCGCTTTCTCGAGACCTTTCGCGGCAGCAAGCGCTTCAGCGAAGTCAGCGCCGCCACCGCGCGAGTCGCGACCTCGCCGCTGGTCGGCGTCTTCCAGGCCGGCTACGCCGAGATCGACGGCCAGATCCGCGCCCAGGGCGACGAGCACGGGGCCGACAAGTCGCGCTACCGGATCCGCTCGCTCCCCGGCGTCGAAAGGTCGCTGCGCCGTGCCATCGCCGCCGAGACCCAGATCCTGACCCGCGGCGCGTCGTTCCTCGCCACCACGGCCGCCGCGGCCCCGTTCATCGGCCTGTTCGGCACGGTCTGGGGGATCATGAACGCCTTCGGCGACATCGGCCGCACCGGCTCGACTTCGCTGGTCGCGGTCGCCCCCGGCATCGCCGAGGCGCTGGTCAATACCGCCGCAGGTCTCGCCGCGGCAATCCCGGCGCTGGTCGGCTACAACTACCTCGGCGGGCAGTTCAAGCGGCTGCGAGCGCTGATGGAGGACTTCGCGCTCGAGTTCATGAACCTCGCCGAGCGCAACTTCACCTGAGCCGATGGCCTTCCTGACCGGCGCCCCGACCGACGACGAGGAGATCCTCTCCGATATCAACATCACGCCGCTGGTCGACGTGATGCTCGTACTGCTGATCATCTTCATGATCACGGCTCCGATGCTCCATCAGGGCATCGAGGTGGCGCTGCCGAAGTCCGAGGCGCCGGCGATCCCCGCGCGCGCCGCCGATCCGATCGTCCTGTCGATCAACCGCGACGGTCTGATTTATCTCAAGGAGCAGCCGGTCCATCCGACCAAGCTGATCGAGGTGCTGACGCCCGCGCTGCGCGGCCGCGCCGAGGAGACGGTCTTCCTCAAGGGGGATCGCGACGTGCCGTACGGTCGCGTCATCGAGGTCCTCGACACGCTCCACAAGGGCGGCATCGTCAAGGTCGGCATGGTCACCGAGCGCCCGGAGCCGGCGCGGCGCTGAAGGGATGTCCGACGTCGTCTCGACGCTTCTCGAGCACCGCGGCGAAACCGTCGGCCGCCGGCCGATCCGTTCCGCCCTGGCGCTCGCGCTCGCCTTCCACCTGGTGGTCCTCTCCGCAGCGGTGGTGCTGCCGCGACTGCTCCGACCCGCGGCCGAGCTCCCCGAGTACGTCGCGGTGCAGATCGTGCCCGCGGCGCGCCTCGGCGTCGAGCGTCCCCGCCCGAAGCCCCGGCCCGAACCGGAGCCGAAGAAGCCCGAGCCGGTGCCGGAGGCTCCGAAGCCGGTGGTCGAAGCCCCCGTCCTGCCCGACCCGCAGCGCCGTCCGGAGCCGAAGAAGCCCGCCGAGGAGCCCCGCTCCGAGCCCTCGACCGAGCCGCCGGCGACCGAGCCCGAGATCCAGGGCCGGCCCGACGCCGCCGCGGGCGGCTTCGCGCTGGGGGCCGCGGTGGCCGGCTTCGACAATCCCAACTTCACCTACGGCTACTACGTCGACCAGATGCTCGCGAAGATCTCTTCGAATTGGACCCGCCCGCCCGTCGGTTCGGGCGTCGAGGCGGTGCTGCACTTCGTCATCCGTCGCGACGGCCGCATCACCCAGCTGCGGGTGGTCAACTCGTCCGGACTCGACAGCTTCGACCTGGCCGCCCTGCGCGCGGTCCAGACCTCGTCCCCCCTGCCGCCGCTCCCCCGCGCCTTTCGCGAGGAGACGCTCGGCGTCAATCTGATCGTGCGCTGAAGGAGATCCCCGCCGATGAAGCGGTCCGCTCCGGTCCTCGTCCTCCTGCTCGCCGCCGTCGCGGCCGGCCTCGCCGTCGACGCCACGGCGCAGGCTCCGGCGGCTCCGCCACCGGCCGCTCCGGCGCCCGCCGCGGGCGAGGCTCCCCCTCCCGCCGGCGAAGGCCAGGGGATCACCGTCGTCCTCGGCCAGTCCGGCCAGGTTCAGGTGATCGGGCTGGCGGTGCCTGCGCTGCGCGGGCTGTCGGCGCTGACCGGCACCGCCGCCAATGCCGCCGGCGAGCTCGACCGCACCCTGCGCCGCGATCTCGAGCGCACCGGCGTCTTCCAGCTGATCGGACCCGAAGAGCTGGCGGTCCTGACTCTGACCGGCGACCTCGAGCGCGACGCCGACCAGTACCGGTCGCTGGGGGCCGCGATGCTGCTCCAGCACGAGATCAAGTTCGAGGGCGACCGGCTCGTGCTCGAGGGCCGGCTGATCGACCTCGCCAGTCGCCAGACCATCGTCGGAAAACGCTATCGCGGCACCTTCGATCTCGCCCGCCGCATCGCCCACACCTTCAGCGACGAGATCGTCCTCTTCCTGACCTCCAAGCGCGGCATCGCCCTGACCTCGATCGCCTTCGTCTCCGACCGTGACGGTTCGAAGGAGATCTACCTGATGGACTACGACGGCCACGACCAGCGCCGGGTCACGGCCCACAAGTCGATCTCGATGAGCCCCGCCTGGAGCGGCCGCAACGACGTTCTCGCCTACGTCTCCTTCTTCGGCGGTCAGGGGCCGGCGATCTACCTCGCCGACATCGCCTCCGGGCGCAAATCGCCGCTGGTCACCGAGGGCACGCTCAACGCCTCGCCCGCCGTGTCGCCCGACGGCCGCCTGGTGGCCTTCGCGCGCGCGCTCGGTGCCAACGTCGAGATCTTCGTCTGCAATCGCGACGGCTCGGGTGTGCGCCGTCTGACCAACTCCGGCGGCATCGACACCAACCCGGCGTGGAGCCCTTCGGGCCAGGAGATCGCCTTCACCTCCAGCCGGGCCGGTTCGCCGCAGATCTACGTCATGGACCGCGAGGGCGCCAACGTCCGCCGCGTCACCTTCCAGGGCGACTACAACGACGGGGCGGCGTTCAGCCCCGACGGCACCCGCCTCGCCTTCGCCACCCGCGCCGAGCGCAACCGATTCGACATCGCGGTGCTCGACCTGGTCACCCTCCAGAGCGTGCGGGTGACCTCGGGCGACGGCTCGAACGAGAGCCCTTCCTTCTCGCCGGACGGCCGTCGGCTGGCCTTCTCCTCGACCCGGGGGGGCGGTCCGCAGATCTTCGTCGTCGACTCGCAGGCGGGCGGCTCGATCGAGCGACTGACCACCGCCGGCAACAACTCCTCGCCGGAGTGGTCCGGCTATCCGCAGTGAGCCGATTCGACGCGGAACCTGCCGTTGAGCCCGGGAACGGAATTTGCTAACTTCGGAGCCCAATTGAGATCCCGTCACGCACAGAGGCTTGGATCCGTCGCAAGGAGAGGAAAGATGACCTTCGCCCGCCACCGCTGGATCGTCGCCCTCGCTCTCGTCGCTCTGCTGCCCGCCTGCGGGCCGAAGAAGGCGAAGACCACTCCGGACCTCGACGCCAACACGGTCACCACGCCGAGCACGCCGACCACCGACGTCGAACCGCGCCCGCAGGCCGAGCCGGTCGACAAGACGCCCGACCCGCTCGCCGGCGACATCGCCGCGGTCAACGACTACCTGGCCGCCAACGGTCTGCTCGGCGACGTCTACTTCGACTTCGACAAGTCGGACCTGCGCGAAGACGCCCGCGCCCGCCTGGCCCGCAATGCCGAGTGGCTGCGCGCGCACCCCGAATTCGAGGTCGCTCTCGAGGGCCACTGCGACGAGCGCGGCACCAACGAGTACAACCTCGCCCTCGGCGAGCGCCGTGCCGCGGCCGCCAAGGACTACCTGGTCTCGCTCGGCGTCGCGGCGACCCGCCTGCGGACGATCTCCTACGGCGAGGAGCGCCAGCAGTGCACTTCGAGCGACGAGTCGTGCTGGTCGCGCAATCGCCGCGCCCACTTCCTGGTCACCGGCCGGACCAACGTCGGCTGAAGGCCGGTACCGGAATGAAGCTCCGCCGCCTCCTCGCTCTCTCGCTGCTGCCCTTGGGCGCAGCGGGCTGCGTTTCGTCGACCGACATCGACGAGCTCCGCGCCCAGATCTCCGAGGTCCAGCGTCAGGTCCTCCAGATCCAGATGCAGACGTCGAGCAAGGAGGAGGTGGCGGAGCTGCAGCAGGCGCTGCGCCAGCAGACCGACCAGCTGCTCAAGGCCGAGGCCGACATGCGCGCGGACCTCGGCAATCTGTCGAACCAGATCTCGGAGCTGCAGGGCCGCCTCGAGGACACCAACTACCGGCTGTCCCAGCTCTCGCAGCAGATCGCCGCGACCAGCCAGGACCTCAAGGCCGTACGCAACGTCACGCAGCCGGGCGCCCCGGGAACCACGCCCTCGGTGCCGGTTCCGACGGCGGATCCGGAGTCGCTCTACCAGACCTCCTACAGCGACTACCTGCGCGGCAACTACGACCTCGCGCTGCTCGGCTTCCGGCAGTATCTCGAGGCATTCCCCGAAACCGACCTCGCGGACAACGCCTCGTACTGGATCGGCGAGTGCTTCTATCGGCAGCAGAAGTACGTCGAAGCGATCGCCGAGTACGACCAGGTGCTGACCCGCTGGCCGCGTAGCGACAAGACGGCGAGCGCCCTGCTGAAGAAGGGCTATGCCCAGATCGAGCTCGGCCAGCGCAACGAAGGCATCGCCCAGCTGCAGCGGGTGGTCTCTTCCTTCCCGAGCTCCGACGAGGCGAATCTCGCCCGCCAGCGCCTGCAGGGCCTCGGGGTTGCCAGCGCAGCGCCCCGCCGATAAACTAATCGTTCCGAAGGACTTGCCCCACCCGGCCGCGGCGCAACCGCCGCGGCCCGCGGTGCCGCGGCGATCACCGACCGGAAGACCGCGTCCCTGCGGGGAGCGCAAGGAGCATCCAGATGGCGAACACCAAGTCGGCCAAGAAGCGGGCGGCCAAGTCCGAGGCGCAGCGCGCCAAGAACCGCGGCGTGCGCTCGACCATGCGCACGGCGATCAAGAAGGTCCGCAAGGCGACCGAGCGCGGCGACGTCCAGGCCGCCGAGGCGGCCCTGGCGACGGCGATCTCGGTCGTCGATCGGACCGCGAAGAAGGGCGTGGTTCACCGCAACACGGCGGCCCGCACCAAGTCGCGCCTGGTCGCCGCGGTCCGCAAGGCCGGCAAGTAGGACCGGGCTAGAACCCTTCGAGCAGGTCGGTCACCATGGTCTCCGCGAACTTGCGCGCGGTCGCCTCGATCGCGGGCGTCTCGCGATCGAAGTAACCGAGCTCGGAGGCCTCCAGCTGGTAGCTGTCGCGGAACTGGTAGCGATCGTTCTGCCAGACCACCCGTTCCGGCGCGATCTGTCGGAAGACCACCTGAACGGTGATCGCGATCTCGTACTCGGTCGCGCGACCCTCGGCGTCGAACGAGACCGGCCGGACGTTGAAGCCGGTCACCGCGCCGGTGATCTCGCCGTCGGGAGCTCCCTCGTCGGTGGTCAGGACCTCGAAGCGCTGGCGGGTCACCAGCTCGTCGGCGACGGCGCTGGTCAGGATCTGCTCCACCTGGACTCGACCGGTGCGATTCTCGAAGGAATCGAGGCGCACGACGCGGATCTCAGGCGGGATATTGGAGGCCGTTCCGACCAGCCGGTAGCCGCAGCCGGCGAGGGCTGCGAGCGCGACGAGGGCGACGAGGGCGACGGCGGCACGCGACCGCATCAGTTCTCCTCCCTTCGGGTGACGATGTTGACCAGTCGTCCGGGCACCTGGACGACGCGCGCGATCTGCCGTCCGCCGACGTGCTCGCGGACCTTCTCGCTGGCGAGCGCGGCGTCGCGCACCACGGCCTCGGTGGCGCCTGCCTCGACCTCGATGCGGTCGCGCAGCTTGCCATCGACCTGGACGACCAGCTGGATGCGCTCTCTCCGGAGCTTCGATTCGTCGAGCTCCGGCCAGTCGGATTCGAGCAGACTGCCGGTGTGGCCCCGACGCTCCCAGAGCTCCTCGGTGACGTGGGGCGCGATCGGGTGCAACAGCTGCGCCATCGTGTCGATCGCCTGCTCGACGCACAGTTTCGACGCCGTTCGGTCCTCGACCGCTCGCGACAGGACGTTCAGGTACTCCATCAACGCCGCGACGGCGGTATTGAACTTGAACCGTTCGAAGTCGCGAGTGACCCGCTGGATCGCCACCTGGCGGGCGCGCTCGAGGTCGGCGTCGGCCGGCGCGGTGGGTGGCGCTTCGCCGAGGCGCTCGCTGACCCGCCAGAGACGCTGCAGGAATCGGTGGGCGCCCGTGACCGCTTCGTCGTTCCACTCGACCTCGTCTTCCGGCGGGCCTAGGAACAGCGTGTAGATCCGTTCGGTGTCGGCACCCATCTCGTCGATGATCTCGTCCGGCGAGACGGTGTTGCCCTTGCGCTTCGACATCTTCTCGACCCGTCCGCTCGTCTCGGAGAAGCGCGTGACCATCCCCTGATTGAACAGGTTCCGGAACGGCTCCTCGAAGCCGACGAGGCCGAAGTCGTGGAGCACCCGGCAGACGAAACGGGCATAGAGCAGGTGCAGGATCGCGTGCTCGATACCGCCGATGTACTGGTCGACGGGTGCCCAGCGGTCGGCAAGAGTGCCATCGAAGATCCGGGTCGCGTCGCGCGGTGACAGGTAGCGCAGGTAGTACCACGAGCTGTCGACGAAGGTGTCCATCGTGTCGGTCTCGCGCCGTGCGGGCGCACCACACTTCGGGCACTTCGCCGCGACGAACGCCTCCTTGCGCGACAGCGGATTGC
The DNA here is from genome assembly GCA_045862895.1 of Acidobacteriota bacterium. Classification (GTDB taxonomy): domain Bacteria; phylum Acidobacteriota; class Thermoanaerobaculia; order Multivoradales; family JAGPDF01; genus JACTMI01. The sequence goes on from BTUO01000004.1 coordinate 76,471, forward strand.
CCTCGCGCCCGGAGAACTCGACGTCGTACGGCAGCTCGACCGGAAGCTGGTCCTCCGGAACCGGGACGACTCCGCAGGCGTCGCAGTAGACGACCGGAATCGGCGTGCCCCAGTAGCGTTGGCGCGAGATGAGCCAGTCGCGGAGCCTGTAGCTGACCTTGCCCCGTCCGTGCCCCGAGCTCTCCAGCCAGAGGACGAATGCACGGATCGTGTCGGCGCCGGGGCTCAGCCCGTCGAAGCGACCGGTGCCTCGGATCACCCCCTCGTGCGGCACCGCCGCGGTCATGGCCGCTCCGTCGAGCTCACCCTCCTCCGGGTGGTAGACGGCGCGGACCGGCAGCTCGTGCGCGCGCGCGAACTCGAAGTCGCGCTGGTCGTGCGCCGGCACGCCCATCACCGCGCCGGTGCCGTAGTCCGGCAGCACGTAATTGGCCAGCCAGATCGGAATCCGCTCGCCGGTGGCGGGGTTGACGGCGAACGCACCGGTCGGTCTCCCCTCCTTCGGCGTCTGCTCGCCTTCGCGCTGGATCCGCGGCGTGTTGCGCACCCGCTCGATCCAGTGGTCGAGCTCGGCACGGTCGGCCCGCGATTCGATCAGGCCCGCGACCGCGGCGTGCTCCGGGGCGAGCACCAGGAAAGTCGCGCCGTGCAGCGTGTCGGGCCGCGTCGTGAACACCGTGATCGGGCCGCCGGACTCCAGCGCGAAGTCGATCTCCGCACCTTCCGAGCGCCCGATCCAGTTGCGCTGCATCACCTTCACCTTCTCCGGCCAGCCCTCCAGCCGGTCGAGCCCGTCGAGCAGGCGCTCGGCGTAGTCGGTGATGCGCAGGAACCACTGCTCGAGGTCGCGCTGGACGACCGCGGTCGAACAGCGCTCGCAGGCGCCGTCGATCACCTGCTCGTTGGCGAGGACCGTGCGGCAGCTCGGGCACCAGTTGACCGGGGCCCGCTTCTTGTACGCGATCCCCTTCTCCAGCATGCGCAGGAACAGCCACTGGTTCCAGCGGTAGTACTCCGGCAGGCAGGAGGTGACCTCCTTCGACCAGTCGTAGAGGATCCCCCAGCGCCGGAACTGCTTCTTCATGACGCGGACGTTCTCGAGCGTCCAGTCGCGCGGGTGGACACCGCGCTGGATCGCCGCGTTCTCCGCCGGCAGCCCGAAAGCGTCCCAGCCCATCGGATTGAGGGCGCGGTGCCCGCGCATCCGCTGGTAGCGGTAGAGCGCGTCGCCGAGGATGTAGTTGCGCCCATGGCCGACGTGCAGCCGGTCCCCCGACGGGTAGGGGAACATCATCAGCATGTAGTGCTTGTCCCGGGCGTTGCGCAGGTCGACTTCGGCGACCCGCGCCTTCTCCCAGCGATCCTGCCACTTGGACTCGACGGTCCGGTGGTCGTAAGGGCTCATCTCGTGAATCCGTTCTCCTCGCCGGCGGCCTCGGTGGCGAGCTCGATGCTCGCGAGCACGCGGTCGCGGAAGGTCACCGTCTTGTGGGCCGCCAGACGGCCGCCCGCTTCGACCCGGAGCTCGTAGCTGCCGGGCTCGAGCCCGACGAAGACGCCGCGCCCTCCCGGAAGCGCGAGACGCCGCCGCACGCCGCCCCCGTCGAGAAACGCCTCGCCGTCGACTCCGGACTCGATGCGGAGCGCGAGCGCCGCCGCCCGTCGATGATCGCCGTTGGCGCGCAGTCGCACCGTTCCGGCGCCCGAGCCGAACGTCCAGTAGCGCACGTCGACCTCTAGCACGTCGTCGATGCGGTCGACGAGCCGCCCCGGCGCCGGCTCCCCGACCAGGCGGTCGTCGGCCAGGCGCAGGTAGGTGGCCGGCACGAAGTGGTGACTCGCCAGCGGATCGCTGAAGACCCACCCGCGGTCGGGGTGGAGGACCTCGATCCAGCGGTGGAAACCGGCCGGCGGCCCTCCGGGCACCCCTTCGAAGACGTAACCCGGCACCTCGCGCGCCTCGATTCCGATCGCCGAGAGCAACGCGACCGACAGGCGCGCGTAGCCGGTGCAGTAGGCGGTACGGCGGACGAGGACCGCTTCGGCGGCCTGATCCTGGCTCCGATCCAGCCGGTAGCCGACGTTGGAGCGGACCCACTCCAGAACGCGCGAAACCGCCTCGTAGCGATCCCGCGCGCCGGCGGTGAGCGCCGCGGCCAGCTTGCGAACCTCGGGCGACGCCTGCGGATCGGCCGCCGCGACGAAGCCGACGCGGCTCCGGAGCGGTGCGAGATCGACTTCGATCGACGCGCTGCCGTCGCCATTGAGCACCAGTCGATAGCCGGCGTTGGCGTAGGACTCCACGGCGACACCCGGCGGAGGCACCACGGTCGCGACGTCGCGACCCGCCACCACACGCGCGGGCTGCGCGCCCGCGACCGCACCGAACGCGAGAGCGGCGAGCGCGACGATCACGGCGCGCCGCCTCAATCGAAGCTCCCGGGAAACGCGTGCCGCTTGATCAGTCCGTCGAGCAAGCCGTTGACAAACCGCCCCGACTGCTCGGAGCCGAAGCGTTTGGCGAGCTCCACGGCCTCGTCGACGACCACCAGTTGGGGGACGTCGGGCTCGTGGAGCAGCTCGTAGACGGCGAGCCGGAGGATGTTGCGGTCGACTGGGGGCATCCGCTCGAGCCGCCAGTTCTCGGTCTGGGCGCGGATCAGCGAGTCGATCTCCTCGAGCCGATCGCGGGTACCGGCGACCAGGGCGGTGGCGTGATCGAACGCCTCCCGCCCCTCCCGGAGATCCTCTTCGGAGAGCCGCACAGGCGGCGCGACGGCCGGCTCCTCGGCGGCGGCCTCCGCACGGAGTCGCTCGACCAGGAACTCCTGTACGTCGAATGCGCGCACCACGGCGGGCGCCGAGCTCCCGGCCTGGTCGGCCTGGTAGAGCATCTGGACCGCCATCTCCCGTGCCATGCGCCGCTTGCCCAAGTCTCTCCGCTCCCCGACCGCCGCCCGGACCACGCCCCGCGGCGCTCGCCGACCGTCCCGGTCAGGCGCCGTTGCGCTCCAGGACGTCGATCATCTCGAGGGCGGCGAGCGCCGCCTCTTCCCCTTTGTCGCCCGCGGCACCGCCGGCTCGCGCCAGCGCCTGCTCCAGCGTCTCGCACGCCAGGACGCCGAAGCCGACCGGCAGCGCGTGGCGCAGCGAGACGTCCATGACGCCCCGACTGCACTCTCCGGCGACATACTCGAAGTGAGCGGTCTCGCCTCGGATCACCGCTCCGAGCGCGACCAGGCCGTCGAATCGCTCGGTACGGGCGAGTGACTCCAGCGCCAGCGGGATCTCCCAGGCCCCCGGGACCCTCACGATCTCGATGCGCTCCCGGTCGACACCGTGACGTTCGAGCGCGGCACAGGCTCCGGCGAGCAGCCGATCGACGATCTCCGTGTTGAACCGGGACGCGACCACGGCGAAGTGCCGGCCGGTGCCGTCGAGAGCTCGTTCCATCGGGCGCAGGGTACTCATTTTCAAGGGACTTCCGCGAGCAGTTCAGTGTAGCCGCCGGCGCGAGAGACTGTCAACGACGCGCCGCCCCGGGCGCGGCCGACGAACGCTCGGACCGGTACGGTCGGCGATCGGCTCAGTCGATCCAGGTTCGGAGAAAGCGACCGTACGCCGGAGCCAGCGTGCTCTTGAGCAGCAGGTCGACCGCGATTCCGGCCAGCGCGATCGCGATCCAGCGCCGCTCGCGCCGGTCCGGAGCGCTCCAGCGACGGGTCAGCAGCGGCCGTGCCAGCACGCTGCCGAGCGCGACGAAGGCGAGCACCCGCACGACCGACCACGGCACCCAGGCGACCAGCGACCCGGCGAGCGGAGCGGACGCCGAAGCGGCGAAGCTCCCGACGAAATAGCTCATGTAGCCGAGCAGCGCGGCCCCCAGCGCCAGTCCGAGGTAGCCGCCGGTCGCCACGGTCAGCACCGCGAAGGCCACGAGGTGGAGCGCGTGCTCGGGCAGGAATTCGCTGGGACGATTCTCCTTGCCCTCGCCGGTTTCGATCCAGGCGAACATCTCGTGGCGGTAGGGCTCGCCGTTCAGGATCGAGCGTCCCGCCTCGGCGGGCGCTGCCTGGGTGAAGACGATGACCGACGCCGAGAGCAGCAGAGTCCAGACCATCGCGGCCGCGAACGCTCGCTGCGTCTCGCCCGCCCGCACCGCACGGGAGAAGGCGGGCCAGAGCACCATCGGCGCCATCAACGGCAGGAGGAAACGGCCGCCCGGCAGCAGACCGAGCAGCGGCAGGAGCGGCGTCAGACCGATCCAGACCAGCCCGCGGTCGCGCTCCGGCGGGACCGTCGCGGCGCTCACAGGTCCCCTCCCGGCGGGCGCATGCGGATCTCCTCGATGGCGACTGCGTCGCCGGCGTCGAGCGCCCAGAGCAGGGCGTTGGCGACCTCGGCCGCGGGGATCATCCGCTGCCGGTCCCAGGAGCCCGGCAGATCGTTCCACAGCGGACTGTCGGTGGCGCCCGGCGTCATCGCGATGATCCGGACGCCGCTGCCGGCGAGCTCGATCCGGAGTGTCTCGACCAGTCCGAGCAGACCCCACTTGCTCGCCGCGTACGCCGACCAGCCCGGAAACGCCTGGCGTGCGGCCACCGACAGGATCGGCACGACGGCGCCCCGGCCGCGCGCGACCATGGCGGGGAGAAAGCCGCGCAGCAGGCGCGCGGTTCCGAGCAGGTTGACGTCGACGATGCGCTCGAACTCGGCCGCCTCCGCCTCGAGAAACGGCGCGACGGCGGCGGCGCCGGCGGCGGCCACCACCACCTCCGGCGGTCCCAGCGCCAGCGCGGACCGGGCGACATCGGCCAGGGCCGAAACGTCACGGACATCGGCGGGCAGGATCAGACCTTCGCCGCCCGCCTCGGCCAGCGTGCGCTCGAGCGGAGCACGGCGCCTGCCGACCAGCGCCAGCCGGTGCCCGCGCCGCGCCAGCGCCAGCGCGATCTCGCGGCCGATGCCGCTGCCCGCGCCGGTGACGACCGCGACACCGAGGTCGGGCGCTCTACCGTTCACTGCCGGGAGCTCCGGAGACATCGATCGACGGCCACGAAGAGGCTCGCGGGGGGGGAAATTGGTCGGGACGGTGGGATTTGAACCCACGACCCCCTGAACCCCATTCAGGTACGCTACCAGGCTGCGCCACGTCCCGACCGGAACGACTCAACGACTGGACTTCTCGAGGAGGGCGAGGATCGCGCGCGTCTCGTCGAGCGCCTCGGCGATCCCCTTCCGGAGCCTTTCTATCCGCTCGCCGGCGGACGAGTCAAGCGTCGGTGCCGCCGCGTCGGGCGGATCGACCACCCCCTCGGCGCTGGCGTCGGGCTCGACCGGGTCGGCCTCGAGCAGCGGCGGCGACGCTTCGGCCCGCGCCGAGGCCGGTTCGCTCTCGAGCTTCTTCTTGGCACCGGCGATGGTGTAGCCCTCTTCGTAGAGCAGCTGCTTGATCCGGCGCAGCACGGCGACGTCGTCGGCCGAGAAGACGCGCGCCGCGCCGGCACCTCGGCCGTCGCCCTTGAGCGCGGCGAACTCGGTCTCCCAGTAGCGCAGCACGTAGGGCGGCAGGTCGAGCTGCCGGCAGACTTCGGCGAGCTTGAACGTCCGCTTCGTCGCCATGTCGGTCGAGCGATCCTAGTCCGGCGACCGCGTCAAGTCGAGCGCTGACGCACCACCAGGCGCACCGGGACGCCGGGCAGCGCGAAGGTCTCGCGCAGACGGTTCTCGAGGTAGCGGCGGTAGGGATGGTGCAGCGGCAGCGTCCGGTTGGCGAACAGCATGAAAGTCGGTGGCGCGGTGGCGACCTGGGTCGCGTAGTACAGCTTCCACGGCCTGTGGTCGAGCCGCGGCGCCGGATGCTGGCGGATCCACCCTTCGAACAGCCGGTTGAGCTCGCCGGTCGAGACCTCGAGCCGGAGCGACTGATGCGCCAGGTCGATGCGCTCGAACAGCGACTCGACGCTGCGCCCCGTCGACGCCGAGACGTTGACACGCGGCGGGTCGGCGAGCAGCTCGGCCAGCCGTGGCCAGCTGCGGTCCAGGCGCTCGCGGCCGTCGTCGTCGAGCAGGTCCCACTTGTTGATCGCGACGACCGCCGCCCGGCCCGCCTGCCAGATCGCGCCGGCGACGGCGAGGTCGCCCGAGGTGACGCCGAGTGGCGCCTCGATCACCAGCACCGCGACCTCGGCGCGTTCGATCTGCCGGCGCGCCAGCATCACCGCGAGCTCCTCGGGGGCGTCGGCGACGCGGCTGCGGCGCCGGATGCCGGCGGTGTCGATCAGCACGTAAGCGCGGTCGCCCCGTTCGAGGCGGCTGTCCACCGGATCGCGGGTCGTGCCGGCGACCGGCGAGACCACCGTCCGCGGCTGGCCCACTAGACGGTTGACCAGCGACGACTTGCCGACATTGGGGCGTCCGACGATCGCCACCCGCACTGCGTCCGCCGCGGCGGGCACCTCGGCGGACTCCTCCGGCAGCTCGCCGAGCAGGCGCTCGACCAGGTCGCCGAAGCCGAGCCCGTGCTCGGCCGAGATCGGCACCGGCTCGCCGAGACCGAGCTTCCAGAACTCGCCGACGCCGTGAGCCGCCTTGGTGACGTCCGACTTGTTGACGACCAGCAGCGTCGGCCGGCCGAAGCTCCGCAGCTCGTCGCGGACCCGCTCGTCGGCCGACGTCACGCCTTCGGTGCCGTCGACCAGGAACAGCACCAGGTCGCACGCTTCGACCGCCAGCCGCACCTGCTCGTTGATTCCCAGCGGGTCGTCTCCGGGGACCAGGCCGCCGGTGTCGACGATCTCGACGAGACGCCCGCTGTCGAGCTCGACCAACGCCGCGATGCGGTCACGAGTGACCCCGGGCTGGTCGTGGACGATGGCCTGTCGGCGTCCGATCAGGCGATTGAACAGAGTCGACTTGCCCACGTTCGGCCGGCCGACGATGGCGACCGAGGGGGTGACCGTGCTCACGGAGCTTCGCTGGACGAGGCGAGCAGGCGCGACAGCACCCACCACCGGCCGCCGTCGCGGCTCAGACTGTAGACGATCCGGTTCTGCTGCGCGAGCGACTCGGCGACGACTTGCTCGGTCCCCGCCGTCATCACCCGCAGGTCCCAGGTCTCGAACGCGACCGCCGTGGCGCCGGTCGCCCGATGGAAGTCGAGCTCCACGATCCGCTGCTCGCGCAACGTGGCGGCGAGCTCCCGACCTTCCTGCGCGAGCTCCTGGATGCGGGCCCGAACCCGCTCGATCTCGCGGCCGGTCGCGACCTCGGACATGCCGGCCGGGTCGCCGGTGCGATACGCCTCGGTCAGCGCCACGGCGTAGCCGGCCAGCAGCTCTTCGACCTCGGCACGGTCGGCGGCGCGCCGTTCGGCCGACGGACCGCAGCCCCCGGCGAGGGCCAGGAAGACGAGCAGAGCGATCGATCGCGAGGTCGACCTCATCGATTCGAGTCTAGCCGACCTGCGGTCGTCGGTTGACACGGTTCGGCGCGAACCATACGATCCTCGGCGCGCGAAAGTGGCGGAATTGGTAGACGCGCAAGATTCAGGATCTTGTGGTCGCAAGGCCGTGGGGGTTCGAGTCCCCCCTTTCGCACCAACCCCGAACCTCAGAACAGAGCTCAGCCCGCCGCGAGCACGACCGTGGCGGTGCCGATCTCCTCGCCGCCCGCCGTGAGCTCGCCGCGGACGCGGACCAGCCGGCCGAGGCGGGTCTCGAGCCGGACCCGGATCTCGACCGTCTCCCCGGGCACCGGCCGCCGATCCAGTCGTGCCGCTTCGACGGCCGCGAGCGCCATGCGCTCGCCCGCGCCGTTGTCCGGACCGAGCAGCAGCGCCGCCGACTGGGCGACCGCCTCGACCAGCAGCGGCAGCGTCAAGCCCCCTTCACCCCGGTCCCACCAGGCCCCGGCGGACGCGCACAGCAACGCCCGCCCGTCGTCCTCGCGGTCGACGAGCCGGAAGGGGAACCGGTGCGGGAGCTTCAAGCGGAAGTGGCGAGACCGCCGGTCTGGCGGGCGAGGACGAACTCGGCGAGCCGGTCGACCGAGCTCAGCGCCTCGCTGCCGACCTCCTCGTTCTCGATCTTGACCCCGAACTCCTGCTCGACGCCGAGCACCAGCTCGAGCGCGTCGATCGAGTCGAGTCCGAGCCCGTCGGGCCCGAACAGCGGCTCGGCGTCGCCGATCGACTCGGGGGCGCGATCGAGTTTCAGGCGGTCGACCAGAATCTGCTTGATCCGCAGCTTGATCTCGGAGGGGGCAACGGCGCTCATGACGGCGGGCATGGTATCACCGGGCCCCGGGCGTGGCCGCACCGGCGTCGCTCACCGCATCACCAGGCCGCCGTCGACCGCCACCGTCTGGCCGGTGACGTAGGACGCGGCGTCGGAGGCGAGGAAGGCGATCACCGCCGCGACCTCTTCCGGCCGCCCGACCCGCCCGAGCGGCACCCCTTCGAGGTACCTGGCGAGCTTCTCCGCGGGCAAGGCCGCGAGGATCTCGGTGTCGACGAATCCCGGCGCGACCGCGTTGACCGTGACGCCGAACGAAGCGGCCTCGCGCGCCAGCGCCTTGACCCAGGCGATCAGTCCGCCCTTGGCGGCGCTGTAGTGGGTCTGCCCGATCTGCCCCACCAGCCCGCTGGCGCTCGACACGGCGACGATCCTCCCCCAACGCCGGCCATACATCCCCTTGATCACACCGCGCGCCACCCGGAAGGCCGACGACAGATTGACGTCGAGGATCTCCGACCAATCTTCGTCGCGCAGGAATGGCATCAGTGCGTCGCGGATGGCGCCGGCGTTGAGGACCAGCACTTGGACCGGACCGAGCTCCGCAGCCACGCGATCGAGCACGTCGGCGATCGCGGCGCGGTCGCGCAGGTCCAGGGCATACGCGCGGCCGCCGACCTCGGTCGCCAACTCTTCCGCCGCTTCGCGCTGCGTGAGATAGGTCAGCGCGACCTTGCAGCCGTCGCGCGCCAGCAAGCGAGCCGTCGCGGCGCCGATGCCACCGCTCGCGCCGGTGACCAACGCGACCCTCCGCTCGGATCCGCTCATCGCCCCTCCACGCGCGTCGGCCGCAGCGCCGTGGCCGGCACCGCCACCGCGGTCTCCGTTTCCGGCAGGGCCGAAGGGACCGCCGGGATCCTCGAGAGCAACTCGCCCAGCGGGCGCGCGGACCGAGCCCCGATCAGGCGGGCGAAACGGAGACGGTACCCCGCCCGGCCGGCGTCGTGGAAGAAGCGGGCGAAGCCGGTGTAGAGGCCCGGAACCGGGCGATCGACCAGCTCCCAAGGGTGGACGACCAACGTCGCTCCCGCGGCGTCGGAGATCGCCGAAGCCAGCAGCCGCTCCGGCGCCAGGCGACCGGTCCATCCTCCGACCGGCAGGCGCAGCCGCCCACCCCACACCAGGGGCGGCGCCTCGTTCAGCTGGAGTCCGTCCCGCCAGACCAGGCGCGCAGGCTCTCTCGGGTTCGCGGGCTCGCCCGCACCGACCGCCGGGGAGAGCGAGCTGTCGTACTGGAAGCCGAGCTCGGCGATGGCCCGGAGTCGCGGGTTGGCCAGGTGGCGCAGCGACCACTCGGGCGCCCGGAAGCCACGGACGGGACGGCCGGTAATCTGTTCGAGGACCCAGCGCGCGCGTTCGACGTCGCGCCGGAACTCCGCGACCGGACGCTCGTCGGCGCGCAGGTGCAGGAAGCCGTGGCAGGCGACCTCGTGACCGGCCTCGACGATCTCCCGAATTCGTCCGGGGTAGCGCTCCGCGACCTCGCCGAGCACGAAGAAGGTCGCGCGCGCGTCGATCTCCCCGAGCAGGTCGAGACAGTCCGGGAGAGTGCGGTCGAGCTCCTCCACCAGGGGCGGGCGCCGAGACGGCTCGACGTACTCCGGAACCCAGCAGGAGTGGTACCACTCCTCGACGTCGACGGTGAGCGCGACTCCGGAGAACGCGCCGAGCGGGCGGACGTCAGGCCGCTCGGCTCTCGTCGTCGAAGACCTTGAAGTAGATCGACGCACAGGAGATCCGGAAGGTGTCGAGGACGGGGCGGAAGTGACTGCCGGCGTCATTATAGATGGTGCGCACGCGCACGTGCTCGAGCCGGGCGCCGCGGCGCGCCGCCTTGATCAGCATCTCCGACTCGATCGCGAAGCCGTCGGCGGAGAGCCCCAGGCCCGTGGCGAGCCCGGCCGAGAGCAGGCGATATCCGGACTGCGAGTCGAGCAGCTCGAAGCCGGTCATCCACGACAGGATCCGCGATCCGATGTAGTTGGTCCAGAAGCGCGCCGGCGGGATGTCCCGCCGGTCCTCGAGACGGCAGCCGATCACCAGGTCGGGATGCCGGGCGTCCCAGGCGGCGAGGAACGCAGGCAGATCGTCGGGGTGGTGCTGTCCGTCCGCGTCGAGCAGGACGATCGCCCGCGGTCCGCCCGCGATCGCCCGCTCCAGCCCGGCGCGCAGCGCGAACCCCTTGCCCCGGTTCCGTTCGAGCACGAGGACCTCGGCGCCGGCTTCGCGCGCGACCGCCGCAGTGGCGTCCCGCGACCCGTCGTCGACCACCACCACTCGTGCGAGGTGGCGCAAGGTCCCGGCGACGACGGCGCCGAGCGTGCCCTCGGCCTGGAAGGCGGGAATCACGGCGCAGAGATCGTTTCGCGACACGGAGGCCGGCCTTATAGCACACGCACTTGCGGGCCCTTCCCCCCTTGTCATCGCGCGAGAGCTTGTGACAGTCTTCACGAGTGCCTCGGGATTACTTTCCGATCCTCGTCGCGCTCGGAATCGCCGCGCTGCTCGGCACCGTGCTGATCGCGGCCTCCTGGGCCGCCGGTCTCAAGACCGGCGGGCGCGTCAAGTACTCCACCTACGAGTCGGGCATGCCGCTGCTCGACCGCTCGCGCAAGCGGCTTTCGATCGCCTTCTTCCTGATCGCCATCGACTTCGTGGTGTTCGACGTCGAAGCCGCCTTCCTCTATCCCTGGGTCACCGTCGCTCGCGAGGGCGGCATGCCCCTGTTCTGGGCCGTGATGGTCTTCGTCGCGCTGATCGTCGCCGGGTACGCCTACGTCTGGCGCAAGGGCGGCCTCGAGCTGGCGACCCGGATCACCCGCCGCGCGGAGGGCCGACGCCCGTGAGCGAATCGGCTGCGGCCGGGTACCGCCTTCCGGCCGAGGTCCTCGACAGCATCGAAGTCCTGCGCCCCCGGTACCCGACCGAGGAAGCGCTGCTGCTGCCCGCGCTCCACCTCGTGCAGAAGTCCTGCGGCGGCTGGCTGCCGCCGGAGGCGATCGCGGCGGTGGCCGACTACCTGCACCTGCCGGCGGCGAAGGTGGCCGGGGTCGTCTCCTTCTACGACATGTTCCACGAGCACCCGGTCGGGCGACACCGCATCCGACTGTGCACGAATCTGTCGTGCCAGCTGCGCGGAGCCCAGGAGCTGGCCGAGCTGCTGCGCTCCGAGCTCGGCTCCGACGAGGGCGAGGTCACCGCCGACGGGCGCTGCTCGTGGGTCGAGTTCGAGTGCCTCGGTTCGTGCGACACGGCGCCGATGGCGATGATCGACGACGACTACCACGAGAACCTGACCCCCGACCGGCTCCGTCAGATCGTGAGAGGACTCGGCTGACCATGGCGTTCGAGCGCGTTCTGACCCGCAATCTCGGCCGCCCCGAGGCGCGTACCGTGCGTGGCTACCGCGAGAGCGGCGGCTACGAAGCCCTGGCGCGGGCGCTGCGTCTGCAGCCCGAGGAGGTCACCGAAGAGGTCAAGAAGTCCGGGCTGCGCGGCCGCGGCGGAGCCGGCTTCCCGTGCGGCCTCAAGTGGACCTTCGTCCCGCGCACTTCGGACAAGCCCAAGTACATCGTCTGCAACGCCGACGAATCCGAACCCGGGACCTTCAAGGACCGGCTGCTGATGGAGCACGATCCGCACCAGCTGATCGAAGGATGCGTGATCGCCGGTTGGGCGGTGGGCGCCAGCACCACTTACATCTACATCCGCGGCGAGTACACAGCCGCCGCGCGAATCCTCGAAGAGGCGATCCGCGACGCTTACGACTCCGGGGTGCTCGGCTCCAGCGTCCTCGGTTCCGGCTTCCGCCACGACGTCTACGTCCACCGCGGCGCCGGCGCCTACATCTGCGGCGAGGAGACCGGCCTGCTCGAGTCGCTCGAGGGCAAGCGCGGCCAGCCGCGCGTCAAGCCGCCCTTCCCCGCCGTGGTCGGCGCCTTCGGCTGCCCGACGGTGATCAACAACGTCGAGACGCTCTGCTGCGTGACCCACATCCTCCAGCGCGGCGCCGACTGGTTCAAGGGCATCGGCACCGACGAGCGCAATACCGGCCCGAAGCTCTACGCGATCTCGGGACACGTCGAGCGCCCGGGAACCTACGAGTACCCGATCGGCGTGCCGTTCCAGGAGCTGCTCGACGGCTGCGGCGGCATGTACCGCGGCCGCAAGCTGAAGGCGTTCATTCCGGGCGGCGCCTCGGCCGCGATGATGACCGCGGCGGAAGCGGCGATCCCGATGGATTTCGACAACCTGGCGAAAGCTGGCAGCATGCTCGGCTCGGCGGCGGTGATCGTGATCGACGAGACCGCCTGCATCGTGCGGTCGACGCTGCGCCTGGCGCGGTTCTTCGCGCACGAGTCGTGCGGCCAGTGCACGCCCTGCCGCGAGGGCACCAACTGGATGCGGCTGATCCTCGAGCGCATCGAGGGCGGCAAGGGCCGGGAAGCCGACCTCGACCTGCTCGCGCACGTGGTGCCCAACGTCGGCGGCATCTCGCTGTGCGCCCTCGGCGACGCCGCGCAGGGACCGGTCAAGTCGATGATCCAGAAGTTCGGCGACGAGATCCGCGACAACCTGCGCAACGGTCGCTACCCCCTTCCCCGCGTCCCGTTCTTCGACCTCGGAGCCGTGGCCTGATGCCGACCGTCACGATCGACGACCGCACCGTCGAGGTGCCGGCGGGAACCAACCTGGTGGACGCCGCGCAGAAAGTCGGCGTCCAGATCCCGCACTACTGCTATCACCCGCGGCTCTCGGTCGTCGGCCAGTGCCGCATGTGCATGGTCGAAGTCCAGGGCATGCCGAAGCTGCAGGCGGCCTGCTCGACGCAGGTGGTCAAGGACGGCATGGTCGTGCGCACCCAGTCGGGCCCCGCGGTCGAGGCGCAGCGGGCGATCATGGAGTTCCTCCTGATCAACCACCCGCTCGACTGCCCGATCTGCGACCAGGCGGGCGAGTGCGGCCTCCAGGACTACTCCTTCAAGCACGGCCAGGCCTTCTCGCGCTTCGAGTTCGAAGAGAAGCGGACCTACCCGGAGAAGGAGCGGATTCCGCTCGGTCCCACCGTGATGCTCAACATGAACCGGTGCATCCAGTGCACGCGCTGCGTCCGGTTCACCCAGGAGATCAGCAAGACCGGCGAGCTCGGCTTCTTCGAGCGCGGTTCGCACGCCGAAATCGGCACCTTCCCGGGTCGCCAGCTCGACAATCCGCTGTCGACCTGCGTCGTCGACATCTGTCCGGTCGGCGCGCTGACCTCGACCCGGTTCCGTTTCGCCGAGCGCGTCTGGTACCTCGACAAGAAGCCCTCGATCTGCACCGGCTGCGACGTCGGCTGCAACATCACGCTCGAGCATCGCCGCGGCGCGATCCGACGCTACAAGCCGCGCTTCAACGTCGAGGTCAACGACCACTGGATGTGCGACCACGGCCGGGCCACGCACGAACGCTACCGGGAACTGCCGCGGCTGGCGTCGCCGCGCCTCCGGCGCAACGGCGGCGAGGCCGCGCCGGTCGGCTGGCGCGAGGCGCTCGACGCCCTGTTCTCGGCGCTGCGCGCCAAGCGCGCGGACGGCGCGGTCGCGATCCTCGGCTCGGGCTTCCTGACCACCGAGGAGTCGTACCTGCTGGCCCGCCTCGCGGCGCTGATCGACTCTCCGCACCGCTCGGTCTGGGTCGACAGCGGCCCGGCCCGGCAGATCCCCAACACCCGAGGCGGCATCACCGGCCGCGAAGCGGCGCCCAACCGGCGCGGCGCCGAGCTCGCAGGGTTGGTCGCGGGCGAAGGAGCTCTCGACGCCCGTCGCCTGCTCGAGGAGGGCGCCGGCACCTGCTCGGCGCTGTTCGTGGCCGACAGCGACTTCGGGCGCGCCGCGCACGATCCCCGCATCGTCGAACGGCTCCGCGGCGCGCGCTTCCTCGCGGTCATGGGCTGGGCCGATTCGCCGCTCGCGCAGGCAGCCGACCTCGTCCTGCCGGCGGCGACCCACGCGGAACGCGAGGGAACCTTCGTCAACGTCGCCGGACGGATCCAGCGCTTCGAGCGAGCCTTCCCGACCCCGGGCCAGAGCCGGCCACAGCTCGACATTCTCGCCGACCTGCTGTCGCGCTTCGATCCGCGGTGGGCCGCGGTCACCGCGCCGGTGGTCTTCGATCTGATGGCCGAGGAGCGCGCTCCCCTCTCCGGGATGCGCTGGGCGGCGATCCCCGCCGACGGCGCCGCGCTCGCGACCGTGGAGGCCGGCGCATGAGCCCGCAGACGATCGCCGTGGTGGCGATGATGGGGCTCTGGATCGTCGCCCTCCTGCAGATCGCTCCGGTGATGCTCTGGATCGAGCGGCGCCTGCCGGCGTTCATGCAGGATCGCCTCGGCCCGAACCGGGTCGGTCCCCTCGGCCTGCTCCAGGGCATCGCCGACGCGGTCAAGTTCATCTTCAAGGAGGAGTTCACCCCGGCGGCCGCCGACCGGTCGCTGTTCCTGCTCGCGCCGGTGCTGGCGCTGGTGCCGGCGCTGACCACGTTCCTGGTGATCCCCTTCGGTCCCGAGGTCACGATCGGCGGATACACCACCAACCTGGTGGTGATCGACAGCGACTCGGGGGTCCTGCTCTTTCTGGCCCTGGCGAGCCTCGGCGTCTACGCGCTGGTGCTCGCCGGCTACAGCTCGAACAACAAGTACTCGCAGCTCGGCTCGATCCGCGCGTCGGCCCAGATGGTCAGCTACGAGCTGGCGCTGACCACGGCCGTGCTGTGCGCGCTGCTGCCGGCCGGCAGCCTCAATCTCGTCGACGTGGTCGAGACCCAGCGCACCGGCCTCTGGCAGATCTTCACTCAGCCGATCGCTTGTCTCGTGTTCGCGATTGCGGCCTTCGCTGAAACGAACCGCCTCCCCTTCGACCTGCCCGAGGCCGAGTCGGAGCTGGTGGCTGGCTATTTGACCGAATACGGAGGCCTGCGCTGGGCGATGTTTTTCATGGGCGAGTACATGTCCATGACCACACTCTCGGCGCTCGGAGTCACGCTCTGGGGGGGCGGCTGGTCGCTACCATTCGTCGACATCTCGGGCTTCTCCGGCCTCACCCAGGCCGCGATCGGCTTCGGTGTCCTCGCGACCAAGATCGCGCTCGTCCTGTTCTTCTTCGTCTGGGTGCGCTGGACCTTCCCCCGCTTCCGCTACGACCAGCTGATGCGCCTGGGCTGGAAGGTGCTGCTGCCGCTCGCCGTGCTCCAGCTCGTTGTCACCGGCGGGCTGGTCGTCTCGGGGGTGCTGTGATGGAGCTGGCGGTCTTCGCGATCTTCGCGCTCGCCGCGCTGCTCTCGGCGGTCGTGGTCGTGGTCCACCGCAACCCGGTCTACGCGACCATGAGCCTGGTGGTGACGCTGGTCTCGACCGCCGTGCTGTTCGTGCTGCTCGGCTCGCCCTTCCTCGCCGCGCTCCAGGTCCTGCTCTACACCGGCGCGATCCTGGTGCTGTTCCTGTTCGTCATCATGCTGCTCAATGTCGGAAAAGACCGCCCGAGCGGCGGCGGCGCCCAGAAATGGGCCGCGGTCGTGCTCGCGATGCTGCTCGCGGGCTCGCTGATCCGCCTGTTCTGGGACGCCTACTCCGGGCGCCTGGCCGCCGAGCTGACCCCCGAGTTCACCTCGCTGCGCGGCATCTCCGAGCTGCTCTTCTCGACCTATCTGCTGCCCTTCGAGATCATCGGGCTGTTGTTGCTGGTCGCCGTCGTCGCCGCCAGCTGGGTGGCGCGCCGCGCCGACGACGAGGCGGCTCCGAGCGAGGAGATCCGGTGAGCGTTCCCGTCTCCTGGTACCTGATCCTGGCGGCGGTGATGTTCGCCATCGGCGTGGTCGGGGTGCTGACCCGGCGCAGTGGCATCGCCGTCTTCCTGTCGATCGAGCTGATGCTCAACGCCGCCAACCTGACCCTCGCGGCCCATTCGCGGTTGCTCGGCGACCGCGCCGGTCAGATGGTCGTCTTCTTCGCGCTGGCGGTGGCCGCGGCCGAGGCGGCGGTCGGCCTGGCCCTGTTCATCGGCATCTACCGGCTGCGGCGGACGATCGACGTCAACCGCATCAACCTCATGCGGTGGTGACGAGATGACCCCGCTCGGTCTGCTCTGGCTGGTGCCGGCCCTGCCGTTCCTCGGCGCGGCGATCACCGGACTCGTCCTGCGCAACTCGCAGAAGTCCCTGGTGACCGCGATCGGCGTCGGCGCTCCCGGACTCTCGTTGGCGGTCGCGCTCGCCGCGATCTGGCAGTACGCGACCTCGGTGCGGCCGGAGTCCTTCGAACAGGTCCTCTGGAGCTGGACCACGGGGGCACTTCCGATCGACGTCGGATTCCGCCTCGATCCGCTGTCGGCGGTGATGATGTTCGTCGTCACCTTCGTCGGCTTCTGGATCCACGTCTACTCCGTCGGCTACATGGGGCACGAGGCGGGTTACCGGCGCTACTTCTCCTACCTCAACCTGTTCATGGGCGCGATGCTGTTGCTGGTGCTCGGCAACAACCTCGTGATCCTCTTCGTCGGCTGGGAGGGCGTTGGTCTCTGCTCCTACCTGCTGATCGGCTACTACTTCGAGGAGAAGTTCCCGCCCTTCGCCGGCAAAAAGGCGTTCATCGTCAACCGGATCGGCGACTTCGCGTTCCTGGTCGGCATGTTCGCGATCTGGGAGAGCTTCGGCACGCTGCACCTCGCGACGCTGGAGCAGCGGATCCTGGCCGACCCTTCGGTGGCGCTGGCGCCGTACGCGCTCGGGTTGACCGCCGCGGGCTTCATCGCCCTCTGCCTGTTCGTCGGCGCCACCGGCAAGAGCGCGCAGATCCCGCTCTACGTCTGGCTGCCCGACGCGATGGCCGGCCCGACGCCGGTCTCCGCCCTGATCCACGCTGCGACCATGGTCACCGCCGGCGTCTACATGGTGGTGCGCACCAACGTGATCTACCAGCTGGCGCCCGAGATCTCGGCGGCCGTCGCCATCGTCGGTGCCGCCACCGCGATCTTCGCGGCGACCATCGCGATCGCCCAGGACGACATCAAGAAGGTCCTCGCCTACTCCACCGTCTCCCAGCTCGGCTACATGTTCCTCGCGGCGGGCGTCGGCGCGTACAAAGCGGCGATCTTCCACCTCGCGACCCACGCCTTCTTCAAGGCCTGCCTCTTCCTCGGCTCGGGATCGGTGATCCACGCCATGGGCGGCGAGCAGGACATGCGCAAGATGGGCGGCCTCTCGCGGTGGATGCCTTCGACCTTCCGGACCTTCCTGATCTCGACGCTGGCGATCGCCGGCGTGCCGCCGCTCGCCGGCTTCTTCAGCAAGGACGAGATCCTGGGAGCGACCTTCCTCGGCCACGTGCCGGCGGCGAAGGTGCTGTGGGCGGTCGGCCTGGCGACCGCCGGCCTGACCGCCTGCTACATGTTCCGTCTGGTCTACCTGACCTTCCACGGCAAGTTCCGCGGCAGCCACGAGCAGGAGCACCACCTTCACGAGTCGCCGGCGGTGATGACGCTGCCGCTCTGGGTGCTGGCCGCGGGCGCGATCGTGGCCGGCTGGTTCGGCATCCCGAGCGGCATGTGGGAGCTCTTCGGCGCCCACAGCCGCGACCTGCTGGCGGCCTTCCTGGCACCGGTGATCGCCTCGATCCCGGGCCACGAGGTCGCCGCACACCACGCCTCGCATCTGCTCGAGGCACTCCTCATCGGCGCATCGATCGCGGTCGCTCTGGCCGGCATCTGGACCGCCTCGCGTCTGTGGGGACGCGGCCGCGGCCTCGCCGCCGACGAGGCGTTCGCCGCGCGCGCGCCCAGGCTCCAGCGGACGCTGGCCGAGAAGTACCGCGTCGACGAGCTCTACGACCGGATCGTGGTCCGGCCGCTCGCGGGTCTCGCCCGCGCCTGCTGGAAGGTCATCGATACTCTGATCATCGACGGCGCCCTCCACGTCGGCGCCTTCGTCACCGAGCTCACCGGCGACCTCGGGCGCTTCACGACGACTGGCAACGTCCGGCACTACGCGCTCTTCTTCCTGGCCGGCGTCGTCCTGCTCTTCTGGTGGATGGTGCTCTGATGGATTCCGGGTTCTGGGCCCTGCTCGCCGGCGACAGCCTGACGCGGCTGGTCTTCTTTCCGACCTTGGCCGCGCTGCCACTGCTCCTGATGGGCAAGGCGCCGGTTTCGGCCGTGCGCTGGTACGCGCTGGTCGCGTCGCTGATCGAGGTCGGACTCATCGCGGCCTTCCTCACCGGCAACTGGGACGCCGCCGGCATGGTGGTGCGCGATCCGGTGCTGCCGCTGCTCGAGATGGGCGATCTGCGAATCGTCTACGAGCTCGGTCTCGACGGCATCTCGCTGCCGCTCGTCGCGCTCACCGGCCTGCTGCTGCCGGTCGTGCTGCTCGGCTCCTGGAAGGGGATCCACGAACACTGGGCCGGCTACGCGGCCGCGATGCTGGTGCTCACCACCGGCATCCTCGGCGCCTTGCTCGCCCTCGACCTGTTCGTCTTCTACGTCTTCTGGGAGGTCATGCTGGTGCCGATGTACCTGATCATCGGCATCTGGGGCGGCGAGCGGCGGGTCTACGCGGCGATCAAGTTCTTCCTGTTCACCATGGCCGGCAGCCTGCTGATGCTGCTCGCCATCCTCTGGATGGGCTGGACTCACGCTCAGCTCGCCGGGTTCTGGAGCTTCCGCTACGAGGACCTGCTGCGGCTCGACCTGCCGGTCGGCCAGCAACTCTGGCTGTTCGGCGCCTTCGCGCTCGCCTTCGCCATCAAGGTGCCGATGTTCCCGCTGCACACCTGGCTGCCCGACGCCCACGTCGAAGCGCCGACCGGCGGCTCGGTGATCCTCGCAGGCATTCTGCTCAAGCTCGGCACCTACGGCTTCCTGCGCTTCGCCCTCCCCTTCTTCCCGCATGCCGCCGACCGCCTCGCGCCCTGGCTGATCGCCGCGGCGGTGGTGGGCGTCATCTACGGCGCGCTGGTCGCCTGGGTGCAGCCGGACATGAAGAAGCTGGTCGCCTACTCCTCGGTCGCGCATCTCGGCTTCGTGATGCTCGGCGTGCTCGCCTGCGACCTGATCGCCTGGCAGGGCGCCCTGCTGCAGATGGTCAACCACGGCCTGTCGACCGGCGCCCTGTTCCTGCTGGTCGGCATGCTCTACGACCGTCGCCACACCAAGAAGTTCGAGGAGTTCGGCGGCCTCGCCAAGGTCGTCCCCTGGTTCGCGATCTTCCTGGTCTTCGCCACGCTCTCCTCGGTCGGGCTGCCCGCGCTCAACGGCTTCGTCGGCGAATTCCTGATCCTGGTCGGCACCTGGAGCGCCGGCCTGCGCGTGGCCGCGGCGATCTCGGCGTTCGGCGTCGTGCTCGCCGCCGTCTACCTGCTCAAGATGCTGCAGGAGACGCTCTGGGGCCCGATCACCAAGGACGAGAACCGCGAGCTCAAGGACCTCGATTCGCGCGAGGTCCTCGCCCTGCTCCCCCTGTGCGCGCTGATGCTCTGGATCGGCGTCGCACCGAAGACCTTCCTCGAACCGAGCCGTCCGGCGCTCGAGGCGGTTCTTTCCGGCTATCAGGAGCGACTGGCGGAGGCGCCCGCGGAACAGCCGCGCCTCGCTCCGGCCTCGGATCGGGGTCTGACTTCCCGCTCCTTCCTCGCGTCGAGCACCGCCGGACAGGAGGTTCAGCCTTGAGTCCGAGCTTCGCCGTCTCCGCCGCCGAACTGGCGAGCCTGGCGCCGGAGATCCTGCTCGCCGCCGCCGGCACCGTGCTGCTGCTGCTCGAGGCATTCGCGCCAGGCCTGCGGCGCGCCTTCGTGCCGCTCGCAGTGGTCGCCGTGGCGGGAGCGGCCTGGCTGACTCTCGGCCAGGCGACGGGCACCTCCTTCCACGAGCTGATCGAGACGACGCCGTTGACCGCCGCCTTCGCCCAGGCGATCCTCGCCGCCACGGCGATCTCGCTGCTCGCCTCGCCGGGCTTTCTGGCCCGCGAGGGGATGCTCGCCGGCGAGTACCCGGCGCTGATGCTCTGGTGCGCCTCCGGGCTCCTGCTCCTGGTACGTGGCACCGAGCTGCTGATCGTCTTCCTGGCGCTCGAGCTGTTTTCGGTCGCGCTCTACGGGCTGGCGGCCTTCCACCGCCGCTCGGCGGTCTCCGCCGAGGCCGGTCTCAAGTACTTCCTGATGGGGGCTTTCGTCAGCGCCTTCGTGCTCTACGGCATCGCACTGCTCTACGGCGAGACCGGCAGCACACGGCTGGACGGCATCGCGTCCGCGCTCGCCGGCGGCAGCGGCTCCCCGGGCCTGGCGATCCTCGGCTTCCTGCTCGTGGCGAGCGGCTTCGCCTTCAAGCTCTCGTTGGCGCCCTTCCACGCCTGGTCTCCCGACGTCTATCAGGGAGCTCCGACGCCGTTCGTCGCCTTCCTCTCGGTCGCGCCGAAGATCGCGAGCGCGGTCGTCCTGGTACGGGTCGTCCAGGTCGCGGCGGAGAGCCCGGTCGGCGCGCGCTGGCCGCAGCTGGTGGCAGTCCTCGCGGTCGCCTCGATGCTGCTGGGGAATCTCTTCGCCCTGGTCCAGCGCGACATCAAGCGGATGCTCGCCTACTCCGGCGTCGCCCACATGGGCTACCTGATGATCCCGCTGGCGTCTCCGGGCGCGGAGCCCTGGCTGCCCATCCTGGTCTACCTCGCAGCCTACGCGCTGATGAACGCCGGAGCTTTCGCGATCGTCGCCCAGCTGCTGCCCGGGACCGGCGAGCAG
This sequence comes from Acidobacteriota bacterium, assembly GCA_045862895.1. Classification (GTDB taxonomy): domain Bacteria; phylum Acidobacteriota; class Thermoanaerobaculia; order Multivoradales; family JAGPDF01; genus JACTMI01. Next base: position 97,525 of record BTUO01000004.1, read on the forward strand.
CAGCCGATCTCGACGCTCGCCGGCTGGGGTTACCGCTTCCCCTTCCTCGCGGCCTGCCTGTCGGTCTGCATGCTCTCGCTCGGCGGGATCCCGCCGACCGCGGGGTTTCTCGGCAAGTACCTCGTCTTCCTGCACGCCATCGAGAACGGCCGCCTCGGCCTCGCCCTCGTCGGTATCGCCGCGAGCCTGGTCGGCGTCGTGGTCTACCTGCGGGTGATCTACATGCTCTACATGAAGCCCGAAGTCGCGGCGCCCGAGGGGCTCCGGCCAGAACTGGGCGGACGCCTCGCGGCAGCCCTCGCCGCCGCCGGCAGCCTCGTCTTCGGCCTGGTGCCCGCGTGGCTCGTCGGCTGGGCCGCGTCGGCGCTGGCCGCCGGCTGAGGAGCCAGGTCTGTCGAGCTCCGCGTCGCGCCCGGGGCGCACGCCCGGTGCCGCTTCGAAGCCCGGCCCTGCGCGCCGCCGGCCGGAGCGACGCGACGAAGTATCGCCGCTCACGGTCAATCGGCTGTCGGTCTACCTGCGCTCGCTGCGTCAGCTCGAAGCGGAAGGGGTCCGACACGTCTCTTCGCAGCAGCTGGCCCGCCATTTCCACCTCTCCTCCACCCAGATCCGAAAGGACCTGGCGCAGTTCGGCGAGTTCGGTGTCCGCGGCATCGGCTACGACGTCGAGCGCCTGGCGGACCATCTCGCCGACCTGCTCCATCTCGACCAGGTCCACCCCCTGGTCATCGTCGGCATGGGCAACGTCGGCACCGCCCTGGCGCGATTCCCGGCGTTCAACAGCGGCCCCTTTCGGGTGGTTGCCGGCTTCGACTCGGACCCCCAGAAGATCGGGCGCAGAGTGGGCTCGGTGGCGGTCCTCGATCTGGCCGACCTCGCGCGTGTCGTCGCCGAGACCGGAGCCAGGATGGCCGTCCTGGCCGTCCCGGCGGCCGCCGCCCCCCTGGCACACCGCACGCTGGTCGAATCCGGCATCCGGTCGATCCTCAACTTCGCTCCGGTCATGCTGTCGCCCCTGCCGGAATGCCGCGTCAAGAACGTCGATCTGCGGATCCACCTCGAGGAGCTCGCCTTCTTCCTGGCCGCCGGAAGGGTCTTCACGCCGGGGGTGTAGAATGTCCGCACAGGAGGCCATCATGAGGAAGCCGTTCGCTCACCGCCGCGGCGAGGCGGGGTTCTCCCTGATCGAGCTGCTGATCGTCATCGCACTGATCGCCGGGATGGCGCTCTGGGGAGTGCCGGCATTCCTGAACACCCTCAGCCGCGTCCGTGTCACCTCGGCGGCGCGGGAGCTCGCGACCCTGATGCAGGTGGGTCGTCTCGAGGCAATCAAGCGCTCCGGCCACAATGGCAATATCGGCAACGAGGTTGCGGCGCTGACCTACGACGAGGCTTCCCGCTCCTTCAGCCTGATGGTCGACGACGATCCCGACGGCGCCTGGCTTCCCGAGCTCCAGATCGGCGGTATCTACACGCTTCCCAAAAGCGTCACGGTCGAAGCGCCGGGAGGGGACGCCGAGGACGCTGTGGACGGATGGGACGAGGTCCCGGAAGTGGGTGACCGGTGGGAGGGCCCGATCTTCCTCTCGGACGGCTCGGTCCGCTCGGCGGGCGCATTCCGGCTCTTCGATTCCCGCGGCAACTACCTCGAGGTCCGGATCGAGTTCCCGGCTACCGGCAAGATCTCGATCCAGAAGTGGTTCGGCGGCGGCGATCCGGACACCAACTGGTTCGAGAACGGCGAGGCCACCCGCAAGTGGCAGTGGTACTGAGCGCCAGCGCTCAGGTGCCGACCCGGCCGTAGATCGACAGGGCGCTCTCTCCGTAGCGACGCAGGTCGCGCCGCACCCAGCCCGGGGCTTCGACCGGCGGCGGCGACCGGCGCGAGTGTTCGATCACCATCTCCGCACCTTCGGCGGCGATCCTCGCCAGCTCCGCCAGGAGGCTCTCTGGAATGCTCCAGGCATAGGGCGGATCGAGGAAGATCAGGTCGAATCGCTCGCCGCGGACCGCGAGATCGCCCACCGCTTCGCCGACGTCGCGCGCCACCAGACGAGCCGCCTGGCGCGGCACCAGCGACAGGTTCCGGCGGAGGATTTCGACGGCCGCACGCTCGGCCTCGACGAACACCGCTTCGAGCGCGCCCCGGCTCAGCGCCTCGAGTCCCACGGCGCCGCTGCCCGCGAACAGGTCCAGGAAGCGCGCATCGGCCACGCGCTCGGACCAGATCGAGAACAACGCTCCGCGGACCCTCCCCTCGCTCGGCCGGGCGTTTCTCGGCACCGCCACCGCACGGCCCTTGAGCGATCCGGCCTCGATCCGGACGGCGCCGGCCGGCTTCGTCTTCAGGCCGGGCCCCATCCCTTGCGCAGCAGCTTCACGAAATGGAGGCGGACGTCGGCGGCCGGCACGAAGACGGTCAAGGGTTGATCCGGAGACGAGAGCTCGAGTCCGAGGCCGTCGGCGGTCGGCCCGATCACCTCGAATCGGACGCCGTCGGCGCGCTCGAGCAGGTCGCCGGGTTCCGGACGGTAGGCGGCGGGCAACTCGACCTCGCGCTGGCCCGGCAGGATCGTGGCCTCGATGTCGCGCACCACCTCGACCACGGTGCGCAGGGCGAGGCTCAGCGACTCGTAGCGTCCGTAGCGGAAGGTCCGGACCGGCGCGTCCGGCAACCGCAACTCGAGCGAGCAGCGCTCGACCCAGGTGCCTTCGGGCGACAGCGCGCGTGCCTCCGTTTCCGAGAGATCGGGCGCCGCGAGCCGGCGCACGAAGGCGTCGACCTCCTCCCGCCCGACTTCGGCCAGCGCCAGGATCTCCGCGCCCTCGGGGCCTTGCCGGCGACGGATCGTGCCGTTGGCGAACAACGTCACTTCCCGGCGGCCGATGTCGCTCCGGCACTCCTCGACGACGATCACCCTGGAGCGCGGGTCCTCCGCCTCGGCACCGAGGGCCACGACCCCCGGAAGCGAAAGCAGCGCCACCGAGACCGCGATCCGGGCCGCGGTCATCGGGCGCTCTCCCGCCCCCAGACCTCGCACGCGAACTGGAGCTCCTGCTCGACCGCGATCCGTCCGTCCTGCCGCGCTTCGAGCGTGGCGCGCAGGGCCGCTCCGATCTCGGGACCGGCGGGCAGGCCCTCGCGCAACAGGTCTTCGCCACGAACCCGCAGGGACAACGGGCGCAGCTCCTCGAGAAAGCGCCGGACCCAGCGGGCCACGGCGCCCCCCTCCGCCGCGAGGCAGCAGAGCTCCTCGGGGCTGGCGGCCTCGAGCGCCCGGGCCACCCGGTGCGGCGCCGGCGGCGGCTCCGAGCTCAACAGGGTCCGCGCCGCTGCGACCCGGGGTCCGCAGCCGCGCAGGACTTCGGCGACCCGGCCGGCGATCGCCAGACGCCGCAGCAGCCGCAGCCGGACCTCCGCGGACGGTTCGAGCCCGAGCAGGCCGACCAGCCAGCGTTCCGGAGCGAGTCGCTCGAAAGCCGGCTCGACCGCCACCCGCGCGGCACGATCGATTCGCGCCGCGGCCTGCCGGGTCCAGCTCAGGCCAGGATCGATCGCCGCGAGCAGCCCGAGCTGCGCCGCCCGCTCGAACAGAGACGACAAGTTCGGCCACGACTCGCAGGCGAGCCCCAGCTCGCGACGCAGGCGCTCGCCCGAGATCGTGTCGAGGGCGCCGGCGGCGAGCGCGGCCCGCACCCACGCGTGGGTTTCCGATTCGAACCGGAAGCCGAAGCGGAGCTCGAACCGGAGGCCGCGCAACACCCGCGTCGGGTCGTCGAGGAACGACGCGGCGTGAAGCGCCCGCAGCCGGCCTGCCGCGAGGTCCGCGGCGCCGCCGGTCGGGTCGAGCACCGCGGGATCGCCGGGAGCGAGCTGGACGGCGAGCGCGTTGATCGAGAAGTCGCGGCGGGCCAGGTCCTCTTCGAGCGACGCGGGCTCGACCGTCGGCAAGACACCCGGCGCGGGGTAGGTCTCGCGACGGCAACGCGCGAGGTCGAGCACTCGTCCGTCGGGCAGCTCGAGCGCCGCGGTCAGGAAACGCGAATGCTCGGTCAAGCGACCGCCGAGCTCCGCCGCGAGGTCGGCGGCGAAGGCCGCCGCGTCCCCCTCGAGCGCCAGGTCGAGATCGACCGTGTCCCGGCCGAGCAGGAGGTCCCGGACCCCGCCGCCCACCCAGGCGAGCCGCGTGCCGCGCCGACGCGCCAACGCGGCCGCCCGCTCGATCAGATCGCGGCTCGGCCCCGGAACGGGCAGCAGCGCTGCGCCGGCCCGACCGGGCTCGCGTTTCCCGCCCCGCCTCATGGCGGCCATTGTACGGCCTGGCGCCGGCTCAGAGTCCCAGGCGCTCGACGGCGCCGCGCCCGACGACCCCTTCGATCGCCGAGGCGAGCTCGGTGGAGTACTCGACGCGGAAGCGCGGCTCGGCGGCGATCTCGATGTCGGTTCCGGAATCGAGGCGCACGGCGAACGAGACCGGAGCGTCGCCGGGGTGGTCGGCGAGCAGATCGCGGAGCTGAATCAGGGCACGACGCGGCAGCTCCCGCTCCAGCCGTACGCGCACGCCGGTGACCAGCCGGGTCGCGGCGCGATCGAGCGGCGTCATCTCCTCGACCGTCATCTCGAGCTCGCCGCCCCGCTCCCGCACGACGCCACTCGCGATCACCGCGGCATCCTCGATCAGCAGCGGGTCGTACTTGCGCAGCGCGTCCGCGAAGACCGTGACGTTGAGCGATCCGGTCAGGTCCTCGAGGACGAATCGCGCCATCACCTTGCCCGCGTTGGGTCCGCTCTTGATCTTGGCGCGCTTGACGCGGGCCACCAGTCCGCCGACCGTGGTGTCACCCTGGTGGCCCTCCCGCAGGTCACGGATCGAGTGCGTGGTGAGCGCCTTCAGACGCTGCTCGAACGGTGCCAACGGGTTGCCGGTCAGGAAGAAACCGAGCGCCTCCTTCTCGGCGCGCAGGCGATCCGGCTCGGGCCAGGGCGGCGTCGAATCGTCGACCACGGGAGCGAGCTCCTCGACCGCAGCCCCGCCGAACAGGCTCTCCTGCCCGGCCTCCGCCGCGCGTCTGCGCCGTTGAGCCCAGTCGACGGTGCGATCGAGCGCCGTGAGCAGCGCGGCGCGGTGCGCGCCGAAGGCGTCGCAGGCACCCGACTTGACCAGCGTCTCGAACACCTTGAGGTTGGCGCTGCGGGGGTCGACTTCGGAGAGTAGCTGAGCCAGGCTCCGGAACCGTCCAGTGCGCCGTCGCGCCGCCAGGATCGCCTCGGCGGCCGACTCGCCCAGCCCCTTGACTCCGCCCAGCCCGAAGCGGATCGCGCCGCCTTCGACGGTGAACGCCCACTCGCTGACGTTGACGTCGGGCGGCAGCACCGCGATCCCCATCTCGCGGCATTCAGCGACGTACTTGACGACGTCGTCGGTCGAGGCGATCTCCGAGGACAGCATCGCCGCCATGAAGGCCACCGGATAGTGCGCCTTCAGGTACGCCGTCTTGTAGGCGAGCATGGCGTAGGCGACGCTGTGGCTCTTGTTGAAACCGTAGCCGGCGAACGGCTCGATGTAGTTCCAGAGCTCCTCGGCCTTGCGCCGGGCGAAGCCCTTGCCCTCCGCGCCGTCGAGGAACTTCTCCTTCTGCTCCGCCATGACCTCGGCGTTCTTCTTGCCCATCGCCTTGCGCAGGACGTCGGCCTCGCCCATCGTGAAGCCGGCGATCGCGACGGCGAGCTGCATCACCTGCTCCTGGTAGGCGATGACGCCGTAGGTCTCGCGCAGGATCGGCTCGGTCTCGGGCAGGAGGTAGGTGACCCGCCGCTTGCCCAGCTTGCGGGCGATGAACTCGTCGACCATGCCGACCGACAGCGCGCCCGGACGGTAGAGCGCGTTGAACGCCGCCAGGTCCTCGAAGCGCGAGGGCTGCGCGCGCTTGAGCATGTCGCGCATGCCCGACGATTCGAACTGGAAGATGCCGCTGGTCCGCCCCTCGGCGAAGATCCGGAAGGTCTCGGGGTCGTCGAGCGGAACGGCGTCGAGATCGAGGTCGATCCCGGCGTGAGCGAGGACCCGGAGCGTGTCGTCGACCACGGTGACGGTCTTCAGGCCCAGGAAGTCCATCTTGAGCAGGCCCAGCCGTTCGACCCCCTTCATGTCCCACTGGGTGACGACTTCGTCCTTGTTCGTCTTGTAGAGCGGGACGATCTCGTCGATCGGCACCGGGGCGATCACCACGCCCGCGGCGTGGACGGAGGCGTGCCGGGTCAGCCCCTCGAGCCGCGAGCCGATCTCGACGACCTCCCGGATCTTCGGATCGGACCTCATCTCGGCGGCCAGGCTGTCGACCGTCTTGGCGGCGTCGCCGAGCGACTTCTCCATCTCCGGCAGCATCTTGGCTACGCGATCGACCGCGGCGTAGGGCAGTCCCATCACGCGTCCGACGTCGCGCAGGACGCCCTTGGCCGCCAGCGTCCCGAAGGTGATGATCTGCGAAACCCGGTCGCGACCGTACTTTTCGGCGACGTAGTGCAGAACCTCGCCGCGTCGGCGCTGGCAGATGTCGGTGTCGATGTCGGGCATCGACACCCGCTCCGGATTGAGAAAGCGCTCGAACAGCAGGTCGTACTGCAGCGGATCGATGTCGGTGATCCGGAGCGCGAAGGAGACCAGAGAGCCCGCGGCCGAACCGCGCCCGGGCCCGACCGGGATCGAGCTCTCGCGGGCGTGGCGGATGAAGTCCCAGACGATCAGAAAGTAGCCGGCGAAACCCATCCGGCGGATGACGTCGACCTCGTAGCGGAACCGCTCCCGGTAGGCCTCCTCGGGGTGACGCTCGAGCGCCGCCGGGGTCCGGCGACGCAACTCGGCGAGCCGTTCGTCGAGGCCGGCGAGCGCGACCGACTCGAAGTACGAATCCACCGTCTCCCCCGCCGGCACCGGGAACTCCGGCAGGTGAAAGCCGCCGTCGCCGATCTTCACGTCGCAGCGTTCGGCGATCGCCAGCGTGTTCTCGATCGCGCTCGGATCGTTGGGGAAGAGTCGGCTCATCTCGTCCGCGCTCTTCAGGAAGAACTCCTCGGCGGCATAGCGCAGCCGGTCGGGATCGGCGAGCGTGGTCTGGGTTCCGATGCACAACAGGACCTCGTGAGCGAAGGCATCCTCGCGGCGGAGGTAGTGGCAGTCGTTGGTCGCGACCAGCGGCAGCTCGAGCTTGCGCGCCATTCGGCGCAGCACCTCGTTGGCGGCGCGTTGCTCCGGAATGCCGTGGTCCTGCAACTCGAGGTAGAAGTTGCCTTCGCCCAGGATCTCCCGGTAGAGCCGCGCGGTCGCCTCGGCCTCTTCCTCGCGCCGGCCCACGATCCGCTCGTTGATCTCTCCCTTGAGGCACGCCGAGAGGCCGATCAGACCCTCGGAGTGCCGCCGCAGGAGCTCGTGGTCGATCCGGGGCTTGTAGTAGAAGCCGTCGAGATACGAACGGGTGGTCAGCTTGACCAGGTTGCGCCAGCCGGCGGCGTCGCGCGCCAACAGCACCAGATGATTGCTCGAGCCGCGCTGGGGGTCGCGCTCCGTGTGGCTCCCCTGCGCCACGTAGGCCTCGATGCCCAGGATCGGCCGGATCCCGGCCTTGCGCGCCCGGTCGTGGAACTCGATGGCACCGAAGAGATTGCCATGATCGGTCAGCGCCAGGGCGGGCATGCCCGCGGCCTTGGCCGCGGCGATCACGTCGTCGAGCCGGTTCGCTCCGTCCAGCAGGCTGTACTGGCTGTGCAGGTGGAGATGGGCGAACCCGCCGCTCATCCGTGCGACCCTTCGTCCGGTGGTGAGGGCTCCAGGGCGGGCGCCATGGGCTCCACCGCCGCCGCGGCCGGCGTAGCGCCCGCCGCCGACGCGGCCCCCGGCGCCGGCGCGCCGTAGACCGCCGAGCTCTTGTAGGTCCGCACCCAGTGTCGGACGAAAACCTGGATCGCCGCTGCCGCGGGCACCGCCACCAACATTCCGGCGAGACCGAACAATCGCCCGCCGATGATGATCGAGAGCAGGACCCAGACCGGATGCAGGTTGACGCTCTTCGAGAGGATCTTCGGCGAGAGCACGGTGCCCTCGAGCATCTGGGCACCGGCGAAGACGAGCGCGACCGCGATCAGCCGGCCCGGGCTCTGGTACTCGATCCAGCACAGCAGCAGCGCCGGAGCGAGACCGACCACCAGCGCCATGTACGGGATCATGTTCGCCAGCCCGGCGATGATGCCGATGATCAGGCCCATCGGTACGCCGATCACCGTCAGACCGATCCCGTTGATCGCGGCCAGGATCATCGCGATCACGAGCTGACCTCGCAGGTAGCTCGAGACCGCCCCGTCGACTTCTCCGAGGCGCTCGAAGGTCACGTCGCGGTAGGCACGGGGCACCAGTTGGCGGATCCCCTCCTTGAGCTTGGGGAAGTCGACCAGCAGGTAGAAGGCGAAGACGGGGACGAAGATCAGATCGAGCAGGAAGAGCAGGAAGCCGAGGACGCTGCTGAAGACCCCTCCGAGCCAGGAGAAGGCGGAACGGACCATCTCCGGCCACTTTTCCTGGACCACCAGCTGGAGCTTCTCGCTCAGCGCCTCGTATTGCAGTGGATAGGCCTCTCGGGCCTGATTCAGCAGCGGCACGACGCGCGCCTCGATCTCCGCCCGGTAGACCGGGAATCGCTGTCGGACCTCGACGAGCTGGCCGTTGATCACCGGCACCACGATCAGCAGGAATCCGGTCAGCGCGAGCACCAGCAGGACGAACACGATGCTCGTCGCCAGCGCTCGCGAGCCCCGGACCCGCCGAGAGACCCAGCTGACCGCCGGGTCCAGGACGTAGGCCAGGACCAGTCCGAGAAGCAGCGACAGCAGGGTGCGACGGGCGAAGTAGAGCACCGCCGCGGTGGCGACCAGAGCCACCACGAAGACCACCAGGCGCAGCCGCGCCGGGTCCCGCAGGACGCCCGTCTTCATCGCTGCGCCGCCTTGCGGTTGACCCGCACGATGTAGTCGACCCCCGAAGTGACGGTCAGGACCGCGACCACGAAGACCGAGATCATCGCCGCGGTCTCCACCCGCGGCAGCACACCCGACGAGATCACCAGGAGCACCGCCGCGACCTGCGCCAGGGTGTTCAGCTTGCTGATCGGGCTCGGCGGGAATCGCGAGACCCCCCCCGCCAGGTACATCAAGAGCGCCACCACCACGATGACGATGTCACGGGCGATGACCAATGCGCTGACCCAGGCCGGGATGACGTAGCCGGCGTGCAGGTTCGGGATCGCCAGCACGACGTAGGCGGTGACCAGGAGCAGCTTGTCCGCCGCCGGGTCGAGATAGGCCCCCAGCGCCGTCTGCTGCTTCCAGAAGCGCGCCACGAAGCCGTCGAGCGCGTCGGAGAGACCGGCGATGCCGAAGATCACGAGCGCGCCGCGCATGTCGCCGTCCAGCACCGTGATCACGAACACCGGTACCAGCGCCATGCGCAGCAGCGAGATCAGGTTCGGAACGTTGAACTTCAAGGGACGGCGCTCCGCGTCGAGCGGCGGATCCAGTCCGAAACCTCCGCTCCGGAAACCGGACCGCCGGGCAGACACTCCGCCACGTCCGTGATCCACCCGCAAGCGACCGCCCCGGCGCACGCGCCTTCCCATCGCCCCGGGAGACCCTGGCCTTCCAGAGCGCAGACTGCCCCCGAGTCTGCGGCAGTCGAGAGCAGGGCCTCCAGAGCCTCGCCGCGACGGGCGGGTCGATCCGGCTCGAAGACGTGCAGCGTCTCGTCCACGCGGAGCAGTCCGAGATTGACCACGCGCACGATCTCCTCGTGCGCCTCGTGTCCCACCACGTCGGACGCGATGCGCGCGGTCCCGCCCCGCGCGCTGCGGACTCCCGGCACCAGCCAGTAGATGAGCCGAGCGAGCTGCGCGCGAGTCACCTGGGCGCTCGCGGCCGCCGCCCGCACCGGGCCGGGCGCGTGCTCGAGCCGCCAGCGGAACCGGGCGCGGTCGAGGGCATCCTCGACCCTCGGATCGCCCGGCCGGGCGGTCGCGAGCGCCTCGAGCTGGGTCAGCCCGGCCTGGGCATCTCCCAGCTCGACCTCGAGCCGCGACCGCCGCAGGTCGGAATCGAGATCGGACTCACCTCGCGCCGCGAGCTCGCGCAGCGCTCGCAGCTCCCCCGCCGCGTCGCCGCGCGCCACCGCGAGCGCCAGGGTCGCCCGTACCGTGGCGAGATCGTGGGGGCGCCAGACCTCGAGCGTCGACAGCTCGCGCGCGGCGTCGACGAATCGCCCGCGCTCGAGTGCAGCGTCGAATCGCCGGCGAACCGACGCCACGGCCTCCGCTTCGAGCATCGCCCCGCGTTGACGGGCGGCTTCGGAGCGGGCGGACAGGCGTCGGTAGAGCCCGTAGGCCTCCTCCGCCGGACCGACCAGCTCGCGCGCCCGCGCCTCGACGAGCAGCACGCCGTCGTCGCCTCGCAACTCGGCCGGAAGCTCGCCCAGCGAGCCGAGCGCGGCTTCGCCATCGCCCTGCACGAGCCAGGTCTCGGCCACGAGCAGCCAGCCGCCGGAGTCCGCCGCGCCCCTCGCCAGCTCGATCTCGGCGGCCCGCCGGATCTCGCTCGGGACTCTCCCGGCCAGCAGCTCCGCGTGGAGCTCGCGCCACCGGACGCTCGACGTCGAATCTGGATCGGATAGCGCGGTGGGATCCGGCAGGAAAGGTACCAGCTGCGCCGCCACCGGACGCAGCTCGACCGGCGGCGGCGCCTCGGCGCAGCCCGCCGCCAGGACCAGCGCGGCGATCAGGACGCAGGTCCGTCGGACCCGGACGCCCGCCATCGCGGGTTCGCCCTAGGTCCCCGCGGCGGCCGGTTCGGGCGCGGCGGCGGGTGCGATGGTGGCGATGGCGTGCTTGTAGACCAGAACCTCGCGCCCCTGGGATTCGATCACCACGGCGAAGCGATCGAAACGCCGGATACGACCCTCGATCCGCTGACCGGTCACCATCTCCAGGGTGACGGCGCGCGCGTCCTTCAGGCTCTGGAAGAGGAATCCGTCCTGGATGTTGATATTGGGCTTGTTCATGCCGGCCCTCGCCTCATGCCTTCAGTTCTCGTCCGAGCCGCTCCGCGAGCTCCGCCGCGTCTCTCGCATCGTGCCATTCGACGTCCGCCTCGTGCCGGAACCAGGTCTCCTGGCGCTTCGCATATCGACGCGTGGCGACCACGATTCGCCGGAAGGCTTCGTCGAAGCCGAGCTCGCCGGCGAGGTGCCGCACCCACTGCGCGTATCCGATGGCCTGGAACGCCGGCGCCTCGGTTCCCACTCCCGAGGACAGCAGCCCGCGGACCTCGTCGAGCCAGCCGGCCTCGAGCATCCGGCGGACGCGCGCTTCGATGCGATCGTACAGAAGGGCGCGAGGAAGCGTCAATCCAATTCGCCGCGCCGGCAGCGGCTCACGCCCGAAAGGCGTCTCGGCGAGCCAGCTCGACAGCGGCCGCCCGGTGGTGAGCGCGACCTCGAGCGCCCGCAGGATCCGCTGGCGATCTCCCGCACCCAGGCGCGCAGCCGTCGGCGGGTCGATTCGCTCGAGCTCGCCGCGCAACACGCCGAGCCCTTCCTCGACCAGCCGCCGTTCGAGCAGATCACGAACGGCGGCATCCGCGGGCGGCAGTGGCGCGATCCCCGCGATCAGCGCGCGCAGGTAGAGGCCGCTGCCGCCCGCGACGATCGCCGGTCGCCCGCGCGCCGCGATCTCACCGAGCGCGGCGCGGGCCAGCGTCGCGAAGCGGCCCGCCGAAAAGCGCTCCGTCGGGTCCAGCGCGTCGATCAGATGGTGCGGCACCCGCGCCTGCTCCGCGGTCGACGGTTTCGCCGTACCGATGTCGAGTCCGCGATAGACCTGCAGCGCGTCGCCGCTGACGATCTCGGCTCCGGCGCGCTCCGCGACCTCGAGCGCCAGCGCCGATTTTCCGACCGCCGTGGCACCGACGATGACGAGGATTCCGCGCACCGCCGGAGTCTAGGCGATCGGGGCCGGCGCACCGCCGGAGTCACGGCGGCGGACCGATCGATCGCGGCGAAGCGGGCAGCTCGATCGACCACGGCCCTGCGTCTCGCCACCGCACCCGCACGGCGCCATCCCGGTCCGTGCGCAGGACGACCGGAGCGACGGCGCCGAGACGGCCCAGGGCCTCGGCGGCCGGATGCCCGTACGCGTTGCGCACGCCGGCCGAGACCACCGCGAGACGCGGCGACACCGCGTCGAGAAACTCCGCGTCCGACGATCGTGCCGAACCGTGGTGAGCGACCTTGAGCAGGTCGGCCCGCAGTCCGGGCGCGATCCGTCCGGCGAGCCGCCGCTCGGTGGCGCCGTCGAGGTCGCCCGTGAACAGCAGCCGGCGACCGCCGGCGGTCACCGCCAGCGCGAGCGACCGCGCGTTGTCGTCGCCGACTCGCTCGGCAAGGTCCGGGTGGAGGACCTCGAGCGTGAATCGCCCGATCCTCCGACGCTCGCCGGCGGCGACGGCGGTCGCCCCGCCGCGGATCCGGCGCCCGAGCGCCTCGACGCACGCGTCGGCGTCGAGGCCCGCTGGCACCCAGAGTTGATCGATCGGTACCAGGGCCGCCAGGTCGAGCAACCCGAGGCAGTGATCGCTGTCGGCGTGCGACAGCACGGCCAGCGCGACCCGCGTCCGGCCCCGGTCCGCCAGGATCGGTCGCAGCAACCGACCGCCGAGGTCGCGCCCCGGCGCCCCGCCGCCATCGACCAGGATCGCGACTTCGCCGTCGTCGAGCAGCGCGGCGTCGCCCTGACCGACGTCGACGAAGAGCGCCTCGAACCGAGCCGGCGGCGCCGGCCCGTGGCCGCCGACGAGCGCCAGCAGCAGGGCCAACAGGCCCGCACGCAGCGAGCGCCCGCCCTCGCCGAGGGCGACCAGAGGCAATGCCGCCGCCACGCCGGCCGCGACGCCACCGGGGCAGGCCACCGAGATCCAGGACGACGGCGGCAGCCGCGCCAATCCCTCGAGCGGCCAGGCCAGCGGGTCGAGCCACGGGGCGACCACCGCGGCCGCTCCCGGCGCCACGCAGGCGAGCGCCGTCCAAGCCGCGCCTGCGACCAGCGCGAGCGCCGCCCATGGCGTCGCGAGCAGGTTCCAGAGCGGGGCGAGGGGCGAGAGCTCTCCGAAGGTGGCAACGCTCCACGGCAGGGCCGCCGCCTGCGCCGCCAGCGAGGCGGCGACCGCGAGCGCGAGCGGTCGCGGCCACGCCGCGCTCCGAAGCGACGCCCAGCGCGGCGCGATCGTGAGCAGACCGGCGGTGGCGGCGACCGAGAGGCGGAAGCCGGGATCGTCGATGAGCGCCGGTTCGAACAGGAGCAGTCCGACGGTCGACACCGCGAGCGTCTGGAGCGCGCGCGGCGCGCGTTCCAGCGCCAGGCCCGCGAGCGCCAGCAGGCCCATCGCCCCCGCCCGCAGAACCGAAGGCGCGGGCCCCACCAGCACCGCGTAGAGGGCCACGGCCGCCGCCGCCGATGCCAGGCGCGCGCGCCGCGGCAGGGCGGCGCCCGCCGCCCCTGCCATCGCCGCGACCAGCGAGACGTTGAAGCCCGAGACCGCGATCAAGTGGGCGAGGCCGGTACGCCGCAGTGCGCGCCGCCAGCGTTCCGGAAGCGCCTCGGCCTCCCCCATCAGCAACGCCCGGACCACGGCGATCCCGGGCCGATCGCGTACCTGCGGGCGTTCGAAGAGCCTCCGGGCGAGGCGCCGGAAACTCTCGATCGCCCGCGCGACTCCCGAAGGCGGACGCTCCATCGCGAGGAAGCGAGCCGACTTGACCCGCAGGCGCCAGGGACCCGGCGCGACCGGCCGCTCGTTGGCGAAGCCGGCCGATCGGGTCAGCACGCCACGGACCCGGACGGTCGCGCCCACCGGGGGCGGCTCGATCCCGCTGCGCAGGTCGAGTCGGAGCTCGCCGGCCCCTGCGTCGATCCCACCACCTGCGCGGAGCGAGGCGGTGACGACCGGCACCGAGGTTCCGCCGTCGTCGAATCGCCGCGCTCGCTCCCGGATCCGTCCCACCACTTCGACGACGCGGCCGGGCTCGTGGCGCGGCGGCGACGGCGTCCGCACGACCGCGACCAGAGCACCGCCCGCCGCCGCGGCCGCCAGTCGGCCGGCCGGGCCACCGAAACCGGTGCTCAGAGCCAGGAGAACGGCCAGGGACCCGACGCCGGGCGCGACTGCGAACCGGGTCGCGGCCCACAGCCCGAGAACGAAGGAGAGGGCCGGACCCACCGCCGGCGCTCGCGTCGGCTCCATGCCTCCTGGGACGGAATCCGCCGGCGCGCCTCTCGCGGACCGCGCCCGGTCCGCGCTCCGTCAGCGACCTGGATCGGCTTCGACGTCGGCAACCAGCGCGACGGGCGAAAACAGCGAGAGCACCGGCAATCCGGCGAGCTCGCGAAGCGCCTGGCGAACGAGCCGCGCGCGGGCCGCGGCGAGCTGGTCGGCCGGCAGCGCGATCCGCGCGGCCCCGAGCGCGCGATCGACGCGTGCTTCGACGCCGGCCCTCGCGGCGGCATCGAGCGCCGACTCGAGCTCCCCGAGGCGGCGTGTCTCGATGCGGGCGAGCTCCGCTTCGACCTCCTCGACCGGCCCCGTCAGGCTCACGATCGCGGACGACAAGGCGCTGGCTCCCGGAAGGCCGGCGGGGATCGCCGCCGCGAGGCGCGCCAGGCGCTCCGCGACCGGAGGCCCGGGGTCCGCGACCACCCGGCCACCGCCGGCGGCGAGCTCGAGCTGCTCCTCGAAGGCCGCCTCGACCGCCGCGCGGAAGTAGCGCAGGCTCGAGATCTCCCGCTTGGGTCGACGCTCTCGCTGCCGGGCGAACAGGTCCTCGAGCACCCGCAGCACCAGCTCGATCGGAACGCCGAGCCGCCGCCAGACCCGCGCTGCCTGCCAGTCCTCGGCAGAAAGCAGCGTCGCCCGTCCGCGCAGCGCCAGGAACCGGTCCTCGATGGCGCGGAAGTAGGCCTGGTCGTCGGCCGTCCCCGGCTCAGGTTCCTCGGTTGAGCTCATGGATCCGCCGCAATCCGATCAGCGTCAGCAGCGGCTCGACCTTGCCGATGTGGCGCGATCCGGACGCGATCAGCTCCGCCTGACCGCCGGTCGCGACGACCTCGACCAGGCCCGGGATCTCGGCGCGGAGTCGCTCGAGGATGCCGTCGACCAGACCGATGTAGCCGTAGTAGATCCCGGCCTGCATCGCCGACGCCGTGTTGCGTCCGACCAGCAGATCCGGCCGCTGGACGTCGACCCGATAGAGGCGCGAGGCGTGCGCGAACAGCGCCTCGGCCGAGATCAGGATGCCCGGCGCGATGATGCCGCCGGCATACTCCCCCTTGTGATTGACCACGTCGAAGGTGGTCGCGGTGCCGAAATCGACCACCACGACCGGCGCCCCGTAGAGCTCGCGCGCCGCCAGCGCATTGACGATGCGGTCGGCGCCGACCTCCGCCGGGTTGTCGTAGCGGATCGGCATACCGGTCCGGATCCCGGGCTCGACGAACAGGGGGTCGTGCCCGAAATACGATTTCGAGAGCCGCTCGAGCGTCGGATGGAGCGGCGGCACCACCGACGAGACGATGACGCCACGCACCTCGTCCGGATCGAGCCCGGCCCTGGCGAACAGGGTCAGCAGCGTGGCGCCGTACTCGTCGGACGTGCGCTCCGGCTCGGTCGACAGACGGAAGCTCCGGGCCAGCTCCTCGCCGCGCCAGACTCCGAAGACGGTATTGGTGTTGCCGGCGTCGACCGCGAGCAGCAACCCCTGCGTCTCGCCTCGCGAACCGGCCCGATCCGCGCGCTTCACCATGCGAACACCTCCCCGGAGCGGATCACCCGCTCGCCGCCGTCGACCGCCAGTCGCAGGAAGCCGTGATCGTCGAAGCCGACGAAGCGCCCTTCGACCTCCCCCTCGGCGAGATGGCAGACCAGCCGATCGCCCGGGACGTGCACCGAGAGCGACCGGTAACGATCGAGCCACCGTTGGTCCGGCTTCGCCAGCGCTCCCGCGGCGGCCGACAGCAGCTCCATCGCGCAGGCCGGCAGCGGCGGCAGCAGGACACCGGTCCCGGCCTCGCCCGCGAGCGAGGTCGCGACCGCCGCCGCCGGCTCGGCCTTCGGCGGCAGGAGATTGACCCCGAAACCGACCACGGCCCAGGCCTCTCCCTGGCCGGACTGCGTGGTGTCGATCAGCAGACCGCCCAGCTTGCGGCCGTGGACGACCAGGTCGTTCGGCCACTTGAGCCGGCAGTCGACGCCGGTCGAGGCGCGCAGGCTTTCGGCCAGCGCCACCGCGACCCGCATCGGCAGCGACTGGAGCGCGTACCGGTCCTGGGGCGCCACCAGGCTCGCCCAGACGCCGCGTCCCCGACCGCTCGCCCAACCGCGACCCTGGCGACCACGTCCCGCCGACTGCTCGATCGCCAGCACCGCGAACGGACGGGGGCGCTCGTCCTCCGCGAGATGACGGTCGAGCAGGCGGCGGGCCCGGCGCTGGGTGGAGTCGACCCGATCGAGCGCGACGAGCGACAGCTGCTCGACCAGGTCCCGTGGCCAGGCGGCAGCGAAGTCGGCGGGACGGACCGCGACGCCCAAGCCCGTCCTCAGCTCCCGGGGCTCTGACCGAGGAGGGCGGCGAGCCGCTCCCGGCGCGCCTCGAGCTCCGCGAGCTGCCGCCGGGCCCCGTCGACGACGGCGGCCGGCGCCTTGTCGGTGAAACCGGGATTGCCGAGCCGCGTCCGCACTCGTTCGAGGTTCGCTTCGATCTCGGCCAGCTCGCCGGCGACCCGGTCTCCGTCGACCTTCGCGCTGCGTTCCCGGAAGACGGGAGTGAGCTCGACGAACGAGCTCACATGCGTCGGCCCCGCCCCGGCCTGCGGCGGTTCGAGCTCGACGGCCGACACGCTCGAGAGACTTCGAAGAAGGGAAAGGCACTCCCGCGAAGCGAGGAACTCCGCCCGTCGAAGGGCCGGCTCCCCGCCCTCCGGCCTTGCCACCACGTGGAGGATCGCCTCCGCTCTGGGCGCCAGCTTGCGGTCGGCCCGGTCGTTTCTGACGACCAGGACGGCCTGGCGCAGGACCGTCATTCGATCCTGGTCATCGTCCGAAAGAGGAACCGGCGCCTCGACCTGGGGCCAGGGAGCCAGGCAGATCGTGTCGCGGTGAACCTGGTCATGCCCTGGCAGGTTCTGCCAGAGCTCTTCCGTGATGTGCGGCATGACCGGATGCAGCAGGCGCAAGGCCCGCTCGAGCACGGTGACCAGGACGTCGGCGACCCGGGGCCGCGCGCTCGCCGCCTCGAGGCCCGGCTTCGCCATCTCGATGTACCAGTCGCAGAACTCGCCCCAGAGGAACCCGTACAGCGCCTGACAGGCGAGGTCGAAGCGAAACGCCTCGAGCGCTCCCGTCACCTCGTCGGACGTCTCTTCGAGTCGGTGGAGGATCCAGCGCTCGGGAAGGCCCAGCTCGCCGCTCGCCGAGGAGAGCATCGGGTCCACCCTGCCCCGCTCCGCCTTGGTCAGCACGAACCGGGTCGCGTTCCAGATCTTGTTGCCGAAGGCGCGGTAGCCGGCCATCCGCTCGGGGTCGAGCGGAATGTCGCGGCCGGGCGAGTCGAGCAGCGCCAGCGTGAAACGCATCGCGTCGGCGCCGTACTCCTCGATCAGGTCCATCGGGTCGAGGACGTTGCCCTTGGTCTTCGACATCTTCTGCCCTTCGGCGTCGCGCACCAGGCCGGTCAGGTGGACGCGCGCGAACGGCACCCGGTCGGTGAAGTGCAGGCCCATCATCACCATCCGCGCCACCCAGAAGAACAGGATGTCGAAGCCGGTGACCAGTACCGAGGTCGGGTAGAAGGCCTTGAAGTCCGGGTGCTCCTGGTCCGGCCAGCCGAGGGTCGAGAACGGCCAGAGCGCCGAGGAGAACCAGGTATCCAGCACGTCCGCGTCCTGGGTCAACTGGTCGGTGCCGGCCATGCGCTCGGCCTCGGCGCGATCGTGAGCGACGAACGCCCGGCCATTCTCGTCGTACCAGGCCGGAATCTGGTGCCCCCACCAGAGCTGGCGCGAGACGCACCACGGGCGGATGTTCGACAGCCAGTGCTCCCAGGTCTTGCCCCACGACTCCGGCACCAGCTCGAGGTCGCCGTCGCGCCAGGCTTCGAGCGCGCGCGCCGCCATCCCCGAGACGTCGCAGAACCACTGGGTCGAGACCAGCGGCTGAACGCGCACGCCGCTGCGCTGGCAGAAGCCGACGTTGTGAACGTACTTCTCGTCGCGCACCAGGTGCCCCTCGGCCACCAGACGCTCGAGCAACTTCGTTCGCGCCTCGTCGACGTCGAGCCCGGCGAACCCCGCGCCGGCGGCCTCGGTCATCCGTCCGCGGCGGTCGATGACCTGCAGGCTCGGCAAGCCGTGGCGGCGCCCGATCTCGAAGTCGGCCGGATCGTGCGCGGGGGTGACCTTGACCAGGCCGGTGCCGAACTCGCGCTCGACCTTGTCGTCGGCGACGAACGGGATCGTGCGTCCGGCCACCGGGATCACCGCGCGCTTCTCCAGCAGGTGCCGGTAGCGCTCGTCCTCGGGATGGAAGGCGATCGCCGTGTCGCCGAGCATCGTCTCGGGGCGTGTCGTCGCCACCACGATCCGCTCGTCCGAGCCCTCGACCGCGTAGGCGATCCACCACAGCCGATCCTCGACCGACCTCATCTCGACCTCGAGATCGGAGATCGCGGTGTCGAGGCCGGTCGACCAGTTGACGATGTACTCGCCGCGGTAGATGAGGCCCTCGGAGTGCAGCCGGACGAATGCTTCGCGCACGGCGTGCGACAGCCCCTCGTCGAGCGTGAAGCGCTCGCGCGTCCAGTCGCAGGAGGCGCCCATCGCCGCCAGCTGTCGGCGGATGTTGTCGTGGTACTTCGCCTTCCACTCCCACATCCGCTCGAGGAATCGCTCGCGCCCGAGCTCAAGGCGGCCGCTTCCCTCGGCGGCGAGCTCGCGCTCGACCATCAGTTGCGTGGCGATGCCGGCGTGGTCGGTGCCGGGCAGCCAGAGCGCGTCGTAGCCCTGCATGCGTCGCCACCGCACCAGCAGGTCCTGCAGCGTCGACTGCAGCGCGTGCCCCATGTGGAGCTTGCCGGTGACGTTCGGCGGCGGGATCGGAATCGTGTAAGACCGCCGGCCGGCGCGCGGCTCGACGCGGAACCAGCCGCGCGCGGCCCATTCGGCCTGCCAGCGCGGCTCGTAGGACTTGGGATCGAAGCGGCTCTCCATCCGGCTCTCCGGGCGCACCTACCCGCCGGCCGCCCGCGGACCTCGGGGGCCGGCGGACGCGACGGGAGAGACGACTACTCTACCGAGGCTTCCAGCTCGCGGATGCGCGCCTTGAGCAGGACTTCGGCGAGGTCGGGGACGACCTCCCAGGCGACGTCGCGGACCGCGCGATCCCCGATCAGCTCGACGATCCGGCGCGCGATGCGGTCGACGTCGGCGTCGGACAGCGAACCGTTGCTGCCCGCGGCGCTCGGTGCGGCGGCGACCGCAGCGGCCGGCGGCGCGGCGGCCGGCGCCGGCGGCGGCGCGGGGACCGGTTCGTAGACCTCTTCCAGCGCGACGGGCTCGGGCTCGTACGCGGGCTCCTCGAATGCTGGC
Source organism: Acidobacteriota bacterium (assembly GCA_045862895.1). Lineage (GTDB taxonomy): Bacteria > Acidobacteriota > Thermoanaerobaculia > Multivoradales > JAGPDF01 > JACTMI01. The sequence goes on from BTUO01000004.1 coordinate 117,247, forward strand.
GCCGGAACCTCGAAGTCGGGCAGGGCGCTCAGCTCGGGCAGCTCGGCCGGCGCGGGCGACCAGGCCGGCACCTCGGAGGGCGTCGCGCGGGGCGCCGGCGCGCCGGAGGCCAGCAGATCCTTGGCGCGCCGCAGCAGCTCCTGCGAATCGAACGGCTTCTTCAGGAAGCCGGCCGCCCCCGCGCTCTCGGCGCGGTCGGTGTCGAAGACCTCGAAGGTCCCCACCAGCAGCAGCACGGGGGTCCCGGGCAGCTCGCGCCCCACCGCTTCCGCCAGCTGGTAGCCGTCGGCACCGGGCATGTGGACGTCGGCGATCACCAGGTCCGGGCGCTCCGAGGCCAGGCGCGAGATCGCCTCGGCGCCGTCGCCGACCGTGACGACGCGGAAGTCCTCGTCGAGGAAGGTCAGCTCGACCACCTTCTGGATGGTGACGCTGTCGTCCGCCAGGAGGATCGTTCTCGTCATCGCGCCCCTCTAGGCGGCGTCGAGCCGCCGGTTCAGATACTGGACGATCTCCTGCGTCGGAGTTCCGGGCAGGAAGATCGCGTCGACGCCGGCGGAACGCAGTCCGTCGATGTCCCGCTCCGGAATGATGCCGCCGGCGAAGACCAGGACGTCCTCGGCGCCGGCGTCACGAAGCAACCGCGTCACCTCCGGGAGCAAACGGTTGTGCGCTCCCGAAAGGATCGACAGTCCGACCGCGTCGACGTCTTCCTGGACGGCCGCGGCCGCGATCTGTTCCGGCGTCTGCCGCAGGCCGGTGTAAATGACCTCGAAGCCGGCGTCGCGCAGCGCGCGCGCGACCACCTTGGCGCCGCGGTCGTGCCCGTCCAGGCCCGGCTTGGCGATCAGGATTCGCGGGTGCGACGAAGGCATGACGGGGATTCTAGCAGCAGGCCCGGGCTCAATTGCCAATGTAGCCGAGCGCCGCGAGCTCCTCGACCAGCTCCGGATCGGTCCCGGCCGGGACCTCCCCCTCGAACTCCGTGCTCGCGCCCCGGGACAGGAGGCGGACCTTTTCGGCGAGCCCCGCGACGACGTCGGGGTGGCGCGCGGCGAGATCCTCGCGTTCGCCCGGATCGTCGCGCAGATCGAAGAGCTCGAACCGCTCGAGCGCGGGATCGCGCGCCCCGCGCGGGATCGAGTGGATGAACTTGAAGCGCGGCGTGCGCAGGCCGCGGCGCTCGGTCTCGCGGATGTTGGTCCCCTCGGCGAAGGCCGCGCCGGCCGGCAGGCCGCGGCCATCGAGCAGGGGGACCAGCGACCGGCCGTCCATCGGTCCGGGCGAGCGCGCCCCGACCAGGTCGAGGAGCGTCGGGGCGAGGTCGACCAGCTGGACCTGCTCGCCGATCACCGTGCCCGGTCCGACGGTCAGGCGCCGGGCCCGCGCGAGTGCCGCGGGCAGGTGCACCAGAAGCGGCACGTGGAGCTGGTGGTCGTAGAGGCTCTGGCCGTGCCCCCAGCTGCCGTGCTCCCAGAACTGCTCGCCGTGGTCGCTGGTCAGCACGAAGATGGTGTCGTCGAGCCAGCCGGCGCGCTCCGCGGCGTCGAAGAAGGCGCCGAGCTGCTGGTCGGCAAAGGCGATGTCGCCGTCGTAGAGCGCCGAGGCGAGCTCCTTCTCCTCCGCGGTCAGGGCGGGCCGGGTGGTCTGCACGAACGACTTGGTGAACTCGGCGCCGACTCTGCCGGCGGGCATGCCCTGGACGAAGCGGCGATCCGTGTACGGCTCGTGGACCTCGAAGGTATGCAGGAACAGGAAGAACGGGGCTTCGCCGGAAGCCTCGACCGCGGACAGGACGGTGTCGGGCACGCGCAGCCAGTCGGCCATCCGGTAGCTCTCGAACCCGCGATCGAAGCCGAAGCGCGAGTCGACCTGGCCGCCGCCGGTGATCGCGAGGGTCCGGTACCCCTCGTGCCAGAGGATCTCGCTGATCGGCCGCAGGTCCACGCCGTTGCGCGGAACCGGGTACCGGCCGGAGAACAGGGCGAGGTGCGAAGGGCGGGTCCAGGGCGCCTGCGCGATGGCCCACTCGAACCGGACCATCCGCCGCGCCAGCGCGTCGAGGCGCGGCGACGTCGGCCGGCGAAGGTAGCCGTAGGAACCGAGGCGGTCCGCGCGCAGCGTGTCGATGCTGATCACGACGATGTTGAACCTGCCGGCGCGCGCCTTCGCGCCCTCGAGGCGCGGCGCGGCGAAAGCCCCCCACGGCGCTTTCGCCCCACCCTCGCCGGCGAAGGTCAGCTCGACCTCGCGCCCGCTCCAGGGAGAGAGGTCGACGCGGATCTCCTGCCAGGCCGGCTGGGCGCCCGGCGACGGGGCGTACTCCCCCAGCGTCCGCGTCGCACCGCGGTCCGCGGGATCGGGTGTCACCGAAATGCGCAGGCGCGCGGGATCGCCGGCGCCGGAAACGGTCCCCGCGGCGGTGATCAGCGTGCCCCCCTCCGGAACGCGGACACGGAAGGTGGTCGAGCCTCCCGGCGGCATCAGCACGGCGATGCGTTCGTCGCGGTCGTAGCGCGGACCGAGCCGGATCCGCGCGAGCTGCTTGACCCGACGTCGCTGGGGGCCGAGCTCCACCCTCTTGTCCCGGACCAGCGGCAGCTCCGGCCGGGCGATCCGCGGCCAGACGTGCTCGGCACGGCCGATCTTCTCGACCAGGCGGACGTGCGCGGGCGCCTGCGGTGCGCGCGAGCAGGCGCCCGCGACGAGCGCCATGGCGAGGAGCTGGAGCGCGCGCCGCCGCGTCGCCGACGGCTTCACACGCTGCCGCGCCAGTAGACGAGGTCCGTCGACGGCGCGCTCCGGCCGAGCTGCCGGAGCTGGGCGACCACCTGGCCGCGGTGATAGGTCGAGTGATTGACCACGTGAAGGAGCGCCTGCCGGAGCGGCACGGTGTGGGTCTCGCCGGCGAAGCTCGTCCAGGTGAAGTCGCGGTCGAGCTGGTCCTCGGCCAGCGAGGCCAGGAAGACTTCGAGCTGCGGCCAGAAGTCCTCCCAGCTCGAGCGCAGCGCGGCGAGGTCCGGGAAGTCCTCGGTCGACGGCAGGCTCTGCAGAGAGACGCCGAGGAAGCGCGACAGCCAGACCTGCTCGGCGCCGAGGATGTGCGCCATCGTGCCCAGGACCGAGCCGAAGCTGGTGCCGGTATCGCGGGTGAGGTCCTCGGCGGGGACCTCCTCGAGCGCGTGGAGGATCTGGCGGTCCGCCCAGATCGTGTAGGCCAGCAAGCCGCGGACGGATGCGAGCAGTGCGGACATGGTCAGAACGCCGCCGGCTCTTCCCAGGTGCCGAAGGCGTCGCGCAGCACGTCGGAGATCTCGCCCACCGTGCAGTAGGCCTTCACGCAGTCGAGGATCAGCGGCATCGTGTTGGCCTCGGCCTTCGAGCCCAGCGCCAGGGCGTCGAGCGTGCGCCGGACCGCGCCGGCGTCGCGCCGGGAGCGCACGCGCTCGAGCGCCGCCACCTGCTGTTCGGCGAGCGAGTCGTCGATGTACAGGACCTCGATCGGCTTCTCGTTCTCGACCTCGAACGAGTTGACCCCGACGATCAGCTTCTCCTTGCGCTCGATCGCCAGCTGGTAGGCGAACGCCGCGTCCATGATCTCGCGCTGTGGGAATCCGGCCTCGATCGCCTCGACCATGCCGCCGAGGTCGTCGATCCGGCGGATGTAGTCGAAGGCGCCGTCGACCATCCGGTGCGTCATCTCCTCGACGAACCAGCTGCCGCCGAGCGGATCGACCGACGAGATCACCCCGGACTCGTGGGCGAGGATCTGCTGCGTGCGCAGCGCGATCCGGGCGTTCTCCTCGGTCGGCAGCGCCAGCGTCTCGTCGAGCGAGTTGGTGTGCAGCGACTGGGTGCCGCCGAGCACCGCGGCCAGCGCCTGGACCGTGGTGCGCACCACGTTGTTGTAGGGCTGCTGCGCGGTCAGCGAGCACCCCGCGGTCTGGGTGTGGAAGCGCAGCATCCACGAGCGCGGGTTCTTGGCGCCGTAGCGGTCGCGCATCACCGTCGCCCAGATCTTGCGGGCCGCGCGGTACTTGGCGATCTCCTCGAAGAAATCGTTGTGGCTGTTGAAGAAGAAGGAGAGCCGCGGCGCGAAGACGTCGACGTCGAGGCCGGCCCGAATGCCGTACTCGACGTACTCCATGCCGTCGCGCAGCGTGAAGGCCAACTCCTGCAGCGCCGTCGAGCCGGCCTCGCGGATGTGGTAGCCGGAGATCGAAATCGTGTTCCAGCGCGGCACCCGCTCGGCGGCGAAGGCGAACTGGTCGGTGATCAGGCGCATCGACGGCCGCGGCGGGAAGATGTACTCCTTCTGCGCGATGTACTCCTTGAGAATGTCGTTCTGGAGCGTGCCCGAAACCCGGCCGGCGATGTCGACGCCCTGCTTCTCGGCGACCGCCAGGTACATCGCGAACAGGATCGGCGCGGTCGAGTTGATCGTCATCGAGGTGGTGACCTCGCCGAGCGGGATCCCCGCGAACAGCGTCTCCATGTCCTCGAGTGAATCGACCGCCACGCCGCACTTGCCGACTTCGCCGGCCGCCATCGGGTGGTCCGAGTCGTAGCCGTAGAGCGTCGGCAGGTGGAAGGCGACCGAAAGGCCGGTCTGCCCTTGCGCCAGCAGGTACTTGAAGCGCCGGTTGGTGTCCTCCGCGCTGCCGAAGCCGGCGAACTGGCGCATCGTCCAGAGCTTGCCGCGGTAGCCGGTCGGGTGGACGCCGCGGGTGTAGGGGAACTCGCCGGGGACGCCGAGGTCGGCGACCGGGTCGATCGTCGAAACCTGTTCCGGCGTCACCAGGTGCGGCATCTCCATGCCCGAGACCGTGGTGAAGTCCGACTTCCAGTAGGCGCTGCCGCCGGCCTCGGCCTTGGCGCGGGCCGCCTCCCAGCGTTCCCGCGCCGCGCGCGAGCGGCGCTCGACCTCCTCGCGCAGCGTCGAAGGCTTCTCGCTCGGAGCCGCGGGGGCGGCCGGGGGTCGGGTCGAATTCTGGACGGTCATCGCGCGGCTCCCGGGGGGTTCGTGGAGGGTCTCGTCGCGGGCCCGAAGTATAGCCGACAGCGGAACTTGCGCACGATCAACGGGGCGCCTCGAAGGCCGCGATCGGCGCCGGAGAGGGCGGCAGCCGCTCGCGCAGCCCGGTCCAGAGCCCGCGGTACTTGGCCAGCACGGCGCCGGCGTTGCCGCGCGGCAGCTCCCGCGCCAGCGCGGCGGGGAAGGCGACGGCGCTCCAGACCAGGAAAGTGAGCCAGCCCGCCGGACCCGCCCAGCGCCGGACGAAAATGGCGGTCGAACGGCCGGTCCGCATCGTCCGCCCCGCGGTATAGCCGCCGGTGGTCGGTGACACCATGTGCCAGAGCCGGGCGCGGTGGGCGTACCAGCACTGCCAGCCCGCGCGTCTGACCCGTTCGCAGAAATCGGCGTCCTCGACCGAGACGTGGTAGACCGGATCCCAGAGGCCGGCGTCGAGCAGCGCCCGCCGCCGGATCAGCATGCAGGCGCCGTTGACGTAGCCCACCGGCTCGTCGCGGTCGAACTGGCCGCGATCGAGCTCCCCCATCCCCCGCTCGCGGGTCACCGCCTCGTGGAACCGCAGCTCGCCCCCCGCAGACCAGAGACGGTTGCGATCGCCGAAGTAGTAGTAGCACTTCGGGCCGACGCAGCCCGCGCGGGGCGTCGCCTCGGCGAGGCGCACCAGTTCGCGGGCCATCCCCGGATCGACCTCGAGATCGTTGTTCATCGGCATCAGGTAGTCGTGCCCCTCGCGCAGTCCCACTTCGAGCCCGAGATTGAGACCCCCGGAGATGCCGAGATTCACCTCGGTGCGCAGGCGGCGGACCGCCGGGAACCGCTCGGCCACCGCGGCGTCCGAACCGTCGGTCGAGCCGTTGTCGACGACCAGCAGCTCGAGGCCCGGGTAATCGGAGCCGAGCAGGCTGCCGACGGTCTGGAGGGTGAGCTCCCGTCCGTTGTAGTTGAGGACGATGCCGAGGACGCGCGGGGCGCGCTCCCCCGCCGCGGCGTTCACGCGCCGAGCAGCGCGCGGGCGACGACCAGGCGCTGCATCTCGCTCGTCCCCTCGTAGATCGTGGTCACGCGGACGTCGCGGTAGAGCCGCGCGATCTCGTAGTCCTCGCAGAAGCCGTTGCCACCGTGGATCTGCAGCGCCTCCCAGCAGGCGCGGTTGGCGGCTTCGGAGGCGAAGGCCTTGGCCTCGGAAGCGAGGCGGCCGGCGTCGGTGGTGCGCTCCGAGCGGAGCGCCGCGTGGTGCGTCAGCGCGCGCGCCGCGGCCAGCTCGGTCGCCATCGTCGCCAGCTTGAAACGGATCGCCTGATGCTCGACGATCGGCACGCCGAACTGCACGCGTTCGCGGGCGTAGGCGGTCGCCAGTTCGAGCGCGCGCCGGTGGATGCCGAGCGACTGGGCGGCGATGCCGAGCCGCGAATGGTCGAGCGTCGCCAGGGCGATCCTGAACCCCTGACCTTCGGCGCCGAGCAGATTCGCCGCCGGGATCCGGCAGCTCTCGAAGTAGACGGTGGCGGTGCGCGACGCCTTGAGGCCGAGCTTCTCCTCCGGGGCGCCGACCGTGAACCCCGGCGCCTCGGACGAAACGACGAACGCCGAGATGCCGCGCTTGCCCGCGCCCGGGTCGGTCTTGGCCAGCGTCACGAACCACTTCGCGACGCCGGCATTGGTGATCCACGCCTTGTCGCCGTCGAGCACCCACGAGTCGCCGTCGCGGCGGGCGACCGTCTTCATCGCGCCGGCGTCGCTCCCGGAACCCGGCTCGGTCAGGCAGAAGCCGCCGAGCGCGCCGCCCGCGAGCTCCGGCAGGACGCGCGCCTTGAGCTCGTCGGATCCGAACCGGTCGACCGGCCAGCCGCAGACCGAGTTGGTCACCGACATGGTGACGCCGAGCGACGGGCACGCGCGCGAGATCTCCTCGACCGCGAGGCAGTACGTCAGCGGGTCGACGCCGCCGCCGCCGTGATCTTCGCCGACCAGCATGCCGAGCAGACCCATCTCCCCCATCTCGGCGACGAGATCGGCGGGGAACTCGTGCGCGCGGTCGCGCGCGGCTGTACCGGGCATGATCCGCTCCTCGGCGAAGCGGCGGATCTCGCCGACCAGCAGCTCCTGCTCCTCGGTCGGCCGGAAGTCGACGGCCATCTCGGCTCAGCCCTCCCGGAGGATCCAGTCCGAGATCACCAGCTTCTGGATCTCGCTCGTCCCCTCGTAGATCTCGGTGATGCGCGCGTCGCGGAAGAAGCGCTCGACGTCGTAGTCGCGGGTGTAGCCGTAACCGCCGTGGATCTGGAGCGCCTTGTTGGTCACGCGCTGCGCCATCTCGGAGGCGAACAGCTTGGCCTGCGCGGCTTCGAGGCTGTAGCGCTTCTGGGTGGTCTTCGCCCACGCCGCCTTGTAGACGAGCAGGCGCGCGGCGTCGAGCTCCATCGCCATGTCGGCGAGATAGAACTGGATCGCCTGGAAGTCGGCGATCGGACGATCGAACTGCTTGCGCTCCTTGGCGTAGGCGAGCGCGGCCTCGAACGCCCCCTGGGCGATACCGACCGCCTGCGCCGCGATGCCGATGCGGCCGCCGTCGAGGGTGCCGAGCGCGATCTTGAAGCCGTCCCCGTCCTCGCCCAGCCGCCAGGCGGCCGGCACCCGCATCCCCTCGAAGTAGAGCTGGGTGGTGCCGGAGGCCTGGACTCCGAGCTTGTACTCGTGATGGCCGCGCGAGAAGCCCGGCGTGTCGGTCGGGACGACGAACGCCGTGATCCCCTTGTGCTTGCGCGCCGGGTCGACCGTCGCGAAGACGATCGCGGTGTCGGCGTGAGTGCCGTTGGTGATGAACACCTTCGAGCCGTCGAGCACGTAGTGGTCGCCGTCACGGCGCGCGGTGGTGCGCAAGGCGGCGGCGTCGCTCCCGGCTTCGGGCTCGGTCAGCGCGAAACAGCCGAGCTTCGCACCGGCGGCGAGCGGCGCGAGGAAGTCGCGCTTCTGCTCCTCGTTGGCGTAGCGCAACAGCGGATCGCAGACCAGCGAGTTGTTCACCGAGAGGATCACGCCGCTCGAGGCGCAGACACGCGAGATCTCCTCGATCGCGACGCAGTAGGCGATCATGTCCATGCCGGCGCCGCCGTGCTCTTCGGGGACGTAGACGCCGGCCAGCCCGAGCTCGCCGGCCTGGCGGAAGAAATCGAGCGGGAACTCGCCCGAGGCGTCGATCTGCTTGGCCCGCGGCGCCACGACCTCGGCCGCGAAGCGGCGGACGGTCTCGCGCAGGAGCTGTTGCTCTTCGGTCAGTTCGATCTGCATCGTTCCTCGCCGGAGTCGACGGGTTGCCGGGAAGCGCCGCCGGGGGCGGCGCGGGCGTCGATCGTACCAGCGCGCGCCTCGGCCCCGGAAGCACGCCGCCGCGGTCGCGACCGCGGCGCTTTGTCCCGGCGCGCGGCTGAGAGAGAATCCCGACATGAGCACCGCCGCTTCCCCCCTCGCCTACACCGAGATCGAGATCCGCAGCTATCTGCCGTCGGGATGGGGCATCGGTCCCGCCGGTGGCCGCTGGGACCCGCGCTCCGGCCGATTCAGCGTTCAGGTCTACGACGGCGCCGACAACACCTGGGAGATCGCGGTCGACGCCGAACAGGCCGGCAAGGCCGGTCGGCTCGAGGCGCTCCGCGCCGCGATCGACCGGGTCCAGCGCAAGGGGCTCGGTCGCAAGTCGGTGATGCTGGGCTGAAGGCTCAGCGCGCGGCGCCCGGCCGGCTGCCGGGCTTGACCGGCACGCCCCCCGCGGCGCAGAGCGGGCAGTCTCCCGGCGGCCAGGTCGGCAACTCCAGGGCGAGCAGCGCCGCGAACGGCGCGGTGAAACCGTGCCGGCTCCCGCTGCGGTCGATGATCGCGCCGATGCCGGTGACCGCCGCCCCGGCCGCCTCGGCCAGCGCGGCGGTCTCGAGCGTCGACTTGCCGGTGGTCACCACGTCCTCGACCACCACCACCCGCTCGCCGGCGGTGAGCGTGAAGCCGCGGCGCAGCTTGAGCTCGCCGCCGTCGCGCTCGGCGAAGCGGAACGGCACGCCGAGCGCCGCCGCCACCTCGTGGCCGATCACCACGCCGCCGAGCGCCGGCGACAACACCGAGTCGGCGGCGACACCGAGCCGCCCGAGGGCGCGTGCGATCTCCTCGCCGGCCTCGCGCGCTCGACGCGGATCGGAGAGCAGCAGCGCGCACTGCACGTAGCCCGGCGAGTGCAATCCGGAGGAGAGCTGGAAGTGTCCGCGCAGGAGCGCGCCGCAGTCGGTCAACTGGCGCTCGAGCGCCTCACCCTTCGCCACCGTCGGTCTCCTTGCGCCGGATCTCGTACTGCTCCATCCGCTTGTAGAGGTTGCTCCTCGGGGTGTCGATCGCGGTCGCGGTCTGGGTCACGTTCCAGTCGTGCTGCTCGAGCTTCTGGATCAGGAACAGGCGCTCGGCCTGCTCCTTGAACTCGCGCAGCGTCCGCAGGCCCTGGAAGGCCGCCGCCAGATCGGTGCGGCCGCCGCCGGCCGCCGCGGCGACGTCGTCGCCCGTGACTTCCGGACCCGGCGCCAGGATCAGCAGACGTTCGACCAGGTTGCGCAGCTCGCGCACGTTGCCCTTCCAGGGCAGGCGCTGGAGCGCGTCGATCGCCTCGGGGCGAATCGTCTTCGGGCGGAAGTTGGCGTGCTCGGAGAAGCGGCGAGCGAAGTACTCGACCAGCAGCGGCACGTCCTCGAGCCGCTCGCGCAGCGGCGGCGTGCGGACCGGCACGACGTTGAGCCGATAGAACAGGTCCTCGCGGAAACGACCGGCGCGGATCTCCTCCTCGAGGTCCTTGTTGGTCGCCGCGACGACGCGGACGTCGACGCGGATCGTCTTCTCCGCCCCGACCGGCTCGACGTCGCCGCTCTCGAGCACCCGCAGCACCTTGGCCTGGGTGCGCGCCGACATGTCGCCGATCTCGTCGAGGAAGATGGTGCCGCCGTCGGCCGCGACGAACTTGCCGGTCTGCTTGCGCACGGCGCCGGTGAAGCTCCCCTTCTCGTGGCCGAACAGCTCCGACTCGATCAGCTCCTCGGGGATCGCGGCGCAGTTGACCTGCACGAACGGTGCGTCGCGGCGCTCGGACATGGCGTGGATCGCGCGCGCGACCAGCTCCTTGCCGGTGCCACTCTCGCCGGTCACCAGCACCGTGGCCGGCGTCGGCGCGGCGCGCGCGATCGTCTCGCGCAAGCGCGCGAGCGCGGCGGAGGAGCCCACCAGGGTGGGTCCCGCGGCGCCGGGGGCCGTCTCCTTGCGCGCATCCTTGCGCAGACGCCAGGCTTCGACCGCGTTGCGCAGGGCCAGGCGCAAGCGCTCGCTGTCGGGGGGCTTCTCGAGAAAGTCGAAGGCGCCGCGCTTCGTGGCCTCGACCGCGGTGGCGACGTCGGCGTGTCCCGAGATCACGATCACCGGCATCTCGTAGCCGCGCTCGCGCAGGATGCGGAAGGCCTCGAGGCCGTCCATCTCGGGCATCCGGATGTCGAGCAGGATCGCGTCGGGCGGGCGCTCGCGCACGATCTGGAGCGCCTCGATGCCGGTGCCCGCCTCCTCGATGCGGTAGCCCTCGAACTCGAGCACCATGCGCAGCGCCTCGCGGATCTTGGCTTCGTCGTCGACGATCAGGATCGAGGCGCGTTGAGCGGGCGGCATGGCCGGCGGATGCTAGCAAACGAAAGCGGGCCGGTCCCTTCCGGGACCGGCCCGCGAGAGCTTCCGACGCTAGACCTCAGGGCACGCGGACGATCGCGAAGAAGCCGAGATCGTCGGCGCGACCGCGCGGGTCGAAGCGGCGAACGTAGAGCCGCAGGTAAGCGCCGGACTCGACTCCGGCGACCGCGCTCTCGAAGGCCTCGGCGTCGGCCACCGCCCGGCCGTTGACCTCGGTGACGAGATCCCCGGCGACCACACCTTCGTCGTAGAGCGGGCTCGACGCCGCGACCTCGGTCACCACGATCCCCGCGATGTTGCCGGGCAACCCGTGGCTCTGACGCAGCCCCGGCGTGATGTCCTGATAGTCGAGGCCGAGCCAGTCGAGGCCGCGACTGCCGCCGTCCTCGGATTCCGCCTCGGCGGTCTCGATCGGCGAACGCTCGCCGAGCTCGACCTCGCGCTGGAGCCGCTCACCGTCGCGCAGCACTTCGATCTTCACCTTGCTGCCGGGCGGCCGGGCCGCGACGTAGTCGATCAGGTCGCGGGTGGTCACGACCTTGCGACCGTCGACTCCGAGGACGACGTCGCCGTGGCGCAGTCCGGCCTTGTCCGACGGCGAGCCGGTGACCACCTCGGTGACCAGGGCGCCCTCGGCCCGCTCGATGCCGAACGCCTTGGCGGTGTCGAAGTCGAGGTTCTGGATGTTGATGCCGAGATAGCCGCGCGAGACCCTCCCCTTGTCGCGAAGCTGGGGCAGCACGGACTTCAGCGTCGAGACCGGCACCGCGAAGCCGATGTTCTCCGCCCCCCAGTTCATCGCCGTGGCGATGCCGATGACCTCGCCGCGCAGGTTGACCAGCGGTCCGCCCGAGTTGCCGCGGTTGATCGCCGCGTCGGTCTGGATGAAGTTCTCGAACGAGACGTCGGGGGTCAGGCCGATGGCGCGTCCCTTGGCGCTGACCACGCCGACCGTGACCGTGTGGTCGAGCAACAGCGGATTGCCGATCGCCATGACGTAGTCGCCGACGCGCAGCGCGTCGCTGTCGCCCAGCGGGAGAAAGGCGAGATCCTCACCGGCGTCGATTTTGAGCAGCGCCAGGTCGGTCGCCGGGTCGGTACCCTTCACTTCGGCGTCGAAGTAGCGGCCGTCGAGGCGCACCCGCACCTTGGTCGCGCCGTCGATGACGTGATTGTTGGTCACCACCCAGCCGTCCGCCGAGATCACGAAGCCGGAGCCGCCCGAGTCCGAGCGGAACTCGCGCGGTTCGCGCTCCCCCTGCCCGCGCGGCGGCGCCTGCGGCCCGAAGAAGAACTCGAACGGATCGGGGCTTCCGCGCCGCCCGCCTCGCTGGTCGGAGCGACCGATGGTCTGGGCGTCGACCGAGACGACCGCCGGCAGCACCTTCTCGGCCAGGTCGGCGAAGGACGGCAGGTACCCGGTGCCGGCACCGGCCGCCGCAGGGGCGCTGGAACCGGAAGCCGCCGGCGCGGAGGTCGCCGGGGCCGCGGCCCCGGTCGGGGTGAGGTCGAGCCCGCCGGCGAGCACGACGCCGAACAGCACGGCGGCAACCAGCAGGGCGAACGACAGGATCGGACGGGAACGGCCGTTGCTCATCGAGGATCTCTCTCCAATTTCTGGGCGTGCGCCGGTATCCCGGGCTGGTCCCGACGCGGAGTCACGGACAGAATAGCAAGTCACGTGCCCGCAACCGGTTGAGGCCTTCGTCCCGCGCCTCGTCCGCGCGATGCCATTCTGGCCGAACGACCTCCGCGGAAGGCCCGCGCACTTGCATTTTCCCCACGCCCGCCTATACTTACGCGGACAGTCTGCCTGGCGTACGAGAGGTGGGCCGGACAGCCCACCTTTTTCGTTGTCGGGGGGACGAACCGAGGAAGTGGTGGCAGCAAACAGGATCACGCCGGAGCTCCGGCAGGAGCTCGAAGCCGTCGCGACGTCTCACGGCTGCGAGCTCGTCCACGTGGAGTTCGCGGGTTGGATCCTGAGGATCTTCCTCGACCGGCCGGGAGGCGTCCGGCTGGAGGACTGCGAAGCGGTCTCGCGGGACGCCTCGGCGCTGCTCGACGTCGCCGAATTCGGCAACGGCCGTTACACGCTGGAAGTCAGCTCTCCGGGGCTCGACCGCCAGCTGTACGGACCGCGCGACTACGAGCGATTCACGGGACGCAAGGTGCGCGTGCGCTACCTCGACCCGACGACCGGTCGGCGGGCGACGGTGGTGGCTCGGCTAGCAGCCTTCCGCCCCGACGAGCGCGGTGGCTCCATCGAGCTCGCGGGCGAAGGGACGGCGGAGCCGAGGGTGGTCCGGTTGGACGACGTCCAGCTGGCACGGCTGGAGATCGAACTGTAGGAGCCCCCCGGGGCTCCGGAGATGGCGATGGCTCAGGCACAGACGGCGGACATCAATCTCGGCGAAGTCCTCAAGCAGGTCGCGCGCGAGAAGGAGATCGACTACGAGCGCTGGGTCATGGCGCTCGAGGACGCCATGGCGTCGGCCGCGAAGAAGCAACACCGGATCAAGGAGCCGGTTCGCGCCCACTGGAATCCCGACACCGGCAAGTTCGAGGCCTGGATCGTCAAGAAGGTGGTCGAGACCGTCGAGGATCCGGCCGCCGAGTGGACCGTCGAGGAGGCCCAGCCGACCAAGCCCGACGCCGCCGTCGGCGACGAGATCCTGATGCCGATCTCGACCGAGGGTCTCGGCCGCATCGCCGCCCAGTCCGCCAAGCAGGTGCTCTACCAGCGCGTGCGCGAGGCCGAGCGCGAGAAGGTCTACAACGAGTACATCGACCGCGTCGGCGAAGTGGTCAACGGCACGGTCAAGCGGTTCGAGCGCGGCGACATCATCGTCGACCTCGGCCGCACCGAGGCGATCGTTCCCCGCCCCGAGCAGTCCCGCCACGAGCGCTGGAGCCAGGGCGAGCGCATCCGCGCCGTGATCGTCGAGGTCCACAAGCAGCCCAAGGGTCCGCAGATCGTGCTCTCGCGCACCGATCCGCGCCTCCTCGTCAAGCTGTTCGAGATGGAGGTCCCCGAGATCTACGACGGCACCGTCGTGATCAAGGCGGCGGTGCGCGCCCCCGGCGAGCGCGCCAAGGTCGCGGTCTACAGCCGCGAGCGCGACGTCGACCCGGTCGGCGCCTGCGTCGGCATGAAGGGTTCGCGCGTCCAGGCGATCATCCGCGAGCTGCGCGGCGAGAAGATCGACATCATCGAGTACTCGGACGACCTGGTGACCTTCGCGCAGTCGGCGCTGGCGCCCGCGAAGATCACCCGCGTCTCCGTGCACCACACCGGCGAGACGCCGCACCTCGACGTCATCGTCGAGGACGAGCAGCTGTCGCTGGCGATCGGCAAGCGCGGCCAGAACGTGCGCCTCGCCGCCGAGCTGATCGGCTGCCGGATCGACATCAAGTCGGAGTCCGACGTCAAGGACGAGGTCGCCGACGCGCTGGCGCGCATGCTCCAGGGCGCCTTCACCCAGGAGCGCCGCTCGGTGTCGCTCACCGACGAGCTCGACTTGACGACGGTTCCGGGCGTGGGCGCCAAGACCGCCGCCGACCTCGCGGCGGGCGGCTTCAACACGGTCCAGGCCCTGCTCGACGCCAGCGCCGACGACCTGCAGCGCGTCGAGGGCGTCGGTCCGAAGACCGCCCAGTCGATCCTCAACTGGGCGCAGGAGCAGGCCTCGCACGTGGAGACCGGTGCCGAGCCCGGGGTCGAGGAGTCCGCGGCGCCCGAGGAGGCCGCGCCGGCGCTCCAGGACGACAGCTTCCTCGCCGCCCTGTCGCGGGCGTTCAAGGAGTCCGAGGAGCGCTCGCGCCTGGCCGACCAGATGACCGCCGAAGCCGAGGCCGACGCGGCGGCGCAGCAGGCCGCCGGGCTCGCGCCCGGAGGCGGCGCCGAGGACGAGGAACCGCGCAGCTGACGCGGCGACTCGAGCGACGAGAGAACGAAGGGGAGACCGGAACCGGTATGGCAAAGATTCGCGTCCAAGAGCTCGCCCGCATGATGGGCCTCGCCGAGCAGGATCTCGTGTTCAAGCTCCGCTCGCTCGGTGTGCGCATCGAAGGCGACGAAGGCGTGGACAGCGAGGCGCTCAGCGCCATCCTCCAGGGCAAGAAGCTCGCCTCGCCGCGCGAGGTCATCATGGATGACACTCCGCCGGCACCGGTCAAGCGCACGGCAGGGGCTCCGGCCGTGGCGGGTGCGCCTCCGGCCGGCGCGGCAACGGCGCGCCGCACCGTCGCGAATCCCCTCAAGCCGGCCCGCCGGCGGACGATCATCCAGTCGGTCGAGCCCCGCATCCTGACGCTGCCGCCGAGCCAGCCCGAGCGCGCCGGCGACTACGAGGCTCCTCCGCCGATGGCGGCGGTTCCCACCGCCCCCCCCACCGCAGCCGCGGCGCCGAGCGCACCGCCGCCGGCGGCCGAAATCCGGCCGGCCACCGCCGCGGCACCGAGCGTCGCCACGGCTCCGCCGACCACCGTCTCCCCTGCGGCGCCCGCGGCTCCGGTCGCCGCAGCGCCGCCCGCGGCGCCCGCGGCCCCGCCGCCGCCGCGCAGGGGCGCGATCCTGATCCATCGACCCACCGAGCCCTATCGTCCGCCGGCGCCGTCGAGCCGTCCCGGCGGACCGGGACGCGGGCCGGGCGGCGGCTACAGCCGCCCCGGCGGGCCGCCCGGACGCCCCGGAGGTCCCGGTGCGGGACGGCCCGGCGGACCCGGCGGCCGTCCGGGAGGACCGGGCGGTCGCCCCGGCGGGCCCGGCGGCCGTCCGGGTGGACCGGGCGGCTTCAGCCGCCCCGGCGCCCGTCCGGGCGGACCCGGACGCCCCGGCGTGCCGCCGCCGGTGCTGCCGCCGACCACCAGTCGCGGTGAGCGTCGCGGCGATTCCGTCGAGGCCGAAAAGAAGAAGAAGGCGAAGAAGACCTCCCGCCGGACGCTGCTGCAGCCCCAGGCGGACGAGGCCAACCTGCGCGCGATGCGCGGTTCGCTCGAGGACATCGAGAACGTCGTCGACGAGGCGGTCGTCCCGACCGGTTCGGTGCGGCGCCGCCGGCGCGACGAGAACCACGACGAGGACGTCCATCTCCACGAGGACATCCAGGTCTCGCGCCGTGCCGAGGACGGGCCGATCGTCATCTCCGAGGGCATGACCGTCCGCGAGTTCGCGGAACGGGTCGGGGTGCGCGTCCGCGACCTGATCCGGCTCCTGTTCGATCGCGGCATCGTCGCCAACATCAATCACGTGATCGAGCCCGAGCTGGGCGTGAAGCTCGCCGCCCAGTTCGGCCTGGAAGCCAAGGTGATGAGCTTCGAAGAGGAGATCGAAGCGCGCAACGACGAGGTGATCGTCCAGGCCGAGGCCGAGGGCCACGAACGGCGCGCGTCGCGGGCGCCGGTGGTCACGATCATGGGACACGTCGACCACGGCAAGACCTCCCTGCTCGACAAGATCCGATCCTCGAAGATCGCCGAGGGCGAGTCCGGCGGCATCACGCAGCACATCGGCGCGTACCACGTCGACGTCAAGAATCGCCAGATCGTCTTCCTCGACACCCCCGGCCACGAGGCCTTCACCCTGATGCGGGCGCGCGGCGCCAAGGTGACCGACGTGGTCATCCTGGTGGTCGCCGCTGACGACGGCGTGATGCCGCAGACGCTCGAAGCGATCGACCACGCGCGCGCCGCCAAGGTCCCGATCATCGTCGCGCTCAACAAGATCGACAAGCCGAACGCCAACCCCGACCGGGTCAAGCAGCAGCTCGCCGAGAAGGGCCTCACCCCCGAGGACTGGGGCGGCCAGACCGTGGTGGTGCCGGTCTCGGCGCAGAAGGGCACGGGCATCGACGACCTGCTCGAGATGGTCCTGCTCACCTCCGACCTGCTCGACCTCAAAGCGACGCCGGACCGTCCGGCGCAGGGCGCCGTGCTCGAGGCGCGCAAGGAGACCGGACGTGGCGTGGTCTCGACGGTGCTCGTCCAGAACGGCACCCTGCGCGTCGGAGACATCTTCGTCTCGGGCGCGACCTGGGGTCGCGTCCGGTCGATGAACGACGACCGCGCGCAGCGCGTCGACGAGGCCGGACCGGCGACGGCGGTGGAGGTCACCGGCTTCCAGGACGTACCGGAGGCGGGCGACACCTTCCAGGTGGTCGGCGACGAGCAGAAGGCCCGCGGCATCGTCGAGTTCCGCCAGCAGGAGCAGCGTCGACGCGACCTCACGCCGTCGCTCGGGCGCGTCTCCCTCGAGGCGCTGTTCAGCAAGATCGAGCAGGGCGAGGTCAAGGACCTCTCGATCGTGCTCAAGGCCGACGTCCAGGGCTCGGTCGAAGTGCTGCGCGACGCGATCGAGAAGGCGTCGACCGCGCGGGTCAAGGTCACCGTCCTGCACAGTGGCGTCGGCGCGATCTCGACCAACGACGTCCTGCTCGCCTCGGCCTCGAAGGCGATCATCGTCGGCTTCAGCATCCGACCCGAGCGCAACGCCGCCGAGCTCGCCGAGAAGGAAGGGGTCGAGATCCGGCTCCACACCGTCATCTACGAGCTGCTCGACGAGCTCAAGAAGGCGATGACCGGACTGCTCGAGCCGACCTTCCGCGAGGTCGCGCGCGGGCGCGCCGAGATCCGGGAGATCTTCAAGGTTCCCAAGATCGGCACCATCGCCGGCGCCCACGTGGTCGACGGAGTGATCCCGCGCACCGCCGGCGTCCGCCTCGTGCGCGACGGCAAGGTGGTTTACGAGGGCAAGATCTCGTCGCTCAAGCGCTTCAAGGACGACGCCTCGGAAGTCCGCGCCGGCTTCGACTGCGGCATCGGCCTCGAGCGCTTCCAGGACCTGAAGCCGGGCGACGTCATCGAAGCTTTCGTCAAGGAAGAGGTCGCGCCCACCCTCGTCTGACGGCGGGCCGTCCCGCCGTCGGACGCGCCCGGTGACCCTCGCGTGGCTCTCGGATACGGCGCCCTCGACCTCCACCTCCCCTACTGCCGCGACCTCAAAGCCAAGCGGCGGCTGGTCCGGGGGCTGGTCGATCGGCTCCATGCCCGGCACCGGATCTCGGTCGCCGAGACCGGGGGCGCCGACCTCCTGCAACGGGCCGTCGTCGAAGTGGCGGTGGTCGCGCGCGACGGTGCCGAGGTCGAGAGAATCCTGGAGACGGTGTTCCGTACCGTCGACCGGGACGACGAGATGGTCGTGCTCGACTGGGACACCCGCATCATCGAGGACGAAGAATGAGCCTGAGAACCGAACGAATCGCCGACCTGATCCGCGCCGAGCTCTCCGAGCTGATCCGGCGCGAGCTTCGCGACCCTCGGGTCGCGCTGGCGACCGTCACCGCGGTCGAAGTCTCGGCCGACCTGCGCCACGCCATCGTGCGCGTGTCCGCGATCGGTGACGAGCCCGCGCGCGAGCAGACGATGAAGGGGCTCGACAGCGCCCGCGGCTTCCTGCGCAGCGAGCTGGCGCGGCGGCTGTCTTTGCGGGTGACGCCCGAGTTGAAGTTCTTCCTCGATCGCGGCGCCGAGCACAGCCAGGAGATCTCCGACCTGCTCGACCGACTCCACCGGGAGGAACGCGGTGACACCTGAGAAGATCGTCTCGCGCCTGCGCCAGGGGCACCGCTTCCTGCTGTCGAGCCACGCCAATCCGGACGGCGACGCGATCGGCTCCGAGCTCGGCCTCGCCCGCGTCCTGCGTTCGCTCGGCAAGAGCGCCACGATCTGGAACCTGCATCCGACGCCGCCGGTCTACCGGCAGCTGCCGGGCGCCGCGTCGATCCACGTCGGCGCCGAACCGCCGGCCGGATTCCCCGACGCCTTCGACGCCGCCTTCGTGCTCGAGTGCCCGACCCTCGATCGCACCGGCCTCGAGGCGCGGCTGCCGGAGCTCGCGCTGCTCAACGTCGACCACCACCTCGGCAACTCGCACTGGGGCGAGATCAACTGGGTCGATCCCCAGGCGCCGGCGGTCGGCGTGATGGTCGCCGAGCTCGCCCGCAAGCTGGGCGTGCGTCCCGACCCCGAGGCCTGCGACTGCCTGCTGCTCGCCCTGGTCACCGACACCGGCGGCTTCCGCTTCGCCAATGCGACGCCGGCGGCCTTCACCGCCGCCGCGCGGTTGGTCGAGGAGGGCGCGCGCGTCGAGCGGGTGTCGCGCTGGCTCCACGAGAGTCAGCCGGAAGGCTCGGTGCGGCTGCTCGGCGCGCTGCTGGCGACGCTCCAGCGCCACGGCGGCAACGGCGAGGTCGCGAGCGTCCACCTGGACCGGGCGATGTTCGCGCGCGCCGGGGCCGCCCCCGGCGACTCGGAGGGACTGATCGACGTGCCGCGCTCGATCGCGGGCGTCGAGGCGGTCGCGCTCCTGCGCGAGCTCGACGACGGCGAATGGAAGATCTCGCTGCGCAGCCGCGGCGACATCGACGTCGAGCGCGTCGCCCGCGCCCGGGGCGGCGGCGGGCACCGCAATGCCGCCGGCTGCCGTTTCACCGGCACGCTCGAGGAGGGCCGCGCCGCGCTGGTCGCCGAGCTGCTCGAAGCGGTGACCGCGACCGCGGGGGGCGAGCGTGTCGGTTGACGGACTCCTGCTCGTCGACAAGAGCTCCGGCGGCACTTCCCACGACGCGGTGCAGGCGGCGCGCCGGCTCTTCCGCCAGAAGCGGATCGGGCACTGCGGCACGCTCGACCCCGACGCCACCGGCCTGCTGTTGCTGACCCTCGGCCAGGCGACCCGTCTGACCCGCTTCCTGATTCACGCCCCCAAGGTCTACGAGGGGACGATCCGCTTCGGCGTCGCCACCGACACCTACGACGCCGCGGGCCGGGTCGTCACCGAGGCGCCGATCGACGCGCTCGACGAGAGCGCGATCGACGTCGCGATGACCCGTTTCGCCGGCACTTTCGAGCAGAACCTCCCCGCCTACAGCGCGCGCAAGGTCGGCGGCGTCAAGCTCTACGAGCTCGCCCGCCGCGGCGAGGAGGTGCCCGAGTCGAGCAAGGAGGTCACGGTCTACGAGTTCGCCCGAACCGGCGCCCTGCTCGAAGGCCGCCTCCCTTTCCGGCTCTCCTGCTCGTCGGGCACCTACGCCCGCGCGCTCGCCCACGATCTGGGAGCGGCGCTCGGCTGCGGCGCCCACCTGGCGCAGCTGCGGCGCACGGCGATCGGTCCGTTCCGGATCGAGGATGCCCTCGACCTCGAGGAGATCGCCCGACGGCGCGAGGCCGGCGAGACGCTGGGCCCGGCCTGGCACGACCTCGCCCGGATCCCGCTGCCGTTCCCCGACGCCACCGCCGACGCCGCCCAGGAGCGCCGGGTGCGCAACGGACAGACCGCGCTGGTCCACGGCCTCCAGGCCGCCGAGGGCGAATGGGTGCGCCTGCTCGACCAGCGCGGGGGGGCGATCGCCGTCGGCAGCGTCACCGAGCGGATCGGCGCCTTGTGCGTGATCCAGCCGCGGGTGGTTTTCGTTCCGGGCCCGCTGTGATAGCGTTTCCAAGGATATAGAGAGATCCACGCGAACCGGAGCCACGGGGCTCCCACGGGAGGAAGGGTTTTGCCGCAGACCAAGGAAGCGAGAGAAGAGATCATCCGGGATTACCGGACCCACGACAGCGACACCGGCTCCACCGACGTGCAGGTCGCGCTGCTCACCCACCGCATCAACGAGCTCACCGACCACTTCAAGACCCACGTCAAGGACCACCATGGCCGCCGTGGGCTGCTCAAGCTCGTCGGCCAGCGCCGCCGGCTGCTCGATTACTTGAAGGACCGCGACGTCGAGCGGTACCGCAAGCTGATCGAGCGTCTCGGAATCCGCAAGTAACCTCCCATTCGGCTCCCGGCGGCGCCGACCGCACCGGTCGAAATCGGCCGGACCGCCCGTCGTCCACGCCGCCCGTCGAGCCTTCGAAAGGACACATCGAAAAATGACCGTGAAACGATCCATCCAGGTCGGTTCGGGGACGATCGCCTTCGAATCCGGCAAGCTCGCCAAGCAGGCGAACGGCTCCGCCGTCATCCGCCTCGGCGACACCGTCGTGCTGGCCACGGCGTGCATGCAGCAGAGCGCGATGCCGCGCGACTTCCTGCCGCTGACCGTCGACTATCGTGAGTACACCTACGCCGCCGGACGCATCCCGGGCGGCTTCTTCAAGCGCGAAGGGCGTCCGACCGAGAAGGAGACGATCACCTCGCGCCTGATCGACCGGCCGCTGCGGCCGCTGTTCCCGCCCGGCTACACCGCCGAGACCCAGGTCATCGCCCTGGTGCTCTCCGCCGACGGCGAGAACGACCCGGACATCCTCGCCATCAACGGCGCCTCGACCGCGCTGGTGCTGTCGCAGATCCCGTTCTACAACCCGATCGGCGCCGTCCGCGTCGCGCTGATCGACGGCCAGATGGTGTTCAACCCGACCAACAGCCAGCGCGACGTCTCCGACCTCGACCTGGTCGTGGTCGGCACGCAGGACGCGGTGGTGATGGTCGAGGCCGGCGCCAACCAGCTCTCCGAGAAGCAGATGCTCGAGTGCATCTGGGCCGGCCACGCCGAGGTCCAGAAGGTGATCGGCGCCCAGATCGAGATGTTCCGCGAGAAGGCGCTGTCGAAGCCGGCGTGGGACGCCCCCAAGCCCTATCCCGACGAGCTGTTCGGCGAGGTCCGCGCCGCGCTCCACGCGCCGCTCAAGGCCGCTCTGAACACCGCCGGCAAGTTCGAGCGCAAGAAGGCGGTCTCCGACGTCCAGAAGGCGTTCCTCGCGACCATCCCCGAGGAGGAGACCGAGAAGCGCTCGCAGGTCAAGAAGATCTACGAGACGCTCGAAGAGGAGCTCCTCTACGACACCATCCTCGACGACGGCCACCGCTTCGACGGCCGCCGCAATCACGAGGTACGCCCGATCACGATCGAGGTGGGGCTGCTGCCGCGCACCCACGGCTCGGCGCTGTTCACCCGCGGCGAGACCCAGGCGCTGGCCTCGGTCACGCTCGGTACCCAGCGCGACGCCCAGATCCTCGAGGAGTACGAGGGGGAGACCAAGCAGAAGTTCCTCCTCCACTACAACTTCCCGCCGTTCTCGGTGGGCGAGGTCAAGTTCATGCGCTCGCCGGGCCGGCGCGAGATCGGGCACGGCGTGCTGGCGCGCCGCGCGCTCACCCCGGTGCTGCCGCACGAGGAGGACTTCCCGTACACGATCCGCGTCGTGTCGGACATCCTCGAGTCGAACGGCTCGTCTTCCATGGCCACGGTCTGCGGCGGCTCGCTCGCGCTGTTCGACGCCGGCGTGCCGATGCTGGCGCCGGTCGCGGGCGTCGCGATGGGCCTGGTCAAGCGCGGCGACAAGTTCGCCGTGCTCACCGACATCGCCGGCCAGGAAGACCACTACGGCGACATGGACTTCAAGGTCGCCGGCACCCGCGAAGGCATCACCGCGCTGCAGATGGACCTGAAGCTCACCGGCGTCACCCGCGAGGTCATGGAGATCGCCCTCGAGCAGGCGCGCGGCGGCCGTCTCTACATCCTCGAGCAGATGGAGCAGGTGATCGGCAATCCGCGAACGGAGCTGTCGACCTTCGCTCCCCGCCTGTTCACGCTGCAGATCTCGAAGGACAAGATCCGCGACATCATCGGACCCGGTGGCAAGACCATCCGGTCGATCGTCGAGGAGACCGGCTGCGAGATCGAGGTCGAGAACGACGGCCGGGTGGTCATCGCCTCGCCCGACGGCGAGGCGGCGAGGCGCGCGATCCGGATGATCGAGCGCCTGACCGAGGTCCCCGAGATCGGCAAGGTGTACACCGGCACCGTCCGCCGGGTCGAGGCCTACGGGTGTTTCGTCGAGATCCTGCCCGGCACCGACGGCCTCGTCCACATCTCCGAGCTCGCCCCCTACCGGGTCCGGGAGACCTCCGACCTGGTCAAGGAGGGCGACGAGCTCGAGGTCAAGGTCATCGACATCGACGAGACCGGCCGCGTGCGGCTGTCGCGCAAGGCGGTGATCATGGAGGCGCCCGACTACGACCCCACGAAATACGAGGGGATGGGCGAGCCGGTCCCGGCCGGCGGCGACCGCGGCGAGCGCGGCGATCGACCCGACCGGGGCGGGCGCGGCGGCGACCGCGGTGGCCGCGGTGGCGATCGCGGCGGGCGCGGCGGCGGGCGCAGCGGTGGCGGCCGCGACCGCGGACCGCGTCGCTGAACCAGGAGGTTCTCCGCTTTCCGAGGGGCCGGGCCGCGAGGTCCGGCCCCTTCGCTTTTCGACGCCGTGACAGGATTCGGAGCGACCCATGGACATCCAGACCCTCGTCGCCCACTGCGACCATCTCCTCGATCCGCGCAAGCTCCGCGACTACGGTCCGAACGGCCTGCAAGTCGAAGGGCGCCGCGAGATCAGCAGGATCGTCACCGGCGTATCGGCCTGCGTCGAGCTGTTCGAACGGGCGCGCGCGACCGAGGCCGACGCGGTCTTCGTCCACCACGGCCTGATCTGGGAGGGGACGGCGGCGCAGCCGCTGACCGGCTACCGCTACCGCCGGCTCGCGGCGCTGATCGAGTCGGGGATGCATCTGGTCGCCTACCACCTCCCGCTCGACCGTCACGAGGAGCTGGGCAACAACGTGCTCGCGGCGCGGGCGCTCGGGCTCTACTCGCTGGAACCGTTCGCCGAGTACCACGGCACTCCGATCGGATTCCGCGGCCGCTATCCCGAACCGGTCCCCGCCGGCGAGCTGGTGCGACGCTGCCGCGAGGTCTTCGAGCGCGAGCCCCTCGCCTTCCTCGCCGGGCCGGATCCCGTCGCTTCCGTCGGCATCGTCTCCGGCGGCGCCCAGGGCGAGATCCACCAGGCGATCGCGGCCGGTCTCGACGCCTACATCACCGGCGAGGTCAGCGAGTGGGTCCCCCACGTCGCGCGCGAGAGCGGCATCCACTTCCTCTCCTGCGGCCACCACGCTACCGAGCGGCTCGGCATCCGCGCGCTCGGCGAGCATCTGGCCACCCGCTTCGCCCTCGAGCACGAATTCGTCGACGTGCCCAATCCGGTCTGAGCCGCCGCGCGTGCCGACGGAGGCCGGACGTCCCGAGATCTCGTTCGTCGTCCCGGCCTGGAACGAGGAGGTCCGGCTGCCGGCGACGCTCGCCTCGCTCCGGCTCGCGGGCGAGTGCTCCGGGCGGAGATTCGAGATCGTCGTCGGCGACGACGGCTCGACCGATCGCACCGCGGAGATCGCCCGCTCCGCCGGCGCCCGGGTCGTGCCGGTCGCCCATCGCCAGATCGCGGCGACGCGCAACTCGGGCGCCCGCGCCGCGGCCGGCGAGCTGCTCTTCTTCGTCGACGCCGACACGCTGGTGCCGGCCGAAGTGGTCCGAGCGGCGCTCGCGGCTCTCGACGGCGGTGCGGTCGGCGGCGGCGCCGCCGTCGCCTTCGACACCGCGGCACCGCTCTGGGGGCGCGTCTCGCTCGCCCTCGTCGTGCGCTCGTTCCGGCTCGCCCGACTCGCGGCCGGCTGTTTCGTCTTCTGTCGACGCACCGACTTCGAGGCGGTCGGCGGCTTCGACGAGGCGCTCTACGCCAGCGAGGAGATCGCGCTGTCGCGCGCGCTCGGCCGGCGTGGCCGGTTCGTCGTGCTGCGCCAGGCGGTGGTGACCTCGGGACGGAAGTTCCGGTCGCATCCGGGACTCTTCCACCTGCGCACCTTCGTCGGCCTCATGCTCGCGCCTCGCCGCGGTGTGCGCTCCCGCCGCCGGCTCGGCCTCTGGTACGACGGCGCCCGAGAAGCCGACGGCGGACCGAAGGAGCGCCGCTGAGCCGCGGCCGGCGCTCTCCGCGGCCGGCACGGAGAGTCACCCCTCGAAGTCGTCGAACAGCCCGCGCACGGGCAGGCCCCGGGCTCCCTCGATCTGAAGCAGCCTCCGCTTGAGAGCCGTACCACCCGAGGCCGAGAATCCGCCGAGACTGCCGTCCGCGGCGAGGATCCGGTGGCACGGTACGACCAGCGGAAAGGGGTTGCGACCGAGCGCCCGTCCCACGGCGCGAGATGCGGCTGGATCTCCGAGCCGGCGCGCGATCTCGCCGTAGGTCGACGTCTCGCCCGGACGCAGAGTCCGCGCGACCTCGTAGACGTTCCGCTCGAACTCCGGAACGCCACGCAGGTCGAGCTCGACGAACGCGAGCTCCGCCGCCGGCGTCCGCTCGCCGGCGAGCAGCGCGACGATCCCCTCGATCGCGTGCCGGATCGCCGGCGGCGGCTCCAGCTCCACCGCCCGCGGCACCCGCCGCACCACCCGCCCCCGCGTCTCGGCGTCGCTCGCCTCGGGCAGCTGCACGCCGGCGACACCCCGCTCGCTCCAGGCGATCGCGCAGCGACCGATCGCGGTCTCGAATCGGGACCAACCCGCAGACCCCGCGGGCACAGATCGAGCTCCTGGCGTCCGCAATTACTCGAGCTTGTAGTTGATCCAGATCAGGTAGCGGATCGGGATGGGGACTCCGACTCGCTCGGCCGGTCGGAAGCGCCACTGCCGAAGCGAGTCGAGCGTCGAGTAGACCAAGCTCGGCGCCGGCCACGGCTCGACGACTCGCGGGTCGTCCAGAGTGCCGTCCTCACGGACGACGGCGGAGACTCGGACGATCCCCGTGAACCCATGACTTCTCGAACCCTCGCTGTACCGAGGTGCGGGTGCGTGGATCTTCTCGGGCGCGGTCAGTCCCTCGGGCAACTCCGATGAATGCACCGGCCCGCCGAACTGGATCTCGGGTTCGACTACGGACTGCGCCTTGAGGAACTCGTTGGCGGGCCCGAGCGACGAGAGGTCCATTCCTTCGAGATCTGGGAAAAACTGCTTCGCCATCTGCCAGGACCACCGGGCTTCGCGAGGCTTCCCGACCTGATACTCCGCGACCGCACGATAGAGGAGAGCGACGCCGAGCGATTCCAGGTTCTTCTCGCCGGGCGCCACCGAAGGACCCGCCCGCTCGAGCAGCTTCGACAACGTCAGAAGTGCGGCTTCTGCACGTCCCTGATCAAGCTGACGAATGGCGCGCTTGAGTTCGTCCGCCCGGGAGGGTGCCGGGATCGAGAGGACCAATACCCAGGACGCGATGATCAAAAAGCGGAGAACGAATCGGGACCAGCCTCGCACGGACGGCACGTTCGTCATTCCTCTCTCGCCTCCGTCAGGGAGCAGATCACCTCGCCGAAAACGAGGCGATCGAAAGAACTGCTGGAAGACCTGCCGATCTCCTGCAAGGACGTTCCCAGCTCGCCAGCAACTCGCTCGGCCACTTCGACGACGTAGGCAGGCTCGTTGCGCTGACCGCGGTAAGGCACCGGAGCCAGATAGGGCGTGTCCGTTTCCACCAAGAGACGGTCCACTGGAATCAGGGGCAGGACTTCGCGGACGTTGTCGGCCTTGGGAAAGGTGACCATGCCGGAGACGCCGAACCAGCAGTCGACCTCGAGCCCGAGGGCGCGGCGGGCCATGTCGAGGCCGCCGGCGAAGGAGTGGAGGTCGGCGCGCAGGCCGCGATACGTCGGGTCGCCGAGGACCTCGAGCATCTTCTCGTTCGAGTCGCGGTTGTGGACGACCACCGGCAGATCGAGCTCGAGCGCGAGCTCGATCTGGACGCGGAAAACCCGCTCCTGGACGTCGCGCGGTGCGTGGTCGTAGAAGAAGTCGAGGCCGCACTCCCCCACCGCGACCGCCTTGGGGTGCGAGAGCAGCTCGCGCAGGCGCCGATCGTCGCCCGCCTCCCAGCTCGAGGCGTCGTGCGGATGGACGCCGAGCGCGCACCAGACGTCGGGCTCCGACTCGCAGAACGAGAGTAGGTCGTCCGCTTCCGACAGACGAACGGCCGGAACGAGAAAACCCCCGACCCCGCGCTCCCGCGCCCGCGCCACGACCTCCCGCCGCTCGGGCAGCTCGAAGTGCTGCAAGTGGCAGTGCGAGTCGATCAGCATCGGCCCACCCGACGCCACGGACCTCTCGAATCAAGAGCCACGGGACTCAGCAAGGAAGGCAAAAGGCAGAGACTTTCTGTTGAAAGGAAAAGAGGCGGCGGCATCCTGCACCAGCCGCTACCGCCGTGGTCGAGCTGCGTAGAGGAGCTCACTCGATCGCTACCGTCACCGTCGCGACCGGCTTCACCGCCGCGCCCGGCGCCGTCCTCAGCCTCGTCATCGCCGCCGCTGCCGCCTCGGCCTTTGTCTCAGCCTCTGTCTTGCCCTTCAACAGAAAGTCTTGGCTTCGGTCTTGGCCTTGGACTTCGAACGCAGTCACTGTCTTCCTGGCCTCTGTCTTGCCCTTCAACAGAAAGTCTTGGTCTTGGCCTTGGCTTTGGTATTTGCCTTCAACAGAAGGCCTTGGTCTTCGTCTTCGGGTTCGAGCCGTCGACTACTTGACGCGAGTGCCGGGCGCGACGCCGGGGGCGTGGGGGCGCAGCAGGATCGGCTGCCCGTCGGCGTCGGTCGCGGCGAGGACCATTCCCTGCGACTCGAGCCCCATCAGCTTCGCCGGTTTCAGGTTGGCGACGATCACCACCTGCGTCCCGGTGAGCTCTTCGGGCTTGTACGCCTTCGCGATACCGGCGATCACTTGACGATGCGCGCCCTCGCCGAGATCGACCGAGAGCTTGAGCAGCTTTTCCGACTTGGGCACCGCTTCGCAGGCGACGACCTGCCCGACCTTGAGCTCGACCGCGCCGAACTGCGAGATGTCGATCTGAGCGCCGGCGGCTGGGGCAGCCGGCGTCGCGGCCGGCGTCGCGGTGGGCGCGGCGGCCGGCGCCGCGGTGGCCGTGGGCGCTGCCGCGGGCGGAGCGGACGGCGGCGGGGCGTTTTCCGACATGAACTTCTCCTTGTCGATGCGCGGGAAGAGCGGTTGGATCGGCGGCAGCTCGCGGTCGGTCGGCATCCCACCCCAGGCGAGCGAATCGAGGTTCGCCGGCGCGCCCCCGGCACCGATCGCTGCGAGCACCTTCGGCGCCACCTCGGGGAGGATCGGCAGCAGCCCGGTCGCGACGATCCGGACGCACTCGAGTCCGTTCCACAGGACGCGCGACAGGCCTTCGCTCGGCCCCTCGCTCTTGACCTTCTTCCACGGCTCGCGCGCGACGATGTACTGGTTGGCCTCAGCGAGCAGACGCCAGAGCGAACGCAGCGCGGTCTGGAAGGCGTAGGCGTCCATCGCCGCGCGGTACTCGGCGATCACCTCGCGCGCGACCGGCATCAGCGGATTGTCGTCGCAGGCGACCGGCGGCGTCCGGCCGCCGAAGGCGCTGCGCGACACCGTCACCAGCCGACTCGCGGTGTTACCGAGGTCGTTGGCGAGGTCGCTGTTGAAGCGGTCGACGAAGGCCTCGTCCGAGAAGCTCGCGTCCTGGCCGAAGACCATCTCGCGCAGCAGGAAGTAGCGCAGGGCGTCCGTGCCGAAGGCCTCGACCAGGTGGTCGGGCCGTACGACGTTGCCCACCGATTTCGACATCTTCTGCTCGTCGCGCAGCCACCAGCCGTGGGCCCAGACCGTCGTCGGCAGGGGCAGGCCCGCCGACATCAGGAAGGCGGGCCAGAACACCGCGTGGAAGCGCACGATGTCCTTGCCGACGAGGTGGAGGCGGATGCCCTCCGAAGCCCAGTAGCGGCGGTAGAGGTCGCTGTCGCCCGCGGGCCCGCCGAAACCGAGCGCCGAGATGTAGTTGGTCAGCGCGTCGAGCCAGACCCAGACCGAGTGCCCGGAGTGGCCCGGGAACGGCACCCCCCAGTCGAGCCCGAAGCGGCTGATCGAGAGATCCTTGAGGCCCCCGGCGACGAAGGCACGGACTTCGTTGCGACGGCTCTCCGGCCGCACGAAGTCGGCCTGACGGTCGTAGAGCTCGAGCAGCGGCTGCTCGTACTTCGAGAGCCGGAAGAAGAGGTTCTCCTCGGCCTTCCACTCGGTCGGCGTGCCGTGGTCGGGGCAGAGGTTGCCGGGCTGGCGCAGCTCCTTCTCGGTGTAGAAGGTCTCGCAGCCCGTGCAGTACCACCCCTCGTGGCGAGCGAGGTAGACGTCGCCGGACTCCGTCATTCGCGCCAGGATCGCCGGCACCGCCCGCTCGTGGCGCTCCTGCGTGGTGCGGATGAAGTCGTCGTGCGAGATCCCCAGCCGCTTCCAGAGCTGGTGGTAGCGGGCGACGACCCGGTCGGCGAGGGCGATCGGCTCGACCCCTTCCTTCCTCGCCGCCCGCTCGATCTTCTGGCCGTGCTCGTCGGTGCCGGTCAGGAAGCGGACGTCGTCGCCGCAAAGGCGCCGGTAGCGCGCCACGGTGTCGGCCACCACGGTCGTGTAGATGTGACCGATGTGCGGCAGGTCGTTGACGTAGTAGATCGGGGTGGTGACGTAGAAGGGGCGCATCGGCGGCTCGAAAGGGGGGAGAGTTTACTACTGCGGATCGAGCTCGGACGACGCGTAGAGGTAGTGAGTGCCGCAGTAGGCGCACTCGGCCTCGACCCGGCCGTCCTCGTCGGCGACCTCGGCGCGGTCGTCGGGCGGGAGCGCGAGCAACCGGTCGAGCAGCGCTTCCCGGCTGCAGCGGCATCGGAAGCGCACCGGTGCCGTCTCGACCACCTCCCGGTCGAGGCCGTCGAGCACGGCGCCGACCAGCGCGTCGGTTCCCCCCGCCGCGAGCCAGCCGCTGACGCCGCCGAGCGACTCGAGGTTCGACTCGAGGCGCTCGACCGTGACGTCCTCGGCGTCGGGCATCAGCTCGACGATCATGCCTCCGGCGGCGCGCACCCCCTCGGGACCCTCGAGCTCGCCGACCATCACCGCCGACGGAGTCTGCTCGCTCTGCTCGAGAAAGTGGGCGAGATCGAGACCGATCTCGCCCGTGCGCAGCTCGACCTGACTCTCCCAGCTGGTGCCGTCGGCCAGCTCGCGCACGACCCGGAGCAGCCCCTGTCCGACCGCCGGACCGATCCGGATCCGGCCGTCGGGTCCGAGGGGCAGGTCGAGCCGCGGCTCGGCGACCATGCCGCGCAGGTTCCCCTCGGCGTCCGCTTCGGCCAGGATCCGGCCGAGCGGACCGTCGCCCGAGACGGTCAGCGTCAGCCGGCGGCAGGCGCGCGCCGACAGCCGCTGCAGCAGGATCGCTCCGGCGAAGGCACGACCGAGCGCCGCCGCCGCCACCGGCGACAGGTCGTGGCGCCAACGCGCCTCCTCCACCACTCCGGCGAGGTCGACCGCCGCCCAGCGCACCCCGACGCCCCCCGCCCGCCCGATCGCGATCGACCCGCCGGTCGCGCGCCTGCGAATCCGTTCGCCCACGTTCCGAGCTCCCCGCGGCCGGCCCGCCGCCGCCACCGGCCGTCACCCACGAGGGTAGCACCGCGCGGTGGCGCCCCGGATCAGGAGAAGTTCTTGATCGAAGGCCAGAGCTCGACGAGCGGCGTGCGCGGGCGCCGCGCGATCCAGACCGGCAGATCGTCCTCGTAGGGCATGCAGTCGCGACAATCGAACGTGGCGCCGAGCTCGACCGACTCGAACAGCTCCTCGAGCCGTTCGCGGTGGTCGCCGAAGACGAGCAGCACCTCTCCGGTGCAGCCCCCGGGTCCCCACAGGTACCAGCTGTTGTGCGCCGAGATCGCCGGCGGCAGGCCGAGCTCGCGACCGAAGCGCTCGACCGCCCCGGCCTCGCCGTAGTTCTGGCCGAAGACGCAGGCGGCGCGCCGCTCCTCCGGATCGAGCCGGCTGGCGGCCACCGCGACGGCGCCGGCGAGCCCGCGCCACTCCTGCATGTCGGCGAAGAACTGCGGCAGGCGGCCGATCTCGTGGCGTTCGTCGGTCCCGGGCTCCTCGCCGAGCGCGGCGGCGTAGGCGACGTAGCGCTCGACCGGCAGGACCGGCCGAGCGAGCGGCGCGATCGCCAGGCTCGCGGCGACCAGCAGGACGGCGAAGCCGATCGCCGCGAACCGACGCCCGCGGACCCGGCTCGACCACCCCTCGATCGCCACCGCGCCCGCGGCCCAGAGCGGCGCGTAGGCCGGCGCCAGGTAGTAGGGCTTGGCCGCCGTCGTCAGCAGCACGGCGAGGACCGCGAGCCAGGCGAAGCCGAGGGCTCGGAACGGGCGCAGCCGCCGGCTGAAGAGCAGCGCGGCGAGTCCCGCCAGCCAGACCACCGCGCCGAGCGGGCCGTTCTGCAGAATCTGCTCGGCGAGGAACTCCCCCCACGAGTAGTCGACGTTCTTGATCGCGTTGGCGCGCTCGATGAACTCGAGCGTCGGCCAGCCGTGCACGGCCTGCCAGGCGAGGTGCGGCGCGAACAGCGCGAGCGCGACGGCGCCGCCGAGCCAGAGCTCCTTGCGGCGAAAGGCGTCCCAGCGCCGCGCCGCGAGCAGACCGACGACGACGCCGAAGCCCAGGAAGAGCACGCCGATCTTGTTCTGAAGGCCGAGCCCGGCGACCGCCCCGAAGGCGATCCAGAACCGGTCGGATCTCCCCGCCAGCCAGCCCGCGACGATGCGGACGGCGAGCGCCTGGAAGAGCAGGTCGAAGGCGTTCATCGACAGGTAAGAGGTCAGCGACAGCACGACCGGCGCGAGCGAGGCGGCGAAGCCCGCGAGCAGGACCGCGAAGCGTCCGCCGCCCAGGGTCCGGGCGGTCGAGCCCACCACCACGGTCGCCGCCGCTCCCGCGAGAGCGGGAAGCACCCGCAGCGCCGCGAGGGAATCGCCGAACAGCGCCGTCCAGAGGGCGGTCGCCGCGGCGACGAGAGGCGGGTGATCGACGTAACCCCAGTCGAGCCGCGCCGCGCACGACAGGTAGTAGAGCTCGTCGCGGAAGATGCCGTAGCCGGTCAGGAAAGCGAGGTTGAGCGCGAGCTGGAGGGCGGCCGGGACGAGGAGCGCAGCCCGGTCGAGCCCGGGTCTCGTTGTCGATGCCGGAGCGGAGTCGGTCACCCAGGCACTTACGGCGACGCGACGGGGAAGTTCCCTTCGTCCCGCGGCCGGACCGCTCCGCCTACCAGCCGCCGCGCTCGGCGAGCGAGACCCAGCGGCCGACCCCGCCCAGGATCAGGTGGTCGACGACCCGGATGCCGACCACCTCCCCGGCCTCCCCCAGGCGCCGGGTGAAGGCGAGATCCTCGGCCGAGGGGGTCGGGTCGCCGCTCGGATGGGTGTGGAAGACGATCAGCGCCGCGGCGCCGACCAGCAACCCCTCCTTCAGCACCAGCCGGGGCTCGACCGCCGCGCGGTTGAGCGTCCCCCGGTAGAGCTCGCGCTCGGCGATCAGCCGGTGGCGGGTGTCGAGATAGAGCGCGCCGAGCACCTCCTGGTCGCGGCCGGCGTAGCGCAGCGCGAGGTAGCTCGCCGCCGCGGCCGGGTGCGCCAGCGGCTCGCGCTCGGGCAGGTCGTTGCGCGCCAGGCGACGCGCGAGCTCGACCGCGGCGATCAGGGTCGCCTCCTTGACCGGCCCGAGCCCCCGGCGCTCGAGGTGCCCACGACGGGCGAGCGCCGCCAGGCCCGGGAGCCCGCCGGTCGTCGCCAGCAGCTCGCGGGCGACGTCGAGGGCCGAGGCGCCCCGGCGCCCCGTGCGCAGCAGCACCGCGACCAGCTCGGCATCGGAGAGGGTCGACGCGCCGTGCGCGAGCAGCCGCTCGCGCGGCCGCTCGTCGGCGGGCAGCTCGCGGATCAGCTGCGCGAGCGCCACGCCTCGAGCTCCCGGTCGATCGCCGGCAGGATCTCGCCGGCCGCGCCGAGCAGGGTCGCGTCCGCGAGCCCCGACAGAGCGGACGGCTCCCGGTTCACCTCGACCACCAGCGCGCCCGCCGCGGCGGCGACTTCGATCAGCCCCGCCGCCGGCCAGACCGTCGCCGAGGTACCGACGACGAGGAACGCGTCCGCCCCACGCGCCGCCTCCGCCGCCCGCTCGACCTCGAGCTCCGGCAGCCTCTCGCCGAACCAGACCACCGCCGGGCGGAACAGCGCCCCGCACCGGCAAGGCGGTGGAATCTCGGAAGCGCCGGCGCTTTCGAGCAGATCGGCGGTCGGCCGGGTCGCGCCGCAGCCGGCGCAGAACGACTCGCGCAGGCAGCCGTGGAGCTCGACGACGTCGCGCGAGCCGGCCCGTTGATGGAGTCCGTCGACGTTCTGGGTCACGACCAGAGAAGACGCGAAAAGCTCGCCCCACCTCGCGATCGTCCGGTGCGCCGGGTTGGGCTCGGCCGCGCGCATCGACTCGAAGCGCTGGCGATACCAGCGCCAGACCCGTTCGGGATCGCGCGCGAACGCCTCCGGCGTCGCCAGGTCCTCGGGGCGGAAGCGCTCCCAGCTGCCGCCGGGCCCGCGGAAGACGTCGAGCCCGCTCTCCTGCGAGACGCCGGCCCCGGTGAAGACCACCAGCGAACGGGCGGCGGCGAGCCGTTCGAGGACCGCTGCGGCGAGCTCCATGGCGCCATTCTGCGACGGATCCGCGCGCCCGGAACGCCGAATCGACTGTGAAAGAATCGCCGCGCATGCCTTCGCTCCCGACCAACTTCGGCCTGCTCCCCGAGGACCAGGCCGACTACGCGACGAGTCGCGTCGCGGTGCTGCCGGTGCCGTTCGAACGCACGGTCTCCTACGGTCGGGGGACCGCGGCCGGCCCGGCGGCGATCCTGCGCGCCTCGCAGTCGATGGAGCTCTACGACGAGGAGCTCCGGTTCGAGCCCGCGGAGATCGGCATCGCGACCCTCCCCCCGTTCCTGCCGGAGGCCTTCGACCTCGCCGAGGCGATGGGCGAGCTCGAGGCCGAGTGCCGCCGGCACCTGGCCGCCGACAAGTTCCTGCTCACGCTCGGCGGCGAGCACAGTCTGACCATCGCGCCCGTGCGGGCGGCCAAGTCGATCCACGGCGAGATCGGCGTCGTCCAGTTCGACGCCCACGCCGACCTGCGCGAGGAGTTCGAGGGGACGCCCTACAGCCACGCCGCCGTGATGCGGCGGGTGGCCGACGAGGGGCTGCCGACCCTGCCGATCGGCATCCGCTCGCTGTCGAAACCCGAGGCCGAGTTCGCCCACGAGGCGGGGATCCCCATCGTCTGGGCGCACGAGCTCGACGAGCTCGAGGGGAACCGCTACGAGCGGCTGCTCGCCGCCCTGCCCGAGAAGGTCTACCTGACGTTCGACATCGACTACTTCGACCCCGCCCTGGTGCCGGCGACCGGCACCCCCGAGCCCGGCGGGGGCACCTGGTATCCGACCCTGCGCCTGCTCTCGCGCCTGTTCGAGACCAAGCAGGTCGTGGCGATGGACGTCGTCGAGCTGGCGCCGCTCGGCGGCCAGCCGTCGTCGGACTTCGTCGCCGCCAAACTCGCCTACAAGTGCCTGGGCTACCTCGCCCGGCGCTCGATGCGCTGAACCGGAAAGAGCCCCCTCTCCCATGGAAATTCGCGACCTCGTCCTGATCGACGGCGTGCGCACGCCGATGGCCGAGTTCCTCGGCCCCTTCTCCGACCTCTCCGCCAACGAGCTGGGCGCGCGCGCCGCCAAGGCGCTGTTCGAGCGCACCGGCCTCGATCCGGCGATCGTCGACCACTCGGTCGTCGGCAACGCTCTCCAGACCTCGGGCGACGCCATCTACGGCGCGCGCCACGTCGCGCTCAAGGCCGGTGTGCCGAAGGAGCGCCCGGCGCTGACCGTCAACCGCCTGTGCGGCTCCGGCATCCAGGCGATCCTCTCCGGCTCCCACCTGATCCTCGCCGGCGAGGCCACCACCTGCCTGGTCGGCGGCATGGAGAACATGTCGCAGGCGCCGTTCGTGGTGCGCGGCGCGCGCAAGGGGCTGCGCCTCGGCCACGCCAAGTTCGAGGATCTGATGATGGAGTCGCTGCTCGACGGCTACTGCGGCTTCTACATGGCGCAGACCTCGAACAATCTCGCCCGCGACTACTCGATCACGCGCGAGGAGCAGGACGCCTTCGCCGCCGAGAGCCAGGCGCGGGCGCTCGCCGCGATCGACGCCGGCCGGCTCGCCGAGGAGATCGTCGCGGTCACGGTCGGCGAGGGCAAGAAGGCGGTCACCGTCGAGCGCGACGAGCATCCGCGCCCGGGGACCACGGTCGAGGCGCTGGCCAAGCTCCCGACCGTCTTCGGGCCCGACAGCTTCGTCACCGGCGGCAACGCCTCGGGCATCGTCGACGGCGCCGCCATGCTGCTGCTGACCACCGCGGCGAAGGCGGCCGAGCTCGGCAAGCAGCCGCTCGGGAGGCTCGTCGCCTGGTCGGTGGTCGGCGTCGAGCCGTCGCGCATGGGCATCGGCCCGGCGCCGGCGATCCGCGCCGCGCTCGACAAGGCGGGCATGAAGCTCGACGACCTCGACCTGATCGAGATCAACGAGGCCTTCGCCGGCCAGATCCTCGCCTGCGTGCGCGAGATGAAGCTCGACCCGAAGAAGCTCAACGTCAACGGCGGCGCGATCGCGCTCGGCCACCCGCTCGGCGCCACCGGCGCCCGCATCACGCTGACGCTGCTCAAGGAGCTCCGACGCCGCGGTGGCGGCCGCGGCGTGGCGTCGGCCTGCATCGGCGGTGGCCAGGGGATCGCCCTGATCGTGGAGGCGCTCGCGTGATCGACCTCACCGGACTGCACGTGCTGATCACCGGCGGCAGTCGCGGCATCGGCGCCGCGGCCTGCCGGCACTTCGCCAAGGCGGGCGCCACCGTCCTCGTCCACTACCGCGAGCGCGACGACGAGGCCGAGCGGGTGCTCGACGAGCTCTACGCGATCTCGGCGCGCGAGCACCGCCGCTTCCCGTGCGACGTCACCGAGCCCTCGGAGATCCAGGAGCTGTTCCAGTTCGTCGGCTCGGAGTGGGGCAAGCTCGACTGCCTGGTCAACAACGCCGGCGTCTGGTGGCACAACCCGCTGTCGCAGTTCGACGAGGAGAAGTACATCCAGACCATGCGCATCAACGTGCGCGGGCCGTTCCTCGCGGTGCGCGCGGCGCTCCCCTACCTGCGGCTGTCGCGGCAGGCGTCGATCGTCAACATCACCTCCACCTCCGGTCAGCGGGGCGAGGCCTTCTACAGCCCGTACTCGGCTTCGAAGGGGGCGCTGATCTCGGCGACCAAGGCCTGGGCGCTCGAGCTCGCGCCCGAGATCCGGGTCAACTCGGTCGCTCCGGGCTGGGTCGACACCGAGATGTCGGCGGCGTCGCTGCGCGACGACCTCGCGGTGCGCGAGGAGATCGAGGCGCAGATCCCGCTGCGCCGGGTGGCGAGCGCCGACGACATCGCGCTGCCGATCGTCTTCCTGGCCTCGCCGCTGGCGCGTCACGTCACCGGCGAGATCCTGAACGTCAACGGCGGCAGCGTCCTCTGCGGTTGACGCGGTGAGCGGCGCAGCGGACGACCGCGCCGCGCTGGTCGCCGAGCTCGAGCGGCTGGAGCGCGCCTTCCGGGAGCGCGCCGGTTCGCTCTCGCCGGAGGCCTGGAGCTGGCGGCCGGACGCGCGCACCTGGAGCGCCGGCGAGATCGTCGATCACCTCGCGCGCACCAATGTGATCTACCTGGCGGCGCTCGAGCCGGCGCTCGCGAAGCTGCGCGCGCGCTCGAGCCGCGTCAGCGGACCGCTCGCTCCGCGCTGGGCGGGGCGCCTCTTCCTCGGCCAGCTCGAGCCGCCCCCGCGCTATCGGGTGCCGGCCCAGCGCAAGCTCCGGCCGGCGGCCCGGGTCGAACCCGCGGCGACCTGGGACGACTTCTCGGGGGCGCAGCGGCGCGTCATCGACCTCACCCGCGCGACCGCGGGCCTCGATCCGGCGAGCATCCGCTTCCGCAATCCGGTCGCCTTCGACCTGCCCGTCTTCGACCTCGCCACGGGCCTGCTGATCGTCGCGGCGCACGAGCGGCGTCACCTCCATCAGCTCGATCGGCTGAAGTCGCACCCGGGCTTCCCCACGGCCTGACCGCGGTCGCTCAGCTCCCGGGTTCGAACGCGAGCCGGTGGAGCTCGCGCCGGACCGGATTGAAGTCGGCCCGCGAATCGAGCCGGTGCGCGAGGGTCGCCACGATCCGGTCGCGCTCCGGATCGATCCACAGCGCGCCCCCGGTGAAGCCGGCGTGGCCGAAGGCGGCGGCCGACCACGCCGGTCCGCCCGAGCCGTCGGCGCTGGCGCGCGCCCAGCCGAGCGCCCAGCCGGTCCCGCCGGCGAGCGCGGCGGCGACCTGGCCACGATCGAGCAGTCGTCCCGGCATGCGCCACTCCTGCGCCAGCGCGAGCTGCTCGTCGAGGCGGACGAACAGTCCGGCGTGGCCACACAGCCGCGCCAGCATTCGCGCGTTGCCGTCCTGGGGTCGGCCGTCGAGCCGCAGCGCCCGCCGCTCGATGTCGAACCCCTGCCCGCGCGCGAGCTCGACTTCGCGGCCGTTGTCGAGCCGACACTCGACGGCATGCGGCGGCTCGGCCGCGAGCGCGCCGATCGGCGCCAGCCCGAGCGGTGACGCGACCCGCCGGTCGAGCAGGTCGGCCAGCGACTCGCCCGTCGCCCGCTCGGCGGCGAGCCCCCAGAGCAGGTAGCCGAGATCGCTGTAGGTCCCCGGCCCGACGTCGGCCGCGAGCAGCTCGCCCTCGGTGAGCAGTCTCTCGAGCGCCTCGCGCACGCCGAGCCGCCGGCCGAGCCGCACCGCGATCGGCGTCCAGGCGACGAGGCCGGCGCGGTGGCGCAGCAGATCCTCGAGCGTGCGGCGCGCGAGCGCGTCGGCGCAGGCCGGGAAGAGCGCGCCGATCTCGGTGGCGAGCGGCAGCGCGCCGGCGGCGTCGAGCACGAGCGCCAGCGTCGCCGTCCACGGCTTGGTCAGCGACGCCGCGTCGAAGCGCGCCCCCGGCTCCAGACGCTCGCCCGCGCCGCGCCAGCCCGCGGCGTGGCGCAAGACGACCTGGTCGCCGGCGACCACCGCCAGCTCGATCGCCGACACCGCCCCGCCGACGCCGGCGAGCGCGTCGAGCCGGGCCCGCAGTTGACCGTCTCCCATCGAGTCCGTATCTTGCCGCGAATCGTGTCCGAGTCGCGCCAGCCTTCCCCGGAAGGCGAATCCGAAGCCTCTCGTCGCCGCGCCCCGCGCGCCGTGGTCGCGAGCGGACCGCGCGCGCTCGAGCTCGAGCTCCTGCGGGAGATCGAACGGCTGGCGCCCGCGACACCCGCCGGCCTCGCCGCCGGGACCGGCCCGGTGCGCGTCGTCGTCCCCTCCGGCTCGCTGCGCGTCCACCTGCTCGCCGAGCTCGCCCGCCGCCGGCCGGCCTGGGTCGGGGTCGAGATCGTCACCCTGCGGCGACTCGCGCTCGCGATCTTCGAGGGCGCCGGCATCTCGCCGCCCCGCGGCGACGCGCTGCTCCCCGTCCTGGTCCGCCGCGAGGCGCTGCGCGAGCCGTCGCTCGCCGGGCCGCTCTCCCCGCTCGAAGGGGGGTTCGCGCCGCTGGTGGCGGCGGTGCGCGACCTGCTCGACGCCGGGCTCGAGGGGGTCCACGGCCGCCCCCTCGCCGAACTGGTGGCGAGCGACGAGGTGCGCATCGCGTTCGCCGACCGGCCGCGGGCGGCGGCGGTCTTCGCCGTCGCCGCGCGGGTCGCCCGCGCCCTCGACCGGCTCGATGCCGCCCCCGGGGCGATGCTTTTCGCGCGCGCCGCCGGCCTCGCCGCCGAACGCCCCGACCTGCTGCCGCCGGCGACGCGCTGGCTGCTCCACGGCTTCGCCGACGCCACCGGCAGCGCGCTCGACCTGCTGGAGCGGATCGTGCGCACGGCGCCCGCCACGCTCTTCGTCGACCGCGCGGAGACCGCCACCGGCGTCGAGCGACCCGACGACGACCCGTTCGGCGCGTCGCTGCGCTCGCGCCTGCTCGAGCCGCTGCGCGCGGTCGGGGCGGTGAGCGCGGCCGGCGCGGTCGAGCGCGCGACGCTCGAGGCCTTCTCCGCGCTCGGCGAGAGCGGCGAAGCCAGGGAGGTCGCCCGCCGGATCCGTGCGGCGCTCGCGGCCGAGCCGGCGCTGCGCCCCGAGCGGATCGGCGTGGTCGCGCGCGGGCTCGCCCCGCACCTGCCGGCGCTGCGCCGCGAGCTCGAAGGCGCGGCGGTTCCGTTCTCGGTCGAGGGGGGAGGCGGCGTCGATCCGGCGCGGCGCGAGATCGAGGCGCTGGTGCGCCTGCTCGACCGCCGCGCGGCGGCCGAAGCGGATCTCGCGGTCGACCTGCTGGCGCCCGGCCTGGGCGGCGCCTTTTCCGCCACCGAGCTGCGCGTCGCCCTGCGACTGCTCGGCGCCGCGACGCTCGGCGATCTGGCGGCGGACGGCGAGCTCGCCCGCCACGACGTCGTCCTGCCGATCCGCGAACCCGGCGACGGCGACGCCGCCGAAGGGCTGCGCCGGCGCAGATTCCCGCGCGCCCGGCTGGCGCGCTGGTCGCGTCGCGCCCGCGGCCTGCTGCGCGCGGTCGAACAGGTGCCGGAGCGCGCCCCGGCGTCGCGCATGCTGCGCTCGCTGGGCGCGATCGCCCGGATCGCGCTGCCCGCCGAGGGCGCCGCCGCGCCCTGGCTCGCCGCCGCCCTTGCCCGCCTCGCCGGC
Organism: Acidobacteriota bacterium; assembly: GCA_045862895.1. Classification (GTDB taxonomy): domain Bacteria; phylum Acidobacteriota; class Thermoanaerobaculia; order Multivoradales; family JAGPDF01; genus JACTMI01. Next base: position 156,535 of record BTUO01000004.1, read on the forward strand.
GACCTGCCCGCGGACTTCGTGCTCGGTCGCGACGAGCTCGGCGACCTGCTGGGGCGCGAAGTCGAGGCGCTCGCCCCGCTCCCCGCCGGCGGCGCCGGCGGCGGCGTCCAGGTGCTCTCGGTCACCGCCGCGCGCGGCCGCACCTTCGACCGGCTGTTCGTGATCGGCCTGCGGCGCGGCGCCTTCCCGCGGCCGGTGGTCGAGGATCCGCTGCTGCCCGACACCGTGCGGCGGGAGGCGCGCCTGCTGCTGCCCGACCTGCCGGTCAAGGGCACCGGTCACGCCGAGGAGCGCTTCCTGTTCGACCAGCTGCTCGCCGCCGCGCCGCGCGTCGCGCTCAGCTTCCCTTCGGTGTCCGACGATGGCAGCGAGCGGCTGGTCTCGCCGCTGCTCGACCGGCTGTCGTGGCGCGATGCGGGGACCCGCGAGCTGCGCGCGCAGTGGGCCGGGGCGGTGGGCCGTCGGCCGGCCGACGAGCCGACCGTCCCGCCCGCGGAGATCGCCCGGCGCGCGGGCCTCGCCCGCGACCGCGCGGGCTGGGCGGCCGCGCTGCCGGCGGCTCTCGCCGAAGCCGCCGGTCGCGCGGCGCCGGAGCCGCTCGACCGCGCCCTGGCGCGCCACCGGCTCGCGATCCTCGAGGAGGTCGATCTCGATCCGCGCACGCCGGAAGGGCGACGGCGCTGGCGCTCGCTCGGCCCGTTCTTCGGCCGGGTCGGTCCCGGGTCCGAGGAGCGGCTCTACGTCACCCGCGTCGAGAGCCTGGTCACCTGCGCCTGGCGCGACTTCCTGCGCCGCCGCCTCGGCATCGAGCCGCTCCCCGACCCGGCCGGCGGCCTGCCCGAGCCGCTCGACCCGCGACGCGTCGGCGACGGCACCCATCGCCTGCTCGAGCGGCTGCTGGTCGAGGCCCTCGCCGGCCGCGCGGCCGATGCCGAGGGGTGGATGCGCCAGGATCTGGCAGCCGATCTCGACTTCCCCGCCCCGCCGCGGGTCGAGCAGCTGGCGGCGGTGGTCGCGTCCGAGCTGCTCGCCGAAGAGGGGCTCGGCCGCTGGGGCTTCGAGTCGCTGCTCGCCGCCGCCCTCGCCGAGCGCGCCGAGGTGGCCCGCGCCGACTGGGCCGCCGGTCCGCGGCCGGTCGTCGGCGTCGAGCTCGAGGGGCGCGCCGACCTCGCGCCCTGGGGCGTGCCGCGGGTCGTCTCGTTCCGCGCCGACCGGGTCGAGCGCGAGCCCGGACGCTGGATCCTCACCGACTACAAGACCGGCAGGGCGCGCACGGTCGTGGAGCTCGCCCGCAAGGGGGCGCTCGCGACCGCGGTCACGCGCGGGCGGTCACTGCAGCCGGCGATCTACGTCGCGGCCTTCGGCGGCCGGCCGGCCACCGGCCGGCTGATCGCCCTGGCGCCCGACGACGAGCCGGGCGCCCGCGTCGCCTGGCTCGACGAATCCGCCACCGCCGCACTCGCCGGTGCCGCCAACGCCGTGCGCGTCGCCGACGCGGCGCGCGCTGCCGGCCGCTTCCTGCCGCGGCTGGTCGACGAGAGCGGCGAGGCGCGCGGCCCCGCCTGCCGCGACTGCGAGCTGGTCGAGGCCTGCATCCAGGAGGACTCGGCCGCGCGCGGCCGGCTGGCGCGCTGGGCGGAGTCGCTCCGCACCGGCGAACGCGGCGCGGGCGACGGGGGCGACCGCGCGGAGGCGGAGCTCTTCCTGCTGCCCGAAGCCGAGCCGCCGGCCGACGAGGAGGGCTCTTGAGCGCCGACCCGCGCGCCGCCGACCGCGCTGCCCGGCGCACCGCGCAGCTCGTCTTCGATCGCCCGGTGGTGCTCGAAGCCGGCGCCGGCACCGGCAAGACCACGGCCCTGGTCGGCCGCCTGCTCGCCTGGGCACTCGGCGTCGGCTGGGAGGAGACCGCGCTCGCGCGCGCCGGCGCCGACGACGAGACGATCGCCGGCGCGCTGCTCGACGGCGTGGTCGCGATCACCTTCACCGAGGCCGCCGCCGCCGAGATGGCCTCGCGCGCGCAGCGCGAGCTGGCGCGCCTGGCCGATCTCGGCGACCCTCCGGCCTGGCTCGAGGCCGAGGCGGTGCCGGACGACCCGGCGTCGCGCGCGAGCCGGGCGCGGGCGCTGCTCGCCTCGATCGACCGCCTGCGCGTGCAGACCATCCACTCGTTCGCCTTCGCGCTGCTGCGCGGCCACGGGCTCGAAGCGGGGCTCCACCCCGACCTCGCGGTCGACTCCGACGGCTCGGGGCTGCGCGAGATCGTGATCGAGGTGCTCGCCGAGCAGTTGCCGCCGCGTTACCGGGGGGCGGACCCGGCGCTGCTCCGCCTGGCGCGCGAGGGGCTCGGCCCCGAAGCGCTGCGCGCGCTCCTGGTGGAGCTCAACCAGGCCGGCGTGGGCGCCGAGGCGCTGGCGCGCGATCCCTGGACGCCGGGGTCGATCGGCGCCGCGTTCGATGCCCTGTCGGTGCCGGTTCGCGACATCGCCGGCCGGCTCGCGGGGGCGCGTTTCCCGAAGGCGAAGAACTCGCAGGCGCTCGCCGACGAGCTGCCCGGGCTGCTGGGCCGGCTCGACGAGGCGCCGCGCACCCGCGCCGGCCTCGAAGCGACGCGCGTCGAGCTCGATCGGCTGCTCTCGCCGGGGGCGCGCACCCGGATCTCGGAGTGGGGGCGCGGCAAGCTCAACCAGGGCGAGCTCGATCATCTCGCCGACCCCGCGGGCGCCGCGCGCTCGGCGCGCAGCCTGCGCACCGCCCTCGAGCTGTTCCAGTCGATCGACCCGGACCGACTCGACGCCGCCCGCGCCGCACTGGCGCCCCTGGCCGCGGAGGTCGACCGCCGCATGCGCGCGCGCGGCCTGGCGACGTTCGCCGACCTGCTCCGGCTCGCGGTCGAGGTCGTCTCGCTGCCGCCGGTCGCGCGAGAGATCCGCCGCGGCATCCGGCAGTTGCTGATCGACGAGCTCCAGGACACCGACGAGCTGCAGTGCGAGCTGGTCGAGCGCCTGGCGCTCGACGGCCCCCGCGACGAGCGGCCCGGCCTCTTCCTGGTCGGCGATCCGAAGCAGTCGATCTACGGCTGGCGCCGGGCGCGGCTCGCCAACTACTTCGGCTTCGTCGATCGCGCCCTCGCCGGCGAGCGGCCGGCGCGGCTGTCGCTCAACTTCCGCTCCGCCGCCGGCGTGCTCGAGGAGGTCCGGCGCGCGGTCGAGCCGGTGATGGCCGCCGAGTCCGACGTCGCCGCACCCTTCGCCGCGCTGCACGCCACCGGCGACCGGATCGAGGCCCCCGGCGAGATCGAGTTCTGGGTCGCCTGGGACGCCGAGAGCGCCAAGCCGCTCGCCTCGGGCGAGAGCGCGCGTCGGGAGGCGGCCGCGATCGCCGCGGACCTGGCGCGACGCATCGCTCGCGGCATGCTCGAACCGCGCGACGCGGCGATCCTCCTGCGCGGCAGCTCGCAGTTCGAGCGGCTGCTCGACGCGCTGCGCGAGCGCGGCGTCCCCTACGCGGTCGAGAAGGACCGCAGCTACTTCCGGCGCCGGGAGACGATCGACGCCGCCGCGCTCGTGCGCGCCGTCCTCGACCCCGCCGACCGTCCGGCGCTGGTCGCCTGGCTGCGCTCGCCCTGGATCGGCGTGCCCGACGCCGCCCTCGAGCCGCTGTTGCGCGAACGGCTGCCGGAGCGCCTCGCGGCGCTCGGCGGAGAGGATCCCGCCGCCCTCGCCGAAGCCGAGGCCGCGATCGCGCGCGCCGCGGCGGCGACCCCCGACGCCGACTCCGGTCTGGCTCCCCTCGCGGGCTGGCCGACGGCGCTGTCGGTCGCGGTGCGGGCGCTGGCCGAACGCCGCGCGGCGTTCGCCCGCGAGGATGCCGACGCCTGGACCGACGGGCTCCGCCGCGCCTTCCTCCCCGACCTGACCGCCGCGGCCCGGTTCCAGGGACGCTATCGGCTGGCCAATCTCGATCGCTTCTTCCGCGAGCTCGCCGAGCGGCTCGCCGCCGCCGAGCCGCTCGAGCGCCTGCTCGCCGACCTGCGCGCGGCCGCCCGCGAGCGCCCCGACGAGCCGGAGAGCCGCCCGCTCGAGGGCGCCGGCAACGCCGTGCGCGTGATGACGATCCACAGCGCCAAGGGGCTCGAGTTCGAGGAGGTCTACGTCGCCTCGGTCCACCACGAGCCGCGCGGCGCCGGCCCGGCACCCGCGGTCGAGGCCGAGCGCGTCGACCGCCGCTGGGAGCTGCGGCTGTTCGGCACCGCGACCCCCGGCTTCGCGCCCGCGGCCGATCTCGCCGCGCGCATCCGCGCCGCCGAGCAGGTCCGCCTGCTCTACGTCGCGCTCACCCGCGCCCGGCGCCGACTGGTCGTCTCCGGCGCGCTGCCCGACGCGCCCGGCGAGGCCGACCCGGAGCGGGCGCGCTCGCTCGCCCATCTGCTCGCCCCGCGCCTGCCGCGGACGGACCTCGCCGCGATCCTCGCGGCCGCCGGCGACGCCGGCTGGCTCGATCCGCACGGCGTCCGCTGGAAGCTCCTCACCCCGGCTGCGCCCGCGGAATCCGTCGCCGCCCCCGAACCCCACCCGCAGGCGATGCCGCCCGCCGCCGATCCGGACGCGGCGCTGGCGCGCGTGGTCGCGGAGCGCGAACGGGCCCGGCACCGCGCCGGGCGGTCGCGGCTGGCGCGGGTGACCGAGCTGGCCGAGCTCGAGGCCGAAACCGCCGATCTCGACGAGGCGTCGCGGCCCCCGGCGGTCGACCGCACGCGGGCCGTGGCGCTCGCCCGCGGCAGCGCGCTCCACCGCGCCCTCGAGCGGGTGGCGCTGGCCGCGTCGGATCCCGCCGGCTGGCGCGCCCGGGCGCGCGCCGGCTTCGAGCTCGAGCTGGGTGCGGCCGGCGCGGCCGAGCTCGCCGCGCTCGACCGCGACCTCGACCGGCTCTCGACCTCCGGGCTCTTCGCCCGGCTCGGCGAGCTCGAGTCGCGCATCGTCGCGCGCGAGCTGCCGGTCGTTCTCGCGGCCGCAGAGGACGCCGCGGGTCCGCTCGACGCCATCACCGGCGCCGTCGACCTGGTCTACCGGGACCCTGACGACCGGCTCGTCGTCGCCGACTTCAAGAGCGACGCCCTCGACGAGCGCGGCGCCGCCGACGCGGTCCTGCGCTACGGCCCGCAGCTGCGCGCCTACGGCCGCGCGCTCGCCGCGGCCCTCGGCCTCGACCGCGCGCCCCGACTCGAGCTCTGGCTGCTCGCCCTCGACCGCGCCGTCGAAGTCCCGCCCGAGCCCTCCGCTCGTTGACCGCGGCCGGCGCGCGCCGATAGCCTGCCGGAAATGTCGATCACCTATTCGAGCTACCTGCGCCTCGACGACCTGCTCGCCTGCCAGCGGCCGGTCTCGCCGGGGCCCGAGCACGACGAGATGCTGTTCATCGTCATCCACCAGGTCTACGAGCTCTGGTTCAAGCAGCTGCTGCACGAGATCGACCACCTCGCCGCCAGCTTCGAGGCCGACGACCTGCCCACGGTCCACGCCACCCTCAAGCGGGTTCTGACCATCCTCAAGGTCCAGGTCGCGCAGATCGACATCCTCGAGACGATGTCGCCGGTCTCGTTCCTGTCGTTCCGCCACCGCCTCGACACCGCCTCCGGCTTCCAGTCGCCGCAGTTCCGCGAGCTCGAGTTCCTGCTCGGCTGCCGCGATCCGCGCATGCTCCGCCACCACGAAGGGACTCCGGCGCTCGACCGCCTGGTGCGGCGGCTCGACCAGCCCAGCCTGTGGGACGTCTTCGTCCGCTTCCTCGACCGGCACGGCTTCGAGATGCCCGCCGCGCTGCTCGAGCGGGACCGCTCGCACTCCAACCCGGAGACGCCGGAGATCCACCCGCGCCTGCTCGAGATCTACCGCGCGCGCCCCGACCTCGCGCAGGTCTGCGAGCGGCTGGTCGACTTCGACGAGGGGCTCCAGGAGTGGCGCTACCGCCACGTCAAGATGGTCGAGCGGACGATCGGCACCAAGAAGGGGACCGGCGGCTCGGCCGGCGCCGACTACCTGAAGTCGACCCTCTTCCGGCCGCTCTTTCCCGACCTCTGGGCGATCCGCGCCGAGCTGTGACGATCTCGCTCGCGGCGCTCGCCGCCTCGCCCAACGCGCTCGCGCCGCGCTACTCGCGCTTCCGGGTCGGCGAGCGGCTGCTGCTCACCGGCCACTCTCACCAGGCCTGGCCGGACGTCGCCTTCGACGGCCAGCTCGAGGCCGCCGCGGACGCCGCCGAACGGGTCGACGGCAAGTGGGAGCGCGCCTTCGAGCGCGCCGAGCGCGTGCGCGAGGGGTTCCGCCGGCGGCTCGCCGATCCCGGCGGCGAGATCGCGCTCGGCGCCAGCACCCACGAGCTGCTGGTCCGGCTGCTCTCGGCGCTCCCCTTCCGGCGGGCGCGCCGGATCGTGACCACCGACGGCGAGTTCCACACGCTGCGCCGCCAGCTGGCGCGGCTCGAGGAGGAGGGCTTCGAGGTGATCCGCGAATCGGCGACCGACGTCGACTCGCTGGTCGAGCGGATGACCCGTCACGTCGGCGCCTCGACGCTCGCGGTCTTCGTCTCCGCGGTGCTCTTCGAAACCGCGCGCATCGTCCCCGGCCTCGACCGCCTCGCCGCCGCCTGCCGCGAGGGCGGCGTGCCGCTGGTGGTCGACGTCTACCACGCGCTCGGCGCGCTCCCCTTCGCGCTCGCCGAGCGCGGGCTCGAGGACGCCTTCGTGGTCGGCGGCGGCTACAAGTACCTGCAGCTCGGCGAGGGCAACTGCTTCCTGCGCCTGCCGCGCGGCTGCGAGCTGCGGCCGGTCGTCACCGGCTGGTTCGCCGAGTTCGCCGAGCTCGAAGCCACCGGAGATCCGCGCCGGGTGCCCTATCCGGCCGGCGCCGCGCGCTTCGCCGGATCGACCTACGACCCGACCAGCCACTACCGGGCCGCGCGCGTCGTCGAGTTCTTCGAGCAGCAGGGGCTCGACGACGAGCTGCTGCGCGCCGTGTCGCGCCACCAGGTCGGACGTCTGGCCGCCGGATTCGACGCCCTCGATCTGCCGGAGGGGCTGGTGTCGCGGATCCGCGACGTCGCGCTCGATCGCTTCGGCGCCTTCCTCGCCCTGCGCTCGCCGCGCGCGGGAGATCTGAAGGAGGCGCTCGCGGCGCGCGGCGTCGCCGCGGACGCGCGTGGCACCTGGCTGCGGCTCGGGCCGGCGCCGTACCTTGCCGACGCTCAGCTCGACGCCGCGGTCGCCGCGCTGGGCGAGGCGGCGCGCGCCCTCGCCTGAGCGGCGCGCCTCACCAGCGGCTCGACGCCCCGCCGCCCCCGAACGAGCCGCCGCCGCCCGAGAAGCCGCCGCCGGAGAAGCCGCCGAAGCCGCCGCCCCCGACGCCGCCGCTCCAGCCGCCCCCCCCGGAGGAGCCGCCGAAACCGCCGGTACGCCCGCCCGAGCGGCGCGTCGCCGCGCCGACCAGCAGGACGAAGACCAGGACGACGAAGATGACGACGACCAGGAAGCCGACCGGCACTTCGGGGCGGCTCGGGTCGGCGGCCGGCAGCGGCCGGTACTCGCCGCGCACCGCCTCGGTGATCGCGTCGGCCGCGGCGGCGATGCCGCCGTCCCAGTCCCCCTCGCGCAGCCGCGGAACCAGGACCTCGTCGAGGATGATCTTCGACTCGAGGTCGGTGAGCGCCCCCTCGAGGCCGTAGCCGACCTCGAGCCGCAGCTGCCGATCGTCGACGAAGACGAACAGCACCGCGCCGTCGTCCTGATCCGCGCGGCCGACCCGCCACGACTCGGCGACGCGGACGGTCCAGTCCTCGAGCGCCGCGTCCGCCGGCAACTGCCGGAAGATGGCGACGAGGATCTGCGTCCCCTGCTCCTGCTCGAACGCCTCCAGGCGCCGGTCGACGGCCGCGGCGCCCTCGGCGGAGAGCACGCCGGCGCGATCGGAGACCCAGCGCGCGGGCGCCGGCGGCAGCTCACTCGCGGCCGCGGCGGGGGCCGCGACCGCCAGGGCGAGCAGCAGGGCGACGCCGGCCGTCGGCCGGCGCCCCGGATTCGGCCTCACTGGCCGCCGAAGTCGACCTTCGGAGCCACCTCGGCGCCGGCCGTGGCCTCGAAGTAGGGCCGCTTGGTGAAATGCCAGCCGAGCACCTTCGCCACGATGTTGGTCGGGAACCGGAGCAGCCGGCTGTTGTAGTCGCGCGCGACCTCGTTGAAGCGCTTGCGCTCGACGGTGATCCGGTTCTCGGTCCCTTCGAGCTGGGTCATCAGGTCGCGGAACGCGGCCGTCGACTTCAGCTCCGGATAGCGCTCCACGACCACCAGCAGGCGCGACAGCGCCGACGACAGTCCGTCCTGCGCCTTCTGGAACTCGGCGAAGCGCGCCGGGTCGGAGAGGATCTGCTCGCTCGCCTGGGTCGAGAGCTGGCCGACCCGGCTGCGCGCCTCGACCACCGCGGTCAGCGTCTCCTGTTCGAACGCGGCCGAACCCTTGACGGTCTCGACCAGGTTCGGAACCAGGTCGGCCCGGCGCTGATAGACGTTCTGGACCTGGGCCCACGCCTCTTCGACGTGCTGCTCGGCGCCGACCAGTCCGTTGTACTGGCCGACCGCCATGAATCCGAGGACGGCGACGACCGCCACGAGCGCGAGCAGACAGCCGATCGACTTCTTCATCTTCGTTCTCCCGATTGCCGATTCCCGGTGACGCGGAACGACGATAGCAGAGGCCCGCGCGAGCGCTCAGCGCGGCCGGTCGCCGACTCGCTCGTAGACCAGGAAATCGAACGCCGGACGGCCCGACTCGCGGTCCTCCGGATGCGCCTCGCGCTCGACCTGCCGGAACCGGCTCTCGTCGAACGGCGGGAAGGTCGCGTCCCCCGGAAAGTCGCGGTGGATCCGGGTGAGGTGGATGCGGTCGACCAGGTCGCGTTCGAGCGCTTCGCGGAAGATGCCGGTGCCGCCGGCGACGAACGGCTCGTCGTCGCCGGCTTCGCGGGCGAAGCGGATCCCGGCCTCGACCGAGCGCACGGCGGTGACCCCCGGCAGCGCCGGTACCTCGCCGCGGGTCACCACCACGAAATGGCGGTCGGGCAGCGGCCGGCCGATCGACTCCCAGGTCGCGCGCCCGACGATCAGGTGGTGGCCGGTGGTCAGCCGCTGGAACCGCTTCAGGTCGGCCGGCAGGTGCCACGGCAGGCCGCCGTCGCGACCGATGACGCCATTGGCGGCGACCGCGGCGATCAGCGAGACGGGCACCGGCTCAGACGGCGATCGGCGCCTTGATCGCCGGGTGCGGGTCGTAGCCGGAGATCGTGACGTCCTCGTAGCGGAAGTCGAAGATCGAGCGGATCTGCGGATTCAGGGCGAGCGTCGGCAGCGCCCGCGGCTCGCGCTCGAGCTGCAGGCGCGCCTGCTCGAGATGGTTCGAGTAGAGGTGGGCGTCGCCGAAGGTGTGGACGAACTCTCCCGGTTCGAGCCCGGTCACCTGCGCCACCATCGCGGTCAGCAGCGCGTAGGAGGCGATGTTGAACGGCACACCGAGAAAGACGTCGGCGCTGCGCTGATAGAGCTGGCAGGAGAGCCGGCCGCGCGCGACCCAGAACTGGAACAGCGCATGGCAGGGCGGCAGCGCCATGCGATCGACCTCGGCCGGGTTCCAGGCCGACACGATGTGGCGCCGCGAGTCGGGATTGGTCCGGATCGAGTCGACGACCTGGGCGATCTGGTCGATCGTGCCGCCGCCCTGCGCCGGCCAGGAGCGCCACTGGTGTCCGTAGACCGGTCCGAGCTCGCCGCGCTCGTCGGCCCATTCGTCCCAGATCGTCACGCCGTGCTCGCGCAGGTAAGAGACGTTGGTCGACCCCGACAGGAACCAGAGCAGCTCGTGGACGATCGACTTCAGGTGCAGCTTCTTGGTGGTGACCAGCGGGAAGCCCGCGGCCAGGTCGAAGCGCATCTGATGGCCGAAGACCGAGAGCGTGCCGGTGCCGGTGCGGTCGGACTTCTCGACCCCGGTGTCGAGGATTCGTCGCAGCAGATCCAGGTACACCCGCATCGGGAGCGACGCTAGCAGAACGGGCCCGTCCCGGCTCCGGCGCCGGTCGCGGTTCCGGCGGAGGGGCGGCTCGTGCCCGGTGGCCCCTTTTCGGGTCAGAATCCGAGAGTTCCGAATCGAGGCGGAGGCGAGATGAGGCGACAGGCTTCGGCAGGGATCGCGGCGTTGCTGTTGGTGGGCTGTGCGGGAACGGAGCCCCCGGGCGGAATGGCGGCACGGGCCGGCGAGCCGACGGCGGCGGCGCGCGACGGCGGCCCGCCCCGGATCTTCCGGCGGCCGGGCGGCGGACTCGTGGTCGACGGCACCGTCGACGAGCTCGGCTGGGTGCTGCCGCTCGACGTCGAGCGCGGACCCTCGCCGCGCGCTTCGACCCTGCGCGCCACCGGCGAGCTGCCGGCGCCGCGACGGTCGACCGCCGGACCGTCCCCCTTCCCCGAGACCCGCCTGGGCCCGGACGACGGTCACAGCGAGAACGAGACCGCCCTCGCGGTCGATGGCGACACCCTCGTGGCGGGCTGGAACAGCTTCGTCGCCGGCGGCATCGTCATGGGCGTGGCGCGATCGGGCGACGGCGGCCAGAGCTGGGACCAGCAGGCCCTCGGCGCCGGTTTCGACGTCACCAGCGACCCCGCCGTCGCGGCCGGCGGCGGGGGGCGCTGGTACTACTCCTACATCGCGCGCGCCGTGGGTGAATCGGACTACGACGTCTACGTCCAGCGCTCGCTCGACGACGGCGAGACCTGGCTGGCGCCGGTCCCGGCGGTCTCCGACGCCAACTTCGACGACAAGTCCTACGTCGCCGCCTCCGGCGACGAGGTGCTGGTCGCCTACGCCGACTTCGGCGTCAGCCCGGCGAAGGTCCACGCGGTGCGCTCGATCGACGGCGGCGTCAGCTTCGACCACGACACCGTGCTCGCCAACGCCTCGGTCGGCGGCAACGGCGCCTGTCCGGTGATCGCGCCCGACGGCACCTTCTACGTCTTCTGGCGCGACAGCTTCCAGGACTTCCTCTGGATGTCGCGCTCGGACGACGCCGGCGCGAGCTGGACGCCCGACGAGTCGATCGTCGAGATGGCTCCGCTGCCGTCGTCGGTGCCGGCACCGCAAGGCGGCTATCGCCTGCTCAACCTCCCCGCGGTGGCCGCCGGGCCCGACGGCGAGCTGGTGGTGGTCTGGAACGACCAGCGCTTCGGCGACGCCGACATCCTGGCGATCCGCTCGAGCGACGGCGGCGACACCTGGAGCGAGCCGGTGCGGGTCAACGACGACGTCGCCGGCAACCTCCAGTTCTTCCCCTGGATCGCGATCGATCCGACCGGCGACGTCCACGTCGTCTGGTACGACCGGCGCCACGACGACGTCGACCTCGACGTCTACTACGCGCGCTCGAGCGACGGCGGCGCGAGCTTCGATCCCAACGTCCGGATCACCGCCGCGAGCTTCACTCCCGTGCTGCCGAGCGAAGGCGGCGCCGCCGCCTTCATCGGCGACTACAACGGCATCGCCGCCGGCGGCGGGCGGGTCTTCCCCTTCTACCAGGACTCGCGCCGGGGCGAGCAGGACGTCTGGATCGCGACGCTGCCGCTCGCGCTCTTCGCCGACGGCTTCGAGTCCGGCGACACCGCCGCCTGGAGCGCCGCCGTCCCGTTGCGCTAGCCGACCCGCCGGGCCGGCGGCGGCGGGCGGCGCGCGAGGGCGCGCCCCCCGGTTTCCGTCCTCCCTCGGAGATGCTCGCACGCGCCACCGCCGCCACGCCGTGGGGAATCGAGGCCCGCACCGTCGAGGTCGAGGTCGACGTGCAGAACGGACTGCCCCAGATCCAGATCGTCGGCCTGCCCGACGCCGCCGTCCGCGAGAGCCGGGAGCGCGTCCGCTCGGCGCTGCGCAACTGTGGATTCGACCTGCCGCCGCGCGCAGTCACCGTCAACCTCGCCCCCGCCGACCTGCGCAAGGAAGGCAACCACCTCGACCTCGCCATCGCGCTGGCGCTGCTCGCGGCCTACGGCGCCGTGCCGCAGGAGGCGATCGAGGGGCGGCTGCTCGCCGGCGAGCTCGGGCTCGACGGCGCGCTGCGTCCCGTGCGCGGCGGCCTGGCGCTCGCCGACCTCGCCCGCCGCGCCGGGCGCAGCGAGCTGCTGCTGCCGGCGGTCAACGCCGGCGAAGCCGCGGCGATCGGCGACGTGCGGGTGATCGGCGTCGCCAGCCTGCCCGAGACGCTCGGCCACCTCACCGGCGAAACCCCGCTCGAGCCCGCCGCGGCCGGCACCGAGACCGCGCTCGGCGAGGCGCCGGTCGACTTCTGCGAAGTGCGCGGCCAGGCCGGAGCCAAGCGCGCGCTCGAAGTCGCCGCCGCCGGCGGACACAACGTCCTGCTGATCGGCCCGCCCGGCGCCGGCAAGACCATGTTGGCGCGCGCGCTGCCGGGGATCCTGCCGCCGCTGGTCGCGGCCGAGGCGGTGGCGGTCACCAAGATCCACTCGCTGGTCGCCGAGCGCCCTCCGTCCGGACTGGTCACCGCGCGCCCGTTCCGCTCGCCGCACCCGGGCGTGTCGGCGGCCGGGCTGGTCGGCGGCGGGCCGATCCCCCGGCCCGGCGAGGCGAGCCTCGCCCACGCCGGCGTGCTCTTCCTCGACGAGCTCGCCGAGTTCCGGCGCGACGCGCTCGAGTCGCTGCGCCAGCCCCTCGAGGAGGGGGTGATCACGGTGTCGCGCGCCCGCGCCAGCCTGCACTTCCCGGCCCGCTTCACCCTGCTCGCCGCGATGAATCCGTGCCCCTGCGGCCACCTCGGCGACGAGCGACACGCCTGCCGCTGCCCGCTGCCGGCGGTCGAGCGCTACCGCTCGCGGGTCTCCGGTCCGCTGCTCGATCGCATCGACCTGCACGTCGACGTGCCGGCGCTGCGGCTCTCGGACCTGCGCGGCGCCGAGGCCGAGCCCTCCGCGGCGATCGCCGCGCGGGTCGCCGCGGCGCGGGCGCTGCAACGATCCCGCTTCCCCCGCGACCACCCCGAGCCGACCAACGCGTCGCTCGATCCGCGCTCGCTGCGCCGCCACGCCGCGCTCGACGACGCCGGCCGCCGGCTGCTCGAAGCGGCCTTCGAGCGCCTCGGCTTCTCCGCGCGCGCGCTCTCGCGCGTCCTCAAGGTGGCGCGCACGATCGCCGACCTCGCCGGCGTCGAGCGGATCTCGCCCGCCCACCTGGCCGAGGCCATCCAGTACCGCAGCCTCGACCGCCGGCTCGCGCCGGGCCTCCCCGGAGCCAGCGCAAGTGGCCTAGGATCAGTCGGTTGACAGCGCGTCACGAGATCGCTACAATCCTCACCTTCCTGTTGGTTTGCTTGGACTCCTGTCGGCCTCTCGGAAGACCCCGGCAGCACCGAAGCGCGACATCGAATGTCGAAGAGTCGCAGGACGCTCGTCCTGATCCGCCGCGGTGAACGCGAAGAGACGCGCTGGCGCCTGTCGCCGCGGCGCGTCGCCGCGGTCGCGGCCGTCGTCGTCGCCGCCATGGCGAGCGTCGGGACGATCGGCTGGTTCACCGCCGCCAGCCGCAGCGGCCAGGCCGAGCTCGCCCGCCTGCGCGACGAGAACGAGGCCTTGCGCCGCGCGGCGACCTCCTTCGAGGGCCGCCTGGGCGAGATCCAGGAGAAGCTCGCCGCATCCGAGGACCGCACCCGCAAGCTCGCGGTGGTCGCCGGCATCGGCGACCTCGGTCCGGCGGGCGAGACCGGCATCGGCGGCCCGCTGCTCGGCTCGGCCGGCGCCGAAGCCGCGCTCGCGACGCTCGAGAATCGCTCGGAGCGGCTCGCCCGCGAGCTCGATCGGGTCGAGGGGCGCATCCAGGAGAACCTGAGCCGCCTGACAGCCACGCCCGCGATCTGGCCGGTCGCCGGCATCCTGACCAGCGGCTTCGGCACCCGCCGCGATCCGCTCACCGGCCAGCGCGCCCACCACTCCGGAGTCGACATCTCCGCCCCGCCGGGACGCCCGGTGGTGGCCGCCGCCTCCGGCGTGGTCATCCGCACCGAGCAGTACGGCGGGCTCGGCCGCGCGGTGTTCGTCTCGCACGGCTTCGGCCTGACCACCGTCTACGGTCACCTCTCGCGCGTCCTGGTCTCCCCCGGCCAGCGCGTCGAGCGCGGCGCCACCGTCGGTCTGGTCGGCAACACCGGCCGCGCCACCGGCTACCACCTCCACTACGAGGTCCAGGTCGACGGCGACTCGGTGAATCCCCTGCCCTTCCTGCTCGCCGAGTCGCGCTCCGGCTCCTGAGCGGCCTCCCGGCCGCGCTCGACCCATTTGCTAGACTGACTCACCGCGCGGCCATCGCCGCGCGCTCCCCGACCACGATCCGAGCCGAGGCATGCTCAATCAAGTATTGACGAAGGTTTTCGGCAGCAAGCACGAGCGCGACGTCAAGCGGCTGCAGCCGCAGGTGGCCGCGATCAACGCCCTCGAACCGTCGATCCAGGCGCTCTCGGACGAGCAGCTGCGCGAGCGCACCCTCCAGTTCCGCGCCGAGATCGCCGCCGGCAAGACCGTCGACGACCTGCTGGTCCCCGCCTTCGCGGTCACCCGCGAGGCGGCCCGGCGCACGCTCGGGATGCGCCACTACGACGTGCAGCTGATCGGCGGCATGGTGCTCCACCAGGGCAAGATCGCCGAGATGCGCACCGGCGAGGGCAAGACCCTGGTCGCCACCCTGCCGGTCTACCTCAACGCGCTCGCCGGCAAGGGCGCCCACGTGGTCACGGTCAACGACTACCTGGCCCGCCGCGACGCCGACTGGATGGGCCAGGTCTACCGCTTCCTCGGCCTTTCGGTCGGCGTCATCCAGCACGGCCTGTCCGACGCCGAGCGCCGCGCGGCCTACCTCTCCGACGTCACCTACGCCACCAACAACGAGCTCGGCTTCGACTACCTGCGCGACAACATGAAGTTCGACCTGTCGGCGATGGTCCAGCGCGGGCACCACTTCGCGATCGTCGACGAGGTCGACTCGATCCTGGTCGACGAGGCGCGCACGCCGCTCATCATCTCGGGCCCGTCCGAGGAGTCGATCGACAAGTACTACGTCCTCGACAAGATCATCCCCAAGCTCGAGCGCGGCGAGGAGATCGAGGAGAAGGACGGCTCGAAACACACCACCGGCGACTTCGTGGTCGACGAGAAGGGGCACTCGGTGACGCTGACCGAGGAGGGCGTGGCCCACGTCGAGAAGCTGCTCAACATCCCGAACCTCTACGACATCGAGAACATGGACCTGCTGCACGGCGTCCACCAGGCGCTGCGCGCGCACCACCTCTACCAGCGCGACGTCGAGTACCTGATCAAGGACGGTCAGGTGGTGATCGTCGACGAGTTCACCGGCCGCATGATGCCCGGCCGGCGCTGGTCGGACGGCCTGCACCAGGCGGTCGAGGCCAAGGAAGGGGTCAAGATCGAGCGCGAGAACCAGACGCTCGCGACCATCACCTTCCAGAACTTCTTCCGCATGTACGGCAAGCTCGGCGGCATGACCGGCACCGCCGCCACCGAGGCGGCCGAGTTCGAGCACATCTACAAGCTCGACGTGGTGGTGATCCCGACCCACCGCGACATGATCCGCAAGGACAACCCGGACGTGGTCTTCCGCTCGGCCCGCGAGAAGTGGAACGCGGTGGTCGAGGAGATCGAGGACTGCCGCGAGCGCGGGCAACCGGTGCTGGTCGGCACGCTCTCGATCGAGAAGAGCGAGATGCTCTCGGGCCTGCTCAAGCGCAAGGGCGTGCCGCACGTCGTGCTCAACGCCAAGTTCCACGAGCGCGAGGCCTCGATCGTCGCCCAGGCCGGGCGCAAGGGCTCGGTGACCATCGCCACCAACATGGCCGGTCGCGGCACCGACATCCTGCTCGGCGGCAACCCCGAGGGGCTGGCGCGCTCCGAAGCCAATCCCGAGACCGAGCCCGAAGCCTTCGAGCAGGCGCTGGCGCGCTACCGCGAGATCTGCGCGGGCGAGCGCGAGGAGGTGCTCGCCGCGGGCGGTCTCCACATCATCGGCACCGAGCGCCACGAGTCGCGCCGGATCGACAACCAGCTGCGCGGCCGTTCCGGCCGCCAGGGCGACCCCGGCTCCTCGCGCTTCTTCCTCTCGCTCGAGGACGACCTGATGCGGATCTTCGGAACCGACCGGGTCAAGGGGCTGATGGAGCGCCTCGGCATGGAGGAGGGCGAGGCGATCGAGCACAACATGGTGTCGCGCGCCATCGAACGGGCCCAGAAGCAGGTCGAGGGCCGCAACTTCGAGATGCGCAAGCACCTGCTCGAGTACGACGACGTGATGAACAAGCAGCGCGAGGCGATCTACAAGCTGCGCCGCGACATCTTCGACGGCCGCGAGGGCCGCGACTACGTGATGCGCATCGCTTCCGAGATCATCGAGTCGCTGGTGGCGACCCACTGCCCGGAGAAGTCCGACCCCTCGGAGTGGGGCCTGACCGAGCTCGCCAACGACGCCCTCGCCTACTTCGACATCGACGTCCACAAGGCCGGCATCGACTTCGCCAAGCTCGGCGACAAGGCGATCGAGGAGCGGCTGCTCGAGGAGGTCGAGGCCAAGTACGCCGAGAAGGAGCAGCGCTTCGGCACCGAGCTGGTGCGCATGCTCGAGCGCGACGTGATGCTGCGCTTCGTCGACCTGGCCTGGAAGGACCACCTGCTCGCGCTCGACCATCTGAAGGAGGGCATCGGCCTGCGCGGCTACGGCCAGCGCGACCCGCTCCAGGAGTACAAGAAGGAGAGCTACGAGCTGTTCGGCGCCCTGAAGGAACGGGTCGAGGACTCGGTGATCAAGACCCTGATGCGGCTCGAGCCGGTCTCGGAAGAGCACATGGAGCGCGAGCGGCAGCGCCGCGAGCGCGCCGCCGCCCAGCCGTCGCGGCTGTCGTTCTCGGCGCCGCAGGTCGCATCCGGTCCGGCCGCCGCCGGACCGGCGGTCCCGGGCGCGCCGCCGTCGCCCTTCGGCGCGGCGTCGCAGCCGCAGGTCACGGCCCAGCCGGTGCGCGTCGAGAAGATCCCCGGCCGCAACGACCCCTGCTGGTGCGGCTCCGGCAAGAAGTACAAGAAGTGCCACGGCGCCGCCGCCGGCGCCGGCTGAGCTCACCCCCCGCCGCCGGTGCCCCCGGCGCCGGCATCGGACTCCTTCGGATCCGGCTCCAGCCAAGACAAAGAGCTTTCTGTTGAAGGACAAGGCTCCCGCCGCCTGTGCGGTCGGGGCTTGTCCGGGGCCAACGGGGTCCCCGGGGCATCGGGAAAGCAGTCTCTTTCTTCAACAGAACGTCTCTGCCTCGGCTTCTGGTTTCGTCTCCTCCTTCGCTCGCTGCGGGAGTCGGCGCTCCACCCCCACGAAGCGGTGACGAGCCAGAAAGACGAAGGGCCGGGATCGCTCCCGGCCCTCTTGCTTTCAGGTCCGCTGCGGGGCGGCTACTTCCGGCGGGTGTAGACCAGCTCCCCCATCTTGACTTCCTTGCCGTCCGGTCCCGGGCCGTACATGACCATGGTCTCGCTGTCCGGGCCGTGCTCGGAGACCATGCGCATGGTCTGGGGGCCGCCGGTCATGGCGTCGTTGTAGGTGCCCGTGAACTCGCACTTCGACCCCTCGCAGGTGCCGGTCGACATCATGATCCCGGTCGACATCGAGTCGGTCCAGGTGCTCCAGTACTTCTGGCTGACGTTGTCGAAGCCGGTCAGCCCCATCCCCTCGAACGGCTGGCCCATCATGGTGCCCTTGAACTTCTCGACCAGGACCCGTCCGTCCAGGATCGAGGTCCGCTCGGCGGTGCCGGTCGACTTCTCCGGCTCCTTGCCCGGCTCCATCCACCAGGTGCTGGCGACATCCCAGGTACCGGCCGACGCGGCGAGCTGGGCGTGCTGCGTGCCGGGGGTCGACGCCTTCTCCCAGGCCTCCATCATCGCCTTCTGCTCGGGGGTCATCTCGTGCTCATGATGCGCGCCCGGATCCTGGGCGGCGGTCGGGACGACCAGGGCGAGGGCGGCCAGCACGGCGAGGCCGAGGTGGCGCGAAACGCGGATTGCGCTCATGGTTCTTCCTCCTTTCGGATCGGGAAGCGCCCATTCTAGCCCGGCCCCTCCCCGGGGGTGTCTCTGATATCTTGGGCCCACGCGCGGAGTCCCCCGCGCGCCCGCTGGAACAGAGCGAGATGGCCGACACCCCCGACGCCCCCCGTCTAGCCCTGACCTTCGACGACGTCCTGATCGAGCCGGGCCTCTCCGAGGTCCACCCGAACGACGTCGACCTCTCGACCCGGCTCTGCCGCGACATCCGCCTGAACATCCCGATCCTGTCGGCCGCGATGGACACGGTGACGGAGTCCCGGCTGGCGATCGCGCTGGCCCAGGAGGGGGGTCTCGGCGTGATCCACAAGAATCTGCCGATCGAGATCCAGGCCGAGGAGGTCGACAAGGTCAAGCGCTCGGAAGCGGGCATGATCGTCGACCCGGTGACGATGCGCCCGGACCAGCGCATCGCCGAGGCGCTCGAGGTGATGTCGCGCTACAAGATCTCGGGGGTCCCGGTGACGGATGCCGTGGGACGGCTGGTCGGCATCCTGACCAATCGCGACCTGCGCTTCGAGTCGAACGTCAACCGGCGCATCTCGGACCTGATGACGAAGGACGACCTGGTCACGGTTCCCGAGGGGACGACGCTCGAGGAGGCCAAGGCCCTTCTCCACCGCCACAAGATCGAGAAGCTGCTGGTGGTCGACCGGGACGGCAACTTGAAGGGCCTGATCACGGTCAAGGACATCCAGAAGATGATCGAGTACCCGGGCGCCTGCAAGGACGCGCTCGGGCGCCTGCGGGTGGGCGCCGCGGTGGGCGCGGCGGGCGACTATCTCGATCGCGCGGCGGCGCTGGTGGAGGCGAAGGTCGACGTGCTGGTGCTCGACTCGTCGCACGCGCACAGCAAGGGGGTGCTCGACGCGGCGGCGGTGCTGCGGGAGCGCTTCCCGGACGTCGCGTTGATGGTCGGCAACGTCGCGACGCGCGAGGGCGCTCTGGCGGTGATCGAGCGCGGCGCGGACGTGGTGAAGATCGGCATCGGTCCGGGCTCGATCTGCACGACGCGGGTGGTGACCGGGGCTGGCGTGCCGCAGGTGACGGCGATCCGCGACTGCGCGCGCGCGGCGGCGGAGCACGACGTGCCGGTGGTTTCGGACGGCGGCATCAAGTTCTCGGGCGACGTCTCGAAAGCCATCGCGGCCGGCTCGGGCGCGGTGATGATCGGCTCGCTGTTCGCGGGGACGGAAGAGAGCCCTGGGGAAACCATCCTCTACCAGGGGCGCACGTACAAGGCCTATCGCGGCATGGGCTCGCTCTCGGCGATGGCCCGCGGCAGCGCGGACCGCTATTTCCAGGACTCGGGCACGTCGCTGGCGAAGATGGTCCCGGAAGGCATCGAGGGGATGGTCCCGCACAAGGGTTCGGTGCACACGATGCTGCCCCAGATCACGGGCGGCCTGCGCGCCGGCATGGGTCTGGCAGGTTGTGCCTCGATCGACGAGCTCCGCACCAAGTCCCGCTTCCTCCGCATCACCGCCGCCGGCCTGAAGGAAAGCCACGCCCACGACGTGGTCATCACCAAAGAAGCCCCGAACTACTGGATCGAGCGGTAGCCGCGCCCCCCGGACTCGGGTACCGTCCCGCCTCCCGGGACCGTCCCCGACCCTCGCGCCCCCCGGGAGCCGCCGCTCCACCCTCCCCCCGCCTCACCCCAGCCTCCGCGCCCAAACGCGGCAGAATCCGCCGCGTTTGACGCGGCCCACCCCCGGACAGTACTCTCCGGAAATCCCGACATTCCGGCCACTTATGACAGTTCTCCCCCGCCCGCACTCATCGACAAACACGGCACAAGTCGCAGTGTTTGCCAGCTCCCTATTAGCTTACAGCCGCAGCCGAATTCAGAGTTAGGCGGCAAGGGCACCATCATCGCCCCCGCAGCGCCGCTTCGCATGGTCTTGGGGTTTCGAGGGGAGCTTCGAAAGTTCATTACGGTTTTCATCGGCCGCGACAATTCCTTCTACTTTCACCCCTACCGCCCACCTGGTGCTCCATGGTTTGAGCCGCCAAGCGCAGCGGAGCCGGAAGGCGAAGGCATTCGAATCCAGTTTCCTCACTTTGCGGCATCCAAGTTCAATCTCCACAAGGTCTCCTTCCACCCTAGCGGAGTCATTCACCTGACCGATACCGAGGGGCAGAAGCGTAAGAAGGGTACTCAAGGTCCATCATTCGACACTCTTGAGCTGCCATATGACTGCGCTGTATTCATCCCCTGCGACCCCGCGCTTCTTCCTCGCCACACTCCCCGAAAGGGGTTCAAGGCGCAGATTGACTTGCCGGATGATGTCCGCCCTTTCCACGTCACGTTTTCGATCTTCGATTCAGCATCGCCGATTGCGGCTAGTGCGGGGCCGTACATTCCGCATCCCTTGAATTTCGTCTTTCCAGGCCAGAGGCTCGGTCTTGCAGTTACAATGTGGCCGGTTCAGTCACCAATGGTTGAGGAGCCCGTGGCATGGCCACCGTTTCCCTTCTTCCTCCTACGCATTGCCGCCTAACCTTTCGTTCGAGCGGACAACAGGGCTTCGCCCTGTTGCCGCTCAACTCATGAGCCGTTAGACCGCATGAAGAACCTAGCCCTCAACCTATCCGCTCTCAGCATTGGGCTCGCTCTTGGAGCTACGCATCTTGGTGCTGTCTGCTTGGACCCCAAGGATCCAACTCTCACGACGTACTACTACCCGTCTCTAGAGGACGAGGTGAAGTCTTCCAACGCGATAGTGGTCGCTACGGTGACAGACGTTCAAGCCTTCTCCGAGGATCCGTCGGATCCTGGCGGGTGGACGTCCTTTGTCTACACGGTTCGTGTGGATGAGACACTCTTGGGAAGGACCCCGAGCGAGCTCATCCTTCGCGCACAGAATGATTCAGGTGGCTATCGAATGAGCGCAAGAGAGAGACATCTTCTGTTTCTCAAACGAATCGGCGATCAGTTCAGTGCAGATGTGTGCGGGAACTCCACTACTCTTCCCGAAGGTGATCAGGTTCTATCGCTGCTTAGGGCACAGCTCGAGAAGGCGCGGCATGCGGTCTCACCATTCGTTTGAGCCGCCGAGCCAAGTGCCCGCAGTCGCCTCGCTTCGCTCGGTGCCGTCCATGGGGCGCGCGGCTCAGCTCGCGATTCGTTAGGCCCCCCGGCGAACGCTTCCGGCCATCGGTCATCCCAGTGAATCCGATCACCCACCTCCTCGTTGGCTGGTCCGTTGCGACGGCGAGTCCCGACGCCCGTCGCGTTGACCATGCGTGCGTCGCGGCGGCCAGTGTCGTTCCGGACCTCGACGGACTCGGCCTGCTTGCGGAAGTTGCCACCCGAGACTCCGGCCACCCTCTCTTGTGGTGGTCGCAGTTCCACCACGTCCTGGGCCACAACATCGGTGCCGCGGCTGTCGTCATCGTCATCGC
The DNA here is from genome assembly GCA_045862895.1 of Acidobacteriota bacterium. Lineage (GTDB taxonomy): Bacteria > Acidobacteriota > Thermoanaerobaculia > Multivoradales > JAGPDF01 > JACTMI01. The sequence continues at coordinate 178,124 of BTUO01000004.1, forward strand.
ATTCTCAGTGACTCGGCGCTGGCAGGTGGCCGCGCTAGCGGCAGCGAGCTTCCACCTGCACCTGCTCGGCGATCTGGTCGGAGCGCGTGGTCCGGACGGCGCCCAATGGCCGATTCCGTACCTCCTGCCGTTCTCGGACACTCCCCAGCTGACGGTTCCTTGGCAGTGGGCACTCAACGCCTGGCCCAACGTCGTGCTCACGATCGGGCTCCTGGCCTACACCTTCTGGTACGCATGGGCGCGCGGAAGGTCTCCGCTCGAATTCGTCTCCCTGCGGGCCAACGAGGCGTTCGTCGCTGCGCTTCGCGACCGTGTACCTCGGGTGGCCTGATCCAGAGTTCGGCGTCCGCATCGATGCTCGTGACTCGCCGTCATTCGCTCTTCAACGGACCGCAGCCGATGAAATTCGTCGCTGCGCTCGCGAGTCTGTGCTTGTTCACTTCGTGTGCTTCCAACGTCTCCAGGAGGTTCGACGCCGCTGCTGTCACGACGGTCCTCCTCCGCGCCGCCCACGCTTCCGAGGCCGTTGTGCGCGAGCAGGCTGCACCCGTGGTCGAGGTGACAGGCACTCCGCGCGGAGGCGCCCGTGGTTATCACCCGCCCGACCCGATGTGGCGAGAAACTCCGGCTTCTCGCTGGGGCCTCGACTTCGTAGCGAGACGATACGGCAATGTGCTGGTCGTCTCGACGAAGAACGAGATCCGCTACATTCACCACGGCTACTACCTCGACTCGCTCGTTCTTACCGTGCCCGAGGGCGTGACCGTTCAGCGCATCGACCGAGATCTCACCGGCAGCGGTGACCCGGATCTCTCACCACCACCGTGACCCGACGCCCAACCTCCGGCTCCAGCGGACGGCCGCGCTACGCGCGTCCGCCGCTCGACTCGTGAGCTGAATAGGTGCCAGCCGATTCGCAAGCGGAAGGCCGGCGCCAGAGGCGCCACCCTCCCACAGGTCTTGGAAAGCGCTGCGCGCTTCCCACAGCTCTCCAGCCACGACGAGAGAGAGAGAAGGGCGGCGGAACGACTACGACACCCTCGTAAAGGTCGGCGTCACCTTCTCTCGTAAGACTGGGGGCTTGACAGACGTGGCCTGCTGACACATCGTGCGCTCCGGAAGCGTGCCTTGGCTGTTCGACCAGCGGCCTGTGTCCGACGAAACAGTGGACCCAAGACAGGAGGAGCCCCATGCGCAAGGGCACTCGACTCGTCGCGGTGATCGCATTCGTCGTCGCGCTGATGCTGTCCGCCAGCTCGGCCGAGGCATCGGGGTGCACGGGATGTGTCTACGTCGTGACTCCCAACAGCCATTCTTGGGCGTGCCAGGACATGAACCCCGGCTACAGGATCTGCATCGCAAGCCAGGGCTCCTGCGAGGAAGACTGCCACTGCCCCGGCCCCTGCTGCTAGCGGCCGGCACCGTCGCACGTGCCCGTTGCCATGAGACGCCTCATCGTTTTACCCGTGCTGTTTCTGGCCGTGGGTGTTTCCATCGCTCAGGAAACCGCACCTGCCCGAACCGTTCCCGTCACCCTCGCCGGGTTGCCTCCCGACGCTGCGCCCGCGATCAGGGTGACCGCTCGGCCCGTGTCCCGCGAGGGGAAGCCGGTCGAGGCGCAACGTGGCCCCGACGGCGTATGGACGTTCGCGCTCGCACCCGGCTCGTGGGAGGTGTCGGCGACCGCGGAGGGGTGGTGGTTCGCACCGGTTCCCGTGCTCGTGGGCGCCGCGTCGCCGCCGCCCGCGATCGAGCTCCCGGCGCGCCGGGCCGGGCTCCTCACGGGTACGCTGCTCGTCGAAGGGAGACCGCCTCGCGACGTCGTTCCCCCGCCGCTCGTGGTGTCGTTCCGGGACCCCGCCCGCCGCGACGGAAGGGCAGCCTGGGACGGCGACGCCGCGTGCTCGGTGCAAGGCGACGGAGCCTTCTCGTGCCGGCTGCCCGTCGGCATCCACGACGTGCGCCTGCGGGCCCGCGGATTCATCAGCCACTACCGCTGGAGCGCGAGCGTCGACGCCGCGCAGCCCCTCCGTGCGGGGCCGATCGACTTGCGGCCCGGCGCGAGCGTCGTGGGGTTCGTCGTCACGCCCGAGCGGAACGAGTCGCTCCGCGACGCTCGTGTCCGGCTCGAGCGCGCCGGCTTCCACGGCGGCGCTCCGGCACCGCCCGGAAGCGGGTCCCTCGCGTCCATGGCGCTCGAGACGACGCCGCGGGAGAACGGCTTCTTCGCCTTCGACGGCGTGCCACCCGGCGAGTACCTGCTCGTCGCGAGCAAGCCCCGCTATGCCGAAGCCTCCGTACGGGCGCGCGTCCTCGCCGACCTGGAGCTGCGGCTCAAGAATCCGCTGGTGCTGCAGCCGCCGGCGGAGGTCCAGGTCTACGTCGACCCTCCGGTCGCCCCCGACGGCTCGCCGTGGACCGTCCGCGTAGTGCCGATTCGCGGCGGTCGCCGACAGCAGCCGGTGAGTGCCCTCGCGGAGCTCAACGGCGCCGCGACGCTCACCGACGTCGCCGGCGGCGAGCACCACCTCGAAGTGGCCGACGCGCAGGGCGCGACGTGGTACGCGGAGACCGGCTGGACCCTCGTGCCGGGCGAAGGTCCGAAGTTCGTGACGATCTCCGTCGTGGACGTCGTCGGTCGCGTCAGCTTCGGCGACGAGCCGCTGCGCAATGCCCGGCTGACCTTCGGTGCCGACGGGCTCGTGCGGGTGCCCCTCGTGACGGACGAGGAGGGCGAGTTCGCCGGCAGCCTGCCGCGTCCCGGCCCGTGGAAGGTCCACGTCGGCGCCGCGGTTCCCAAGGTCAACCGGACGCTCTCCCAGGTCGAGGTGCCGAAACCGAAGGGAGGGAAGTCCCGCGTCGATCTGCACCTCGGCGACCGGGGCGTGAGCGGAACGGTGGTGCGGGCCGACACCGACGAGCCGGTCGCGAACGCGACGGTGGCGGTCCTCCCCCAGGACATGGTGGAGCACACCGCGAGCGTCCTGACCGCCGCGGACGGGTCCTTCGAGCTCGAGGGGCTGGACGGCGCCCGGTACTGGCTGACGGCGCGGGCCCAGGGCGTGGGCCGCTCCGCCGCCGAGTCCGTGGACCTGCGCCAGGCATCGAAGGAGGGGCATCTGCTTCGCCTCATCCCCAGCCGCAAGCACGTCCTCGAGGTGGTGTCGAGCGCGGGCCCCGTCCCCGCAGCCCGCGTGCTGGTGAAGGCCGGCGAGATGGCAGGGGGAGACGTGATCCGTCCGTTGGTGACCGGTGCGGACGGGACGGCGGGAATGGAGATCGACCCGGCGTGGAGCCGGGTCTCGCTCGACATCCTCGCCCTCGGTTACGCCTATTGGTTCGGCGCGCTCGACACCGGCGCGAGGACGTACCACCGCGTCGCCCTCGAGCCGGGCGGCGGCACCCTCGTCCTCGACCTCGCGGGGGTCGACGCCGAGGCCGGCGAGGCGACGATCCTGCTCCACGACGGCGGGTTCACCTGGCCGGGGATGCTGACCCAGTGGAGCTCGATGAACGGAATGGCTCCACAGGGTCCGTCGTCGACGCTCACGGTGCCGCGCATGGGGACGGGGACCTACGCTCTCTGCCGCATCTCCGCGGCGGAAGCGGCGGCGCCCGCCGCGTTCGCGACCGCGGGTGGCGCTCGCTCGAGGTGCGCTTCGGGCGTCCTCGTGCCCGCAGGGACGCTCGCGCTCTCCGTGCCGCCGGCCTAGGGCGACGTCGAAAGCGCGGCCGTCGCGGACCGAGGGTCCCGGCGGCGGGCGCGCGTCCAGCCGAACGAGGTGCCAGCCGATTCGCAAGATCGGATCGTCAACGAGGGCGTTGCCGTCGTATCGTGGTGGGACGGTGACAACTGGCGGGCCTCGGCCGACCTGGAGGCGGGCTCCGAGCTCGAGACGCCTGAGTGGATGACGAAGAGCTTCGACCGCATTCGTGTCCGGTCCTGGAAGGGCTCGCTCAACGCGGACATCCGGCCGCCTCAGGTTTGAGCGCGAGCCATCGAGGGGGAGGTCGCGTCACGAACTTCAGGAGATCGATCCTCGTCGGCCTCGTCTCGACGGTCACGCTCAGCGCATGTTCTGGGGCGCCCGACTACTTCCCGCCGGGACAGATCGACAGCTTCCGCGACGAGTGGTACAGCGAGCAGCTGCGAGCCGCGATGGAACCTGCGCTCGAGCCGACAGGGACCTCCACCCGCGCAGCATTCCGGTTCACCTGGATTCCGTCGTTCACGCCCACGCTCACGGTGCGCGTCGTCCGAAGCGATGCTCGGATCACTCTGGTCGCGAAGCGGCTCAGCGGGAAAGGCGGCTACGAGCCAGGAAGAGTTCGTAGGAAAGTCCGCTTCGCGCTTCCGACCCGGCAGTGGTTCGAGCTGAATTCGTTGATCGACGCGGCGAGATTCTGGGACATGCCCTCCGAGGAGCCGGAGAAGTGCGACGCCTCGGGAGCTTGCTGGGTCGGGATGGATGGTGCTCAGTGGCTGCTCGAAGGTGCCGATTCGACGAGATACCACTTCGTCGACCGATGGTTTCACGAGGACTATCCGGAGTTCGAGGCGGCCAGCTTCTGTCTCTTGCAGTGGTCCGGCCTGGTTACGGAGGCGGAGCTGACCGCCTATCTGGGAGAACGGCGACCAAGTCCTGACTGCACTCAGACGAGTGCCCGGCTGACCTCTCGAGCTCGCGGAGCCGGGAACCGCTCCGGCTCGCCGCCTGCTCTCTGACGGGAAGTCCCGGAACAGGTGCCAGCCGATTCGCAACGGTCCACCCGACCGGGGCGATCCCGCGGCCGGACTGTCCCCTCGCGGCGGTGAACGGCGAGAACTCGGGTGACACCCACCGAGGAGCTCCGCGATGCGTACCGCTGCCGTCGTCTTCCTGATCTCCCTGCTCGCCGCCGGCCCGGTCGCCGGCGACGAGGGCGAGCTCGACACCGCACGCTTCCATCCCCCGGCCGGCTACTTCACCGGGCCGGAGCTCGACTTCTGGACGACCGGGCTCCTGCTCGACGACCTCACGGTCACGCGGCCGGCGATCCTCGCCGGCAGCGGCGACGACGACTGGGCCGCCTTCGCCTACACCCACCCCCCCGACTTTCCGCTCACCTGGCAGGTCGTCACGCGGACCGGGCAACTGCCGCCCTGCTCGGTGACCTTCCCGGGCGCGTCCTTCTTCCCGGCCGACGTCGGACTCGACCGTTCCGACCGGCTGGTCGTCACGGGGTCGGTCTATTACTCCGGATCCGGGTTCCTCGGGTTCGTGGCCCGCTTCCTGATACCGAGCTGCACGCTCGACGCGAGCTTCGACGGCGATGGCTACTTCACCTTCGATCACGCCGACGACGTGCTGCTCCGGCGGCTCGGGTTCGTCGAGGTCGGCAGCTTTCCGTTCACCAGCGAGAAGATCGTGCTCGCCGGCGCCCTGTCCGGGAGCGGTCCGTCGCCGGTCGACGCACTCCTCCTGCGGCTCGACCCCGACGGGTCGCTCGACGGCGATTTCGGCGGCGGCGACGGCATCGTGATCGCCGACTGGGCCGGCGAGAACAACCACCTCGTCGATCTCCTGATCGATCCAGAGGACCGCATCCTGGTGGCGGGCGTCGTGGGGCCCGACGGCGGCGGGATCGCCTGGGACGCGATGGTCGCTCGCTTCGAGCCCGACGGCGACGTCGATCCGACCTTCGGCATCGGCGGCTGGCGGCGATTCCACCAGGGGACGTCCGCCGGGGCCGACACCGTCGCGGCACTCCTGCAAGCCGGCAACGGCGACCTCTACCTGGTCGGCGAGAGCCGACCGCAGAGCGGCACCGACCGGATCGTCGTGACCCGGCTCGACGCCTTCCTCACCTCGCAGTCCTATCCGCTCGGAGGATCGAGCACGGTGAACGGCGCGGTGATCGAAGGCGACCGTCGTCTGGTGGTCTACGGCCGCACCGACCGGCTCGGCGGCGGCGACCAGCTCTACACGATGGCGCGGCGTCTCCCCGGCCTCGAGATCGACCCGGAGTACAACGATCTCTCCGACTTCGACCCTCTCACCTACGTCACCGTCGGCCCACCCGGGTTGGAGGATCTGCGGGCGGCGCCGGGCATCCGCGTCACCACCACCGGCCGGCCGATGGTCGCCGCCTTCGCCGGCTCCGACTCGATCGGAGAGGCCGCGCCGCTCCTGCTCCGACTGACGAGCTCCCTCCTCTTCGCCGACGGCTTCGAGACCGGCTCCACCGCGAGCTGGCCCTGAAGCCACCTGGCTCGTCTGGCGCCGGAAGAAGTGCCTGCCGATTCGCGACCTGGCCGGCCCCGCCGTGGGCCGGCTACTTCCTGCCCTGGGCGAGCGCCTCGGCCCGTTCCCGTTGACGGGCCTCCTGGGCGCGCATCTCCGGCGTGACGGCGTCGCCGAGGTCCTCGAACTCGCCGATCGGGCGCAGCTCCAGGGTGTAGCTCTCCCCGTCCGGGTTGGGGATGCGCTTGGCCCAGGCCGTCGCCTCGTCCAGGTCCTTCACCTTCCAGATCCAGTACCCCGCGATCAGCTCCTTGGACTCCGTGAAGGGGCCGTCGATCACCTTCTCCGGCTCGGGACCGAACACGATCCGCCGGCCCTTGGAGGACGGCAGCAGCCCCTCGGCGGCGAGCATGATCCCGGCTTGCAGCAGCTCCTCGTTGAACTGGCCCATCTCCGTCATCAGCTGCTCGCTCGGCATCACGCCGGCTTCGGATTCCTCGGACGCGGGAAGCAGCACCAGGACGCGCATCGGGTCTCTCCTCTCTCGGGCGGACAGCTGGGGGTTCTCGTCGGAGCCGGGCCCTCCCGCCCCGGGCGGTCATTCTCCCGTGCTCTCGACCCTACGACGAGCCGGAGTGGCCGAAATCGACGAGGTTGGGCCAGAGAGCACGGGAGCGTGCATCGCGGGTGGATCTCGATCGGCCGATTCTCCATCCAGACGCCGGGGCGGCGGACCCTCGGCGCCCGGAGTCGTAGAGTTCCGGCATGACCACGCGAGGACCGGCCGTTCAGGACCACTACCCCGACGATTTCGCGCACTGCCATGGCTGCGGCCGGCTCAACCCGTACGGACTTCAGCTCAAGAGCCGGTGGGAACGAGACGAGGTGGTCGCCGAGTTCCAGCCCCGGGCGAGCCACATGTCGCTGCCCGGCTTCGTCTACGGCGGCCTGCTGGCGTCCCTCGTCGATTGCCACGCGATGGCCACGGCTGCCGCGTGGTCCGAACGCGCCGCGGGCTTCGCGGTGGGCGAGAGGGAATCGCCACGGTTCGTGACGGCCTCGCTCAAGGTCGACTACCTGAAGCCGACGCCGCTCGGCCACGAGCTCGAGATGCGCGCGCGAATCCGTGAGTCGAGCGAGCGCAAGGCCGTGGTCGAAGTCGAGGTGATCGCGGACAGCACGGTGACCGTGCGCGGCGAAGTCGTCGCTGTCCGCATGCCGGCGAGCATGCGGCGGTGAGCGACCCGCCACCTCACCCGTCGCTCGAGGCGACTTCTCCCCTTCTAGTCACGGGCGCCACGGGCTGCCGGACCGGTGCCGGAGGAGGTGCCAGCCGATTCGTAACTTTCCATTTATCCAACACTTGCGTGGCGCGGTACGCCTTTTCGCAGCGCACCGATCGAGCCGGCCCAGTGCGCTTCGTGCGCCGGGATCCGGAAAAGGTGCCAGCCGATTCGTGACTGCGCCGTGTCCGGCACGACACCCGAGGAGACCTGACGTTTCGCCGTCGGCAGCGGGTGCCTCTCGATTCGCAGATCGAAGCAGGGCGCGAGGTGGACATGGGACGCCCGGGTCGGGCCGGCCGCCTCGAGGCGCGTCCGTGGCCTCCGGATCCGGTTTCCGTCGCTTCAGGAGGCGAGGGAGGCTCCATGGGAAGCCGTTCGCCGTTCCTGCCGGCCGTCGCGCTCACCGTGGCGATGACCCTGCCGCCCCTGCCGGCGCTGGCCGCCGACGGCGACCTCGACCTCGATTTCGCCGGGGACGGCTCGGACTCCTGGTCGATCGTCCACGATTTCTTCGAGTGGGACGTCGTCCCCCACGCCGTGGTGCCGGGCGACGACGAGCTCTTTCTCGTCGCGACGCGCAGCCTGGTCGGCGACCACCTCGCCTTTCGCGCCTGGGACGTCGACGGCGAAACGATCGACGATCTCGCCTGCGAGCAGTCGACCGGGCAGATCTTCCCGTTCGGCGTCGCCTCGCGCGGCCTCGCGGCGGGCCTGTCCGATTCCGGGCAGCTCCTCGTCGCCGGCACCGTCACCTTCCAGGGCTCCGAGGGGACCCTGCGTGCCTTCATCGCGCGCTTCGACCTCGCGGCGGGCGGCTGCGCGCTCGACCCGGATTTCGCCTCGGCCGGCTTCGTCTACTTCGACGACTTCTCCTTCTGCGACACCGAGTCCTGTTCGGTCCTCGCCCTGGCGCAGATCCGCCGGCCGACGCTCGCGGTGACCGCCACGCGGATCATCCTGCTCGTCCGTTCGGAAACGGGCGGCCCGAAAGGCCGCCTCTTCCTCGTCGGCCTCACGGCGGCCGGCGCGGTCGACCCCGGGTTCGACGGCAACGGCGTGCTCGAGATCCTCGCCGCCGGCACCGACGGCTTCTACGGCGAGGCGCACCTCGCGCTCGACGCGAAGGGCCGGATCTACGTCCTGGCGACGCCGTTCAAGGAGGGCGGCGTCAACGACACCGACCTCTTCCTCTTCCGCTACCTGCCGGCGGGCGGGCTCGACGACGACTTCTCCGGCGACGGCGTGCTGCCTCTCGTCCAGGCGAATTCGACCGACTCGACCGCCGACGACCTGCGCATCGCGAGCGACGGCACCGTGCTGGTCTCGGGTGGGACCATCGGCGGGGCGATCTCGTTCGTGCGCGCCATCTCGACGGACGGAGGCGCCGGCGCGACCTTCGTCGAATCGCTCCAGCCGGCGCAGATCGCGACGCAGGGAGACGGCCTGCTCGTGACCAGCGCCGAGTTCCTGCCCGAGGCCGGGGACGGACTGCGCACCCGCCGGCGCGAGTTCGGAACGACGGGAACCTTTCCGCTCGATCCGACCTGGGGGAGCGGCGGCACCGCCGACCACGACTTCGACTTCGAACCCGGAGAGACCGAAGTGGACCAGCCGCGGCATCTCGAGCTGTGGGCCGGCCGACCGGTGATCGTCGGCGGCGCGAGCGGCGGAGCCGCCGAGGTCACCTTCGCGATGCGCCTCGAGAGCCGCTACCTCTTCGCCGACGGCTTCGAGCAGGGCCGCGCCAGCCTCTGGTCGGCGGTCGCGACGCCGTAGGGCGTCGGGCGCCGGGGCCGGTCCCGGGTGCGACTTTCCTCCCGCAGTCGAATTTCCGCCCGCCCGTTCGTCGCTGGTATGAACACCGGGCGGCGGCCGCGATGCCGCCGCCCCGACCGAGCCAGGAGGCGACATGCGCGTGATGGTGATCGTGAAGGCGACGGAGCAGTCCGAGGCGGAGAACAATCCTCTCGAGGCGGAGGGCGCCGCCGAGATGTTCGAGGCGATGGGCAGGTACAACGAGGAGCTGATCGCGGCGGGCATCATGCTCGCCGGCGACGGGCTCAAGCCGAGCAGGTTCGGCAAGCGCATCCACTTCGACGGCAAGAAGCGCTCCGTGACCGACGGTCCGTTCGCGGAGGCCAAGGAGCTCGTCGCCGGGTTCTGGATCTGGAACGTGCGCTCCCTCGACGAGGCCGTCGAGTGGGCCAAGCGCTGCCCCAACCCGATGCCGGGACCGAGCGACCTCGAGATCCGCCCGCTCTGGGAGGCCGAGGACTTCGGCGCCGACATCGCCGCAGAGGTCAACGCTCAGCGCGAGAAGATCGCCAAGAAGCGGTGATCCGGCGATCGCTCGGCCGCTGGAGATCCTCCGAAGGCAGCGCGGCGGAACGGGTGCCGGCCGGTTCGCTACCCTGTTAGCTTCGGTCGACGAAGCGGGCGCGGCGCACCGGTCGGCTCCGGATTCGTTTCGAGCCCGGCGCGGCGAGCACGGGCCTCGGCGGCAAAGCGAAGAAGGAAAGAACATGGCGCTCAAACGGATGGACAATGTCCTCATCGTCGTCGACGATCTCGAGGCCGTCAAGGCGTTCTTCGTCGAGCTGGGCCTCGAGCTCGAAGGCGAGTCGACCGTCGAAGGGCCGTTGGTCGGAAAGCTGATCGGGCTCGACAACGTCCGGGCCACCCTCGCGATGTTGCGGACTCCCGACGGTCAGGGCATCGAGCTCGACAAGTTCCACACGCCCGAGGCGATCCGGTTCGGACCCGTGAATGCGCCGATGAACGCACTGGGATTCCGCCGCGTCATGTTCGCCGTCGACGACCTCGACGCCGTCGTCGCGCGCCTGCGCGCCCACGGGGCCGAGCTCGTCGGGGAAATGAACTACGAGGGCTCGTACCGGCTGGCCTACCTCCGCGGACCCGAGGGCATCCTCGTCGCGCTCGCCGAGCAGCTCGGCTGAGGCATACTGGAGACGGTCTCGACCATGTCATCGCTGACCCGGAGCGCCGGTGCGATCGCAGTCGTGCTCGTGGCGATTCTCGTCGTCGCAGCTCTGGCCTGGCGCTCGCGTGCCCGCAAGTCCGCCGCGACCGAGCTCGCCGGGGGGCCGGCGCTGCGTCTCATGTTCCTCGGCCTCCAGCCCGGGTCCCCCCCGGCCGAACCCCCGGCCACTCCACTCGGCGTTTGGGGTGCGGCCATGGACCTGGCGCTGTCGAACAGCTCGGCAACGGTCGTCTCGACGCTCAACGGCGACGCCAGCATCTACTTCAGCTCCGGCGGGGGCATTCTCGGCGGTGTCGGCTACGACACTGTTCGGTCCGCTGCCCAGGCCTTCGTGTCGGCAGCCGAAGACTGCGCCACGAACCTGTCGCCGGGCCCGCCTCAATCCCTGCCCCAGCCAGGCAACGTGCGCTTCTTCGCCCATTCGCGGAGCGGCCTGCTCCATTCAGCGGAGATCGCCGAAACCGACGTCCAGGAGCCCGACCATCCCCTCTTCCCCTGCTACCGGGCGGCTCAGGAAGTCATCACACGGCTGCGCCTCGCCTCGCCCCGTCCGGGGCGCTCGTGACCTGACGACCGGGAGGGCACTCGTCGGTGGCCAGAGTCCGAATCGAAACCGAGATCGCCGCTCCGGCCGGGCGCTGCTTCGACGCGGCGCGCGACATCGACCTCCATGTGCGGTCGGTCGCGCACACCGGCGAGCGGGCGGTGGCCGGACGGACCTCCGGGCGGATCGGTCTCGGCGAGTCCGTGACTTTTCGCGGGCGCCACTTCGGGGTCATTCAGCACTTCACCTCCCAGGTCACCGCCTTCGACCGGCCGCGGCACTTTCAGGATCGGATGACGAAGGGCGCCTTTCGATCCTTCGTGCACGACCACTTCTTCGTCGAGGCGAACGGTCGCACGACCATGATCGACATCGTGGAGTTCCGGTCGCCCCTCGGAGCTCTCGGGCGTGCTGTCGACTGGCTCTTCTTGAGCTCGTATCTGAACCGCCTGCTGCAGACTCGCGCACGGGCCATCCAGGTGGCGGCCGAAGGCGATGGCAACTAGCGGAACTTCCCGGCCGCGAGCCGCAGGGCCTCCGCACGAGCCGTGGAGGGCGGCGTTCGAGAGGGACGGATTCGCGATCCTCCCGGAGGTCGTCCTGGGTTCGACCCTGTTCCAGCTCCGCGCCGAGGCGGACCGACTCCTTCGCGACTCCGAAGACCGCGGCGGCGCTCGCAATGCGCTCCGAAGATCCCCGCTGCTCCGCGACGACAGCTCCGCCCTGGAGATCGCGGCTGAGCTGCTAGGACCCGAGGCCCGGGTCACCAAGCTGACGGTGTTCGACAAGTCGCCGCTGGCGAACTGGAAGGTCCCCTGGCACCAGGACCTGACGATCTCCGTCGCGGTCCGGCGCGAGGTCGAGGGATTCGGTCCCTGGTCGACGAAGGGCGGAGTTCCGCACGTTCGACCTCCGATCGCGGTACTCCGAGAGATCGTGGCGGTGCGGATTCACCTCGACGACACACCGGAAGACAACGGCGCGCTCCGCGTCCTCGCGGGAAGCCATCGGATGGGCCGACTCACCGAGGACGAGCTCGTGAGGCTTCGCGAGCAGGTCCCCGAAACGGCCTGCCCGGTTCCGATAGGAGGCGCCATGGTCATGAGCCCCCTCCTGGTCCATGCGTCCAGCCCGTCGGCGTCGCCGCATCGACGCCGAGTGCTGCACTACGAGTTCAGCTCGTACCGGTTGCCGGGTGGGCTGGCCTGGGCGTAGACGATGACGCGTCCGACCCTTCGAATCGGCAGAAGTTCAGGCCAAATGGGTGACTCATGAAGCGACCTCTGATCGCAGCGACCCTTCTCCTCGGTCCGGCTACGGCCTGGGGCGTGTGCGCCCCGGAACCCGTGCTCAAGATCGTCACGGCGGCCATCTACCCGGACGTTCCTGCGGACGACTTCGCGAGCAAGCCGAAGACGCTGTATCGAAGAGGTGAGCGGTTCGGGCGGCTCGAGGAGCAACTCAACCCGGAGACTGGACTTCACCTGCTGTTCGTGGTCAATGAACCCGACGTCTGGATGGTGAACAAGACGACGGCCGCCGGCGAGCACATCGTCGATCCAGGGCCGGTATTTCGCTTCGTCGCGCCCGTCCTCGGCGACGTCGAGTCAGAGCACTGGAAGCAGTTCGAGCTCGGGTGCGAGGTGGCATTCATGGAGGAAGTCGGCGCGAAGCGAGTGCTGCTCGCCCCGAATGGACCGGTCCAGTATCGCCACTCGCACGAAGGTGTCTCCGTCGAGCTCTACGTCACGACTGCGGGCGTTCCGATCCGAGTCGAGGCGTCCGTTCGTGATCGAAAGCTCACGATCGAATACCTTTCGTTCGAGTATCTCGATGCCGTTCCCCCCGAGACCTTCACCAAGCCCGAAGGGGTCACGTTCGCGGAGGGAGGTTAGGAGCAGCGTCGAGGGGATCCACGCTGGACGGGCCGCCATGGGCGCCTCCCGCTGCTTCGGGCCTACGCCCCTCTGGCTGCTACATTCCCTCGATGCGCCTGGACCCCACACCAAGGAACTCGGAGTTCGAGAAGGTCATCCGCGAGAGCTTCGCGCGGCAGGCGATGATGGCTTCGCTCGGAGCGCGGTTGTCGCTCGTCGAGCCGGGGCGGGTTCACGTCGCGATGGACCGCTCGGACCGGTTCTCGCAGCAGCACGGGTTCCTCCACGCCGGGGCCGTCACCAGCATCGCGGACTCGGCCTGTGGTTACGCGGCCTACTCGCTCGCTCCCGCGGGGACCGAAGTCCTGTCGGTCGAGTTCAAGGTCAATCTCGTCGCACCGGCCCGCTCCCCGCGCTTCGAGGCCCGGGCCCAGGTGCTGCGTTCGGGGGCGACGCTGACCTCCTGTTTCGCCCAGGTGTTCGGTCTCGGCGAGGGCGACGAAGTCCTCGTGGCGGCGATGCTGTCGACGCTGATCATCCGGCCGACCGGTCGTCTGCCTTCCACCGAACCCCGTTGACCGGGGATCCCGCGCCCCTGGGTTTCCCCGGAATCCCGACCGGAGGAAGGACGTCCACGCCGAACCGCTCGTGGCGTCGGCGGGGCCGCTCGGCCCTCGGCGAGGGACTCAGATGTCGACGAACGGCATGGGTTCGGTAGTCTCCGGCCCCGGCTTCCCCACCGCGGCTCTCCGGCGAGCCGGCGGTGGTGTCGCTCCGAGGAGGCGCGACCCTGGGGGTCCGAAAGCCCGCGAGGAGAGAGCGTGGATTCGCCGACCTACTTCCATGGCACCAGGGCCGACTTGAAGGTCGGCGACCTCATCGGTCCGGGCTACACCTCCAACTACGGCTCGCGGCGGAAGGCGAAGTTCGTCTACCTCACCGCCACTCTGGAAGCGGCCGTCTGGGGAGCCGAGCTGGCCGCGGGCACGGCGCGGGGCCGGATCTACGTCGTCGAACCGACCGGCCCCATCGAGGACGATCCGAACCTGACCGACAAGAGGTTTCCCGGCAACCCGACCAAGTCCTACCGTTCCCGCAGCCCCCTGCGCGTCCTCGGAGAGGTCGCGGAATGGACCGGTCACTCCCCGGAGCAGCTCGGCAGGATGCGCGCCCACCTCGCGGAGCTCGCGCGGCAGGGCATCGAAGCGATCGAAGAGTGAGAACGACCCGAAGCCTGGAATCTCGAGGAGAACGGACATGAAGACACCCGCGAAGAACACGATCTGCCTCTGGTACGACCGCGACGTCGAAGAGGCGGCGCGCTTCTATGCCAAGACCTTCCCCGATTCGACCGTCGGCGCGGTGCACCGCGCACCGAACGACTATCCGTCGGGCAAGAAGGGGGACGCGCTGACCGTCGAGTTCACGGTGATGGGGATCCCCTGCCTCGGGCTCAACGGCGGGCCGGGCGTGAAGCACGGCTTCGCCTTCTCGTTCCAGGTCGCGACCGTCGACCAGGCCGAGACGGACCGCTACTGGAACGCCATCCTCGGCAACGGCGGCGAGGCGAGCGAGTGCGGCTGGTGCAAGGACAAGTGGGGCGTCTCCTGGCAGATCACGCCGATCGCCCTGACCCAGGGCATCACCGACCCCGACCCCGCCGTCGCCAAGCGCTGCTTCGACGCGATGATGACGATGCAGAAGATCGACGTCGCCGCCATCGAAGCGGCGCGCCGCGGCTGACGGCGTTCGCCCGGCGGCGGGGGGTGGCTTCCGGCCCCTCTCCGGGTCCCGGGTCCCGGGGCCGGCCCCCTGCGCCGCGTGGGACTCGATCTCGAGCCCAGAGCTGCCAGCTCCGAACAGGCACCCATCCATTCGAGGGATCCGACCCTCGATGGACGGGCCCTTCGGCGGATCGCGCGTAGAATCGGTCCCGAGAGATCCGATGCCCAGGTCGCCGATCGTCTTCACGAGCAAGCTTCGCGTCGCGTTCTCCGATCTCGATCCGTTCAACCACGTCGGGACCGCCGTCTACTCGCGCTACTTCGTCGACCACCGCACGAACGGCCTGCGCGACTACGTCGGATGGGATCTGAAGACTCTCGCCCAACTCCCCTTCATGACCTGGGCCAAGCGGATGGAGATCGACTACCTGAAGTCCGCGGTCGGCGATCAGGAGCTCACCCTCACCTCCTTCGTGCGCGAATTCAGGGGCTCCGACGCGTACATCGAGTGCGCGATGGCCGACGAGGCGGGCACCGCCATCGCCCGCTGCCTCATGGTCGTCGCCTGCGTCGACAAGCGCACCAAGAAGCCGATGGACTGGCCCGCGGACGCCATGGCCCTCTTCTTCGAGGCTCGGTAAGACCGCGCCGACGGCGTCGGAAGCGGGTCGAAGCGAAACCGGCCGCACGAGGCAACCTCCTCCACCGCCCCCGACCCTCGACCGCTCGATGGCCTGCGAAGAGTCCACAGCTCGGGATCGATCCAACGGCTGGGAGGCCGTTGCCCGCCGATTCATCGCGGAGCGGACGCGCATCGGTGCGGAGACGGTGCGGAGCTGGAGTCGCGGCTTGCCGGCGGGCGCTTCGGTCCTGGACTTGGGGTGCGGCACGGGCGTGCCGGTCGCGGAGACGTTGATCGCTCAGGGCTGTCGGGTCTCCGGTATCGACGCGGCGCCGAGCCTGGTCGAGGCGTTTCGCCGCCGGTTTCCGGAGACGCCGGTGGCCTGCGAAGCCGTCGAGGAGTCGGAATTCTTCGGCAGGACCTACGACGGGATCGTGGCGATCGGGTTGATGTTTCTGCTCTCCCCGGAGGTCCAGCGCACGGTCCTGCGTCGCGTGGCCTCGGCGCTGAATCCGCGGGGCCGGTTTCTGTTCACCGCTCCCACGCAAGTCGTCACCTGGGCGGACCTTCTCACCGGACGCCCCTCGGTCTCCCTGGGAGATGCCGCGTATCGACAGGCCCTCTCGGACGCCGGCCTGGAAATCGTGGGCGAGTTCGTCGACGAAGGCCAGAACCACTACTACGACGCCGCCCGGCGGGCGTGATCGCCGGCGGGCGGATCAGGCCTCGAACGCGAAGAGCGCCGCGTCCGCGTCGGTCGCGCCGGTCAGGTCGGCGCGCACGATCTCGGCGGCGATGCGCGAGAAGGTGATGCCGTTGCCGCCGTAGCCCAGCACCGCGTGCACGCGCGGGTGGCCGGGGAGCTTGCCGATCAGCGGCAGCCCCGTCCTCGTCGTTCCGAACGCTCCCGTCCAGGCGAACTCCGGCCGTGGGTCGACCGCGGGGAAGAGCCGCGCGAGCTTCGCCGAGAGGCGCGCCGTCTTGGCGGGGATCAGAGCGTCGCGCGACTCCTCGTCGGAGAACTCCTCGTCCTCGCCGCCGCAGAGGATGCGACCGTCGTCGGTCGTGCGCAGGTAGAGGTAGGGGTCGGACGACTCCCAGATCAGCGCCTGCTCCGGCCACAGCGCGCGCGGCTGCGGTCGCGTGGCGATCGCCCAGGTCGAGACCACCGCGTGCGCCTTGGCGGGGACCAGCTCCGTCAACTCGTAGCCGGTGGCCAGCACGACGTGCGCGGCCGAGACTACCGGGCCGTCCGCGGTCGCGACCGTGACGCGGTCGCGGCCGGCCTCGATGGCGGTGGCCCGCGCCGGAGCGTGGCAGCGGGCGCCGCGCTCGATCGCGCGCAGCAGGAGGCCGGCGGTGAGCCGCCGCGGGTCGAGCGCGAGATTCCCCGGGCTCAGGATCGCCCCGGCGCGCGCGATTCCGAATCGATCCCGCAGGCGCGCGCCCGTGAGGTACTCGGCGTAGAGCCCGGCGGCGCGGCGCGCCTCGGCCTCGGCACGAAGGCCGGCCGGTCCGAGGTCGTTGCCGGCGAGCAGGAGCGAGCCGCGCTCGACCTTGGCGCAGGAGATGCCGAGCTCGTCGATCCGCGCCGAGAGATTCGCCACCGCCAGGCGCGAGCGGCGCCAGGCCTGCTCGGAGCGCCCGCGACCGAAGCTGCGGGTGAGTCGCGTCAGCGGCGTGTCGATCTCGTACTGCACCAGCGCGGTGGAAGCCGGCGTCGACCCGAGCAGCGGACCGCGCCGGTCGAGCAGGATCACGCGCAAGCCCGCCGCCGTCAGCGACTCGGCGACCATCGCGCCGCTCACCCCCATGCCGACCACCAGCACCTCCGTGCGCGCGTCGCGCCGGAGGCGCGTGCAGGGCACCGACGGCGCGCGGTAGGCCATCCAGACCGGGCGCCCGGTCCGCAGATCGAGGGTCCGCTTCATCGCGTCGGGGGCCGCCCTCAGAGCTGCGAGCGGATCGGCAGGAGGATCGTCTCGGCGATCCGCTCCCGCAGCGGCCGGGCCTGCCACATCGCGAAGGTGAAGGCGGTGGCGTCGCGGAGGTCGCGCTCGAACACGGTGGTCATGTGCGCGGCGAAGCCTACATCGAAGACATTGAGACTGGCTTCGTCGTTGAGCCGGAACGAGCGATAGTCGAAGTTGGTCGAGCCCACCGAGACCAGCTCGGCGTCGACGACGAGCGCCTTGGTGTGCATCATCGTCGGCTGGTACAGGTGGATCTCGACCCCCTCGCGCAGCAGCGGCCCCCACTCGCGCTTCGAGGCGATGCGGACGGTCTCCGAGTCGATGTGCGGCCCCGGCAGCAGGACCCGCACACGCACGCCGCGGCGCCGCGCCTCGATCAGTGCCTCGATCAGCAGCTCGTCCGGGACGAAGTAGGCCGCCGCGAGATCGATCGTCCGGGCGGCGGACGCCACCGCCATCAGGTACATCAGGTGCATGCTCTCGCTGCCGCCCGCCGGGGAGGCAATGAACAGCTGCGCCGGCATCGTGCCGGCCGGGAGGAGCTCGGGGAAGTATGCCGGCCCGCGCAGCACCCGGCCGGTGATCTTCATCCAGTTGTCGTTGAAGGCGGCCTGGAACTGCGCCACGGCGGGGCCCTCGACCCGGAAGTGCGAGTCTCGCCAGTGCTCGGGGTCCTGCGCCCTCCCGCCCCACGGGTCGGCGATGCCGACGCCGCCGGTGAACGCGACGCGGCCGTCCACGATCAACAGCTTGCGGTGCGTGCGGTTGTTGAATCGCCCGAGGTTGTACCAGCGCAGCGGACGGTAGCGCTCGAACTCGACGCCGGCCGCGGTCATCTCGTCCACCAGGACCTGGTCGAGCTTCGCGCTGCCCGCCCAGTCGATCGTGACGTGGACGGGAACGCCCGCGCGCGCGCGTTCCGCGAGCGCCGCCGAGAACTCCTTGCCGATCTTTCCGGACCAGTAGATGTAGGTCTCGAACGTGACCGAGTGCCGGGCCGAGCGGATGGCGGCGAGCATCGCCGGGAAGATCTCCGCCCCGTTCTGCAGCGCGGTCACCTGATTGCCGGCGGTGATCGTCGGGCCGAGCAGGACGGACATTTCGCGCTGGAACTGCGGATCGGCGACGGCGAAGCGGTGGACGAGACGGCGCGAGACCGTCTTGTCGGAGCGCCCGAGACTCATCGCCAGCATCACCACGACCGCGGTGATCACGATCGAGAGCGCGACCATCCAGATCGTCTGCTGCCGGCTCACGGAAAGGAAATCCCTTTCTCCGACCTCGAATCGAGACGCGCCGGTGGCGGCTCAGACACTCCGCAGCACTGCTGCCGAGCCGCTACCGGGCGGGTCACCGAGGGATTCGAACGTCGACCCGTGGAATCAGCGGCCGTCCTTGTCGGAGTCGCCCGGGAGGATCTTCTCGACGTGGTTCCAGGCGTCCTGCGTCGCGGCTTTCGCCTGCTCCCAGAGCAGCGAGGACTTGCTCTGCCGGTTCGGCCAGCCCTTGGCCAGGTCGGACTCGACCTCGGTCCACTTGCGCCCCGGATGCGCGACCCGCGACTCCCAGCCGTAGCGGTAGGCATCCTGGTAGTCCGTGTACGGCCGGCTGCGATCGACGTAGGGCCGCGTGCGGTAGTTGGACTCCCAGTAGGTGTTCTCCAGCGTGGGGTCCACCTTCTCGCCGATCGCGTGTCCCGCGGCGCCACCTGCCGCGCCGCCGATCGCCGCTCCGATCACGGCGCCGACCGGGCCGCCGACCACCGCCCCCGCCGCCGCGCCGGCGAGCGCGCCGCCGGTGGCGCCGATCCCGGTCCCGACCGGGTGCGAACCCGGCGCGCCGGTGAGCGGGTCGGCATTGACGTCCTTCGCGACTTCCTTCTTGACTTCCTTTTCGAGGACCGCAGTGTCTTTCATTTGAAGCCTCCTCTGCGAGAGCGTCTCGCCCACGCAACAGCGCGCGAAAGGGACGATCCACCGCAGGATTCGAGAGTAGACGCCAGGCCGGGCCACGGAGAAGCGCACTTTCTACGCACCACGCACGATCCCGCCTAGGTAGAAACCACGTCGCGCCGTTCGCGCGGCCGGTGCCTGCCGATTCCGTCGCGGGAGAGCTCCATTTCATGGCTCGAGCGAGCGACCGGGCCACGCACCGAAACATCCCGGCTCCTGATTCGTTGTGCCGACATGCACGACCAAGCGCCCGAGGCGGATCCGCGCCTCTCCGAATCGCCCGCCCTCAGCGGAATCACCGTACCTTCCGGCCCTGTCGATCCGAGCCTTGCCGATCCGACGGCGACCGGAGGTGGGGCGTGGCGGCAACTGCGCGTCGCCGCCCGGGCGCTGGGCTCGTTGCTGCTCGGCGGCTTGGCGATCGTCGGCCCGATCCTCGTCTTTCGGCAGGGCCTGCTGCCGCTGATCGATGCGATCTTCCAGCCCGGGCCCGCAGGGCTGAGCGCGATCCGGCGCGCCGGCATCCTCCTGGCGGCGATCGGGGGCTACCTGGCCTACGTGCGCTGGCACGAGAAGCGCCCAGCGACCGAGTTGCGGTTGCAGCCCATTCGCCTGCTGCTCGGCGGCGCCAGCGGCGCTCTCCTGGTGGCGGTCCCGATCGCCCTGCTGTTCGCCGTGGGCGCCTACGAGCTGGTGCTCTATCGCGCGGTCTCCCCGGCGCTGTCGGGCGTCGCGGTCCTCATCGGAGTCGCGGCCACCCTGGAGGAGCTGATCTACCGATGCCTGCTGTTTCGAGTGCTCGAGCGCGCCTGGGGAACCGGGATGGCCCTGGCGGTCCAGGCGGTGGTGTTCGCCGTGGGACACCTGGAAAACCTGGAGCACGGCGGGGCGGCCCCGGTCGCGACGATGCTCCTGTCGGTGACCGTGCTCGGCCTGCTGTGGGCGGGCGTGTTCGTCCTGACGCGCAACCTGTGGGTGACGGCCGCCCACCACGCGGCGTGGAACTTCACCATCCTGTCGAGCGGCGTACCGCTTTCCGGAATCGAAGACTGGCGCGCGCTGGCGCCGCTCGAAACCCGCTATGCCGGACCCGACTGGCTGACCGGCGGAATCTTCGGTCCGGAAAGCTCGGTGCTGGTCATCGCCTCGACCACAGCCGCGGTCGTGCTCCTACTCCGCGCGGCCCGCCGCCACGGCGCATTCCGCGCCCCGACCGCCTAGTGGAAACCGCCCCCGCTTCCCTCGAGTCCCCTTCCCCACTCCGACG
Source organism: Acidobacteriota bacterium (assembly GCA_045862895.1). Classification (GTDB taxonomy): domain Bacteria; phylum Acidobacteriota; class Thermoanaerobaculia; order Multivoradales; family JAGPDF01; genus JACTMI01. The sequence goes on from BTUO01000004.1 coordinate 198,594, forward strand.
CCGACGCGACTCCGACGCGCCCCCCTCCCCGGGCCCCGTTCCACTCGGCCCCCGTCCACGACGAGAACTCGGATTCGCCCTGTGACAAGGAGCGCTTGACCCACCCTCACCCGGGCCCTACACTCACCGCAAGTCGAGCCCACTCAATGCGCTGCCAACTCCCACCAGCTCCCGCCCCGCAGGTCAATCTCCCCGTTGTCACACGGATTCCCCGCGAATCTTCGTCGGTTAAACCCTAGTTAGGCCGCAGCATGGATTCGGATAGTCCGGCATGGAAGCGATACAAGCTCGGAAAGCGCATTTTGTGGGCCGGCATTCTGCTCTATCTGCCCGTAGTCGGGGGCGTAGGCTTCCTCTTGAACAGTCTGGGTCTTTCCAGAGCCGTGCCTTTCATCGCATTTGCGTGGATGGCAGCCTGGGCGATCAATGGCTTATGGCTTGCGGGCTTCCGCTGTCCAGCGTGCGGCAGGCGCTTTTTCATGTGGTGGGACTCGTCCCTAGGAGTGGGAAATGTCTGGGCAGCCAGGTGCCACCACTGTGGAGCTCGTCCTCCGGATGAGTCTGCCGCCTAACACTTCGTTCGAGCGGACGCGCTCCGCAGCCGTGGCCCGCTTCGCGGCTCGTCGCTGGTGGCGCGCCGCTCAACTCATGAGCCGTTAGACGGCATGCCGGACCTTCGTAGAGAAGTTCTAGTGCTAGACGTTTCGAGAGTGCAGACTCGCGAAGAGCTCCACGAGCTCATTTATCGCGGCCTCGAGTTTCCGTCCTATTGCGGCATGAATTGGGACGCTTTTGACGAGTGCATCCGCGATGTAGCCCTGCCACGCAGCGTTGAGATCAAAGGACTATCCATCCTTGGATCCGTACTTCCGCGCGAAACGAAGCTCTTGAGGCAATGTTTTCTGGATGCCGCAGCTGAGTTACCCGGCTTGGAGGTTCGGTTCCATGCCGTCTAACAGATCGCGCCAGTGGACGCGGTGTGCGTCAGTGGCTCGCTTCGCTCGGCCGCCGCTGTGGCGCGCCGCTGAGCTCACGATCCGTTAGGCGACCAGGCGTTGGCGCTCCTCCCGGTCAACGTAGCTGAAGGGTTCGCTCCGCTTCTCAAGCCTGATTTCATTGCGCGTTATGGCGCGAGATCCCTCTTCGTTCGCGCGTCCGCGGACTTCTTCACTCGTACTCTTGCGCGCATGCTCGAATCCAAAGGTCGTCGCGAGACGGATCAGCCTGTGAGCCGCGTTGTCGATGACGAAGCACTGGAGTCGCTTGCGATCCTGGTCACGAGGCTCGGTCGAGAGGCCAAGTCAGCGCTGTCCAGCGCCTCTTTCGGTTCAGGGCCGGCGGATGCCTTCGAAGCATACGTTGACAATGCTTGTGGCACGGGCTCATTCTCGGCATGGCTTGGCGACTTTGAGGCTAGGAGATTTTCTGATGCAGCTGGTCGCTGCTTGGTCGCTCGTGACTAGTCGACTGGCACTTCGCTCCAGCGGACAGCCGCCCCGCGCGCGGCTACCGCTGAGCTCTTGATCCGTTAGACGACGTGAGAAAGGATTTTCGCATGCGAAAGCTGGCTGCCGTGCTGGCGCTCCTTCTTGTCGAACCAGCTCTGCTTGCCGAGATCAAAGGAAATCACTACCGCAATGAGAGCGCGGGGTTCGAGTTCATAAAACCCGACTCGTGGTTCTTCGCAACTCAAGAGCTTCTCGCTGAGAATCAGAAGCACCTCCGTATCAAGGACAAGGAGTTCGATGCGAAGCTCAGGGCGGCAAAGGGCCCTCTTGCCAGCACCCACAAGTATCCGGCGGCGCAGGGCGGGGTGAATCCGAACTTTCAGGTTTCGGTTCTCACTCTCGATGACTGGAGCACCAAGACGGCCAGGCAGATGGTTCGTGACCTGATCGAACCGCTCAAGGCCTCCTTTGAGGACTTGAGTTATGTCGATGACGCTCGCGAAACCACCATAGACGGAAGGGAAGGCGCTCGGGCCGGTATCGCGCTTACTCGAGGAGTCTCAGATGGAACAAGCGCTCGACTTCGAACTGACATCGTCGTCGTGCCTCGAGGTGAGTTCATGTACATGATCGGCCTTAGTCGGGAATTGGCAGACGAAGATTCAGGACTTGAGCTCGAAGCGATTCTCAAGACGTTTGCTTTTGTTGATTAGATGAGCACGGTAATGCCCAGTTGTGGCGCGTGGTTCAAAAGTTCGCTCGAGCGGACAACCGGGCTTCGCCCGTCTGCCGCTCAGCTCATGAGCCATTAGGCGTCGCTCGGAGCGAGTGTGCCGACTCGAAAGATTGCACTCGCCGGGATTTGCGGAGGGCTTGCGCTTGCCGCGATCGGGACGCTGCGATATCAGGTTGTCCAGGCGCCAACTGAGAATGTCGCGTACATTCGCAGTTCGGAGGTGATCCGAGTTGAGACGGGTGGCAGCATGTCGGGGTATCGAGCGATATTCTCGCTTCGGGGAAACGGCCGCTTCACTGTCTGGACGTCGCAAGGAGGCGACCGACTTGTGCGCGTCTCTAAATCCGACGTTGGTCGACTGGTCGCTCTTGCCGCCGCGCCAGCGTTGGTGTCGCGCGACGCTGCGGACGAGCTCCGCAAGTTGACTGGTGCGACCGATGAAGGCTGGGTTGATGTCACCACCCATCTCGTGTGGCAAGACAAGTTTCCATGGCGGTACAGAAGCCGCGAGTATCGCGCTTCGAATCTCGGTCAAGGCCTTACCCGTCGCTTGTATCCCGACTCACCTACCGGCCAAGCTCTGGCGAAACTGGTTCATGAAATCAGTTCGATTCCGGGCGACGCCTAACCCCTCGTTCGAACGGACAGCCACGCTTCGCGTGTTTGTCTGTTGAACTCGATATCCGTTGAGCGGCAGAAGGAGCAACCTATGACCCCCATCAGGAGCGAAAGGCCGAAGTGGTTTCGCGGCGTCAACTCGACATGAGCAAGCAGACGCTCGCTGCCTTGCGTAGCCATGGCTTAGCCGAAGGCGCGGAACGGCATCTCGATTTCTTTTTCGTCGCACCGACCGAGAGGAACGCTCGCGCCCTCGCCGAGCATCTCGAGAATAGTGACTGTTTGGACCTTCGGTGCGAGAAGAGCGGCGGTTTCCTGTCCCGCAAGTGGGTGGTGTCCGGTAGATCACATCCCACGCCCGTCACGGAGAGCGTCCTGGCGAACTGGATCCCGTGGATCGTGATCCAAGGAATCACGCATGATTGTGAGTTCGATGGATGGGGCGCTTCCGTATGACGAGGGTATCGCGGGGTTTGCCGCCTAATACGTCGCTCGATGGAACAAACGGGCTGCGCCCGTTCGCCGCTCAATTCATGAGCCGTTAGGCCGCGCATCACCTATGCAGAACGACCTCAACGAGGCCCCTGCAGTACTTTCCGCCCTTCGCAAGTTCCTGTCAGTTGGCACGACAGGTAGCGAGGCAGCGGAAGCACTAGATCTCTTCGTTGCCGCAACCAAATTGCTGCCGCTGAGGAATCTTGAAGCATGGGAGCACGCGGTCAGAGCAGAACTCTGGGTTGCGGAGCAGAACCAAAGCCGAACACTGTGGAAGCAATGGGTGCGACCGCATCGGTTCGCTAGTTGGCTGGATCTGTGTAGCCACGATGGTCGCAAACGCGAAAGTGCACTACGAGACACCTCTGGAGGTGCACCGAGCCCATTTCTCTTCGCGCTCGCTCTACGACGCCTGAATGACTGGGTTCCTCAGGTCAGGACTGCGGCGAGAGAGACACTGCCTCGAGTCGCCTCGAACTCCAAGCCTCAGGACGTCGCTGCTGCCCTCTGGAGCTTGCTGACCCATTGGAACACTTGGGGTCGCATGGAGTCGGCCGACAGAGACGTGGTGTTGGGTCTGACCGCGATCGATGCTGTAGCGTGCGCTCTCAGGCACAAGATCCTGAGCGCCACAGCTGGCGCAGCGGCACAGGTGCTCTCGCAATGCGTGCGTTCGCCGACGTTTGACCAGTGGATCGGAGAATTCGCGAAGGACGCGGCCCAGCCAGCGGTCCGCGCCAGAGCCTTTCGATGGCTGCTCGACGGTCGAGCCGCTTGGACTATTGGCCGGAAGTGGAAGTGGACCGATCTGAAGTGGTGCAGGGGAAGGTTCGAACCCGTCTTCGAGTACCGTCCCATCGCTGCAAACCAAGCGTTTCTCGTTACCCTGAACGCTGCGATCGCAGACAAGTCAGCCGTGGTTCGCCGGGTTGCCGCCGAGTTCGTTATCCGTGAAGTTCGGTCTTTGGGTGAGAACGCCTCGTTGTTCGCACGGCAGCTGTCTTCCGACGCGAGTCCATCCGTCGCGGAGCGGGGTCACTTCGCGTTGAAGCTGCTCGATGCCCAGGGATAGCCTTGTCGACCGAGAGGCACCGCCAGACCCCTCGCTCAGCTCATGAGCCGTTGGCCGACACAGGGTGAGTACCTCGCGAAGCGGGCACGAGCCCTTGGAGCCGGACGGCGAGCGGCTCGTCGCGTACCTCGAACGGAGGACTCCGTGGGACTTCTGACCTTCAGCATCAACGTCACCCTGGACGGCTGCGTCGACCACCAGGAAGGAATCGCCGACGACGAGACACACGCCTTCTTCACCCGCCTCATGGACGAGAGCGGGGCGATGCTGTGGGGCCGCGTCACCTACGAGATGATGGAGAGCCACTGGCCGGCGGTCGCCCGCGGCGACGTGGAGGCACCGCCGGCGATGCGCGAGTGGGCGGTCAAGCTGGAGGCCAAGCCGAAGTACGTAGTGTCATCGACGCGAAAGGACTTCCCGTGGACCAACAGCCACCACATCGGCGGCGAGCTGCGCACGAGCGTGCAGAAGCTCAAGGACGCGACCCCGGCCGGCGTGCTCCTCGGTAGCGGCAAGCTCGCGACCGAGCTGGACCGGCTGGATCTGATCGACGAGTACCAGTTGCTCGTCCACCCCAGGATCGCCGGCCACGGCCCGACCCTGTACGAGAGCGGGCTTCCCGGCACGCGACGGCTCGAGTTGATCTCGGCGAAGCCGCTCCGCAGCGGCGCGGTTGCGATGCACTACCGGCGCGCGCGCTGACTCGTAGTCGGATCATGTCGTTCGACGACGCGCCGCACTCGGACGGACCGCGCGTTGCCACCGACACGCGTACCGGCTCGCGTCGGCGACGCCTGCGCCCGGGCCTGAGGGTCGGCGCCGACTCCTGCGATCCGATCGACCTCACGCGGCGGGACGAGCCTCGTGCGGCGCGGGCCAGTTCGTCGCGGCCTGTCGATCCGGCGTGGCGCCGTTCGTCGTCATGTCGGAACCAGGGCGAAACGGCCCGACGCCGCGCCCTTCACTCGAGGAGGAGTCGACGATGCGCTTCATGATCATGGTCCTGACCACGCCGGAGGCCGACCAGGCCGCCCGCTTGCCCAGCACCGAGGAGTTCGTGGAGATGGGCAAGTACCAGGAGGAGATGGTCCGGGCCGGCGTGCTGATGGCCGGCGAGGGCCTGCGCCCCACCGCGCTCGGCGCGCGCGTGAGGTTCGTCGGCGGCGGAGAGCGTCCGCAGGTGGTCGACGGGCCGTTCACCGAGAGCAAGGAGCTGATCGCCGGCTACTCAATCCTCCAGGTCCGCTCCAAGGCCGAGGCGATCGAGTGGGCCGCGCGCGCGCCGTTCCCCGCGGGTACCCAGCTGGAGATCCGGCAGCTCTTCGAGGACGACGATTTCGCCGCGAGCGACCCGACGGGCGAGCTTCGCGCGCAGGACGAGAAGCGGCGGCAGGAGTACGTGCGCAAGGCCTGAAGCGCGAGCCTCGAGCCGCGGCGCGGGTCGCGTCCCGCCGGCCCCCGCGACCGGGACCTCTCGCCGCCGCGGCTCGATGGCTGTATCGTCAGGCGTCGCGCTCACCACCAGCCCCGCGCTCGCTACGATTCAGGAGCCTCCGATGGCCGAGACCAAGACCAGGCCAACGAGCGCCAGCGTCGACGCCTACCTCGCGTCCCGAGCCAGTCCCGAGCAGCTGGCGGACTGCGGGGCCATCATGGCCATGTGCCGGCGCGTCACGGGGCAACAGCCCAGGATGTGGGGGCCGAGCATCGTCGGCTATGGCTCGTACGCCTACAGGTACGAGAGTGGCCACTCCGGCGACTCATGCCTCGTCGGCTTCGCGGTCCGCGGCAGGGAACCGGTCATCCACCGCAGCGTGGAGAGCCCCGGGCAAGTCGAGCTCCTGGCCAGGCTCGGGAAACACCGGATGACCAAGGTCTGCCTGTACATCAAGCGCCTGGCGGACCTCGACGTCGAGGTCCTAGAGGCATTGATCGCCGGGTCGGTGGCCGAAGTCCGACGCCGCCATCCGAGCACCGGCGGCGCAGAGCCCGTCGTACGATCCGTCGCGCGGGGTGCGCCGAGGTTCGCTTGGCCCGGCCGCGTTGGCGGGGCACGCGGCTCGACCCGGGAGACGCCGGACCCCTGCACCCCTTGCGAGGTGAGCACTGATGAAACGTCGCCTTCTTGCCGGTCTCGGCGCTCTTCTCGTCGCCACCGCGTCTGTACCTGCCCGTCCTGCCTCCGCCGCGGAGCGCGCTCGGGACCTCGGCGTGCCTTTCGACGGCACGCCCGGCACCTTCAATGCGATCACCGATGTTCCCGGCGTCCTCGTGGGACACACGACGTTGATCGCCGGTGAGGGTGCGCATGCCGTTCGTACGGGCGTCACCGCGGTCCTTCCGCGCGCCGAGCTCGGGTACTACCCCGCGGCGTCGTTCGTCCTCAACGGCGATGCCGAGCTCTCGGGGAGGATCTTCGCCGAGGAGTTCGGAATGCTGCGCTCGCCGATCCTGCTGACGGGGACGGCCAGCAACGGAACGGTCTATACCTCCGTCATCAAGTGGTCGGCTCGGAAGTTTCCCGAGTTTCCCGTGCACATGCCGGTCGTCGCTGACACCTGGGATGCCGACCTCAGCGACTACCTAGCGTTTCCGCTCCGCGAGGAACATGTCTTCGCGGCTCTCGATGGCGCGAAGTCCGGCCCCGTCGCGGAAGGCAACGTCGGCGGCGGCACCGGCATGATCTGCCACGGCTTCAAGTGCGGCATCGGCACGTCATCCCGCCAGATCGCGGCGACGCACGGCGGCTACACCGTCGGAGTGCTGGTGCAGGCAAACTACGGAAAGCGCGAAGATCTGCGCGTGGCGGGCGTGCCGGTGGGGCGGGAAGTCACGGGTCTGCAACCCGAGTTTCCGCCCGCCTCGCCGAATTCATCCGCTTCCGTCACACCCGAGGAAGACGGCTCCATCCTGATCATCGTGGGCACCAACGCTCCGGTCAGCGCGCTGACCCTCAAGGCGATGGCCCGACGGGCCGCGCTGGGCCTGGCCCGCAACGGATCCACCGCCACTCCATTCTCGGGCGACGTCGTCCTGGCGTTCTCGACGACACCGATCGCGTTGCCGGAGCAGCCACCCTATCTCGTGCAGAAGCAGGAGCTGTTCCCGTATGCAGCGGAGCACCTGTACGCCGCGACGGTGCAGGCAACCGAAGAGGCGATCATCAATGCTCTGGTCGCGGCCAAGACCATGACAGGACTGAACGGAAGCCGCGTCCACGCGTTGCCACACGACGTGCTTCGCGAAGTGCTTCTCCGTCACGGCCGGCTCGACGACTGACGCATGCTGGCGCCCACGATCGCCCGCGGGAGCGACTCGATGCGGCCCGGTCTCTGCACGTTGCCCGTCCTCGCGCCGACGCTTCCGGCGAGGCTCTCTGCGAAAGCGCCGGTCGTCGACCACCATCTCCGCGGCTCGTCGACGAGGGCGAGCCAGAGGGCGGACTTCGCGACCGAGCACCAAGGCGCCCTCCTGAATCGGTTCCGCTCGTGACTCGCAAGGCCGGCATGCGCGATCACGAGCCCGCAGCGAATCCTCCCCTCGCCCAATCGTCCAGGCCGCGCGGAGAGGCCTCCCCCCTCCGGGCCACCTCCCGTCCGACCTCTTTCTGCGACGAGATTTCGAATCCGTGCCGTGACAACGAGCTCTTGACCCAGGCTCGCCCGAGCCCTACACTCGCCGCAAATCGAGTCCCTTCAATGCTCTGCCAACTCCAACCAGTCCAAACCCCCCAGGTATTCGTCCCCGTTGTCACACCGTCTTGCAGCGTATCTTCGTGGCATCACTCTTCGTTGGGCGACAACGGGGACAGCTGAGGTTGCTCAATGCCTTACATGATTCAGCCCGAATGGATCGAGCGTGCCTTCGCAGGAGAATCAGTTTCGGCCGGAGGCGAAGAGCACCAGTTCAGCGTCCATCAGCTAGGCCAGGTCGAACTGCCCTCGGGCCGCCTAGCCGCGAGCGACCCCTTCGTGACGCCCGATCCGGAACCATTTCCACTCAGTTTGAAGCCGGGAAAGTATCCAGTCGACATTGCCGTATCCCAGGTTTCCCCGACGGACCAGCGAGTCGCTTTTGCTCGGGTAAGGTTCAGCGACGAGGCTCCGCGCAAGTGGGCGATGGTGTCCGTTGGCGGTCAAGATGCGTCGCTGCTCGGGCCTGAAGAGATTCTCGGTTACGGCGTCGATGCTGGTACCGGGTGCTTCATGTCTCCTGAAGCCGGCGTGCTTCTCGCCAAGCGAATGAACCGCGAGAGTTCGTACTTTGAGAGCATGATCGAGGAGATGCAGCGATCGTACCGCGACACTTGGTCTTGGTCCCGAATCCAGCCCGCGCCAAGCGAATCGCTCGGAATCATCGCGTTCTCGAGCGGATATGGCGATGGTGTTTACGCATCGTACCTTGGCTCGAACGGTTCCGGCGCTCCTGCGTGCCTCGTGACGGACTTCGGCATCGTATCAGCGACTCCTGTTGGAGAGACCGCGACTCCTCCTGCGTCGGCAACACCGAAAAAGCGACCGTGGTGGCGGTTCTGGGAATGATCCTGAGAATGCCCACCTCAATAGTCGTGGCGTGTCGCCCAACAATTCGTTCGAGCGGACAACAGGGCTTCGCCCTGATGCCGCTCAACTCATGATCCGTAAGGCGACTCGGTACGCAGCCGTGCACTATGCTACGACAGTGCTCAGAAGGGCCGGGTGACAAGTGCTCATGGGTCAGCGACTCACTCGAGCTTTCCTCTGGATCTCCGTCATCTCCTGGGGCGTGCTCCTCGGTGGCAAGCTGTTCGACCTGCGCGTCCTCGCGGGTGCTTGGAGCGCCTCTCCCCCCGAATCGCTCTCGCTGCTCCCGTACGGACCTCGCTGGCCCGTTGACACCGGCGAGTACTTCTTTCCGAGCTCCGTAGCGCTTCTGATCTGCTCCTTCGGTGCCCTTCTCGCTGGCTGGTCAACGCCAGTCCGCTATCGCATCTGGCTAGCACTGCCGCCCCTCATGATGTTCGCCACCCTTGCCTTCACCATCTCGTGGTTCTGGCCACAGAACGCCGCCTTGTGGGCCGTTGCGAAGGGTTCTCCGGGCGCGGTACAGGATGCCGCCGTCGTCCGCGAAATGGTCCGGCAATGGGTCGCCTACGACTGGTTACGAGTGGCGATGGGCTTCATCGGCCTGATCGCCGCTGTCAAGGCCATCAGCGTTCCGTTCCCCGCTTCCAACTCACCTACCGAATGACCCACACGATTCGCGGCGGATCGCCAACCCCCCCGTTACAGCGGCCAACAACCGGACATTCGCCCGGGAGTTGTCGCTGAGCCTATGAGCCGTTGGGCGGTGCCGGAGCTGTTGTTATGGCTCGTCAAGTGAGTGTTCGAGCGCTGATCACCTCGTCGATCGCGTTCGGAGCCCTCGGATTCCTGGCAGGTGGATTTCACGGCTATTCCCAAGGCCGGCAAGCTGGCCCTTTTGCGTCCAGTGCAGATGCCTCCGCTACCTCGATGGCGCTTCGTGAGATCGTCGCGCGCAGCCAGGGCGCGACAGGGGGCACTCAGTGACAATTCCAGAGCGGCCCACAGCAGCGCTGCCGCACCGCGCGCTTGCTGATCGACTCATCGGCCACTGAGGCGGCGCGACCAGCGTGAGAAGACCACCCATACCTGAGTTCGTCGCTCTCCTTTTCTTGATGTCGTGCTCGACCACTCGTCGACCAGAAGGCGAGATCACAAAGGTCGAGGCTGAAGATCACATCACCCGACTCGAAGCCGGGGGCGAGATGGAACAGCTCCTCGTCGAGCTGCAACCGGCGATCGAGGAGGCACGCAGGACCTACTCTGCTGCGAGGGCTCGGTTCGAGGCGGGCCTTCCTGAAGGCTCCCATTTCTTCGTGACGACCAGGCTTCGCGACTCCCGCGGTGCGATCGAGCAGGTCTTCGTACGGGTCGACGCGTACCGAGAATCCACCGCCGTCGGGAGAATCTGGAGTGAGATCGTCGGAGTTCAGGGTTACGAGCGCGGCGAGGTGCTGCTCGTGGTGGAGTCCGAGGTCATCGACTGGACGATTCTCGACGCCGAAGGCAAGGAGGAGGGGAACTTCGTCGGCAAACTCTACGATCGGCTTCACGGCATCTCGCACTAGTCGACCGCCGCCGGCGCTCCGCGCCGCCCCTGGGCCGTAATCCACCCCTCGAACCCGACGGGGAACGCCATGATCGTCGAAGCACAGGTGACCATCCGGGGATCCAGGTCGGCGGTCTGGGCCGCGATCACCGACATCGAGGACGCCGCGGAGATCTTGAGCAGCGTCGAGAAGATCGAAGTGCGCGAAAGACCGGCCCACGGGTTCGTCGGGCTCCGGTGGCGGGAGACCCGGATCCTGTTCGGCAAGCCGGCGACCGTCGAGAAGTGGATCGCCGCCGCCGCCGAGAACGAGCTCTGCGAAACGAGAGCCGAGGACAGTGGATTCGTCTTCGTTTCGACGCTTCGAGTCTCAGAGAGCCAGGGCGTCACGACGTTGACCAGTACCCACCATTCGAGACCGCAGGGTCTCGTTGCACGATTCCTTTCGACCCCGATGATGTTCTTCTTCAAGGGCGTGACCAAGAAGGCCCTGCTGCAGGACCTGAACGACATCAAGACCGCGGTCGAACGGGCCTGATCGATCGCGGCTCGACCGCGGCCTGCTCTCGATCCGGCACCTGATCTTCCGAAGAGGGCGGCGCGCGGGAGCTCCGAGCCCTCCGCCGAGTCACGCCCTCAGGTCCAGAGCGCCTCCCCCGTCGCCGTGTCGTGGGGCGCCCAGGCGAGGGCGACACGGAGGACCTCGACGTCGGCCTTCTTCGGCTTGACCGGGATCTCCTCCAGCGCGGCGGAGGCGACGTCGGTGGCGGCAGGCAGCGCGGCGATCGACGCCTCGGCTTCGGCCTCGAGCTCCGCACGGCGCGCCCGCAGGTCCTCGAGGCTCGCCGCGGCGAGCTCGACGTCCTTGGTCTCCTTCGCGATGCGACCGGCCGAACGGGCCGAGGCCGACGCGCTGCGCATCGTCGTCACCGAGAGCTTGCGCCGTCCGAACAGCGCTCCGAGGACGGTGGCGCCGATCGACATGGCGGTATCGAGCTTCTTCGACGAGGCCTGCTGCTGCTGCTCCTCCACCTTCGCCTCGGCGCGCCGGATCCGCTCGTCGAGGGTCGCGAGCTTCGGCTCGAACCGGGAGCGCAGCTTCTCCACCTCGGCGTCGCGCGCTTCGCGCGCCAGGTCGGCCAGGCGGGCGCGGAAGTCGCGCTCGGACTCGCTGGGTCGCGAGGTCTCCCGCAGGCCCGCGTGCCGCCAGAGCCGCACGGCGAGCGCCCGGGCGAGCGCCGTCGCCAGTGCCTTCTCCCAGCGCGGATAGGAGTCCGGCCGCGCCGCGCGCGCCGGCAGCGGCGCGAACGTGGCGCCGGCGACCGGGGACTCCGCGAGACGTCCGGCCGCCGGGCCGCACTCCACTGCCGCGATCCAGTCGACCGTCGCCGACTCGCCGAGCAGCGCGAGTCGGAGCGAGTCGATCCGCTCGGCGACGCCGTGGCGCGGGCTCTCGACGTGCGCCCGCCCCTCGCCGAGCAGCGCCGGCCGGTACTCGACCCGCTGGGCGCCGCGCGCGAGCGGCAGGAAGACCTGGACGATCCCGGGCGGCACCACCGGCGGCGCGGTCCGAGCCGGTGCGGCCACCGCGGCCGAAGGCGACGGTGCCGCGGCGGGCGGCGCCGGAGCCGGAGCCGGAACCGGCGACGCCGGCGCTGCCGAGCCCGCCAGCTTGCGGATCCCCTCCCGGTCGATCGGTCCGGCCAGGTAGGACATCACCCAGCGGGTCTCGATCAGCGTCGGCCCCTCGTCGTGGACGTTGTGGAGCAGGAAGCGTCGCGAGCGCAGGCCCGAGAGCAGGCGGTCGATCGCCGCGCGGTCGAAGCCGCCGCCGGCCGAGGCCGAGGCTCCCTCGAGGCCGTCGAGCACCCGCGCCTTGTCGCGCTCGGTCTGGAGCCGGCCCAGGAACCAGGTGCCGATGTTCGACAGCGCCTTGTAGTCGAGGTCGACCGGGTTCTGGGTCGCGAGCACCAGACCCAGGCCGAACGCCCGCGCCTGCTTGAGCAGCAGCAGCATCGGCTTCTTCGACGGCGGCTCGGCGACCGGCGGCAGGAAGCCGAAGACCTCGTCCATGTAGAGGATCGCGCGCAGGCTCGAGGTGCCCGACTGCGCGCGCATCCACGACACCGTCTCGTTGAGCAGCAGCGCGACGAAGAACATCCGCTCGGCGTCCGACAGATGCGCGAGCGAGATCACCGCGAGGCGGGGTTTGCCCGCCGCGGTGCGCAGCAACGCGCCGACGTCGAGCGCGTCGCCGCGCAGCCAGACGTCGAAGCCGGGGGCGGCGAGCAGGGCGTTGATGCGCAGCGCCAGCTCGAAGCGGTCGGCCGCCGGGAAGAAGGTCTCGAGGTCGAGCACCCCGACCCGCGTCACCGGCGGCTTCTGCAGGTCGGCGATCAGCCCCGCCAGGTCGTAGGAGCGCCCCGCGCGCCAGGCCTCCGAGAGCAGGGTCGAGAGCAGGATGTGCTCGCGGCTGCGTAGCGGATCGGCCGCCACGCCGATCAGGCCGAGCAGGCTGGTCGCCGCGGTCTCGACGCGGTCGCGGAAGAGGTCGCCGTCGGCCGCCACCGCCGCCGGCGGCGGCGCGAACGAGGCGAGGATCGAGATCGGCCGCGCGAGATCGCTGCCCGGCGTGTAGAGCGTCACCTCCGCGGCGTCGCGCAGCCGCCGGATGCGCGCGCCGTCCTGTCCCCACGCGGCGAGCCCCTCGCGCCACTTGGTCGCCTCGGCCCCGGCCAGCGCCTCGCGGGTCACCCCCTTGCGCTCGGCGTCGTCGGCGCGCACCCACGGCAGGAAGTCGCCGGGCGCGAGCTCCGGAAAGGTGAGCAGCAGGTTGGCGAGATCCCCCTTGGGGTCGACCACCAGCGCCGGCACGCCGTCGATCGCCGCCTCCTCGAGCAGCGCGACGCCGAGCCCGGTCTTGCCGCTCCCGGTCATGCCGACGATCGCGGCGTGGGTGACCAGATCGCGCGAATCGTAGAGCAGCGGCTCCGGCCGGACCTCAGCGGACGCCGGATCGACGACGCGGCCGAGGTAGAAGGCTCCCAGCTTCTCGAAGTCGAACGTCGGCATGCGCGCGATCCTACCGCTGGCAGGGAGCCCGGAGCCGTTCCGCCCACGAAAGGAAAACGGCCCGCCCCTCGCGGGACGGGCCGTCCTGGCGCTGCGCAGTGGCCGGCCTACGGCTGCGCCGCGCTCCAGCGGGTGGTGTCGGCGGTCTCGAAGCCGTCGAGGAACGGCATCGAATCCGGAACCACCAGGCACCACTCGAGCAGCGTGCCGACGTCGGAGCCGACGTGGTCGGACGAGGTGATCGTCCAGGTGTCGGCCAGCGGCTGGCCGTCGAACACGGCCAGCAGCGTGGTGCTCGCCGGATCGCCGCCCACCAGATCCCCCGCGATCGCCGGCGTGCCGGCGAGGCAGGTGGTCTCGAGATTGCCGTCCGGACCCTCGTCGTTGATGGTGACGTCGATGTTGTCGCCCGAGCAACCGAAGGTCGAGGCCGGAACGCCCGGACGGTTGAAGATGGAGACCGGCGCGCCGCCGTTGCTCAGGCGGAACTGCACGTCGCCGACCCAGGTGTGGTTGGCCCGGACGTAGACGTCGAGATCGCTCACCGTACCGCCCTCGGTGATCACCATGTTGTCGGTGACGCCGGTCGGGTTGTTGTCGGGGATCGCCTGGTTCGGGGTCCGGCAGAACTCGATCGGGCCCGAGGTGGCGAAGCGGAAGACCGCGCTCACGGTATCGCCACAGACGTTGCCCGCCGTGACCCGCCAGTGGTAGAGCGTGTCGGCGGCGAGCGGCGAGGCCGGAACGTGCGAGGTGCCGGCGATCACGACGTCGATCTCCGGGCTGCCGAAGGCCGGGTCGTCGTCGACCTCGAGATGGTACTCGCCGGCGGTGGCGACCGCGCTCCAGGAGAAGGTGGGCGAGGTCGTGCCGACCGTCGTGGAGTTGACCGGCAGCAGCAGACCGGGCCCGGCCGGCGCCGAGGTGACCACTTCGAGGTCGACGCTGATCGAGTGTCCGGAGCTTCCGGTCGCCGTGCCGTCGATGTCGATCGAATAGGTTCCCGCCGTCGCCGACCCGGTATTGCCGATGGTCAGCGTGCTCGCTCCCGGCGGGGTCACGGGATTGGTGTCGAAAGTGGCGGTCGCCCCGGCGGGCTGGCCCGCCGCCGACAGGGTCACGGCATTGCCGAAGCCCGAGATCTGGCCGACCGTCACGTCGATCTCGGCCGGAGTCCCGGCGCAGATCGCCTGCTCGGCCGGCTCGGCGGCGAGATAGAAGTCCGGGGTGCCGCAGGGATCCATCTTGATGGCGCCGATGCGCGTCGACCAGCTCGACGCGACGTTGTACTCGCCCGTGAACCAGAAGGTGCAGCCGTCGATCGGATCGATCGACATCGCCGAGTAGTCGCCGTAGCGATTGCTGCCGTTGCTCGCGGATCCGGCGATCAGCGTGGTCTCGGCGAGCGACATCGTTCCCGACGGATCGCCCGCGAGGCGCCCCGTGAACTTCAGGCTCGGATGGACCGTTCCGTCCGAGGCGTTGTAGCCCAGCAGGATGCCGCCGTCCTGGTTCATGGCGATGCCGGCCATCCAGCGATTGGTCGTGTCCGGCGCGTAGGTCCCCTCCTGGTGGAGGGTCCAGTCACCGGCGCCGACCTTGCGCAGCTCGAACCAGCGCACGCCGCCGTGGTCGGATCCGATGTCGGTGACGAGGTTGCCGACCAGGGTCTCGTGGGTTCCGAAGTTGCGGTAGGCGAGCCGGTTCATGATGACCTCACGGAGCGGGTCGAGCGACGAACCGCTGCCTTGCGGCACCCCCGGCATCGCCATGCAGAAGAAGCTGGTCAGACCGCAGAGCGAGGAATCGAACTCCGCCGTGACGATGTCCGGCAGCTGCGTGAAGGTCGAATTGCCGGGCGTGACCCAGTCGACGTCGAAGGCCCAGATCTCGAGCAGGTCCTGGGTCGGCATCCCGCCGGGACCGTGCGGCTCGGTGTCGCGGTGGCGCATCAGGATCCCCGGCGCCCCCGCGGGCGGCGCGACCGGCCCATCCAGGTCGGCCGGGGTCAGCGCCTGGAAGCTGAAGCCGGTGAGGTCGGGGGCCGTGAATCGCTGCATCGTGGCGGGCAGGCCGGCGAGCATGTTCTGGCGATCGAAGGCGTAGATCGCGGGACTCGCTTCGTTGGTCGTGACGTAGTAGGCGTCCGGCCAGACGCCGTACTTCGGATAGTCGGGGAAGCCGGGCGCCGTGAACTCGTAGCGGAAGTAGGTCCCGCTCGGATCGTTGGTGGTCGAGATGTAGACGCACATCCGGTTGCCGCCGCTCGAGAACTCCGAAAGCAGCCAGCGATCGGCCGCCTGATCGTAGAGGACGATCGGATCGCCGAGTCCGCTCGCGCAGTTGCCGCCGCTGCCCAGGGTCTCCATCGCCACCGGACCGTCGGTGATCGCACCGGTCACCTTGTCGTGGATCGTCACCAGGGCGCCGCCGCCGCCGTTGATCGACTGTACGTAGTCGTTCGGTCCGACGTCGCCGACGGTGTCCGGCGGGTTGACCCCGGTGAAGCCCTGGCCGGCGGCGTTGACTTCGATCGTCGCGCTGATCCCGCCGACGCGCGAGACCCCGCCGTCACGGCCGACCAGAGCGTCCGGCTGCGCCGGCTCCATCTTGCCGGTCGGGACGTCGCGGCGGCGGCGCGGAACCTCCTTGATCGGGTCGCCGGGCCGCCAGGGCGCGACCACCGGCAGGTCGCGCAGGGCGACCGTTCCGACCACGGGAACCGCCTCTTCGCCGACCACTTCGGCGCCGCGCAGGACGACGCGGGGCGGGTCGGCGGCGACGGGCATCGCGACGAACAAGACGGACGAAAGCGCGAGGAACGCGGAACGATGCCTCATCGGGAGGCCTCCTGTCGTGGGCCGGTAGGGAGAGTCCGGGCGACTCTATCGCGCCCTTTCGCGGGCGCCAACGCTCGCGGCAAGCGTCCGACTATCGCGCGGGCGGAGATCCCGGTCCCAGGTGCTCGAGGATGCGCAGCTCCCCGGTCCGGCTGGTCAGGCGGACCTCGGGGCCCCCGGCGCCGAGGCGGGCGCGGCCCCGGCGGCGCTCGGGGCCGAGCTTTTCGACCTCGACGGAGAAGTGGGTGGCGAAGGCTCCCCGACTCTCGAGGACGACATCGGCCGCCGCCTGCGGCGGGAAACTGACCAGGATGTCGCCCGTCGAGGATTCGAACGTGGCGACGCGGCTCCAGCCCGGCGCCGTCAGATAGGCCGCGATCTCCCCCGACCCGGTCCGGACCCGCGGCGAGCCGGCGATCCAGAGCCGGATCTCCCCCGCCGCGGTCTCGATGTCGAGCTCTCCGGCGTGTCCCTTGACTTCGACGAGCCCGTCGACGGTGCGCGCGACGACGCGGGCGCTCCGCGGCACGGCGACCGCCAGATCGATCCGGCGCCGCGACCAGGCCGGCGAGCGCGTCGCTTCGACCGGCGCGAACTCGGCGCCGACCCGGACCCGCTCGGGGCCCGCCTCGAGGATCAGACGCTCGCGTTCGGGGTCGTCGCGGTGCCGTTGGACCGCGGCGATCACGACCACCCGATCGTCGTCGCCGACCCGGATCCGCAGATCGCCGAGCGGGTTCTCGATCTCGATCGGGAGCGAGCCACCGATCGGCACCTCGCGCTCGACCCGCTCGATCGTCCACTCCTCGACCGAAGGGACGGGCTCGGCCTGCGCCCTCGAGACCTCCGCGACAACGAGCGCCCACGGTGCGGCGATCAGCAGCCCGGCGAGCTTCATCGAGCGGGAGACCTTCACGACTCGCGCCACGCCGAGCCCAGCCCTGCCGCTCCCGGTCATCGTCCCGATCCTCGAGACTCGGACGGCCGGGTGCCGGACAACGCCTCGGAGAGACGATCCACCCAGGCCGCGTCCGTCAGGAGCGGCACTTCCTTCGCTCCCGACGAGAGCACCATCGTCGCGATCGGTTCCTCGCTGAGAAACAACGCCAGCAGGCCTTCTGGATGGACCGCCGTCCAGTCGGCGAGTTGCCGCTGGCCGGACTCCGTCAGGCGCAAGACCAGCCCGGCCCGGCCATCTGGCGGCAGTTCGACGCCATCCTCGCCGTCGAATCTTCGCGCCACCATCGGCAGGGACGCACAGAACTGTCCGCCATCCACGACGACGTCGGACGAGGAGAAGCACAGCACTTCTGCGCCGAGCTGCGCGCGTTCCATCCCCACGCAGCTCTCACGCCAGACCACCGGCCTCAGGATCAGTCCGGAGCCATGCGCAGGGACACAGTCCGGGCGATCTCGCGCGCGGCGTGACTTGAAGCTCGAAGCGAGCTCTCGCGACTTCGCATCGACGCCTCTCATCGTCTCGGCGTCCATCCACTCGACGACGACGAGGAGGTCCCTGCCATCGGTCCCGTTCGGGGGGGTCGATTCCGTGCCCGCGATCTCGTATCGGAGCCTGAGCTGAAGCGAATCGCCCCCGGGGCCATCCCACTGCGCCACCCAGTCGAGGTCCCAGCGTCCTGGACTCGCGTCGCTGCGCCATCCAGGGACCCAGCGCTCCTCGTCCGGCAGAGCGACGTCGGGGCTCGTCCGGTAGGTGGCCCGCCTGACCCAGGTCTCCGGAACACGGCTCGCGAGGAGAGACCGCACGTCGGACGCCGGAAATGCAGAGTCCACTCTGTACGCCAGGGCAGACATGCCGCGCCCTTTACGCTCCACGACGCTCGAGGCTCCGTCGAGGGGCTCGAAGATCGCGAGCCGTGCTCCTTCCTCGGTGCCATCGACCGTTCCGTCCATCGCGCAAGCCGACGAGCTCACCGTCAGAACGAACACCAGTCCAGCACGCGGGTCGAATCCTCGCCGCCGCATCCACCGTGTCATGAACTTCGCCTCCTCCGTGAAGCAGGGATCAAACGTCCGGCAGGAAGCATCCGTGTGCGGGCAGCGTCGTCGGCCTCGAAGCGCAAGCTACCTCGCGCTCGAGAAACGAAACGACGCCACGAACTCGGTCCAGGTCCGCTCGTGCCACGAATCGAGGATCCCCTGAACCGAAAGGCCGACGAGGACCCCCTGACCCAGGACGTAGCGGGTGCGCGTGGTGTACTCGAAAGCAGAAGCCGCCTCGGCGGAAGCGCCCTCACTGAGTTCGCTTCCTTCGATCACCCACTCCACCTCGACCGCGCGCTCCCCTGCGAGGACCGCGGAGCGCCGGCGAATGGGACGGGCCTGCTCGCTCTCCCCCTCGAACATCCGCGCCACGACCGCGTCCACACCCTCGTCAGCGAGCTCCGAAGGTAATCGGAACCATGTGATCGCGTACTCCGCCGACTCGCCTCCGACGATCCACGGTGCGAAGACGCGCGCGGAACACGACTCGGTGGCGACGGTCGAGCCGCCCAGGGAGTTGGTTCGCTCGTGCGGACCGCAGACCACCTCCCCCGGCAACGCCGCGACGAAACCGTCCGCGCTGCGATCCAAACCTCGCCAATCCCGACCACAGCCGAGCACCAGGACCAGCGAAATCGCACCCACCGCCCGCACGCTCATCGCCGCCATTCTCCGAAAGGCACCCTCGAACGGACTCGACGGGTGATATCGACAACGCGGCGCTGGCCCCTCGGCGCTTCTCTCGGACGTTCGGCCATACTCACTCGCGCGGCAAGATCTCGGCACTCTCGATGGAAGCCTCGACCCTCAGCACCGAGACCGTCGGACGCTCCAGAGAGAATCCGAAATTCGCGGACGGAGCCGGAGATCGATACTCGAGCACGTAGGTCAGCAGGTTTCCGTTCGCGTCTTCCCACTCCGACCACCACTGGTGAACGAAAGTACCCTGCCTCGACAAGCCGTCCAGATAGCCGGTCCACCCGCGCAACCGGGAGCTTTGGATCGTGGGGTTCCTCCGGAGGTGGTCCAGGGGCCTCCACTCTCCTCCGATCTGCGACTCGATGCTCGAGATGGCGCGATCGGCGGGAAACGGCTCCTCGATCCTGTAGGAGACGACGTGCCCATGAGGAAACCGAGCACTTCGTTCGACCAATGAACTCGGCAGCGGTCGTAGCTCCTTCGGAAGCTCTTCGGCCGGCAGAGTCTCCACTCGACCGCAGCCGGCAGCAACGAGGTGACATGGCAACAGAAGCAACGTCAGCAAGAGACCGAGTCGATGTGGAGGCCGTCGCCAGAACTGCGTCGGAGTGCGCGGAATCCGCCGAGATCGCATCGACCGACTCCCGCTTCAGCGTCGGCCCTTCGTCAGCCAGTCCGTGAGGCGGCTGCCGCGCCGACTGCCGGTAGCGTTCGAGGTCCTCTGGCCTTGTCGGACCCGGAGGAGATAGTCCTCGACGCTCGCGAAGCAGAGATAGCTGTGGACGTCTCGCAGCCGGACTCCCGTCGGGAGCTCGCCGCCCCAGTCATCCTCGGCCCTCGGCGTGCGACCGACGACGAACGAGTCGCCGAGCGACTCCTCGACCCTCGGATCCTCGATGGGCACGCCTCCGTCCACCCCGCGACCGCCCTGTCGGAGGTAGAAGATCACGACCTTGCCCGTCCAGGGTTCCATGCTGTTCTCCTCGATCGTCCCGCCATTCGTGGTGGCTTTGGGTCCCGGTGGACCCTACCAAGATTCTTGCGGCGCACGCTCGCTTCGCGACGAGTGTCTGTCATCCGCCGCCAGGATCGGCGGGCGGGGCCATCAGGAGAGACTCAGGAGAGGGTCAGTGGCGTCGAGCTCAGCGCGACGGGGCGGCCGCTCTGAATCCTTACAACATGCCATAATACGTACTCGAGTAAGGAGGCCTCATGCCCACCGCGACCATGACCTCGAAAGGCCAGCTCACCGTCCCGAAGGAGATTCGCGACCGGCTCGGGCTCGAGCCCGGAGATCAGGTGCGCTTCGAGTTCGTCGCGAGCGGCGAGCTGCGGATCTCGGTGCGGAAGCCGCTCCCGACCATCGTCGGCAAGCTCGCACGGTACGCCCCGAAGCGGCCGCTCGGTCCGGAGGAGATCGACGAGGCGATCGCGCGGCATCACGCCGCGGAGAACCGGCGCCTCCGGCGGCATCGATGATCGCGTTCGACACCAACGTCGTGCTGCGGCTGCTGATCGGCGACGACGGAGCGCAGCGAACGAAGGCCGAACGCGTACTGGCCGGGGCGGTGGGCAATGAGGAGCCGATCCTGCTGACCGACATCGTTCTGTGCGAGGTCGACTGGGCGCTGCGCGCGGCCTACGGCGTGCCGGCGCCCGAACGACTCGACGTCCTGCGCGAGCTGCTGGCGCAACCGCTCTGGGTCTTCGAGGACCGCGAACGGTTGCGGGCCGCCGTCGATGCCGTCGCAGCCGGCCGCGGCGACCTCTCCGACCAGCTCCTCGGCCTGCGCGGCGCGGCAGCCGGGGCCCGCACGACGTTCACGTTCGACCGCGCCCTGCGCAAGGATCCGCGCTTCGAGGTGCTCTGACTCGCGACAGTTCGCAGGTCGAGTCCGCGCGGACCGGAGGCTCCGCGGGCCGTGAGGCGTGAGGGCTCTTCGCACTTCGCTCTTCGCTCAGCGCCCCGTGGCCCAGGCGGCCGGATCGAGCTCCACCGGCATCGGAGTCAGGTTCCTGGGACCGTCCGCCGCGAGGACGACGAGGTCCTCGATCCGGACGCCGAAACCGCCGGGCTCCGGCTCGTAGAGCCCGGGCTCGAGGGTGAGGACATCGCCCGACTCGAGTGTGCCCTCCGCCCCCGCTTCCTTGCGGAAGCTCGGGTATTCGTGCAGCTCGTAGCCGACGCCGTGGCCGAGGCCGTGGACGTAGCCGCGGAGCGTTCCGGGCGTGTCGACCGGGGTCGGCCAGCCGCGCGTCGCGAGCAGCGCGCAGGTCGCCTCCTGGAGATCCCAGCCGCGCGCGCCGGCCTGCGCCCGGCGGTGCGCCTGCTCGAGCGCCGCGCGCACGTCGGCGTGCGCCTTGGCCAGCCGCTCGGGCGCGCGACCGACGCAGAAGGTGCGCGTCGCGTCGGCGAAGAGGCGCCCCTTCGGGAACAGGTCGACCACCAGTGCCTCGCCCGAGCGCAGCACGCGAAAGTCGGTGCCGGCGTTGTGCGGCACGCCACCCTCCTCGGCCGGGGCGACGATGTTGCCGCGCGGCTGCGAGAGCCCTTCCGCGGCGAAGGCGAGCGCGACCTCGCGCTTGATCCGCGCGACCGTCAGCCGCTCCCCTTCGCTCCAGAGCTCGCCGTCACGATCGACGGCGGCGGCCAGTCGCGCGGCGATCGCGCGGAACGTGGCCACGACGACGCCGGCGACGCGCTCGATCTCGGCGAGGTCGCCCGCGGACTTCGACTTGCGCGCGCGGCGCAGCATCTCGTTGCCGGCGACGAAGCTCCAGCCCCGTTCCGCCAGACGCTTCGCCGCGTCGACCAGCACGCCCGCCGGCCAGGAGCCGCCGAGCGCGAGACGACCCGGCGCGACGGCGCACGCCGCGAGCGCGGATTCGATCCAGGCGGCGAGAAAGTCCCCGGGCTCCGGGTTCTCGCGCGCCAGGCGCGCCACGTCGAGCGCCTCCGGAGTCAGCGTCTCGAGACCGCTCCTGCCGGCCTCCTCGCGCTCCATCGGCGTGTAGTAGGCGAGGTGGGGCTCGGCGCCGCGCGGCGCCACCACGAAGGCGTCGCCCAGGTGCGCGCCGCCCGCGAACGCGCCGAGATCGGGGTCGGCGTCGCCGTGGCCGAGGACGACCGCGGCGACGCACCCCGACTTGGCGAGCTCGGCGTCGAGCCGAGCCTTCACGCGACGTGCGGAGCCAGGAACTGCTTGAACGCCGACTTGGGCATCGCGCCGCGCGCCTGGTCGATCATCTGCCCGTCCTTGAACAGGACGAAGGTCGGGATGCTCGAGACCCGGAACTGCATCGCCAGCTCCTGGTTCTCGTCGACGTTGACCTTGCCGATCTTCAGCTTGCCGTCCATCTCCTCGGCGAGCTCGTCGAGCACGGGTGCCACCACGCGGCAGGGGCCGCACCAGACCGCCCAGAAGTCGAGCAGGATCGGAGTATCGGACTGGAGGACGGTCGACTGGAAGTTGTCCTGGGTCACCGTCACCACTTTCGGGCTGGCCATTCGATGGGTCCTTTCTCTCGCTTCAGGAAGCCGTGCCGGTCGCCGGCGGAACGTCGCTCGGCGCCGTCCGACCGTGCCAACGCTCGGAGCCGCCGAAGTATTCTCGCGCGGCCGCCGCGTCGAGCGCGATCTGTCCTCGCAAAGCCTCGAATCCAGGGAACTTGCGCTCGTCGCGCAGGCGCCGGAGGAAGCCCACCTCGACCTCGGCGCCGTAGAGGTCGCCGGCGAAGTCGAGCAGGTGGCTCTCGACCACCCGGCCGCCGCCGGCGTGGAGCGTGGGCCGGACCCCGACGTTGGAGACCGCGTCGCGCACCGAGCCGTCGGGCAGGGCGACGCGGGTGGCGTAGACGCCGTCGGCCGGCAACAGCTCGTGGTCGGTGCCGAGGTTGATCGTCGGAAAGCCGAGCCGGGTGCCGGCGCGGTCGCCGTGCACCACCGAGCCGGAGACCGCGTAGGGCCGCCCGAGCAGCGCGGCCGCCTCCTCGGTCCGGCCCGCCCCGACCAGCGCCCGGATACGGGTGGCGGAGACCGGCGCGCCTCCGATCTCGACCTCCGGCACGCCGTGCGCCGCGAAGCCGAGCTCGGCGCCGAGCCGGACGAGCAGGTCGAGATCCCCTTCGCGCCCGCGCCCGAAGGCGAAGCGCGACCCGACGTGGATCTCACGGATCGCCAGCCGCTCCGCCAGCCGCTCGCGGACGAACTCGTGCGCCGGCTGCGCCGCCAGCTCGCGGGTGAACGGCACCACCCAGAGGACGTCCAGCCCGAGCTCGTCGAGCAGGCGCGCGCGCTGCGCGTCGGTGGTCAGCCGCGCCGGCGCGCGCGCCGGGTCGAGCAGCCGGAGCGGATGCGGCTCGAAGGTGATCGCGAGCGAGGGCGCGCCGAGCTGGCGCGCGCGGCCGACCACGCGCTCGAGGATCGCGTGCTGGCCGAGATGGAGGCCGTCGTAGTTGCCGATGGTGACGACGCCGCCGCGGGGGGGCGCGGGGGCGCCGGGCTGGTCGCGCAGGACCCGCATTCCGGTCAGGCGGCGGCCGGCTCGACGCCGGGGACCCCGACCGGACCGACGATGCGGCCGACCAGGTCGCTCGGGAAGGCGTCCGTGATCTCGACCTCGGCGAGGGTGCCCGCGGGCGCCAGGCCGTCGTTGATCAGGACGCGACCGTCGATGTCGGGCGCCATGCCGCGGTGACGGCCCTGCAGCAGGTGCTCGCTCTCGTCGCACGGACCCTCGACGAAGACCTCGAGCGTCTTGCCGACCAGCGCCTTCCTACGCGCCAGCGAGATCGGCTTCTGGCGCGCCAGCAGTCGCCGCCAGCGGCGACGCGCCACGCCGCGCGGCACCGCGTCGCCGAGCTCGGCCGCGGGTGTGCCCTCCTCCGCGCTGTAGACGAACGCGCCGAGGTGGTCGAAGCCCACCCGATCGACGAACTCGAGCAGGTGCTCGAAGTGCTCGTCGGTCTCGCCGGGGAAGCCGACGATGAAGGTCGAGCGCAGGAAGATGTCGGGCACCAGCTCGCGCGCCCGCTCGAGCAGGCGCACGTAGCGCTCGGGCGAGCCGCCGCGGCGCATCGCCTTCAGGATCGTCGGGTGGCTGTGCTGGAGCGGGATGTCGAGGTAGCCGACGAACCGGCGCTCGCGCGCCATCAGGCGCAGCAGATCTTCGTCGAGCGTCGTCGGGTAGGCGTAGAGGAAGCGGATCCACGGCATCGAGGTCGCCGCCAGCAGCGCCTCGACCAGCCGGGTCAGGCCGTGCTTGCCGAGCCCGAGGTCCTCGCCGTAGCGGGTGGTGTCCTGCGCGATCAGGCAGAGCTCGACCGCGCCTTCGGCCTCGAGCCGGCGCGCCTCTTCGACCAGGCTCTCGATGGTGCGGCTGCGGAAGCGTCCGCGCCAGTGCGGGATCGCGCAGAAGGTGCAGGGGTTGTTGCACCCTTCGGCGACCTTCAGGTAGGCGAAGCCGCGGGTGGTGAGCAGGCGCGGCGCGGTGTGGTCGAAGACGACGTGCGACGGCGACGGCGGTGGCGGGCCGCCACCCAGCTCGACCAGCTCCCCCACCTCGCGCAGCTGATCGAGGCCGATGAAGCCGTCGATCTCGGGAATCTCGCGCCGCAGCTCTTCGCCGTGGCGCTGGACCAGGCAGCCGGCGACCAGGAGCTTGCCGACGCCGCTCCCTTTTCGTCCCGCCATCTCGAGGATGGCGTCGATCGACTCCTTCTTAGCCTCGTCGATGAAGGCGCAGGTGTTGACGATCACCGTCTCGGCGGCACCGGCGTCGGCGACGATCTCGTGCCCCCGGCGCGCGAGCTCGCCGAGCAGGATTTCGCTGTCGACCAGGTTCTTGGCGCAGCCGAGGCTGATCAGGCCGACCTTCGGCCGGCGCGGGGCGTCATCCATGGGACGCGGAGTCTATCGGAGCCGGGGGGATGGGCCGGAGCGCCTGGTGGCGCCTCCGCCCGGAGATGGCACCGTCCGTGGTCGGCCGGAGCTCCGGGAACCTCGCCGGCGGCGCTCCGGGCTCGGCTCCCCAACTCGCCCGGAAGTCAAAGCCTTCGAAGATCCAGCCGGGCTCGTCGGGGCCCCTCACACCACTCCGCGCCGCCGGCGACGTTCCCGGACTCCGGCCAGCGAACGCTCGGGGTCGCTCAGAACACCGACTCGGACTTCCGTCGTTGTCTCTCGTCGAGCGAACGAGGCGGCCGAGAAAGTCCCGGGCCGGGAAGCTCGAAGGCCCCATCACCCCGGCTACGGCCGGCACGCCCGCCACAAATCAGGGCCTGAGCGCAGGCGCGCCCCTTCTGCTTCGTCCGGCACGACGGGCGCGCCGGTTCCCGGCCCGGGACTTTCTCGGTCGACTCGCGACCACGGACGTTTCAGATCGCAGGTCGTCGCCCTTCGATTGAACGCCTTCGTCGTCAAGCCCCGGCCGGGGCGGCCGGGGCCTTGGGCAGGCGTCGCAACAGCCACTTGACGAGCTGCTCGGGCGAGGCGAGCTGGGTCATACCGAGCTCGGTCGGCAGGCGCGGCGGCTGCGCCAGGGCGAGCGTGCGGGCGACGCAGTAGGAGACGTTCTCGCGCGGCCCGCCGGCCCCCTTCGCCCCCGCGAACATCGTGCGCAGCCGGTCGAGCTGCTCGCCGAGCAGCGAGTCGACCCCGGACGGCGGCACCGGCCCGCGCGGGGCCGCGCCGCGCGCGGCCGCCGGCTTGCGGTCGAGCCCCAGGGCGGCGCTGCGCAGGGCCTCGAGCTCGGCCAGGTACGGGTCGCCGCCGCCGGACTTCGGCTTCGGCGCCTCGTCATCGAGCACGAAGGGCCGGCCGGCGCAGTTGGCCTTGTGGACCCGCTCGTCCTGCACGACCCAGCCGAGCTGGGTCAGCTCCAGACGCGCCGAGACCGTGTCGGCGAGAGTGCGCACGAACGGCACCACCGCCTTCTCGTGGCTCTGCTCGACGCCGTCGAACTGGTTGAGCACGTAGTGGACGCGGAAGTCGGCGAGCACGTCGCCGAGCGCCGTCAACAGCGGGTGCTCGCCGAAGACGTCGGCGAGGTCGCGCAGCAGGAAGTCGAGCGACGGCACCGAGTCGTCGTAGGCGTCCTCGGCGCGCGCCAGCAGCTCCTGGATCAGCTCGCGGGCGTCGGCGATGCCCGGCAGGTCGAAGATCTCCGAGCGCTCGGAGAAGATCGCGCGCAACGTGCGGAAGACCACCGCCTTGACCAGGTCGGCGGCCGCCGAGGCGGCCTGCGGCAGGTGCGGCGTGAACACCATCACGCCGCTGTTGGTGTAGGGCAGGAACTCGAGCACGGTCGCGTCGACGCCGGCGCGCAGGTCGAGCACGACGTAGTCGGCCGGCAGCCCGTGGATCTCGGCGGCCAGACGCTTGCGCAGCTCCGGCCCCATCGCGGCGACGTCCTCGAGGTAGTGGATCGGTCCGGCGACGAAGGCGAAGTCGCGGTACCGGCCGGCGCGGTCGACCGAGGCGTCGAGTCGTGTCAGGCACTCCGTGAGGCGCGCCCCCTTGCGGTGGAAGTGGTAGAGGTCCTTCGCGATCGGCACGCGCAGCGTGTTGCGCACCGACGAGGTCGCGGTGTCGAGGTCGACCAGCACCGTCGGCGCCCGCTTGGAAAGCTCGAGCGCGAAGTTGACGGCGAACGTGGTTTTGCCGACGCCCCCCTTGCCGGAAGCCACTGGTAGGATGCGTTTCGGCATCGGCCGTCGAGCCTACAGCGCCCGCCGGACCGCCGCCAGCGCCCGTTTCGCCCGACCGGGCGCCCATCCGCGGACTCTCCCGCAAAGAGGACCCCATCGATGAGGATCGCCGTGACCCTGCCGCTCGTCGCCGCCCTCGCCGCCGTACCGGCCGCCGGCCAGGACCCCCACTCGTTCTCGCGCCCCGACCAGGTCGCGGTGAAGCACCTCGCCCTCGACCTCGCGGTCGACTTCGAGGCGAAGCGGCTGGCGGGCACGGCGACGCTCACCCTCGACCGGCGCGATCCGGACTCGACCGAGCTGCGCCTCGACACCCGCGACCTCGAGATCGAGGAGATCCGGGTCGAAGGGGCCGAGCAGCCGGTCCCGATCCGCCTCGCCGAGCCGGTCCCCTACCTCGGCCAGGGGCTGACGATCCCGATCACGCCCGGGACCGGCTGGGTCCGCATCCGCTACCGGACAAGCCCCGGAGCGGCGGCGCTGCAGTGGCTCGAGCCGTCGCAGACCGCCGGCGGCAAGCGGCCGTTCCTGTTCTCGCAGTCGCAGGCGATCCTGGCCCGCACCTGGATCCCCTGCCAGGACACCCCGGGGGTGCGCGCGACCTACGACGCCACGATCCGCGTGCCGGCCGACCTGCTGGCGGTGATGAGCGCGGACAATCCGCGCGCCAGGAACGCCGAGGGGGTCTACCGGTTCCGCATGACCGAGGCGATCCCCTCGTACCTGATGGCCATCGCCGTCGGCGACCTCGAGTTCCGCGAGCTCGGCGCCCGGAGCGGCGTCTACGCCGAGCCCTCGGTCGTCGGCAAGGCCGCCTGGGAGCTCGCCGACACCGAGAAGATGATCGAGGCCGCCGAGAAGCTCTACGGCCCCTACCGCTGGGGGCGCTACGACATCCTGGTGCTGCCGCCGTCGTTCCCGTTCGGCGGCATGGAGAACCCGCGCCTGACCTTCGCGACGCCGACCATCCTCGCCGGCGACCGCTCGCTGGTGGCGCTGGTCGCCCACGAGCTCGCCCACTCCTGGTCGGGCAACCTGGTGACCAACGCCACCTGGAACGATTTCTGGTTGAACGAGGGGTTCACCGTCTACTTCGAGAACCGGATCATGGAGGCGGTCTACGGCGTCGAGTACGCCGAGATGCTGGCCGCGCTCTCCCGGCGCGAGCTCGAGGCGTTCGTCGCCGACGTCGGCGCCGACAGCCGCGACACCTGGCTCTACGGCCACTTCGACGGCCGCGACCCCGACGAGGGGGTCGGTCCGGTTGCCTACGAGAAGGGGTTCCTCTTCCTGAAGACGCTCGAGGCCGCGGCCGGCCGCGCCCGCTTCGACGCCTTCCTGCGCGAGTACTTCGAGGCCAACGCCTTCCGCACCATGACCACGGCGCGCTTCGTCGAGATCCTCGGCGAGAAGCTGCTCGCCGGCGACCCCTCGATCGCGGCGAAGGTGCCGGTCGAGCGCTGGATCTACGGCCCCGGCATCCCGGAAGGGGCCTACTCCGTCCAGCCGGCGGCCTTCGCCAAGGTCGACGCCGTGCTCGACCGGCTCGCCGACGGCGTCGAGCCCGCCGCGCTCGCCACCGACGGCTGGGTGACCCAGCAGTGGCTCCACTTCCTGGCGGCGCTGCCGTCCGATCTCACCGACGACACGCTCGCCGCGCTCGACGCGGCCTTCGGCTTCAGCCGCTCCGGCAATGCGGAGATCTTCAGCGCCTGGGCGCTGCGGACGATTCCCGCGGGCTACGCGCCGGTGCTGCCCGAGCTCGAGCGCTTCCTGACCACGGTCGGCCGCCGCAAGTTCCTCAAGCCGATCTACGAAGCGCTGATGAAGAAGCCCGACGGCGCCGCCTGGGCCCAGCGCGTCTACGCCGCCGCCCGCCCCGGCTACCACGCCGTGTCGCAGGCGACCATCGACGGCATCGTCGGCGCGCCGAAGGGGTGAGATCGCACGGCGAGTCGCCCCCGTCGGGGCGGCTCGCTGTCGCTGCGGCCCTCGACCCTGGCCGCGTTGCGCTGGGCGTCAGCCTTACGGCGCCAACGGTACGGTCGCGCTCCACCGCTCGGTGGTCGCCGTTTCGAACCCGTCGACGAAGATCGTGAACGGATTGCCGTGGAACAGGTCGTCCACGGCGACCGCGAAGCTCGACGCGGTGCCGCCCGCGACCACCGCGGCGACCCGCGCCGACGCCGCCCCGGGCGGGACTCCGCCGTCGTGGACGCTCTCGATCCACTCGTCGCCCGTGTCGCCCGTGACCGGCGGGGCCGCGGCCGCGCCCAAACCGGCGCCGCCGCAGTCCGTCCCGGAGAACCACTCGACGCGCACGGTAACCTCGGGCTGATCCGGCGTCGAGGTGGTGACCCGCGTCCGGAGCCGTCCGAGCCAGCGCGGGGCGTCGACCGCCACGCACTGCGACAGGCTCCAGGTCGCCCCGGCGCCGTTCGCCGTCACGATCTCCGCCGAGCCGGAGCTCGCCTCTCCGCCGGCGTCGTCCGGCGCCCACTGGAGCGAGCCCGGGAGCGGATCGGCGACGGACCAACCGGCGAGGTCCTCGTCGAGGTTCGGCTGGGCGAGCAGGTCGCTGCCTAGGATCCGGAAATCGACCGACGAAGCCGTGGTCGAATTGCCCGCGTCATCCTCGATCGTGCCGCAGATCGAAATCCGGTAGAGATCCGCCGGCAGCGCGAGCGGTCCGGCGAGTCGGAGGGCGCTCGCTTCGGTCGTCGCGTCGTACTCCGCCGCGGTGAATGGCCACTCGACGTCGTCCCCAGCGACCACCGCGCAGACTCCCGTCGCGATCGCGCCGTCCGGGCCGGCGCCGACCAACCGGTAGTTCGCCGGGTTGGTCACGTCCTCGGGGTCGGAATCTCCGGCCGGATCGGCCATCGCGTCGCTCCAGCGCACGAGCAACTGCGTCGTCCCGCCGAGCACGACCTCGCCGTCGGCCAGCACGCCGTCGCCGCTGTCGGGCACGCTGCCGATCGACTCGACCGCCGCCGCCGTGGTGTCGATCTCGTACGGCCCGCCGCTCGTCACATCGCCGAGGTTGCCGGCGCTGTCGACCGCGCAGACGTGCGCGTACCAGGTGCCGTCGGCGAGCGCCGCCGAAGTCGCGCTGGTTGACGGGGTCGAAGTGCTCAGCGACGCGCAGTCCGAAACGGTCGGAGTCTCCGCGAACTCGTAGCGGTAGCCGGCCACGCCGGAGAGCGGATCCGTCGCCGCGGTCCATTCGATGTCGATCGTCGAATCGTTCGACGGCCCGCCGTCGTGGCTCGGGCTCGTCACCGGACCCGGCGCCGAGGGCGCCGTGGTGTCGATCTCATACGGCCCACCGCTCGTCACCCCGCCTAGGTTCCCGGCATTGTCGACGGCGCAGACGTGCGCGTACCAGGTTCCGTCGGCGAGAGCCGCCGAAGTCGCGCTGGTCGAACTCGTCGTCGTGCTCAAGGAGGCACAGGCCGGCGGCGTCGCCGTCTCCGCGAAGTCGTGGCGATAGCCGGCCACCCCGGAGAGCGGGTCCGTCGCCGCGATCCATGCGATGTCGATCGTCGAATCGTTCGACGGCCCACCGTCGTGGCTCGGGCTCGTCACAGGGCCCGGCGCCGAAGGTGCCACGGTGTCGATCTCGTAAGGCCCTCCACTGGTCACTCCTCCGAAGTTTCCAGCGTTGTCGACGGCACAAGCGTGCGCGTACCAAGTACCGTCGGAGAGAGCTGCCGAGGTCGCGCTCGTCGACGTCGATGTCGAGCTCAGCGACGCGCAGGCCGGCGGTGTCGGGGTCGCCGTGAAGTCGTAGCGGTAGCCGGCCACTCCGGAGAGCGGATCCGTCGCCGCGGCCCACTCGATGTCGATCGTCGGATCGTTCGACGGCCCGCCGTCGTGGCTCGGGCTCGTCAATAGACCCGGCGCCGATGGCGCCGCCGTATCGATCCGGAAGGGTCCGGCGTGAATCGCCGAGGAACAGTTGCCCGCATTGTCGCAAGCTAGAAGGTGAAAGTACCAGCCGTCGGCGTCGGAGAGCGGACCGCTCGTCGCGACGTGCGGGTCTGAAGTGTGCTGGATCTCGATAGTACCGTCAGGCGTCGTTGTGATGTCCTCGTCGAAGAGAATCGAATAGCCGGCGAGGCCGGAGCCCCCCGGTTCATCCGACGCACCGGAGAACGAAACCTCCACCGTCGCGTCGTTCGACCACGAGCCTCCGGGCGGGGATGTCGACTGTATGGTCGGTTCCTCCGGTGCAGCCGTATCCGGCGGCTGATGGGCATACTTCGCGATTCTGGAGCTGACGACGCCGCCCGCAGTCACGAAACTCCCTCCGGCAAAAAGCTCGGAACCGCTTTCATTGTCGAGGACGGCAAGCGAATAGATCGTGCCACCGCCAACTCCGAGCCCCGATGGCCCGGCGAGCGCTGACCAAGTGTTGCCCTGCCACCTCGCGGCCCCATTCACCAGGGTTCCGCCCGCCGTCGTGAATCCACCGCCGGCGTAGAGCGCCGGTCCAGCACCGGCATCGAAGGCGGTCAGGGCGGTTACAATTCCGTTCATTCCTGTGCCCGTCGGTCCTACGAGCGCCGACCAGTCGCCACCATCCCACTTCGCAATTCGATTCACCTGGACCAGTCCGCCTGCGAAAGTGAACCATCCTCCCAGATAGAGACCGGAGTCGCTCCCGGCGTCCAAAGCCGTCAAGGCGAGTACGTCGTCGTTCACACCATTTCCCCACGGCCCGGTGAGCGCGGACCACCCACTTCCGTCCCACTTGGCGATTCGATTCGCCGGAACTCCCCCCGCCGTCGTAAAGGTACCGGCCGCAAACAGAGCGGGTCCGTCTCCGTCGTCATATACCGCCAGTGCGTTCACAATGCCGCCTACCCCGAGTCCCACCGGCCCGGCGAGAGCCGACCAGTCACTCCCATTCCACTTGGCAATCCCGTTCACCGGTACCCCACCAGCCGTACCTATGGCGCCACCAACATAGAGCGCCGGGCCACTCCCATCGTCGAAGACCACGAGGGCCTTGACGATTCCGGTAACCCCTGTGCCTGACGGCCCCGAAAGTCCTGACCAACTGCTCCCGTCCCACTTGGCGATCTGGTGCACCGGCACCTCGCTCGCGGTCAGGAATCGGCCACCGGCGTAGACCGCCGGACCGCTGCCGTCGTCGAAGACCGCCAACGTGTTGACCGTGTCGCTCATCCCGGTCCCCGACGGCCCAGCGAGCATCGTCCACGCGCCGCCGTCCCACTTGGCAACGCAGCTCACCGGCGCCCCGTCTGCCCTTGCGAAGTATCCTCCTGCGTAGAGCGCCGGGCCACTGCCATCGTCGAACACTGTCAAAGCATGAACGCTACTTGCCACGCCACTTCCTGACGGTCCGTCAAGCGCTGACCACGCGCTCCCATTCCACTGAGCGATCTGGTACGTGGGAAGGCCGCCCGCTGTCGTGAAGACCCCACCGGCGTACAGCGCAGAACCGCCCCCATCGTCGAACACCGTCAAGGCATAGATGAGGCCGAGGCCGATACCGGTCCCGGCGGGCCCCTCCAGGGCAGACCAGGTGTTCCCGTCCCACCTCGCGATCCTATTCACCAACAGTCCGCCCGCCGTCTGGAACACCCCTCCGGCGTACAACGCCGAACCGCTGCCGTCATCAAAGACAGTCAAGGAAAAGACTTGGCCGTCCACTCCTGTTCCTGATGGCCCCGAAAGCGCAGACCACGTATTGCCGTTCCATCTCGCGATCCGATTCACTGAAACTCCGCCCGCCGTCGTGAAGTTTCCCCCGGCGAACAGTGTCGGACCGGTCCCTGCATCGAAGACCGCCAGGGAGCGGACATCGCCGCTCACGCCGGTACCCGCAGGCCCTATGAGCGCCGACCAATCGCTACCATCCCACCGTGCGACCCGATTCACCGTCACCCCACCGGCCGACGCGAAGGTACCTCCTACGTAGAGCGCCGAACTGGTGGCACCGTCATAGGTCGTCAAGGCGTAGACGATGCCTCCGCCTACTCCGAGTCCCGACGGACCTGACAGCGCAGACCAGGTACTCCCATCCCACTTTGCGACTCCGTTCGCCGGCACTCCGCCAGCCGTTGTGAAACTCCCGCCCACGTAAAGTGCCGGTCCACTTCCGTCATCGAAAACTGTCAATGCGAACACGTCCCCGTCCACTCCGGTACCCATCGGCCCCGAGAGCGCCGACCAGTTCGTCCCGTCCCAGCTCGCGACCCGGTTCACCAAAACACCGCCAGCCGTCGTGAACCAACCACCGGCATAGAGCTCAGGACCACTTCCTGCGTCGAATACCGTCAAGGCGTAGACATAACCGTTCACCCCGTTTCCGGATGGCCCCGCCAGCGCCGACCAACTGCTCCCGTCCCACTTCGCGATTCCATTCGCTACGACGTCGCCGGCCGTTGTGAAGTCCCCGCCCACATACTGCATGGACCCGCTCCCATCGTCGAAGACCGCAAGCGCGCGGACGGCCTTGTCGAGATCTCGAAAATGGAAACCGGGTTGCCACGCATAAGTCGGCGAGCCCAAGTCTCGCGACTCAGGCGAGAGGGCGCCTCCCAGCTCGATCGCAGCGACAGGTCGATCAGGGTCGACTGTCGAGGGCGCTCTCGATAGCGTCTGGCCTTCAGCCCAAGAGGTGGCCCCGAGCGCCATCACCATCAGGAGAATCTGGCCCGCGACGCGCCGGAATGCGCGTGTCCTAGGTAAAACGGCGCGCAATTCGCTAGCGACGAGGAGCGAAGACGACGATCGTCGGACGGGGTTCCCCAAACGAATGCCTCCTATCCGCGGGGCTTGCCATCCAAGACTAGCGGAAGGAGCGCCCTCGCGAAACCTCCGCTGAACTGGTTCCGCGCCGTCGCTGAATTCGTCGCTAGGCAATCAGAACGAAACGGTCGGGAATCTCCGGAAGCATTCGAGATCCGGCATTGCGGGCAGCCCATAGCGATCGTTCAGAGTATCGACCATCAAATGGCTCCAACGGTGCGGGTCAACCGAGGGCAATCCAGAGTTTCGACACACGCGATCGCGGACTCGGCGACAGTCCCGAGAGAAGCATTACCGCGAGTCGCGTCGAGGTCCTGCCGCGCGTCGATGCTTGGTGATTGGCGAAGAGCTATGATGGGCTGAAGCAAAGACTAGTCGTCATCGAGCTTGCACTGGCTGAAGCGAACTCTTTCGGCGTCCGCATCGCAAATGGGAACGTCTTCGCCGCACCGTAACAACAGCAGCTGTACGATATTGCGGAGCGATCGGCCTCCGGGCTCACTCTTGGCGTTGTCTGTCAAACAGAGGTCGTTTAGGATCTCGAGAGAAACTTCTTCGAGAGCAGATCGGCTGGTTCGCGGCAGCACCGTCAATCAACTGGGGCTGACGCCACCGGGCCGATGCCAAGACTCCGACTCGGTACTCCAAGGACGACCTTGCCGACCAAGCGCCCACGTTCTAAGCAGCTGTAAGCATCGGCGATCGCGTCGAAGGCGAAGACGCGGTCGATGACGGGCAGGAGCTTGCGCTCGGCCAGGAGCGGCGCGGCGAAGGCGTGGAAAGCGGCGACCAGCGCCGCCTTCTCGGCGCGCGGGCGCGGCCGCAGCGTGGAGCCGGTGATGCGTAACCCTTTGCGCAGGATGCGGCCGAGGTCGACCTCGGTCGAGCGGCCCGCCATCAGGCCGACCAGGACGAGGCGGCCGTGCGGCGCGAGCGCATCGAGCGCGCGCTCGAAGTGCTCGCCGCCGACGAGGTCGATCGCGAGGTCGGCGCCGTGGCCGTCGGTCGCGGCGCGGATGCGGGAGCCCAAGTCGGGACCGAGGCGGAAGACCGCGTCGGCGCCCAGAGGTCGCAGGCGTTCGAGGCGCTCCGGGTCGCGGCCGGCGGCGAGGACGCGCGCGCCGAGCTCGCGAGCGAGCTGGACGACGAAAGTGCCGACGCCGCTGGTCGCTCCGGTGACGAGCACCGTCTCGCCGGCGGCGAGCTTCCCTTCGGCGACCAGATTGGTCCAGGCGGTGAGCGCCGCCTCGGGGAGCGCGGCGCCCTCTTCGAAGCTCCAGCCGCGCGGCAGCGGCAGGAGCTGACCGGCGGGCACCGCGACCTTTTCGGCGTGACCGCCGCCGGCGAGCAGCGCCGCGACGGCTTCGCCGACGCGCCACGGGGAACCCTCGACGAGGCCCGGACCGAGCGCGGCGATCACGCCCGACGCTTCGAGCCCGGGCACGTCGCTTTCCCCCGCCGGCGGCGGGTACTGACCGCGCAGCTGGAGCAGGTCGGCGCGGTTCAGCGCGGAGGCGCGGACGTCGAGCAGGACCTCGCCGGGCCCGGCGACCGGATCGGCGAGCTCGACGAGCCGCGGCGTCTCCTCGCCGCCGGGCGGCGCCGGCGCGACCGCTCTCACCGCGTCAGCGCGCCGCGACCGGCCGCTCGGGCGCGGCCTGCGCGGCGGGTGCGCCGGCGTGATGGTGTTCGGCGACCGGAATCGTCCCCTCGTGCACCCAGGTGTGCGCGCCGTCGGTGACGGCGACGCCGGTCCGGTACTTGCGGGCGTCGTCGTTGCGCCAGAGGTCGCGGAAGAGCTTGGCCACGGTGTGGCGCGAGCCGCGGCAGAACAGATCGGCGAGCTCGACGGCCTTCTCGGCTTCGGGGCCGCCGGCGCGGCGCAGCGCCTCGGCGCGCGACACCGTCGCGGCCATCGCGAACAGCTCGTCGACGACGTCGACCAGCCGGAACAGGAATCCCTGCTTGTGCTGGAGCTTGCCCTGGTAGACGTTCATGCCGTGGAAGACCTGGCGCGCCAGCTTGCGCGCGTTGCGTTCGACGAAGCGCAGGTGGGTCGCCAGACGCCCGAACTCCGCGTAGCGCGGCCAGCGCCCCCAGCCGAGCCAGCGGGTCGGGTACCACCAGGCGTAGAAGCCGGCGGCGCGCAGGAATGCCTTCGCCTTGGCGCCCAACGGCTTCTCGGGGTCGATCAGGTCGCCGGCGACCTGGAGGTGCTTGTCGACCGCCTCGCGCGCCATGAACAGGTGCATGATCTCCGAGGAGCCCTCGAAGATCCGGTTGATCCGGTAGTCGCGGAAGATCTGCTCGACCGGGACCGGCGCCTCGCCGCGCGCGGCGAGCGAATCGGCGGTCTCGTAGCCGCGGCCGCCGCGGATCTGCATGGTGTCGTCGACCACCTGCCAGGTGCGCTCGGTGTTCCAGAGCTTGGCGGCGGCGGCCTCGAGCCGGATGTCGTAGCCGCCGCGGTCGGCCATCTGGCAGGCGAGCTCGGTCATCGCCTCCATGGCGAAGGTGGTCGCCGCCATGTCGGCCAGCTTGTGGGCGATCGCCTCGTGCTTGCCGACCGGTCGCCCCCACTGCACGCGTTCGGCGGCGAACTCGCGGCTGATCTCGAGGCAGAGCTTGGCAGCGCCGATCGAGCCGGCGGGAATCGCGAGGCGGCCGGTGTTGAGCGTGGTCAGGGCGATCTTCAACCCCTTGCCCTCGGCGCCGATCCGGTTCTCCACCGGGACCGCGACGTCGGTGAACGTCAGCACGGCGTTGGCCAGCGCGCGCAAGCCCATGAACCGGCAACGGTGCTCGACCTTGACGCCGGGGGACTTCATCTCGACCACGAAGGCGCTGATCTTCTTGGTGTCGGGGTGGCGGGCCATCACCACCAGCAGGTCGGCGATGGTGCCGTTGGTGCACCACAGCTTGGTGCCGTTGAGCAGGTAGTGGCTGCCGTCGGCCGAGAGCACAGCGGTGGTCGCCAGCCGCGCCGGGTCGGAGCCGACGTCGGGCTCGGTCAGGGCGAAGCCGGAGATCTCGCCGGCGGCGCAGCGCGGCAGGAAGCGCTGCTTCTGCTCCTCGGTGCCGAAGTAGAGCAGCGGCGTCGGCACGCCGATCGACTGATGCGCCGAGAGCAGTGCCTCGACGTTGCCGTCGACCGACCCCAGCATCTCCATCAACTTCGAGTACTCGAGCATGCTGCAGCCGAGGCCGCCGTACTCGCGCGGGATCTTGAGGCCGAAGGCTCCGAGCTTGCGCAGGCCGTCGATGACGTGCTCCGGATACTCGCCGGTGCGGTCGATCGCCACCGGGTCGACCTCGGTGACCAGGAATTCGCGAAAGGCGCGGAAGAACGCCGTGAACTCCGGGCGCTCCTCGCCGACCAGCGGATACGGGTGGATCAGGTCGAGCCGGAAGTTGCCGAGGAAGAGCTCCTTCAGGAAGCTCGGGCTCTTCCACTCGGTCTCGCGCGAGGCCTCGGCGACCTTGCGCGCTTCCTGCTCGCTGGCGTGGGTCGGGGCGGGCTGGCTCATCGAATGCTCCTCGGGCGCATCGCGCGCGCTCCTTGGCGACTGGAACCCGGGCGATGCTACCAATCGATCGGCGGCCGGGCGGCGACCCGGGCTTTCCGCACTGCGGCAAGAATTTTACCGCAAAGCGGCAAAAAGGTCGCGACGCGGCGTCCGCGTCGGAGTCAGTGCGGGCGCAGCGCCGCGGCGACCCCGGCCAGAACCAGGACGGCGCCGATCCCGAGCCGGGCGGTCAGCGGTTCGCCGAAGGCGACGATACCGACGGTGACGGCGACCACCGGGGCGGTGTAGGAGACCAGCGAAGCCGAGATCGCGGTCGAGCGGCGCAGCAGCCAGAAGTAGAGGGTGAAGGTCACCGCCGAGCCGAAGACGGCAAGGTAGAGGGTCGCGAGCACCGGCCCCGCCGTCAGGTTCCACGCCGCGTCGCGCTCGACCGCTGCCGCCAGCGCGCCGGTCGCGAGGCCGGCCGCGAGCATCGGGACCGCCGAAAGTGACAGCGGCGAGACTCCCCCGCCCCAGCGTTTGATCGAGACGCTGCAACTGGCCGAGACCACGGCGGCACCGAGAAGCGCGAGACAACGCAGACGGATTCCCGGCGCGCCCAGTCGCGAGAAGTCCTCCGAGAAGATCACCACGATGCCGGCGAAGCCGAGGGCGACGCCGAGCCACTGGCCGGCGTGGGGGCGCTCGCCGGGAAGAACCCAGCGGCCGACGATCGAGATCCAGAGCGGGAAAGTCGAGAACAGGATCGCGGAGAGGCCGGTCGGGACGATCTGTTCGGCCCAGTAGATGACGCCGTAGGGGACCATGAAGGTCGCGATCGCGTTGGCGATCCAGAGCCGGCGCTCGACGCGCGTCCGGCCGAGCGGGGCACCCTGCTGCCAGGCGATCGCGAGCAGCAGCGCCCCGGCGATCGTGAAGCGGATGCCGACGCCGGCGAGCGGCGGGATGCCGTCCAGACCGACGCGGATCGCGGCCCAGGTCGTGCCCCAGATCAGCGTCAGCGCGGTGAAGACGGCGGCTTCTCGTCCCGTGAACTTCACTGTCGCGAATCTATCGAACGTTGGTGGGTGGCCGGAGAGGTGCTCGCTTCCCGCCGCTCGGTCGGTACCCCGGGGATCTCATCAAGACACTGGAGGTCGGGGCCCCCCGCCACTTCGCTGCGGGAAGCGAGCACCTCTCCGGCCTCGGAACGCTGGTGGTTGGCGACCGACCACCGCTCCGGCCTCCCCACTTCGGTGGTTGGCGTGCGGAAGGCCGTCGGAGAGAATCCGGTGCATGAACGACAGCTCCGGTTTCCTGCAGCCCCTGCTCGGCAGTCTGCTGCCCTGGCTCTACGTCGATTCGAAGCTCTGGACCGTCTTCGGCCTGCTGGGCAACGGGATCTTCTCGAGTCGTTTCATCATCCAGTGGCTCTATTCGGAGAAGAAGCGGCAGTTGATGGTGCCGTCGATCTTCTGGCACCTGTCGTTCTGGGGGAGCCTGGTCTCGCTCGTCTACGCGCTGCACATCGACAAGCTGCCGATCATCCTCTCGTTCGTCTTCCTCCCCTTCCTCTACTTCCGCAACCTGGTCCTGATGCGCCGCGGCGGCGGGCCGGTCGAGGGACCGTCCGCCGCCGCGTGAAGACGAGGAGCCGTCGAGCGGCTCAGGGGTAGATTTTGTAGAGCATGCGCGGGTACGGAATGGTCTCGCGCAGGTGGTCGAGCTTGCACATCCAGGCGACGAAGCGCTCGAGGCCCATGCCGAAGCCGGCGTGCGGGCAGCTGCCGTACTTGCGCACGTCGAGGTACCACTGGAAGGCCTCGACCGGCAGCTGGTGGTCGCGGATCCGCTGCAGCAGGAAGTCGTGGTCGTGGATGCGCTGGCTGCCGCCGATGATCTCGCCGTAGCCCTCCGGCGCGATGATGTCGAGGCCGAGGACGACCTTCGGGTTCTCCGGGTCCGGCTGCATGTAGAACGCCTTGAACGCGGTCGGGAAGCGGCTGACCATCAGCGGCCGGTCGAAGTCGGCAGAGACCAGCGTCTCCTCGTCGGCGCCGAAGTCGTCGCCCCAGACGATCGGGTTGCCTTTGGCGTTCAAGCGCTCGATCGCCTCGGTGTAGGTGATACGAGGGAACGGCGGCACCACCTTCTCGAGAACCGCGGTGTCGCGCTCCAGCACCTTGAGGTCCTCCGCGCAGCGGTCGAGGACGCGCGCCACCAGCGCGCAGACGAACTCCTCGGCGAGATCGCACAGGCCGTCGAACTCGAGGAAGGCGACCTCGGGCTCGACCATCCAGAACTCCATCAGGTGCCGGCGGGTCTTCGACTTCTCGGCGCGGAAGGTCGGGCCGAAGCAGTAGACCCGCCCGAACGCCGAGATCGCCGGCTCGAGGTAGAGCTGGCCCGACTGCGACAGGTAGGCCTTGTCGCCGAAGTAGTCGGTCTCGAACAGGGTCGAGGTCCCCTCGCACGCCGCCGGGGTGAGGATCGGCGAGTCGATGCGCACGAAGTCGCGGTCGTGGAAGAAGTCGTGGATCCCCTGCTCGACCTCGCTGCGCACCCTGAGCGCCGCGCGCTGGCGCGACGAGCGCAGCCAGAGGTGGCGGTTCTCCATCAGGAACGCGGTGCCGTGGTCCTTCGGCGTGATCGGGAAGTCCTGGGTCAGGAAGTCGACGCGGAAGTCGGAGAGGCCGAGTTCGACGCCGGAGGGCGAGCGCTTGTCCTCTTTGACGGTACCGGTCAGGGTCACCGTCGACTCCTGGGTCGCGCGCTCGAGGTCGGCCCAGGCCTCCGGCGACACGTCGTTCCTCGCGGCGACCGCCTGCACCGTGCCGGTGCCGTCGCGGAACTGGACGAAGGCGATCTTGCCCGACGAGCGTTTCCCGGCCACCCAGCCGCGCAGGGTGACCGTTTCGCCCACCTGGCCGCGCAGACGGCGGACCGTCACGGAATCCTTCAGAGAGGTCGACATGGGACCGGGGATTCTATCGGTCCTCCGCCCCCGGCGCCTCGGGCTCCTCGCCGCTCCCGGCCGCTGCCGCCTCGGCGGCGGCGAGCGTCTCGAGCGCGGCGGCGGCGGCGCGCTGCTGGGCCTCCTTCTTGGTCCGCCCCTCGCCGCGGCCGGCCGCTTCGCCGCGCACCGAGACTTCGCAGACGAAGCTCTTGTCGTGGTCGGGTCCCGCCTCGTCGACGATCGCGTAGGACGGCAGCGGCCAGCCGCGCCCCTGGACGATCTCCTGGAGCACCGTCTTCGGGTCGCCGCCGGTCGGCTCCCCGGCCCGCTCGGCCTCCTCGAGGTAGCGCTCGATCACCCGCCGCGCAGCTTCCGGGCCGCCGTCCAGCCAGATCGCTCCGTAGACCGCCTCGAGGGCGTCGGCCAGGATCGAAGCCTTTTCCCGGCCCCCCGAGCGTTCCTCGCCGACCCCGAGTCGCAGCCGCTCCCCGAGCTGGAGTCGCCGCGCCTCGCGCGCCAAGGTCGGCGCGGAGACCAGCCAGGCCTTCCGCCGCGCCAGCTCCCCTTCCGGCTGTTCCTTGTAGCGGGCGAAGAGCCAGCTCGCCGCGACCAGTCCGAGCACCGCGTCACCGAGGAACTCGAGGCGCTCGTTGTGCTCGATCGAACCCTGCTCGTGCGCCCAGGAGCGGTGGACCAGCGCCTCGCCGAGCCGCGCCGGATCGGAAAAGCCGTAGTCGAGCTTCTCCTCGAGGTCGTCCCGCTTGGCGCGCCACCACACGGGACGCATTCTAGCGACCGCCTCACGAACGAGGCGCCGCCCGTCGTCAGCGCCGGCCGAAGCGGCGCTCGAGGTCGGAATCCGTCAGCTGCAGCACGACCGGCCGCCCGTGCGGACAGGCGTAGGGGTTCTCGGCGCGGAACAGCTCCGAGATCAGCGCCTCGAGCTTCTCGCCCGAGAGCGGGTGGTGCATCTTGACCGCGGCCTTGCAGGCCATCGACGAGGCGAAGTCGTCGAGCAGGCGGACCGCGAGGTTCTCGGGCGTCGCCTCGGCATCGGTCGCCAGCCGCAGCAGCAGCGCGCGCGCCGATTCCGGCCCGAGCGCGGCCGGCGTCGTGGCGACGCCGAGCGTGCCGCCCGACAGCTCCTCGACCTCGAAGCCGAAGCCGGCGAGCGCGGCGGCGAGCTCGGCGAGCCGCATCGTCTCGCCACGCGACAGCTCGAGCAGCAGCGGCACCACCAGCCGCTGCGGCACCGGCCGCTCGGCGGCGAGCTCGCGGCGCAGCCGCTCGTAGAGGATCCGCTCGTGCGCGACGTGCTGATCGATCAGGTAGAGCCCGTCGGGCCCCTCGAGCAGGATCAGCGCCCCCTTGTACTGCCCGAGCAGGCGGAACGGCCGCACCTGCCCCGACCGCCCCGACAGCGGCACGGCGGCGCGCTCGAGCGGCGCGAATACCGGCACCGCGATCCGCCCGAGCTCCGCGCCGCGCGGCGCCGTGCCGCGCGCGGCGAAAGACGAAATCTCTTCTGTTGAAGACAACGACGAAAGACGAGACGAAGACGAAAGACTTCCATTGAAGGGAGAGACGGGGGGCTCGGCGCCGGTGGCTCCGGCGGGGCTGCCGGCCTCGCTCGGCGTCCGGTCTTGGACAGCGCCCGGCTCGCCGGGCAGCCTCGACCTCGTCTCGGTCGCCTCGCCCACCACCCCCTTCAACAGAAGGTCTCTGCCTTGGCCTTCGTCTTGGTCTTGGTCTTGGTCTTGGCCTTGGTCTTGAACAGAAGAGCCTTGCCTCTCCGTTCCGATGGGTTGCGCCGTGGCGGGCTCGCGGACTTCGTCCGCGCTCCCGCCGCGGCCCCCCAACCCTTCCCAGGCGAGCAGCGACGG
This sequence comes from Acidobacteriota bacterium, assembly GCA_045862895.1. GTDB lineage: Bacteria > Acidobacteriota > Thermoanaerobaculia > Multivoradales > JAGPDF01 > JACTMI01. Next base: position 240,524 of record BTUO01000004.1, read on the forward strand.
ATCGAGACGGCCGTGGCTCGGGGCGCGAATGGGGGCTGGCTCCTCGCCGCGGGCGCGAGCGAGCGCGGCGCGCAGGACGGTCGCGATGCGGTCGACGACTCCGGTGTCGCGGAAGCGGACCTCGGCCTTCTGCGGGTGGACGTTGACGTCGACCTTCTCCGGTGGCAGGTCGAGGAAGAGGAAGAGGCTCGGGAACTCCTCGCTCCGCCACTCCTCCCGCACGGCACGGTAGAAGGCGGCCTGCAGCGCGCGGTCGCGCACCAGGCGGCGGTTGACGAAGACGAACGAGCGGCGACCGCGGGACGTCTTCGGCGAACCGACGAAGCCGCGCGCGGCCAGCTCGGCCGGATCGCCGGCGCCGTCGCGCGCGCCGTCGATCGGCGCGAGCTCGCGCGCGAGCTCCGGGCCGAAGACCTGGGCGATGCGCGCGCGCAGCCCTTCGGCGTCTTCGGCGAGAGGAGACGCCTCGAGCAGCGGGCGTCCCTCGCTGGAGACCGAGAAGGCGATCTCCGGTCGCGCCAGGGCGTAGCCCTCGACCACCTCCACCGCGCGCCGCAGCTCGGTCTCGCGGCGCTTGAGGAACTTGCGCCGCGCCGGGACGTTCCAGAACAACGAGCGGACGTCGACCGTGGTGCCGCGCGCGCGCGCCGCCGGTTCGGCGACCAGGACGCGGCCACCTTCGAGGCGCACCCGCGTGCCGTCGCCGGGGCTCTCGGCCGTGGTCAGCTCGACTTTCGAGACCGCGGCGATCGAGGCCAGCGCCTCGCCGCGGAAGCCGAGCGTCGCGACCCGCTCGAGGTCGTCGAAGCTGGCGATCTTGGAGGTGGCGTGGCGGTCGAAGGCGAGCAGCGCGTCGTCGCGGTCCATGCCGCGGCCGTCGTCGGCGACGCGGGTGCGGGTGGCGCCGCCCCCCTCGAGGTCGATCTCGATCGACGTCGCGCCGGCGTCGAGCGCGTTCTCGACCAGCTCCTTGACCACCGACGCCGGCCGTTCGACGACCTCGCCGGCGGCGATCTGCGACACCAGCGTGTCGGCGAGGATCCGGATCCGCGGCACGCGCCGCAGTCTACTTCGCGGGCGCCTTGGCGCTGCGCTCGGCGAGCGCGGCGTGGGCGGCGGCGAGGCGGGCGACCGGGACGCGGAACGGCGAGCAGGAGACGTAGTCGAGGCCGATCCGGTGGCAGAAGGCGATCGACTTCGGGTCGCCGCCGTGCTCGCCGCAGATGCCGATCTCCATGCCCGGGCGCTGGCGGCGGCCGAGCTCGACCGCCATCGACATCAGCTTGCCGACGCCGTCCTCGTCGATCGACGCGAACGGGTTCTCGGGCAGGATCCCCCGCCGCAGGTACTCGACCAGGAAACCCTTCTCGGCGTCGTCGCGCGAGATGGCGTAGGTCGTCTGGGTCAGGTCGTTGGTGCCAAACGAGAAGAACTGCGCGTAGCGCGCCAGCTGGTCGGCGGTCAGCGCCGCGCGCGGGATCTCGATCATGGTGCCGAACTTGTAGTCGACCCGGCGCCCGCGCTCGGCCATCACCTTCTCGGCCTCGGCCTCGAGCTCCTGCTGCTGGACCTCGAGCTCGCGCCAGTGGACGGCGAGCGGGATCATCACCTCGGGGCGGACGTCGACTCCCGCGGCGGCGCAGGCGCAGGCCGCCTCGAAGATCGCCCGCACCTGCATGCGGGTGAGCGCCGCCAGGTGGATGCCGAGCCGCACGCCGCGCAGTCCCAGCATCGGGTTGGTCTCGTGCAGCCGCTCGACCGCGGCCAGGACTTCGCGCCGGTCGGTCACGCGCCTCGGGTCCGCGCCCGCGCGCTCGAGCGCGTCGATCTCGCGCGCCAGCTCGAGCTGACCGGGCAGGAACTCGTGGAGCGGCGGATCGATCAGGCGGACGATCACCGGATGGCCGTCCATCGCCCGGAACAACCCCTCGAAGTCGCTCCGCTGGTGCGGCAGAAGCGCCTCGAGGCACTCGGTGACCACCGCCGGTTCGTCCTTGTGCAGGATCATGCGCTGCACGATCGGCATCCGCTCGCTCTCGAAGAACATGTGCTCGGTACGGCACAGGCCGATGCCCTGGGCGCCGTACTCGCGCGCGCGCCGCGCGTCGACCGGGTAGTCGGCGTTGGCCCAGACCTCGAGGCGCCGGATCTCGTCGGCCCAGCCGAGCAGCCGCGACAGGTACGGATCGCGGATGTCGGGGACGACGGTGTCGAGCCGGCCCGCGTAGACCTCGCCCGAGGTGCCGTCGATCGAGATCCACTCGCCCTCGGCGATCGTCCGCTCGCCGATCCGGATCGCGCGCGCCTCGAAGTCGATCTCGAGCGAGGCGACGCCGACCACCGCGGGCTTGCCGAACTGGCGGGCGACCAGCGCGGCGTGGCTGGTGCGGCCGCCGCGGCTGGTCAGGATCCCCTTCGCCGCGAGCATGCCGTGGACGTCGTCCGGCTTGGTCTCGGGGCGGACCATGATGACCTCGGCGGCGTCCCCCTTCGCCCAGCGCTCGGCGGTGTCGGCGTCGAGCGCGATCCGGCCCACCGCCGCCCCCGGCGAGACGTTGAGGCCGCTCGCGAGGCGATCGCCGGCGGCCACCGCGCCGGTCACCGCAGTGCGGCCGAACTGCGGGTGCAGGAAGAAGTCGATCTGCTCCGGCGTGACGCGCCCGACCGCCTCCTCGCGCGAGACGAGCCCCTCGGCGACCATCTCGACCGCGATGCGCACGGCGGCCTGCGCGGTGCGCTTGGCGCCGCGGGTCTGGAGCATCCAGAGCTTGCCGCGCTCGATGGTGAACTCGACGTCCTGCATCTCGCGGAAGTGCTTCTCGAGCCGGTCGGAGATCCGCTCGAGCTCGCGGTAGGCCGCCGGCATCTCGCGGGCGAGCTGGTCGAGCGGCTTGGTGGCGCGAATGCCGGCGACCACGTCCTCGCCCTGGGCGTTGACCAGGTAATCGCCCTCGAGCTTGCGCTCGCCGGTCGAGCCGCTGCGGGTCATGGCGACGCCGGTCGCGGAGTCGTCGCCGAGATTGCCGAACACCATCGTGCACAGGTTGACCGCGGTGCCGAGGTCGTGCGGAATCTTCGCCGCGTTGCGGTAGTCGACCGCGCGCTTGCCGTTCCAGCTGCGGAAGACCGCCTCGATCGCGAGCCGGATCTGTTCCATGGCGTCCTGCGGAAACGGCCGACCCGCGCCGCGCTCGACCAGCTCGCGGAAGCGCGTGGCGACCCGACGCCACTCCTCGGCTCCGAGCTGCGAATCGCTCTCGACTCCCGCGCTCCGGCGCGCCTCGGCCAGCACCTCCTCGAACGGCTCGTCGGGCAGGGCGAGCACCACCGAGCCGAACATCTGGATCAGGCGGCGGTAGCTGTCGAAGGCGAAGCGCGCGTCGCCGGTCGCGCGCGCGAGCCCCTCGGCGACCGGGTCGCTCAGGCCGAGGTTGAGCACGGTGTCCATCATTCCGGGCATCGAGAACTTCGCGCCGGAGCGGCAGGAGACGAGCAGAGGGTTCGCGGGGTCGCCGAAGCGCTTGCCGGTGCGCTCCTCGAGGGCGCCGAGCGCGGCCTCGACCTGCTCCCAGAGCCCGCCCGGAAACTTCTCGCCGGCCGCGAGGAAGGCGACGCAGGCCTCGGAGGTGACCACGAAGCCCGGCGGCACCGGCAACCCCAACCGGGTCATCTCCGCGAGGTTCGCCCCCTTGCCGCCGAGCAGCCCGCGCACCGCGTCCCAGCCGCCGCCGGTCGCCTTCTCGGCCGCCGCGACCTCGTCGAAGCCGTAGACCCACCTCCGCTCCATGCGTTCCCTCCCCTTCGCACGGCGCGCGCCGGGCGCGTGGCCCGCCGCGGATGGTCCGACGTCGCGGCCGATCCTAGACGAGGCGGGTCGCGATTCTCCCGCCCCGCCGGACGGCCACCCGGCGCGCTATCCTGGGTCGTTCTTCGAGGGGACGCCATGAAGATCCGAGCCATCGCCGTCGCCGCCGCCTTCGTCCTGTCGACGCCGCTCGCGGCGGATCCCGTTTCACCCGCGTCGGCGGCGACCGCGATCGGCATCGACCCGGCCGGACTGCCGGTCGAGGTCGGCGACGTCGAGGGCGTAGAGCGTGCGCTCTTTCGCGACGGTCGGGTGTTCATCGGCGGGCAGCCGAGCGAGGCGGCCTTGCGCAAGTTGAAGGAGCTCGGCGTCACCGCGATCGTCAATCTGCGCGGCGAAGCGGAGATGGCCAATCGCGAGGCGGTCCCCTTCGACGAGGCGGCGCTCGCCGCCGAGCTCGGACTCGAGTACGTGCACGTTCCGATCTCCGGCGAGGATCACCCCTATCGTCCCGAGGTCCTCGAGCGGCTCGAGGAGACGCTGCGCAAGCACAACGGTCCGGTCCTGCTCCACTGCACCGTCGGCTGGCGCGCCTCCTACGCCTGGACCGGCTACCTCGTGCGCTACCAGGGGCTCGGCGTCGACGACGCGCTCGCGCGCGGCCGCGCGATGCAGCTCTCGGAGGACCCGCTCGCCCGCCTGCTGGGGCGTCCGATGAAGCTGGTCTACGCCGACGAGGCGCCGGCGCAACCGCAGGTGCCCGCCCTGCCGGTGCCCGCGGCCGCCCCGCCGAACTGATCCGATTCAGTCGCCGGCGCGGGCGCGCAGCTCGGCCTTGTCGACGACCACGGCCGAGAGATCGGCGACCGCGGCGATCGATCGGCGCACCGCCGCGAGCAGCGCCAGGCGCTGCCGCCGGACCTCCGGGTCGGGATCCATCACCAGCACCTCGACGAAGAAGCGGTCGAGCGGCTCGGCGAAGCGGCCGATCGCCTCGAGAGACCGCGCCGGGTCGCCGGCGCCCGCGGCCGAGGCGAGCTCGCGATCGAGCGCGCCACGCGCCTCGACCAGCGCCTGCTCGGCCGCGGAACCGAGCTTCGAGGAGTCCGGCTCGGCGGGGAGCGAACCGTCGGCCGCGTCCTTGAGGATGTTGTTCAGGCGCTTGAACGACAACACCACCGAGAGGAGCTCCGGACGGTCGCGCACTTCGTGGATCGCGCGCACCCGGCGCTCGAGCTCCGGCAGGGACTCGAGGGGCGAACCGGTCGCACCCAGCCCCGCCTCGATCTCGTCGTGCGCGAAGCCGCGGAGGCCCAGGAGGTAGCGGACCCGATCCTCGTAGAACGGCCTCAGCTTCGACCAGCATTCGTCTTCGCCGAGCTTGAGCGAAACGTGCTGCTGATAGGCAGACCGCGTCACCCGCTCCAGCCCGAGCGGGATGCCACCCTCCAGCAACAGGCGAACGATGCCCAGAGCGGATCGCCGCAGGCCGTAAGGATCCTTGCTCCCGGTCGGGATCAGCCCGAGGCCGAAGAAGCCGACGAGGGTGTCGATCCGGTCGGCGAGCGCGGCGAATCGACCCACGCGCCCGCGAGGGAGGGGGTCGTCGGCGCCGGCGGGAAGGTACTGATCGTAGATCGCCTGCCAGACCACGTCAGCCTCGCCGTCCTCCCGGGCGTAGATGCCGCCCACGATCCCCTGGAGCGATGTGAACTCCCGGACCATCTCCGACGTCAGATCGACTTTCAGGAGCTGCACGGCCCGGCGCAGGTGCCTTGCTTCTTCCTCACCGAGCATTGCCCACTTGGCCCAGTGAGAGGTCATCGAGTCCAGTCGACTCCGCTTCGAACCGTAGTGACCGAGCCTTTCGTGGAAGGAGAGATCCTCGAGGCGCTCGACCCCGGCCTCGAGCGGCGCCGAGCGGTCCTTCTTCCAGAAGAAGGCGGCGTCGGCGAGGCGCGCGGCGACCACCCACTCGTTGCCCGCGCGCACCCGGCCCGCCGGATCGTCCGGGCGATCCATGACGGTCAGAAAGAGCGGCGCGAGGCGTCCGTCCGGGCGCTCGACGACGAGCGCGCTCTGGTGGTCGGCGAGCGAGGTCCGGAGCACCTCGCGCGGCAGCTCGAGCAGCGCCGCGTCGAAGCTGCCCTCGAGCACGCCGGGGATCTCGCAGATCGCGGCGAGCTTGTCGAGCAGTGCGCCGTCCTCCACTAGCCGGCCGCCGGCCGCCGCGGCGCGCTCGCGCATGCCCGCGACCAACCGCTCGCGCCGGACCTCCGGTTCGGGGACGATCCCGAGCCCGCCGAGCCGCCCGCGCCAGTCGGCCGCGGAGAGCACGTCGAAGCGCTCGGGCGACAGCGTCGGATGCCCCGCGGTGGTGCGCCCCGAGGCGACGCCGAACAGCTCGAACGGCACGATCTCGCCGTCGAACAGCGCGACCACGCCGTGGACCGGCCGAACCCAGGGACCGGTGCCGCTCCCCCAGCGCATCGTCTTGGCCCAGCCGAGCTCGGCGAGGGTGCGCGGAATCAGCGCGGCGAGCACCTCGCGCGTGTCGCGCCCGCGGACGACCCGCTCGACGTAGACGCGCTCGCCTTCGGCCTTGACCCCGGTCCTGGCGACGTCGGCCTTGGTGAAGACGCGGCGTCGCAGCGCCGCGACCTCGACCCCGACCTTGCGCGCGAACCCCTCGGCCGCCGCGGTCGGCGCCCCCGAGGCATCGAACGCCGCCGACGCCGGCGGGCCGACTTCGATCGTCTCGCGGTCCTTCTCGCACGCCGGCAACCCGGTGAGCACCACCCAGAGCCGGCGCGGCGTGGAACCGGCCTCGACTTCATGCGGCGTCAGCGCCAGCGCGACCAGTTGCTCGAACAGCCGCGTCGCCAGCTCGCGACCGGCGGGGCCGAGCATGCGGGCGGGGATCTCCTCGGCGCGGACCTCGAGCAGCAGCTCGCCTTCAGCCACGGCCCGCCTCCTCTCGCGACGCCGTTTCCGGCCGCGCCAGCAGCGGGAAGCCGAGCCGCTCGCGGCTGGCGACGTACTCCTTCGCGCAGCCGATCGCCAAGTCGCGGATCCGCTTCATCAGCGTCACCCGCTCGGTCACCGACACCGCGCCGCGGGCGTCGAGCAGGTTGAACAGGTGCGAACACTTGAGCGCGCACTCGTAGGCCGGCAGCACGAGCTTCTCTTCGAGGCAGCGACGGGCCTCGGCCTCCCAGCCGTCGAGCATCGAGCGCAGGAAGGCGACGTCGGCGATCTCGAAGTTGTAGCGCGAGAACTCCTGTTCGTCCTGGTGGCGCACCTGCCGGTAGTCGACGCCGCCTCCGACCCAGGGGATGTCGTAGATCGACTTCTTCAGGCCGAGAAACATGGTGATGCGCTCGAGGCCGTAGGTGATCTCGCACGAGATCGGCTCGAGGTCGAGCCCGCCGGCCTGCTGGAAGTAGGTGAACTGGGTGATCTCCATGCCGTCGAGCATCACCTGCCAGCCGACCCCCCAGGCGCCGAGCGTCGGCGCCTCCCAGTTGTCCTCCTCGAAGCGCAGGTCGTGGACCGCGAGGTCGATGCCCATGGCCTCGAGACTGCGGACGTAGAGCTCCTGCACGTCGAGCGGCGAGGGCTTGAGGATGACCTGGAACTGGGTGTGCTTGTAGAGCCGGAACGGGTTGTCGCCGTAGCGACCGTCGGCCGGACGGCGCGACGGCTGGACGTAGGCGACACGCCAGGGCTCCGGCCCGAGCACCCGCAGGAAGGTGTCGGGGTGCATGGTGCCGGCGCCGACTTCGAGGTCGTAGGGCTGCTGCAGCACGCACCCCTGGCCGGCCCAGAACGACGACAGCGAGAGGATGAGCTCCTGGAACGAGCGCATGGGCGCGAAAGCGTATCAGGCGGGAGCGTCACCCGCGATCGTCGCGACGCGCCGGCGCGGCGCATCCGGCTTCGGTCCGCATCAGATCGGCGCGGCGTCGCCGAGCGTCCGGCGCAGGACGCCGAGACTGCGCAGCTCCTGGCCGAGGAAGTGGCGTCGGATCCTGCCGGTGACCTCGCCCACCTCGGCGAGAGTCGCCGCGTGCGGGGGACGCTCGGCCATCGACCTCGGGCCCTCGCGACCGGCGCGAAGCCAGAACGCGATCGCGGCCGCCGACACCGGAATCGCTCCCGGCTCGCCCGCCGCGCAGGTCCTGCACACGAGCGCGTCGCCGCCCCCGGCGAGCGCGGCGCCCGCGTCGAGCGGGGCGCCGCAGAGCGGACAGAGCTCGGGCGACGGGAACACCCCGGCCAGGCGCAGGATCCAGCTCTCGAAGTAGCGCACGACCAGCGCACGATCGACGCCGTCGGCCAGCGCTTCGATCGTCGCGTCGAGCAGGCGGTAGAGCTTCTCTGCCGGCTCCCCCTCCTGCGCGAAGGTGGCGGCGGTCTCGGCGAGGTAGGCGCCGATCATCAGCCCTTCGAGGTCCTCGAGCCCGCGCGGCGCGCGCAGCAGCTCGACCGACGAGATCCGGACCAGATCGCGCCCCTCCTTCTCGAACCAACCGATGCGCGCCTTGGCGAGCGGCTGCAGCTCGCCGGCGAAGCGGCTGAACCGGCGCTTGGCGCCGCGCGCCGCGCCCCGCCGCTTGCCGTGCTCTCGGGTCAGGAACTCGACGACGCGGTCGGCCTCCTGCAGGTCGGTGACCGTCAGGAGCAGCGCTTCGGCCTGCTGCGAACGCACCGTCGGCTCACGGCGCCGCGACCGGCGAAGTCGCCGACGCGGCACCGGACACGTCCTCGATCACCGCGGCCGCGGCTTCGATCCAGGAGGCGGGCGCATCGCCGACGGTCCCGTCCTGACGGCGCACGACGCGGCCGGCCGGCGAGACGATCCAGGCCGCGGGAACGTGGTCCAGGAAGCCGGACTCGAGCAGCGGGCCGCCGCCGAACCAGGGCTCCACCGCCAGCACGTCGCGCGCGTAGAGGTCGATCACCGGCGACGGATCGTCGTCGACGCTGACCAGCCGGATCGCCACGTCGGAGCGCCCTTCGTAGCGGCGCGCGAGCTCGCCCAGCGCCGCCAGCTCCTCGCGGCAGGGTCCGCACCATCCGGCCCAGGCGCGCAGCAGGAGCGTCTTGCCGGCGAAGTCGGAGAGGTCGATGCGCGCGCGCCCCAGGTCGGTGAGCTCCACCGCGGGCAGGTCCTCGTCGACCGTGCGCCAGGCGCCGGACGCGCTCGCGATCCGCGAGCGCTCGGCGCGCCAGGCGTCGAATCCCTCGGCGCCACCGCGGGTCGCGATCCAGCATCGGCGCGCCTCGCGCTCTGCGCCGCTCCCCTCCGGGGCCACCGCGACCAAGGGCCCCCAGCGCGCCAGGGCGGCCTCGCCGGGCGCCGTCGCGCACGCCCAGCCGGCCTCGATGCGCTCGACGGCCGCGCGCTCCGCCGCACCCACCGACCCGGGACTCGCCGCCGCCATCGCGGCGCGCAGCTCCTCGAGCCGGGCGCCGGCGCCGCCGGGATCGCCGGCGGCGAGCGCGAGGGCCGCCGCCAGGCGCAGCTCCCACCGCCGCACCGGCTCCGCCCCGGTGGTCGCCTGCGGGCTCGCCTCCGCCCCGCTGCGCGAAGCGCGGGCGCTCGCGAGCAGCGTGGCCACCCGGTCGAGCCCGACGCCCGCCTCGAGCAGGCGCTCGGCGGCCCACAGCTCGGGCTCGCCGCGCCGCTTCTCGGGGAGCGCCAGCCACCGCTCGACGGCCGCCGCGAGCTCGGCGCCGGCGTCCGGCCCGAGCAGCGCCAGCGCCTCGACCTCGAGCGTCAGCAGCGGCTCGTCGTCGCCGCAGCGGGCGAGCACCGGCGCGAGCTCGGCGCGCAAGTCGCGCGCGATTGCTCGCCGCTTCTCGACACCGAGCCACGGCGCGTCGGCGAGCCGCGGGCGCAGGCGGCTCGCGAGCAGCGCACGCGCCGGCTGCGAGCACGGTTGTCGCTCGAGCAGGTGCCCATCGACGCGCGCGCCGCCTTCCGCGTCGCCCGCCATCTCGTAGCCGCGGCGCAGCGCGGCCAGCTCCGCCACGGCGTCGGGCAGACCGCCCGCGACGAGCGTCTCCAGGTCCCGTCGAATCTCGGCGAGCCAGCGCGCGTTGCGCTCGGGATCGACGCCCTCGAGGCGCGCCCCGAGCCGCCAGAGCCGCTCGGCCGCGACGAAATCCCGCGCCAGGACCGCCGCGCCGCGCAGCCGGGAACCGAGCCGAGCCCAGCCGGTCGGGTCCCCGCTCCGCTCGAGCATCGCCAGGGCCGGCTCGTAGCGGAGCGGGCAGATCTCGACGAAGCGCTCGAGGGCGTCGAAGGACGGCGCGCGCGCCGCGGCGTCCGCGTCGGGCCGCAGCAGGTAGGCGATCGAGAGCTGCGCCCACGGATAGTCGGGATCCGCGGCGGCGATTCTCGCGAGCTCGACCTCGTAGGACTCGCCCTCGAGCGTCAGCTGGGCGAGCAGATGCGCGTACGCGGGATTCGCGGGGTGGCCCGCCGCCAGCTCGCGGTACTCGGCGACGTCCGACGCCACGGCTTCCGGGCCCAGTGCCCGGCCCGCCGCGCGCGCGACCAGCACGCGGATCCGGTGCGCGTCGTAGCTCGATTCGAAACGCGAAACCAGCGCGCGCGCCCGTTCGAGCCCTTCGTTCCAGCACGCCGGGTCGGTGGCGCAGCCGCGGGCGAGCTCGGCGGGCAGGTTCGATTCGGCGACGACTTCCGCCGGCGGCAGGCATCCGGGGCGCTCGATCTCGGCCGAGAGCGGCGCGGCGGCGAGAACGACCGCGAGGGTCCAGACCTTCGTCATCGAGGCGGCCTCCGTAGCGATCAGCTCGCCAGGTGGCGCAGCAGCGCCGAGGCGAGCCCGAAGTAGATCAGGATGCCGGCGATGTCGTGCAGCGCTCCGAGCAGCGGACCCGAAGCCACCGCCGGGTCGAGTCCGATCCGGTCGAGCAGCGGCGGCACCAGCGCGCCCAGCAGCGAGGCGAGCAACACGGCCAGCGCGATCGCCAGCCCGACCACGCCACCCAGCCAGAGATTGCGCTGGAGCGCCACGGCGGCGATCCCGGCGAGCGCGCCGCACGCCACTCCGAGCACGAGACCGACCCGCAGCTGGCGCAGCACGAAAGCGCCGATCGCGGCCAGTGACGGGCCGAGACGCCCGGAGGCGAGGCCGCGCACGGCCACCGCCGAGGTCTGGCCGCCGATGGTGCCCGAGAGCCCCATCACCGCCGGCACGAACGCGAGCAGGAACAGGGCGTCGGCGAAGCGGGTCTGGAAGCGCTCGAGCAGGACGCCGGTCAGCAGCAGGCCGGCGAGCGTCGCGAGCAGCGACGGCAGGCGCAGCCGCGCCACCGACAGCGGCCGGTCCTCGTACAGCCGCTCGTTCTCCGAGGTGCCGGCCATGCGCAGCAGGTCGTCGGCCGCCTCCTCCTGGACGACGTCGATGATGTCGTCGACGGTGACGATCCCCACCAGGTGGTTCTGGTCGTCGACCACCGGTACCGCCAGCAGGTCGTAGCGCGACGCCTGGCGGGCGACCTCCTCCTGGTCGGTGTCGACGTGCACCTTGATCACCGAGCGCTGCATGAGCTCCGAGAGCACCGCCTCGGGCCGGGTCAGCAGCAGTTGGCGCAGCGAGGTGACGCCCACCAGGTGGCCGTCGCGATCGACGACGTAGAGGTAGAAGATCATCTCGACGTCGCGCTTGGTCTGGATCGCCGCGATCGCGTCGCGCACCGTCTCGGTCTCGGGCAGCGCGAACAGGCCGGTGTCCATCAACCGGCCGGCGCTGCGCTCGGGGTAGGCGAGCTGGGTCTGGACGTCGGAGAGGTCGCGCAGGTCGACCAGCTCGACCATCCGATCGTGGAGCGCCGGCGGCAGCGACTCGAGCACGAAGACCGCGTCGTCGACCGGGATCCGCTCGAGCAGCCCGGCCACCTGCTCGGGCGCGAGCTGCTCGAGCAGCGCCAGGCGCCGCGCCGGCTCCATCATGGTCAGCACGTCGCCGGCCGCGTCGGGGAAGTCGGAGATCAGCACCTGGAAGATCTCGAGGCGCTGCTCGGGAGCGAAGCGTTCGATCAGCGCCGCCACGTCTTCCGGGCGGATCCTGCCGAGCAGCTTCGAGACGTTGGCCTGGGCGCCCCGGGCGAGGAACTTCGCGAGCGTCTCGGCGAGGACCTCCTGCCGCCGGTCGCCGGTCGTCTCCATGGGCGTCGGGACGATAGCACGCGAGCCGCGCCGAGCGCGGCCGCTGGCGGTAGACTCGGCGCGTGACGAACGAGCGTCCGCTCGCCCTGCTGGTCGACGACGAAACCGGGATCCTCGAGACCCTCGGCGGCGTTCTCGCCGACAACGGATTTGCGACCGTGACCACCACCTCGGGCGAGGAGGCGGTCACGCTCTATCGGGAGCGCCGTCCCGACGTGGTCTTCCTCGACGTCTGGCTGCCCGATCGCGACGGGCTCGAGACGCTCGAGCGGCTGCGCGCGCTCGATCCCGACGCCGCGGTAGTCATGCTGTCCGGACATGGCACCACGGCGACGGCGGTGCGGGCCATTCGCATGGGCGCCCACGACTACCTCGAGAAGCCGCCCTCCTACGAGCAGGTCCTGACCGCCGCGCGCAACGCGGTCGCGGCCCGCCGGATGGCGACCGACCGGGCCAGCGCCGGCGGCGGCAGCGGCTCCGCGCCGGTTCCGGCCGCGGAACCCGAGCGCACACCGCCGCCGCCGCTGCGCAACCTGGCTCCCGGCGGGCTGCCGCAGCGCACGATCCGTCACTCGACCGTGCTCTACGGCCTCGGGTTGCACTCGGGCGGTCGCACCGGACTGGTGCTCCAGCCGCTGCCGCCCGGCAGCGGCATCCACTTCCATTCGCTGCCCTCTGGGGAGACGATTCCCGCGCGCATCGGCTCGGTCGGCGACACCGAGTACGCGACCACGCTGGCCGGCCGCGGCGCGCAGATCAAGACCGTCGAGCACCTGCTCTCGGCGCTCCACGCCTACGGCGTGACCAACCTGCTGATCAAGGTGCACGGCGAGGTGCCGGTGCTCGACGGCTCGGCGATCGAGTTCTGCCGCACGCTCGAGGAGATCGGCCTCGAGGACCAGGGCGAGCCGCGGCTCGAGTTCGTGGTCGATCGCCGCTACGAGGTCGGCAAGGGCGACAAGACCCTGACGCTCGAGCCGTACGACGGATTCGCGGTCTCCTACCTGCTGCGCTATCCGCCGCCGATCGGCGAGCAGCACTTCGAGTTCGAGCTGACGGGACCCGAGAGCTTCCGCGACGAGATCGCGCCGGCGCGCACGTTCGGCTTCCTGCGCGACCTGAAGATGATGAACGAGCTCGGCCTCGGCTCGGGCGGCCGGCTCGACAACTTCATCCTGGTCGGCGAGGACCACGTGGTCAACACCGATCTGCGCTTTCCGGACGAGTTCGTCCGCCACAAGATCCTCGACGTGGTCGGCGACCTCTACCTGCTCGGCTACCCCATCCGCGGCAAGGTCACCGCCCGCCTGACCGGCCATCGCGACAACATCGCCCTGCTGCGCCAGCTGGTCGCCGAGTACGCGATCGACTGACTTCGAGACTCCAGAGGCTCTGCTTGAACTCGCGGGGGACCCTTCGGACGGTCAGAAGTCTCGCGACGCTGACCGCCGCCCTGGTCGTCGCATCGGCGGCCGTCGCGGAGTGCCCGGCGGAAGAGGGGCGGGAGGCGATCCTGCGGTCGCTCCTCGCCGACCTCGACGTCGTACCCAGTGAGGAGAAGCCGCTCGACTTCGTTTCATTCCTGCCGCTTCCGAGCGCCACGTCCGATTGTCTGGTCCTCGTCGGCGTCAGCGAGGAGGGGGACTGCCATGCGTGCGGGGCCACCGTTCATCTCGCTGAGCTCACGGCGACCAGTGGAGGGTGGCAGACCACGCTGAAGCAGCCTCGAGCGTTCGAGATGGGCGCCTGGGGGCAGTCCCCGGAGCCGTCGCTGATGCACTCCGGCGACCGCCCCTTCGCGTTGAAGCTCTCGGGCGCCGACATGGCTTTCGGCTACACCTCGAGCTTCGTCAGCGTCGTCGCCAAGGTCGACGGGTGGTACCGCGAAGTGCTCTCGCTGCGCACGGGAGCGAGCAACTGCTGCACCGGTGACGATGAGGCCCAGCGGGAGTGGCAAGCGACGGTCGAACCGATCGAGATCGGGTCGGGCTTCCCCGACCTTCGCGTGACCTATTCGGGCACCGAGGAAAGGGACGGAGCGATCCTCTCGGCGGCCGGCACGCAAGAGTTCCGGTTCGACGGCGAGGAATACCGCTTGCTGGAACCGGGATCTCCCACCTCCGGCAGCCCCCCGAGTCGAGGCAGGTCGAAAGATCACGACCGATGAGACCGCCGCTCCGGATCATTCCGGGCCATCCGATGTCGAACGATACGCATCGAGGGCTTGCCTGGCGATCGTCCGTTCCCTCTCGTTCGGCGACGACTTTTCGATCTCCTCGAGCCGCTGAATCGCCGGCGCAGAGGTCAGAACCCCAGAACCCACCAAGTGAGAGAGCTGGCTCAGGGCAGCGGAACGGACCGGACCGTTGGGATGGCTCGTGGCTTCGATCAGGCACGTCGTCGCGGCATCCAGCCACTCGCCACGAACTCGCGCGTGGACGTAACTGCCACAGCCAACTACTGCTGAATAGGATCGAACGGGGTCCTCGCTCCGGGAATCCTCGACGAACATCGCGAGGCCATCGCCGAAGCCGCAAGCCGGCAGTCCGCCGGCGACCACGTACTTCGCGCTCCGGTCGGTCACCGCAGCGAAGACCGCCAAGGCGGGCTGACGTGCTCGCGCGCAGTCCAGCCTGAGGAGCGCGCTGGCTGCGAACGCGCGCACCAGTTCGTTCTCGTCGCGGTTCGCGGCCGATTCGAGGGCGTCCCACGCCACCGGATCAGGAAAGAACCGGAGGTACTCGGCAGCCATCGCCCGCACGTCCGCGAATGGGTGAGTCGCCAGCGTCCTCGTGACGCTGGCCGTGTCCGTGGCCAGGCCCATCTGCCGGAACTTCCCCTGAAGCGCGAGGTCGGGGTCGCCCGCTCCGGCAAACCGCGAAATCAGAGTCAGGATCGAGGCGATGACCCATCGCACTCTGGAGCTCTCCTTTTGGATCTCGATACCGGCGATCCTCATCGCCGGTCGAGCGGAAGCCGCGCGCAGAGGTGGGGCCATGCCCGAAAGGGAACCCGGGCGACGAAGCCGTCCTGCCAGCGAATGAACACGCTCTCGAAATTCGCTCCGCGGAAGATCGACCAGGCGCCGTCCGACGCCGCACAGGGCTCGTCGGAGTCCCAGTCGCCCGAATTCGTTCCCAACATGCCGGGATCGAGCTCGACGAGGGAGTATCGGCCCATTCCAAAGAGCACTCGATGTAAGGGGATCTTGCCGTTCGTGGGCTCCGACTCGAGGACGAAGAAGCCCGATCCGTCCGGTATCAGGTAGACCCTCGAGGGATTCCAGGTCCTCGGTTCGTCGACGAGCTCGCCGTCCTCCTCTCGATAGGCGAAGGTGAGGATCGGGCTTCGTTCCTTCATCTCGAAGAGCTTCAGCGGAAAGGCGGCGAGCCGCACTCCGGCGCGAGCCTGCCGATCGAGGACGGGCGGCCAGCTCCAGGATTCCACCTTGAACGAAGGGTCGATCGTCGAGCGCACTCGCGCGGCGGCCGAGGCCGAGAGCACCGGAACTCCGAGGCGGTGCCCGGGCGGCAACAGGATTCCCCCGGTTCTCGTTCCCTTGAAGATCCCCTCGGACCTCACCTCGAGACGGCGGTCGATGGCCCCCCACCTGGAGAGTGTCGCCGCATCCTCAGGGCTCAGCTCGACCTGCGATTCCAAGCGCAGCGGCGCAGCGTGCCACAGGGAGAGTTCGGGCGGTCTAGAGTCGATCGGAGCCCCATCCGCCCAAGCCAAGGCCGCCAAGACGATCCGATTCGAGCGGTCCATCCCGAAGAGGTGGAGGCGGTCCTTCGACAGCTCGACGACGTCTTCGACCGAGAGATCCGCATATCCGACCGTGACCAGCCAGTTCCAACGGGCGCCCTGGACTAGGTCGTCCCCAGTCATCTCCTCGCCCGTGACCAGGAGGACCAGGCGATCGCCCCCTTCGGTGAGGAGAGATCCCGCCACCCAGATCGTGACGGGGCGCGACCTCGAGCCCACTCTCTCCTCGTCGATCCGGTTCCCGGGCCACCGCACCGCTGCGGTGAGATCGACCTGGCGGGTGATCGAGCCGTCGTCCGCGACTTCGACGATAGTCCCTTCGTGGCTCGCGAGCAGGGCCACCGGCCGCGGTTTTCCGCCGAACGAAGCGATCGGTCCCAGGACCCAGAGGAGCATGGCGAGGACGCATCGGGCAATCAGGTGGGACGGTCTTCGTACTCGCCGAAGAAAGCCCGAGCCCGGGCGCAACGGCCCGTCCCAAACGGATGTGCACGAGAGTCGAAACTTGGCTGCCATCGACCGGCCTTCTCGCGTCAGAGCTCCAGGTCCCACCCTGGATCCGGGGACAGGCTACTTCAAGTCCCGATCGTGGGACGGGGGACAGCTCACCTAAGTGAGCTGTCCCCCGTTGTTACCTGTCCCCGGAATTCCGGGGCGCTAGCGCCCAGCGCAGCAGGCGGCCCAGGACGAATCCCAGTCCGGCGTACATCGCCGTGCCGACGATCGAGAAGAACGCGACGTAGGTGGGCCGGGAGCCGTACAGGGAGTCCGCGAGGGAGTCCGGGAGGATCGAGATCAGGCCGACGAGGGGGAAATCGAACCAGAGCACCAGCCAGCCCTGGTCCTCCCCCACTCCTCCCGACGACACCAGCGCGCGGACGACGATGCCCAGATGGATCGCAGCGAAGGCGAGCGCGAGCGCCCAGGGCAGGGCGCGGCCTTTCACGAGCGGCCGTCGCCGGATTCGGGGTCCGCGGGGTCGAGCGGCGCGTGGAGGTCGCGGTCGAGGTCGGCCAGGAGGCGGGCGTTCTCGCGCCAGTCGGGCTCGTGGCGGACGCGCAGGTCGAGGAAGACCTTGCGCTCGAGGAACTCCTCGAGGTCGAGGCGGGCCGCGGTGCCGATCGACTTGATCATCTCGCCGCGCTTGCCGATCAGGATGGCGCGGTGGCTGTCGCGCTCGACCAGGATGGTGGCGGTGATCCGGATCGCCCGGTCGGGGCCGGGATCCTCCCAGGCCTCGATCAGCACCGCCGTGGTGAACGGCAGCTCGTCGCGGGTCGCCTCGAGCACCTTCTCGCGGATCCGCTCGCAGGCCAGGAAGCGCTCGGGGTGGATCGTCAGCAGCTCCGGGTCGTAGTGCGGCTCGCCCTCCGGCAGCAGCTTCCAGAGCTCCTCGAGCAGCCGCTCGCAGCCGTCGCCGTCGAGCGCCGAGATCGGCACGATGGCGGCGAAATCGGCGCCCGCCGCGTACTGTTGCATCTTCGGCAGCAGATGATGCTTCTTGATCTGGTCGATCTTGTTGAGCACCGCGACCTTCGCGCCGGGCGCCGCGGCCACCATCTCGAGCAGGAACTTGTCGCCCTGGCCGAACGGCTCCGCGGCGTCGACGATCAGGCAGACCACGTCGGCGTCGGCCATCGCGTCGCGCGCGGCCTGCACCATCTGACGGTTCAGGTGGTGGAGCGGCCGGTGCACCCCCGGCGTGTCGTGGAAGACGATCTGCCCGCGCTCGTCCGAGAGGATGCCGACCAGGCGGTGACGCGTCGTCTGCGGCTTGTCCGAGACGATCGCCAGCTTCTCGGCGAGCAGCTGGTTGAGCAGCGTCGACTTGCCCGCGTTCGGCCGGCCCAGCAGAGCGACGGTCCCGGCCTTAGGCATGTTCCCGTTCCACCACGTTCTCGGCCCGCCGCACCCGCATTGCCAGGATCCGGCGTTCGTCGGCCTTTTCGACCTCGAACCGCAGCCCGTCGTGCTCGACCGCCTCGCCGGCCTGCGGCACGTAGCCGAACAGGCCCGAGACCAGCCCGCCGACCGTTTCGCTCGTCTCTTCCGCCGGGCGCCACGAGAAGAATTCGTCGAGCGTGTCCAGAGCCGCGCGGCCGTCGATCACCAGGCTGCCGTCGGGCAGCAGGGTGTTCTCCGGCACGCCCTCGTCGTGCTCGTCCTCGATCTCGCCGACGATCTCCTCGATCAGGTCCTCGACGGTCACCAGCCCCTCGGTACCGCCGAACTCGTTGATCACGATCGCCATCTGCTGCCGGCGCTTCTGCATCTCCTTGAGCAGGTCGCCGAGCAGCTTGGTCTCCGGCACCAGCATCGGCGGCTTGGCGAGCTCCGCGGCGGGCGGCTGAGGCGACCGGCGCAGGCCGGCCAGCAGATCCCGGATGTGGAGGATGCCCATCACCTGATCGACCGATTCGCGGTACAGCGGCAGGCGCGAGAACGAGGAGCGGACGAAGACGTCGGCGAGCCGCTCGAGCGACTCGTCGATCCGGGCGCCGACGACGTCGACCCGTGGCGTCATCACGCTGCGCACCTGGGTGTCGCCGAAGTCGACCACGCCCCAGACCAGGTCGCGATCGCCGGGCTCGAGGATCCCCTCCCGGGTGCCGACGTCGATGAAGGCCTCGACCTCCTCCTCGCTCGCCTCGTCGTCGGCCGGCTCCGGGATCTCGGGCTCGAGCGCGCCGCGCGGCACCATCGGAGCGAGGACCACGATCAGCGGCGTCAGCAGGAACAGCGCGCCGCGGTAGATCCAGGTCATCCGGCGCAGGCCCTCCTCCGGGTCGCGGCCGACCAGCGAGCGACTGGCGAGCTCGGTCACCCCGACGATCAGGGCCACCACGCATCCCGCCGACAACCAGGGCGAGGGCCAGCCGCCCGACTCCAGCAGCAGCGCGAGGGCGCCGAGCAGCGCCAGCGGCACCAGCTTGGCCAGCAGGTTGAGCAGGTAGCGGAAGACCTCGAAGCGGGCCGGGCGCTCGGCGAGCGCGCGCAGCCGACCCCCGGTCTCCTCCACCCAGTGGCGCAACCGGATCGGCCCCGAGCGCTCGACCAGCGCGGTCAGCAGCGCCGAAAGCGGAGCCAGCAACGCCAGCACCGCGACCAGCGCGACGTGGAGCGTCGTCGATTCAGTCATCGCCCAGGTAGCGGCGCCGGAGCCGGCGCTCGAGCCGCTCCATCTCGCCGTCGTCGGTCTCGTGATCGTGTCCCAGGCAGTGCAGCAGGCCGTGCAGCATCAGCGTCCGCAGCTCGCGCCCGAGCGGCTCGCCGCGCTCCGCCGCCTGGCGCGCCGCCTGCGGGACGCTGACCACGACGTCGCCCAGGTGCCGGCCCTCGGCGGTGGCCTCTCCGGGGAAGGACAGGACGTCGGTGGTGCCGTCCTTGCCCCGGAACGCGAGATTCAGGCGGCGCATCGCGCGGTCGCCGACGAATCGCACGGCGAAGCTGTCGTGTCCGGGGGCGAGCTCGTGGAACAGGCGGTCGATCCAGTCGGGCAGCGCCCGGTCGCGGGCCGCCGCGAAGCGGCCGAGACCGAGCAGGTCGACCCGTTTCGCGGCTTCGACCGCGTTCACGTCGCGGCCTCGCCGCGGCCCTGGAGCTGGCGCTGCTCGTGCCGTTCGTAGGCGCCGACGATCTTCTGCACCAGCGGGTGGCGCACCACGTCCTTTTCGTCGAAGCGGACGAAGCCGATCCCCGACACGTCGCGCAGGACCTCGAGCGCCTCCTTGAGGCCGGAGGTGACGTTCCTCGGCAGGTCGATCTGGGTGATGTCCCCGGTGATCACCGCCTTCGAGTGGAAACCGATGCGGGTGAGGAACATCTTCATCTGCTCGGTGGTGGTGTTCTGCGCCTCGTCGAGGATGACGAAGCTGTCGTTCAAAGTCCGGCCCCGCATGAAGGCGAGCGGCGCGACTTCGATCATGCCGCGCTCCATCATGCGCGCGACCTTGTCGAACCCGAGGATGTCGTGGAGCGCGTCGTGGAGCGGCCGCAGGTAGGGGTTGACCTTCTCGGCCAGGTCGCCGGGCAGGAAGCCGAGCTTCTCGCCGGCCTCCACCGCGGGGCGCGCCAGCACCAGGCGCTTGACCCGCTTTTCGACCAGCGCCGCCGCCGCCATCGCCACCGCCAGGTAGGTCTTTCCGGTGCCCGCCGGGCCCACCGAGACCACCATGTCGTGGTCGGTCATCGCCTTGACGTAGAGCTGCTGATTGAGGCTGCGCGGCGCGATCAGGCGGCGCGCGGCGGAGGCCGCCGCGTCGATCGTGAAGAACTCGGCGAGCGACGTCGCGGGGTCGTCGGAGAGCACCCGGATCGCGGTGGTCACGTCCTCGGGCTGCAACCGGTGACCGCGTTCGAGCAGTCCCGAGAGCTGCGCGAGCAGGCTCGCGGCGGTGGCCTCGTTGGCCGGCTCGCCGGTCACCGAGACCTGGTTGCCGCGGGCCGCCACCGAGACCCCGAAGGCCTCCTCGATCCGGCGGAGATTCTCGTCGCGGGTGCCGAAGAGGAGGTCGATGCCCTCGGCGGCGAGGGTCAGCTGCGTCATGGCGTGGGGGGTACGGCGGGGGCCGGCGGTCCGTCGCTCAACTCGTTCGGGATCCTACCAGATGCCCCGCCGCGACCCGGTCCGGGCTCACTTCTTCGCGTAGTCGTAGAAACCGCGGCCGCTCTTCCTGCCGAGGCGTCCCGCGGTGACCATCTGCTTGAGCAGCGCCGGCGGCGCGAAGCGCTTCTCGCGGTACTCGTCGAACATGATGTTGGCGATGTAGTAGGTGGTGTCGAGGCCGACGAAGTCGAGCAGCGTGAACGGCCCCATCGGGTAGCCGCAGCCGAGCTGCATCCCCTTGTCGATGTCCTCGACCGAGCCGACCCCCTCCTCGTGCGCGCGGATGGCGTCGAGCAGGTAGGGCACCAGCAGGCGGTTGACGATGAACCCGGAGTTGTCGCGCGCCTGCACCGGGTCCTTGCCGATCGCGCGGCAGAACTCGGTGACGTCGGCGACCACGGCGTCGTCGGTCATCAGCGTGCGCACGATCTCGACCAGCTTCATCACCGGCACCGGGTTGAAGAAGTGCAGGCCGACGAAGCGATCCGGCCGCTGGCTCGACATCGCGAGCTGCGTGACGGTCAGCGACGAGGTGTTGCTCGCCAGGATCACCCCCTCCTTGGCGACGGCCCCGACCGCGGCGTAGGCCCGGCCCTTCTCTTCCAGGTTCTCGACGATCGCCTCGATCACCAGGTCGCAGTCGGCGAGCTCGCCGACGTCGGTGGTGCCGGAGAGGCGGCCGAGCGCCGCGTCGCGATCGCCCGCCGCCAGCTTGCCCTTCTCGACCGCCTTGTCGAGCGAGCCTCGGATCCGCCCCATCCCCTTCTCGAGGAAGCCGGCTTCGACCTCGCGCACCACCGTGTCGAATCCGGCCTTCGCCGCGACCTCGGCGATGCCCGAACCCATCAGCCCGCAGCCCAGCACCCCCACCTTGCGAATCGCCATGACTCCCTCCGCGATCGCTATGCGCGATCGTCCCGTTCGTTTCCGTCGGCGCCGGCATCGAGCTCCTCGATCGCCCGCGCCTCGCCCGCCCGCCGGATCCGGATCACCCGCGCACCGGGGACCGCGAACGGCAGGCGCTCGGCCCACTCCACCGCCTTGACGCCCGGCCCGAGCAGCAGCTCTTCGAATCCCGTCGCCGCGACCTCTGCGGGCGCGAGCCGGTAGAGGTCGAAGTGGTGGAGCACGTTGCCGCCGGCCCGATGGACGGCGTGCAGCGTGAAGGTCGGCGACTGGACGGCGCCGGGGTCGATGCCGAGGCCTTCGGCGAGCCCCTGCACCAGCACGGTCTTGCCGGCGCCCAGGTCCCCCGACAGCAGCAGCGCGCCATCGGGCGAGAGCTCGACCGCGAGATCGCGCCCGAGCGCCCGCGTCTCGGCCGCGCTCGTCGTCCTCCAGCTCCGCTTCACCGTCGCGGGTTATCCTTCCGCCAGCCTCGCCCACGCCGCGCCGAGCGCGACCACCAGCTGCGAGGCCGGCACCGCCGGGCCACCGGCGCGCTCGAGCGCCAGGTCGCCGGCCGAGCCGTGCAAGTGTACCGAAAGGCAGGCGGCGAAGTCCGCCTCGTCGCCCTGGGCGAGCCGCGCGGCGACGAGGCCGGTGAGCACGTCCCCGGCGCCGCCCGAGGCCATCCCGGCGTTGCCGGTCGAGTTGATCCAGGCTTCGCCATCGGGGGCGGCGACGACGGTCCGCGCGCCCTTGAGCACGACCACCGCGCCGGAGCGCCGCGCCGCCTCGCGCGCCGCGGCGAGCCGGTCCGCCTGGATCTCGGCCGTCGAGCGCCCGAGCAGTCGGCCGAGCTCGCCCGGATGCGGCGTCAGGACCGTCGTCGCCGGCCGGTGCGCCAGCTCGTCGAGACGCCCGGCGAACGCGGCGAGTCCGTCGGCGTCGAGCACCAGCGGCCGCTCGACCTCGAGGACGAGTCCGCGCACCCACTCGGCGGTCGCGGTGCGTCGACCCAGTCCGGGCCCGATCGCCACGACCGTGCGCGCCTCGGCGGCGACGCGCAGCGTCGCCACGATCTCGGCGCCCGACGACGGATCGCTGCCGTCCGCCGGCAGCGGCAACGTCATCGCTTCGGGACAGGCGGCCGCCAGGGCCGCCTCGCAGCCGACCGGCGCGGCGACCGTGACCAGCCCGGCCCCCCCGGCGACCGCCGCGCGCGCCGCGAGCACCGCCGCGCCGATCATCCCGGGGCCGCCCGCGACCAGCAGCACGTGACCGAAGTCCCCCTTGTGCGCCGCCGGCGCGCGTCGCGGCAGCTCCGCCGCGAGCTCCTCGGCGAGCAGCAGGTGGAGCGAGCCCGGCCCCCCTTCGAGTCGCGCCGGGAAGCCGAGATCGGCGATCACCAACTCGCCGGCGAGCGCGGCCGACGGCGAGAGCACCAGTGCCGGCTTCGGAGCGAGGAATGTGACCGTTAGATCGGCGCGCACGGCGGGTCCGATCGGCACGGGCCGATCGCCGTCGAGGCCGCTGGGCAGGTCGACGGCGACCACCGGTCTGCGCGCGCCCGTGATCGCTTCCACCAATCGCGCCCAGGGACCTGCGAGGGGCCGCGACAGCCCGACGCCGAACAGCGCGTCGACCACCAGATCGCAGCGCGACAGTCGGGCCTCGAGCGCGTCGAGCGCGTCGGGGGAGAGCTCCTCGACCGCCACTTCCGACCGCTCGAGGATCGCGCGCTGGAGCCGCGCGTCGGCCGCCGGCGCCGACGAAAAGGCGGCCGCCAGGACGTCGACGTCGTAGCCGCGCGCCGCCAGCTGGCGCGCGACCGCGAAGCCGTCGCCACCGTTGTTGCCCGGCCCGCAGACCACGGCGACGCGCCGGGCGTCCGGATAACGCTCGCCCAGGGCGTCGACGACCCCGAGCGCGGCGTTCTCCATCAGCACCGGTCCCGGGATCCCGAGCTCCTCGATCGCGTACCGGTCGAGCTCCTTGCTCTCGGCGAGGGTGAGGACGCGCATCGCGTTCGGGCTCGGCGCCGGGCGGTCAGCCGCGCAGACGGCGGCGGCGGCGTTCCGCGATGCGCGCGGCGAGGGCGCCGCCGGCGACGAATCCAGCGGCGGCGACGCCGATCACCAGCGCCCAGCGGCCGAGGCGCGGGACGCTGCCGAGCTCGCGGCCGACCGACTCGGCCAGGTCGGCGAGGCTCTCCTCGAATCGCCTGCGGCTGCGCTCGAGATCGCGGCTCACGGCAGCTCCTCCTCGATCCGTGGCGCGGCCTCGGTCGGCTTCCCGGCGGCCGGCGGCAGCGCCTCCTCGCCCTCGATTCGGCGGGTCCACCAGGCGCGGCTCTCGTCGACGCGGCGACGGACGGTGTCGGCCGGCGACTCGATCGCCAGGAACCGGCGCCGGACGACGGCGACGAGCACCAGCGCGACGACGACCAGCACGCCGAGCACGACCGCCGCGGCGCCCCAGCGCGGCATCGCCAGCGCCAGCAGTTCGACCGCGAGGTCGATCAGCAGACCGATCGCCCAGAAGACGACCGCCCCCGCGACCGCGGCCAGCAGAACGGCGCGCACCAGGGTGCGCGCCGAGCCCTGGAAGTCGCCGACGAGCGCGTCGATCTCGGCGCGCAGCAGCGCCAGGAAGGAACGACCGACCTCGCGTACGAGGCCCGACCAGGAGCGCTCGCCTTCGCTCATATCAGCCCCCTCCGATGTTCATCGTCCGCACCGCGAAGGAGGCGACCTGGCCGAGCTCGTCGCGCACTCCGACCGCCAGCTTCTGCGGCCCGCGTCGCATCATCACCGGCACGGTGAAGACGTAGGTCTGTCCGCGCGCCGCGTCGATCTGCGCCGCCGGGATCGAGATCGGGACCGGCGACTCCGAGACCTCCGAGAGCCCGCCCTTCTCGTCCATGGCGGCGAAGAAGATCCGCACGCGGGCGACCTGGTTCTCCCCTTCCGGGATCATCACCAGCCGGGCGAGAGGGATGCGGATCTTGACCGGCACCAGGAAGTGGCCGTCGTCGCGCCGCGTCTCGACGTCCCGCTCGATGAGGACCTCGAGCGGATTGTTCTCGACGTCGTAGAACAGCGAGGACATGACGCCGTCGGCCATGCGGGCCTCGGTGGTCTTGTCGCGATAGCCCTCGCGGTGGCGGACCACCCAGCTCCGGTCGCGGACCTTGACCTTGATCTCGTGGTACCGGCCGTCGCCGACGTGCGCCGGCGAGTAGCCGAGCGAGTAGTAGTTGCGCAGGTCGTCGCCGATCCTGGCCAGCCCCTTCGAAGGGTCGTTGGAGTTGACGATGGCGATGCCGCCGGTCTCGTCGGCGATCATCCGGATCGAGCCCTGGACGTTGTTCCAGTGCACCGAGTCGACGAACGTCGAAGAGGTCGCGCTCCCCTCCTCCGCCGAGATCGAAGTCGAGACCCTCAAGCCCTCGGCGTCGATGGTGTAGAAGGTGATCCGGTTGGCGTTGGCCGCGGCGGTGAGCTCGCGGAAGCGACGCGAGACGTCGTAGCTCCTCGACTCGAGCACCGCGCTGCCGGCGTTCGGAAACTTGTCCTGGATGGCGTGGAAGACGTCCTCGCCGGCCACCAGGGGCAGGCCGTCGGAGACGTAGAGAATCGCCTTGCGCCCGGGCAGTCCGGCGAGCGACGACACCGTGTTCTTGAGCGAATCGATCGAGAACATCAGGTCGTTGTGCAGCGACTCGGCGTACATCCGCGCGCGGCCGATCGCCCGGTTGGCGTCCTCCATGTCCCGGATCTCGCGCAGGATCTCGCGCCGGTCGGAGTCCTGTCGACCGCCGTTGGCCGACAGCCGCTCGAGGTCGAACAGGGCCGACGCGACGACCGCCGGGTCGCTGGTGAACGGCCGGCGCACGTGCGGCTCGCGGTCGAAGGTCATCAGCATCACGCGGTCCTCGCGGCCGAGGCGCGTGCGCAGGAATTCGCGGATGCCGGTGAACACCCGGTTGCGGTTGAACGGCTTGATGTTCCAGTTGTCGATGTAGACCACCAGGTGGAGGCGCTGGTCCTCCGGTACCGTGGTCTCCGCTGGCCCGCCCGGAATCGTCGGCACCGGGGCGCGCTCGAGCGGCGACCGCTCCGCGGGCGCGCTCTCGTCCACCGCGTAGAAGTTCGTGATCTGGATCGGCTTGCCGTCCTCGGTCAGCTCGAAGTCGTCGCGGGTCAGACCGCGAATCCGGTTGCCCTTCTTGTCGGTGACGTAGACGTCGACGTTGACCACGCTGACGTCGATGGACTCGAAGAACTGCTCCTGCGGCGTGGACTCGGCCGCGCCGGCGGGCTCCGGCGCGGGGGCCGGTTCCTGGGAGCGCGCCGCCGCGACGGCGAGCACCGCGACCGCCAGGGCGTAGATCGGGGTTCGGAATCTCATGCTCGGGGCTCTTCCTCCGGGATCGGGCGCGCGGAAGCGGCGCGCCGGCTCAGGGACGGACTTCGGCGGTCGCCGACCAGATCGTCCCCGACAAAGGATCGTACACCGCCACCGCCAGGCGGTTGCCGGTTCGGCGCAGCTCGAGCGTGGTCTCCTGGCCGGCGACGCCGCCCGGCTCGGGCTCCCCCGGCAGCGTCAGGCGGATCGGGATCACCGGCACCTCGCTGCGCCCGCCGTACTCGTCGACCGCCGCCACCCGCAGCTCGAGGTCGGCCACCCGCGACGGGCCGGAGGGCAGGAAGGTGACCTCCGAGACCGGCAGCTCGAAGCGGATCGGCACCCTCATGCGGCCCAGCGACGAGCGCTTCGGTATCCCCACTTCGAGCGCGAGCGGGCGGACCCCCGGTCCGCCGCCGAACAGCAGCACGCTCTCGACCGCCATCGACACCTCGCGCGCCCGCGAGGTGTCGAGATAGCCGGATCGGCTCGCCACCCGCAGACCCTCCCGCCGCAGCTCGACCTCGACCCGGTGGCGCTGGTCGTCACCCATCCACGCGGGCGTGAATCCGATCCAGTAGTAGGTCCGCGTCGCCGCCGCGGCGCGCTCGAGCGCCTGCAGCCGGGCGGCGTTGACCAGCGCCGTGCCGCCGGTCTCGCGCGAGACGTAGTGCAGCGAGTACTGCGCGTTGTTCTCGCGCAGGAAGGAGCCGAACTCGCCGGTTTCCCCCGGCAGCTCGGACCGTTCGGCGCCGCGGTCGAAGTCGGTGGCGAGCCCGGGTACGTCGACGCCGAAGATCGTGTAGCCGAGCCGGTTGGCGGTATCCACCAGTGGCGCGTACAGCCGGTCGCCGCGATCGATGCGGCTCTCGTGGACGATGCGGCCGACGTCGCGCGCCACGAACTCGACGATGTCGTAGGGCCAGCCGCCGGAGAGCAGCAGCAGGACCTTGCGCCCCGGCGGGTTGGCGAAGCCGCGCAGCGCCGCCGCGGCGGCGGAGACCGTGTTGTCGATCTGCTGCTCGAGTGTCTGGGCGTAGTGGATCTCGGTGACGTCGAGGCGATCGACCGCCGCGATCCGAGAATTGCGCCGGCGCAGGCGGCTGTCGTCGAGGAACGACCGCCGCTCGGCGATCCGACGCAGGCCGAGCGCCGGGCGCGCGCGCGCGGTCTTCAGCGCGCGCTCGAGCTCGGCGCTCGAGGTCGACCAGCTGGTCAGCATGGCGAGCTCGCGACCATCCCAGGCGACGATCGCCATCCGGTCCTCGGGACCGAGCCGGCCGAGCTGGGCGGCGATCGCTTCGAGCACGCGGTCGCGGTCGCGCGCGAGGGCGAAGAAGTCGTCGACGAAGACCAGGTAACTGGTCCCGACGGGCGCACCGGGCGCCAGGTCGGGCAGGCCGGCGACGGTCTCGCCGCCCGGGCCCTCGATCGCGGTGCCGCCACGCACCTCGGTGAAGAACCCGATCGGCGTCTCGGCGCCGTCGACCATCAGCCGGAAGTCGGACGGCCCGAGGCCCGCCACCGGCAGGCCGTCGCGGTCGGTGACCACCACTTCGAGATTGACCACCCGGACTTCGACGGTCTCGCCGAAGACGGGGGGCGCGGGCGCGGCCGGCTGTTGGCCCGACAGCGGCGCCAGGGCGACGGACCCGAGCGACGCGACGACCCAGCGTGCGAATCGAGCGGACGACATGATCAGCCCTCCCCCTCTCCCGGTCGCGTGCAAGCAGCGTTCCGGGTGCCCCGGCCCGAGATCAGCGCGCGGGCGCGGAGACTCCGCTCCGCAGTCGAGCGGCCAGATGCGCGATGAGCCGCGGCGCGTGGTCGCGCGAGTTCTCGATGAAGATCCGGTGCGTCTCGCGTCCGGCCTGGACCGTCCCGGCCACGTAGAGGCCCGGCACGTCGGTCTCGCACGTCCTCTCGTCGAAACGCGGCACCAGCGATTCCGGATCGACCCGCACGCCGGCGTCGAGCAGCAGCTTCGGGTCGGGCGCGTAGCCGATCAGGACATAGGCGGCGTCGGCGGGCAAGGTCTCGACGCGGCCGTGGACGGAGATGCGGACACCGCCCGGAACGAAGGCCTCGACCCGCGCCTCGAAGCGCGCGGCGATCGTGCCCTCCGCGATCCGGTTCTCGAGGTCGGGGCGCACCCAGTACTTGACCGTCGCCTTGGGCGCCGCGCCGCGATGGACCAGGGTCACCCGCGAGCCGTGCCGCATCAGCTCGAGCGCCGCCTCGGCGCCCGAATTGCCGCCGCCGACCACCACCACCGACTGATCGAAGTGGGACCAGGGCTCGCGGTAGCGCGAGCGGACCCACGGCAGATCTTCGCCGGGCACGCCGAGCTTCAGGGGGTTCGAGAAGTACCCGGTGGCGACCGCTACCGCGCGCGCCGCGTGCTCGACGTCTCCGCCCTCACGGTCGCGGGCGCGAACGAGGAATCCGCCGTCCGGCCGCGCCTCGATCGCCGTCACCTGCTGGCCGAGCGCCAGCGGCAGCGCGAACTTCGCCGCCACCGCCTGGTAGTAAGCGATTGCCTGGCGCCGGTTCGGCTTCTCCTCCGGCAGCGCGAAGGGGACGCCGGCGATCTCGAGCCTTTCGCGGGTGGTGAAGAACTGCATCTCGGCCGGGTAATCGACGAGCGCCGCGACCAGCGGTCCGCGGTCGACGAGGCGGCAGGAGAGACCGGCGCGCGTCGCCTCGGCGCCGACGGCGATCCCGGTCGGGCCGGCGCCGATCACCAGCAGGTCGACCGCCTCCCGAACTGCGGTCACCGCAGCGTCCTCCGCGTCCGCGTCTCCCAGAGATGGTCGACCGGACCCGCGCCGCGGCCGAGCGGCTCCGCCTGCGCCAACGCGCACGCGAGCCACTCGATCGCGCCGCCGCAGGCCGCGATCAGCGGCTGCCCCAGCGCCAGGCGCGCCGCGATCGACGAGGAGAGCGTGCAGCCGGTGCCGTGACCGGCGCGGGTCTCGATGCGGGGGTGCCGGAACTCGGTGATCGCGCGGCCGTCCCAGAGCAGGTCGACGATCTCGGCGCCCGGCGCGTGCGCCCCCTTGAGCAGCACCGCGCCGGTCTCGCGCCCGAGCTCGCGCGCCAGCGCGGCGCGCTCGTCGAGGCTCGAAACCCGTCGCCCGGCGAGCGCCTCGGCCTCGGGCAGGTTCGGAGTCACCAGGGTCGCGAGCGGCATCAGCCGCGTCCGGATCACCTCCACCGCCTCGGGCTCGAGCAGCGGATCGCCGGAAGCCGCCAGCATCACCGGGTCGAGCACCACCGGCGGCCCCGCCCAGCGCGTCAGCCGTTCGGCGACCACCGCCGCGATGCCGGCGTCGGCCAGCATTCCGATCTTCACCGCGTCGACGCCGAGGTCCTCGAACACCGCGTCGATCTGCGCCGCGACGAACTCCGGCGGTACCGCGTGGATGGCGCGCACGCCGAGCGTGTTCTGCGCGGTCAGCGCGGTGATCGCCGTCATGCCGTAGGCGCCGTGCGCCGCGAAGGTCTTGAGGTCGGCCTGGATGCCGGCGCCGCCGCCGGAGTCCGAACCGGCGATCGACAACAGGCGGGGCGAGGTCACGTCCGGGCTCCGTCCGACGTCGGAGCGGACCCGCGCGCGATCCTCGGCCACAGCACGGCGATCACGACCAGCATGACCAGGCTGATCGCCTGGGCGACCGTCAGGGGACCGAGGAAACGATCGTCCTTGGCGCGCAGGAACTCGATGCCGAAGCGCTCCACCGCGAGCAGCGCGAGCACCGCCAGGCCGGTACGGCCGGGCGGGAGGCCGCGCGCGAGCAACCGCCGGCCGATCCACCAGACGACGAGAGCGATCGCCGTCTCGTAGAGCTGGGTCGGGTGCACCGCCAGGAAGTCGGCGTCGTTCACCGACGCCGGCAGGTCGACGCCGAACTCGCGCCGCAGGTAGAAAGCGTTGGTCGGCGGCAGTCCGTGCTCGAAGACCACGCCCCAGGGCAGGTCGGTCGGTCGCCCGTAGTCGTCGCCGACCAGGAAGCAGCCGATGCGACCGACGCCGTAGCCGAGCGCGAGCGCCGGCGTCGCGGCGTCGAGCGTCGGCCAGAACGGCAGCCGGCGGCGGCGCATCGTCCAGACCACCGCCGCGGTGCCGAGCAGGAAGCCGCCGTACCAGACCAGGCCGGAGCGGTCGAACAGCAGCCGCCAGTCGGCGTAGAGGATCGCGTAGTAGATCTTGGCGCCGACCACGCCGCCGACGCCGCCCGCGAACACCAGCGAGCTCGCGGCGTCGGGATCGTCGATTCCGACCCGGCGCAGGTTGCGTCGGAGCTCGAAGAAAGCGGCGAGGAAAGCGGCGACCAGCAGGACGCCGAACGGGCTGATCGCGACCGGTCCGACGCGGAACAACTCCTGAATCATCGCGATTCATCCTAACATCGGGCCCATGTCGGCTCCGCTCGCTCCGGGCCGCCCCGACGCCCTGCGTCGAGGCCAGCGCCAGCACCTGATCCTGCGGGTGCTGCGCCGGCCGTCCGAGAAACCTGCGCGACGACTGCTGGCGAGGATGCACCCAGCGGACATCGCGCGCATGGTGCCGCTGCTGACGCCGGACGAGCAGCGGCAGCTCTGGGAAACGCTGCTCGACCTGCGCCAGGCGGCGCGTACCCTGCGCGAGCTCGACGGCGAGCAGCGCGAGCGCGCCCTCGATCTGCTCGGCGACGACCAGCTCGCCGTCGTCGTCCGGCGCCTGTCGGCCGACGACGCCGCCGACCTGCTCGAGGCGGTCGACCGCGAGCGCCGCGAGCGGCTGCTCGCGCTCCTCGACCCGGCGCACGCCGGCAAGCTCTCGAATCTGTTGCGTTACGGGCCGGCCACCGCCGGCGGCCTGATGGACCCCGACGTGCCGCGCTTCCTCGCCGACGAGACCGTGGCCGCGACCCTCGAGCGCGTCCGCGCGCTGGCCGAGGGGCGACGCCTCTTCTATCTCTACGTGGTCGACGACCGCGACCACCTGCTCGGCATCGTCTCGCTCTGGCAGCTGGTCTCGGCCGCCGCCGACCGCAAGCTGCGCGACATCGTCTCGAAGGACGTGGTCACCGTCCGCACCGCCACGCCGGAGGGCGAAGTGGCACAGGTGTTCGCGCGCTACGACCTGCTGATGGTGCCGGTGGTCGACGAGGACGGGCGCCTGGCCGGCGTGATCGGCGTCGACGACGTGCTCGACGTCGTCGAGGAGCGCGCCACCGAGGACCTCTACCGCCTGGCCAACCTCGACGTCCACGAGGACCTCGACACCACGCCGGTGCGCTCGGTGCGCCTGCGACTGCCCTGGCTGCTGGTCAACCTCGCGACCGCCTTCCTGGCCGCGGGCGTGGTGTCGCTCTACCAGGAGACCATCGCCCGTTACGTCGTGCTCGCGGTGTTCATGCCGATCGTCGCCGGCATGGCTGGCAACGCCGGCACCCAGACGCTGACCGTGATGGTCCGCGGCATCGCGCTCGGCGAGATGGAGGTCCGGCGCGGCGGCTCGATCGTCGGCCGGCAGACCCTGATCGGCCTGCTCAACGGCGTCGCCACCGGCCTGGTGCTCGCGCTGTGCGCGCTGGCCTGGGAGCGCAACGCCGTGCTCGCCGGCGTGCTCGCCTTCTCGCAGACCCTCAACCTGACGGTCGCCGGCTTCTTCGGCGCCACCGTGCCGCTCTTCCTCAAACGCGCCCGGCTCGATCCCGCGCTGGGCAGCTCGATCTTCGTCACCACCGCGACCGACGTCGTCGGCTTTTTGACCTTCCTCGGCACCTCGACGGCGCTGCTCGTCCACCTCGAGCCGTGAGCGGCGCCGCGCGTCTCCCGCCCGAGCGCTTCGGCCTGCGTGCGCCCGGAGCGGCCGAGATCGCGGCGCTGCGCGCGGCGCTCGGCGAGGACGGCGTGTTCGCCGACGCCGAGCGGCTGGTCCCCTATGGCCGCGACGAGACCGAGGCCCTCGACTTTCCGCCCGACGTCGTGGCGCTGCCGGTCGACGTCGCCGGAGTCGCGGCCGCGCTGCGCATCGCCCACGACGCCCGGGTGCCGGTCGTCGCGCGCGCCGCCGGTACCGGCCTTTCCGGAGGAGCGCTCGCCGTCTGCGGCGGTCTCGTCCTGTCGGTCGAGCGGCTCGACCGAATCCGCTCGATCGACCGGCGCGAGCTCGTCGCCGAAGCGGAAGCCGGCGTCGTCCTCGCCGAGCTCCAACGCCGGGTCGAGGCGCTCGGCCTCTTCTATCCGCCCGACCCGGCCAGCCGGGAGAGCTGCCGCCTCGGCGGCAATCTCGCCGAGGACAGCGCCGGTCCGCGCTCGTGCAAGTACGGCTCGACCCGGCGCTGGGTCCTCGGCGTCGAGGCGGTGCTCGCCGACGGCACCGTGATCCGCGCCGGCTCGCGCACCCGCAAGGACGCAACCGGCTACGCGCTCGCCCAGTTGCTGATCGGCTCGGAGGGCACGCTCGCGGTAATCACTGCGGCGACGCTGCGCCTGATCCCGCGACCCCGAGCGACGCTGACCGCCGTTCTCCCCTTCTCCACCCTCGAGGACGCCGCGGCCGTGGTCGAGGAGCTGTTCGCCGCCGGCATCGACCCCGCCGCCTGCGAGATCGCCGAGCGCGCCGCGCTCGACGCGGTGGCGCGCCTCGAGCCGCTGCCGGCCGCGCTCGAAGGCAGCGAGGCGATGCTGCTGGTCGAGCTCGACGGCGACGACCCGGAGGAGCTGCTGGCGCGTGCCGCCCGGCTCGACGAGCTCTCGCGCCGGCACGGCGGTGGCGAGACGCTGGTCGCCGACGATGCCGCCGGCCAGCGCCGGCTCTGGTCGGTGCGCCGCCGCGTCGGCGAGGCGGTCAAGGCGCTCTCGGTCTACAAGGAGGCGGACACGGTGGTGCCGCGCACGAAGCTGGTCGAGCTGGTGCGCGCCGCCCGCGCCGCGGCCACGGCGCACGGACTCGGGGCCGTCCTCTACGGCCACGCCGGCGACGGCAACCTCCACGTCAACCTGCTGCGCGGCGCGCTCTCCGACGTCGAATGGCAGCGTCGGCGCGACGCCGCCGAGACCGAGCTGTTCGCCGCCGTGGCCGCGCTCGGCGGCCGGCTGACCGGCGAGCACGGCGTCGGCTGGAGCCAGCGAAACCTCCTGCCGCTCGTCCTCTCGGAAGCGGAGATCGCGCTCCAGCGCCGGATCAAGGTCGCCTTCGATCCGCTCGGAATCCTCAACCCCGGGAAGATCTTCCCGGGCGAGGCGACCTGAACAAGGCGCGGTCCTTAGTGGTGGGCCGGAGCTCCGAGAACGCTGACGGCGGCGCTCCGGCTCGGCTCCCACAGCTCGCCCGGAAGTCAAAGCCTTCGAAGATCCAGCGGGGCTCGCCGGGGCCCCTCACGCCTGCGCGCCGCCGTCAGCGTTCTCGGACTCCGGCCAGCCAACGACCGCGGTCGCTCGGGACACCGACCCGGCTTCGTCGTTGTCTTCTCGCCGCCTCGCGACCACCGGCGCCGCGGATCGCAGGTCTCTAGAAGGAATATCGCGAGGCTTCAGCTGGCGAACAGTTGGACGTCGTGGGCGACGCGCTCGGCCATGCGGAAGAGGGTCTGGAGCTCGGGGTGGCGGACGACGACGTAGCCGTCGCCGACCAGCGTCGTCTTCCAGTTGCGCCGCGGCGCGCCGACCGGGGTGAGATCCACCTCGACCAGGTAGGGACCCAGGTCGGCCTTGAGCTTCTCGATGCCCGTGATGCGGCGGATCCGCCCCTGACCCTGCGCGCGCTTGAAGGTGATCGCGACGTTCCACTTGCGCTCGAAGCGGCGTCGGAGCTTGCCGAAGCAGGCGGCCTCGGCCCAGCCCAGGTAGGTGTCGTTGTCGGTGCAGTAGTTCATCAGGTCGACCAGCCGCGCGCCGGGCGGGCGACCGCCGATCTCGCCGAAGACCACCTCGCCGTCCGGGCGCCGGTACCACTCCATGTGGGTGAAGCCGGTGCGGAAGCCGAGCGTGGACAGCACCTCGCGCCCCATCTTCCTGCCGCCCGCGAGCTCCGGCTGGTCGAGGTCGCGCAGCGCGAACGACTGCGGGCTCACCCACTCGAGCTGGCGTTGCAGGAGCGGTCGCGGCTTGTAGAGGCAGACGTTCTCGAAGGCGAGATCGCCGTTGGCGCAGATCGTGTCGAAGGTGAACTCTTCGGCCTCGACGAACTCCTCGACCGAGACCTCCTCGACGTGGCGCACCAGGCGCAGCGCCTTCTCGAGATCGGCCCGCGAGTCGCAGCGGTGGGTGTCGGCCGAGCCGGCTCCCGCGATCGGCTTGACGATCACCGGGTAGCCGATCCGCTCCGCCGCGTCGCGCACCTGGTCGGCGGTCGCGGCGCGGTCGTGACGCGGCGTGCGGATGCCCGCGGCGTCGAGCCGGCGCTTCATGACCTCCTTGTCGCGGAACGGCAACGTCTCCTCGACGGTCATCCCGGGCAGGCGCAGCGCCTCGCGGATCTTCGCCGCGAGGATCATCCCCGGCTCCCACAGGCACTCGACCTGGTCGATGCGCACCTGCGACGCGAAGCGCCGCATCTCGCGCACGACGCCGACCTCGTCCCACAGCGAGCGGACGTGGACGTGGTGCGCGACGTGCTGGCGCGCCACCTCGGGCAGCGCCTCCTTGGGCTGGTCGCCGAGCCCGATCACCCTTGCCCCCACCCTCGACAGCGCGCGGGTGAAGTACGGCATCTCCGCCGGGTAGCCCGGCGAGATCATCACGACGTTCGGAGTCATCCCAGCTCCACCCGGACGTTGGTCACGATCGATTCGAGCGCCCGCTCGACCACCGCGGTCTCGGGGTGGCGGACGATCACGAAGCCGTCGCCCTCGTAGCTCGACGACGGCGCGGCACCGAGCGTCGGCACCTTGCGGTCGACCACCAGGGCGCCGAGCTCGCGCAGCACCTCGGCGAGGCCGTGCACGGCGCGCACCCGCCCGCTGCCCTGACCGCGCAGGTAGGCGCAGCCGGCCGCGAAGCGGCGCGCCGGCGGCTGGAAGCGCTCGAACACCACCAGCTCGGCCCACGCCCGGTAGAAGTCGATGTCGTGCGCCCACGAGATCAACGACGTGATCTGCGCGCCGGGCGGGCGCGCGCCGACTTCGGAGACCAGGACGCTGCCGTCGGAGCGCCGGAACCACTCCATGTGCGACAGACCGGTGCCCATGCCCAGAGCCGAGAGCGCGCGCGCCGCGACGCGCCGGATGTCGTCGTAGCGCGGGTGGTCGATCTCGCGCGGGATCAGCACGCACCACTGGATCCACGGATTGTCGACGACGTGGAGCGGCGCCGGCAGGTAGTGCGAGAGCGAGTGCCAGACCGGCTTGCCGCGGATCGAAACCGTGTCGAAGGAGAACTCCTCGCCGGTGACGAACTCCTCGAGAACCACCGGGCGCTCATCCGACGGGCGCACCGCGGCGAGCACTCCGCGCAGCTCCTCGACATCCTGGACCCGATACGTCGACTTGGCGCCCGCGCCCGCCGCTGGCTTGAGCACGAGCGGGAAGCCGACCGTCTTCGCCGCCGCGAGCACCGCCTCCGGGTTGGTCGCGCGGGCGTGCCGCGCGCACGGCACTCCGGCGCGCGCGAGCACGTCCTTCATCCGCCCCTTGTCCCGGAAATTGCGGGCGATCTCGGCGCTCATGCCCTCGATGCCGAGCGCGTCGCGCACCTCGCCCAGCGGCACCTGGAGCTGCTCGAGCGCGCCGATCAGTCGCGCCGGGGGGCCGATCTCGCGCGCCAGCGAACGCACCGCGTCGGCGATCTGCCGCGGGTCGAGGCCGTCGGCGACCCGCCGATGCGCGGCGAGCCTCCGGCGCAGCGGACCCGAAAGCCGCTCCACCGGGTCCTGACTGACGAGGCCGGTGCGCACTCCGGGCAGCGCGGCGACCGCCTCGACGAAGCGCAGCGTTGTCTCGAGGAAGAACGGGGCGACGAAGACGACGGTGGTCATGGACGGAGGGCTCAGGCCGCGTAGAGCTGCACGCTCTCGCCGAACTCGTCGGCGATCGCGAGCGTGGTCGCGAGGTCGGGGTGGCGGACGACGACGAAACCGTCCGACACCAGCGTCTGCTTCCAGTTGCGCCGGCGCGCGCCGACCGGCAGCAGGTTGTCCCACACGATCGCGTCGCGGTGGCGGCGCGCGAAGTCATCGTAGCCGGCGATCCGCCGGATCGTCCCTTCGCCCTGCGCCCGCTTGTAGACGTTGGCGACGTTCCAGTCGCGGCGCACCGGCTCCGAGAAGCGCCCGAAGCAGACCGCCTCGGCCCAGCCGCGGAAGACGTCGATGTCGCAGGCGTAGTTCATCTGGTCGACCTGGTGGGCGCCCGGAGGCCGGCCGCCGATCTCGCCGAAGACCGCCTCGCCGTCGGCCTTGAGGTACCACTCCATGTGGGTGAATCCGCTCTCGAAGCCGAGCGCCGCGAGCACCCGGCGCCCCATCTCGACGCCGGCCGCGAGCGCCGTCTGGTCCGGGTGCCGGAGCGCCACGACCTGCGGGCTGATCCACTCGTTGGTGCGCGCCACCAGCGGCCGCGGACGGTACCAGGCGACGTTGAAGTAGCGCGGCTCGCCGTCGACCGAGACGGTGTCGAAGGTGTACTCCTCGCCGTCGACGAACTCCTCGACCGAGACCTCCGCGACGTGGCGCGTCGCCTCGATGGCGCGCTCGAGCTCGCCGCGGTCCTCGACCCGGTGGGTGTCGGCCGAGCCGGCGCCGGCGATCGGCTTGACGATCAGCGGGTAGCCGATCCGCTCGGCCGCCGCGCGCACGGCGTCGGCTCCGGCCGCCGCGGCGTGCCGCGGGGTGCGGATGCCGGCGACGTCGAGCGCGCGTTTCATCGCTTCCTTGTTGCGGAACGGAATCGTGCGCGCGACCGAGAGACCGGGGACGCCGAATGCCTCGCGCAGGCGCGCCGCGAGCAGCATTCCCGGCTCCCACAGACACTCGACGCGGTCGATCGCGCGATCGGCGAGGCACTCGCGCGCCGCGGCGACCACGGAGTCCTCGTTCCACAGGCTCGGGACGGTGACGTAGTCCGAAAGCAACGCACGAACCTGGCGCGGCAGCCCCGCCGGCGGCGAGTCGCCGACGCCGACGATCTCGGCGCCGACCTCGGCCAGGCCGCGCACGAAGCTCGGCATCTCGGCCGGATAACCTGGAGAGACGAAGAGG
Organism: Acidobacteriota bacterium; assembly: GCA_045862895.1. Classification (GTDB taxonomy): domain Bacteria; phylum Acidobacteriota; class Thermoanaerobaculia; order Multivoradales; family JAGPDF01; genus JACTMI01. The sequence continues at coordinate 277,383 of BTUO01000004.1, forward strand.
ACGCGAGGCACGGCAGCGTGGCCCGCAGCGAACGGTCGCCCGGAGCGCGCGAAGTCTAACAGAGCGACGCGAGCCCCGATGCTAGGATCGTCCGCGCCATGACGAGCGACACGACGAGGGCGCGCTTCGGCGCCTTCGCCGCCCAGATCGAGGCCTCGTCGCCGCGGGACCGCTGGCTGGTGTTGACGCACGACAATCCGGATCCCGACGCGCTCGCCTCGACGGCCGCCCTCGCCCTGATCCTGCGCCGCCGCTTCCACCGCCGGGTGACGGTGGCCTACGGCGGCATGATCGGGCGCGCCGAGAACCGGGAGATGGTGCGCAGCCTCCGGCTCAAGCTGTCGCACCTGCGCTATCTCAAGCGCCGCGACTACCAGCGCTTCGCCCTGGTCGACGCCCAGCCCTGGACCGGCAACTCGCAGCTGCCGGACGAGGTGATCCCCGATCTGGTCTTCGATCACCATCCGTTGCGCAAGGCGACGATGCAGTCGCGATTCGTCGACATCCGACCCGAGTACGGCGCCACCGCGACGATCCTCGCCGAGTACCTCGAGGAGGCGTCGATCCAGCCTTCCCGGGCGCTCGCCACCGGGATGATCTACGCGATCCGATCCGAGACCCAGGACTTCGGGCGCGAAGCCGCCGGGCCGGACCACGCCGTCTACGACCGGCTGTTGCCGCGCGTCGACCGTCGCGCGCTGGCGCACATCCAGTACGCGCCGCTGCCGGTCGGCTATTTCCGCAATCTCCACCGCGCGCTCGAGGCGCTGTCGGGCGTCGGCCCGCTGGTGGTCTCGAATCTCGGCAAGGTCGATCAGCCGGACATCGTCCCGGAGATCGCCGACCTGCTGCTCCGGATGGAGGGCAAGACCTGGTCGTTGTGCACCGGCACCCACGGCGACCGCGTCTACCTCTCGATCCGCACCACCAACCCGCGCGCCGACGCCGGCAATCTGATCCGGCGCATGATCGGCAAGCGCGGCAAGGGGGGCGGCCACGGCACCATGGCCGGGGGCTTCGTCGAGCTGCCTAAGACCGCGAGCGACGGCGGCCGGGCGCTCGAGCGCGACCTGGTCGAGCGCTTCGTGCGCGCCTTCAAGAAGCGACCCGACCGGCTGGTGGCGATTCCGATGACCCCGGCGGCGGCGCCGGCGACCGCGCCGGTGGCGGCCGGCCAGCCGGAGTCGGAGACGTGAGCGCGCGGCGCGCGGGCGGCGGCGGTCGGAAGCGGCGATCGGAGGGCGCGGGCCGTTCGAAATCGACCGCCACCCCGGCGTCGCGCCGCCGTCGCCCCGACGCCGAGGGCGACGCGCCCGCGGCGAGCGCCGCCCGCGAGGTCAGCGCCGCGGGCGCCGTCTCGAAGGCAGCGGAACCCTCGCCCGGCGCCGGTCCCGCCGTCACGCCGCTGGTCGGACGGCCGATCTCCCGCGACGAGATCGTGCTCGAGTTCGAGCAGCGCCCGCCGCTCGAGCCGGTGGTCGCGGTCACCTTGCCCCAGCGGCCGGCGCCGGCCGGCGAGCCGCGCCGACTGGCCTTCGTGCTACACGCCCACCTGCCGTGGGTGCTCGGCCACGGCACCTGGCCGCACGGCGAGGACTGGCTCGCCGAAGCGGTCGTGCACTGCTACCTGCCGCTGGTCGACGCCTTCCGTCGGCTCGCCGATCGCGGCCGGCGCGGCTTCGTCACCGTCTCGGTGACACCGGTGCTGGGCGCGATGCTCTCGGATCCGCGCACGCCGGCGATCGTCGACCGCTATCTCACCGAGCGCTCGACCGCGGCCTGGGAGAACCGGCAGCGACACCCGCTCGCGCTCTGGTGGCGCGAGGAGTTCGAGCGCCTGCGCGCGATCTGGGACGGCATCGACCACGATCTCTCGGGCGCCCTCGCCGAGCTCGCCGACCGCGGCGCGATCGAGCTGTCGACTTCCGCCGGAACCCACGTCTACCTGCCGCTCGCGCACACCACCAAGCTGGCGCGGCTGGCGCTGCGGGCCGGTCGCGAGAGCCACCGGGAGCGCTTCGGCTCGGACCCGCGCGGCTGCTGGATGCCTGAGTGCGCCTATCGTCCCGGCGGTCCGTGGCGACATCCGGTCACCGGCGCCACCGAGGAGTTCCGGCCCGGCAACGAGGAGCTGCTCGCCGAGCAGGGGCTGCAGTGGACGGTGGTCGACGCCCACCTGCTGCGCGCCGGCGATCCGGCCTTCCCTTACGGCAGCGACCTGCCGCCCGAGGAAGTGATCGAGCCGGGCGGGCCGCACCCGAAGCCGTACTGGATCCGGCGCAGCTCGGTGGCCGCCTTCCTGCGCGACGCGCGCACCGCGGCCCAGGTCTGGTCGCGCCAGGGCGGCTACCCGGGCGACGGCGCGTTCCTCGACTTCCACAAGCGCCACTGGCCGTCGGGCCTGCGCTTCTGGCGGGTGACCGGCGCCGACACCGACCTCGCCGACAAGCTGGTCTACTTCCCCGAGGAGGCCGCCCGGCGGGCCCGCGAGCAGGCCGAGCACTTCGTCGAGCTCGCCGCCGGCCTCGACGGCATGGGGCGCGGTCTCGTCTGCGCGCCGTTCGACGCCGAGCTGTTCGGCCACTGGTGGTTCGAGGGGCCGGTCTGGCTCGAGCGGGTGCTCGAGCTCGCCGCCCCCGGCACCGCGGTCGAGGCCACGACGCCGTCGCGCGAGCTCGACGCGGGTCCGTCGCTGCGCCGCGCATTCTTCGCCGAGGGCTCGTGGGGCGCCGGCGGGGACCACCGCGTCTGGGTCAACCCCGAGACCGAGTGGTTCTGGCGCGACCTCGCCGACTGCGAGCGCCGCGCCTTCGCCGCGGTGCGCTGGGGCGGCTCGCGGCGCTGGCGCCGCGCCATCCTCAACCAGCTCCTGCTCGCGGCCGCCTCCGACTGGCCGTTCCTGGTGACCATGGGCACCGGCCGCGACTACGCCGAGAAACGTTTCCGCGGCCATGTCGAGCGGTTGCGCGAGCTCGTCGACCTGGGCCCCAGGACGCGCTGGCTGCCCGACTGGGTCGAAGCCGATTTGCCGTTTCCCGACATCGAGCCCGAGTGGGCGCGAGCGCCGGAAGAGTGATGAGGGACACCGCTGCCGTGATCGAACGCTCCTGGAGGAACATCCCCCGCCAGCACATCGCCGACATCGACCTCCCGCGGGAGTTCGAACGGCTCTACGACCTCGCCTACAACCTGTGGTGGACCTGGACGCCGAAGGCGCGCGAGCTGTTCGCCCGCATCGACCCGCGCAGCTGGCCGCTCTACCGCAATCCGGTGCAGCTGCTGATCAACGTCGACCGCGGTCATTGGCAGGAGCGGATCGAGGACGACAGCTTCCAGGCGCTCTACACGCGCGTGGTCGCGGCGTTCGATCGCTATCTCGGCAGCGAGGAGGAGAGCTGGTTCGCGCGCACCTTCCCGGATGCCGCCGGACCGGTCGCCTATTTCTGCATGGAGTACGGCCTGCACCACTCGCTCGCGATCTACTCGGGAGGGCTCGGCGTGCTCGCCGGCGACCACCTGAAGAGCGCCAGCGACCTGGGCGTGCCGCTGGCCGGCGTCGGCCTGCTCTACCGCCACGGCTACTTCCGGCAGTCCATCGACGCCGACGGCCGCCAGCAGCACATCTACCCCGAGTACGACTTCAGCCGCCTGCCGGTGCGACCGGCGGCCGGTCCGACCGGACGCGGCGTCTTCGTACCGGTCCCTCTGCGCGACCGCGAGATCCAGGCCCAGGTCTGGGTCGCCGACGTCGGCCGCGTGCCCCTGGTCCTGCTCGATACCGACGTGCCGCAGAACGACTCCGCGGACCGGCCGATCACTTCGATGCTCTACACCTCGGGGCGTGAGATGCGCCTGGTGCAGGAGATCGTTCTCGGCGTCGGCGGCGTGCGCGCGCTCGAGGCGATCGGTATCGAGCCCCGCGTCTGGCACATGAACGAGGGGCACTCGGCGCTGATGCAGTTCGAGCGCCTGCGCCGTCGGCTCGAGCAGGGCGAGCCGCTCGACGACGCCCTGAGCTCGCTGCGCGCCAGTTCGGTGTTCACCACGCACACGCCGGTGCCGGCCGGCAACGAGTCGTTCGACGAGCCGCTGGCGCGCGAGTACTTCTCGGCCTGGTGCTCGACGCTCGACCTGCCGCTCGAGCGCTGGCTCGGTCTGGGCAACCAGGACCACGGCGAGCCCGGACAGCCGTTCAACATGACCGCCCTCGCGGTGCGCACCAGCTCGCGGATCAACGGCGTCTCCAAGCTCAACGCCGAGGTCGCCGCGAAGATGTGGAGCCACCTGCTGCCGGCCGAGCTGCCGGAGGCGGAGCGCATCCACCCGATCACCAACGGGATCCACCCGGCGACCTGGCTGGGCACCGAGATCCAGGACCTGTTCGCGCGCTGGTTCGGAGAGAGCTGGCCGCAGGTGCTGGGCAGCGAGATCGGTCGCGCCGTGATCCTCGAGAAGCCGGCACAGGATCTCTGGGAGGTCCACCTCCAGCAGAAGCAGCGTCTCGGCCGCTTCCTGCGCGCCCGGCTGCGTGATCAGCTCGCCCGCCACGGACTGGCGCCCGACGAGCTGCGGGTGGTCGAGCGGATGTTCGATCCGGAGGTGCTGACCATCGGCTTCGCGCGCCGCTTCGCGACCTACAAGCGCGCCGGGCTGCTGTTCTCGGATCTTCTGCGCCTGCGCCGGCTGGTCGGCGACGCCGCCCGCCCGGTCCAGATCCTGCTCGCCGGCAAGGCCCACCCGGCCGACAAAGCCGGCCAGGAGCTGATTCAGCACCTGTTCCAGCTGACCCAGAGCGAAACGCTGCGCGGTCGCGTCTTCTTCGTCGAGGACTACGACATGCGCGTCGGTCGCATGCTGGTACAGGGCGTCGACGTCTGGCTCAACACGCCGCGCCGACCGATGGAGGCCTCCGGCACCTCGGGGATGAAGGCGGCGATGAACGGCGCCCTCAACCTGTCGATCGCCGATGGCTGGTGGCCGGAGGGATTCGACGGCGCCAACGGCTGGGTGATCGCCGGCAAAGAGGCGAGCGACGAGGTCGCGCAGGATCGCGAGGACGCGCTCGCCCTCTACCATCTGCTCGAGGAGCAGGTGGTGCCCGCTTACTACGAGCGCGACGACAAGGGGCTGCCGCGCCGCTGGGTCGAGATGATGAAGGAGGCGATCGCCACCATCTCGCCGCGCTTCTCGAGCGACCGGATGGTGCGCGACTACTGCGAGAGCGCCTACCTGCCGCTGCTTCCGCGCGCCTGAGCGGAACCCGCTTCGAATGCCGCCCGCCTGCGCCGAGCACCCCGACCGCGAGGCCGCCTTCCACTGCGAAGCCTGTGGGCGGGCGCTCTGCGCGGCCTGCGTCGAGGAGGGTCACCGGCTCTGGATCTGCCGGCACTGTCGCGAGCGCGCGCTGCCGATCGGCGGCGACGATACCGCCGTTCCGGCGGACTTGGCGCGCGAGGCCCGTCGGTCGAGGCCGTTCTCGATCGCGAGCGCCCTCGGCTACGTCTTTCGAGGGGGCGGTTTCACCCTGGCGGGCTACGTCATCTTCCTGACCGTCTCGGACCTGCTTCCGAGCTTCGGCGCGCTGGTGCCGCCGCTGCTGATCGCGATCATCCTGCCCGGCTTCCTGCTCGAGATCGTCCGCGCCTCGGCCGACGGCGACGACGCGATGCCGGAGTGGCCCGATCTCACCGACTTCGCCGCCCGCCTCGGCGACTGGCTGAAGGCGCTCGCGGTGGTGGGGACCTCGCTGGTGCCGTACTGGTTCGCGCGCCGGATCGCGGGGTGCGACGTCGAGTCGTTCCTGGTCACCGATCCCGGCGCCTGCTCGCTCGCCACCGGGCTGGGGCTGGTGCTCGGGTTCGGCCTGGCGCTGTTCGGATTCGGCTCGGTCGGGACCTGGGAGTCGGGTTGGCTGGCGCTGCGCCTCGACCTCCACCTCGAAGCTCTCCTGGTCGGCACGCGCGGCCAGGCTCCGCTCTTCCTGTTGCCGATCGCGCTGCTGCTCGGCGTCGCGACCGCGATCGGCGGCCTGGTCGGCGGCGTGCCGCTGCTCGGCACCGCCCTCTTCCACGCGGCGACCGGCTACGCCCTGTTCACCACGGCTCACCTGGCCGGCGCGCTCTTCCGGGTGCACCGGGAGCAGCTCGAGCGCATCTACCTGCGCTAGAAGCCCGCGCCACGGCCACCCGTCGCGAGGGTGGCGCGGGGAAGATTGCAGAAGCTCCACCGCGAGCGCTCCTCCCGAACGCACCCGCGGGCGCTCGCTCGCGGCCCGCAGCTTGCAAGTATCCAGACCAGCGCGCGAGCGGGGCCTCCTCGCGCGGCCGGACGTCCAGGGTGCGTTTTTGCCGTTTCCCACCCGAACCGGCCCCGGAAGCGGAACGGCGTCACGGGGCGGGGACGTCCGGCGGCCCTTTCCGCGCTGTTCAGTCCGCCGCGGCTTCGACGGGAGCCTTGAGCCAGCGGTCGAGCCAGGCGAGCACGGTGTCGTGCCAGAGGATCGAGTTCGCGGGCTTGAGCACCCAGTGGTTCTCGTCCGGGAAGTAGAGCAGCTGGGACGGGATCCCCTTCCTCTGGAGCGCGGTGAAGGTCGCGATCCCCTCAGTCTCGACGACGCGAAAGTCCTTCGCGCCGTGGACGACGAGCATCGGCGTCTGCCACTTCTCGACGTGAAGCAGCGGGTTGTGCTTCTCGTAGCCTTCGGGGCTCTCCCAGGGCGTGCCGCCGTGTTCCCACTCGGGGAACCAGAGCTCCTCGGTGGCGAAGTAGGCGAAGCGCTCGTCGAGGTTGCCGTCGTGGCTGACCAGGCAGTCGAAGCGGTCGGGCCAGTTGCCGGCGATCCAGTTGATCATGTAGCCGCCGTACGAGGCACCGAGCGCGCAGACCCGCTCGCCGTCGAGCCACGGATACTTCGCGAGCGCCGCCTCGAGCCCCTTCTGCAGGTCCTCGAGCGGCTTGCCGCCCCAGTCGCCGCGGATCGCGTCGGTGAACGCCTGGCCGTAGCCGGTCGAGCCGTGGAAATCGATCACTACCGCGCCGTAGCCGGCCCCCGAGTAGGTCTGCGGGTTCCAGCGGTAGTGGAACTGGTTGGCCATCGATCCCTGAGGTCCGCCGTGGATCAGGAAGGCGATCGGGTACTTCGCCTTCGGATCGAGCTCGGCGGGCTCGACCACGTAGGCGTGGACGGTGTCCCCGTTCGCGCCGGCGAAGGTGAACTGCTCGGCCCGCCCCATCCGGGTCGCGGCGACTCGTGCGTCGTTGATCCGGGTGATCCGCGTCTCGCCGCTACCGTCGGGAGCGATCGAGTAGAGCTCCTGCGGCGAGCTCAGGGTGTCCTTGCCGTAGACGATGCGGCCGCCGCGGCCGACCATCGGCGAGTGATTGCTCCCCTTCGAGACGATCCGGCGCGGCTTGCCGGTTGCGACGTCGATCGCGAACAGCGCGACCTGGCCGAGGTCCTGCGCGGTCGCGTAGATCGTGCGGCCGTCGCGCGACCAGACGATCTCGTTGGGCGAGCGGTCCCAGCTCTCGGTCAGCACCCGCTCGCCGCCGGTCTCGCGATCGCGCAGCACGATGCGGAAGCGATCGGCCTCGAACCCGGCGCGCTCCATCGACAGGTAGGCGAGGGTGCGGCCGTCGGGCGAGTAGCTCGGGTGGGTGTCCCACGCCGGGCGCGACACCACGTTCCTCGGCGACGCGGAGCCGTCGACCGGCACCAGGAAGAGGTCGAAGTTGGTCGACCAGGCCTCCTCGCGGCCGGCGTCCTTGGCGGCGAAGACGATCGACTTGCCGTCCGGGGTGAAGGCGTAGTCCTCGGGACCGCCGAACGGCCGCGAGGGGCAGTCGGCGTCCATCCCCTTCATCAGGTCGACGGCCTCGCCGCCGGCAGCCGGCATCACGAACAGGTGATTGCGGCGGCCGTCGCGCCAGCTGTCCCAGTGGCGCACCGGCAGGCTTTCGTAGAGCCGACCCGACGCCGGGCGCGCCGCGACCTCGTCGAGCCGCTCGCGGGTGCAGGCGATCGTGTCGCAGTCCGGAAAGACCTCGAGGCTGAAGCCGAGCAGGCGGTCGGCCGGCGAGATCTCGAGCGCCGAGACGTCGAGCGGCAGGTCGGTGACCTGCACCGGCTCGCCGCCGTCGAGCGACAGGCGCCAGACCTGCGACGAGCCCGAGCGGGTCGACAGGAAGTAGATCGCCTTGCCGTCCTGCGACCACCGGCCGTTGCTGTCCGACGCCTCGTGCGTGGTCAGACGCTTGGGAGCTCCGCCGTCGATCGGCACCGTCCAGAGGTCGGTCCGCCCCCGGTTGGCCTCGAGGTCGGTGGTGCGCAGGTTGAAGAGGATGGTCCGGCCGTCGGGCGACATCTGCGGATCCGAGATCCGCTCCATGGCGACCAGGTCGTGGACGGAGAACGGGTGCGGCGCCTCGGCGGCGCGCGCGGGGACGGCGAAGTGGCAAGCCGCGGTCAGCGCCAGGGCCAGACCGGTGGACAGCCGGTTGCGCGACATGGGACCTCCTCCCGGGTTCGAGTGGATCACGACGAACCGAGATCGTATCGCGCCCGGCGTCGCCGTCGGGCGCTGCTACACTGCCGCCGCTTGAGCGCCCCGCTCCCCCGCCCCACGGTCCGGATCGACGCGCCGCGCCTCTCCAAGGCGCTCGACGCCGAAGTGACGCTGGTCACGGAGACCTTCCAGGAGACCGGCAGCTTCAAGTTCCGCGCGGCCTGGAGCGTCGTGAACGGCGTTCCGCACGCGGTCTTCGTCACCATCTCGTCGGGCAATTTCGGCCAGGCGCTGGCACGCGCGGCGGCGCTCGCCGGCAAGCAGGCGATCGTCGCGATGCCGACGACCTCGGCCGCGGTGAAGATCGAAGCGGTCCGCTCCTGGGGGGCCCAAGTCGACCTGGTCGACCCGGCGCAGGAGGGGCGCGCTCAGGCGCTCGCGCGCCTCGCGGCGGCGCACCCCGCGGCCTACGTCGCCAGCCCCTACGACGACCCGCTGGTGATCGCCGGCAACGCTTCGCTCGGCCGCGAGATCGCGGCGCTCGGCGAGAGCTTCGACGCGGTCGTGGTGCCGATCGGCGGCGGCGGCCTCTCCTCCGGCATCGCCGTCGGCCTCGCCGAGTCGGGTTTCGAGACCGAGCTGTGGGGCGCCGAACCGGCGCTGGCGGACGACGCGGCGCGCAGTCTCCGCTCGGGGCGGATCGAGCGCAACGAGGGGGAGCCCCTGACGCTGGCCGACGGCGCCCGCACGCCGTCGCTCGGCGAACGCAACTGGGAGATCCTGCGCACCGCGCTCGCCGGCATCGTGACCGTCTCCGAGGAGCGGATCGCCGCCGGAGTGCGGCTCCTCTACGGTCTCGCCAACCTCAAGGTCGAGCCGACCGGCGCGCTCGGCGTCGGCGCCCTGCTCGCCGAACCCGGTCGATTCCGCGGCCGCCGCGTCGCGGTCGTGGTTTCCGGCGGCAACGTCGACGCATCGCTCTACGCGAAGCTGATCGCCGGCGGCTGAGCCTCGGCAGGCCGACCGCGGTACGAATCGGTCAGCCCGTCGAACCGGCGCTCGAACGGGTCCCGGACGAGACTCCCAGGAGCCGTGGCCCCCCGGCCTGCGCGAACAGGAGCTGGGCCGTCTCGACAGCCGCCTCGGCGCGTGCCATCGCCGCGCCGAATCGCGGCAGGTGGCGAAGCGGCTGGAGCCAGGGATCGCGCCTCCAGCTCGATGGCGCGGTGAAGCCGGCATCGACCACCCGCTCGAACAGCGCGAGCGCCTCGTCGAGCGCCTCGACGCGCGCGAGATAGCGCACGAGAAAGAACAGACCTTCGGGATCGGCGAATCCGGAGTCGGTCATGCGCCGAACCCCGTCGACCGTCCGTACCGGATCACCCGTCAGCGCACCGATCGACGCGTCCGCGAGCCCACGGAGCACGGAATTGGGGTCCGCGAGCCAGGCCGAGTAGGCCTCGATCGCCTCCGCTTCGAGGCCCAGCATCGGCTTCGAATAGTTGCGGACGAGCTGCAGGGGATCGCGGTCGGCTGCGCTGGCCCTCGAGTAGTCACCGCGGATCCACCAGGTGTAGTCGACGCTCGTCACCAGGCCGGGATCGAGCCGCTGCGCCCGCTCGGCCGCTGCCAGCGAGGCCTCGAGCAGCCCACAGTAGCGACAGGCGGTGACCAGGCCCGCGTAGAGGTTCGCGTCGGAGCTCTGGCGCTGAATGCGTTCGAGGAGGCGCTGCACCGCACGCGCCGGAGCGCCCAGAACCTCGACTTCGAACGGGGTGTAGAGGTGGTGGGCGAGCGGCGAATCGGGCGCCAACGAAAGCGCGCGCTCGAAGGCCTGCTGCGCTTCCCGCCGGCTCTCCTCCCCCGCGACGTGGCCGTACTTGCCGAGCACGCGATGGAGACGACCGAGACGCGCCCAGCCGGGAGCGAACTGCGGATCGCGGGCCACGCATTCGCGCAGCAGGTCGCGCGCTTCCCGCAGCGCCGGGCCGTCGCCGATCGAGCGGCCGAGCTCGGTAGCCTTCAGATAGAGCTCGTAGGCGCGACCGTCGGCCGGACGCTCCTGCTCCAGTCGGATCTCGTCGCGAGCAGAGAGCTTCAGGCGCAATGCCTCGACCGTCTGGCGCGCCAGTTCGTCGACGAGCACGAAGAGGTCCTCCGTGGTCGCTTCGGCAGCGCCCGACCAGCGCACCGTTGCCCCCGGGATCTCGATCAACTCCGCCGTCAAGCGGACCCGTCCGCCCGCCGCCAGCAGGCTTCCGACCAGCGCCACGTCGATCGTCCGGTCGCTCGCGAGCGACGCCAGCATCGCTTCCCCCGCTCCCGCGAGGACGCGGGGCGAGACGACGGAGAGCCCTGCGAGCCCGCCGAGGCTCATCGAGATCGACTCCGCGAGCGCGCCCCCCAGGAAATCGAGCGCCGGGTCGGGACGGAGCAGTCGGAACGGCGCCACCAGCAGGCGCCTCACCACGTTGGCGGAGGTTTCGAGGTCTGCGCCCGCGCGTCGCTTCCAGCGTTCGAGGTGCGCTGCCATCTCGCGCGCGCTCGAGAACCTCGACTCCGGCGCGCGTGCGAGCGCCCGCTGGATCAGGCGGTCGAGGGCGCCGATTTCCGGCGCGCCGTCGAGGGCCGGCGGCGCGCCGCGCACGACCGCCTCGCAGACCTCGAACACGCTCGCACCGACGAACGGCACCCGCCCCGAGACTGCCTCGTAGAGCACCGCGCCGCAAGCGAACAGGTCCGACGCCGGCGTCGCCTCTTCTCCGCGCCAGAGCTCGGGCGCCATGTAGAGCGGAGTCCCGACCAACATGCCGGCGCGGGTGATGCGCGTCGCTTCGCGCGCCCCCGATCCGGTCGGAGTCGCCAACCCGAAATCGAGCAGCTTGGCGCCGTGCGGCGTCAGGAAGATGTTGGTCGGCTTCAGGTCGCGATGAACGACGCCGCGATCGTGCAGCGCCGAAAGCCCCGCGAGGACCTCGACCATCCGGTCGACGGCTTCGCCCGGCGCCATGGGTGCGGTCGCGATCCGGGCCTCGAGGCTTTCGCCCTCCAGCAGTTCCATCGCCAGCCAGAGCTCGTCACCCTGTTCGCCGACCTCGTGGATCGTGCACAGCGAGGGGTGCGAGATCGCCGCCGCCAGCCGGGCCTCGCGCCGGAGCCGGGCGCGCCCTTCGTCGCCGACGTCGCCGCCGACGACCTTGACGGCCACTTCGCGATCGAGCCGAGGGTCGCGCGCGCGGTAGACCTCCCCCATCCCTCCGCGCCCGAGCGGCGCGAGCACTTCGAAGGGTCCGAGCCGGTCGCCCGCCGTAAGTCGCAATTGATCCGCAGTCTACGTCACCGTCCGAGCGACCGCGACGATCCCACGCCCCGACCCGCCGCGCTACGGCCAGTCGGCGCGCGGCAGGTGGCGCTGCGAGCGCGGCCGGATCGCCGGGAAAACCGGGTGCCGGACCGGCCCCGGCAACTGCTCGGGGCCGCGGCGCGCGAAGAACCCCGCGAGCAGCAACCCGGCGACGAAGCCGCCGACGTGCGCCCACCAGGCGACTCCCCCCGCCGCCGTCCCCGCGCCGAGCGACGCCGCGCCGCTGAACAGTTGAGACACGAACCAGATGCCGAGGAAGACGACCGCGGGCAGGTCGACGAACAGCGGGTAAAAGAAGATCGGGATCAGTGTCAGGACTTTCGCGCCGGGATACCAACGTAGGTACGCGCCGAGAACGCCGGCGATAGCTCCCGACGCGCCGACCGTCGGGATGGTCGAAGTCGGGTCCGAGAACCAGTGGACGAAGCCGGCGGCGAGCCCGCTCGCGAGGTAGAAGACCAGGAAGCGCAGGCGCCCCATCCGATCCTCGACGTTGTCGCCGAAGATCCAGAGCGACCACATGTTGGAGACGATGTGCAGCAGTCCACCGTGGATGAACATGCTGGTCACGAACGCCAGCAGCCCGCCCGGCGGGAAGCCCGCCGCCGCCGCCCACCCGGGATCGGACAGCCGCGCCGGCACGATGCCGAACAGGTAGAAGAGGCGCCGGACTCCCGGCTCGGGCAGCGTGATCTGCCAGAGGAAGACCGCGACGTTGACGGCGAGGATCGCCCAGGTGACGACCGGCGCCCGGCGGCTCGGAATCTCGTCGCGGATCGGGAACATGGCGCCTCGACGGCATTCTACGGTCGCGAGTAGGATCCGCCGCCGTGACCTCCGGATCCGCCCGCCTCTCGGTCCTCGCCGCGGCGATCCTGTTCTCGACCGGCGGCGCGGCGATCAAGGGGACGGCGCTCGATTCGTTCCAGGTCGCGGGCTTCCGTTCCGGCGTCGCGGCGATCGCGCTGCTGCTGTTCCTGCCGGCGGCGCGGCGGGGGTTCGGGCTCGACCTGCTGCCGGCGGCGGCGGCCTACGCCGGCACGCTGGTCTGCTTCGTCACCGCGACCAAGCTCACGACCTCGGCGGCGGCGATCTTCCTGCAGTCGACGGCGCCGATCTGGGTGCTGCTGCTCTCGCCCTGGCTGCTGCGCGAGCCGATCCGCCGGCGCGACCTGCCGTACGTCGGGCTGGCGGCCCTCGGGCTCGGCCTCGTCTTCTGGGGCTCGCGCGACGCCGCCGCCACCGCACCCCGCCCCGAGCTCGGCAACGTGATCGCGCTGGCTTCGGGACTGTTCTACGCGCTCCTGATGATCACGATGCGCCGCCTGGCGCGCGAGGGCGCCGAGCGCGACCGCTCGATGCCGGCCACGGTGATGGGCAACGCCCTCGCCTTCGCGATCTGCCTGCCGTTCGCGCTGCCGGTCGAAGGCGCGCGGCCGGCCGACGCCGTCGCGATCGGCTACCTCGGCGTCGTCCAGATCGGCGTCGCCTACTGGCTGTTCGTGCGCGGCCTGCGCGAGCTCTCCGCGCTCGAGGTCTCGCTGCTGGTCCTGATCGAGCCGGTGCTCAACCCGCTCTGGACCTGGTGGCTGCACGGCGAGCGACCGGGACCGCTGGCGGCCGCCGGAGGCGCCGTGCTGGTGGTCGCGCTCGCGGCGCGCACGCTGCTGGACCGCGCGCCGCGAGCTCCCGAGGCTCCGCTCCCCGACTGACCGGCCGCGCCTACTGGCGGGTGATCCGCACGTCGTCGACGGCGGCCTCGACCAGGCTCGCCGTGCCGGCGTCCGCGGCCTCGACCAGGATCCGTACCGTCTGGCCGGCGAAGGCGCTGAGGTTCGCGGTCGCGGTCGCCCACGATCCATTGCGATTGACCGCCACGCCCGGGACGTCGAGCACGGTCGACGTGGTCGAACCCACCACCCGGACCCGCAGGTAGTCGGCGCTGGTCGCGTTGGAACCGTGGGCGAGGTAGTAGCGGAAGGTGAGCGTCAGCGTCCCGGTCGACGGCAGCGCGATCTCCGGCGAGCGCATCGAGGTGACGCCACCGTCGACGTCGTGGACGCCCGCCGAGCTGCCGGCGAGGCGCCCGGTCACCAGGTCGTTGATCCCCGAGGTCGTGGTGCCGAGCTGCTTGGCGCCGCTCGACGTCGTCGCCTCGGGATCCCCGCGCTCCCACAGTCCCGCCGTCGCGGTGTCGGTACCGGACGGATTCCTCGTCCAGCCGCGGTCGACCTCGAAGTCGTCCTCGAATACCGCCGTCGACGGCGGCGGCGGCTCGACCGCGAAGACCAGGTCGTCGTGGTCGTCGTAGCCGCCGGTGCCGCAGGGCGCGGCGCTGCCCTGGTAGCGGAACCGGGCCCGCACCGCCTGGAGCGCGCCGGCCGGCAGCGTGTAGGTGGCCGACAGCGTCTGGGCGCCGCCCGCGGTCGGCGTCAGCGTGCCGATCAGCGTCCACGACGGGCTCGAGGCGTTCGGCGCGTAGTAGAGGTCGAGCTTGTCCGCGGACGGCGTCGTCCACGCCCAGACCGTCGCCTCGACCCGCACCGTCTTGCCCGTGGCGAAGGTCGATCCGTCGACCGTCGAGACCTTCAGGCGGTCGTTCGATTCGTCGGAATGGAAGGTCCCGGAGGTGCCGTCGGCGCAGGAATCGGCGATGGTGTTGGGCTGGTTCGGCTCGGGCCCGCGACCGTCGCGGCCGAGCAGCAGCGACGGGCCCGAGTCGCAGGAGCGCCCGATCGCCGCGCAGCTCGGCGCCTGGAGGGCGCTGTCCCAGACGGCGACCAGGTCGCCGCCACCGGTCGTCGCGGTCACCGTCACGTCGTCGCTGGCCGAGGCGGCGCCGTCCGAGACCGTCAGGCGGAAGACGTAGGTGCCGGCCGCCGTCGGCGTGACGCTGGCGACCGCCTGGCTGGCGCCGGTGATCGTCAACGTCGCTCCCGAGAGCTGACTCCAGGCGTAAGAGAGCGGGCTCGGTCCGCCGTCGGGATCGCTCGAGCCACTGCCGTCGAGCGACGCGGCGGTGTTCACCGCGACGTTGCGGTCCGGTCCCGCGCTCGCCACCGGCGGCAGATTTCCGCCTCCCCCTTCGCTGACGTTTCCGGTCACCACCAGCGCGAACGGCTGCGGCCCGCTCGGCACCGTGAACGAGCGCACGGTCACCGTGTAGGTTCCCGCGGCCGGGCTCGCCAGCAGCACCTGTTCGAGCGTGTTGCGCCGGTCGGCGCTGCCGCCGGTCGTCGACTGTCCGCTCGCGAAGACGTTGCCGAGCCAGGTGCCGCCCGGGCCGGTCACGACGAGGTCGAGGTCGTTGACCAGGTGCAGGCTGGCGGCGGGGGTCGACGGGAAGTCGGTCCACGCGAGCGTCACCTTGAGCGACTGGCCGCTCGCGACGGTGAACGAGTAGCTGCGCGTCTCGCCGCTCGATCCGCTCGGGAAGGCCGCGGCGTCGTCCTCGACCCACAGCCGGCGTGGCTGCCCGGAGAAGTAGAGCGCGTTCTCGAGCAGCACCCGCCCCCACCCCTGGCAGTTCGACGGGATCGCCGTCGCGTTCGTCATCGAGGCCGCCGAGTTGACCAGCGTCGCGCGCAGCAGCGCCGCCGACGGGGTGAAGCCGTCGGCCGGGACCTCGCTGCCGCTCGGGTACCAGCCGTCGGTGAAGTACTGCCGCGCCAGCGCCGCGAGTCCGGCGGCGCCCGGGGTCGCCATGCTGGTGCCCGACATCGACTGGGTCGAGCAGTTGTTGGTGGTGATCGAGCCGTCGTTGTTCGCCGAGACGATGCCGGAGCCCGGCACGGTGATCTCGGGCTTGAAGCGCCCGTCGTCGGTCGGCCCGCAGCTCGAGAAGGAGGCCATCGAGTTGGCGCTGGTGCCGCGCAGCGTAGCGCCGACCGAGACGGCGCTCTTGGCGGTCGAGGGGCTACCCACCGTCGCCGTGCCCGGACCGGAGTTGCCGGCGGCAAAGAAGATGAGGAAGTCCTTGTGGTTCCACATGAACTCGTCGACGTCCTGGCTCGCCGCGGTGTAGTCGTTCTGCGGCATGGCGTCTTCCTGGTCGCCCCACGAGTTGGTGTGGATGCGCGCGCCCTGGGTGTAGGTCTGCTGGAAGACCGGATTCAGGTCGACCACCGGGCAGCCGATGCCCGGGCAGTCGGCGCAGGCGTTGACCTGGTAGCCGCAGTCCTGGACGACGAGCTTGGCGCCGGGTGCCATGCCGTCCCCCGCGTCGTGGATCAGCGGGTTCGCGAAGTTGTCGCCCGCCACGGTGCCGGCGACGTGGGTGCCGTGGTCCTGGGTGTCCCACTCGCTGCCGGAGATGCCGCCGCTGCACTCGTTCCCCCACAGGAAGTTCACGGCCAGGACCTTGCGCTGGAGCGGATCCACCGTGGTGCCGCCGTTGCACTCGTTGCGCGGCGGCAGGCCGCGCGCCGGGTCGCGGAACCAGCACATGTCGGGGTCGATGCCGGTGTCGAGCACCGCGACCACCTGCCCCTCGCCGTAGATCCCCTCGTCGAAGATCGGCGTCGTCTGCCCGGCCGAGAGCCCCGACTGCCCGACCCAGACCGTGGTGTCGTTGAGCAGCGCCTTGCGCGGCTCGAGGTCGATCCAGAAGACCTCCGGAATGCGCGCGATCGCCTCGCGCCGCTCGGCGATCTCGGCCGCCGTCGCGAGCAGACGGAGGCGCGAGAAGAACGGATTGACCCGCTTGCCGACCACCTTCAGGCCCAGGCTCGCGATCTCGGCCGCGACCGCCTCGAGGTCGGCGTCGGGAAAGACCTGGACCGAGACGATCCGCTGGGGCGCGGCGAGCGCCTCGTCCGAGGGGGCGACGGCGGTCGCGAAGCGCGACAGCTTGTAGGCGGGGTGATACCGCCCGATCCAGGTCCCCTCCGGCAGCGCCGCCGCGAGCGTGCCGGACTCGGCGCGAACCAGAAAGGCATCGTGCGGCAGGTAGGTGTAGACGCGCGCCGCGGCGCGCAGCCGATCGATCTCGACCGCGCTGGGCGGCGCCGGAAACTTGACCAGCAGCGCTTCCGAAGCTCCGCGCGCGACGGCCGGCGCGAGCAGGTCGGAGGGGATCCCGGCCTCCGGCTGCAGCGGATCGACGGCGAGCGAGTTGAGGTGGATCGCGCTCCGCTCGTCCCGGGCGTCGTTCGACGCGGCGACGACGGGGGGTGCGAGGACGGACGACAGGACGGCCAGACCGGCGCAGAGACCACGGACCATGACGTTCCTCCCGGCGGAAACCAGCACCGCGGGCGCACCGGTTCCCTCTACCCGAGGGACGCCAGGGCACCCGCTCCAATGGACCTGTCAGAAGTCAGCGGGACGACGCTAAGCCGAGTCGGTCCGGCTGTCAATGGCAGGCGGCACGAGCGCGACTCGCGTCGATCAGGGCCCCGGCTCCGCCTCGACCGGGAACGCGATCTCGATCGAGAGCGGCTCGGTTTCGAGCGCGAGCACCTTCCCCTCGAAGCTGCGGTGGGTGCGCCGGCCGAGCCGGACGTCGAGACGGTAGCCGTCCTCGGATCTCGCGCCTGTCGCATCGGCGAGCAGCACCTGGACCCGATAGAGCCCTTCGGGTGCGCGCCCTTTCGGCCAGTAGACGTTCTCGATCGGCTGCGGGCAGCGCAGCTTCCGGTACTCGACCGGCGCCGCTGCGCCCGGGTCGGCGCCCGGCGCGGCGACCGTCACGTTGCAGTCGATGTCGAGCTCTCCGCCCGAGGCGCCGGTACGGTGGATGAAGTCGATGCGCTCGCCGTCCGGGGCGACGACGTAGAGGTCGAGGTCGGACTCGCCGTCCCAGGTCAGGCGGAACGCGATGTCGCCGGTTCCCGGAACCGGCCCGCGGCTCGCACAGCCGGCGGCGAGCGCCGCGATCAGCAGCGCCGCGAGCCAGCCGGAGCGGCCCGCAGCCGGCCTCACAGCGAGATCGACCCCTTGCGGAAATCGGAAGGCGCCAGCATCGCGTTGATCAGCACCGGCCAGCCGCCGGCGGCCGATTCGCGCGCGCGCTCGAACACCGGGCGAATCTCCTCGGCGCGTTCGATCTTCAGCCCGCGGGCGCCGAGCCCCTCGGCGGCGAGGTGGTAGTCGGTCGGCGCCAGCCGGGTCCCGACGTCGTCGCCGAGCGCCGGCACCTGGTCGCGCGCGATCTGCGCCCACGAGGCGTCGTTGCCGACCAGCGCGATCACCGGGATGCCGTGGCGCGCGTAGCTGTCGAACTCCGACAGGCTGTAACCGAGCGAGCCGTCGCCGTAGAGGATCCAGACCTCGCTCCCTCGCCGCGCCAGCGACGCCCCCGCCGCGAATCCGCCGCCGACGCCGAGCGTGCCGTAGGCGCCGGGGTCGAGCCAGGCGAGCGGCGAGCGCGGACGCACCGTGTAGGAGGCCGTGCCGACGAAGTCGCCGCCGTCGGCGACCAGCACGGCGCGCTCGTCGAGGAAGGCATCGAGCTCGCGCAGCAGGCGGAGCGGCGAAACCCCTCTCTCCGGTTCCTTCGCTGCCAGCTTCGCGATCTCGGTCTCGCGCGCGGCCTCGCGCTGCCGCAGCTCGGCGAGCCAGGGCTCGAGGTCCGCGGCGCGGACGCGCCCGGCGAGCTCGCGCAGGAAGAGGCCGGGGTCACCGAGCGCGGCGATGGACGGCGTCCGATTGCGGAAGAGCTCCTCTTCGGCGCGGTTGACGGCGACCACGCGCGCCTGCCGGCCGATCGCGCGGCCGTAATCGAGCCTGAAATCGCACGGCACGCCGGCGAGCAGCACCAGGTCGGCCTCGCGCAGCGCCTCGCGCCGGCGATGTCGAAACAGCAACGGGTGCGAGGCGCCGAGCAGGCCGCGCGCCATGCCGGAGAGCCAGACTGGGACGCCCAGCCGCTCCACCGCGGCGGCGACCTCGGCGACGCCGCGCGCATCGAGCGTCGCCTGGCTGCCGACCACCAGCACCGGGCGCCGGGCTCTCTCGAGAGCCCGCGCCGCGCGCGCCAAAGGCCAGCGCCCCGGCCGCGGCGGCGCGGGCGGCGCGATCGGACTTGTTCCGTCCGCTCGGCCGGCCGCGAAGATCCGCTTCAGGTGGCGGTCGAGGTAGAGCCGCTCGAGCCGCTTGCCGAGCTTCGGCGGCTTCTCGTCCGGCTTCGGATCGACGCCGTACCATTCGCGCGCCAGCGCCTCCGGATAGAGCAGGTCGACGGCGCACTCGACGAAGACCGGTCCGGGCACGCCGCCGGCGGCGATCGCGAACGCGCGCTCGACCAGCGGCGCCAGGTCGGCGACCCGCTCGGCGCGCGCCGTCCACTTGAACAGCGGCGCCGCCAACGCCTGCTGGTCGATGTCCTGGAGCGATCCGCGGCCGCGCAGCACGGTCGCGGTGGCGCCGCCGAGCACGACCACCGGCGACTGCGCCAGCCGCGCGTTCTCGACCGCGGTGACGGTGTTGGTCACGCCGGGGCCGGCGGTGACGGCGGCGACTCCCGGGATCCCGGTCAGCCGCGCGGTTGCGTCGGCGGCGAACACCGCGGCGGCTTCGGAGCGCAGGTCGACGACCCGGATCCCGCGCGCCTTGGCGCCGACCAGAATCGGCGAGATGTGACCGCCGCACAGCGTGAACACCGTCTCGATGCCGGCGCGGCGTAGCACCTCGGCGACGCGGTCGCCGCCGTGGCGGATCTCGGTCATCTCCCCTCCCTCGCCTCGCGATCGAGGACGTGGCGCTTGGGCACCACGCAGACGAATCGCCCCTCGAAGATCGCGGCGTCGTCGCGCCAGACGGTGACCAGGATGCGCGGACGCCGCGGATCGTCGTTCTCGATCGCCGCCTCGGCGCGCAACCGGTCGCCGACCACCGCGGGCGCCATGAACCTCACCTCCGCCGTGGCCAGCACCACGTTCGGCTCGTCGACCGCCACCATCGCGGCGTAGTCGGCCAGGCCGAAGACGAAGCCACCGTGGACGAGCCCGCGCTCGTCGGCGGCCATCTCCTCGGTCAGCTCGAGCTCGACGGTCGCCGAGCGCCCGGCGTCGATCGCCAGCGCGCGGCCGACCAGCCGCCACGAGATCGCGCGGTGCGTGCGAGGTTCCGGATCGGGGTTCACCGGCCCGCGAGCTTTTCACAGCCCGCGGCGCCGGTGAAATCCGGGAGGGGTCAGAAGCGGCCGGAGAGGCCGAGCAGAACGGCGCGGCCGGGGGAGCGGTCGGCGGCTTCGTCGGGGGAGCCGGTGTAGGCGCGGTCGAGGGCGTTGCGGATCGCCAGGCGCGCCTCGAGGTGGTCGGTGAAGCGCCAGCCGCCGCCGAGATCGACCAGCAGGTAGCCCGGGCGCTCGAGCTCGGTCGGGCCGGGGTCGTCCTTCTCGGCGACGGCGCCGAGCCGGCCGTAGGCGTACCCGGCGCCCTCGGCCCAGCGCGCGCCGAGCCAGGCGTTGGGCGCCGGCGCGTCGTCGATCGCATCGCCGCCGTCGGCGCGCGCGCGCGTCCAGGCCGCCCCGCCGTCGACCGACCAGCCGCCGCCGAGCGCCGTGCGCGCCTCGAGCTCCACCCCCTCGATCGTCGCGCCGCCACGGTTGCGGAAGAAGAAGTCGTCGCCGTCGCGGTAGCGCTCGATCAGGTCCTCGATCTCGTAGCGGTAAGCGTAGACCGCGAGCGCCGAGCGGCCGAGCGTGCGCCGCAGGGCCAGGTCGAGCTGCAGGCTCGCCTCCGGCTCGAGCTCGGGATTGCCGGTGACGAAGCCGCGCCCGGAGGGGCCGCGGAAATAGCGGTCCGACAGCGTCGGCGAGCGGAAGCCGCGCGCCGCCTGACCGGTCGCCGACCAGCCCGGCGCCGGCGTCCAGCTCAGCGAGAGATTGCCGGAGAGCGCGTCGTCCGAGCTCGAGCGGTCGCCGAAGAAACCGCCGGCGTTGTCCGCCTCGACGTGATCGCCACGGGCGCCGACGCCGAGCGTCAGCGTGTCCGAGAGCGGCCGCGTCCAGACCGCGAACAAACCCGAGGCGAGCTGGCGCGCGTCCTCGATCGCCGCGCTCGAGGTCTCGCCGGTGACCGTCTCGCCGTCGCCGTCGTAGCTGATGCGTCCGACCTCGGCGGCGAGGTCGAAGCGCGAGTGGGCGTCGACGCCGAGCTGGAGACGACCGCCGGCGAGCGGCCGGGCGACGACGCCGCGCAGCGACGCGTCGCGCGCGTCGGTGTCCGAGGTGTCGATGCGCCGGTTCGAGCTCTCGCTGGGCGCGCGGTCGCGGTGGAGCACGATCCGGTAGTCGCCGTAGAAGAGCGCCGCCTCGGCCGAGTCCCACTCCCCGACCGGCGCGCCGAGCCAGGAGAGCGACAGGCGATCGGAGTCCTCGCGCGGGTAGACCGAGCGGATCTCGCGCGAGTCGATCGCCGCCTTGCCGAGGTCGTCGACGCGGTCGACCTGGAGACTCGCACGCAGCCGCCCCGGCCCGAGCGGCACGGCGTAGCGCACGGCCGCGCCCTTCGACTCGAACGCGGAGTTGAAGATCTCCTCGCCGTCGCCCGCCTCGGCGTCGTCGGCGTCGACGCCGTTCGCCGCCAGCAGGAGCGCTCCCCGGCCCAAGTCGAAACTGACCGACGCCGAGGCCGCGACCTGGTTCGCGCCGCCGTCCGACCCTTCGACCGAGAAGCGCACCGGCACGGACGGATCCGGGTCACGCGTCACCGCGTTGATCACACCGCCGAAGGCGTCGGAGCCGTAGACGACCGAACCGGGGCCGCGCAGGATCTCCACCGCCTCGAGCGAAGCCGGGTCGACGAAGGTCGCCGAAGGTCCGGCGCGGCGCTCGGCGGTGACGCGCGCGCCGTCGATCAGGATCAGCGTCCGGCCGCGCGCGAGGCCGCGCAGCGCGGGGACGCTGTCGGCCCCTTCGCCGAGTTTCGAGGCGCCCGCGACGCCTTCCAAGGCGTCGACTAGGCGCTGCGGCGGCTCCTGCTCGAGCGCTTCCGCGGAGACGACGGCCGCGGCGCTCGCCGGCAGCAGGTCGAGCCCGGGCGCCACGCCGGACAGCACGGTCACGCTGTCGCGCGAGATCGCCTCGAGCGTCAGCTCGACGACGCCCGCACCGAGCTCGACGATCTCGATCGGCGCCGAGAGCGCGCCGTCGGGCGCCGCGGCGACCAGCTGGAACGGCGGTCGCGGCGCCGGATCGAGCCGGAAGCGGCCGTCGCCGTCGGTCGGCACCGAGAGGGCCGAGCCGACGACGGAGACGACGTGGCCCGCCGCCGGCGCGCCGTCGGCGCGCAGCAGGCGGGCTTCGAAGACCGCGGCGTGAATCGCCGCGGCCGACAGCAGGCTCGCGACGATCGCGAGCAGGAGAGAACGCAACGACATGGAGATTCTCCTCCTGGACCACGTGGACGTTCGCCCGTCCTCCGCGCGGAGGCGGACGTCGAGCGGCGGAGCGCGCGCGAGCGCGCCGTCTCACGTGTTGCGGCGGGAGGTGGCGAGGAGGGGATCGATCGGTGGCGTTGGCGGCCGCGCTGCCGAGGTCGCGCGCCGCATCCCGGCCGCCGCCAGAGGAGCGGGACGGATCGAGGAGGTCTCCGCCGCGGCCGGCCGCGGCGATTCGGGCACCAGCGCGGGCGGCAATCCGCCGAGGGTCGCGCGCCAGCCGGCGGCCAGGACCTGCGTCGGCGCCGCGGCGCTCCGCCAGGCGAGGTCGCGCCCCTCGGCGGTGCCGGTCCGCCAGCGACGGACCCCGGGCGTGCCGGCGCGCGCGCGCTCGCCGGCGGCCGGGGCGCGCCGGGCGAAGTCGATCCTCGCCGGCGGCGCGGCCGCACGGACCAGCGGCAGCTCGGAGCCGAGCTCGACCTCGTGCTCGACGTGCTCGTCGCCGATGCGCAGCAACAGGCGCGCCGAGGGGACCGGCAGGTCGGGCAGCTCGACCGCCAGGTCGCGGCGCTCGAGTGCGAGGTGCGGCGTCAGGCGGACGCTCCAGGTCCGCCCGCCGTCGAGCGAGAGGAAGAGCTCCCACTCGTGGACATCGCCGAGCCGGGCGAAGGCCGGCCCGGGCTCCCAGGCGACGCGCACGCTGCCACCGGACGGCAGCGACGCCCCGGCCACCGGGGCCAGCCAGCGGACCGCGCGGTCGGGGGCCGGCAGGTGGAGCCGCTTCGCCTCGGCCGGCGCGGCGGCGAGGGCAAGGCCGGCGAGCACGGCCGCCAGCACCGCGCCCCGTGCCTTTCCCGTCACCCGAGCCCGCTCTCGCATCCGCCCTCCTGCCGCCACCCCCCGACCCGAGTACCGTCCGGGCCGGCCGAAGCGGTCACTCCTCGGCCATGTGGGGGTAAGGTACGTCGACCGGCGGCACGAAGTTCTCCTTGATCGACCGCGTCGAGACCCAGCGGATCAGGTTCCAGAGCGAGCCGGCCTTGTCGTTGGTGCCCGAGGCGCGGGCGCCGCCGAACGGCTGCTGGCCAACCACCGCGCCGGTCGGCTTGTCGTTGACGTAGAAGTTGCCGGCGGCGTGGCGCAGCCGCTTGGTCATCGCCACGATCGCCGCGCGATCCTGGGCGAACACCGCGCCGGTCAGCGCGTAGGGGCTGGTGGTGTCGCACAGCTCGAGGGCCGAGTCGAGCTTCGCGTCGTCGTAGACGTGGATCGACAGCACCGGCGCGAAGATCTCCTCGCGCATCGTCTCGTAGCGCGGGTCGTCGGCGACGACGACCGTCGGCTCGACGAAGTAGCCGGTCGACTTGTCGCCGTTGCCGCCGATCGCGACGCGCGCGCCGTTCGAGGCCTTCGCGCGCTCGACGTAACCCATCGTCTTGTCGAACGAAGACTCGTCGATCACCGCGCACATGAAGTTGCGGAAGTCGGTCGGCGGACCCATCTTCACCGCGGCGAGCTCGGCGCGCAGCCCTTCTTCGACCTGCTTCCAGAGCGACTTCGGCACGTAGGCGCGCGAGGCGGCCGAGCACTTCTGCCCCTGGTACTCGAACGCACCGCGCACCAGCGCCACCACCAGCGCGCGGGCGTCGGCCGACGGGTGGGCGAAGACGAAGTCCTTGCCGCCGGTCTCGCCGACGATGCGCGGGTAGGAGCCGTAGCGCGAGAGGTTGCCCGCGATCGTCGCCCACATGCCCTGGAAGGTCTCGGTCGAGCCGGTGAAATGGAGGCCGGCGAACGACGGGCTGGCGAACACCGGATTGCCGACCGAGGCGCCGCGCCCGGGGACGAAATTGATGACACCCGGCGGCAGCCCCGCGGCCTCGAGCACCTTGAGCAGGTAGTAGTTCGACAGGATCGAGGTCGACGCCGGCTTCCAGAGCACGGTGTTGCCCATCAGCGCCGGCGCGGTCGGCAGGTTGCCGCCGATCGAGGTGAAGTTGAACGGCGTCACCGCGAAGACGAAGCCCTCGAGCGGGCGGTACTCGACGTAGTCCCAGATGCCGCGCACCGAGATCGGTTGGTCCCGGTAGAGCTGCTGGGCGTAGGCCGGATTGAAACGCCAGAAGTCGATCAGCTCGGCGGCGGCGTCGATCTCGGCCTGGAAGACGTTCTTCGACTGGCCGAGCATGGTGGCGGCGTTGACGGTGTCGCGCCAGGGGCCGGCGAGCAGGTCGGCGGCCTTGAGAAAGACCGCGGCGCGCGCCTCCCACGGCATCTCCGACCATTCGCGCCAGGCCTCCCCCGCCGCCGCCACCGCCGCCTCGACCTCCTGCGGTCCGGCCTGGTGGCAGACCGCGAGGACGCGGCCGTGCTCGTGCGGCGCCAGCTGTTTCAGGGTGTTGCCGGTGCGGATCTCGCGGCCGCCGATGACCAGCGGGATCTCGATCGTCTCGGCGGCCATCTCGGCCAGCCGGCGCTTGAGCGACGCCCGTTCGGCCGAGCCGGGCGCGTAGGCGCGCACGGGTTCGTTGACCGGGGTCGGAATCTGCACGATGCCGTTCAACATTCGAAAGCTCCTTCGGTGTTCAGGGGGAACCGGGCGAGCGCCAGGCCGCGATGGCGAAGGCGACGAGGCCGCCGATCATGGCGAGGCCGCCCAACGGCGTCACCGCGCCGAGCCAGCGGGGGCCGCCGAGGGCGAGAGCGAAGAGCGTGGCCGAGAACAGGACGCCGCCGGCGACGAGCGCCCAGGTGCCGGTGGCGCCGACACCCGCGCGGACGACGTGGAGCGACATCGCGAGCGCCGCGATCCCGGCGTAGGTCAGGTAGCGCGCGCCGGTCTCCCACAGCTCGCGCTCGCGCGCGCCGAGGCGGCCGGCGAGCGCGTGGGCGCCGAAGGCACCGGACGCGATCGCCGCGGCGGCGACCAGGGCGGCCGCGGCGACCAGCCGCGAGCCCACGTCAGCCTTCCGCCAGCCGGCGGATCGAAGTGACACGGGCGGCCGGAACGACCGCGCGCCGGTGGTTCGGCCAGACGCCGAGGCGCCGGGCCTTGTCGAGCCACTCGCCGCGCGGAGTCGCACCCTCGCCCTCGCGATGGACGTCGGCGTCACGCAGGATCACGCCGGCTTCGACGATGTCGTCGCAGCGCCCGATCCAGAGCTCCGCGCCGCCGGTGGTCTCGACGACCACCGTGATGCCGTGGAGCTCGTGCTTCGCCTCGTGCTCGTGGAAGGTCCGCACTCGGCTCAGGCCGGGACCGCGCAGTGCTCGGCGAAGGCGGCGCGCAGGTCGGCCGCGACGTCGAGGGCATCGCGCCCTTCGATCCGGTGCCGCGGCAGGAACCAGACCAGCTCGCCGTCCTTGAACAGCGCCATCGAGGGCGACGAGGGCGGGATGTCGGCGAAGTGGGCGCGCGCCCGTGCAGTCGCCTCGAGCTCCTGGCCGGCGAAGACGGTGCCGAGCCGGTCGGGCCGCGGCCCCTGCTGCAGGGCCAGACGGACGCCCGGCCGGGCCATTCCGGCGGCGCAACCGCACACCGAGTTGACCACCAGCAGGGCGGTTCCCGAGCCCTCGCCCAGGAAGGCGTCGACCTGCTCGGGGGTCATCAGCTCTTCGAAACCGGCTCCGACGAGCTCTTCGCGCATCGGGCGGATCATCAACGGACTGTAGGGCATGGCGCTCTCCGGGGAAACGCGCGGCGGCGGCGGGGCCGCTCCGCGCGCGATCGACCTTCGGATTCTATCGGACCCGTCAAGGACCCCCGGCCGAGCGGCGCAGCTCGGCGATCACCGGTTCCAGCTCGGCGCGGACGCGCTCGGGATCCAGGAAGCGCAAGCCGACGCCGGCGAGCAGGTTGCGGCCGGGACCGATCTCCGCTTCCGGCTCGAACCGACGCACGACCTCGGCACGGAAGCGCAGCGTCCGGCGCACTGGCGGCGGAGTCAGCAATTCGACCGTCACCTTCTGGTGCAAGGTCGCCGGGACCTCCGTCGACACGAACAGGGCACCGCTGGAGAGATCGCGATGGTAGACCGAGAGGAACGAGCTGCGGTCGGAGAACTCGACCGGTACGACGACGCCATCGGACGGCAGAGCGGCTCCGGATCCGTCGACGGACGGCGCGCGCGTCGTCGGCGGCGGATCGGGGTCGGGTCCGAGCGGCTCGGAAGGGGCCGGCCCCGCCAGCTCCGGCCGGTCGCTCGCCCCGACTCGTCCGACGGCGTCTCGGCGCTCCTGTCGCGCGATCGAGCGGAGTCGGACCGCGGGAACGATCGCTGCGACCAGCTCCTCCGGCGGCAGGAAACGGACCCCGGCACCGGGGGTGTCGACGTGGCGCAACGCCATCGTGACGCGGTGAACGCGCACGATCTGACCCTCCAGCATCGCCCCGTTCTTCGCATCGAGCAGCTCGACCCGAACCCGCTCGCCCGGCTGAAGGACCTGGGTCGTCGCGAGGAACATTCCGGTGGCCGAGACGTTGGTCGTGAATCCCGACAGCGGCTGCGTTCCTCCGCTGCGCCAGTAGCGCAAGTCGAGGCGGCGGGCGAAGCGATCGGCATTGCGGCGCTCTCGGCCCATGGCCGACAGTCTAGCTCGTCCGACCCGTCACGGCCCGAACAGCCTCGGCATCGGAGGGGGCAGGGGACCCGCCCCGGTCGATTCCGCGATCGAAGCGCTACCGGCGGGTGACAGGAAGAGGCGGGGATCGAGCGCGCGCCAACTGCCATCGGCCTCGCGACGGCGCAACTCGTAGTGGAGCTGCGGAGCCGCCGCCCAGCCGCTCGCACCGACCTCGGCCAGGATCTGGCCGACGCGAACCCGCGACCCTCTCCCCACGACCACCCGGTCGCAGTGGCCGAAGACCGAGACGAAGCGATCGCCGTGCCGGACGACCACCAGCCGGCCGAGCCGCCACCACGCGGGGCCGGCGTTGGCGGGGGCGTCGCCGGTCCAGAGCACGACACCGTCCGCCACGGCGACCACCGGAGTCCCCGCCGGCGCCGACAGGTCGAGCCCGGGATGGAACTCGAGCTCGGCCTCCCCCGCCGGCGATCGCCGCGGACCGAAGCCGCTGGTGGCGATCGTCAGGTCCCCCGCGAGCGGCCGGCCCACCGGCAGCGATCGGACCAGCTCCTGGTCTCTGGTTTCGAGCTCGGCGAGCTCGGCGAGGTTGCGGTCGAGACGCGCGAAGCGCGTCGTCATCTCCGCGGCGAGTCTCTCGCCACGGGCCACGGTCGAGGCGAAGATCGTCGCGCTCTCCGCGAGCTCTCCCGGGGCCGCCGCCTTCGAAGGGGCGGCCTGCTCGAGCTCGAGGCCGTAGATCGCCGCGGCGCGGGCCGCTTCGGCTTCGAGGCGACGCAGACCTGCGTCGACCTCGCCGAGCTCGCCGATGAGCGCCTGCAGGCGCTCGCCGAGCTGCGCCCGGCGGCCGAGCTGGAGGTCCATCTCGCGGCGCTGGCGGAGCGCGGCGAGCGCGCTGGGGGTCACCGCGGCGAGCGTCAGCAGCGCCCCGAGCAGAGCCAGTCCGGTCGCCGCCAGCGCCGCGCGGGCACTCGACGAGAGCGGGATCGAGCGGACTCGGCCGCCCGGCTCGCGCTCGATGCGCAGCTCGACGGACGGGGGGCGGCGCTCCGGCATGCCCGGGCAGATTAGCAGCGCGGTTCAGGCGCGCGGGACGAGGGCGTCGATCTCGGCTTCGGTGGCGCCGCAGGCGCGCGCCGCGGCGAGCAGGCCCTCGACGACGCCCGCGGGGCCCGCGAGCACGTTGCCCGACGCGATGGGATCGTCGCCGCCGTCGAAATCGGTCAGCACGCCGCCGGCCTCCTCGACCAGCAGCGCGCCGGCGGCGATGTCCCAGGGCGACAGCCGCAGCTCGAAGAAGCCGTCGTAGACGCCGGCCGCCGTGTAGGCGAGGTCGAGCGCCGCGGCGCCGCAGCGGCGGATCGCGCGCGAACGCGCGAAGACGGCGCGGAACAGGTCCAGGTAGAGGTCGAGCGCGGCCTTGGCGCGGAACGGATAGCCGGTGGCGAGAAAGGCGCCGTCGAGCGACGGGCGCGCCGAGATCCGGAGCGGCCGTCCGTTCCAGGTGGCGCCGGCGCCGCGCGCCGCCGCGAACAGGTTGCCGCCCTCGGGGTCGAGCACGACGCCGGCCAGCACCCGGTCACCGCGCCGGCAGGCGATCGACACCGCCCAGACCGGCAACCCCTGGAGGAAGTTGGTGGTGCCGTCGAGCGGATCGATCACCCACTCGAGATCCGAGGTCGCCGCGGCGTGGACCGTCCCCTCCTCGGCGAGGATCCGGTGGTCCGGGAAGCGATCGAGCAGCACGCCGACGAGCGCCGCCTCGCTCTCGCGATCGGCCTGGGTGACGAAGTCGTTGGCCCCCTTGATTCCGACCTCGAGCCGCCCGCTGCGGAACCAGCGATCGAGCACCTCGGCCCCGGCGCGCGCGGCCTCGACCGCGGCGTCGCGCAGCGCTTCGTGCGCCGGCACCGCGGCGCTCACCCGGCGGCGTCCAGTCGCCAGACGATGCGGCCGGCGACGATGGTGGCGACGGCGCGGCCGGTGAGCCTCCACCCCTCGAACGGCGTGTTGCGCGACTTCGAGAGGAAGCGGGCGGCGGCGACGTCGAGCTCGTGATCGAGGTCGATCACCGTCACGTCGGCGGGGGCGCCGGGCGCCAGGGTGCCGCCGGGCAAGCCGAGGGCGCGCGCCGGACCGGTCGACATCAGCTCGATCAGGCGCGGCAGGGAGACCACCCCGCCGCGCACCAGCCGGTCGAGGCCGAGCGCGAGCGAGGTCTCGAGGCCGACGATGCCGAAGGGTGCCGCCTGGATCTCGAGCGCCTTCTCGTCCGGGGTGTGCGGCGCGTGGTCGGTGGCGATGGCGTCGACGGTGCCGTCGGCGAGGCCGCCGAGCAGCGCTTCGACGTCCTCGCCCGAGCGCAACGGCGGCTGCATCTTCCAGTTCGAATCGAGACCGGACTCGAGCACCGCGCGGTCGGTGAGCAGCAGGTGGTGCGGCGTCACCTCGCAGGTCACCGGCAGACCTCGCGCCTTGGCCTGGCGCACCAGCTCCAGGCTCCGCTTCGTCGACAGGTGCGCCACGTGGTACCGGCCGCCGTACTCCTCGACCAGGATCAGGTCGCGCGCGACCATGACGTCCTCGGCGGCGCCCGGGATGCCCGGCAGCCCGCAGCAGGCCGAGCCGACCCCCTCGTGCATCACGCCGTCGCCCGAAAGATCCAGGTCCTGCGCGTGCTGCACGATCGGCAAGTCGAAGTGCTGCGCGTACTCGAGTGCGCGGCGCATTAGCTCGGCCGAGGAGACCGGCCGGCCGTCGTCGGAGAAGGCGACGCAACCGGCCGCGGCGAGCTGGCCGAACGGCGCCAACGACTCGCCGAGGAGCCCCTTCGAGATCGCGCCGATCGGGTGGACGCGGCTGGCCCCGGCGCGGACCGCGGCCCCGAGGATCGACTCGGTGACCAGCTTGGAGTCGTTGACCGGCGCGGTGTTGGCCATGCAGCAGACCGCGGTGAAGCCGCCGGCCGCGGCCGCCGCGGCGCCGGTGGCGACGGTCTCCTTGGCCTCCTGTCCGGGCTGGCGCAGGTGGACGTGGAGGTCGATCAGGCCGGGCGTCACCACCATGTCGGCAGCGTCGAACACCGCGACGCCGGCGGCCGGCGCGATCCGCTCCTCGAGCGCGGCGACGCGGCCGCCATCGAGGAGCAGGTCGAGCTTCGCGTCGATCCCGCGCGACGGGTCGATCACGCGGCCACCCCGGATCAGCAGCGCGCTCATCCGAGCCCTCCCCGCGCACCGGCCATCAGGTAGAGCGCCGCCATGCGCACCGCGACGCCGTGGCCGACCTGCTCGAGGATCACCGACTGCGCGCCGTCTGCGACTTCGCTCGAGATCTCGACGTTGCGGTTCATGGGGCCGGGGTGCAGCACGATGGCGTCCGGCGCCGCGAGCGCGAGGCGTCCGGCGTCGAGCCCGAACAGCGCCGCGTACTCGCCGATCGACGGAAACAGCACGCTCCTCTGCCGCTCGAGCTGGAGTCGCAGCATCATGACCACGTCGGCGCCGGCGAGCGCCTCCTCGATGCGGTGATGGACCTCGACGCCGAGCGTCTCGATGCCGCGCGGCACCATGGTGCGCGGCCCGGCGACGCGCACTCGCGCCCCCATGCGGGTCAACAGGTGGACGTTCGAACGCACCACCCGGCTGTGGGCGATGTCGCCGATCATCGCCACGGTCAGCCCGGCGATCCGCCCCTTGTGCTTGCGGATGGTGACCGCGTCGAGCAGCGCCTGGGTCGGGTGCTCGTGGGCGCCGTCGCCGGCGTTGACGACGCCGCAGGCGAGCCTCCTGGCGAGCTTCGCCGGCACGCCGGCGTGGGGGTGGCGTACCACCACGAAGTCGGGCGCCATGGAGGCGATGGTGTCGGCGGTGTCGGCGAGGGTCTCGCCCTTGGTCTGCGACGAGCCCTCCATCGCGAAGTTGACGACGTCGGCCGAGAGCCGGTGCGCGGCGATCTCGAAGGAGACGCGGGTGCGCGTCGACGGCTCGAAGAACAGGTTGACGACGGTCTTGCCGCGAAGCGTCGGCAGCTTCTTGATCGGCCGGCCGGCGACCTCGGCGAACGACTCGGCCGTCGCGAGCAGCCGCTCGATCTCCGCCACGGAGAGCTCGGCGATCCCGAGCAGGTCCTTGCGTGACCAGGGCGCTTCGTTCATCGCGAGGCCCGGGCGGGCTTCAGCCCCCCGCCGGGCGGTCGAGGATCTGCACTTTCGACACGCCGTCGGTCGCCTCGAAGCTGACCTTGATGACCTCGGAGGCCGAGGTCGGCACCTTGCGGCCGACGAAGTCGGCGTGAATCGGCAGCTCGCGCCAGCCGCGGTCGACGAGCACCGCCAGGCGCACCGCCTTGGGCCGGCCGAAGTCGATCAGGGCGTCGAGCGCGGCGCGCACGGTGCGGCCGGTGTAGAGGACGTCGTCGCACAGCACCAGGACGCGGTCGTCGATCCCTTCGGGGAAGCGGCTCTCCTTGACCACCGGCTTGGGGGCGACCAGCGAGAGGTCGTCGCGGTAGAGGGTGATGTCGAGGATGCCGATCGGCGGGCGCCGGCCTTCGGCGCGCTCGATCTCGTCGGCGATGCCTTCGGCGAGCGGCACACCGCGGGTGCGGATGCCGATCAGCATCAGGCCGTCGACGCCGCGGTGGGCCTCGACGATTTCGCCGGCCATGCGGCGGACGATGCGCGCCATCTCGGCGGCGTCGAGGATGGTGGCCTTGGCGACTAGATTCACTCGGGGGTCCGTTCGAGGCGGCATCGTATGGCCTCGTGTCGCATCCGGTCAAACTTCCTTGCTCGGCGCTCGTGGGTGGGCCGGGCCGGCGGTCGACGGCCGCGTGCTCCGGTCGGTACCCCGGGTGATCAGAAGAGACGCTGGAGGACGGGGCCCCCCGCCACTCCGCGCGGCCGTCGACCGCCGTCCCGGCCCTCGGAAGGTCCGTGGTGGCCGAAGTTCAGGAAAACCGGAAACGGCTACCTGTAGGGCTTCCTCTGAGATGGCCCACAACATCTTGTGCCTCCTCTCCCCTTTCTGCTACCTTGGCCGGGTTCCCGGAGGAGTGGTTCGAATGCTCAAGCTCCAGCGTCTCGAGGTGTCGGGGTTCAAGTCGTTCGTCGATCCGGTCGAGGTCCGCTTCGCGGGCGGCGTGACCGGAATCGTGGGGCCGAACGGCTGCGGCAAGTCGAACCTCTCGGACGCGATCACCTGGGTGCTCGGCGAGCAGAGCGCCAAGTCGATGCGCGCCGACACCATGGAAGACGTCATCTTCAACGGCTCGGAGAAACGCAAGCCGCTCGGGCTGGCCGAGGTCACGCTCACCTTCCAGGCGGAGCCGGGGTTCCTGGGCAGCGACGACGGGCGGGTCACCATCTCGCGCCGGGTCTTCCGCAGCGGCGAGAGCCAGTACCGGTTGAACGGCAAGGTCACGCGCCTGAAGGACGTCAAGGATCTGCTGATGGACACCGGCCTGGGCGTGCGCGCCTACTCGGTGATCGAGCAGGGCAAGATCGGGCTCATCCTCTCCGGCAAGCCGCAGGAGCGGCGGCGGCTGCTCGAAGAGGCCGCCGGCATCACCCGCTACAAGGCGCGCAAGAAGATCGCCGAGGTCAAGCTCGAGGAGGCGACCCAGAACCTGTTGCGGCTCGACGACATCCTCTCCGAGGTCGAGCGCAACCTGCGCAGCCTCAAGCGACAGGCGGGGGCGGCGCGGCGCTACACGGAGAAGCGCGCCGAGCTGCAGGGGCTCGAGGAGACGGTGCTGCTCGGCCGCTGGGCGGCGATCTCGCGCGACCTCGCGGCGCGCCGCCAGGCGCTGGGCGACGCCCAGGCCCGAGAGACCGAGATCGCGGCGACGATCCATCGCGGCGAGGCCGACCTCGCCGCCCTGCGCGAGCAGGTCGAGCGCCTGGCGGGCGAGCTCGCCGAGCGCAACCGCCGCCAGGCCGAGCTCGCCGGAGTGATCGAAGGCCGCCAGCAGCTCGCCGCCGGTGCCCGGCGGACGATCTCCGAGATCGACGCGCGGCTGGCGGGCGGCGTGGCGCTCGCCGGGCGCCTGGCGCGCGAGCTCGAGGGGCACGCGGCCGGGCTCGCCGAGCTCGCCGAGCGCCGCCAGGGGCTGATCTCCGAGCACGACGAGGCGGCTCGCCTGGTCGAGGCCGACGGCGCCCGGCTGCGCGAGGTCGAGCGCTCGACCGCCGATGGCGAGACCCGGCTCGACCAGATCCGCGCCGAGCTGCTCGCCTCGCTCGGACGACTCAACGAGCTGCGCGAGCGGATCCACCGCGAGCAGATCGAGTCCGAGAAGGGGACCTTCCGCCAGCGCCACCTGCTCGACGAGCTCGCCCAGCGCGGCCAGGAGCTGGCCGAGGCGTCGGCCGCGCTCGACGCGGCCCGAGCGCGCTCGGCCGAGCTCGAGGGCCAGGTCGCGGCACACGAGGCCGAACTCGAGGCGGCGCGCGCCGGCCTCGAGCGGCTGCTCGCCGACGAGTCGAGGGCCGCCGAGACGCTGCGTGCGCTCGAGCGCGAGCGCGCGGTCACCGCCGAGCGCCAGCGCTTCCTCGCCGAGGTCGCGGCGCGCGCCGCCGACGAGGAGCGGGCGCTGGTCGAGCGCCTCGCCGAGATCGGCCTCGGCGACGCGCCGCGGCTGGGCTCGCGCATCCACGCTCTGCGCGGCTGGGAGCGCAGCCTCGACCTCTACCTGGGCGCGCTGGTCGACGCCGTGCTGGTCTCCGACGGCGCCGCGGCGATCGCCGGCGCCCGCGCGCTCGGCGAGCGCGGCCGCGCCGGCGCCAGCTTCCTGGCCCCCCGGCCCGACGCGGTGGAACGCCTCGCTGCCGACGACGGCGCGATCGTGGCCTCGCTCGGCGAGGCGCTCGGCCTGGCGCCCGAGCTCGCCGCCGCGCTTCCCCCCGCCTTTCTGGTCGAGCGCGCCGAGGACGCCGAGCGGCTCGCCCGCCGTTTCCCCGGAGCCGCCTTCCTGTCGCGCGAGCGGGTCTGGGCCGAAGGCGGCCTCGTCCACCTCGCCGGCGAGCAGGCGCAGCCCGGCCTGCTGGAGCGCTCGAGCGAGCTCGCCGAGATGGCGGAGCGCCTCCCCCGGCTCGAGGCGGACGTCGAGACCGCGCGCGCCGAAGTCGGGCGGCTGGTCGGCGAGCGCTCCGCCGCGGCCGAGATCGTGCGGCGGCTCGAGGGCGAGCTCACCGCCTTTCGCCAGGAGCTCGCCGTCAGCCGCTCGCGGCGCGACGAGCTCGAGGGGCGCCACCGCCGCCTCTCGGAGGCCCGCGCCACGCTCGACCGCGAGCGTCAGAGCCTCGAGGGGGACCTCGCCCGCCGGCTCGAGGCGCAGCGCTCGGCCGCCGAGGAGCTGGCGCGCCTCGAACAGGTCCATGCCGGCCACGAGCAGGTCTTCGACCGGGTCCAGTCCGAGGTCGACTCGGCTCGCGCCGAGCGCGAGCAGGTCCGCGCGCTCGGCGCCGGGCGCCGCGGCCAGCTCGACGTGCTGACCGAGCGGCTGCGCTCGCTCGAGCAGCAGGCGACCCGGCTCGAGCGCGAGAGCGACGCCGCCCGCCACCAGATCGGCGCCTGGGAGCAGGAGTCCGAGGGACTCTCCACCCGCCGCGGCGAGCTCGAGGCGACGATCGCGACCGCCGAACGCGAGCTCGGCGAGG
Organism: Acidobacteriota bacterium; assembly: GCA_045862895.1. Classification (GTDB taxonomy): domain Bacteria; phylum Acidobacteriota; class Thermoanaerobaculia; order Multivoradales; family JAGPDF01; genus JACTMI01. Next base: position 311,818 of record BTUO01000004.1, read on the forward strand.
CGCTCGAGCTGCGCGCCGGCGGCGAGGAGCTGGTGCGCACCGAGGAGACGCGGCTCGACGAGGAGCGCCAGCGCGTGCGCCAGGCCGACGCCGCGCTCGCCGCCGAGCGCGACCGCCACGACGGCGCCCGCCGCGACGTCGAGGAGCTGCGGATCGCGCTCACCGGTCTCGAGCACGACGGCGCCCACCTCGCCACCGAGTACCGCGAGCGCCGCGGCGGCGAGCTGCCGGAGACCCCCGGCGAGGTGCCGCCGAACCTGGCCGAGCTCGAGGTCGACCTCGCCCGTCTGCGCGACCAGCTCGAGTCGATCGGCCCGGTCAACGTGCTCGCCGCCGAGGAGTACGGCGCCGAGGAAGAGCGCCACAAGTTCCTGACCGAGCAGCGCGGCGACGTGGGGCGCTCGGTCGAGTCGCTGCGCCAGACCATCCGCGAGATCAACCAGACCTCCTCCGAGCGTTTCCGCGAGACCTTCAACGCGGTCAACGAGCAGTTCTCGAAGACCTTCGTCGAGCTGTTCCGCGGCGGCGAAGCCGAGATGCGGCTGATGGACGAAGAGGACCTGCTCGAGTGCGGCATCGAGATCGTGGCGCGCCCGCCCGGCAAGCGTCTCCAGAACCTGATGCTGCTCTCGGGCGGCGAGAAGGCGCTGACCGCGATCGCGCTGCTGTTCGCGCTGTTCCGCATCAAGCCGTCGCCGTTCTGCATCCTCGACGAGGTCGACGCGCCGCTCGACGACGTCAACACCCTGCGCTTCGTCGGCATGCTGCGCCAGCTCTCGCAGGAGACGCAGTGCCTGGTGATCACGCACAACAAGCTGACCATGGAGGTCGCCGCGACGCTCTACGGCGTCACCATGGAGGAGCGCGGCGTCTCCAAGCTGGTGGCCGTCGAGCTCGAGGACGTCCAGCCCGAAGCTGCCACCGCCTGAGCCCCCGCGGCGTCAGCGGCGACGGCCGGAGGGCGCCGCGGTGAGCAGCCGCGAGAACGGACGCCAGGCCGGGACCTGCCCCGCCGCGGCTCGCATCGAAAGGGTGAGCGGCCCCGCGAACAGGACGCCCCAGACGCCCCACAGCCAGGTCCAGAACAGGATCCCGACGAACACGCCGGTGTGGCTGAGCCGCCCTGCGCGCCCGAGCCGCCAGGGCGTGAACAGCCACCCTTCGAGCGAAGTCACGAGCAGGGCCAGGCCGCCGATCGAGAGCGCGGCCGACGGGCTCGCGAACTGCATCAGCGCCGCCGCGGTGACGCCGAGCGTGGCGGCCGCGGGGCCGAGGTACGGCACCAGGTTGGCGAGCCCCGCGAAGACGCCCCAGAACAGCGCGCGCTCGAGCCCGACCACGGCGAGCAGGCCGGCGGTGACCGCCGCGACCAGGCTGCACGAAGTCGCGGTCACCAGCAGGAAGCGCTCGAGCTGCGTGCCGACCGCGCCGAGAACGCGGACCGAGGTTCGTCGCGCGCCGAACGAGCGCCCGCTGAACCGGACCCACGCCGAACGGAGCGCCGGCCCCTCGAGCAGGAGGAAGTAGACCAGGATCAACACCAGCAGCACCCGCGCCGCGGCGCCGAGGACTCCGAACGAACCGCCGAGAATCGTCATACCGATGCGGCTCGGCGTCGTCTCGACGACCACCGGCGTCGCCTCGGGCGCGGCGGGATCTGCGCTCGCCACCACGGCTTCCGCGGTCGACTCGATCTCGTCGACCGCGCGGCGGAGTTTGGCGAGGAGGCTCTCGGCTCCTTGCTCGTCGCCGATCGAGCTCCGCACCGTCGCCATCATCGCCGGCAGCTCGTCGAGGACCTCTGCCGCCGGGGCGTTGAGGCCGCCCACGAGCTCGAGTCCGACCCACACCAGCAGCGCGACGGGCACCAGCGCCGCGAGCGCACGCGGAACGCCGCGTGCCGCGAGCATCCGCGTCAGCGGCCGCAGAGCGACGAACAGGAGCGCGGCGAACGCCATCGGCACGAGCAGATCCCGCGCCCAGCGCGCGAAAGCGATGGCCGCCAGCACCGCAAGGAGCAGGCCGGATCCCCCCACCCCGTGCCGGAGCCAGTCGCCGCGAGACGGGCGCCGAGAGCCCGTCGCGCCGGACGGAGCGGCGGACTCCTCCGCTTCGACGATCGGTGCCAACTCCCCTCCTCTCGACTGCGCGGTCGTGCGATCGGCGCTCCGACGGCGCCCGGCCAGTTCGTTCCGTCCCGAGTGGGAGCAACGCGGATGCCAGATCGCGGCCGCGCCGGGAGCGCTCCATCGCGCGGACCCGAAGGAGATTTCTGCAAAGCGCCCGGCGCTCTCGGCGATCGGTCGCGGAAACGTCGGTGAGATCGGGGGATCTCAGTTGGCAGGGACCTTGCTCCCTCCATCCGTCGCCGGCGATGGCGCGCGAGTCGTCGATGCCGGCGATTCACAGCGCCGTGCTCGAACCATCGTGGCGCTGATCGATGGCAACGCGTCACCGAATCGAGATCCACCTTCGGAGGAGGTACCCATGAGATCCATCACTCTCGCCGCAACCCTCGTCGCCGGGCTGATCGCGTCCGGGTGCGCGTCGACGCAGACCGCAGGCCGTCAGATCGACGACGCCGAGATCACCGCCAGCGTCAAGGCGAAGCTGGCCGCCGACCCCGAGGTCAAGGCCCACGAGATCGACGTCGACACGCTCGAAGGCGAGGTCCGGCTGAGCGGCATCGTCGACGATTCGGCGACCCGCGCCGAAGCCGAGAAGCTCGCGCGCGGCACCGAAGGCGTCCGGCGCGTGAAGAACGAGCTCCGGGTCGGCAGCGACCTGTCGACCGGCGAGGAGATCACCGACGCCACCATCACCGCCAAGGTCAAGTCGGCGCTGATCACCGACGAAGTCGTCAAGGCCCGCGACATCGACGTCGACACCCTCGACGGCGTCGTGACGCTGTCCGGCATCGTCGCGTCGCAGTCCGAGAAGCAGAAGGCCGAGACGCTCGCCCGCGACTGCGAAGGCGTGCGCGCCGTCCGCAATCAGCTCGAGGTCCGCGGATGAACATCGCCGCGCCGGGCCACCGGCCCGGCGCATCCAGACCCACTCCCTGCTCCAGAGGAGGCTGCCAATGACCCGAACCATGGTGGACCAGGACGTCGACAAGCTCGATTCCTTCCTGCGCGGCGAAATGTCGGCCGTCGAAACGTACGACCAGGCGCTCGAGAAGCTCGGTGACGATCCGACCTACGGCACGGCCTTGCGTGCCGCGCGCGAATCGCACCAGGCGCGGGTCGAGCGCCTGCGCGACGAGTTGCTCAAGCGCGGCGCGATGCCCTCGGACGGCTCCGGCGTCTGGGGCGGCTTCGCCCGTCTCGTCGAAGGAGGCGCCAAGGTGTTCGGCGCCAAGGCCGCGATCGCTGCGCTCGAGGAGGGCGAAGACCACGGCCGCGACGAATACCGCCAGGAGCTCGAGGAGCTGTCCGCCGGAGCGCGGGCGTTCGTCGAGCACCAGCTGCTGCCCGAGCAGTTGAGGACCCACGACGCGATCTCCGCCCTGAAGCACTCCCTGCCCTGACCCCCCCGCAGACCTCCCTCCCTTGCCGGCCCGCCCCGAGCTGATCGGGGCGGGCCGCGCCTCTGTCGTCGCGGCGTCGCAGCTCCAGGCGCGCCGCCGGCGCAGCGCGGCACCCACCGCTCCGACGGCAAGCGCCGGATCGCAGTAGGATCCTCCCCGACGAACCGCCTTCCGGAGGAACCCGCGATGACCTGGTGGGGATGGATGCTGCTCGGACTGCTGCTGCTGGCCGGCGAGCTGCTGACGCCCGGCGGGTTCTGGCTGATGTTCTTCGGACTGGGCGCGCTGGTCGTCGGCGCGCTCGATCTGGTCGGGATCGTGCCGCCGGTCTGGGTGCAGTGGCTGCTGTTCACCGGTCTTTCGGTGAGCGCCGCGCTGGTCTTCCGCAAGCCGCTCCTGCGCCGGCTCGAAGCCAGGACACCCCTGGCCCGAGCCGACGATCTGTCGGGCGAGATCGCGACGCCGTCGGCGCCGATCGCGCCGGGAGCGGTCGGCAAGGCCGAGCTGCGCGGTACCGTGTGGAACGCCCGCAACGGCGCCACCCGCGTGCTCGAAGCGGGAGAGCGCTGCCGCGTGGTGCGGATCGAAGGGCTGCAGCTCCTGCTCGAGCCCGAAGCCAATTAGTTCGAAACTTCCCAAGGGAGAGAGCGCCATGCCCTCGATGTCGGTGATCGTCCCCGTCGCCCTCGCGATCCTCGTGATCATCGTCATCGCCAAGACCGCGGTGGTCGTGCCGCAGCAGTCGGCCTACGTCGTCGAGCGGCTGGGCCGCTACGCCGGAACGCGCGACGCCGGCTTCCACTTCCTGGTGCCTTTCATCGACGTCATCCGCTACCGGCTGTCGCTCAAGGAACAGGCGCTCGACATTCCGGAGCAGGTCTGCATCACCCGCGACAACGTCCAAGTCGGCGTCGACGGCGTGATCTACCTCAAGGTGATGAACCCCGAGCGCGCCTCCTACGGCGTCCAGGACTACTTCTTCGCGATCTCGCAGCTCGCCCAGACCACGCTGCGCAGCGAGGTCGGCAAGATCGACCTCGACCGCACCTTCGAGGAGCGTTCGCACATCAACGGCCAGGTGGTCTCGGAGCTCGACAAGGCCTCCGAGCCCTGGGGCGTCAAGGTGCTGCGCTACGAGATCAAGAACATCATCCCGCCCAAGGACGTGCTCTCCGCCATGGAGAAGCAGATGCGCGCCGAGCGCGAGAAGCGCGCGGTGATCCTGACCTCCGAGGGCGAGCGCGACGCGCGCATCAACGAGGCCGAAGGCGAGAAGCAGCAGGTGATCAAGGCCTCCGAAGCCGCCCGTCAGCGCCAGATCAACGAGGCCGAGGGCCAGGCCCAGGCGATCCTCGCGGTCGCCGGCGCCACCGCCGAAGGCCTGCGCCGCGTCGCCGAGGTGATCCAGAACCCGGGCGGCCGCGAGGCGGTGCAGCTGCGCGTCGCCGAACAGTGGGTCGCCGAGTTCGGCAACATCGCCAAGACCACCAACACCGTCATCATCCCCGCCCCCATGGGCGACGTCTCGGGCATGATCGCGACCGCGATGAGCGTGCTGCAGGAGGGCAAGGCGAAGGCGTGAGACCCTCCCGGGCCGCCGCGATCGACGCGGCGGCCGCGACCGCCTAGTTCAACTCAGCACCGGTCCGCGCCGGACGGAGGGCGTGCGCCATCACGTAAGACCCGACCTCGCCCCCGAGGCGGGTGCCCTCCTCCGAGTCGTAGCGGAAGTGGATCCCGAGGTAGACCCTGGAGAGGGCGCACTCTTTCGCCGCCGCGGAGAAGGAGGGAAACGAGCGCGTCGGCGGGTCCATCGCGATCTTTCCCGAGAATGGACCGGCGCGATCCACCTCGCGCGTGGTCATGACGATCGGCCGGTCGTCGCCGAAGGTCGTGGCGAAGACCGTCATCGCCGCCGCACAGGCGGTCCCGTGCGCCGACGGATAGGAGGGGAAAGCGTAGCTGTGCCGATGCGCGTTGTCCCAGTCCGGATCCGGTTCGGTGTCGGGATTGCCGTCGTGCCCAGCCGATCGGATCGCCGTGTAGGGACGCCAGTGGTTGTACCGGAACTTGTTGTCGAAGACCGCGACGTAGGCGTCGTAGATGCTCATCTCGAGCAGCGCGAAGAAGCGCGCGGCCTCCACGAGATCCAGATCTTCCTCCGCGATCAGCTGCCGGGCGAGGCGATTGTGCGAGCTCTCGACAAACTCCTTCCACCACAGCGCGAGGTGTGTCTCGTCCTGCGAGCGGTCGGGGCTCTCGAAAGCTCCCAGTCGTCGCACCTCGTCGAAAGCGCGCGCGTAGGCGTCGCTCGCGATCGGCGGCGGGGGCGGAGACCGGAACTGGTCCGGGCTCGAGAGCACGAAGGGTCGCGCCTTCGCCCACCCGGCGCCGAAGACGAACCCCGCCGGCGTGCCGCTGTGTTCCGCGAACTCGGCGTAGACACCGGGCGCCATGGGACGCCACTGGTACTCCACCTCACCGTCCCAGCCGTCGCCTCGCCGGGACTCGAGAATCGCCGCCGCTGCGGCGCTGCCGACCGCGACTCCGAGCTGCTTCGCGGCACCTTCGGGCACCCGGCCGAGCCAGGCCCGCTGTTCCCTCTCCCACTCCTCGCGTCGATCCGGGTATTGGTCGACCGCGATCGAAAAGGCGGCCTGGGCGGTAGCCGCGAGCGAATCGGCTCCCGGCGCTTCTCCGACTCCGAGCAGCGGCCGATAGCGACCGTGGATGGCGCTCAGCGCGTCGTGGATCGACGCGTGCGCCATCGCCGCGGTGCGCAGCCCTTTGAGTGTGAGGAAGCCATCCTCCGCCTCGGCCGCCGCGAGTAGCCTCTCGTTCCACGCGATCAGGACCCCGGGACCGGGCGTCGTCGTGGCCGCCACCGCGCCGGATCGCTCGACGGCGAAGCAAGCTTGCGAGCACAGGAGAATCAGGAAGCCGGCGCTCAGAGACTGTCGCATTCGCTGCTCCTTTCGGTCCCCTCGCGGCCAAGGTAGCAACCAGGCCGGGTCCCGGCTACTCCAAGAACTGTAGTTGCCAGGCACGGGATCGGCGGAGACAATGGTCGCCATGGCCAGCGGCTACGGTCAGTACTGCCCGCTCTCCCTCGCCGCCGAGCTGCTCTGCCAGCGCTGGACGCTGCTGGTCGTCAGCCGGATCCTCTCGGGCTGCGCGCGATTCAACGAAATTCACCGCGGCGTGCCGCGGATGTCCCCCACGCTGCTCTCGCGGCGGCTGGGCGAGCTCGAGCAAGCCGGCATCGTGCGCCGGCGCGATTCGCGGCGCGGCGGCGGACACGAGTACGAATTGACGCGAGCCGGTCGCGACCTCGAGGGGATCGTCGGGTCTCTCGCGATCTGGGGCCAGGCGTGGGCCCGGGACCTGGAGATGCAGGACCTCGACCCGGGCTTCCTGGTCTGGAGCATGCACGCGCGCATCGACTCCGCGCGCATGCCACCGGGCCGGACGGTCGTCGAGTTCGACTTCACCGGTGCGCCCGTCGACTGCGCGAAGTTCTGGCTGGTCCATCGCGAAGGGACCGTGGAGATGTGCCTGAAGGACCCCGGCCTCGACGTCGACCTGGTGGTGACGTCCGATCTCCTGGTGTTCGTCGAGGCCTGGCGCGGGTTCCGGGACTTCCGGCACGAGATCCGAATCGGTCGCATCCGCCTGATCGGCGAGGAGCGTCTGCGTCAGGCCTTTCCGGACTGGCTCCGACCCGACTCCCTCGCGGCCTTTCCCCGCCACCGTGCCGGACGCGAGCGAAGCTTGGCCCTCCGCACGAAGAGACGCCGCGACGACGGATCCGGGCCGGCGCTGCCCGCCCGGAAGTCGCGCTAGAAGAGGTCGTTCTTCGGAAGCTTCGAGGCCGGTCGGCTCCGACGAACCGGGTGCAGCGGCCGGAGCGGCTCGTTGCGCCGGATCGGGGCCATTCCATAGAATGCGGCGCGCTTCGCGACCTTCCCGTCCGGAAGGATCCAGGCCACCGTAGCTCAGTGGTAGAGCAGCCGATTCGTAATCGGCAGGTCGGAGGTTCAAATCCTCTCGGTGGCTCCAGCGAATCTCACCACCCGGTTCGCTGGACGCCTCGACCCGCCCCGGAGCGCCCGCCCATGGCCCAACGTGAGCTCGACAGGATCTCCCGCCAGCTCGACGAGATCGACGGCTGGCTCGCCGGCGGCGAGGCGGCCGTCGCGAAGCGGGTCGACGCGGTCTCCGGCTGGTCGGTGGCGCAGCAGGTCGACCACGTGCTGATGGTGGTCGAGCGGAGCGTCGAGCGGCTGATGTCACGGCCCGAGCCGCTCGCGCGCGGGCTGACCTGGACCGGGCGGATCGTGCTCGGGCTCGGCTGGTTCCCGCGCGGCAGCGCGAAGGCCCCCCGCGGCTTCGAGGGGCGGGAGATCGCCTGCGCCGAGCTGGTCGCGCGCGTCGCCGCGCTGCGCGCTCGACTCGCCGAGCTCGCCGCGGCGAAGGACGTGATCGAGCGCCGCGAGCCGGTCGTGCCGCACCCCTACTTCGGCGGCCTGTCCGCGGCGCGCGCGCTGCGCAACGCCGTGGTCCACACCGAGCACCACCTGGCGATCGTCCGCGACCTGCGCAAGGCATGAGCGACGACGCCGCGAGGCCCTTCCGGCTCTCGCACTGCGCCGCGGCCGGCGGCTGCGCGGCCAAGGTCGGGCCGGGCGAGCTGTCGGCGCTGCTGGCGTCGCTGCCGGCGGTGGCTCCGGATCCACGCGTGCTGGTCGGCGCGGCGACCGGCGACGACGCCGGCGTCTTCCGCTTCGGCGACGACGGGCTGGTCGCGACGATCGACGTCATTCCGCCGGTCGGCGACGATCCCCACCGCTACGGCCGCATCGCCGCCGCCAACGCGCTCTCCGACGTCTGGGCGATGGGCGGCGAGCCGCTGTTCGCGCTCGCCTTCGGCGCCTTCCCCGCCGATCTGCCCGACGGCGTCGCCGCGGCGATCCTCGCCGGCGGCCTCGAGACCGTGACGGGCGCCGGCGCGGCGCTGCTCGGCGGCCACTCGATCCGCGATCGCGAGCTCAAGTACGGCCTGGCGGTCGTCGGTCGCGTCGACCCCGCGCGCATCCTGACCAATGCCGGTGCACGTCCGGGCGACCGCCTCGTGCTGACCAAGCCGCTCGGCGGCGGCGTGCTGGTCAACGGCTTCAAGTTCGACCGCCTCGACGCCGCGGGGCTCGAACCGGCGCTCGTCGAGATGGAGCGCACCAACGGCGCCGCCGCGCGCCTGGCGCTCGGCCACGGCGCCCGCGCTGCCACCGACGTCACCGGCTTCGGCCTCGCCGGCCACGCCTGGAACGTGGCGCGCGAGTCGGACGTGACGCTCGCGATCGACTTCGACGCGCTCCCCGCCCACCCGGGCTTCTTCGATCTCGTCCGCGCCGGAGTGACCACCGGCTGCACGAAGGGGAACCGCGCCCACGTCGAGGACCATCTCGAGATCACCCGCGCGCTCGCGCCCGAGCAACTCGAGCTGCTGTTCGACCCGCAGACTTCCGGCGGACTCCTCCTGTCGGTACCGGCCGAGACGGCCGTACGGCTCGTCGCCGACCTCGTCGGGTCGGGACACCGCGCCGCCGTCGTCGGCGAGGTCCTCGTCGGGCCGGCTGGATTGCTGGTCCGCTAACGCAACGCCGCGGCGTCGCCGCCGAGCTGCTCGGCTTTCTCGATCGCGGTGGCGAGCTCGCTCGTCCGGCCCGTCGCCCGCGCCGCGATCGCGCGCCAGAGCCAGGCCTCGGCCGAGCCGGCGTCGGACTTGCGCAACCGCTTCCAACCGGTCTCCGCGTCGCCGCGGGCGAGCGCCAGCCGGCCCTCGGCGAGCGCGAAGCGCGTCGCGAGCGCGGCCCGGGTGCGCCCGTCGGCCGTCTCGCGAGCGGCGGCGAGCGCGGTCTCGGCGGCGGCGAGGTCGCCGCGGTCGAGCGCGAGTCCGGCGAGAGCCAGGTGGGCGACCGCGTCGACCCGTCGGCTCTCGCGCCGCTTCTCGGGCTCCGGCCGATCGTCGTCCGCGGCGTGGAGCGCGGCGGCGAGCGCCTCGCGCCAGGCCGCCTCGGCGCCGGCGGCGTCGTCGGCCGCGGCCAGGTCGGAGCCGCGCGCCAGCGCCACCATCTTCGGTGAGCGGGTGGCGTCGCGGAAGCGGGCGAAGGCCTCGCCGTCGCGGTCGATCCAGAAGCGCACGGGGCGATGCTCGACCTCGAAGCGGAACGGGGTCTCGGCACCGCGGATGGCGATGCGGCCCAGCATCGAGCGGTTCGGATCCGGCAGCTCGCCCTTCTCGAAGCGACGCCGCTCCCGGTCGCTGGCGACGTCCGGCAGGAAGACGCCGATCTGGAGCGGGGCGATCACCACGTCGCGCGCGACGTCGGTCTCGGCGCGTCCGTGCGCGCGCACCGTCAGCGACCCGTCCGGCGCGCGCTCGGCCACGAAGCGGCGGCGCCAGCTCGCCTGCTGCCGCGCCGTCCCTTCGACCACCCACCTGTCACCCGCCGGCGCGATCCGGTAGTCGTAGACGATCTCCGGCTGCCCGGTGCCGTAGACGTAGCGCGCCGCGAAGTCGTCGAGCTCGGTGCCCGAGGTCCGCTCGAGCATCGCCAGCAGGTCCTCGGTCGAGATCCGCTTGCCCGCGGCCGCCGCCACGATCCGGCCGAGATTCGCGAGGAAGGTCTCCTGGCCGACGACGTTGGCCAGCATGTCGAGGACGATCGCCCCCTTCTTGTAGACGATGGCGCCGTAGGCGTCCTCGGACTTCGAAGACGACAGCCGGAAGCCGGCGACCAGCGGCCCCAGCGACTCGACGGTGCGGCCGTCGACGGTCTCGGCGTCGAGCACCAGGCGCCAGAGCGAGGTCGGGCCGAGCGCAGGGCGCTGCTCGGCGGGAAGCTCGGCGCGCGCCCAGGCCAGCGCCGAGTAGTTGGCCATCGCCTCGCTCAGCCACTGGTCGCGGTAGCCGCGCCAGCCGACCTGGTGCCCCCACCACTGGTGGGCGAGCTCGTGGACGACGACCGTGCGCCGGTCCTCGATGCCGACCAGCGCGCCGAACCAGCCGAAGTCGGCCATCATGAAATTCGACAGAGTGACGAGACCCGGCAGCGACTGCGAGAACTCGCGGGGCGTCGAGACCACGGTCAGCTCCGGCGACGGCGGCGGTCCGAAGGTCGAGGTCAGGAACTCCAGGCCGGAGACGATCGCCATGCGGATCTCGCGCCGCACCTCGGACCCCAGGTCCTTGCCGTCCGGGTCGAACGCGAGCCGGACCGCGACGCCTCCCGCCGCGAAGGTCTCGACTTCGTAGCGGCCGATCTCGAATCCGAAGGCGAGCGCCGGCGCCTCGAGCGTGCGCCGTTCCCACCGGCGCCCCGCCCTGCGCACGCCGCCGTCGACCCGACGACCGCTGGCGACCAGGGCGAGCCGCTCGGGCCACTCGAAGGTCACGTCGTAGGTCGCGCGATCGACGGTGCCCAGGTGGGGGTGCCAGCCGATCGTGTCGCGCAGCGCCCAGCTCGAGCCGTCGCGCTCGAGCAGCCGGCCGCGGAAGGCGACCCGCAGGCGGACGTGACCGCCGGCCGCGATCGGATCCGGCAACCGCGCGACGACCGCCCGCGTGCCGCGCAGCCGCTCGAGCTCGGCGCTGCCCTCCTCGTCGAGGCGGACCGATTCGACGGTCAGGTCGGGGTGGACCAGGATCGGGACCACCCGGGCGCCGTCGATCACCGAGACCAGCTCGACGGTCATCGACCCCGAGATCCCCTCCTCGCGCTCCTCGACCGCGACGTCGATTTGGTAGCGGACCGGCTCGAACGGCGCGTTGCCGGGCCGCGCCGCGCCGTCGGCGCCACGCATCGCGGTCGAAACCCAGTGGTCGAAGACGCCGAGATCCTCGAAGCGCTGGCCGACCAGCCGCCCTTCCCGCTGTTCGCGGCGCAGCCGGCGTTCGATCTTGCGGCGATCGCGCGCGTCGGCCGCGAGCGGCTCGAAGCGCCCGAGTGTCACCTGCTCGGAGGTCGCCGGATCGACGACGTAGAGGAACCGGCCGAGCTCCGCGCCCTCGATCCAGGCGGCGAAATAGCCCTCGAACAGCCGCTCGCCGGCGGCGTCGGCCCAGAGCGCGGCCTCGACCTCGAGCAGGCGCCGCTCCGCGCTCGCGCGCCAGGATGCGGCCAGCGCCCGCGCGGTGGCCGCCGCCTCCGGCGCCACGGTCACCTCCGGACGGGCCTCGAGCGCGCGACCTGCCGCGTCGTTGGCGACCGCGAAGACGGCCGCGGTGAACTCCTCGTCGAGGGCCGAGGCGCCGGTGAACAGCTCGAGCTGGGAGCGCTCGATCTCGTCCGGCGGCTCGAGCTTGGCCCGCCCCCGACCGACGAAGACCCATTCGACTGCGCGGCCCCCGACGGAGGTCAGCGGCCAGATCGCGCCGCTGGCGAGCTCGAGCGTGGCCGTTCCGGTCCGCAGGTGGAGGCCCGCCACCGAGCGCGCCGGAGCATCCGCCGCCGCGGGCCGGAGAACCGGACCCGGTGGCACGTCGGTCGCCGCGGCCGGCAGAGCGCCCGGCGCCAGAGCCAGCGCACCGCACAGCAGGACCCGGCGGGCGCGCACTGCGGAGATCATCGGCGCCGGAGTCTGCCAGAGGCCACGGCGGTCCTCCAAGGGCGCGGGTCGCGGACCGGCACGCCGGAGCCGCCCCACGACCCGGGACGAGCCGCGGGCAGGGTGGGGACGGTTCCACCCGGGCAGGCGGCGCAGGGCTCCGAGGTCGGGGGTAAACAGCGCTCGAGGAGCCGGTCCGACTCGCCCAGGGAGAGGTGCAGGCGCTCGACGCACCCCCGCCGTTCCGATGGCCCGGTTGCCTCTGTCTCAAGTCGCAGGGTGTGGGTGCCCGTTGCGCACCCCCGAGAAGGAGGCCGATCGTGTCCGACGTCGTCGCGGTCCCCCGTTCCAGCCGCGGACCCCGCGTCCGGCGGATGCTGCTCGCTTCGCTACTCGCCGCCGCGCCCGCGCTCGCCCAGTGGACGACCGAGAGCCCCCGGCCGACCTTCCTCGAGGTGCACGGAATCGCCGCGACCTCGTCCCAGCACCTCTTCCTGGCCACCGACGACGACTCCTTCGACGACGGTGGGGCGCTGTTCGAGTCGACCGACGGGGGCGCCACCTGGGCGCAGCGCGACGTGCCGGAAAGCCTCGCCAGCGGCCTGTTCGGCGTCTTCTTTCTCGACGCCCAACACGGCTGGGTCTGGGGCAACGAGAACTACCGCACCACCGACGGCGGTGCGACCTGGGAGGCGCTGCCGTTCCTGGGCTCGGCCTACTTCATGGAGTTCCACTCCACCAGCTTCGGCGTCACCACCGGGAACTTCGGCGCCTTCGTGACCCGTGACGGCGGTCTCAGCTGGGAGCCGTCACCGGAAGGGATCTCCCGCTTCGCCTTCGCCGATGCCGCGACCGGCCTCGGCGCCGGCGCGACCGGGCTGCATCGAACCGAGGACGGCGGAGTCACCTTCACGCCGGTCCTGCCCGGAGCGGCGGAAGCCGTGACCTACCTCTCACCGACCGTCGCCGTCGCCGTGGTCGACGACCAGCTGGTGCGATCGATCGACGGCGGGCTGACCTGGAGCGTCGCGAGCGAGGCGCTCGGCCGCGACCGGCTGTTCGCCGTCTCCGCGGACGTGGCGCTCGCCTGGGGCGTGACCGGCGTCTTCCCCGACGAGGATCGGCGCATCCTGCGCTCCTCGGATGCAGGTGAGACCTGGACCGACCTGGGCGAAGTGATCGAGCCCGGCTCCTTCGCCGTTTCGACTTTCGCCTTCGCCGCGCCCACGCCCACGACGGTGGTCGCCTCGGACGGCGCAGGCGGCCTCCATCGTTCGGTCGACGCGGGGCTCACCTGGGAGCGGGTGTTCACTTCACCCGGCCCCTGGATCAGCTACTTCAGCACCGCGGTGCCGGTCTTCGCCGACGAGCAGACCGGCTACTTCGGCTTCGGCTCCGGCTACGTGATCCGCACGCTCGACGGCGGCGCCTCGTGGGAGCAGATCTCGAGCGGCTCCGGGGCCAGCGTCCTCGACCTCGACCGCTTCGCCAACGGCGACCTGGTCGCGGTCGGCGAGAACGGCCAGGTCCTCACCCGCGTCTCCGGCTCTCCACGGTGGCGGATCCGAGCGACGCTCGGCACCGAGGATCTCCCGGCCGTCCAGGTGATCGGCGCCCAGGAGGTCGTGGCAGTCGACGCCGACGGGCTGGTCCACCGCAGCGTCGACGCCGGCGCCACGTGGAGCGCGTTCCCCTCGGCGCCGGCGGCCGTCACGGCCACCGATCTCCACTTCACGAGCTCGCTCGAGGGCTGGGTCGTCGGCTGGGGCTTCAGCGGCGCGGCGCTCTTCCACACCGTCGACGGCGGCCAGACCTGGACCGGCGTCCCCGACTCCCAGGGCGCGTTCGTCGCGGTCGACTTCGCGGGCGCGGCCGGCTGGGCCGTCACGATCCAGGGCACCCTCTGGCGCACCACCGACGGCGGCGCGACCTGGAGCGAGCACCTGCTTCCGGGCGACCCGGGGACGATCCACGACGTCGACTTCTGGAACGCCACGGTCGGCTACGCGGTGGGCGCCGGCGGCTACGCCGAGCGCAGCGACGACGGCGGCATCTCGTGGCAGAGCCTGCCGACGCCCGATCCCGCAGATCAGATCACCGACCTCGCCCTGGTCGACCCCGACGAGCTGTGGGCGAGCACCGCTTCCGGCGAGCTCCTCTACTCGGCGACCGGCGGTGCCGACTGGGCGGTGATGGATTCGGGCTCGGTCGGCTTCGGTTCGATCTCGGCGCTGGTCGCCACCCCGGAGGGCTACGTCTGGATCGGAGGCTGGCGCGGCATGATCCGGCGCTTCGCCGGGCCGCCACCGCCACCGGTCAATCAGCCCCCCGTCGCGTCTTACGACTTCCTGACCACCGGCCTCTCGGTGGCACTCACCGACACCAGCTTCGACCCCGACGGCACCGTCCTGACATGGGCCTGGGACTTCGGTGACGGCACCACCTCGGAGGAGCGCCATCCCACCCACGTGTTCGCGACGGCCGGGACCTACCACGTCCTGCTGACCGTGACCGACGACGACGGCGCCACCGACGCCACTCTGCGGTTCATCGTGGTCCAGCCCGGGCCGGGGGGCACCTTCGGCGACTTCACGGAGGTGACGCCGCTCGACCCGCTCTGGGTGACTCCGCAGGACGAGGACTTCTGGGTCGCGGCCACCGCGTCGGCCGACTACGACGCCGACGGCGACCTCGACATCGTGGTCTTCGGCTACTACGTCGTCTACAACCAGAGCGTCGTCGACCACCTGGTGCTCTTCCGCAGCGAGGGCCCCGAGAGCTCCACCTCCTGGGATTTCTCCTACGTCGAGCTGCCGGTCGGGACGCTCACCGCCGGCGCTTCCGACCTCGCCTGGGGCGACTACGACGGCGACGGCGACCAGGACCTGGTCGTCGGCAGCGACGGCGAGACCGTGATCTTCCGCAACGACGCCGGCGACCTCGTCGCCAGCGGGATCGAGCTCCCGGGTTACTGGGAGATCAACGACCAGGCCGACTTCGACCTGCGCTCGATCAGCTGGGCGGACTACGACAACGACGGCGACCTCGACCTGCTCCTGCCCTCGATCTGGGACGAGGTGACCTGGACGACCCGCACGGCCCTCCTGCGCAACGACGGCGCCGACGGCACCGGCGGATGGACCTTCACCGAGGTCGACACCGACTTCGGTCCCTCCGACCACGTGCAGAGCAGCTGGGCCGACTTCGACGGCGACCTCGATCTCGACCTGCTGCTGGTCCATCTCGCGCCGCTCACCGACGAGGGCTTCATCCGCCGCTTCCGCAACGACGGCGACGGCGTCTTCGTCGGCGAGGAGATCCTGGGCACGCTCTCGGTCGAGCACGGCGAGGCGCAGTGGGGCGACGCCGACGACGACGGCGACCTCGACATCCTGGTCGCCGGCAACATCCGCGAGACCGACGGCACCTACGACACGGTCCTGCGCCTCTATCGCAACGACGCCGAGACCTTCGTCCCGGTCGAGCTGCTCGACTGCGTCGGCTGCGAGGGCTGGTTCGACCTCTCCGCGGCCACCTGGGCGGACTACGACTCCGACGGCGACATCGACATCCTGCTCGCCGGTACCTACAACTCCGGATCGCAGATCGAGGGGCGCGCCAAGATCTACGACAACGATGGCGGCATCTTCGTCGACTCCGGCAATCAGCTCCCGGCGCCGCGCGCCATGGGCTTCAGCGGCGGCTCGTTCACCTGGCTGGACATCGACGGCGAGGGCGACCTCGACTACTTCATCGCCGGCTCGTACTTCGTGCCCGGCGGCAACGGACTGGTCGAGACCCAGATTCACCTCTATCTCAACGACGCCCCGGGCCAGAACGCTTCACCGACGGCGCCGTCCGCACTCGGTTCCGAAGTCCAGCCGGACGGCAGCGTGACCCTCGCCTGGACTCCGGCGACGGACGACCTGACGCCGGCCCAGTCGCTCACCTACGAGCTCAAGCTCTACCGCGACGGCGTGCCGGTCCCGGGCGCGCGGCGCAATCCCGAGCCCGGGAACCTGAGCGCGGTCGACGAGTGGACGCTGCAGTCGCTGCCCGACGGCAACTACCTCTGGACACTCGAGGCGGTCGACAGCGCGCTCAACAGCGGCCCCGCCGCGCAGGCGAGCTTCTACGTCGGCGTGCCGCCGACGCCGCTGTTCGTCGACGGATTCGAGTCGGGCGATCCCTTCGCCTGGAGCGTCGTGGTGCCCTGAGTCCGCGGGCCAGGACCTCGCCGGACCGCGCCTCCGCCCGACG
The DNA here is from genome assembly GCA_045862895.1 of Acidobacteriota bacterium. Taxonomy (GTDB): domain Bacteria; phylum Acidobacteriota; class Thermoanaerobaculia; order Multivoradales; family JAGPDF01; genus JACTMI01. The sequence goes on from BTUO01000004.1 coordinate 328,214, forward strand.
GCCTCAGTCGGCGGCAGGCGCGGTCGCCGCGCACGGTCCGCCGCCAGCCGCCACCGGCCGCGGCAGGGGCCACTCCTCGCGCCCCGGGTGCTCGACCAGGGGGCGCCGGCCGCTGCCATCCGACTTCATCACCCAAATGTCGTACTCGTGAGGACGCTCGCCGGCGCACCAGACGATCTCGGTGCCGTCGTGCGACCAGGCCGGCTGCCAGTCCTCGCGCCCGTCGTCGGTGAGATTGGTCACCGTGCCCGAGGCCGGGTCGAGGGCGAGCAGCTCGCGGCGGTCGCCATCGCGACCGTGGAATAGGATCGGCGACCCGGCAAGGCTCGCCGTCGGCGCCGAGTTGAATCCCGGGCGATCGGTGAGCCGCCGCTCCGCGCCGCTCGCCACCTCGATCGCCCAGAGATCGCAGATCGCCGGCTCGCTCGCGTCGGCAGCGGCCCGCATGCGGCAGAAGACCAGCTCACGGCCCTCCGGCGTCCAGGAGGCCGACTCCTGGTAGAGCGAGTTGCGCGTCAGCCGCCGGACTTCGCCCGTCGCGATCGTCAGGACGTGGAGGTCTCTTCGCTGGTGCGCGTCCGGCCCTTCCGCCCCGCGATCCGAGAAGAAGGCCACGGAACGACCATCGGGCGACCAGCTCGGCTGGGTGTCGGTCGCCGGGTTCGCTGTCAGGTTGCGCAGCGCGCCGCTCGCGACCTCGAGCTCGTAGATCTCCTCGTTGCCGTCGCGCCGGGTGGCGAAGGCGAGCTTCGAGCCGTCGGGCGACCAGGTCATGCCGAAGTCGTGGCCCGGGTGGTTGGTGAGATTGAGCTCGCGCCCGTCCCGGCACTTCAGGTAGATCTCGAAGTTGCCGTCGCGCTTGGTCAGGAAGGCCACCTCCTGATCGGCGATGCCGGCGGCGCGGATCGGGGCCGCGATCGAAACGGCGGTCCACAGGGCGGCGGACAGCGAGCGCGTTCGGAACATCCGCGTTGTCTCCTCGTAGGGTCGGCGGCGTCCATCGTAGCCCCGAGACGGCCTTCCAGTACAATCGCGCGCACGTTGGCGAAAGGAACCGGCGCACCATGAAGCGGGTCGTGACGGCGATTCTGGGGGGCGGTCAGGGGACGCGGCTCTATCCTCTGACCCGCTACCGCGCCAAGCCGGCGGTGCCGGTCGGCGGCAAGTTCCGCCTGATCGACATCCCGATCTCGAACTCGCTGCATTCCGGAATCGACAAGATCTACGTCCTCACGCAGTTCAACAGCGAAAGCCTGCACCGCCACATCGCGCAGAGCTACCGCTTCGACGTCTTCCGCGGCGGCTTCGTCAACATCCTCGCCGCGGAGCAGAACATCGACAACCGCGAGTGGTACCAGGGGACCGCCGACGCGGTCCGTCAGAACCTGACCCGCCTGATCGACGACCAGCGCCCGAGCGAGGTGCTGATTCTCTCCGGCGATCAGCTCTACCTGATGGACCTGCGCATGTTCGTCCAGCACCACCGCGACACCGCCGCGGACATCACCATCGCGGTCAAGCCGGTGACCCGCGAGGAAGCGCACGCCTTCGGCATTCTGCGGCTCGGCCCCGACGGCCGGGTGGTCCAGTTCTACGAGAAGCCCAAGACCGCCGAGGAGCTCGATCCCCTGGCGCTCGACGAGACCACCGCCCAGGCGCTCGGCTTCCCGGTCCCGCCGGGCTCGTTCCTGGCCAGCATGGGCATCTACGTCTTCCGGCCGGAGATCCTGCGCGAGGTGCTCGTGGGCAGCCCCTACACCGACTTCGGCAAGGAGGTGATCCCGGCCGCGCTCTCGGGTCTGCGGGTCTTCGCCTTCCCCTACGACGGCTACTGGACCGACATCGGCACCATCCCCAGCTTCCACCAGGCCAACCTCGAGCTGACCCGCCCACTGCCGCCGCTCAACCTGTACGACCCCGAGTACCGCATCTACACCCACCCGCGCTTTCTGCCCGGGACCAAGATCAACCACTGCACGGTCACCGCGTCGATCCTCTGCGAAGGGTCGATCATCACCGGCGCCAAGATCACCGACTCGATCGTCGGCATCCGCGCCGTGGTCCAGAAGGGCACGACCCTCGAGCGCACGATCCTTATGGGCGCCAATCATTTCGAGAGTCTCGACGAGATCCGCAACCACGAGACTCCGATCGGGGTCGGCCGCGACTGTCAGATCCGCAACGCGATCATCGACTTCAACGCCCGCATCGGCGACGGCTGCCGACTGGTCAACGAGGGCGGCATCGAGGACGCCGACGCCGACAACTGGTCGATCCGCGACGGCGTCATCGTGGTGCCGAAAGACGCGACCATCCCCCCCGGCACCGTCATCTGATCAAATCCCTGAACCAATGGTGACAGCCCCCAATTCTTCAAATTCCTGGACCCAACCGTCCTTGATCGAGGACGGAGAAGTCCGGAAGATTGGAGAATTGGGGGCTGTCACCATTCTCGGGAGGGGGACGTGGGGCTGAAGATCTGTCAGGCGGCGGCCGAGGTCGCGCCGTTCGCCAAGACCGGAGGGCTCGGCGACGTGGTCGCCGGGCTGTCTCGCGCGCTCGGCCGCCGCGGCCACGACGTCCGCGTCTTTCTCCCTTTCTACTCGAGGGTCGCAAAGCTCGACTTCCCCTTCGTTGCGGTCGACTTCCTTCGCGACATCGAGATCTCGCTCGGCGCCCGTCGCTTCACCTTCTCGGTGATGACCACGAGGCTGCCCGACAGCGAGGTTGACGTCTACTTCGTGCACTGCCCGGCGCTCTACCACCACGACACGATCTACTCCGGCGACTGGGACGAGTACCTGCGCTTCGCGCTGCTGTCGCGCGCGGCTCTGGAGTGCTGCCAGCGCATGAGTTTCGCGCCCGACGTCGTGCACGTCCACGACTGGCACACGGCGCTGGTGCCGGTCTACCTGAAGACGATCTACTCCTGGGATCGCCTCTTCGACCGCACCGCCAGCGTGCTGACGCTGCACAACCTCGGCTACACCGGCACCTTCGGCGCCGGCATCGTCGACGAGCTCGGCCTGGGCGCCCACGCCCAGTTCCTCCACCAGGAGGACCTCGCGGCGGGTCGGGTCTCGTTCCTGCGCACCGGTCTGATCTGGGCCGACCTGCTGACCACGGTCAGCCGCACCTACGCTCGCGAGATCCAGACGCCCGAGCACGGCTTCGGCCTCGACGCCATGCTGCGCGCCCGCGCCGACCACCTGGTCGGCATCGTCAACGGCGTCGACTACGGCGAGTGGAATCCGGAGCGGGACCCGTACATCCCGCATCGCTATTCGGCCGCCGACCTCTCCGGCAAGGCGAAGACCCGCCAGGCCCTGCTCGAGAAGGTCGGGCTGCCGCCGGTTTCGGGAACGCCGGGCGCGCCGGTGATCGGCCTGGTCTCGCGCCTGACCTCGCAGAAGGGCTTCGACCTGCTGTTCGACACGCTGCCGGAGTTCTTCTACCACCGCGACCTGCGCTTCGTCGCGCTCGGCAGCGGCGAGGAGCGCTACGAGTCGTTCCTGTCCTGGCTCCAGGTTTCCTTTCCCGGCAAGGCCTGGTTCTTTCGGGGCTACAACGAGGACCTGGCGCACTGGATCGAGGCGGGCTCGGACCTGTTCCTGATGCCTTCGCGCTACGAGCCGTGCGGCTTGAACCAGATGTACAGCCTGCGCTACGGCACGCCGCCGGTGGTGCGCCGCACCGGCGGGCTCGCCGATACGGTCGAGCCCTGGAATCCGGTGGCGCGCACCGGTACCGGCTTCTCCTTCGACCACTTCACTCCGGAGGGGATGCGCTGGGCGCTCGACAGCGCCCTGCGCGCCTGGTCCGACCCCGAGGCCTGGCGCCAGCTCCAACGCAACGGCATGGCCAAGGACTTCTCCTGGGATCGCCAGGTGCTCGAATACGAGGGCGCCTACCGTCGTCTGCGACGCCCGCGTTGAGCGGCCCGGCGGTGTGAAGGGGTCCACGCGCCGGGCCCGACGGCTCGCGGTAGTCTGTTCGAAGACCCCCGCAATCGACGACGAACAAGGAGAGCACCGGTGAACCTTTCCGCGCCGCGCGACCGCAGGCTCCTTCCGATGATGGTCCTGGCCGCCGCCGGGGCGCTCGCAACTTCCGCGCTCGAGGCGGCGACCGCGTGCAAGACCGCCTCCTGCGGCGGCAGCTGCTCGCCCTCGGCGCCGGTCGAGCTGTCGACCCTGATCAGCTCGGGCGACTTCCCGACGCTGCCGACCCCGACTTCGAACACTCCGACGGCATTCGTCGACCCGGACGACGGCCGCGGCCGGCGGCTGGTCTCGACCCAACAGGGCGTCATCTGGGTCTGGGACGGCGACAGCGGCACGATCCTGCCCACGCCGTTCCTCGACCTGCGCGACGAAGTCGGCGGGCCGGTCCTCAACGACGCTTCCGAGCGCGGCCTGCTCGCGCTGGCGGTCGATCCCGAGTACGCCTCGACCGGCGAGCTCTACGTCTTCTACTCGGCGGCGGCCTCCGGTCCGATCGAGAACGGCGACATCGTGATCGCCCGCTACGAACGTTCCGCCGGCAACCCGGACATCGGCAACCCGGCGTCGGCGAACGTGATCCTGGTGATCAATCACCCGGCAACCAATCACAACGGCGGCTGGCTCGCCTTCGGCCCCGACGGCTTCCTCTACATCTCGACCGGCGACGGCGGCAGTGGCTGCGACAGCGGCCAGGGCACCAACGGCGACGGCCAGCGCCCCGACACCCTCGCCGGCAAGATGCTGCGCATCGACGTGCGCAACGTCGATCCCGGCGCCGGCCTGCCGGACGACTGCCAGGACGGCGGCACCACCGCCAACTACGAGGTCCCCAGCAGCAATCCGTTCTTCGGCCAGGAGCCGGCCTGCGACGAAGTCTGGGCGCTCGGCCTGCGCAACCCCTTCAGGTTCAGCTTCGACCGCACCACGGGCGACCTCTACGTCGGCGACGTCGGTCAGGACAACTGGGAGGAGATCAACCTGCAGCGGGCCGCCACCGCGGCCCCGGTCAACTGGGGGTGGGTGTGCCGCGAGGGCTGTGAGACTTCGGCGGTCGGAGCCTCCGGTTGCTCGACCGCCGGCTGCCCGGTCGACGGCGGCACGACTTGCCAGTTCCCGCGCGGCTCGGGCTTCTGGGATCCGATCCTCTGTCACAGCAACCCGCAGGGCTGGTCGTCGATCATGGGCGGCTACCGCTACCGCGGCGAGAAGGTCCCCTCGATCGCCGGCGACTATTTCTACGGCGACGCCGGGTGCGGCCAGATCTGGAAGACCACCGTGCTCGACCCCGCGAATCCGGCGGCGATCGACGCGGCCTGCTGGCAGAGCGGGATGCACGGCACCTACGGCTTCGCCGAGGACCGCCTGGGCGAGCTCTACGTCGTGGTCGGCGGCGCCGGGCGGATCGACTGCATCCACAACGGCGACGCCGACGGCTGTTACTGGGCCGGCTGGGCCGGCTTCTTCGAGGACGACTTCGAGACCGGCGACACGGCGCGCTGGTCGGCGACCTCGAACTGACGCGGCGTCCGCCGGGGGAGGGCCCGGCGCAGTGGTACGCTCGCGCCCTCCGGTGGCGAAGAAGAAGGTCTCCAAGTCGACTCCGCGGGCCGCCGCGTCTCCCCTGCGCGTCTTGCCGTCGACGCCGGCGGCGGCACCGCGCCGCTCGCGGACGTCGAAGTGGCGCGCCGGCGTACTGATCGGCGTCCACGTCCTGGCCGCCGCGCACATCGCCCACTGGCTCCTCGCCGGAAGCACGGTCACTCCGGTCGAGCCGTCCGAGGCGATCGCTTACGCGCGCTCCGGGATCGTCAACGCCGGACTGATCTTCTTCGGAGTCGCGATCCTCTCGACCGCGCTGCTCGGGCGCTGGTTCTGCGGCTGGGGGTGCCACCTGGTCGCGCTCCAGGACCTCTGCCGTTGGCTGCTCGAGAAGGCCGGCATCCGCCCGAAGCCGCTGCGTTCGCGAGTCCTGGCCTGGGTGCCCGCGCTCGCGGCGCTCTACATGTTCGCCTGGCCGGCGGCCTGGCGCCTGTGGACGACCGGTTCGCTCGCGGCGCGCGGGCAGGAGCTCACCACCGAGCACTTCTGGGCGACCTTCCCGGGGCTCGTCGTCGGCCTGCTCACCTTTGCCGTCTGCGGCTTCGCCTGCGTCTACTTCCTCGGGGCCAAAGGGTTCTGCACCTACGGCTGCCCCTACGGCGCGGTCTTCTCTGCGGCCGAGCGGCTCTCGCCGCTGCGAGTTCGGGTCTCGGAGGCGTGCGATCAGTCGGGACACTGCACCGCCGTCTGCACTTCGAACGTGCGGGTCCACGAAGAGGTCGCGCTGTTCCGGATGGTCACCGATCCGGGCTGCATGAAATGTGGCGACTGCGTCAGCGTCTGCCCGAACGACGCGCTGTCGTTCGGCTGGGGGCCGATCCCGGCTTTCGCGCCGAAGCCGGCCGCGGCGCTCCCCGCCCGTCGCCCGGCGCTCGCCGCCGGCGAGGAGGCGATCGCCGCGGTCGCCTTCGCGGGCGCGTTCTTCGCCTTCCGCGGCCTCTACGGCCAGGTGCCGTTCCTGATGAGCCTGGGGGTGGCCGGCGTCGTGGCGTGGATCGCGCTGACGGTCGCGCGCCTGCTCCGCCGCCCCGATTTCGCCTGGCGACACCGTGCGCTCAAGCGCGGTGGCCGCCTGACCGGCGCGGGACGCGCGCTGCTCGCCGGGACGGCCGCCTTCGCGCTGTTCTGGCTCCACTCCGGGTGGCTGCGCGCCGAGGCGGCCCTCGCCGATCGCGACGCCCGGCGGGTGGGCGCCAGAGTCGAGGCGGCGCTCGACGTGGCGATGCCCCCGTCCGGGCTCACCGGCGCCGAACGCGAAGCGGCCGGGCGGGCGCGTGTCCGCTATGCCCGGCTGCGAAGATTCGGGCTGGTGCCCTGGCGCGGCGCCACCGGCCGCGAGGCCCAGCTCGCCTACGTCGAAGGGGATCTGGCCGGCTTCCGCGCGCTGGCGCCCCTGGCCGTCGCGCGCGACGAGGAGGCGGCGAGGGTGCTGCGGCTCGAGGCCCGGGCCCTCGCCGAGCAGGGCAACCTCCAGGGTGCGCGCGGCGCCGGCGAGCGGGCGATCGCCGCCGCGCCGGACGACCCGAAGGGGTACGCGGCGCTCGCCGTGCTGCTCGCCCAGGGCGGCGCCCTGCCCGCCGCGGAGGAGGTGCTGGAGCGCGGAATCCGCCACTTTCCCCGCAACGCGGACCTGTTCTACGATGCCGGGGTCAATTCCGCCATCCAGCTCCGCCTCGAGCAGGCCCTGGGCTATTTCGATCGCGCACTCGCGCTCGATCCGGGCCACCGCAAGGCACGAGAGAACCGGGCGGGGATGCTCGCGGCCTCGGGACGCTGGGGCGAGGCCGTGGACGAGTACCGGCGGGCGCTGGCCGAGGCGCCCGAGGATCCGGATCTCCGCTTCCTGCTGGCGCGCGCGCTGGCCGGCGCGGGCCGGACCGAAGAGGCGGCGAGCGAGGTGGAACGAGTGCTGATCCTGGCTCCGTCCCATTCCGAGGCGCGCGCACTGAAGTCGGCGCTGTCCGAGACGGGACCGATCGACTGAATCGAGAACCGCCGGGATCGAACGAATCCCGGGATGCCAAGAGGAGAGTTCGATGCCAGAACCAGAACACCGTCGCCGCCGCCTCGAGATCGCCGCCCTGCTCTGCGGCGCGCTCGCCTTCCCCGCAGGTCCGCTCCTCGCCGAGGACGTCGGCACGGTCGGTCCCGATGTCACCGTCTACTCGCTGTCCGGTTTCAGCAACTACGGCGCGGTGGGCGGAGTCCGCGCCTACGCGCTCGGTACGACCTCGTGCAACATCGGCGACGTGCCCGTGAACTGGTGCGACAACGGCGGCGGTTGCAGCGGCCTGGCTTCCAACCAGCATCCGGTCATCGCGCAGTCGGTGTACCGGCTCAAGAACGGCCGGTTCGAGCAGCTCGGCATGAGCTGGCTGAAGCACGGCTTCCTGTCGACCAACACGCCGGCCGGCAGCTCCTGCGTCGGACCGGGCGGCCAGCAGTGCACCTCACCCCCGCGAGGCGGCGACGAGCTCGGCATCGGCTGTACCGACACCTACGGCTCGAGCCTCAACGGCAGCTGGTCCTGGCTCGGACCGCGCTCCGAAGTCAACGCGACCACCGGTCTCTTCCCGTTCCCCGCGACCAACGGCCCCGAGTCCCAGGTCATCGATCAGCGCATCCAGATCCGCGAGTCGGACCTCGACGCCACCATGAATCCGGGCGCGCTCTACTGGGGCGAGGGACACTACGTCTCCGACAACGACGCGCTCGCCGGCAACGGCTTCAACAACGCTTCGTACCGGCCGCTCACGGTGGGCGCCGCTCCGACCTACAACCTCACGTTCGGCGGTTCGACGATCCGCGAGAAGAGCGCGATGGACGCGTGGGTCACCACCGACCCGGCGGTCGAGTTCATCGCCGTCGACTTCTCCAGCGGCGGTCTCCCGGCGGAGCGTTTCGAGGTGGCGCGCAAGGTCACGGAGCCGAGCCCTGGTCTGTTCCACTACGAGTATGCGATCCGCAACATGAACTCGGACCGCGCCGCCCGGCGGTTCTCGATTTCTTTCGACGAGGCGATCGCCTTCTCCAACGTCGGCTTCAAGGACGTCGATCACCACTCCGGCGAGCCCTACGACCCCACCGACTGGCTGATCGAGCCGACGCCCGGCGTCGATACCGTCGCCTGGTCGGGCGAGACCTTCGCGACCGATCCGGACGCCAATGCGCTGCGCTGGGGGACGATGTACAACTTCTGGTTCGATGCCGACGCCGGTCCCGATCAGATCGCGATCCACCGTCTCGAGCTGTTCAAGCCGGGGACTCCTGCTCACGTCGACTTCTGGCTCGGAGCCTCGGCGACGTTCGGCCTGGACGTCACGGTCGACGGCGACGGTTCGGTGACCAGCGATCCGGTCGGAATCGACTGTCCGGACAGCGCCTGCAGCCACGCCTTCCTCGTCGGCACGCCGGTCGAGCTGACCGCCCAGCCGGCGGCGGGATGGCAGTTCCTGGGCTGGTCCGGCGACTGCACCGGCACCGGGACCTGCGACGTCACCATGGACGGCGTCCACTCGGTGACGGCCACCTTCGACACCATGCCGTTCCTCGACGGTTTCGAGAGCGCCGACACCAGCGCCTGGTCGGTGACGGTGCCGTAGCCGGAATCGCGCTCTGAAGTCCATGACTGCTCCGGGGCGATGGGCCGGGGTGCTGCTGCACCCGACGTCGCTCCCGGGGCGGTTCGGCGCCGGCGACCTCGGTCCGGCCGCCGTCGCCTTCCTCGACTGGCTCGCGCGCGCCGGACAGAACGTCTGGCAGGTCCTGCCGCTCGGGCCGGTCGACATCGTCGGCTCCCCCTACGGCACGACGTCCGCGTTCGCCGGCAACCCCCTGCTGATTTCGCCCGAGCGACTGGTCGAAGACGGGCTCCTTCCGGCCGACGCACTCGACTCGGCGCCGCCGTTCGCCCCCGACGGGCTCGACTTCGCGCGGGTCGCGGCCTGGAAGGAGCCGCTGCTTCGCCGCGCACACGACGGGCTCCGCGCGCTCCCCGAGGGCGCCGCCGTACGCTCCGAGCTCGCCGCCTGGACCGCCGCCCCCGAGCAGGAGCCCTGGCTGCCCGACTGGGCGCTGTTCGCCGCCCTCAAGCGCCGCCACGGCGGCCTGCCGTGGACGCAGTGGCCCGAGCCGCTGCGACGGCGCGCCCCCGAGGCCCTCGATTCGGCGCGCCGCGAGCTCGCCGAGGAGATCGCGTTCGAATCGTTTCGCCAGGCGATCTTCGCTCGCCAGTGGAACCGGGTCCGCGCCGAAGCGGCGGCGCGAGAGATCGGCATCCTCGGCGATCTGCCGATCTACCTTGCGGGCGACTGCGCCGATCTCTGGGCGCGGCCGGAGCTGTTCGACCTCGACTCCGACGGCAATCCGACCAAGGTCGCCGGCGTGCCGCCCGATTACTTCTCCGCCGACGGACAGCTCTGGGGCAATCCGCTCTATGTCTGGGAACGCCACGTGGACGAGGGTTTCGCATGGTGGATCGCGCGGCTGCGGGTTCAGCTGGCGCGCCACGAGTTCCTGCGCCTCGACCACTTCCGCGGCTTCCAGGCCTACTGGGAGCTGCCGGCCGGGGCGCCGACCGCCCGCGACGGGCGCTGGGTCCCGGGGCCCGGGCGCGCGTTGTTCGACGCCGCGCGCGCCGCGCTCGGTGAGCTGCCGCTCGTCGCCGAAGACCTCGGCTACATCACGCCCGAGGTCGACGAGCTGCGGCGAGGACTCGAGCTGCCCGGCATGAAGGTGCTGCAGTTCGCGTTCGGCGCCGACGGCTCGGACCACGCGCCGCACCGGCTGACCCGCGACACGGTGATCTACACGGGGACGCACGACAACGACACGGCCCGCGGCTGGTTCGCGAGCCTCTCGCGCGCCGACCGGCGGCGGGCGCTGGTCTATCTCGGCGGGACGGCGAAAGGGGTCGCCTGGTCGATGGTGCGCGCGGCGTACTCGTCGGTCGCGCAGCTCGCGGTGGTGCCGGTGCAGGATCTGCTCGACCTCGGCTCCGAGGCGCGCCTCAACACGCCCGGCGTGCCGTCGGGCAACTGGATCTGGCGGCTGGTCGACGGGCAGCTGACCGGCGAGCTCGCCGACCGAGTGGCGGAGCTCGCCGCGGTCACCGGACGCGCGCCCGCGCCGAAGACCTCGGAATCCCGATCACCGTAGCCGGACGGCGTTCGTCCTCGCTCCAAGGGGGACGGCGCGCGCCTCTTGCCGGACGTTTCGTCCGGCGCGCGCCTGCGATTCGGCCGCGATCTGAGGCGGGCGTACCGGACGAATCGATCGGGATGCGGCCTCATAGCCCCCCTTCGAGAGAAGAAGAGCTCCGGCCGGCTACTCCTCGGTATCCGTTGCGTTGAGGGCGTGATCGCAACCCACGAGCGCGGGGTTGGGGTGGACGATTCGCGCGACCGGGACCGCTTCGAGCCAGCCCCGGAAGCGACCCTTGGCCAGGAATCGGCGCAGAAAACTGTCGCGATCGAACAGGTCGTGAAGAGAACCCAGGAGCTCCCCGGCGAGGTCGACGCCGCCGCGGGCTCCCGTGGTCAGCGCGAGGTCGCCGCAGAAGGCGCCGAGCCATGCCGAGAAGAGCGCGAACACTTCGCGCGCACGCGCCTCCCCCGCGCGGGCCCGCACGGCGACCTGCGGCGGATCGAGCTCTTCGGGCGCGGCGCCGTCGAGCTCCGCGAGCGTGCGGTGCAGCTCGACGAGTCCGGGACCCGAAAGAACCCGCTCCGCGGAGGCGCGGCCGTGCCGGGTGGCCACCCGCTCGACGACGCGCCACTCGCGTTCGGTGGAGGCCGCCAGATCGCGATGGCCGCCTTCGGCCGGGAGCGCGAGCCCGGGCCGCCCGGAGGTCGCCGGAACGAAGAGCGCGGTGCCGAGGCCGGTGCCGACGCCGACCACGGCGCGCGGCGCCGTCTCCGGCGCCCTCCCGGAGGGCGAGTGGATCGCTGAGCGGTCGGAAGCGCCAAGCGCCGGAAGCGCCCACGCCACCGCCTCGAGGTCGTTGAGCAGCAGCAGGCGGTCGAGACCGAGCTCGGCAGCCGTCGTGGCGATCGAGAAGCTCCACCCGACGTTGGTCAACCGCACCTCGTCGCCCGTCACCGGCCCGGCGACGGCGATCGCGGCGGCACCGACGCGGTCGGGCGCGATCCCGGCGGCGGCGCAGAACGCGCGCAACGCCGAGGCGAGATCCGCGTGATCCGCCGAACGCAGCACCAGCGGAGTCCCGGTCGATGCGGCTCCGGCGGCGCGCCCCAGAATCGCGAAGCGTGCGTGGGTCCCGCCGACGTCGCCCACGACATCGAAAGCGCGCGACCCAGACCCGGGATCGACTCGCGAACCGGCGGCGCCCCTCTCCCGCCTCGATCGCACCGCCCGCCGCCCCTTCAATGGAGGTCTTTCGCCTCGTCTCTAACTGGAAGCGTCTTCCGCCTGCAATCGAGCGATGCCGGCGCGGATCGCGGACGGCAGCAGCGCCTTGGCGCCGGCGCGGTAGTCGAAGGCGACGATCAGACCGGTCCCTTCGGCGACCTCGCGCGCCAGCGCGCGGCTGCGGACCCGGTAGTACATGGTGAAGCGGTCGCTCTCGACCTCGCCGACCCGTGCCGCCACTTCGACCTCGTCCGGCCACTCCACGGGCGCGCGGAAGCGCGCGGCGGTCGAGTGCAGGATCGGTCCGATGCCGGTCTCGCGCTCGATCTCCGGCCAGCCGACGCGCGCGAAGTACTCCATGCGCGCGCTCTCGAACCAGCGGAAGTAGACGGTGTTGTTGACGTGCCGGTAGGCGTCCATCTCGCCCCACTCGACGGGGATGGCGAGGCGGACCGGGAAGACGTCGCTCACGCCGGGCTCCCCTCTTCGCGCGAGGCCAGGTACTCGCCCTCGGTCTTTCGCCAGAACTGGATCAGCCCCCAGAAGTGCTCGGTGAACTGCTCGACCTCGTGCGGCGGGAAGAGCGCGGCGACCTTGGCGCGCACCGCCTCCTTCGCCGTCGGCGTCCCGAAGAACTCCCAGACCACCTCGTCGATCTGCGGCAGCTGTTCGGCGCAGAACTCGACGAATCGATCGCTGTCGAAGCGCTGGTGCGCCAGCCGTGCGTAAGCGGCCAGCTTCTCCTTGAACGGCGCGCCGGTCTCCGCGATCTCGAAGAACGGCTCCCAGTCGAGGTTCTTGCGCATGCGCCGGCCGGTCGCCGCCACGAACAGCGCCCACTTGAGCTTGGCCTTGACCAGCCACGGGAAGTGGAAGTGGAGCGAAGTGACCTGCGAGTCCGGGCAGGCGTTGGCGAAGTCGATCGGGTGGAAGACGCCCTCCTTGCGCAGCGATTCGCAGGAATTGAAGTCCCAGCCGAAGAAAGCGTTGATGGTCAGGCAGTAGTTCGCGAGGGTCTGCCACTCCTCCGCGCTGACGAAGTCGAAAGCGACCTTGTAGCGGTCGTGGAGCGGCGCGCCCGGGTCGTACTTGAGGACCTTGACCTGCGGGCCGACGCCGAGCGCCCGCACGAACAGATCGAAGGGGTCGACCGCCTTCTGCACGTGCATGATGCGCCTGCCGGAGGCGTCGTAGGCCTTCTGGAGCTCCTCGCGATCCCCGATCTTCGAGACTCCGACCCACGCGCCGCCGTCGTAGGGCTTGATGAACAGCGGATAGCCGACTTTGTCGCCGACCTCGCCGAGATCGAAGAGCCGGGCGTAGCGCGAGAGGGTGGCCTGGAGATCGGCGGCCGGCTCGTACTCCTTGGGCGGCAACAGCCAGGTCGGCGGCACCGGGAAGCCGAGCCGCATCATCGCCGCGTAGCTGGTGTGCTTCTCGTTGGCCTGGATCGACCACGGGTTGTTGAGCACGTAGAGGTCGTTCATCACGACCGCTTTCTTGATCCACTCGCGACTGGTGTGGTACCAGTGGGTCAGCCGGTCGAGCACCACGTCGTAGCGCACCGGCTGAGCGAGATCGAACGGCTCGATCGTCACCCGCTCGACCTCGAAGCGCACCGTGTCGCCGCCGATCGCGAGCGACAGGTTCATGCGCTTCAGGATCTCCTCGAAGCAGACCGGCCAGCAGAGGTCGGCGCCCAGCGAAAGCCCGATCCTGCGTACCACCTCGGCCATGTTCCCTATCCTTTCGTGGCGGCCAACCCGCCGTGCGGTCGATTTCCGGAGCCTAACCCAGCCCAGAGATCCGGGGACAGGATGGTTAACCATCCTGTCCCCGGATCTCTATGTAGCGTCTCGCGCTCCGACGGCCGGAGGCCGGGAACGCTGCCGGCGGCGCGGAGTGATGTGAGGGGCCCCGCCGAGCCCGGGCCTCCTTCGAAGGCTTTGACTCCCGGGGGAGGTGGGGAGCCGAACCCGGAGCGCCGCCGGCGGCGTTCCCGGAGCTCCGGCCGCCCCACCTACGCCGCCGTCTTTCGTGATGAAACTACTCGTAAATGAACCAGTACGGTCCGGGGAAAAGCCAGGTGAGCCCGTCGCGCAGTCGATCGCGCCAGTTCTCCCAGTTGTGCCCGTCGCGCGACTCGACGTACGAGAGCTCCATGCCGGCGCGTTCGACCAGCGGCGCGAGCGAGCGGTTCTCGTAGATCAGCGACTCGTAGACGCCGCACGACTGGAAGACGCGCTCGCTGATCCGGAAGGGCGCGGCACGCCAGGAGTTCATGAAGCGGACGATCGGCTCGAACGCCGGCCCGCGCCGCGACGGCCCGATGTCGGTGAAAGCGAACGAACCGCTCTGGAGGAGCAGCCGGCCGAAGGCGTCCGGGTAGAGCGCCGCCGTCGAGAACGAGGCGACGGCGCCGAAGCTCGCCCCCATCAGCCCGCGCGACGCCGAACGCTCCTGCAGCGGATAGCGCCGCGCCAGCGCCGGCACCAGCTCCTCGACGACCCAGCGCGCGTGGCGCTCGTCCGCGGCGTACTCGCCCAGCCGTGCCGGCGAGTCGATCAGCGCGACGACCAGCGAGGCGACCTCGGCGCGGTGGATCAGATTGTCGAGCACCGTGCGCAGCGCCGAGAAGCGCAGATAGTCGGAGCCGTCGTGGACGACCAGCAGCGGGTAGCGGCGGGTCTCGCGAAAGCGCGCCGGCAAGTAGACCGAGACCGGCCGTTCGGCGTCCCCGAAGCTCGACGCCGGCACCCGGATCTCCTCGATCCGCCCGCGCCGTGACTCGGCATCGGCCAGCGCCCACTCCGGCTCCTCGTAGCCGGCCCCCTGCATCACCGAGTTGGCGCCGAAGGGGTCGTGGGCGAGCCTCGAGTTGAGCGGATCGCGGATCAGCCGCGACACCTCTCCCTGCTGCACCTCCAGCTTGTACTCGACCCGCGAGCGCTCCGGAATCTCCTGGACGAGGTACCAGAGGTCGCTCCCCGCGACCCGCTCGAACGGCACCGCCTGCTGCAGCCCGAAGATCCAGTGCTGGAGGTAGACGGCGTCGGCGGCGCCGTGGAACACGAAGGTGACGGAGTTGCCCTCGGCCAGCGGAAACGAATGCGCGGCGAGGAAGGCGTCGAGGCGCTCCCGCGACGGCGGCCCGTCGGCCAACAAGGCGTGGACCGCCAGCGCCGGGCGCGCGGTCTGCGGAGCGGTCGCGCTCACGCCGCCTCGAGCGGCTCGACGTCGCCGCTGGACTCGAAGCGCGAAACGCCCGGTCCCACGCGGCGCTTCGAGCCGGTCGCGGCGGTGTCGAAGACGAGCCAGGCGCCGTCCTCGAGCGCCAGGCACTCGGCCGGCGCGAATCGACGGGCGAGAGCCTCGATCCGACGGCGGTCGCCGAGGTCGAGGCGGCGGTGGGCGTGCGGGAACGCGACCACCCTCGGCGCCAGACCGAGCCCGGCCTCGAGCAACTCGGTGTTGCCGTACCCCTGCGGCGGCGCGTGGTGGAACAGCACGATCCGGTCGGTCACCGCCATCGCGCCGGCCGACCACGCGAAGATCGCGCGCTCGCCCAGCAGCTCGCGCAGACCGAACAGACGCAGCCGGTTGGCCAGGATCGCGACATGGCCGCCGGCGATGAGCAGCCCTCCGGCGCGCTCGATCAGGCGCTCCACCGCCGCAGCGTGGCGCGCCAGTACGGGTCGCTCGCGCGGCCGCCACTCCCCTTCGAACGCCGCGTGCAGCGCGTTGGTCCGTTCGAGGTGGCGGCGGTCGAGCGCACGAATCTCCTCGCGCGCCGCCCGCACCTCTGCCGCGAGCAGCGGATCTCCGATCCGCCGCCGTCCCCTCCGTGTCTCCGACTCCCGCGCGCCGCCGTCGACGAGCTCCGTGAGCAGCTCGCGCAGCGCCGCCTGCGCGTGCGCCAGCCGCAGCCGGTAGATCGTCTGCAGCTCGCGCAGCCGCTCCTGCCGATCGCGGTGCGCCGCGGCGAGCTCGGGATCGCGCTCGAAAACGTCCTCGCCGCGCGCGTAGAGCATCAGATTGACCGTGCGCTCGCCCAGATGCTCGTGGAGCTCGAGATCCTCGCTCTCCCGTTCCTGCCAGCCGGCGGTCACCGAGGCGAGCCGGCCGGAGACGCCGGCGGCCGCCACGGCCTCGCCGAGGGTGGGGGTGAAGCGCTGGGAACCGAGCAGGACGACGGTCGACACGGGGCCGGATCTTACCGGCTCCGGGGGGTTGGCTAGAATGCCCGTTCCATCAGGTGCGATCCCGGAGGGGCTCATGCACGTCCTGTTCGTGGAGCCGAAGTTCCCCTACAACCAGCGCCAGTTCGTCCGCGGCCTCGCGGCCGTCGGCGCCAAGGTCACCGGCATCGGCGAGGCGCCGCCGGAAGCGCTCGACGACGAGCTGCGCGGTTGGCTCTCGGGCTACGAGCAGGTCCGCACCGTGGTCGACGAGGGTGCGATGCTCGAGGCGGTGCGCCGCGTCCAGGCGCGCGCCTGGGTCGACCGGCTCGAGGCCACCGTCGAGGCTCACATCCTCCCCGCCGCCCGCGTGCGCGAGGCCGCCGGCATCCCCGGCACCACCTTCCGCACCGCCTGGCTCTGCCGCGACAAGCCGGCGATGAAGGACGCGTTGCGCGAGGCCGGCGTGCCGACCGCGGCGTCGCGCGGCGTCTCCTCGGCGCAGGAGCTGCGCATGTTCGCCGCCGAGACCGGCTTCCCGATCATCCTGAAGCCGCGCAGCGCCGCCGGCGCCTCGGGGACGACCAAGGTCGACAACGAACGCGAGCTCGAGAGCGCCATCGTCGAGTACGGGCTCGATCGCGGCGCCGCGGTGGCCGCCGAGGAGTTCGTCGAGGGACACGAGGGGTTCTACGACACCCTCGCGATCGGCGGCCGGGTGGTGCACGAGTTCGTCTCGCACTACTACCCCAACGTCCTCGAAGCGATGCGCACGCGCTGGATCTCGCCGCAGATCGTCACCACCAACCGCGTCGACGCCTCCGGCTACAACGAGCTCAAGGCGATGGGCCAGAAGGTGATCGAGACGCTCGGTATCGGCACTTCGGCGACCCACATGGAGTGGTTCTTCGGGCCCAAGGGACTGCGCTTCTCCGAGATCGGTTGCCGCCCGCCGGGCGTCGGCGTCTGGGACCTCTACGCCGCCGCCAACGACTTCGACATCTACCGCGAGTGGGCGATGGCGGTGGTCCACGGCCGCCCTTCGCAGTCCCTCAGCCGTCGATTCGCCGCCGGAATGATCAACCTGCGACCGGACCGCGACGGTCGAATCAGCCACTACGAGGGGATCGAGGAGATCGAGGCCCGCTACGGCCAGTGGATCATCGACAGCCACCTGCCGCCCCCCGGCTCCTCCACCGGGCCGGTCGAGGGCGGCTACATGGCCAACGCCTGGATGCGCCTGCGTCACCCCGACTACGACACGCTGCGACACATGCTCGACCAGGTCGGGCGCACCGTGAAGATCCGGGCACGCTGAGTCGCAGCGGTCACCTCCAGCCGTCGATCAGGGCAGTAAGGCAGTCGGTGAGCTCGCGCTCGAAGTCGGTTTCGAGCGCCGCGAGCTCGCGGTCGGCGGCGATCGCCTCGCGCACCGCTTCCGGAGAGTCGGCGAGCGAGGCGAGCCCGACCGCGAGCGCGCGCAGGCGCAGCAGCAGTCGGATCCCCTCCCCCGGTCTCAGCTCCGGGAGTCGATCCTCGAGCCGCGCGGCGAGCGGCGCGAGCTTCGAGAGCCACGCCCGCCGGAAGGCGACGACGGAGTCGACGTCGGCGCCGGCTTCGAGCACCGGATGGAGCAGCGCGAACAGGCCCAGCAGGCGAGGCCGCCCCCCCAACTCCGTCGCCAGTACCCGCGCGACCGAACGCGCCGAGCGCCCGCGCGACGCCTCGAGCCGCTCGGTTACCGCCGTCGACCACTCGCCGAGGTCGAGCAGCAGCAGCTTGAGGAACAGGCTCTCCTTGGAGGGGAAGTAGAGATAGGTCGCGCCCTTCGAGACGCCGGCCTCGGCGGCGACGTCGGCCATCGTGGTCCCCTCGAAGCCGACCTCCCCGAAGCGACGGGCCGCCGCCGCCAGCAGCCCGGCCCGCCGCGCCGCGCGGTGCAACTCGCCCCGCCCCCGGGTCGACGCGGTGGTCACGGGCACTCCCCGGCCGCCACGGCGCGATTCGACGGCAACGACGTCATCGCCCCCTCCTCCGGGTCGTGGAACCGCGGCTGACCCTCGGTCAGATAATCACTGACCATTGGTCAGCAAGTCAAGGGGTGCCGGAGCGCGCCGGCAGGGCATCGAACACCCGGACCGAGCAGGCCGCGACCGCGATCGCCTCGGTCTCCGCCGCCAGTCGCGGCGCCGACTCCGGCGCCAGGGCGCGAGGCGACTCGGTCGCGGTGTCGAGGCGCAACGACCACTCGCGGTCGCGCGGCGGCCTCGGCAAAGGGAACCGGACCTCCCCCGCTCCGCCGTTGAAGGCGATCACGCGCCGCGGGATCGCACCCGGCAGCGCCAGGTCGAGCAACACCGCCGTCGCGGGCGAGGCGCAGTCCAGCGCGACCGTGGCGGCGGCCCGGATCGCGGGCTCGCGCGCCGCCTCGCCGCCGAGCGCTCCCTCCCGACGCAGGCTCACGAGCTGGCGTACCAGCTCCGCCAACTCTCCGTCCCCCGCGGCGGGCCAGCTCACCCAGCCCACCTCGTCGTCGCGGCACCAGGCGTTGTTGTTGCCGAGCTGCGTGCGCCCGAGCTCGTCACCACCGAGCAGCATCGGAGTCCCGCGCGATAGCAGGACGAGCGCGAGCAGGGCGCGCCGACGCGCTCCGCGCAGGGCGACGACCGCCGGATCGTCGCTCGGCCCCTCCACTCCGGCGTTCGACGAGTGGTTCTGGTCGGCGCCGTCGCGGTCGTCCTCGCCATTGGACAGGTTGCGCTTCGTCGTGTACGACACGAGGTCGGCGAGGGTGAAGCCGTCGTGACAGGTGACGAAGTCGATCGAGTGCGCCGGCCCGCGCGGCGCGCGGAAGCGGTCGGGGCTCCCCGCGATGCGCAGCGCCAACTCGCGCTCGAGCCCCGCCTCGCCGCGCACCGCCCGGCGCGCCGCGTCGCGAAAGCGGCCGTTCCAGGCGCGCCAGGGCGGCGGCAGGCGCTCGGTGACGTCGAATCCGCCGAGGTCCCACGGTTCGGCGATCAGCAGTCGTCGACCCAGTACCGGATCGGCGGCGATCTCCTCGGCGAGCGGCGAGCGCTCGAGCGGCTCGCCGTGATCGCCGCGGAACATCGCCGCCGCGAGATCGAAGCGGAAGCCGTCGATGCCGAGCCGCTCGACCTGGAAGCGCAGCGCGTCGAGCACCAGGCGCCGCACCACCGGATGGTTGAGGCGCACCGTGTGGCCGCAGCCCGTGAGATCGATCGGCCGGCGGTGGGCGTCGAGCAGGTAGTAGACCTCGGGCGCCAGGCGCGCGAAGCTGCGCAGCGGGTCGTCCTTGCCGAGCCCCGCCTCGGCGGTGTGATTCAGCACCACGTCGACCACGACCTCGAGCCCCGCGGCGTGAGCCGAGTCGACCAGCGCGCGCAACTCGAAGAGCTCGCGACCGCAGCCCGGCCGCCGCGCGTAGGAGGCCTTCGGCGCGAAGAACGAGACCGGACTGTAGCCCCAGAAATTGAGCAGGCGGTCGCCGGTCAGCGGATCCCGCCGGCGGTTCTCGGTCTCGTCGAACTCGGCGATCGGCAGCAGCTCGAGCGTCGTCACGCCGAGGCCCGCGAGGTACGGGAGCTTCTCGATCACGCCGGCATAGGTCCCGGGGGCCCCGACGCCGGAGGAAGGGTGCCGGGTGAGCCCGCGCACGTGCGCCTCGTAGAGGACCCGCGCGAAATCTGGTACCGCCGGGCGACGAGTGTCGTCGACGGGCGGTGGCAGCGCCGCCGGCACGACCCCGCGATAGGCGCGCCAGCGCCGGCCGCCGTGACCCATCAGCGCCCGGGCGTGACCGGTCCCCCACCCCCACTCCTCGCCGCCGGCGAGCGCCGGCGCGTAAGGATCGAGGATCGGTCGCGGATCGTCGTCGGCCAGCCAGAAGTACTCGAACGATTCCGGCAGGCCCACGACCGCGACGTGCCAGACGTCGCCGGTGCGGTGGAGCGCGGGGTCGAGCGTCAGGTGGGCCGGCGCGAGACCGCCGGTTTCGGCGAGCGCGAGAACCAGTCGCCTCGGTCGAGTGGCGAAGATCGCGAAGTTGCGGATCCCGTCGCTCCCGCCGCCGCCGACTCCCAGAGGAGTCGGCGCTCCGGCGCCGGCGATCTCGATGCGGCGCCGGGTGCCGTCCGTGGAGCTCAGGAGATCGACCCGTCCTCGTGGACGGTCCAGGTCTCGCCGGAGGTGAGCAGCTGCTCGAGCCGGCCGACGCCGCGGCGCTCGGTCTCCCGCTCCATCTGCGAGACCACCCCCTGCTCGAACGTCGGCTGCTCGACACGGCGCAGCACGCCGATCGGAACCGGGAAACGCGGAGCGTCCATCTGCGCCGCCATGAAGGCGATCGCCGGATTCGGACGGGTCTCGTCCCAGACCAGGCAGTCGCCGGGGCCGAAGCCGTCGGCGAAGGAGATCACTTCGAGCTCGGTGCCGTTGAGACGCACCCCGCGGTCCTTCGCCTTGCCGAAGACCAGCGGCTGGCCGTGGCGCAGCTCGACGATCGAGTCGTCACGCGTCTCCTTCTCGGTCAGGTGCGCGAAGGCCTTGTCGTTGAATATGTTGCAGTTCTGGTAGATCTCGACGAAGGCGGTGCCGCGGTGCGCCGCGGCGGCGCGCAGCGTCTCCTTGAGGTGGGCCTGGAAAACGTCCACCGAGCGGGCGACGAAGGTCGCGCCGGTGCCGATCGCCACCGACAGCGCGTTGAACGGGTAGTCGACCGAGCCGTAGGGCGACGACTTGGTGCGCTTGCCGATCTCCGACGTCGGCGAGTATTGCCCCTTGGTCAGGCCGTAGATCCGGTTGTTGAACATCAGGATCTTGACGCCGACGTTGCGCCGCAGGGTGTGGATCAGGTGGTTGCCGCCGATCGACAGCGAGTCGCCGTCGCCGGTCGCGATCCAGACCTCGAGATCCGGGCGCGCGACCTTGAGCCCGGTCGCCACCGCCGGCGCGCGGCCGTGGATGGTGTGGAAGCCGAAGGTGTTCATGTAGTACGGGAATCGCGACGAGCAGCCGATCCCCGACACCACGACGAACCGCTCGCGCGGAATGCCGAGCTCGGGGAAGACCTGCTGCACCGCCGAGAGGATCGCGTAGTCCCCGCAGCCGGGGCACCAGCGCACCTCCTGGTCGGTCTGGAAGTCCTTCTTCGACATCGTCGGTCCGGCGGTCGTCATCTTCGGCTCACCCCGTCACGGTGCTCAGCGCAGCGCTCTTCGGACTTCGTCTCGAACGGCTAGAACTCTTCTGTTCAAGACAAGACAAAGACTTCCATAGAAGGGAAAGACGAGAAGCCGCAGGGTCGAGGGGCTCGCCGGGGGCGGGGGCCTCGCGCGAGAGCTTTGCTCGGCGCTTCGCGCCGAGCCCCACCCGGCCGCGGGGCGCCCTCGGCTCGCGAAGCGCCGTTGGTCCAACGAGCACAGCGAAAGGCCACTGGACCCACCCCTCCCTCGAAATCCTCGTCTCTCCCATTCTCCGCACGTCTCTCGGCTTCGTCTTCGTCTCGGCGATCGTCTTCGCTTCGGCCTTCGTCTCTGCCCTCAACAGAAAGCCTTGTCTTCCGTCTCTGGTCCCTTCTTTGTCTTCGTCTTCAACAGAAGAGCCTCGTCTTCCTTCTCTCGTCCCAGTTACCTCGAAGGCTCCGGGCGCGCTCAGGCGCCGAGGACTTCGCGGATCTTGTGGTGGATCTCGTGGCGGAAGAAGGGCTTGCCCTCCACCTTCGAGTAACTGACGACCGGCTTGAGGTAGCGGCCCTGGATCAGCAGGGCGAGCTGGCCGAGGTTCATCTCCGGGATCAGCACCCGCTCGAACCGTGCGAGCACTTCGCCCAGGTTGCGCGGGAACGGATTGAGGTGGTGCAGGTGGGCGCGCGCGACCTTGAGTCCTTCGCGCCGGGCGAGGTTGACCGCGCCGGTGATCGCCCCCTCGGTCGAACCCCAGCCGAGGACGAGGAGCGGGCCTCCCGCGCCCGCCTCTTCCCCGTGGACCTCGAGCTCGGGGATCTCGCGCGCGATCCTCGCGATCTTCTCCGCGCGGGTACGCACCATGTGCTCGTGATTGACCGGGTCGTAGGAGACGTTGCCGGTGCCGTCCTGCTTCTCGAGGCCGCCGATGCGGTGCTCGAGCCCCGCCGTGCCCGGGATCGCCCAGGGCCGCGCCAGCGTCTCGGGATCGCGCAGGTAGGGGGCGAACCCCTCCGGCGAGGTGCGGAACTCGACCGGGAAATCCGGCAACGAGGCGACCGACGGCAGCCGCCACGGCTCCGAGCCGTTGGCGAGGTAGCCGTCCGAGAGCAGCACCACCGGCGTCATCGAGCGCACCGCGATCCGGCAGGCCTCGATCGCCCGGTAGAAGCAGTCGCCCGGCGACGAAGCGGCGAGCACCGGGATCGGCGACTCGCTGTTCCTGCCGAACAGCGCCTGGAGCAGGTCGGCCTGCTCGGTCTTGGTCGGCAGCCCGGTCGAGGGCCCGCCGCGCTGGATGTCGACGACGACCAGTGGCAGCTCGGTCATCACCGCCAGGTTCATCGCCTCGGCCTTGAGCGCCATGCCCGGTCCGGAGGTCGAGGTGACGCCGAGCGCGCCGCCGAACGACGCGCCGATCGCCGCACAGACCGCCGCGATCTCGTCCTCGGCCTGGAGCGTGGTGACGCCGAAGTTCTTGAACATCGCCAGCTCGTGCAGCAGGTCGGAGGCCGGCGTGATCGGGTAGGCGCCGAGGAACAGCGGCAGCCCGGACTTGCGGCTGGCCGCGATCAGGCCGAGGGCGAGCGCGCTGTTGCCGGTGATGTTGCGGTAGACGCCGGGGGCGAGCTTCGCCGGCTGCACTTCGTAGCGGACCTGGAAGGCCTCGGTGATGTCGCAGTAGTTCCACCCCGCGCGCATCACCTGGATGTTGGCTTCCGCCAGCTGCGGCTTCGAGGAGAACTTCTTCTCGAGCCAGCGCACGGTCGCCTCCATCGGGCGCGAGAACAGCCAGTAGGCCATGCCGAGCGCGAAGAAGTTCTTGCAGCGCTCGATCGACTTGGCGTCGAGACCGCTCCCTTCGAGCGTTCGCTTGGTCAGCGTCGCCAGCGGCACCTGGAAGACGCGGAACGCGGCGATGCTGCCGTCGGAGAGCGGATTGGTCGGATACCCCGCCTTCTTGAGGTTGCGCTCGTCGAACTCGTCGACGTTGACGATCAGAATGCCGTTGGCCTTCAGGTCGCGCAGGTTGACCTTGAGCGCGGCCGGATTCATCGCCACCAGCACGTCGGGCGCGTCGCCGGGGGTGTGAATGTCGTAGTCGGCGATGCGCACCTGGAACGCCGAGACCCCGGGCAGCGTGCCCGCGGGCGCGCGGATCTCGGCCGGGAAGTCCGGGAAGGTCGCGAGATCGTTGCCGACCAGCGCCGAGGTGTTGGTGAACTGTCCGCCGGTGACCTGCATGCCGTCGCCGGAGTCGCCGGCGAAGCGGATCACGACGTCGTCGAGCGTCTCGTGGGGGACGCTGCGGGTGGGTTCCAGAGAAGGCAGGGTCATCGCGGGTTCCTCGGGCGCGGCGAGCGCGCCCAAGCGGCGCGCCGGCGCGACCGCGATCCTAACAAAGCCACGCGGCCCGAGCCCGCGGGTTATCTCCTTGCCGCATCGTCGTTTGTCCGGGGTCGAGGGGGCGCTCAGGGCGCCGGAGCCGTCGCGCGCACCGCCCACTCCGGAGCACGCAGGCGTCGCCCCCCGGTGCCCGCCTCGCGCAGCTCGAGCGCGGCGTCGTCCCCGGGGGGACGGTCGGTCCGGTAGTAGATCAGCGTTCGCTCGGCGAGGGCGTCGAGCGCCGGAGCCACTTCGTCGATCCGCGCCGCCAGCTCCCCGGCGGTCGCGGCCACCAGCCGGCGCAGCGGCGCCAGGTCGAGGTCGACGTAGCGACCGTACTCCGCTTCGGAAGCGGGCTCGCCGTCGCGGCCGAGCCGCCGGACGTCGACCGTCCAGCTGGTCTGGTCGTCGCCCGGCCGGGCCTCGCCCGGCGCGGCCTTCGGCGCTCCGGCCTCGGCCGCGAGCGGCGCCACGGCGAAGACCGTCCAACCCGACAGCGCGAGCTCGCGCGCCAGCTCCGAAGCGCTCTCGAGGCCGCGCTCGGCCTCGGCCCCCTCCCCCGCGGTCCAGGCGCCGCCGATCCAGAGCAGCAGGCAAGGGACTCCGGGACAGGCGAGTCCCGCGATCGAAGGGGCGTCCGGCGCGCTCCGGCTCGCGCAGCGCTCGGAACCGAGCCCGCGAATCGCCGCCGACAGCGCCTCGGCGTCGCGGGTGGCGGGGTCGAACCGGGGCGCGCCACCCCCGAGCCGCGCGACGTCGACCGCACCGAGCGCGACCAGCCTCGCGGCCGAAGCCGCGAGCGCCTCGGCGGAGTCGCGCACCAGGCGGTCTTCGCAGTGGAGTCGGTCGAGCGCCACGGTGATCCGGGTGAATCCGGCGCCCGCCGGCGGCGCCACCGCCGACGCCGCCGCCAGCTCGCGATCGATGCCGGATTCGGTCAGCGCCAGCCGCTCCGCGATCGCTTCGACCGGCCGACCGCGCAGGGACGCGGGCAGCTCCACCAGCACCGGCACCTCGCGCACTTCCAGCTGCTCGCGGACCGCGGGCGGCTCCTGCGCGGTCGCGACGCCGGCCACCGCGAGCCCCGCGCAGATCCAGGCAACCCACCGACGTGGACGAGCGCTCATGACGACCTCCCGCGCTCAGGATACACGCGCGCCGCCGCCGCGCCCAGTCTCAGCGGGTGGCCGCCGCGCGGTTCGCCAGGGCGGCGAGACGCCGCACGGCCTCCTCGCGCCGGTCCCAGGGCACCAGCAGGTGGTCGTGGTGCCAGCCGGCGAGCGGATTGACCGCGATCCCGGCGGCGGCGAGCTCGGCCGCGACCGCCGCCATCATCCCGACCGCGGCGAGGTCGGAGTGGATCGAGAGCGTGACCTTCGCCCAGAGCGGCTCGACCGGCAGCGAGAACTGCCCGGCGATGTCGGCGGCGAGGACCACGGTCACGCCCTCGCGCTCGCGCACGACCGCGAACGCGGCGGCAACGAGCTCCGGACCGGGCTCCCCGGCGAGCTTCGCGAAGACCTGGGGCCGCGGGTCGAGCTCCGGTGCCAGCCCGGCCAGCAGCCGGGCGAGATCGCGCTCGCCGCTCATCGCGGGATCGCGCCGGGCCCGAGCCGCGCGCGGTCCAGCAGCTCGAGGATCGGCTCGCGCACCGTCTCCGGGCGTTGCCAGAGGATGAAGTGCCCGTCTTCCGGGTACCGGTGCACCTCGAGCCTGGCGCCCGCCAGCACGCGCTCGGCGAATTCGGCGTTGGCGGCGGGTACCAGCTCGTCGCGGCCCCCCTGCACCACCACCACCGGCGCTTCGATCCGGCTCCAGAGCGGGCGCAGGAGCTCGAGCTCGTCGGCGAGCGGCGCGAGCTCGCGATTCGAAGTCACCCAGTCGACCGGCAGCAGCCACTGGATCGCCCGCCACGAGGCGGCGACGTTGAACCACCGCCAGCGTTCGAGCGCCGGGTCGAGCGACGGGGCCACCAGCACCAGCCCCGCGACCAGATCCGGGCGATCGACCGCCAGCCGCGCCGCGATCGGCGCGCCGAGGCTGTGCCCCACCACAACCGCGGGTCGGCCTCCGGTCGCTTCGAGCACCGCGGCCAACGCCGCGGCCTGGGACTCGAGCGAAGGGACGGCCCGGCCGCGCCCCGACCTGCCGAAACCGGGACGATCGATCGCGATCAGCCGGGCGCGAGCCGCGAGCTCCGGATCGGAGAGGTATCCGCGAAAGGCCTCCCACGTTCCGGGAGTGCCGTGAACGAAGAGCACGGTCTGCGGACGCGCGGCGGTCACCACGGCCCGTACCGGCCCGACCGCGCCGGCCACCGTCACCTCGCCGGCGCCGCGGGCTTCGAGGCCGGGGCCGGGATCGGTCGGGGCGAACGAAGGGGCGAACACCGAGCAACCGACCGGGAGGGCGACGGCGGCGAGGACCGCCACGATCGCCACCCGGCGACGCCGGCGGCCAGGTACGGGAGCGCGCACGGGCCGAGTCTAGACCCGCGGCGGCGGGCGCCTGTTAACGTCCCCGCGGAGATCGGGTAATAGGGATCGAACGAAGTACCGGGGTGCCGCCCCGGACCCGACTCGCCGTACTGGAGACCGCCATGGATTTCGTCCCGCCGATGCTGGTTCTGATCACCTTCGCGCTGGTGTTCGGCTCGATCGTCCGCACCTGGATCGTCCACCGCAGCCTGCGCGAGAACGCCCGCGCTCACGTCGATCTGCAGTCCAAGCTGATCGAGCGCTTCGGCAGCGCCGACGAGATGCTGCGCTACCTCGAGAGCGAACCCGGCCGGCGCCTGCTCGAAGGGGCCACGACCGGCCCCGACCGCCCGCGCTCGCGCGTGCTCGACGCCCTCCACCTCGGCATCCTCCTGCTCGCGGGCGGCTTCGGACTGATCGGCGCCGCCCAGGGCGTCGACGTCGAGAACATGGCCCAGGTGATGGGCGTTCTGGGCAAGATCGCGGTCTTCCTCGGCTTCGGATTCCTGGGCTCGGCCTTCCTGACCTCGCAGCTCGCCGGCCGCTGGGGGCTGATCACGAACCGCGATACCGAGGCCGACATCGAGAGCTGAGCCCGGGCGGATGGAATCGACGGTGCCGATCGAAGCCGCGCCCGCGCTCGACGCGGCCGCTCCGCTCGCCGAGCGACTCTCGGCGGCGGAGTTCGCCGTCTTCTACGAGCGCGTCGCGCCGCGGCTGCGCGGCTACCTGCGAGCCCAGACCGGAGATCCGTCCGTGGCCGACGACCTGCTCCAGGAGACCTTCGCCCGGGTCCTGGCCTCCCGCTTCGCGCCGGAGAGCGACGAGCACTTCGTGCGCTATCTCTACCGCGCCGCCGGCAACCTGCTCGCCGATCGTGCCCGAGCGGCGTTCCGCGCGCCCGCGCCGCTCGAAGACGCTCCGGAGCCCGCGATCGACCCGCCGCCGCCGGGGCTGCGCCGCGACCTGGGGCGGGCGTTCGCCGCGCTGGCGCCGCGCGAGCGGCGCCTGCTCTGGCTGGCGCACGTCGAGGGCCTCGACCACCGCGAGATCGGCGAGACCGTCGGTGTGCGCGCCGCGAGCGTCCGCGTCCTGCTGTTCCGTGCCCGCCGCCGGTTGGCGGCGCTGCTCGACCGCGCGCCGGCCGGCGCCGTCGTTTCCGGGAGTGAGTCATGAACGAGCGCATCTGCGAGAACGAGAGCTCGGTGCTGGCCGCGATGCGGTCGGGAGCGATGGACGAGGGCTGGCGACGGCACGTCGCCTCGTGCCCCGGCTGCTCGGCGGCGGTCGCCGCCGAGCGGGCGATCCTCGAGCTCGCCGCGGGGCTCGTTGCCGACGCCCCACCGCTGCCCGCCGCCTCGGCGGTCTGGCTGCGCGGACGGCTGCGGGCGCGGGCCGAGGCCGAGGCGCGCGCGCTGCGACCGCTGGCGGTCTGGCAGGGGATCGCGGCGCTGATCGCCGCCGTCGGCCTGATCGCCGGCCTCACGACCTCGCGGGGACTGTTCGGATCGCTCGCCGCGGGCGAGATCTCGCCGACGCTCCTGTTGCTGGTCGCCGGGCTCGGCGCGCTGGTCGCGCTCCCCGCGCTCTCGCTGCGCCGGGCTAGCGGTCGATGACCCAGAGTCCGCACAACCCGGGCCACGGCGCGCGCAGCCGCCGTCCGGCCAGGCCGGCGGCCCGCGTGGCGCCGGCGACGCCACCGTCGCGCAGGAATCCGCGCAGGTAGGGGGTCTCGAAGCTCGCCAGCGTCGCCTCGACGAGGCGGCGCGGCCAGCCCCGTGCCGGCGGCTCGTAGTCGAGCAGGACCACCCGCTCGCGCGCGACTCGCGCCGCTTCGACCAGCGCCGAGCGCCGCGCCGCGGCCGGCATGTCGTGGAGCGCGAACGACAGCACGGCGACGTCGAAGCTGCGGTCGGCCAGAGCGAGGCGGCGCGCGTCCATCTCCGCGAAGCGGACGCCGAGGTCGACACCCTTGCGCCGGGCGCGCGCGAGCATCGACGGCGTCACGTCGACCGCGGTGACGGTCGCGCCGAGGCCCGCGCAACGCACGGCGATCTCGCCGGTGCCCGTGCACAGGTCGAGCACGCTGCGTCCCGGTCCCGCGCCGGCCGCCTGCGCGGCCGCGGCGTAGGCGGAGCCGATCGGCCAGGCGAAGGCGTCGTAGAGCGGGCTCCAGCGCCCGAAGAAGTCGCGCACGAAGGCGACGTAGGCGTCGGGCCGCGCGTCGCTCACCGCGCGTGCGCCTCCGCGGCGCGCAGGCTCGCCAGCAAACCCCGGGCACGCGCCAGCGTCTCGGCCTGCTCGAGGGCCTCGGCCGGATCGGGCGAGGCGACGGCCAGGCGCTCGAGCAGGGCGATCGCTTCGCGACGACCGGCGGCTCCTCGCTCGAGCAGCGCCTCGGCCAGGAACAGGGCGTTGCGCGGATCGCGATCCGAGAGCGCGAGCGCGCGGCGCAGCAGGTCGACGCCGAGGTCGCGATCGACCCAGCCGGTGATCCCGGGAATCCGCGGCAGCACGGAGTGCAGGCGACCGAGCAGACGCAGGCCGCCGCCGTCGCGCAGCTCGGGCGCGAGGCGCGCCGCCGCCTCCGCGTGCCGGCGGAGTCGACCGGGCACGCCTTCGATCGCCGACGCGATCCAGCCGCGCTCGAGGCCCCACTCCCCCCAGGCGACCGCGGCCCAGAAGTGCGCGGCGCCGGCGATGGCACCGCCCACCGGCTCCGCCTCGGCGACCGCCCGGTCGGCGATCGTCGTCGCGCGGTCGAGCAGCGCCCGCCGCTCGGCCGTTTCGGAGGTGGCGAAGTGGGCCTCGAACCAGAGCGCTTCGACGGCACGGAAGGCGCGGGAGAGCCGGTGCGGGTTCGCCCGCCAGGCCGCCTCGGCGGAAGCCGCCGCGCAGCGGGCGTGGTCGACGTCGACCTGCCAGTGTGCGGCGACGCGGCGCGCACGGGAGCGCCAGCAGGGATCGGACGGCTCGATCCCGTCGTCCGCGGCGGCCACGCTCGCCGCCGCGCCGAGCGCGCACGCCAGAACCGCGGCGATCGCCGTGTCGCGGGCGCCCCGGCGGCGCCGCGCGTCCCACCAGCGCAGCAGCTGCGGCAGCACGACGAGGGAGTGCGCCAGCGCGGCGGCGACGCCCACCGCGAGCGCGAAGGCGAACGAGGCGAGCCCGCGGTGACGGGCGAAGACGAGGGCGCCGAATCCGACCAACGTGGTCGCGCCGCAGATCAGCACGGTGCGGCCGGTCCCGGCGAGCGTGCGCGCGAGATCGCCGCGCTCCGCCCGGAACCGGTGCACGAGATGGACGCCGCTGTCCTCGGCGGCGCCGAGCACGATCGGCAGCGCCAGCAGGTTGAGCGGGTTGAACGCCACGCCCGCGAGGCTCATCACCGTCAGCATCGTCGCCACCGCGAGGAAGGTCGGCGCGAGCGCCAGCGCCACCCGCACCGGGTCGCCGAGATCGGTGACGACCAGGGCGATCAGGAAGATCGCCGCGAGCATCGCGGTGATTCCGAGCGCCCGGCGCGAGCGTTCGACCAGGAAGCGGCCGACGAACGGCATGCCGGTCGCCTCCGGATCGATCGCGCGCATCGCCTCGACGAAGCGCTCCTGGAATTCCGGCTCCCAGGCGTCACCGTCCGGAAAGGCATAGACCGCCTGGCGGCCGTCGGCCGCGACGTAGAGCGATCGGAACGCCTCCCACTCTCCCGGGATCGCGCCGTCGAGCGCGACCAGCGCCGCGAAGTCGGCGGCGGTCCGCACTTCGCCGACCAGCGGCTCGGCGCGGAGCCGATCCGCCAGGCTCACGGCCGACGCCTCGTCGGCCGCAACGAAGGCCGCGAACTGGGGCGCGAAGTCCGACCCCGCCACCATCGCGCGCTCGAGGCGGACGGTCTCCGAATCGCTCGGCTGCAGCGCGAGGTAGTCGCCGTCGAACCCCGGCACACCGACGATCGGGAGCGCGAGGGCGAGACCGACGAGTGGCAGGGCGAACGCCGGACGCTGGAGGGCGAGCAGGTGGCGACCGGTCGCTCGATGGCGGGCCGCGCGCGGCGCCCGCCGCGCGGGAAAGAGGACGAGCAACGCCGGCAGCACGGTAAC
Organism: Acidobacteriota bacterium; assembly: GCA_045862895.1. Lineage (GTDB taxonomy): Bacteria > Acidobacteriota > Thermoanaerobaculia > Multivoradales > JAGPDF01 > JACTMI01. The sequence goes on from BTUO01000004.1 coordinate 358,527, forward strand.
CATGCCGGCGAGCGCGAGCACGACTCCGAGCCCCGCCAGCCAGCCGAGCTCGGCGAAACCGCGCATTCCGGATTCCAGCAGCAACAGGAACGAAGCCGCGGTCGTCGCCGCGCCGGTGCCGAGCCCGGGCGCCACGAACCGCACCGCCTCCTCGATCGCGCGCCGGGTGTCGGCGCCGGCGGCGCGCCGCTCCTCCGCGCCGTCGATCACGTGCACGCCGAAGTCGATGCCGAGACCGAACAGGATCGAGAAGAAGAAGGACGAGACCAGCGTCAAGTGCCCCGGAACCGCGGCCGCGACGCCGGCGGTCGCGATCGCCGCTACCGCCAACACCGCGACCGCCGCGAGCGGTTCGCGCAGACCACGGAAGCCGAGGACGAAGATCGCCGCGATCAGCAGGAAGGAGACCCCGGAAAGCCGCGCGATGTCGGAGCGCACGACGTCGCGGTCGTCGAGCGCGTACTGAGGCAACCCGGTGGTGCCGACCCGGATCCCCTCGCGCTCCAGATCGAGCGCCGCGAGCTCGCGGCGGACGCCCTCGACGAAGGGAGCGATGGTCGTCGCCGCCGACTCCGGGTCGTCGGGCTGGACCAGCACGTACTGCGTGCGACCATCGCGGGACCGGAACCGCGGGTCGATGCCGAGGGGCGACAGCAGGTCTTCCGTGAACGGCAGGCGGCCGATCGCCGCCCGGGTGCCCGCCGCGCGCGCGGCGGCCGCCGTCGCCCGCTCCGCCGCCGCCGCGAGACGGACCGGGTCGGACCCTTCGAGCGCCACCACCAGCAGATTCGGCGTGCCGAAGTCGGCGGCGAAGGCGCGGAAACGGGCGATCTCGGGCAGGTCGGGATCGACCAGGTCGAGGTTCGAGGTCTTGAGCTCGAGCCGCGTCGCGGCGGCGCCCGCGCCGATCGTGGCGACGATCGCGGCGAGGACGAGCGTCGTGCGCGGGCGCGACAGCGCGGCCGCGGCGGCCCCGCCGAGCAGACGCTCCCAGAGCGCGTCGAAGCGCGCCGTCACCCGGACCCCCCGCTCGCTCTCCCCTGGTCGACCAGATCGAGAACGAACGCGGCGAGGTCGGCGACCTCCTCGTCGCTCAGCCACTCGTGCCCCGGCATGGTCCCCGGCGCCAGGCCGAAGCGCACCGTGCGCGCGACCGCGGCCGCCCGCGATTCGGTCGCCCGCGCCGGCACCGCTCGCGCCAGCGCGCCGCGGCCGAGATCGAGCAGCGGCCGGGGCAGGCGCGCCGCCAGCGGCCCGTCGCCGCGCCCCGCCACGCCGTGACAGGGAGCGCAGTGTCGGCCGAAGAGCGCGCCGCCGCGGGCCGCGTCGCCGGCCCGATCGGGCGCCTGCCAGCGCGCGATCTCCGCCGCCCGCTCGCGCTCCGCGCCGCTGCCCAGGGCGCCGAGGTAGGCGACGAGCGCGCGCCCCTCGGCGCCGTCGCCCGCGAACAGGTGCGCGTACGACGGCATGCGCGAACCGGGGGACACCGAACGCGGGTCGCGCAGGTGGAGCTCGTGCCAGAGCGCGCTGCGACGAAGGCCGGCGTTGGCGAGGTCGGGTCCGAGGCGCCGGTTGCCCGGAGTCGGCGGCCGCTCGCTGCGATCGAACGGCCGGCGCGGGCCCCACGGCAGCTCGTCGTCCGTCGCCGGCCGGACGTACTGCGAATGGCAATGCTGGCAACCCTCCGCGAGGTAGATCGCGCGGCCCCTCGCGACCTCGAGGTCGGCGCTCGTCGCGGCCGGCGGCGCGGCGGCGGGCGCCGGCCGGTTCGCGACCGCGACCCCCAGCCCGGAGCCGATCCACCCGGCCACGGCGTAGAGCCAAGCGGCGCGCTGGAGCGCGAGCGGTGCGCTCCCGCCCGCCAGCCGCGTCGGCGCCGCGACCAGCGCGGCGCTGTAGGCCGAGATCCCCGCCGCGTAGAGCATCGCCGCCAGGTGGGCCACCGACCCGCCCGCGTCGAGCGACGGCAGCGCGGCGACGAACAGCGCGGCGGCCGCGACCAGCGCGCCGCCGAGCCCCCGGCGGTCGATCGCGAGGCCGGCGAGCAGCGCCGCGAGCAGGTGGACAGCGCCCTGGCGCAGCTGGAGAGGCGCTCCGCCCCAACTGGTCGCGAGCGCGGCGGGCGAGCGCTGGATCGACGCGAACGCCGCGGAATCGACCGCGACGAGAACGAAGAAGGCGATGACCGCCCCCGCGAACAGCCACCGGGAAGCGGGCGCTGCGGTGTCCACCCGGAGCGAGTCGTAGTTACCTCTTCGTGGCAGTAGAGCGGCGGCCACGATGCAGATCGCCGCGGGGACGAGCGCGCGGACCGCCGGAACGCCGCCGAAGAGCGGCGGCAGGTTCGAGACCAGGTAGGCGATCCCGGTGCCGGCGCCGGCGACCAGGCCGCATCGCCGCGCCGGGACCAGCGCTGCGAGCGAGCCCGCGAGAGCCACCGTCACGAAGCCGAGCGCGCCACCCAGCGCGGCGGCGGCGAGCGCGAAGCCGGCCACGGTGGTGGGCGCGAGCGATCCGGCGGCGGCCGCCGCGGTGGCCAGGAGCCCGAAGCGAACCGCCGCCGCGGGACCCGCGGCGACGGCGGCACGGCGGCCTGCACGCGCCGCCGCGAACGCGCCGCCGAGGCCGCCCGCCCCCATGGCCGCGAGCACCGCGCGCAACGCTCTCGAGTCGCGGCCCAGCTCGGCCTCGAGTCCGGCGAGAAACCCGAACTGCGCGCAGAGCAGGAACGCCACGTAGACGGCGGCGACCGCGACGATCGTCGCGGCCAGGCGCGACCGGTCGAGGCTCGGCCGCGCCCCGGTCACGCGACCCCGGCGGCCGCCGCGCGCTTCCGGCCGCCGATCGCGCCCGCGAACCAGCGCACGGCGGCGGCGAGCATGCCGGCGCCGGCGAGCCAGCGCAGCGCGAACAGGCGATCGACCGCGGCTCCCCCGCGCAGCACTGCGGCCGGATCCGCGGCTTCGATCGCGCCGAGCGCGGCGAGCGCGATCAGATGCAGCGCCGTCGCCCCCTGCCAGAGCCAGAACCCGACCGGCTCGGTCAGCAGGCGCGCGCGGGCGGTCGGCGCGAGTCCGAGGTGGAGCATGGCCGCCGCGCAGGCCGACGCGAATCCGGCGGTGGCGAGGTGGGCGTGCGCGACGAGGACGTGGGTGAACTTGGCGTGCTCGAGGGCCGGCGGCAGGAACTGGACGATGCCGGTGACGAGCAGGAGAGCGCCCCAGAGCGCCGCCGCCGCGAGCCATCGCCGCGCGCCCGGGGGCCAGGCGTAGCGCGCGAGGTCGGCCGGCAGCGCCCAGGCCCAGAGCGCCGCGCTGGCGAGCGCCGCGACCTGCAGGGGATCGTCGTTGCCGCGATCCGCGAAACCGAGCGCCAGGAAGACGACGGCATGGATCGCCAGCAGCGCGGGCGCGAGTGAGCGTCGAGGGCGCGACTCGCGTCGATCGAGACCGGCCAGGCGCGGCACCGCGAGCAGGACGGCGATCAGCGCCAGGGTGCTGCCGAGCAGGCTGTTGCCGGTCGGCCCGCCGCTGGCGGGATCGATCGGCGGATAGCCGCCGGGCGCGGCGGCCGCCGCCAGCGACGCGGGCACCAGCGCGAGCACGACGAGCACCGCACCCCGCGCGATCAGAGCGGGCGGCGCCCCGCTCCCGCTCCGGCGCAGCGCCGCGATCTGGCCGGCGAACCCGGCGACCAGTACCGCGAGCGCCGCGACCTGCGCCAGGGCGAAGCCGACGGCCGCGCCGCCGCTCCAGTCGAGGAAGAGCTTGCCGCTCGTCCGCCCGGCCAGCCACGAGAGCGCGCCACCGGCGAGCGCACCGGACCAGAGCGCGAGCGCCGCGCGACCCGCCGCCGGCCGCTGCGCGACGCCGAAGCCCGCGAACAGCAGTCCGAGCATCGGCAGCGCCAGCCAGCCGTAGAGCGTGAGATCGAGGTGGAGCGCCGCCCATCGGCCGTAGCCGAGCGGCCCGAGGGGGCCGCCGGCCGACGGCGCGATCAACAGCGTCGCCATCCAGAGACCGGCGGCGCAACCCGCGACCAGCCAGCCGAGAGAGTGTGCGGCGACCTCTTCGGCGAGCGTCCGTCCCGTCATCCGCCGGCAACCCGGCGCTCGGGCGGCGAGATCCGGTTCCGTTCGGTGACGAAGCGGGCGGAGAGCCGACCGAAGCGCTCCGCCAGCGCGGGGCGTACGACGCTGATCGCCGCGATCTCGAGAGCAGCCCCTTCCAGTTCGGCGTCGAGCCGCGCGAGCGCCGCGTCGAATCCGAGCGCGGCCGCGAAGTTGGGTCGGCCCGTCGCCAGGTCGGAGTCGGCGCCGGCCAGGTCGCCGAGGTCGTCGAGGATCTGGTAGGCGAGACCCCAGGCGGCGGCGAGCCGGTCGAGAGTGCCGAGGCGCGGCTCCGGCGCACCCGCGACGATCGCGGGCAGCAGCAGCGCCAGGCGCAGCAGCGGCACGGTCTTGCCGCCCGCGAGGCGCGCCGCCGACTCCGGCTCGACCGCACCGCGGACGCCGACGAGGTCGCGCGCCTGACCGTCGAGGATGCCGCCGAGGCCGAGGCACTCCTCGACGCGCCCGCGCGCGGCGCGGCGCGCGGCCGGCGCGGCCGCGTCGAGCGCGCGCCAGATCCGCGCGTAGCCGCGATGCACGAAGGCGAGCCCGGCGAGGATCGCCGCCGCCTCGCCGTGGACGCGGTGGACGCAGGGGGCGCCGCGCCGGGTGGCGGCGTCGTCCATCGCCGGCAGGTCGTCGAACAGCAGCGAGGCGACGTGGAACGCCTCGACGCCCGCGGCCAGGTCGAGCGCGTCCGCTTCCGGAACGCTCTCGGCCCGCGCCACCGACCAGGCCAGCTGCATCCGCCAGAGCGATCCCGGACGGCGCACCGTGTCGGCGACGGCGCCGGCCAGACGCGGCTCGACTCCGGATCCGACCTCGAGCAACTCGAGCGCCGACTGCCGCAGCCGCCGCAGCTCCGGCGCCGGAATCAGGGCGAGCTCCGCGCTCACTTCCCCCCCGCCGCCGAGGCCGGAGCCTCGAGCGCGCCGTCGGCGCGCACCGCGATGCCGACCACCCGCGCCACCCGCAGAAAGAGCAGGCTCGGGTCGTGGAGGCCCCAGTCGAGGTACGGGATCGGGAAGGAGACCTCGGCGGTGACGTGCCCGCCGTCGATCGCGACCCTCGCCGGCAGCGCCAGCGGGTGCTCGACCCCGTGCAGCGTCACCCGCCCCTCGAGCGTCACCTCGCTGGTCCCGCGCTCGGCGAGCCTGCCGACCAGACGCTGCGGCACGAAGCGGATCTCGGGGAAGCTGGCGGCCTCCAGCACCTCCTCGCGCATGGTGCGGTCGCGGCTGGAGTTGCCGGTCTTGCCGGAGGCGGCGTCGAGGACGATCTCGCCCGACGCCGCCCCGGTCTCGGAGTCGAAGCTCACCTCGCCGCGCGTCAGCGCGAACAGCCCGTGCACGTCGTGTCCGGTCGCCTCGAGGTCGAAGGCGACCTCGGTCCTCGCCGGGTCGAGGACCAGTCGGCGCTCGGCGGCCGCGACCGGCGCTACGGCGAGCAGCAGGGTGGACAGGAAAGCGATCGATCGGTCTCTCATCGGTGTCTCTCCTCCGCGGCGTTCGGCACGGCCTCGCCGTGGTGAGACAGTCTCCGCGGCCGACCTGAACACGGCATGAACGGTGCTGGCGCCGGATAGAGTCGCCTCCGTGAGGCTCCTGGTCGTCGAGGACGAACGGCGTCTGGCCGACCGCGTCGCGCGCGGACTGCGCGAGGAGGGGTTCGCGGTCGACGTCGCCGGCGACCTCGCGGCCGCCCGCGACCGCGCCATCGAGAGCGACTACGACCTGGCGGTGCTCGACCTGCTGCTGCCCGACGGCTCCGGGCTCGACCTGCTCGCCGAGTGGCGCCAGGAGGGCAAGTCGACGCCGGTCCTGGTGCTGACCGCGCAGGACCGCGTGGAGCACAAGGTCGCGGGCCTCGACGCGGGCGCCGACGACTACCTGACCAAGCCGTTCGAATTCGAGGAGCTGCTGGCGCGCGTGCGCGCGCTGTTGCGCCGGCGCGCGGCTCCGCCGCGACCGGTGCTCGAGCTCGCCGACCTCCGTCTCGACCGCGCCGCGCGCGTCGCCGAGCGGAACGGCGAGCGGCTCGACCTGACGCCCAAGGAGCTCGCTCTGCTCGAGTACCTGCTGCTCCACGCCGGAGCGGCGGTCTCGCGCGAGGCGATCGCCGAGCACGTCTGGGACGCCGGCTACGAGGCGCGCAGCAACGTCATCGATGTCATCGTCGGCCGGCTGCGACGCAAGCTCGAGCGCGCCGGCGGAGAGAAGCTCCTCCACTCCGTCGCCGGCGTCGGCTGGACGATGCGCGCAGTCGAAGAGGCCCCGTGACGAGCCGCAGCACTCTCGAGCACCGGGTGGGGCTCTGGTTCGCGATCAGCCTGCTCGCGCTCTATCTGGTCGTCGCCGCCGGAGTCTGGGGCTCGTCCTACCGCAACGGTCGCATCAACGCACTGATCATGCTCAAGACCGAGGCCGAGGCCGTGGCCGGCTACGTCGCCGCCCGCGGCCGGCTCGACGCGCCGGAGCTCGCGGAAGCCGAGCGCGATCCGTTCCCGATCTGGGTTCGCATCTCGAGCGGCGGCAAGACGATCGCCGAGACGCCGGGCACCCCGGCGGTCGCGTCGGGAGCCCCGGAGAGTACCGACCAGGCCCTGTACCAGCGGGTGCCCGGTCAGCGCGAGCCCTTCCTCGTCGTGCGCCACGCCGTGGGCGGACGCGGCTCGCGGTTCGGTCAGGACCTCACCGTCGAGGCGATCGGAGACGTCCAGTCGGTTCGCGAGGTCGAGCAACGCCTCGGATGGGGACTCGGTCTGCTGGGTCTACTGCTGCTCGCGCCGGCCGCCTGGGGAGGTCGACTGCTCGCCCGGCGCGCGCTGGCGCCGATCGGAGGCCTGGTCGCCGACATCCGGTCGCTCGATGCCGGGCGGGCCGATCGTCGGCTCGACGTCCCGGCTGCCGCGGTCGAAGAAGTCGCGGTGCTCGCCGAGGCCTTCAACGGCGTCCTCGCCCGCCTCGAGCTCAGCCTCGAGTCGATGCGGCGCTTCACCGCCGATGCCTCGCACGAGATCCGCAATCCGCTCGCGGCGATGCGCACGGGTGTCGAGGTGGCGCTGCGCCGCGAGCGCAGCGCCGAGGACTATCGCGCGCTGCTGGCCGAGAACCTCGGCGAGATTCTGCGCCTCCAGTCGGTGCTCGAGGGTCTGCTCGAGCTGGCTCGGGCTCAGCCCGGCGAGCCGGTCCCGCTGCAACGGGGCCTGGTCGACCTCGAGCGGCTCGCCCGCGAGACCGCGCATCGCTTCGCCGCGGTGGCCGCCGAGCGTGGCGTTCGGATCGACGTCGAGGCGGCCGGCGACGTCCTCCTCGACGGCGACGAGCGCCTGCTCCGCCTGGTCGTCTTCAACTTGGTCGACAATTCGCTGAAGCACGGTCCGGCCGGCGAACCGGTGAAGGTCTCCGTCGTCGGAGATTCCGGGCGCGCGTGGTTGCGGGTGTCCGACCGCGGCCACGGCGTCACCCCCGAGTTGGCCGAGCACGTCTTCGAGCGCGGCGTGCGCGGCCCGGCCGCCGCCGGTCGTCCTGAGGCCGGTGGCCTCGGCCTTTCGGTGGTCCGCTGGGTCGTCGAAGCGCATGGCGGCGCCGTCCGCCTCTCGAGCGGAACCGACGCGACGACGTTCGAAGTGGAGCTGCCGGTGCGGGCCGCGGACGCGGCTGCGACCGCGGACGGCGGGTGATTCAGCCGCCGGCGACGGCCTTGGAGGAAGGGGCTCCGGACTTCGCCTTCGCCGCGGCGACCAGGTCGAACGCCTCGCGCCTCATCTTCGCGCGCTGGGCGTCCTCCTCCGGGTAGTAGGGGCGGTAGCCGAGCTTCGCCGGGTCGACGGTGAACGGCTTCATCAGGTCGGCCTTGCCGACCACCGACTGCTCGCGGCTGTAGAAGGCCATGTCGTGGTTGTTCGACATGATGATCGCCTCTTCCGGGCAGGCGTCCACGCAGTAGCCGCAGAAGACGCAGCGCAGCAGGTCGATCTCGTAGACCACCGGATACTTCTCGATATTGACGTCGGGGTGCTCGGCGGCCTCGATGTGGATGCAGTCGGCCGGGCAGGCGGTCGAGCACATGAAGCAGGCGACGCAGCGCACGGAGCCGTCCGGCCGCGTGGTCAGGATGTGATGCCCCCGGTAGCGCGGGCTGTACTGGCGGCGCTCCTCCGGATACTGGATCGTCACCCGCTTGCGCATCCCCAGCAGGTTCTGGAACATGTGCCGGATGGTGACCATCATTCCGGAAACCAGCGGAAGGTAGAGCCGTTCGGCGAGGGACATCCGCCGCGGCACCGCGACCTTCGGGTGCTCCTGTACGCCCGGCAGCTGCAGGGCCTTGGGATCGACGCTCATCGTTCGAGCTCTCCGGCGATGACGTTGAGTCCGCCCAGGGTGGCGATCGCATCCGAGATCGAGTGGCCCTGGATCATGGTCGGGAAGGCCGAGAAGATCGGGAAGCAGGGCGGTCGCACGCGGACGCGGTACGGCTTGCCCGAGCCGTCCGAGACGCAGTAGAAGCCGAGCTCGCCGTTGGCCCCCTCGACGAAGTCGTAGCACTCCCCCGGCGGCACCTGGATGCCGTCCATGATCAGCTTGAAGTGGTAGATCATGGACTCCATCTGGTTGTAGCAGGCCTCCTTCGACGGCAGGGCGACGTGCGGGTCGTCGACCACGAAAGGGCCCTCGGGCATGCCGCGGTCGAGCAGCTGCCGGATGATCGAGAGCGACTGCCGGATCTCGAGCATGCGCAGCTTGAAACGGTCGTGGACGTCGCCGCCCTGGAGCACCGGCACTTCCCAGTCGACCGTGTCGTAGAGATCGTAGGGGTGGGCCTTGCGCGAGTCGAACGCGACGCCGGCCGCGCGCAGGCAGGGACCGGTGAAGCTCCAGTTGACCGCTTCCTCGCCGGAGAGCGCGGCGACCCCGACCGAACGGTCGAGCCAGATCCGGTTCTTGTCGACCAGCGTCTCGATGTCGTCGATCAGCGGCGGGATGAACTCGAGCAGCTTGCGGGACCGCTCCATGAAATCGAGAGGCAGGTCGGCGAGCAGCCCGCCGATGCGGCAGGCCGACACCGTCAGGCGCGCGCCGCAGACCGACTCGAGCAGCCCGTAGATCTCCTCGCGCGGCTGGAAGAAGTACCAGAAGTTGGTCAGCGCGCCGCAGTCGACCAGCGTCGAGCCGTTGGCGACGCAGTGGTCCATGATGCGCGAGAACTCGGAGAGGATGGTCCGGGCCCAGACCGCCTTCGGCGGCACCTCGACGCCGAGCATCTTCTCCACCGTCCGGCAGTAGCCGACGTTGTTGATGAACGACGAGCAGTAGTTGAGCCGGTCGGTGTACGGGATCACCTGCTGCCAGGTGTGGGTCTCCGACATCTTCTCGAAGCAGCGGTGCAGGTAGCCGATCTCGATCTCGGAGCGGACGATCTCCTCGCCGTCGACCAGCGCGATCATCCGGAACGTGCCGTGCATCGCCGGGTGCGACGGGCCGATGTTGATCGTCATGCGCTCGAACATCGAGTCGGCGCGCTCGGGCGCCTCCAGCTTCGGCTGCCAGATCTTGTCCTCGGTCAGGATCCAGCGCTTGGCTGCGTCGTAGTCCTTGCGCAGCGCGTGGCCCTGGAAGGCGTCGTGGGTCAGGATCCGGCGCAGGTCCGGGTGGCCGGTGTAGCGCAGGCCGTAGAGGTCCCACGCCTCGCGCTCGAACCAGTTGGCGCCCTTCCAGACCGGTGTCACCGAGGGCAGCTGCGGGTCGGCCTCCGGCACCGGCACCTTGAGCCGCAGGCGCCGGCCGGTCGGGATCGAGTACAGGTGATAGACCGACTCGAATCGGTCGCCGCCCGCCGCGCCGCGGTCGGGATAGTCCATCCCGAAGATCTCGAGCAGCAGGTCGAAGCGGCTGTCGCGGCCGTCGCGCAGATCGCGGCAGAGGTCGACCAGAGCCTCGCGCGAGACCACCCAGGTCGGCTGGTCGGTGGGCGCCCCGGGGCCCTGCTGCGGCGCGACGCCCCGGGACCGGAACTTCTCGAGGACCGGCGCGAGGAACGACGGCGTCTCAGGCGGCATGCTTGGGCTTCCGGTTCTTCTTCGAGCGGCGCAGCGCCTTGCGGTCGCGGTCGACCTTCTCCTTGATCTGGAGGATGCCGTACATCAGCCCCTCGGGCGAAGGCGGACAGCCCGGGACGTAGACGTCGACCGGGATGATCTCGTCGATCCCCTGCATCACGTGGTAGGCGCGATAGAAGCCGCCCGAGCAGGCGCAGGCGCCCATCGACACCACCCACTTCGGGTCGGGCATCTGGTCGTAGATGCGTTTCAAGACCGGCGCCATCTTGTCGGTGATGGTGCCGGCGACGATCATCAGGTCGCTCTGCCGGGGCGAGAAACGGACCACCTCGTAGCCGAAGCGAGCCATGTCGTAGTGCGCCGAGACGGAACCCATGAACTCGATGGCGCAGCAGGCCGTTCCGAACGGCAGGGGCCAGAACGAGTTCTTCTGCGCCCAGTCCGTGAACGCGTCGAGCTTGGTCGTCAGCCAGGATTCGCCTTGAATCTCCATCGCGGCCATCCTATAACGTCCCCTTCGTTCTCTTCGCTGCGAACGCGGTCGCGGAGCTCGTTCGTGCCGCCGCGGGGCGCGTCGAATGCCGGCGTCCCGCGCGCCGGGTCTCAGCCCGGCAGGTCGCCGTTCGACCGTCCGATGGCGTCGACCAGCGACTCGAGCCGGCGGGCGTGCTCCTGCTGGCTGGAGACCACCTGTCCGAGCGTCCCGGCGGTCGTCTCGTCGACCTCGCGGATCATGCGCGGGTAGAGCGAGTCGTTCTCGTAGCGCTCCTCGGCGAGGACGGCGACGATCGCCTGCGGCAGCTCCTCGTGGGGCTCGCGAATCGCCTCGGCGGCGTCGTAGAGCGAAAGCGCCAGGGAGTCCTTGGCGGTGGCCAGCTCGGTCAACGCCCGGGCGAGGTTCGGCCGGCTCTCGCGACCGGCGCGGGCGGCCAGAGCGCGCAGGCGCGCGGCGCTCGCGGCCTCGGCGCTGAATCCGGTCTTCAAGTACTCTTGCGCGCGTGGCAGTCGGGACACGGAAGATCTCCTCTCCCCGGCGGATCTGCGGTCACTGGAACGGGCGGAAACCGCCCGCGCCGGGCATTCTAACGGACGCCGCCCGCGCCGCGACGGAACTCCGGCCGGACCGGTACGTACTGAGCCACGGAGCCCCCTGACTTGAAGTCCGGCCTCGCCCCGCCCCGTACCGGCCGCTCCCGGCTCGCCCGCCTGGTGCTCGTCTCCGGCGCGGGCTTCGCGCTCGCCGCCGCCGCCGCGGCGGCGATCGACTCGGCCTTCCTGGACGCCTTCGCGCGCCTGGCCGGGGGCTGCTTCTTCCTGCTCCTGCTGCTCTGGGCCGGTCGCGCCATCTGGCACCGACTGTTCTGGAGCGTCGGGCGGCGGCTGGCGCTCTCCTACGTGCTGGTCGGCGTCCTGCCGCTCGGCCTGATCGCCCTGCTCGCGCTGCTCACCACCTACCTGCTCGGCGGTTTCCTGCTCGGGCACCGGGCGCGCGACGTGATCTCGGAGCTGCGCGACGAGCTCGAGGTCGCCGCCGAGGCCCGACTCCACGAGGTCCCGGCGGCGCGCGATCGCGCGGTGGCCGGTGGCCAGCTGCGTTTCGCCGACTACCGCGACGGCCGGCGCAGCGCCGGCTCGGCGCTCGCACCCGAGACCTGGCCGGCGTGGCTCGCCGAGGCCCGAGTCGCCCGCGACGAGGGGTCGGACGAGGAGCGGCGGCGCCCGTTCGTCGCGCTCGCCGACGGTCGCGTCTCGATGGCGGCCGTCGCCGGGCAGGCCGAACGGGGCTCGCTGGTCTGGTTCGAGGGGGATCTGGGCGCCGCCCTGCGCGAGCGCAGCCGTGCCTGGTTCCAGCTGTTCCGTTCCGACGACCCGCGCAAGCTCGGCATCACGCGCATCACGCTGGGCAACCGCGACCTGACGTTGCGCGGCCTCTGGACCGAACGCTCTCCCGAGGAGCTCGCCGAGTACTACCGGCTCGACCCGCCGCGCCTCGAGGGACAACCTTCGTGGCGCGAGCAGCCGCTGGTGGTCTGGCTCGAGCGCACCGCCGAGCTGCGCGCGCTCGACGGCGGCGCGGCGGTCGCCGACGGCGTCCTGGTCTCGCTCGCGGTCAGCCCGCGCGGCCTTTTCACGTCGCTGCTGTCGACCTCCGAGCGGGCCGACTCGACGGCCTGGCTGGCGCTGGCCGGCGTCGCGGTGCTGCTGTTCGAGATCTGGATGGTCGCCGCCGGAGTCGCGATCTTCATGATCTTCGGCCTGTCGCGGGCGGTCAACCGGCTGTCGCGCGCCACCGCGGCGATCGGCCGCGGCGACTTCTCCTTCCGCATCCCGGTGCGCCGGCGCGACCAGGTCGGCGAGCTGCAGCGCTCGTTCAACGCCATGGCCGAGCACCTGGGCGAGCTGGTCGAGACCGCCGCCCAGAAGGAGATCCTCGACAAGGAGCTGGCGCTCGCGCGCGAGGTGCAGCGCAGCCTGCTGCCGGAGGAGATCGCGCGCCGGCCCGGGGTCGAGATCTCGACATTCTTCGAACCGAGCTCGGCGATCGGCGGCGACTACTTCGACGTGCTCGACCGGCCGCGCGGCGTGCTCGCCCTGGTGGTCGGCGACGTCGCCGGGCACGGGCTGGCCGCCGGCCTGCGCATGGCGATGGTCAAGGCGGCGCTCGACCTGATGGCGAGCGAGGAGCGCACCGCCCCGGAGATCCTCGGGCGCCTCCAGCGCCTGCTGCGCCGGCGCGCCGGCGAGCGCGGCTTCGTCACGCTCGCGTTCGCGGAGCTCGACCCCGCCGACGGCCGGCTGGTGCTGACCAACGCCGGCCATCCGCCCTGCTACCTGGTGCGGCGCTCCGGCGCGGTCGAGGAGCTCGCCGCGCCCGGGGTCCCGCTCGGCGCGCTGGCCGGTCCGCCCGGCCAGCTCACCGCCCGGCTCGCCGCCGGCGACGCGCTGGTGCTGCTCTCGGACGGCATCATCGAGTGTCGCGACCGCGGCCGCGAGGAGCTCGGGTACGACCGCGTCAGCGCGAGCCTGGCGATGCCCGAGCCGACCGCGCCGGCCCTGCTCGACCGCCTGCTCGCGGCGATGCGCGGCCACTGCGGCACCGAGCCGGTCGAGGACGACCGCACCGCGATGGTGCTGGTCTACCGGCCGCCGGCGGCGGCCACGCCCTCCGGTTCGAGCCCGAGCCAGGAGTAGACCTTGCGCACGTAGTCGCGCGTCTCGCGGTACGGCGGCACGCCGCCGTGGCGAGCGACCGCCCCTTCGCCCGCGTTGTAACCCGCGAGCACCAGGGGCAGCCGGTCGCCGAAGCGATCGGCGAGCCAGGCGAGATAGCGGGCTCCGGCGTCGAGATTGCGCGCCGGGTCGAACAGCTCGTGGGTACGCAGCCCGAAGCGCCTGCCGGTGGCCGGCATCAGCTGCATCAGCCCCCGCGCGCCCTTGCGCGAGACCGCGCGAGGATCGAACGCGGACTCGACGCGGACGACGGCGGCGACCAGCGCCGGATTGAGGCCGTGTCGGCGCGCCGCGGCGAGGATCTCGGACGACCATGGGGTCGCCGGCGCCGTCTGGCCGTCGCTCCAGCGCAGCGCGAAGTAGGGCGGCGGCGCCGCCGGCGCCTCTCCCGGCTCCGGCGCCGGCTCGATCTCGTCGTCGACCACCCGCTCGATCCGTTCGATCGGCAGCTCCACCCGTCCGCCCCCGGGATAGACGAGCACTCCGCGCTCGCCTTCGGCCACGAAGCTCTCCACCTTGAGCACCGCGCCGTCGATCAGGACGACGAGCTCGGCACGCGCGGACGCCGCGCCCAGCGCCAGGGCGACGACGATGGCCGCGCCGCGGGCGCCGGCCCGACGCTCAGGCGCGCGGATGGAACCGGTCATAGATCCCCCGCAGCCGTTCGCGATGGACGTGGGTGTAGATCTCGGTGGTCGAGATGTCGACGTGACCGAGCAGGGTCTGGACGACGCGCAGGTCGGCGCCGTGCTCGAGCAGGTGAGTCGCGAAGCTGTGACGCAGCACGTGCGGCGACAGATCGCGCTCGATGCCGGCGCCGCGACCGAACGCCTTGAGCAGCTTCCAGAACCCCTGTCGCGTCATCGGCCGGCCGCGCAGGTTGACGAACACCACGTCGTGCCGCCCGGCGGCCAGCCGCGGCCGGACCTCGGCGAGGTAGCGGCGCAGCCAGAGCTCGGCGTTCTCGCCCACCGGCACGATGCGCTCCTTGGCTCCCTTGCCGAACGCCACCAGGAAGCCGCCCTCGAGCCGGAGCTGGTCGAGCCGCAGGCCGACCAGCTCCGTCACCCGCAATCCGGTGGCGTAGAGCAGCTCGAGCATCGCCTTGTCGCGCAAGCCGGCCGGCGTCGAAGGATCCGGCGCCGCCAGCAGGCGGGCGATCTCCTCCTCGGTGAGCACCGACGGCAGCAGCTTCCATCGCTTCGGCGCCGCGAGGTGCTCGGTGGGGTCGTCGGCGCGCTCGCGCTCTTCGACCAGCCAACCGTAGAAGCCGCGCATCGTCGACAGCGCCCGCGCCACCGAGCGCGGCGAGATCCCGCGCCGCACCAACCACCGCAGGTGCTCGGCGAGCGCCGCCGCGTCGGCCGCGTCGAGGCTGCCGCGGCGTTCCCCTTCGAGCCAGGCCGCGAAGCGTTCGAGATCGCTCCGGTAGGCCGCCACCGTGTGCGCCGACAGGCCGCTCTCGATCGCCAGCCCCTCGAGCCAGAGGTCGAGCCGCCGACGCCAGGTCGGTACGGTCCCGGGGCTACCCCCCGGCGTCGGCGCGATCCGTGATCCCATCCGGAGGATTCTACGGTGCCGGGGTCGGATAGCCTCGGCGGCCGTGTCCGACCCGCTTCCCACCGGCATCTCACCGTCGCTCCCCGCCTTGCCGCTCGGGTCGGCGACCGGGCGCGACGAGCGCCTCGACCTGCTGCGCGGCCTCTGCGTGGTGGGGATGTTGTTCGGCCACCTCGGTTGGCGGCACTTCGCGGTCCACGTGCGGGTCGGTTTCGTCGGCGTCGCCGAGGGGTTCTTCCTGCTCTCGGGCGCGACCCTGGGCGTGATCGCCGCACGGCGCCGGGACGCCAGCGGCGAGCGCGCGTTCGACCGCCGCCTGCTGCGCCGCGCCGCCTGGCTGTTCGGCGTCAACCTGCTGGGGGTGGCGGTTTACAAGCTGCTGACCGGACCGCTGTTCCCGCCGCGCGAGATCGAGCGCCTCTGGCGGGACACACCGCCGATCTGGCGCTGGCTGTCGTTCGATCAGCCTTCTGTTCTCAACGTCCTGCCGCGCTACGCCCTCTTCCTCCTGCTGGCGCCACTGGCGCTCGCCGGCCTGCGCCGTGGCCGCCAGTTCGGGGTGGCGGCTGGCGCGCTGGCGCTGTGGGCGTCGAATCTCCTGGTCTCGGGCGCGCTGACCCTGCCGGGGTTCGAATCGACGCGGGCGTCCTATCCGAGCGCGAGCTGGCAGCTCCTCTTCTTCGGCGGGATGGTTGCCGGGCATGCCCTCACGACGCGCTGGCAGCGGCGGCTCCCGGGCCTCGTCGCGCTCGCCGCGACCGCGCTCGTCGCCGCCTGCGTCGTGGCCGCGGAGCTCGCCGACTACGACGCCCTGGGCGCTGCGATCTCGCGGCCGCTGCTCGGGCCGCTGCGGATGGTCAACCTGGTCGCGGTGGCGATCGCGTCCTGGTGGCTGGTCGACCGGCTGCGCCGTTCGATCGCGCAGGCCACGGGATGGCTGCTCCTCCCTTACGGTCGCAACGCGCTGCCCGCGTTCGTCCTTCACATCCCGCTGGTCTGGGCGCTGCTCGCGGTGCCCGTCGTCGCCTCGAACGACGACCTCCGAAAGCCCGTCGCCGCGGCGTTCGTCCTCGCGCTGCTGCCGGTGATCCGCCTCCCCGTCGTGCGCCGCTGGCTGGCGCCCTGATCGATCAGACCAGGCGCGCGACCGCGCGCTCGCCGACGAACGGGTTGTCGCGACGCTCGACCTCGAGCGAGGTCTCCGGGCCGTGGCCGGGAAGGAGGGTCCAGTCGCCGTCGAGCGTAAACAGCTTCTCGCGGATCGAGCGGTCGAGAGCCGCGCCGTCGCCGCCCGGCAGGTCGGTGCGGCCGACGCTGCCTGCGAAGATCGTGTCGCCGACCAGGATGGTGCGCGACGGCGCGTGGACGTAGCAGACGCCGCCCGGCGTGTGACCCGGCGTGTGGAGCACCGAGAGCGCCAGGCCAGCGACCTCGATCCTCTCGCCATCCTCGACGAAGCGTTCGGGCGCCGGGCAGGGGCGCGCCTCGAGGAAGGCCTCGAGCTCCGGCCACTGCGGCTTCTCGAGGTAGGGCAGGTCGGCGCGGTGCACCCAGAGGCCGATGCCGTACCGTTCGGCGACGTGCGCGCAGTGCGCGATGTGGTCGACGTGGCCGTGGGTGAGCAGAATCTTCTCGGGCACCAGGCCGAGCCGCTCGATCTCGCGGAAGATGCGGTCGCTCTCGGCGCCAGGGTCGACCACCGCGCAGCGTGGCGCCTCGCCCACCAGCCAGCAGTTCTCCTGCAGGGGACCGACGGTGAGGCCGGCGAGCTTCATGCGATCAGGGACCGGATCAGCGCGCCGCGCCGTGATCGCGGCAGACCGCGAGGATCTCGGACTCCTCGAGCACCGAGCTCGCCTGCTTGCAGCGCTCGAACAGCGCCTGGACCAGCTCCGGCTCGGCGGTCACGCCGTGCTCCTGAAGCCAGTAAGTGACGTTGGCCTGGCCGCTCATCGGACCGATCTCGACCAGCTGGTGGCGCCCCACCCAGGCCGCCGGAATGCCGGAGTAGATGCGGTCCGCGAGCCAGTGATCGCCCTTGGCGCGCGCCTTCAGGATCGCCGCGGCGTGGACGCCGGTCTGGGTGCGGAAGGCGTCCTTGCCGACCACCGGGTACTGGTCCGGCACCGGCACGCCGGTCGCCTCCGAGACGGAGGCGCACAGCCGCGCGAGCGACGACAGGTCGCGCCGGCTCCAGCCCAGCAGCTCGAAGTTGACCAGGAGCTGGTCGAGCGAGGTGTTGCCGACGCGCTCGCCGACGCCGAGCACGGTGCCGTGGATGCGGTCGGCACCGGCCTCGGCCGCGGCGATCGAGTTGGCGACCCCGAGGCCGCGGTCGTTGTGGCCGTGCCAGTCGACCGCCACCGCCTCGCCGGTCGCGTCGACCACCGAACGGATGAAGCGCACCAGCGCGCGCGTCCCCTGCGGCGTGGCGTGCCCGACGGTGTCGGCGATGCAGACGCGGCGCGCCCCGGCCTCGACCGCGGCGGTGTACAGGGCACGCAGGTCCTCGGGCCGGGCGCGCGTCGTGTCCTCGGTGACGAACATCACCGGCAGCCCCTCGCGCACCGCGAAACCGACGGCGTCGCGCACCAGGCCGAGCAGCTTGTCGAGCGTCCACCCCTCGGCGTACTGGCGGATCGGCGAGGAGCCGAGGAAGCAGGCGGCTTCGATGGCGATGCCGGCCTGCTGCGAGATCTCGGCGATCGGCCGGATGTCGGCCTCGAGCGTACGCGCGGCGCAGTTGGGCGAGAGCGCCAGCTTCGCCGAGACGATCTCCCGCGCCAGCCGCAGCACGTCCTTCTGGACGTGGGCGCCGGCGCCGGGCAGACCGATGTCGAGCGCGTCGATCTTCAAGTCGGCCAGCAGGTGGAGGACCTCGAGCTTGGCTTCGATCGAAGGCGTGCGCACCGACGGCGACTGCAGGCCGTCACGCAGCGTCTCGTCGTTGAGCTGGACGACGGGACGCGCGGTCGACGGCGCTCCGCCCTCGACGTTCCAGTCGTGGATCAGGTCGGCTTCGGTCGGGTTCGCCATGGTCGCGACTCCCCGTCGGGATCGTTCAGCGCGCCACGCCCGCGGGCGAGGCGATCGCGCGCGCGAGGCGGTCGCCGACCTCGGAGGTGGTGCGGCTGCCGCCGAGGTCCTTGGTGGTCTCGCCGGCGTGGATTGCGTCCTTGACCGCCGCCTCGATCGCGCGCGCGGCCTCGACGTGGCCGAGGTCCTCGAGCATCAGCGCCGAGGAGAGCACCGCGCCCATCGGATTGGCCCGCCCGGTGCCGGCGTACTTCGGCGCCGAGCCGTGGACCGGCTCGTACATCGACACCCGTCCCGGGTGGCGGTTGGCCGAAGCGGCCACGCCGAGCCCGCCCTGGAGCGCGGCGCCGAGGTCGGTGACGATGTCGCCGAACATGTTGTTGGTGACGATCACCTCGAACTGCTCGGGCGCCTTGACCAGCTGCATGCAGAGCGCGTCGACGAACATGTGCGACGCCTCGATGCCCGGGTACTCGGCGGCGACCTCGAAGAAGGCGCGCTGCCAGAGGTCGTGTCCGAAGCGCATGACGTTCGACTTGTCGGCCATCAGCACCTTGCCGCGGCCGTTGGCCTTGGCCCAGTCGAAGGCGGCGCGCACGATGCGCTCGACCCCCTTGCGGGTGTGGATCTCCTCCTGCACCGCGACCTCGTCCGCCGTCCCCTTCTTGAAGTTGCCACCGATGCCGACGTAGGCCCCCTCGGTGTTCTCGCGGAAGAAGACCAGGTCGATGTCCTCCTCCTTCTTGCCGGCGAGCGGACAGAGGCGGGCATCGAACAGCTGGCAGGGGCGGAAGTTGATGAACAGGTCGAGCTGGAATCGGATGCCGAGCAGGATGTCGGCGGCGTGCCGCATGTCGGGAATGCGCGGGTCGCCGTAGGCGCCGATGAAGATCGCCGCGAAGCGGTCGCGGAACTCCTCCATCTGCCCCGGCGGCAGCGACACCCCGGTCTCGAGATAGTGGTCCGCCGAGTACGGGAAATGGACGAGCTCGAGCGGCAGCGACCAGCGTTCGGCCGCCGCTTCGAGCACCTTGACCGCTTCGACGGTGACGTCGCGGCCGATGCCGTCGCCGGCCAGGACCGCGACGCGCTGGGGACGCTGGAGCTTCGGATCCAATGGATCCGGCGAGACCTTCGGGTTCGGTTCCATGCGGTCGGCGATGCTATCAGCCCGGTACCGGGGCGTGAGCCGCGACCGCGGGCAGCGGCGCCCGGTCGACGGCGAAGGTCAGGCGCGCCGACGACACCAGGAACGCCGTGTGCGGCGCGCGCCAGAGCGCGGCGTCGACCGCCGGCAGGTGAGTCGCCAGCCAGTCGCAAACAGAGGGCTCGACCGTCATCGGCACCCCTTCCACGCTCGGGTGGGCGGTCTCGATGCGCCGATTCCCGGGAGCTCCGACGTAGGCGCGCGGCCGGTCGCGGAAGAAGCCGACGGTGTCGCTCCAGCCGCCGAGGCGCGGGCGACCGGTCGACGGCGCCCCCGGGCGGGCGGCGAGCGAGAGGGCGCGCCCGGCGTGGATCGTCCAGCGCCAGTCGCCGCCGGGCGTCGAGCGGATCTCGAACATCCCCGCCGAGACCGGCTGTCGGCCCAGGCCGCGCGCCAGCGGCACGACCCAGGCGGGGACCAGCTCCTTGAGCAGCCAGACCCCCGCGGCGCCCTCCTCGTCGCGCACGGGGATGCGCAGGTTGCACTGCGGGAACGACAAACGCGGCCAGGGCATCGCCGCCAGCCGCAAGCCACGCTGCCGGAACAGCACCAGCGTGACGAAGCCGAAGTCGACGCCGTCCTCGAGCGCGCGCTCGAGCCGGAGCGGTTCGGGAGGGGTCGGCAGCGCCTCGGCCGGAACCGCCCAATTGACGAACAGGGCGTCGGCGAGCGACGTCTCGTAGATCACCGCCCGCGACGCTAGCCCGCCCCCGCCGCCCGCGGCAAGTGGAAATCGGGGACAGCCACCGATTTCGGTACAGTGGGCGGCCGATCAGGGAGGATCCGTGTCGATGAACCGTACCCTTGCCCATGCCGCCCTCGCCCTCGGACTCGCCGCCGCGCCCGCCGTCGCCGGCGCCATCACCGCCGACGCGCTCGCCGCCCACACCCGCTTCCTCGCCTCGGACCTGCTCGAGGGGCGGGGGCCGGGCAGCCGCGGCGACGAGTTGACCCGCGCCTACCTCGCCACCCAGCTCGAAGCCGCCGGCCTCGAGCCAGGCGGCACCGAGGGAAGCTGGGAACAGCGCTTCTCGATGGTCGGCATCGCCTCCTCGGCGCCCGCCGAATGGCGCTTCGAATCCGCGCGGGGCGCCGTGACGCTCGCCGGCAAGGGCGAGTTCATCGCGGGCAGCGGCGTCCAGGCGCCGCTCGCCGCGCTCACCGACGCCGAGGTGGTCTTCGTCGGCTACGGCATCGAGGCCCCCGAGCACGACTGGGACGACTTCAAGGGGGTCGACCTGCGCGGCAAGGTCCTGCTGATGCTCAACAACGATCCGGACTGGGATCCGGAGCTGTTCGCCGGCAAGACGCGGCTCTACTACGGGCGCTGGACCTACAAGTACGAGAGCGCCGCCCGGCAGGGCGCCGCCGGGGCGATCATCGTCCACACCACGCCGTCGGCCGGCTATCCGTGGCAGGTGGTGGAGAGCTCCTGGAGCGGCGAGCAGTTCGAGCTGCCGGACGCCGGCGAGGCCCGTCTCCAGGTCAAGGCCTGGACCTCGGAGGAGGCGACGCGCCGGCTGCTGAAGGCGGCCGGTCACGACTTCGACGCGCTCTCCGAAAAGGCACGCTCGCACGACTTCCGCCCGGTGCCGCTCGGTTTGAAGACGTCGCTCGCGATCGACGCGAAGGTGCGCTCGGTCGAGACCGCCAACGTCCTCGGCCTGCTGCGGGGCGGCGACTCGGAGCTCGCCGACGAGGTCGTCGTCTACAGCGGTCACCACGATCACCTCGGCATGGGCAGCGGCGAGGGGGACGTGATCCACAACGGCGCCATCGACAACGCCACCGGTTGCGCGCAGCTGCTGGGGATCGCCCGCGCCTTCGCCGCACTGCCGGAGCGGCCGCGCCGCTCGATTCTGTTCGCGTTCGTCGCCGCCGAGGAGCAGGGGCTGCTCGGCTCGCGCTGGTTCGCCGAGCACCCGACCTTTCCGCCCGGCAAGATCGCCGCGAACGTGAATCTCGACGCCGGCAACGTCTTCGGGCCGACGGCGGACGTCACCTACATCGGCTACGGCAAGTCGTCGCTCGACGCGGTGATCGAGGCCGCGGCGGCGGCGCAGGGACGCCGCGTGATCGGCGACACGATGCCGGACCGCGGCTTCTTCTACCGCTCGGACCAGTTCAATTTCGCGCGCATCGGGGTTCCGGCGCTCTACATCGACGGCGGCAAGGAGTTCGTCGGCAAGGATCCGGAGTTCGGCAGGAAGCTCCAGGAGCGCTACGAGTCGACCTGCTACCACCAGCCGTGCGACGAGTTCTCGGAGGACTGGGACTTCTCGGGCCTGGTGCAGGACGCCGAGCTCGCTTTCGCGTGCGGCCGCGCGATCGCCGACGCCGACGCGATGCCGCGCTGGAACCCCGGCGACGAGTTCGAAGCCCGCCGGCTGGCAGAGCTCGACGCCGTCGCCGGCGGCTCGCACTGAAGGCGGCCGTCGCTCTCCAGGAACTTCTCGCCCGCCTCGCGGGTCTCACTCTACGGAGGGAGACCCGGAGGCGGCCATGCGAGAGAGTCGAACCGAAGCCCGGATCCGTCGCACCGATTCGATCACCGCGGTCCTGCCCTGGCTCGACGACCAGGAGGAGGCGAAGAACCGCCGCGCGCTACGCGTCGGCCTGACGCTCGCCGCCGCGGTCCACGTCCTGGCGTTGTCGCTGCCTCTGATCGCCCCGAAGCCACTGCCGCCGCGCGTCATCGACCTGCGGCCGATCTTCCGGATCGCCGAAACCCCGATCCCGAAACCCACTGAACCGCCGGCGCAGCCTCCCGAGCCGCCGACCACCCCGCCGCGCACGGCGACGGTGGTGATTCCAGTCCCGACTCTCCCCGACCCGCTCCCGATCGATCGACCGGTCGAATCGATCACGCCGGAACCGACGCTCCCCACCCTCTCGACGGTCCTCGACCTGGTCCCGCTCCCGGACGCCCCACCCGCGGACCCCGACGAAGTCCTCGAGTTCGGCGTGGGCATGACGAAGCCGGTGCGCATCGGCGGCGCCGACCCGGTCTACACCGAAGCGGCCCGCAAGGTCGGCATCCAAGGCATCGTGATCGTCGAAGCGACGATCGATCGCGACGGCCGCGTCGTCGAAGCCAGCGTCCTGCGCGGCCTCCCCTTCGGCCTCTCCGAGTCCGCCTTGGCCGCGGTCGAGAGCTGGAGCTTCGAGCCCTCGACGCTGAACGGGAAGTCGATCAACGTGCGCTATCGGGTGGTGGTCAACTACTTTTTGGCGAGGTGAGCCCAGGCAAAGCCGCACCGAAGCCGAGACCGCCACAAGCCGCCACTTGCTCGCCTGCCGCCTCGATCGCGCCCGGTCCCCCGTTCGAAGAGGAGGCGGCCCGACGTCGGCCATCCCTGCAGGTTCCGCAGTGTTTGACCGACCGCCGAAACCGCGCGTAATCTCCCTATCTAGCTGACCTCGATCGCCTCATGTCACCTTCCACTCCCCCCCGGATCCCGCGCAACGCCGCATTCCTGTCTGCGTTCCTGCCCACCTGCACCCCCATCGGGTGCAGCCGGATTCAGAGTTAGGCGACGCTGGACCAATCAGTGAATATGGAGGCACTCGCGAAGATTCTGCTCATTGCCGGCTTCACGGTGGCGGCTCTCGAGATACTGCTCTCGCATACGTGGGCGCGAATCTACTGGCGCGGTCCCGCCGTGTTGATGCGTGGCCGCAGCGACTCTGTGCCCAACGCCGTCGCCATCATCACTGCCCTGACGCGCCACTCGGATGGCGCGGTATTCGTCGGCTTTGGCGCTCGCGAGATCCAGCCCGGTCTCATCGCCCTACGCGAGCATACGTGGCAGCGTCGGCCTCACTTGGCCTACTATCCCGCCTTGCGCGGCCACCTAATCCTGAGCCACGACAGCATTGCGCTCGCATGCTTCCCGAATCTCTCTGCGATCCTCGTGCTCAGTGCCAGCGTCGTCATGGTAATCGCAGGCTGGTACCCCCTGCTCATAGGCGCGCCGGTCCTGTTCCTGGTGCTATCAAGCGCCGCCGTGCAAGCTCTCCGGCTTCGCGGCCTCCTCAAACTCGCGGCCACCGCGAGCTCCACTGTTTCCCGCACTTCTCAGGACCAACAGCCACTCCGCACCGCTACAGAGGCGTCGCCCAACCCCTCGTCGCAGCGGACGCCACCCGGGTGATCTCTCGAACATCCTCGCGTCTGGCGTCGACCAGCTGTGGCTTCGCTCGCCAGCCCGGCCGGGTGTCGCCGCTGAACTCATAGTCCGTTGGCGGCTGTGCGACGCGATTGGAGAGCCCGCCGGCGTCTACCTCTCCTTGCGCTTGTCTTCTCGGTACTTTCCTGCAGGCAGTTCCCTTGGCCGCAGGAGGCGTCGGTGGCGAGCCAGCTCAAGTGCGGCATGTTGCCGGCTGAGGTTGAGACAATCGCGACTGCCGCCAAAGCACAGTTCTCGAATCAAGGTCCGTGCACGTACAGCGCCATCCAGAAGTACGGAGGCGCGATTCTTCTTGCCTTCGACGGCGAGTCGAAGCTCGTGTTTGCGGCGCGCGCCGGATTGTCGGAGCCATTTGGTGAACGTGGTTGGGAGTGGGTTGTGGCGTGTCAAGATCTGGTCAAGGATTGTCCAGTTCCCATCAAGCCGGAGCCGCCGCAGCCGTGACCAGCCGCCCGACATTCCGCTCAAGCGGCAAGCGCGCTATCGCGCACTTGCCGCTTGGCTCAGAGCCGCTGGGCGGACGAGACACTGAGGAGCGCACGCACCGATTCGTGACCTTTCGTCGGGGGCGCCGCCCCAGGACCGCCGCTGGGCCCGACGAGCGACCCGACTGCGCAACTAGCGCTTCATGGCCCGCCGCCATGACACTGTCTTGCGACAATCACCGTCTCGTCAGGAGGTTCCGGTGAGCTCGATCCCTCGCCCCGATCTTTCCGCTCGACCGCTGCAGATGACCTGCGAGTACACGGTCAACGCCAGGCCAGAAGAAGTCTACGCCGCCTGGACGAAACGCTTCGACACCTGGTTCGCCCAGGCAGGAACGCTCGCCATGGTGCCAGAGCCAGGGCGGCCATACTTCTTCTACAACCGGGATGACTGGGGCAGACATCCTCACTACGGCCGATTCCTCGACGTGAAGGAAAACGAGCTCATCGAGATGACGTGGATGACGGGAAACGGGACCGCCGAGGGGACAGAAGGAGCCGAGACGGTCCTTCGGATAGAGCTTGTTTCCAAGGGCGGGGCTACCGACCTCCGCTTGACTCACTCCGGTTTCGTCTCCGAGAAGTCGCGCGACGGACACGAGGAGAACTGGCCGCTGGCCCTCAAGATTCTGGACGAAGCGCTGTCGTGATCAACCTCTTGCCAACGTGGTGCTGCTCGTCATCGACGTGGCCGGCTCGAGCCTATGAATCGTCAGGAGGCCAGCCGCTTCTTCCGATCCAGAGCCGTCCCGTGTTGGCCGGTGCCGCCCAACAAGGCGATGCAGACGGACCGCCGCTGATCGCCAAGACTTTGGGCGGCAGTCCCCAGTCGTCATGAGACTGCACTCCACTTCCGTCGCCACCGGTCTGGCCATCCTCCTAGGCTGTTCGAGTTCCCAGGTCACCGCCCCGGTCTCCCTCCGTGACTTCGACGGAAACTCCTACCGCACGATTCGAGTTGGCACACACATCTGGTTCGCAGAGAACCTCCGGGCGATCCACTCTCCAGAGGGTAGGCTCCTCTCCTCCTCGCCCCCCGACAATGACGAAAGCAACGTCCCGGAATTCGGGCGCCTCTACTCCTTCCAAGCAGCGATGAACGCGTGTCCAGCAGGCTGGCGTCTTCCAACCGACGCCGATTGGGCCGATCTCGAGGCCCATCTGGATGTACTACCGGGCGTTCAGCTGCGCGATCACGCTCATTGGCCCGGTGCGGTACCGATCAGACCAGGCCAAGCGCAGTTCGGCGCGCGGCCGGCCGGTTACGCCAACAACGAAGGCTTCGACAACTACTTCCGCAGCCGCGCGGTGTTCTGGACCTCGACACGCCTGGACGAGCACCTCGTCTGGTCGCGTGTCCTCGGAGCGGAGGGCACGCCGCTGCGCCGCGCTCCCCAACATTCACAATACGGCTTCTCCGTGCGTTGTGTCTCCGATCTTCACCCACGGAGCCACCGATAGGTTCAAGTTGAACGACAGCTGCCGCCCAACATGCCGTTGCAGCCGACTGTCACTCGCCCGCCGGGCACGAATTCATGCCGGGCGTGCTCGCGCCAGCGGCTGAACGCCGGGAGTTGAACCGCACGATGAGCTTCGACGTGGATGCAGACGATCTCCTCCCTGCGACATTCTCCAGCCTTGCGTGGCGTTGGACGCGGGCTTCGCATGCCGTGTTCAGCTCCGATGAACTGTCGCAGGTTGCCTGCCTTGCAGTCCCTGCGGCCAGGGAGGCGAATCTCGAGGCTCTTCGCGCGGTCGGCCGAGACGGCCTTCAGAGCCCGCCGACTTCGGACCTCCTTCGGCTGGAGGTTCCAGATTCGGGAGACGTCGAGTCGATCCGGGCCTGGCTGCGGGCGCTCCCGACGGGTCTCGATGTCGAGGTCGTCGCTTCTTGGTCGGCCGAGACTGCGCTGAAACTGCCTTGGGCTCTGTTCGTGCGTCGCTGGGAGGATTTCTGCTATCCCGGTTCGGACGACATCGCTGCCTTTCCAACGAGCAGAGCGTGGATCCTCGCGTACCACCACGAGAATGTGTTCGAGTGGGGTCGGTGGCGTGCGGTCTGACACCTATCAGGCCTCCGGCTGTCGAGCGGCGCAGTTCTCTCGCACGGATCTCGTGATTCGTCTCGCTCGTTCGCGCGGCTCCGCATGTCCAGGACGCTGACCTGGCTTCCTCGTCAGATCATGCGAAGTTGTTCGTCGCTCCATCCGAAACCGATCCAGGCTCGGCGAGCGCCGTTCGGCACTCGGCCGACTGGCTTTTCCACGGCGTCCCGGAAGTTCGATCGCGCCAGTTCTCCGTCGGCTCGATTCGCGGCAGCTGCGGATCCGCGGTGTTCCTCCACTAGCTGGGAATGAGGCCGAAGACCCTGGCAGCGCTCGCGTTCACCGTCGCGGCCTCCGCTGCCGCGGACGACCAGAGCGTCTGCTTCGGCACCGTCGCTCGTGGCGCGCTCGAAGGCGGCTGCGAGATGCCGGCCGACGGGGCGAACTTCACGTCCTACTCCGAACTTGGTCGCGCCCTGGGCCGCACGTACGTGCATTGCCTGGTTCGGGACATCGTGGTGGTCGCGTATCGCGACCTGGAGGCGTCTCATGGCGAGCTCCGCTTCGTCTATGGCGAAACCGGGAAGAAGGCCGGAGGCGAGTTCGAGCCCCATCGAACCCATCAGAATGGAACGTCTGTCGACTTCTTCGTCCCGGTTCGTAACGGGAGTGACAAGTCCGTACCTCTCCCCACGAACATCCTCAACAAGTGGGGCTACGACATCGAGTTCAGCAAGGAGGGCCGGACCGACGAGTACACGATCGACTTCGAGGCCCTCGCGCTTCACCTGGCCGCCCTGAACCGGGCGGCCGAGGCTCGCGGAGTCCGGTTGGCGAAAGTGATTCTCGCACCGGAGCTTCAGCCGCGCCTGAAGAGAGCGAAGGCGTGGCGTGAGATCGCGAGCGAGATCCCGCTGTCGCCGAGGCCGTCGTGGGTTCGACACGACGAGCACTACCACGTCGACTTCGCAGTACCTTGCCAGCCGCTGGACTAGGAGACCGGCGACGCAGCAGAGGTGTGGAACTGGGCGCCTCGCTCCCCCTCGACGGATCGTGCCCAGATTGCCTGGATTCCGCGGCAGCCGCCCCCTCCTAGAGGAGTCTTCGACTCTCAACACATCAGGCGGAACATCCTCGGAAGGAACCTCGACAGGCCGCGAGGAAGTGCCATCGAGTCCGAGGCGCGACGTGCCGAGCTCTCCGCCTGATTCTGGCACTCTCGATACTGCTTGGCGTGGAGCTCGTGTACACTGCTCCTCGAGGTCATCCTGCCGAGAGCTCGCGCGTTAGTACCGTGGAGGATCCCATGGCCGCGAACGACGTCCGCACCGCTGCTGCTGGTGCCTTTGCGAGATCCTGCCTGTTCGTGCTGCTCGCCGCTTCCCCGCCGCCCGCGGCGGCGCACTGGGGCGCCGGGCAACCCGTGCCGTGCGCCACCGAACGGGCGGCGAGCGAGATCCGGGCGGTCGGGGCGGCGATGGCGGCGTGGCTTACCGACATCATCGATCTCGAAGGGCGGAGTCCTCGAGGCGAGGAGTCGATCTGCCCGGGTGCTCCGCCCATCGACGTCGCACAGGTTCCGCAAATCACCCACCAGGACCTGTCGGACCTGCTCGTTCCGGAGTACATCTCCGCGATTCCGCAGCTCGATCCCTGGGGCACTGCCTACGACTACCGGCTCGACGTCGACAACCCTCTGAGCGCCCACGTCATCGCCATTCGCAGCGCGGGAGCCGACGGCAGCTTCGAGGGGACCGAGTACGAGTATCGATTCACGACCGGACCCGCCGAAGATTTCGTCCTCTACAACCTCTCGCCCGTCCGCCAACCGCCGCGCCTCGATCCGGTGTCGCGGCAGCTGCTCACGACCGGACAGGTGACCTCCACGGGGCTGGCACTGTTGACGTGGTACACGGACGTCGCGTCAGTGAGGCCGACCATGATTCGACCTCCCCGTCACGAGGCCGGAGGAGAGCCCACCCTGGACCTCTCCCTGATGCTCCCGAGGTCGCACGCCGAGATCTCCGCTCTGCTCTACCCTCTCTATTCGAGGTGCGTTCCCGAGCGCGACGGTTGGGGTGGCCTCTACGAATTCCGCATCAACGAGGACCTGCTCGCCACCCCCTTGATGTCGATCCGCAGCGCCGGCTCGGATGGTCTGATGGAGGGGATCGTCTACACGACCGAGCAGTTTCCTCCCGACGATCACACGCGGGACATCGTCTGGAGCGACGGGCTGTTCTTCCGCGAGCCGGGACCGGGCCGCCAGTGGATCTTCCTCGACGGTTTCGAGTCCGGCGAGCTCTGGGGCACCTGGACTTGCGGACCCGACTTCTGACGCGTCGACCGTTCGCCGTTCAGATCTACTTCGCCTGCAGAGACTCCGGAATCCGATCTGCGAGCCGCGGAAGGCGCTCGATGAGGCGGGCGAGGTCGGCGAGATCCTTCTGGCGCTTGCTCGACCGGCGGGTCGGGTCCGAGGCGGCCCAGACCTTTCCGTCGACGAGGTGTTCGAGGCTCGCGACCGGCAGACGGCGGCCCAGCACCTCGCCAACCTCCGCGCGATCCACGAAGGCGGCGTAACGGGAATCGAGCCGGATGAGGAGGTCGGGCAGGCGGCCGAAAAAGCCCGACTCGTCGACCGTCACGGCCTTCCAGAGCTCGCCAGCCTGCTTTCCTCGAACTGTAGCCCCAGGCTATGAAACCCTCGGAAGGCGCCCACCTCGGAGCCGGGTCCGCTCGTCAGTCCGACCGGCGGCGCCAGACCCATTCTTCGCCGACGGTTCCACCCTCTCCCGGGCCCTCGACCCGGGCGTGGAGGGCTCCGCTCTCGTCGAGCCAGTAGAGGATGCGCTGCGGGAAGTCGTGCGTGGGATTCTCGAAGACGACGCGGCGATCGCCCACCTCGACCGCGCAGAAGCTCACCGGGGGCCGGCCGCCAGGGCTCGCGAGGTAGCAGAGGTCGCCGGCGTCGGCTTCGACGATGCGGAAGAACTCGAAGAAGACCTTGCCGTTCGGTCGCACGTCCTTGTGCATTCCGACGAGCGCATCGCCGGCGGGCGATGTCCAGTGTTCCTCGCTCTCGACGCCGTCGCGCACGCCGGCCCAGTGGCCCGCCAGCCAGGCGAGCGCTTGCGCACGTCGTGATTCCGGATCCGGTGCCGTGATCTTCGTCGCCTGGGTCGCGACGACGCGCCAGCTCGTCCCTTCGCGGCGCCAGATCGAGGTGTAGCGGTAGAGACCTTCGTTCTCGATACCCGCGGCGACGAACCGCGTCCGGGTACGCCCGGTGAGGACCGCGAGCGTGCCTTCGAGACGAACCTCGACGTCGGAGTGCGAGGTGTCGAGATAGCGCATCCGGCCGGAGCGGAAGGCGTCGAGACGTTCCGCGCGCGAAACGACGCGGCCGTCCGGCGCGACGAAGGTGAAGTCGTCGGCGTAGAGCCGCTCGAGCGCGTCGAAGTCGCCCGCGACGATCGCGCGGCCGACCGCCGCGTCGAGCTCGATCAACTTCGCGGTTGCGGCGTCGGAGGATTCGACTGCGGTCGCGAAAGCGGTCGCTGTCGTCGCGGCCAGCGCACAGACGATCGCCGCGAACCGCGCCCTGGGTCGCATCCGGTCGACCCTAGATCGCGAGCTCGCGCCCGAGGTGACGCCGGGCGAGGTCGCGCATCTCGACGCGGTACTCGGCCTCGAGCGACGTCTTGCGCTCGGGCGGCAGGAACGAGTGGCGCACCGCGGCCAACGCCAGGCCACAGAGATCCTCCACCGCGTAGTCGAAGGCGTCCGACAGCCGCAGGAACTCGCGCGACAGCGTGGTGTCGAACAGCGCCGGGTCGTCGGTGTTGACCGAGAGCTCCAGCCCCGCGCGGCGCAGGCGGTCGAACGGGTGGTGGACGAGGTCGGGGGCGAGGCCGAGGCAGAGGTTCGAGGTCGGGCAGACCTCGAGCGGCGTGCGCGCGACGCGCAGGCGCTCGACCAGCGACGGGTCCTCGATCGAGCGCACCCCGTGGCCGATCCGCTCCGCGCCGCAGGCGTCGAGCACCGAGATCACCGACTGCGGCCCGGCGTGCTCACCGGCGTGGGCCACCGCGTGCAGCCCACCCTTCTTCGCCTCGGCGAAGTGGTCCGCGTACGGTTCGCTCGGATGGACCGCCTCGCGCCCGGTCAGCCCGAGCGCCACCGCGACGCCGCGCTTCGCCGCCTCGAACGCCCAGTCGAGCGTCGGATCGGCCGTCTTCGCGCCGACGTCGCGCACGATGTCGGGGATCAGCCGGATCACCACCCCGCGCTCGCTCT
This sequence comes from Acidobacteriota bacterium, assembly GCA_045862895.1. Taxonomy (GTDB): domain Bacteria; phylum Acidobacteriota; class Thermoanaerobaculia; order Multivoradales; family JAGPDF01; genus JACTMI01. The sequence continues at coordinate 388,749 of BTUO01000004.1, forward strand.
CCGCGAGACCGATCGCCTCCGCCATCGAGTCGAGCACCTCGTCGACCGGCACGTCGTTCAACCAGTGCGTGCCGACCGTGAAGTGGACCTCGCTGTAACGGATGTTCTCGCGCTCCTGTTCGGCAGCGAAGTCGGCCATCAGCAGCGCGAAGTCCTCCGGGTGGGTCAGGACCTTCGAACAGGTGACGTAGATGTCGACGAAATGATCGAAGTCGCGGAAGCGAAACCACTCGCGCAGCCCGGTCTCGTCCGAAGCCGGCAGCGAAACGCGCCGGCGCCGCGCCAGCTCGAGCAGCGTGCGCGGCGGCATCGCTCCCTCGAGGTGGACGTGGAGCTCCACCTTCGGCATCGCCCGCAGGAAGGCTTCGAGGCTCAACTCAGCCGCCCTCCCCGTCCGGGCGCGCGAGCCGCGCCGCCATGCGGGCGATCACCGGCGGCGGCACCAGCCCCTCGATGTTGCCGCCCAATCGGAAGACCTCCTTGACCAGCCGGCTCGACAGGTAGCTGTAGTCCTCGCGCGGCATCAGGAAGACGGTCTCGATGCGCGGATTCAGGTGGCGGTTCATCAGCGCCATCTGGAACTCGTACTCGAAGTCCGAGACCGCGCGCAGACCGCGTACGATCGTGGTCGCGCCGGTGCGGTCGAGAAAGTCGACGAGCAGGCCCGAGAAGCTCTCCACCGAGCAGAAACCGAGCGGCTCGACCAGCTCGCGGATCGCCTCCTTGCGCTCCGCGACCGAGAACATCGGCTTCTTCTCCTCGTTCTCGAGCACCGCCACCACCAGGCGGTCGAACATCGAGCCGCAGCGGGCGATGAGGTCGAGGTGGCCGTGGTGGATCGGGTCGAACGATCCGGGATAGACCGCGACGCGCCCGTTCACCGGCCGAGCTCCGCGAGCAGGTCGATGGCGCGGTCGTTGAAGGCCGCGTCGCCGATCCGGACCAGCACCAGCTTCGCCCCCTCCGGGATCTCCTCCAAGACCAGCTCCTCGCTCCGCCCGTCGACCAGGCCGTCGGCCGCGGCCAGCGGGCGCCAGGCCGAGCCGTCGATCGAGATCTCGGCCACCCGCAGCGGATTCCACGCATCGTACACCGCGAGCCGTGCGCCCCGCCCGACGCGCCGCGCGCTGCGCAGCTCCGGCGGCGCGTGGTCGACCACGACCGGTTCGGAAACCTGCTGCGCGGCGAGCGCCGTGGTCGCGTCGTTGGCGGACTCGTCGTCGACCGTCAGCCGGAAGCGCCAGATCCCGTCCGGCAGCACGCTGGCGTCGAAACCGTGGCTGTCGCCGTCGAGCTCGTCGGCGAGCTCGAGCCAGGCCTCCGGCGCGTCGTCGCGGCGGACCTCGAGGCGCGCCTCGAGCTTGTCGCCGTTCGGGTCCGAGGCCTTCCAGCGCAGCGTTCGCCAGCCCCGCTTCCAGAGCGTCTTCGTGCGGTCGTCGCGCGGCACCGATGGCTCGAGCGTGGTGAAGATCCCCTCGCGGTTCGGGCTCGCCGGCTCGAACACCTGCTCGGCGGGATTGAAGCCCGTCGGCACCAGGAGCTGCCCGGGATCCATGGCGAAGAAGCGTTCGACCTTCGGGCGCTGGTTCTCCTGGCGATAGCTCAGCTCGGTCGCCGTGATCCGCGGCGAGGCCGCGCCGGTCGCCTCGAGCGACAGACGGTACTGGACGTAGCGGCCGGCGGGCAGCTTGCCGAGCGCGATCTCCTCGCCCTCGGCCGGCGCCGTCCACGTCGACCAGGTGCGGTCGGGCTCCGAGGAGAAGCCCGAGCGGAAGGCGACGCGGACGCGGCTGCCGGCGGGCCGCTCGCCGCGCCAGCGAAAGACCCCGAAGCGCGCCGCCTGGCCCGCGTCGAGCGCCGCGCTGGTGTAGGTCCCCGTGCGCCCGGCGCCGCCGACGAAGCGCCAGACCGAGGCCGCGTTGGTGGTGAGGATGGTCGGACCGGGCTCGCCGGCGACCAGCCCCACCACCTGCCGCTCCTCGAGGTCCTTCTCCACCCGCGGGCGATCACCGTCGAGCAGATAGAGCTTGCCGTCGAGGCCGGTGCCTACCCAGAGCCGGCGGCCGTCGGCCGCGAGCGCGAAGACCGTCTCGTCCTCGGAGCTCCAGACCGTCTCGACCGGGCCGCCCGGCAGGATGCGCAGGATCTCGCTGCGGGGACCGCGCGCGCCAGCCGGGCGCGAGCCGGTGGTCGCGCCGCCGGAGCTCCCCTCCTCCTCGACCACGACCGCCACCGCGTCCCCTTCGGCGTCGCTCTCGCCCCCCTCTTTGCCGGCGCTCGAGGCCGCCTTGGGCGCGGCGTCGAGCAGGCTCGACTCCGAGGCGAGCACCGCCGCCCAGGCGGCGCCGTCGGGCGAGGCCGCGAACGCGACCACCTCCGAGAGCGGCGAGTCGTGCACCGTGCGCGCGCCGCCACGGGCGCTCCAGCGCAGCAGCAGCCCCGCCGGCGCGGTGCCGATCAGCAGCTCGCCGCCAGGAAGCGGCAGCAGGCTGCGGACGTGGGTCTCCTCGCTGTCGAAGGCGACCTCGCCGCGGCCTTCGCGATCGACCCGGTAGAGCCGTCCCTCGGTACCGGTGGCGACCCAGAGGACGCCGTCGGCACCGCGGGCGATCGCCCAGATGTAGGTCTCCTCGGGATCGAAGTGGGGCTCGGCGCGGCCGTCGGCGATGCGGTAGACCTTGCCGTCCGGCGATGTGCCGGCGAAGAGCGTGCCGTCGCCGTCCGCCCAGAGCGCGAAGACCACCGGCTCCTCGGCGTCGAACAGCACCGAGACCGCGCCGTCGCGCCCGACCTTGAGCACCTTGCCGTCGTTGCCGGTACCGACCGCCCAGCCGTCGGGCAGCGCGGCGAACGAGAACGCGAACGGCTCGCCGAGGGCCGCCACTCGCTCGGCGCGATCCGCCACCGCCAGCACCCCTTGCGCGTCGAGCGATACGTTCTCGAGCGTACCCTGGTCGAACGCCGTCGCGGTCTGCGTCGAGAAGACGCGCACCGGCGCCGCTGCCACCGGCAGCGCCGCGCACCCGATTGCGACGACGAGCGCGACCTGCGCTCCGAGCCTTTTCATCGATCCTCCCGTGAGCCCTTGGGCCCTTCCTGAGCGGCGGGGGCGGACGGCGCCCGCCCCTCCCCGGTCGACCCCTGGGGCGTCTCCCCCGCGGCCGGTTCGGCGCCGTCCTCCGCCTCCGCCGCGTCGCCGGTCGACGGCGTCGGCCGAGCCAGCTCGACATCGAGCCGGACGATCCCCGAAATCGGAGCGTCCTGCGGAAACCGCTCGAGCTGCGCCACGGCGAGTCGCAGCGGCCGGGCGCCGCCGCCCCCGCCCGCCGCCCAGATCTGCCGCGCGGACGACGGCAGCCGCGGCAGCACCTCGCCGGCGACCGAGAGCCCGCGACCCGCCAGCACGCCGAGCACCGCGATCTCGCGCGAGGTGCCGAGCGAGTCGAGCAGCTCCATCGCCTGCTCGAAGGTCACCGGTGCCGCCGGCGCCAGCCCCAGCCGCGCGGCATCGACGCTGGTGCCGTCCCCGACCAGCAGGGTGTAACGACCGGCGGGCAGGTCCGGCGGCACCACCAGCGACAGCCGGCGGCGCTCGGTCTCGCCGCGGAAGGCGCGCAGGTCGACGAACAGGTCGAGCGTCTCGCCCGGCTCCAGCCGCGAGCGCGCGGGGTGCGCGCCGACCAGCGTCGCGACCCGCGGTTGCGCCCACGGCGTCAGCTTCGCCGAGATCGACTCGATCTGGACTTCGGCGAGCTCGGTCCCCGACAGGAAGTCGAGGACGGCGTACATCCAGAGCACGGCGGACGTGCCGGCGCCGACGCCGTCGAAGGACTGCGCGAGCTCGAGCCGGCCGTGCGCGCCGAGATCGGCCGCGAGCTCGAGATCGACCCCCTCGGTTCCGCCCGACGACGCGGCGACGTCGAGCGCTCCGAGCGCGCCGATGGCCGCGAGCAACGGCACGAACTGCGGTACGCGCGCCAGGCGCAGCGCGTAGGTCCGCGGCGACGGCCCCGCGATCTCGAGCTCGAACGGCACCGTGCGCGGCACCGCGCCGAGGGTGCCGACCGCGCCGGCGGCGTGGTCGCGGGTGAACTCGCCGACGATCGCTCCGGAGTTGGCGAGCTTGAACGAGCTGTAGAGGCTCGGCAGCACCGTGACGACGTCGGCCGGCGCCATCGGCAGGCTGACCTCACCAAGGCCGGCCACCGGGTGGCCGAAAGCGAGCACGCGGCGGCCGCTGACCTCGGTGACGGTGCCGGTCGCCGCCAGGCGCAAGTCGCCGTCGACGAACACCGCGGCCACCGACGAGCCGGCGACCAGCTCGACCGCGCCATCGTCGCCGGCGCCGATGGGGGCCGAGCGGCCGGCCGCCGTCGGCGCCAGCGCGGGCAGCGCCGCGCGCAGGCGATCGAGTCCGGACCCGGCCAGGCCCGCGATGCTCCAGGTCACGGCGCCGCGGGCGCCGATGCCGGTCGCCGCGACCAGCCGCTCGGCGGCGCGCTCGAGCAGGTCGGTCGGCAGTCGCCGCGCGGCCACCTCCTCCAGCGTCACCGAGGCGGTGCGAACCGCCGCCGGCCACGGCCCGGCCCGGGGGATTGCGCGCATCTGCTCGATCGGCGTGATGCCGCCGATCGCCTCGGTCGCGAACGGCCAGCCGAAGGCGATCGCGCCGACCAGCTTGCCGTCGATCCAGACCGGGCTGCCGCTCATGCCGGCGATGACGCCGGTCTTCTCGAGGCCGCGCCCGGTCAGTCGCGCCATCACGGCGTCGGTTCCGGGCTGCATCTCGCGCAGCACGCCGAGGATCTCGACCTCGAAGCGCTCGCGCACGCCTCCCGCGAAGACCGTTTCGCCGTAGCCGCGCTGGCCGGCCCGGATCTGGTCGACCGGCAGGATCGGCGCCTCCTCCTGCGCGAACGCCGACGCCGCCAGGATGGAGCCCAGGAGCGCCGCCGCGGTTGGAAGCCTTCGCACGCGACGGAGAGGGCGGCTTCGGGTCGAACGGCGATCAGTCAAAACGGTACCTCCCGCTTCTCAGGACGACGGGGCGCCCCGCTTCGATCCTCACCAGCGTCGAAGCAGGCCCGCCGGCGAGCACGCCGCCGTCGACCACGATCGCCTCGGCGATTCCGGCCCCCGGCGCCGCGCGCTCGAGCCATCGCGCGACCTCGCCCGCGTCGAGATACGGCGGCGCGCCGCCCGGGTTCGCCGAGGTCGCGGTCACGGCGCGGCCGAGCGCGATCAACAGCTCGCGAAGCCGCTCGTGATCAGGGACTCGGACAGCGAGGTCGCGGCGGCCGAGCGAGGCTGCGATCGGCGCCTCCAACTCGACCACCACCGACAGCGCCGCCGGCCAGCGCGGCCGCGCCCAGGCGAGCGCGGGGTCCGCGGCGATCACGCCGAGCGCGCCGAGCGCCTCGACCGAGCCGCAGACCACCGGCAGGGGCTTGCCCTCGCGCTCGCCCTTGAGCCGCACCAGCGCGGCGACGGCGTCCCGCGAGCGCGGATCGACCGCCAGCCCGTAGCTCGATTCGGTCGGGATCGCGACCACCGCGCCGCGGTCGAGCGCCGCGACGAGCCCGAGCGGATCGCCACCGAAGCGCCAGAGGGCCACCAGCGCCCGAGCGTCCGGAGCGGCGGCGGCGCTCACCGAGCCTCCTTCTCGGCGCCCGCCACCAGCTCGCCGGCGTGCTCGAGCGAGACCGGGGTGACTTTCTGCCCCGAGATCATGCGCGCGACTTCGGCCACCCGCTCGGCGCGACCGAGGGTCTCGACCTGCGCCCAGGTGCGCCCGGAGCGGACCCGCTTGGACACCTTGTGATGACGGTCACCGAAGCTCGCGACCTGGGCCAGGTGCGTGACTGCCAGGATCTGGCCACCGCGCGCGAGCCGCCGGAGCTTGCGCCCCAGGGCGGCGCCCTGTGCCCCGCCCAGGCCGACGTCGGCCTCGTCGAAGACCAGCGTCGGACCGCCCGCCACCCGCTCGCCGTGGGCGGCGAGCTGGAGCGCGAGCGACACCCGGGCGAGCTCGCCGCCCGAGGCGATCCGCGCCAGCGGCGCCAGCGGCTCGCCCGGGTTCGGCGCGAACAGGAACGCGACGCGATCGACGCCGGCCGATCCGAAGTCGACCCGCTCGCCGTCGATCTCGAGCGGGCTGTCGCCGCGGCGCACGCGCTCGAGCGAGACCGCGAAGCGGGTGCCGGAGAGCGCGAGATCGCCGAGCTCGCGCTCGAGTCGCGCGGCGAGCGCCTCACCCCAGCGTTGGCGCGCGACCGAGAGCCGGAGCGCGGCGTGCCGGTAGGACGCCAGCGCCGCGGCGCTCTCGGCCTCGAGCTCCTCTCGACTCTCCGCGTCCCCTTCGAGCTCGGCGAGCTCGGCGCGGATCCGCTCGCGGCGCTCGACCAGATCGGCCGAGGTGCCGCCGTACTTGCGCAGCAGCCGCTCGAGCACCGCGAGCCGCGCCTCGACTTCGTCGAGGCGACCGGGCTCGGCGTCGAGGCCGGCGAGCCGGTGACCGAGCGCGCGACCGGCTTCGGCGAGGCGGGCGGCGCGCCCGCCGCGCCCCCCCCCCCCCCCCCCCGGCCCCCCCCCCCCCCCCCCCCCCCCCCCCCCCCCC
>BTUO01000005.1:0-339643 GCA_045862895.1 Acidobacteriota bacterium
TCGAGATGTTCGTCGGCGTCGGCGCGGCGCGCGTGCGCGACATGTTCGAGCAGGCGAAGAAGAGTGCGCCCTGCATCATCTTCATCGACGAGATCGACGCGGTCGGCCGCCACCGCGGCGCCGGCCTGGGCGGCGGCCACGACGAGCGCGAGCAGACGTTGAACCAGCTGCTGGTCGAGATGGACGGCTTCGAGACCAACGAGGGCGTGATCCTGATCGCGGCCACCAACCGGCCGGACGTGCTCGACCCGGCGCTGCTGCGCCCCGGCCGCTTCGACCGCCGCGTCGTGGTCGACCGTCCCGACATCAACGGCCGGCTCGGCATCCTCCAGGTCCACACCAAGGGGCTGCCGATCGGCGAGGACGTCGACCTCGGCCGGATCGCCCGCGGCACCCCCGGCTTCGCCGGCGCCGACCTCGCCAACCTGGTCAACGAAGCGGCGCTGATCGCCGCCCGGCGCAACAAGAAGAAGGTCGAGATGGCCGACTTCGAGTTCGCCAAGGACAAGGTCCTGATGGGCGCCGAGCGCAAGACGCTGGTGCTCACCGACGACGAGAAGAAGGTCACCGCCTACCACGAGGCGGGGCACGCGCTGGTCGCCGCCTTCCTGCCCGGGCACGACCCGCTGCACAAGGTGACGATCATCCCGCGCGGCCGCGCGCTGGGCGTCACCATGCAGCTGCCGACCGAGGACAAGTACAACTACTCCCGCGGCTTCATCGGCAACCAGATCGCCATCTTCATGGGCGGCCGGGTCGCCGAGGAGCTGACCCAGAGGGACATCACCACCGGCGCCGGCAACGACATCGAGCGCGCCACGGCGATGGCCCGGCGCATGGTCTGCGAGTGGGGCATGTCCGACCTCGGTCCGCTCACCTTCGGTGACGGCGACGAGCCGGTCTTCCTCGGCCGCGACTTCGCGCAACGCTCCAACTACAGCGACGAGACCGCGCGGCGCATCGACGAAGAGGTCCGCAAGATCGTCCAGACCGGCTACGAGAAGGCGCGCGAGATCCTGCACGCGCAGCGACCGGTGCTCGACCGGGTCGCCGCCGAGCTGCTCGACAAGGAATCGCTCGAGGGCGACGAGGTCTACCGGATCATCGAGGAGATGACCGGCCGCAAGCTGGCCCCCGCGCAGCCGCCGCGGCCGAAGGACCCGGGCGCCGCGGCGCCCGCCGCCGACAGCCCGACCGCTGCGTCCGGCGTGGCACCCGATCTGACGCCGCGCCCCTCCCCCGCCTGAGCCGCGAACGACCTCCGCGCGCGAGTCTCCGAGGTAGACTCGCGCCGGAGACCGCCACCGTTGCCGCCCGCCGCCACCGACCGCCGACCGACCGGGAGCTGGACGCTCGATCTGCCGCGCGGTCGGCGGTTGGAGCTCGTCGCCGGGTCGCCGAAGCTGATGGGGGTGGTCAACGTCACCCCCGATTCGTTCAGTGACGGCGGCCGTTTCCTCGATCCGGCGCGCGCCGTCGAGCACGCGCTCGTCCTGGTCGCCGAGGGCGCCGACCTGCTCGATCTCGGCGCCGAGTCGACGCGCCCGGGAGGCGGCGTCTACGGCGCCGGCGCGCGCGAAGTCCCGGCCGAGCAGGAGCTCGCCCGGTTGATGCCGGTGCTCGAGGCGCTGCGCCCGCTCGTCGACATTCCGATCTCGGTCGACACCCGCAAGGCCGCGGTGGCGCGCGCCGCGCTCGGCGCCGGCGCCGACCTGGTCAACGACATCTCCGCCCTCGGCGACCCGGCGATGGCCGCGGTGGTCGCCGGAGCCGGCTGCCCCGTGGTGCTGATGCACGCCCGCGGCGAGCTCGCGACGATGCAACGCGACATCTCCTTCCGCGACGTCGTGGCCGAGGTCGGCGCCGAGCTGTCGTCGCGCCGCGACGCGGCGGTCGCCTCCGGCATCGACGCCGCCGCGATCGTGCTCGATCCCGGTCTCGGCTTCGGCAAGTCCACGGCTCAGAATCTCGAGCTGCTCGCGCGACTCGCCCGGCTGGCGGAGCTCGGCGCGCCGCTGCTGGTCGGCGCCAGCCGCAAGAGCTTCCTCGGCGCGGTCTCGGGCGCGCCGCCCGAGGCGCGGCTCCCGGGCAGCCTCGCCGCGGCGGCGCGCGCCGCCGAGGGCGGCGCCGCCATACTGCGCGTCCACGACGTCGGCGCCACCCGCCAGTTTCTCGAGATCTGGCGAGCGACCGCCACCGCGGAGGGTGCCACTTGAGCTGGGACGGCTTCTTCCAGGTCCTGACCTGGCACGACCTGGTCGACGTGGCGGTCGTCGCGATCCTGTTCTACAACCTGCTGCTGCTGATCCGCGGCACGCGCGCGGTGCAGATGCTGACCGGCATGTTCCTGGTCGCCGGCGCCTACTACCTGGCGCGCACCCTGAAGCTGCGGGCCTTCGAGGCGATCCTCGAGAGCTTCCTGATCTTCCTGCCGTTCGCGCTGATCGTGATCTTCCAGCAGGAGATCCGTCGCGCGCTCGCCAACGTCGGCCGCAACCCGCTGCTGCGCTTCGGCAGCCGCGTGCCGGTGCGTACCGCGATCAACGACGCCGCGCTCGCCGCCACCACGCTCGCCGCCCGCCGCACCGGCGCGCTGATCGTTTTCGAGCGGCGCGAGGGGCTGCGCAACTACATCGAGAACGGCATCGTGCTCGACGCCGCGGCGTCCTTCGACCTGCTGCTCAACATCTTTACGCCCGACACGCCGCTGCACGACGGCGCGGTGATCGTCCAGACCGACCGCATCGCCGCCGCCGCCTGCTTCCTGCCGCTGACCTCGAACCCGGAGCTCTCGAAGGAGGTCGGCTCGCGCCACCGCGCCGCGCTCGGCATCAGCGAGGAGACCGACGCGGTCGCGGTGGTCGTCTCCGAGGAGACCGGCGGCATCTCGATCGCGGTCGGCGGCCGGCTCGAGGCCAAGATCGACCCGAAGAACCTTCGCAACCGGCTCTACCAGCTGCTGGTCGTCGAGGCCGAGAAGGGTCCCGAAGCCCCCGGAGCGGACGGATGACCGAGCGCGCGGGACGCTGGGGGCTGCGCGCTCTCGCGGTGGCGGGCGCGCTGACCGTCTGGTTCTTCTCCTCGGTCGAGAAGCGCGAGCGGATCTCCGAGAAGGTCGTCGACGCCTCGGTGACCTACAACCTGCCGCGCGGAACGATCCTGCTCGACCCGATCCAGTCGGTGAAGGTCCGGCTGCGCGGTCCCGACCGGCAGCTGCGGACGCTGTCGCCCTGGGCGGTCGACGTCGTGGTCGACGTCAGCGAGTCGAGCGGCGGCGGCATCGACGTCGTCCACCTGACCGCCGCGGACGTCCAGCGTCCCGACCCGATCGACGCGGTCTCGATCGAGCCCAACTCCATTCCGGTGCGGCTCGACGTCGAGGCGACGCGCTCGCTCCCGGTGGTCCCCCGCATCGTCGGTGAGCCCGCCGGCGGCTCGGTTCCCGGCGACGTCGCCACGCTGCCCGACTCGGCTCTGGTGCGCGGGCCGCAGAGCCTGCTCGTCAGCCTCGACTCGCTGACCACCAGTCCGGTCTCGCTCGACGGTCACGCCTTCTCGTTCGACCAGACGGTCTCGGTGATTCCGCCCGATCCGCTGATCCGCGTCCTGCAGCCGACCACCGTCCTGGTGCGGGTGCCGATGGTGGTCCCCGACCCGGACTCGCCCGACGGCGTCCGCGAGCGGAGCGCCGGCCGTTGAGCGGCCGGCTGTTCGGTACCGACGGAATCCGCGCGCGCTTCGGCGAGCCGCCGCTGGTCGAGGCGACGGTGCGCCGCATCGGTTTCGAGCTCGGGCGGCTGCTCGCCGAGCGCGACTCGACTCCGACGGTGCTGCTGGGCGGCGACACCCGGGCTTCGAGCCCCCTGCTCGCCGACTGGGTGGCGAGCGGACTCGCGGCGGCCGGCGTTCGCGCCGTCGAGCTCGGCGTCGTGCCGACCGCCGCCATCGCCCGGCTGGTGCCGGCGCGCGGCGCGGCGGCCGGCGTGGTGCTCTCGGCCAGCCACAATCCGGCCGAGGACAATGGCATCAAGTTGATCGCACCCGACGGATTCAAGTGGAGCCGCGACGACGAGGAGATTCTCGAGCGGCGCCTCGCCGCGGCGGAGCCGCCGCCTCCATCGGCCGCGGCGCCGGTGACGACCGACCTGTCCGCCGTCGCCGAGTATCTGGAGCTACTGACCCGCCTCGTCCCCGGCGACCGCCCGCTCTCGGGCCTGCGCGTCGCTCTCGACTGCGCGCACGGCGCCGCCTCGGGCGTCGCCCGTGCCCTGTTCGAGCGGCTCGGCGCCGCCGTCGAGACGATGTTCGACCGACCGGACGGCGCCAACATCAATCGCGACTGCGGCTCGACGCACCCCGACGCGCTGGTCGAGCGGGTTCGTGCCGGCGGCTTCGACCTCGGCTTCGCTTTCGACGGTGACGCCGACCGCGCGCTGCTGGTCGACGAGCGGGGCACGCTGCGCGACGGTGACGCGATGCTCTACCTGTGGGCGACCGACCTCGCCCGCCGCGGCGAGCTCGAGCCGCGCGACATCGTCGCCACCTCGATGAGCAATCTCGGGCTCGAGCGCGCGCTCGAGCGCGAGGGGATCGGCCTGGTGCGCTGCGGCGTCGGCGATCGCGAAGTCGTCGAGACCCTGCGCGCGCGCGGCGCCCGCCTCGGCGGCGAGCAGTCCGGCCACCTCGTCGATCTCGCGCTCTCGACCACCGGCGACGGCCTGCTGACGGCGATCGTGATGACGAGGATCGCCGCCGTGGCGGGCCGCCCCGTGAGCGAGCTGCTCGAGGGCTTCCGCCGCTACCCGCAGCGGCTGATCAACGTCCGCGTCCGCGCCCGCCCGTCGCTCGCGAGCCTGCCGCGCGTCGCCGACGCCACCGCCGAAGTCGAGCGCCGCCTCGGCGCCGACGGCCGCCTGGTCCTGCGTTACAGCGGCACCGAGCCGCTCGCCCGCGTCATGATCGAAGGCCCCGACGACGCCGTCGTCGACGAGCTCGGCACCCACCTCGCGGACGCCATCCGCGCCGAGATCGGCGCGGAGTAGCGAAGTCCCTGGCGGCTCGGGCTCGCCGGAGCTATCGTCCGGGACGAACCCCAACCCGAGGAGGCTCCGATGCGCCACGTCGCACTCGCCCTGTTGTCGTTGTCGATCCTGCCTTCGGCGGTGATCGCCGACGAGCCGAAAGACCCGGCCCCGGCCGCGCGCACCGCACGCGACGCCTACCTGTTCGTCTTCGACGACGCCGCGACGAAGCTCGAGTCGCTGGCCGAGGCGATCCCCGCCGACAAGTACGACTGGCGTCCGGCCGAGGGGGTCCGCTCGGTAGGAGAGGCGTTCCAGCACGTCGCCGGCAGCGTCTACCTGCTCGCCGGCATGGCCGGCGCCGCCATTCCGGAGGGAGCGCCGAAGAGCTTCGACGACCTGGCCGCGCTCGAGAAGAAGAGCTCCAAGACGGACGTCGCCGCTTCGCTCGCGCGGGCGCTCGCTTTCGCGCGCGAAGCCGCGGTCGGCGCGACCCCGGAGCAGCTCGAGAAGGCGGTCGACTTCTTCGGCTCGGCGGTCGACGGCAGGACGGTCCTGCTCGTCCTCAATGCCCACCTCCATGAGCATCTGGGTCAGCTGATCGCCTACGCGCGTTCGGCCGGCGTCGCACCGCCGTGGAGCCGGCCGCTGCCAACCTCGGAGAAGAAATCGGAAGGGGCGGGCTACTGACCCGCACCGATCGAACATGAATCCACGCCTCGGCGGGACGGTCAGACGCCGCCGAGGCGGGTCGTACCGGCTCCCTCGCCCGCCCGCCCGCCGCGGTTACCTTCGTCCTGCGTCCGCCGGCGAAGCGCTCCAGGCGCTGAGGTCGCCCGATTCGAAGCCGTCCGCGAACAACCGCGACGCGCCGCGGCGCGCGAAGATGCCACCGTACGAGCCGTCCTGGCCGTAGCTCTCCCACGCCACGAGGAAGTCGCCCGTGGGCCGCGCCGCCACCGCCGGCTGGTACTGCCCTCCCACGTTGCGGACGTTGACCACGAACTCGTCTCCGGCCGGCGCTCCCTCCGCATCGAAGAAGCGGCCGACCACGTCGTAGGTCGACTCACGATGCCCGTAGCTCTCCCAGACCATCACGAACCTGCCCGAAGCGCTGCTCGCGACCACCGGCTCGTCCTGGTTCTCCGCCGTGGTGGCGTTGATCGCGAACTCGCCGCCGATCGCCGACCCCGAGGCGTCGAACCTGCGGGCGAAGACCCCTGTGCCCGAACCATCCTGGCCGTCGCTCGACCAGACCACGAGCCAGGAACCCGCGCTGCCGGGCGCGACCGCCGGCTCGAACTGGTCTCCCGTGGTGAACTCGTTGATCGGGAACTCCCCCGCGATCGGCACTCCCGCCGCGTCCAGGCGCCGCCCGACGATGCCGGTGCCGTCGCCGTCGTCGCTCTGCCAGACGACGAGGAACTGGCCGGTGGCACCCGCCGCCAGCGCGGGCAGGTTCTGTGACCCCGTCCAGGTGGTGTTGACCGGGAGCTCGCCGCCGGCTGGCGCTCCGTTCGCGTCGAAGCTCCTCGCGAAGACGCCGTACCCCGACCCGTCCTGATCGAGACTCCGCCAGGCCACGACGAAGCCACCCGCGGCGGCGGCGGCGATCGACGGCGTCGACTGGTATCCCGCCGTCGTGCTGTTGACCTCGAACTCGGCGCCGGCGGGGTTTCCGTCGGCCGTGAAGCGCCGGGCGCGCACGTCGGTGTAGGTGCCGTCGTCGCTGCCGTCGACCCAGACCACGACGAAGCCGCCGTCGGCGCCGGCCGCCACCACCGGCGTGTAGCGCGCCTCCGACGTCGAGCTGCTGACCACGAACTCGCCGCCGACCGGCGCGCCATCGGGCCCGAAGCGTCGGGCGACGATGCTGGCGAAGGCCCCGTCCTGGCCGTAGCTCTGCCACGCCACGACGAAGCGTCCCGCCGCGTCCGCCGCGATCGCCGGCTGGTACTGGCCGTTCGTCGAGTAGCCGTTGACCTGAAACTCGGACCCGAGCCCCTGCGCGGTCACCGGCCGCAGCCGTCCGCCCGCCAGACTCAACCCAACGATCACGAGGATCACCCTCGCCCCGCCGCCCATCGACATGGAGAGCCCCCGTACCGCGATGCAGCAGCGTAGCAGTGCGTGCGGCCGGCGCTGTGAATTACTGCAACCGTTCCGGGAGCGGGGCGCGTCGGGATCCTCGGGCCCGGTCTCGGGGGTGTGCGACTGGACCAGTAAGGACCGATCCCAGAGGTCAGGGGCAGGGGCCGCCACCGACCGTCGAGCTCCACGAGCAGACCTCGCCCGTCTCGAATCCATCGACGAACAGCCGGACGGTTCCGCGGCGCGCGAAGATGCCGCCGTAGGAGCCGTCTTGCCCGTCGCTGACCCAGGTCACGACGAAGTTCCCGCCATCGTCGGTGGCCACCCGCTGCGCGTTCTGCCAGCCTGTCGTGAAGGTATTGACCTGGAACTCTTCACCCACACGGGAACCGCTTGCCGCGAAGCGCTGGCCGAACACGCCCGCACCCGACCCATCCTGAAGGTAGCTCTCCCAGCTCACGACGAAGCCGCCCGACCCCGATGCCGCCACCGCTGGGGAGCTCTGAGTTCCCAGTGTGAACGAGTTGACGGGAAAGTCGCCTGCCAGGGGCTGGCCAGACAGGCCCAGCATCCTCCCGAAGATTCCGCTGTCGTCTCCGTCCTGGGCGAGGCTGGACCACACCGCCACGAAGCCGCCGCTGCCGTCTGCAGCCAAGGAAGGCGAACGCTGGTCGCCCGTCGTGAACGCATTGAGTACGAGGTCGCCGCTTGCCGGATCGCCGGTGGCGAGAAACGCTCGGCCGAGCACTCCGCTTCCCGAGAGGTCGCTCGCCTGCCAGGCGACGAGGAACCTGCCGGAGACATCGACCGCCACCGCAGGAGAGGACTGATGGCCTGTCGTGAACACGTTCGCCCGGAACTCCGGACCCGACGGAGCTCCGGACGGATCGAACCGCTGGCCGAAGACCCCGTTCCCCGAACCGTCCTGGTGAAGGCTCGACCAGACAACGACGAAACTGCCCGCCGCGTCAGCGGCCACTGCCGGGTAACGTTGATACGACGTCGTGTGGCTGTTGACCTGGAACTCGATACCGACCGGAGCGCCGCTCCAGCCGAACCGCTGCCCGAAAACGCCAGTGTCGGATCCATCCTGCTGGTTGGAGGTCCACACCACTACGAAGCCGCTCGAACCGAGCGACGCAACAGCAGGGAAAGCAGCGTACGTCGAGGTGTAGCTGTTGACGAGGAACTCCGATCCGAGCGGAGTACCGTCTGCTTCGTAGAGCTGACCATAGACGTTGTCGTCCGCGCCGGTCGGATCACGGTTCTCCCAGACGATGACGAACTCGCCGGAAGCCGCTACCGCCACCGCCGGGTAGAGCTGACCGTAGGTGGAGTAGGTATTCACCTGGAACTCCGGGCCCAGGACCTGAGCTCGCAGCACGCCAACGTCGCCAGCGCAGAATCCGAGCGCGATCGCGCTGACGATCCATTGCTGTAGCAGTCTCATCCGTTCTTCTCCATGCTCCTGGTTCGGGATCGCACGCCGGGACGCCATGCGCGGCGGACCGCCGCCGTCGGTCCCGCCGCCCGAGGTCTACGGCATGACTTCTTCCGTCGGCGGCACGGGTCCTCCCAGCGCGGCAAGGTAGGCGCGGACCGTCGCTTCGAGCCCACGAAAGAGGGCGTCGCTGATCAGGGCGTGGCCGATCGAGACTTCGGCGAGGCCGGGGAGGTTCTGGGCGAAGTACGGCAGGTTGTCGAGGTCGAGGTCGTGGCCGGCGTTGACGCCGAGGCCGAGCTTGGCGGCGCGTTCGGCGGCGTTGCGGTAGCGGGCGAAGGCGGCATCGCGCCTCGGACCGTGGAAGGCGCGGGCGTAGGGCTCGGTATAGAGCTCGACGCGGTCGGCGCCGACCGACTTCGCTCCCTCCACCTCGCGCGGCGACGGGTCGACGAACAGGCTCACCCGGCACCCCTTGGCGCGCAGCCTCGACACGACGTCGACCAGCCAGAGGCGGTCGGCCTCGCCGAACTTCCAGCCGGCGTTCGACGTCAGCACCTCCGGCGGGTCGGGTACCAGCGTCGCCTGCGCCGGCCGCACCTTCTCGACCAGCGCCAGCCATTCCTTGCCGGGATAGCCCTCGACGTTGAGCTCGACCGGCAGCCAGGAGGCGAGCTCGAGCACGTCGGCGCGGCGGATGTGGCGCTCGTCCGGCCGCGGATGGACGGTGATGCCGTGGCAGCCGGCGGCGATCGCCACCTCCGCCGCGCGGCGCACGCTCGGGTTGTCGCCGCCGCGCGCGTTGCGCAGCGTGGCGACCTTGTTGACGTTGACCGAGAGCCGAATCAAGGGGTCGTCAGCGCTCGATCTCGGTCGCCAGCACCGGCAGCTCCTCGACCTCGGCAGCCACGATGTAGGTGCGCGAGATCGGCAGCAGGGCACGACGGGGCCCGCCCGCCGTCTGGAGATTGACCTCGTAGAAGCCGTGCGGACTGATCGACAGCAGCATGCCGCGCTTGGCCTCGCCCGTGAGCTGCTCCAGATAGATGAGCACGTCGGCCGGCATCTCCATGGTTCACTCCTCGTAGAAGCCCTGGTCCTTGTATTCCTTCAGCTTACGCTGCAGGGTGCGCAGCCCGATGTCGAGCAGCCGCGCGGCCTCGGCCCGCCGTCCGCCGGTGCGCTCGAGCGCCGCCAGGATCGCCTCGCGCTCGATGTCGGCCATGGTCGCCGCCGCGGACGGCGCGACGGCGACGCCGCCGGCCGCGGACGGCAGGGCGCGGACTTCCGCCGGCTCGTCGGAGGCCACCTCGGTCGACTCCGGCTCCGGCGCCGGCGGCCCGCCGATGCCGAGCTCGCTGCGCATGTCCGCCGGCAGGTCGTGCGCTTCGATCACCTCGCCGCGATGGAAGACGACCACCGACTCCATGGCGTTCTTCAGCTCGCGCACGTTGCCCGGCCACCGGTAGCCTCGAATCGCCTCGACCGCACCGGGGGCGAGGCGCTTCGGCTCGCGCCCGTGCTCCTTGCAGAACTGGCGCAGGTAGTGCTCGGCGATCAGCGCGATGTCGTCCCTGCGCTCGCGCAACGGCGGAATGCGGATCGTCACCACTTTGAGACGGTAGTAGAGGTCCTCGCGGAAGCGTCCCTCCGCGATCTCCCGCTCGAGATCCTTGTTGGTCGCCGCGATCAGCCGGAAGTCGACCTCGAACAACTCGCTGCCGCCGACCCGCATGATCCGGCGCTCCTCGAGCACCCGCAGCAGCTTGACTTGGAGCTCCGGATAGAGCTCCGAGATCTCGTCGAGGAAGAGCGTCCCCTTGTGGGCGAGCTCGAACTTGCCGATCTTGCGGCCGATCGCGCCGGTGAACGAGCCGCGCTCGTGGCCGAACAGCTCGCTCTCGAGGATGTCGGCCGGGATGGCGCCGCAGTTGATGGCGAGGAACCGCTCGTCGCGGCGCGGGCTGGCGCGGTGGATGGCGTTGGCCACCAGCTCCTTGCCGGTGCCGCTCTCGCCGATGATCAGCACGTTGGAGCGGGTCGGCGCCACCAGCTGCATCTGCTCGAACAGCGCCTCCATCGCCGGCGAACGCCCGATGATCGACTCGAAGCCGAAACGCTTGTCGAGCTGGAGCGAGAGCTCGGCGACGCGCTGCTGGAGCTGGCGCTTCTCGAGGTGGGTGGTGACCCGTTTGCGCAGTTCGTAGAGGTCGACCGGCTTGGTCAGGTAATCGTCGGCGCCGACCCGCATCGCCTCGACCGCCGACTCGATCGAGCCGAAGCCGGTGACCAGGATCACGGACAGATCGAGACCCCGGCTGCGCACCTCCTGGAGGAAGGCGAGGCCGTCCATCCCGCCGGGCATCCGCAAGTCGCAGATCACGAGCTGCACCGAGGTGTTTTCGGCGAGGAAATCGAGCGCTCGGCGCGCGTCGTCGAAGGTGCGGACTGGGTAACCCGCCTTCTCGATGGCGATCGCCATCGACTCGCGCGAGCCGGTCTCGTCGTCGACGACCAGGACCTGGGGTTCGATGAGCACGACGCGCCATTCTGGCACACGGGACGCCCTGTTTCGCGCGCACGCTGGGCGGGACCGCCCTCGAGGAGGGGTTCAGGGAGCGGGAGCGGCCCTTCCGGGCGCGAGGCGCAGCGCCCCTTCGACCAGCCAGTGCGCCAGGATCCTGCGCACCCGCAGCGACCCGACGCCGAGGGCCGCTTCGCACGCGAGCGCCGCGCTCCCCTCCCGGAGGCTCGCCCAGAGCCGGCGCATCAGTTCGACGTCGGTCTCGCCGAGCGGCGTCGTCGGGCGATTGGGTCCGGCGCCGAACGCCGCGTCGTCGGGAACCAGGATCCGCGCCAGGCGGAGCTCATCGCGGCGCCGGCGCTCCTCGCGCAGCAGCGCGGTGGCACTGCGCCTCGGTGCCGGGGACGGCGCCGGAGCGTCACTCGCGACGAACTCGAGCCGGCCGGCCACCGGCGCTTCGAACAGCCGGTGGAAGGCGCTCTCGCCGACCAGCGCCGCCGCGCGGCACTCTTCGACTCCGCCTCCCACCAGGTCGAGGCTCGCGCACTCCTCGCCCCGCGGATCGCGCAGGGTCAGGCGCCCGCTCGCGCCGGCCTGTTCGATCTCCTGCAGGAGCGCCGAGAGCTCGACGACCGCCGCGGCCGGTGTCGCCGCCGCGCGGGTGGCGCCGACTCTTGCGATCGCAGCGGTCGCGGCGGGCGCACCCTCCGGAGCCGGCGCGGCCGCGACCTCGCGCGCGGCTCGGCCGACCGGACGATCCGGGAAGCGCGTCGCGAGGTCGGAGAGCGCTTCGCGCACCGCCGCCGTCCGGGTGCCCGCGAGCGCCCGGACCAGGTGCTCGGCCAGCGGCTCGCCGCGGGCCACCGCGACGCCCAGTACCTTGACCGGCAGGTGCGAGCGCAGCTCCGCGAGCATCCGCTCGACCAGGTCGGGGTCGTCGGAGAGGTCGAGTCGGCCGAGCTCGCGCCAGCGCGCGGCCGCCTCCGGCGAGCGCGCGGCGCCGTTCGCTCCGTGATCGAACAGCGCACGGCGTGCCGCCCTGCCCCCGGATCGCGCCAGCGCGGCGGCCAGCGCGCCGAGCACTTTCGGGACCTCGGCCGGGTCGAACGGCGGCGCTCCGCCGGCCAGCGCCCGCTCGGCTTCGCGCAGGCGCTCCACCAGCAGCGTCGCGCCGAGGCCGTCGGGCAGCTGGCCGAGCAGGGCGAAGACTTCGCGCTGCAGCGCCGGGTGAACGTCGAATCGGGAATAGGGCGCCGCGATCTCGAGCTCGCGACGCCCGTCGTCGCCCGGCGGTCGGGGCAGACGCTGGAGCAGCGAGACGAGGTTGCGCGCGTACCACCAGGCTCCCGCGTCGGGATCGGTTCCCGCCCCGGCGGCGACCAGCCGGTCGAACACCGCCTCGCGCGCGGCGGGCCCGTGGAGCTCGAGCAGACCGAGCGCCAGGCGGCGCCGCTTCTTGTCCTCCTCGTAGCGCAGCTCGTCGAGCAGCGACGCGACCGACCAGCCGGAGAGATAGCTCGCAAAACGCCGGAGCACGGCGCGCCGGATCGGGTCCTGCGCCGCCTCGAGCAGCGATCCGGCGTCGAGCACTTCGTGGGCCGCCGCACGCGCCTGGTCGGCGACCCGGGGATCGACCACGCCGTCGCGTTCCGCCGATTCGGCGATCTCGAGCAGCGCCGCGGCCCGCCCCCAATCGCCGCGGACGAGACGGTCGACCGCGACTCCCAGCAGCTCGCGCCAGCGGCTGGTCGCTCGCGCGCGGTCCCCCGCGTGCCGGAGCACGCGCCGGATCGCTTCCGCGGCGAGCCCGCCGTCCACGTCGACCGAGTCGCCGTCGCGCAGCACCCAGTCGTCGACCGACTCCGACAGGGCGGCGACCAGGTCGCGCGCCACCGCCGGACCGATGCCCGCGAGCTGCAGCCGTGCGAGCGTCGCCTCGAGCTCCTGCGCGCTCGACGCCTCGGCGGCGGCGAGGACCAGCAGCGCATCGGCGAGCTCGCGCGGCGGCTCGCCGCCGTCGCCGCGAATCGCCGTCCAGCGCTCGAGCAGGCAGCTCAGGCGCGGCGACTCGCGCAGCGCCTCCGGTCGCACGGAGGGCGCCGTCCGAGGGGCCGCTCCGGGCGCCGCTTCCGCGGGCGGCGCCGATGCCGGCTCGGTGCTCGGAGCTGGCGCGGTCACGACCGGGGGCGGCGGCTGCGTTCCGAGGCTTCCGGCGAGCTCGGCCAGATACGCGCTCAGGTCGGCGGCGGGCAACAGCTCGAGCTCGGCGATCTCGCGCATCCGGTGGAGCGCCGCTTCCGCTTTGCCGGGGCCCGCCGCGGCCAGGGCCTGCGCGGCGGGTCCCGGACCGGCCTCCATCAGTACGGCCAGCGAATCGGAGAACAGCGCCGGAGCGAGATTGCCCGCGACGAAACGGTCGAGCTCCTCGAGCGCGTCCACGAGACGGGGATCGGTCCCGGAGCTCACGATGGGTGGACCACGCGTGTTCCAGAACTGCACGAGATCGACCGGCCGGACATCGAGTCTCCTCCCTCTGTCGTCCTTCGGCGCTTCCGCCCGCGCGAAGCTGCAGGCGGCCTCAGGTGCGGCCGGTTCCGGCGACCTGCGCGGCTCCCTCCCGAACCCAGTGCGCGAGCAGCCGGCGCACCGTGAACGAATCGCGGCGCGCCGCCATCTCGCACTCGACCACCGAGGTCCCCTCGCGCACCCGGGTCCAGACCAGCCGGACCAGCTCGCCGTCCGATTCGTCGGCCGGCAGCGTCGGCCGGCGGGCGGTGGCGCGCAGGTAAGCGTCGTCCCCGACCACCTGGCGGTCGTTCTGGAGATCGTCGTAGCGGCGGATCGCCTCGAGCAGCAACAGCGTGACGTCCTCGGCCACCACGGCCGGCGCGTCGGGCTCGGAGAAGAACTCGAAGCGGCCGCCGGTGGGGTTCTGGAAGGCCTGGTAGAACGCGTTCTCGCCGCGCAGCCCGCCGGCGACGCACTCGGCGAGCCGGCCGTCGACCAGCCGGAAGACCGCGAAGACGTTGCCGTTCTCGCCGCGCAACCGGACCTGGCCGCTGGCCTGGATCTGTTGGAGCGACTGCACGAGGTGCGGCAGGCTGAAGAAACGAAGGTCGCCGGCGAGCGCCGGTTCCTCGCGCGGCCCCGGCTCGACCCGAGCGTCCGGATCGGGCGCGAGTCCGATCTCGGGCCGCACCGCGCGCGCCGCGAGCTTCCCGAACTCGCGATCCGGGAACCTCGTCGCCAGATCCTCGAGCCCGCGGCGGGCTTCCGGGGTGCGGGTCGTGGCCAGGGTCCGCACGATCCGCTCGACCGCCTTCTCGTTGCGCGCCGCGAGCACGCCGAGCACGCGTGCCGGCGCCAGCGTTCCCAGCGTTTCGAGCAGGGCGGCCACCACCTCGGGCTGCCCGGAAAGATCCTCGCCGGCGAGATCGGCCAGCCGCGCCGAGGTGTCGCCGAGTCGCGGATGGAAGCTGAGCGCGTGGTCGACCAGCGCCAGCCGCGCCTCGGAGGTCCCGGCGCGGGCCAGCGCCGAGGCCAGCGCGTTCGCCACCCGCCAGAGCTGCGGCACCGCGACCTCGCCCTCGCGCCCTTCCACCAGGATCTTCTCGAGCTCGCGCATGCGCTCGACGAGCAGCGTCCCCGCCGCCGGCGTCGGCAGGCCGGCGACGAACATCGCCGCTTCGCGCACCAGCTGAACCGGCAAATGCAGAGCGGTGTAGGTCGTCGTGACCCGCAGCTCCCAGTCGACCTCGGCATCCACCGGCCGCGGCATGCGATTGAGCAGGTAGAGGAGGTTGCGTGGCAGGTACCAGTTGTCGTGCCCGCGCACCCGCCCCGCATGGCTCGCCTCGAGCGCCGACAACACGACGGCGCGGGCCGCCGGTCCCGAGACCTCGAGCAGAGCCAGCAACAGGCGCCGGGCCCGGCGGTCCCCCTCGACCGCGATCTGGTCGACCAGTCGCTTCGGCGCCAGCCCCGGGAAGTGATCGAGCACCTTGCGCAGCAGTGCGCGCTGCGCCGGGTCGAGAGCGGCCTCCATCAGGCGCTCGCGCGACAGCCCGAGGTGCGCCGCCTCGCGCGCCCGCGCCGCCGTCTCGCCACTGACCTCCCCTTCCGCCACCAGCCGGGCGGCGAGCTCGAGCAGCGTCACGGCGCGGGAGATGGCGCCCTCGTTGAAGTGGCCGATCGCCTCGCGCACCATCTGCTCCCAGCGCGTTGCCGCCTTGGCGCGGTCCTGCTCGACGGCGACGATCCGGTGCAGCGCCTCGACCGGCGGGCTGGTGGAGGCCGCACCCGCGGGCGCGAGCTGATCCGGAACGGCCGCGGCGAAGGCGCGGAAGATCCCGGTCTCCGACCACGGATCCTCGCCACCCCTTCCTGCCGCCTCGAAACCGCGCGTCAGGTCCTGTCCGCCATCGATCGCCGCCAGGAACTGCTCACTCGAGCGAGCCGGCGCAGCGGCATCCGATCCGGGACGAGACACCGGGCTGGACGCTCCGGGTCCCGGGCCGACCTCGGCGTCGCCGTCGAGCAAGCCGGCGACGCCGGCGACGAACGCATCGCGGGCGTCGGCCGGGAGCGCGGCGACCAGCGCCGCCACCAGGCGGCTCAGGTAGACACGGTAGCCGTCGCCCGGCAGTGCGCCGAGCTCCTCGAACGCCTGCATCTTGCGCAGGCCGAACAGGAGGTGGTCGGCGTAGGGCACCGGGCTGCGGCGCTTTCGCGAGAGCGCCCAGCTGCGCAGCTCCGCGGCCAGGATCTCGGGCGGCGCCGAGGCGAGGCGCCGCACCGAGTCGACGACCAGCGCCGGCGGTGCCGCGTCGCCGAGGTAGGAGAGCACCTCGTCCAGGGCCTCGCGCAGGACGACCGAGGGATCGCGCATGGATCGCCCGGAGATTGTAGCCCGGTCCCGAGACGCCGTCCCCTCGCCGGCTCGTCGGCGAAGGGGCGGCCGGGCCAGCGCAGCTCAGCGCGCCTGCGGGTAGACGGCGTCGAGGTCGACCGGCAGGTCCGACAGGCGCTCGATCGCGGCCAGCAGCGGCGGCGTCGGCCGGCCCCAGCGCTCGAGGAAGGCCTTCGCCGCGGCATAGTCGCCCCGCGCCTGGATCATCAGCATCTCGGCGAGCAGCTCGCGCAGGGCTCCCGGGAACTTCGCCGAGACCGTCCGGTAGCGCCCCTCGGCGTCGATCTCGAGCGCGCCGCGGTCGGAAAGGTAGTTGAACTGCGCGACGACCCCCTGGCCGTGCGCCTCGCCGACGCCGAAGCGGGCCGAACGGAACAGGCCGGCGACGTAAGTCGGCTCGAGCGACGCGCGCAGCTCTTTCGGCATCTCGCCCTGTTCGATCAACGCCAGGATGTCGTAGACGCCCATGACGTCGGCCTTGGCCTCCTCGAGCGTCGAGTAGAGCTCCTGGAGCTCGAGGCGGACCTCCGTCGAACGGCCGTCCTTGACGATCGTCCCCGGCCCGAGGCCGTGCGCCAGCTCGTGGTGCAGGACCTCGTCGAAGAAGGCGTCGAAGCTGACCTTCGCGGCGTCCTCGGGCGAGAGCGTCCGCTGCGCGATCGGCAGGAGCAAGGTGTCGTACTTGGCGCGGATGACGTTGCGCAGCAGCACCTTCTTCGAGCCCTTCGCCTCGCGGACCCGCTCGTCGTTGGGCAGGTTGAAAGCGATGGTCTTGACGCCGCTGTTGGCGTCGCCGGCGCTGAACACCACGTCGACGACCCGGATCGGGCTCTCGGTGCCGCGCTGCCGGTTCTTGTGCTCGTCCGGGATCGGCAGGTTGGCCTCGAGCCAGGGCAGCCGCTCCTTGTAGCGCGCCAGCGCCTTCGACTCCTCGGGCAGCGCCACCGTGACGTAGGCCTCGAACGACGCCTTGTAGCCGGCGAGCGCGTCCTCGTAGGTCTCGTACGGACCGATCGTCGGCTCGAGCGCCGAGTCGAGCTCCATCCAGGCGACGTCGCTCGCGAAGTAGTCGTTCGACTCGAACGCCGCGGCGCGCGTCTCGAGGAACTTGCGCAGCGAGACGTTCCCGGTCTTCGACGCGGCCGCGCGCAGGTGCGCCGCCGCGCGCGCGAGCGGCTCCCGATAGACCTCCGAGTAGGGCACCGCCGCGAGGCCGCCGTCGCGCCGGACGATCACCGTCTTGTCGGAGGTGAACGCCTCGCGGTCGGCAGGGTGGTCGGCGATCCAGCGCTCGAGCTCCGCCTTGGTCAGGTCCTCGGGATAGAAACCCGCGCCGGCGGGCTTCGGCGTGCCGCCGACGAACGGCGCCTCGCCGTCGAGCCGGTCCCACGGCCCCTGGAAGATCCGGAACAGCTCACGCGCCGCCTCGGCGCGCGGTCCGCCGGCGCGCGCGATCTCGCCGGCGAGTGTCGAGACATCGGCCCCCACCTGCCGGCGGAAGATCTCGTCCATCACCCGCGATGCCGCGATCACGTCCGCGAGCGCCGCCCGGTCGCCGTCCGGCAGCGCCGCCAGGTCGGCCGCGATCTCGACCTTCGCGAAGCGCGCGAGCCGCTCCGCGACGTCGTCGGCGATCACCAGCTCGGTGCCCGACTCGAGCAGCGCCGTCGACGCCGTCGTGGCCGGCGCCGGGGCGGCCTTCTCCTTGCCGCCGCAGGCCGTCGCGCCCACCACCAGGCCGGCAATCACCGCCGCGCGCATCCACTCCCACCGCTCCATTCGCCGCATCGCAGCTCCCTTCG
This sequence comes from Acidobacteriota bacterium, assembly GCA_045862895.1. Taxonomy (GTDB): domain Bacteria; phylum Acidobacteriota; class Thermoanaerobaculia; order Multivoradales; family JAGPDF01; genus JACTMI01. The sequence continues at coordinate 17,789 of BTUO01000005.1, forward strand.
TGCCCCGATCAGGGTTCGTGTTCCGTCAACAGCCGCTCGAGCCCGGCCTCGTCGAGGACCGGCACGCCGAGCGACTTCGCCTTGTCGAGCTTCGAGCCCGCCTCCTCGCCCGCCACGACGAAATCGGTCTTCTTCGACACCGAAGAAGCGACGCGCGCGCCGAGCCGCTCGAGCCGTTCGGTCGCCTCTTCGCGCGTGAAGGCCTCGAGCCGGCCGGTCAGGACGATCGACTTTCCGGCGAGCGGCCGCGGTCCGGTGGCGCGCTCGGTGACCGGCGGCGCGACCCCGGCCGCGGCGAGCGCCGCGAGCCGCGCGCGCTGCCGCGGGTCGGAGAAGAAGGCCCGAACCGAGGCCGCGACCTTGGGCCCGATCTCGGTCACCTCGGTCAGCTCCCCCTCGCTCGCCGCGGCGAGCGCGTCGAGCGAGCCGAAGTGGCTCGCGAGCAGCTTGGCGATCCGCTCGCCGACGTGGCGGATGCCGAGCGCGAACAGCAGGTAGGCGAGGTCGCGCCGCCGGCTGGAGTCGATCGAAGCGAGCAGTTTGTCGGCCGACCTCTCCCCCCAGCCTTCGAGCGCCGCGAGCCGGTCTCGATCGAGCCGGTAGAGGTCGGGGACGTCGTGGAGCAACCCCTCCTTGAGCAGCTGGTCGATCCGCTCGTCACCCAGTCCCTCGATGTCCATCGCGTTGCGGCCGACGTAGTGGCGGAGGGTCTCGGCGACCACCGCCGGGCAGGCCGGGTTGACGCAGCGCAGCGCCACCTCGCCCTCGATGCGCTCGACCTTCTCGCCGCACTCCGGGCAGCGCTCCGGCATCTCGAAGGGGCGCGCTCCCTTCGGGCGCGCCTCCAGCACGACTTCGACCACCTTCGGGATGACGTCGCCGCCGCGCTCGATCAGCACGGTGTCGCCGACCCGGACGTCCTTGCGCGACAGGTCCTCGTAGTTGTGGAGCGTCGCGCGGCGCACCGTCGTGCCGCCGACGAACACCGGCGCGAGGTCGGCCACCGGGGTCAGCACCCCGGTGCGTCCGACCTGGACGCGGATCGCCTCGACCACCGTGCGCCCCTGTTCCGGCTCGTACTTGTAGGCCACCGCCCAGCGCGGCGACTTGGCGGTCGAGCCGAGCCGCTCGCGCAGCGACATCTGATCGACCTTGACCACGACGCCGTCGGTGTCGAAGTCGAGATCGCGGCGTCGGTCGCGCCACTCGCCGATGAACTCCTCGACGTCGGCCAGGGCCGGACACTCGCGCCAGCCGTCGTGGACCGGGAACCCCCAGGCCGCGAGCCGGGCGAGCGCGTCCGCGTGGTCCTTCGCCTCCCAGCCGTCGGCGATCTGATAGACCAGCGCCGCCAGGCTCCGGCGGGCGACTTCGCGGCTGTCGAGCAGCCGGATCGCGCCGGCGGCGGAGTTGCGCGGGTTGATGAAGAGCGGCAGCCCCTCCTCCTCGCGCTGGCGGTTGAGCCGCGCGAAGACGGAGCGCGGCAGGTAGACCTCGCCGCGGACGAGCAGGCGCGCCGGCACCTTCCCCTTGAGGCGCAGGGGCAGGGCGCGGATGGTTCGCAGGTTCCCGGTGACGTCGTCGCCGACGACGCCGTTGCCCCGCGTCGCGCCGCGCACGAAACGGCCGTCCTCGTAGAGCAGCGAGATCGAGACGCCGTCGATCTTCAGCTCGGCGACGTACCTGGGTTGCTCGCCCGGACAGAGACGCTTCAGCCGCTCCTCCCACTCGCGCAGCTCCTCGAGCGAGTAGGTGTTGTCGAGCGACTGCATCGGCGGCTGGTGCCGCACCTGCGCGAAGCCTTCGATCGGCTCGCCGCCGACACGGCGGGTCGGGCTGTCGAGGGTGGCGAGCTCCGGGTGGGCGGCCTCGAGCTCGGCGAGCTCGGCCAGACGCCGGTCGAACTCGCGGTCCGAGATCTCCGGCTTGCCCTTCCGGTAGTAGAGGTCCTCGTGGTGCTCGAGGTCGCGGCGGAGCTGCTCGGCGCGACGGCGCGCGGTGGCGGGGACCGGGCTCATCGGCCGGAGAGTCTATCGGGCCGGCCCGGTCGCCCGGGACGGCCCGTTCACCTCTCGGTCCCGCGCCGGGACCGGATCAGCCCTCGGGCGTGACCTCTTCGACGGCGGTCCTCTCGAGCGCATCCGGCGACTCGGGCCGCGATGCCTCCGCCGGCCGCGACCGGCGCCAGTCCCGGCCGAAGACCACCAGCGTCATCGCGCCCATCCCGACCGTCCAGGCCACGTACTTGACGAAGAAGCCCGCGGCGACGAACGAGAGCCCGATCCAGCCGAGCCATCCGCCGGGCAGCGAGACCAGCCGGCCGAGCAGCGAGATCGCCTGGATCGCGACGATGCCCACCACCACCCCCAGGATCGGGCTGGTGAAGCGCGCGCCGAAGCGATGTTCGATCCAGGCGCCGACGTTGCGGCCGATCGCGACGAAGCCCAGCAGCGCCGCGATCACGAACGCGAGCAGCGCCACCGGCACCAGCGCCAGCAGCGGGATGCCGATCACCGAGACCGCCAGCACCACGGTGACCAGCACCAGGACCGGCAGGAAGAAGAGCTGGAGCAACAGACCCGCGAGCACCGCCTTCCACGGCTCGGCGATCGCGCGCCGGGAGGCGCGCTCGACGGCGGGACGCATCATCAGAAGCGAGAGCACTCCGAGCAGGGCGAGCACGCCGGTGCGGAAGATCGCCGAGACCAGCTTGCCGGCGTCGCTGAACGCCCCCGAGATCGTGCCCCAGCCGTCGCCGAAGCCGCCCAGCCAGGGCCCGACGCCGATCGACGAACGGCTGCCGAGGACGCTGCCGCCGTCGGCGACGTCGACGCCGCCACCGATCGCGGTCGCCTCGCCGCCGACCTCGCCGCCGTCCTCGACCTCGACGCTGCCGCCGACGGCGACGACGTCACGAGCCACCGTACCGAGCACGCGGACGCTGCCGCCGATGGCCACCGCTTCGCCCGAGATCGCCCCCTCGATTTCGATCGAGCAGCCGACGCAGACCACGTCGCGGGCGCTCTCGTCGGCGGCGATGTGGATCGAGTTGCCGACCGAGACGCGGTCCTCGCGCGAGCCGCGAACGCGGATGCGCGGCGCGCCCGGGACGTCGACCGTGACCCCGACCTCGACGTCGCCGGGCTCCGGCGCCGCCTCGATCGCGAACCCGAACGCCTCCAGCAGCCGATCGAAGTCGAGGCGGGCCAGCGCCGCGACGTGGCGGCCGTCCTCACCGAGGAATGCGCCGAGCTCCTGTTCCTCGAACTCCTTGCCGTTGACCAGGACTTCGCCGTCCTCGGTGAACTCGATCGAGCGCACGGCCGAGTCAGTGTCGCGCGGGCGCAGCAGCACGCCGTCGGCGAGCTCCTCGATCTCGTAGCGCTCGGCGAGCGCGGCGGCGGCGGGCGAGCGCGCCGGAGCCGTGGGGGCGTCCGGAGGCGCCGGCGGCGCCGGAATCTCGAGGCCGGCCGGCGGCGACGGCGGCACGGTCCCGGCGAGCGGAGCGGTGGTACCGATCAGGAGGGCGAACGCGGCCGCCGCCCCCAGCGACACGAAGTTCGAGCGATCAGGACGCAACATGCGCGGTTCTCCTCGTGGAGGCGGCGAGCGCCGCCAGGCCCCGGAGGGCGAGCGCGGCGACCGCGAACTGGGCGAAGACCAGGAAAGCGACCCGGGGCAGGGCGAGGACCCGGGCGACCGCCCGACCCACCGCGGCGAGCGGCTCCCAGGCGGCGAGCCCCGCGGCGAAACGGACGGCCAGGTCGGCGAAACCGTCGGTAACCAGGGAGACCGCGCCCGCCGGACCGATCCAGCCGGCGACCGCTCCGGCGGTCGGCAACAGCAATGCGGTCGAGAGGGCGGCAAACGCCACCGCCGCGGCGACCAGCAGCCGCACCGCAGGCCGCGCGAACCAGGAGGGGCTCGCGACGCGCGCCATCACCCGGTCGGCGAAGCCCGCCCGCGGGCGAACCGCCGGTAGGCTGCGGAAGAGCTCGACCAGCTCGCGCTCGATCACCTCGCCGCCGGGGTTTCCGGAGCGGGAATTCGGGCGGTGGCCGGGTTCGGTCGGTTTCATCATCGTCTCCCGTCGGGCCCTACGTCGTCACGGGCCCGGTGTTTCGCGCCCCGGCCTTCCCGGTCGGGTCGAGCCCGAGTGCGCACATCCTCCTGGCCAGCTCCGCCCGCGCCCGGAACAGGTGGACCTTGACGGTGCCCAGCGGCAGGCCGGTCACCTCCGCGATCTCCTCGTAGGCGAGCTCCTCGCCGAAGCGCAGCAGGAGGATCTCCCGGTACGCCGGGCGCAGCTCGCCCAGGGCCTGCTCGAGCACCCTCCCCGCTTCGCGCCCCAGCGCCACCCGCAGCGGGTTCTCGGCCGCCGGGTCGGCCGGCAGCTCGGGCGGCTCCTCCTCGGCACCGAACGGCGCGTCGAGCGACAGCGGCTCCTCGCCGCGGCGGCGCAGCACGTCGAGCGCCGTGTTGTGGGCGATCTTGAACAGCCAGCTCGAGAACTTCCGCTCCGGGTCGAAGCGGCCGAGCGCCTTCCACGCCTTGACGAAGGTCTCCTGGGCGATGTCCTCGGCCTGCTCCGCGTTGTGCACCATGCGCAGGACCAGTCCGTAGACCGGCCGCTCGAACCGTTCGACCAGGGTCCGGAACGCCGCCTCGGAGCCCTCGCTCGCGGCCACCGCCAGCGCTTCGTCGGAGAGCTCCTCGCCGCGCCTCACTTCTCGTCCCGGGGCATCCTGCCGCTACACTAGCGCAGGGCGCGCGACTCCCTGCGGCGCGCTCCGTGCCGAGGAGGTTCCGATGCCATCGATCCGCGCGTTTGCCGTTGCACTCGTCCTCGCCGTCGCCTTCGCTTCTGCCGTTCCCGCCGCCACCGTCGCCGGCGTCGAGCTGCCCGCCACCGTCCGCGTCGGCGACACGACGCTCGCGCTCAACGGCGCCGGGTTGCGCAGCAAGCTGATGTTCAAGGTCTACGTCGGCGCGCTCTATCTCGTCGAGAGGAACGGCGACGCCGCGCGCGTGCTCGCCGCGGACCAGACACGACGAATGGAGCTGCGCTTCCTGCGCGACGTCTCGAAGACCCAGCTGTGCGACAGCTGGGACGAAGGGCTCGCAGCCAACGTGCCCGGCGCCGGCTCCGAGCTCACCGCGGCGTTCGGCGAGCTCTGCGCGGCGATGGCGGACGTCGGCGAGGGTGCGATCCTCTCCCTGACCTACCGGCCGGGCGCCGGCACCGAGGTCGCGATCGACGGCACGGCGAAGCGGACGATCGCCGGCAAGCCGTTCGCCGACGCCGTCCTCGCCTGCTGGATCGGCCCGGAGCCGGGCCCCGGCGAGGACTTCAAGGACGCGGTGCTCGGTCGCTGAGCTCGCCCTCAGTCCGCGGCCGTCGGGCGACCGCGTCCGCTCTTGACCTGGGACCGGCGTTTCTTGGCGTCGGTGCGTCGGGCGCGGGCGGCCTTCGAGGGCTTCGTGGCCCGGCGCCGCTTCGGAACGCGCGCGGCCTTCTCGACCAGCGCCTCGAGACGGGCGATCACGTCTTCGCGATTCGCCTCGCGGGTGCGGAAGCGGCGGCCGAGCAGCACGATCTCGCCGCCCTCGGTCGCGCGCGACCCGGCGAGCGCGAGCAGGCGCGCCTTGTGTTCCGGTTCGAGCACGGTCGACGCCGCGACGTCGAAGCGCAGGCGTACTGCGGTCTCGACCTTGTTGACGTTCTGCCCGCCCGGCCCCGACGAGCGCAGAAACTCGAAGGCGAGCTCCCCTTCCGGAATCCGACCCATCGCTTCAGAAGACCTCGGCGACGCAGCAGCGGAGGCTCCCTCCCGCCTTCTCGATTTCTTCGAGCGGCACCGAACGCAGGCGAAATCCCCAGCGCTCGAGCGCGGCCCGGCTCTCGGGCCGCAACGCCGCCTCGGCCCGCGCGCTCATCCAGACCTCGTCTCCGTCGAGCGCGATGGCATTGCCGACGAACGCGGCCTTCTCGGCGTCCGAAAGGCGCAGGACCCGGTCGCCGTAGACCTCGGCGATCGCCGCCGGAACCTCGGAGTCGGCGAACGACGACTCGTGGAAGACGACGGCGCGGCCGGCGAGCACCGCCATCACGACGTTGGTGTGGTACTCGCCCGGCGCCAGGTCGAAGACGAAGGTGAGCGCGAGCCCGAGTGCCTCGTGCATCGCCTCGGCGCCGGCGCGGTCGCAGCGCTCGGTCAGCCCGCAGTAGCCGATGCCGCGGGCGCGGTCGACGACTAGCGGTCCGGTCAACTCGGCGACCAGATCGTCGCGCCCCGACAGGTCGACCAGCTGGTAGCCGCGATCGGCGAACAGCGCCCGCACGTCGGCGCGCTCGGCCTCGCGCCGCCGCACCGCGTGGCGCATCCGCCCGACCACCAGCCGCCCCGGCGCGGTGGCGAAGACGTTGTTCGGAAAGACCGCGTCGGGGGTGGCGGGATCGCCGTCGAGGACGGTGACCGCGACCGATCCCGCCAGCGCTTCGGCCAGCGCACGGTGCTCGGCCAGCGCCCGCGCTTCGTCCGCCGCGCCGGCGGCCATGTAGCGATTGTCGCGCCGCGACTCCTCCGCCAGCCGGAAGCCGCGCGGCGACACCAGCAGCACCTCGCGCGCCGCGGCGGGCGCGCGGGTCCCGGCACCGAGCCGCGCGACGGCGGCCCGGAAGGCGGCGGCGGAGTCGACGATCAAGCCCGCGACGCTCCGGTCAGGCCCGCTTGATCACGCGCAGCAGCGCGATCAACACGATGGCGCCGATCGTCGCCATGACCAGCGAGCCCAGCAGGCCGTAAGCCGCGATGCCGAGCAGGCGGAAGATGAAGCCGCCCAGCAGCGCGCCGATCACGCCGACGATCAGGTCGCCGAGCAGGCCGTACCCGCCCCCCTTCATGATCTGCCCGGCCAGCCAGCCGGCCGCCAGTCCGATGAGCAGGAACCAGAGGATGTGCATGGTCTCTCTCCTCGTGTCGAAGTCCGCGTTCGCCGCGCTGCGCGCAGTCTACTTCGCCGCGGTCAGCCACTCCGCCCAGGCGGGCCAGAGCGCCGCCCCCGGATCGCGGCGGAAGGGCGCGAAGTGGCCGAGCCGCTGCCGGGACACGTCGGCCGGGGTGACGACGTGGACCTCCGACCGGGTGCCGACGTAGAAGCCGACCAGCGCGCGCACCGATCGCTCCGGTGCGTAGTTGTCGTCGGAGATCGCCACGGCGCGCAGCGGGAATCGCGGCGCCGCGTAAGCCCCGCGCCGGGCGGCACCGCCGTCACGCAGCAGATAGTCGGGGTGGCGGCCCCACCAGGCCCACTCGCGCGCGACCCGCTTCGGCACGTCCTGGCCGATGCCGAGCCAGCCGGGCAGGTAGCCGAACGTCGCGGTCGCGACCGGGATCATCAGCCGCCAGAGCGCGCGCATCCGCCAGCGCCACTCGCCGTCCCAGTGGCCCTCCCAGGCGCTCTGGGACGCGACGAAGAGGGCGCGGTCGACGGCCGGCGCCGACGGCGCCAGACCGAGCAGCTGGCCGCCGACCGAGTGGGCGAAGTACCGGAGCGGAAGGTCGGAGTGTCGATCGAGCGCCCAGCGCAGACCCGCCTCCAGGTCGAGCTCGCCCCAGTCGCGCAGCCGGGCCGGGAATCCGCGCAGCCGGCGCGGCCGGGAGCCGCCGATGCCGCGATAGTCGAGGGTGAGCACCGCGGCGCCGCGCTCGGCGAGGTAGCCGGCGAGCTCCCGGTAGAAGCGTCGAGGGACTCCCATCGCCGGCGCGATCAGGATCGCCGCCCGCGGCGGGCCTTGCGGCACGACGTGCGTCGCGGCGAGGCGGAAGCCATCCGCCGCCACGAGCTCGAAGTCGCCGGCGGCCGGTCCGGAGCCGCCGGCCACCGGCGTGTCAGCCCGTGCCACCCGCGCCGCGCGCCTCGCGCTTGCCGCGAGCGTTGGAGCGTAGCCAGTCGCGGTTCATCAGGGCGATGAAGTCGATCGAGATCCCCTTCGGGCAGACCGCCTCGCACTCGCCGTAGTTGGTGCAGCTGCCGAAGGCCTCCTCTTCGAGCTGCGCGACCATGCGGATCGCCCGGTCGTCGCGCTCGGCCTGGCCCTGCGGCAGCAGCGCCAGGTGCGAGATCTTCGCGGCGGTGAACAGCTGGGCCGCCCCGTTCGGGCACTGCGCCACGCAGGCGCCGCATCCGATGCACTGCGCGGCGTCCATCGCGACCTCGGCGTCGTTCTTCGGGACCGGAATCGCGTTGCCGTCCGGCGCCGAGCCGGTGTTGACCGAGACGTAGCCGCCGGCCTGGATGATGCGATCGAAGGCCGAGCGGTCGACGACGAGGTCCTTGACCACCGGAAAGGCCTTCGCGCGCCACGGTTCGAGGGTGAGCTCGTCGCCGTCCTCGAACTTGCGCAGGTGAAGCTGGCAGACGGTCGTGCCCGGCGACGGGCCGTGGGCGACGCCGTTGATCACGAAACCGCAGGAGCCGCAGATCCCCTCGCGGCAGTCGTGGTCGAAGGCGATCGGCTCCTCGCCGCGCTCGGTCAGGCGCTCGTTGAGCACGTCGAGCAGCTCGAGGAACGACATGTGCTCGCTGGCGTCGGGGACGTCGTAGGCGACCAGCCGGCCCGGTGCGTCGGGGCCCTTCTGCCGCCAGACGTGGAGCTTGAGCCTCATCACTTGTAGCTCCTCTGCGAGGGATGCACGTGCTCGAACTCCAGCGCTTCCTCGTGGCGCACCGGCTCGCGGCCCTCGCCGGTCCACTCCCAGGCCGCGACGTGGGTGAAACGCGCGTCGTCGCGCATCGCCTCCCCCTCCGGCGTCTGGTGCTCGAGCCGGAAGTGGCCGCCGCACGACTCCTCGCGCGCCAGCGCGTCCCGGCACAGCAGCTCGCCGAGCTCGAGAAAATCGGCGACCCGGCCGGCCTTTTCGAGCGATTGGTTCAAGGTCTCGCCGTCGCCCAGCACGGTGACGTTCTGGTGGAACTCGGCGCGCAGCTCGGGGATGCGTCCGAGCGCGTCGCGCAACCCGTCGGCGTCGCGAGCCATGCCGCACTTCTCCCAGAGCAGCTTGCCGAGCTCGCGATGGAAGGAGTCGACCGTTCGCTTGCCACGGATCGACAGCAATCGCGAGATGCGCTCGCGGACCTCGGCCTCGACCGCCGCGAAGGCCGGCGTGTCGGTCGAGACGGCCATCCCCATCCGCCCCGCCAGGTAGTGGCCGATGGTGTAAGGAATCACGAAGTAGCCGTCGGCCAACCCCTGCATCAGCGCCGAAGCGCCGAGCCGGTTGGCGCCGTGGTCGGAGAAGTTCGCCTCGCCGAGCACGAACAGACCCGGAATGGTCGACATCAGGTGGTAGTCGACCCACAGGCCGCCCATCGTGTAGTGGACCGCCGGGAAGATGCGCATCGGCACCGTGTAGGGGTCCTCGCCGGTGATCCGCTCGTACATCTCGAACAGGTTGCCGTAGCGTTCCTCGATCGCCTTGCGCCCCAGGCGTCCGATCGAGTCCGAGAAGTCGAGGTAGACGCCGAGGCCCGACGGCCCGACGCCGCGACCGTCGTCGCAGACCTGCTTGGCGGCGCGCGAAGCGATGTCGCGCGGCACCAGGTTGCCGAACGACGGGTACTTGCGCTCGAGGTAGTAGTCGCGCTCGGCCTCCGGGATGTCGCCCGGCCGGCGCGTGTCGCCCATCGCCTTCGGCACCCAGATGCGGCCGTCGTTGCGCAACGACTCCGACATCAGCGTCAGCTTCGACTGGTACTCGCCCGAAACCGGGATGCAGGTCGGGTGGATCTGCGTGTAGCACGGGTTGGCGAACAGCGCGCCGCGCCGGTGCGCGCGCCAGATCGCGGTGGCGTTCGACCCCTTGGCGTTGGTCGAGAGATAGAAGACGTTGCCGTAGCCGCCGGTGGCGAGCACCACCGCGTGCCCGGCGTGGCGGCGGATCTCGCCGGTGACCAGGTCGCGGACGACGATGCCGGTGGCGCAGCCGTCCTCGACCACCAGGTCGAGCATCTCGGTGCGCGGGTACATCTTCACCTTGCCGAGATCGATCTGCCGCTCGAGCGCCTGGTAGGCGCCGAGCAGGAGCTGCTGGCCGGTCTGGCCGCGCGCGTAGAAGGTGCGCGACACCTGGGCGCCGCCGAACGAGCGGTTGGCGAGCAGCCCGCCGTACTCGCGCGCGAACGGCACACCCTGGGCGACGCACTGGTCGATGATCGCGACCGAGATCTCCGCCAGGCGGTGGACGTTGGCTTCGCGGGCGCGGAAGTCACCGCCCTTGACCGTGTCGTAGAACAACCGGAAGACGCTGTCGCCGTCGTTCTGGTAGTTCTTCGCGGCGTTGATGCCGCCCTGGGCGGCGATCGAATGCGCGCGGCGCGGCGAGTCCTGGAAGCAGAAGCAGCTGACCTCGTAGCCGAGCTCCGCGAGCGAAGCCGCGGCCGAGGCGCCGGCCAGACCCGAGCCGACCACGAGCACCTGGAAGCGACGCTTGTTGGCCGGATTGACCAGCTTCAGGTCGAACTTCGTCCGCTCCCACTTCTGTTCGATGGGACCGGCGGGGATGCGGGAGTCGAGGCGGACGGCGGTCATCGGACGAACCCCGAGAGCACGGCGATCGGGAACGAGACGTTCCCGAGCGTGACGACGATGGCGAAGGCGGTGGCGAAGCGCCGTCGCCAGGGGTTGAGCTTGGGGCTGTTCCAGCCGAGCGACTGGAACAGGCTCCAGAGCCCGTGGAACAGGTGGAAGCCGAGCGCGGCGTTGGCGGCGAGGTAGAGCCCGGCGATGTGCGGCCGCGAGAAGCTCGCGACCAGGTTGTCGTGGACCCGGCCCGCCACGAACGCCGGGTTGGTCCAGCCGAAGGTGAGATCGGCGAGATGGTAGAGAACGAACAGGAGAATGATGACGCCGCCCCAGCGCATGGTGCGCGAGGCGTAGGTCGACTGCACCGCGGTGGTGACCTGGTAGGCGACCGGCCGCGCCGCGCGGCTCTGCAGCGTCAACGTCCAGGCCGCCCAGAGGTGGACGCCGACCGCGGCGAGCAGGCCGATGCGCGCGATCCAGAGCGCCTGGCCGTGGCCGAGGACCGGGGCGCCGAGCTCGCGCAGCCCCTCGCCGTAGACGTCGATCTTCCACTGCCCGGCGTGCGGCCCCTCGGTGTACATCCCCTGGTAGAGCTTGAGGTTGCCGGCCATGTGCGCGAGCACGAAGCCGAACAGCAGGAGGCCGCTCACCGCCATCACCGCCTTCTTGCCGACGGCGATGCGGAACAGACTCGAAGCGCGCGTCATCCGATTCTCCTCGTCCGGATCCTACTCCGCGCTCGTCGCACCGCGGCGAGGCGGCCCACGTTCTTCGCTACCTCGGAACGCCGCGGTCAGGACGTGCGTCGACCGCGCCGGCGCCGGCGGGGTCGGCGACGTTCGCCCTCCCCCGCGGCTGCTTCCTTCTCGGCGCCGCGGGCCGACGCCGCGCCGGCGAGCACGGGGCGCCCGCGCGCCGCGGCACGCCACTGGGCGAGCTCCTCGAATCCCTCGCCGGTGGCTTCCGCGAGCAGCTCGAACAGGAACAGCGCCTCGCGGAAGTAATTCTTGGCGGCGACCCGTACCCGCTCCGCCGCCGAGCGCGGCGGCTCGCACAGGCGCAGGAATCCTTCGAGCGCCTCGAGCGTCTGGCGGGTGCGCTCGCGCGACAGGGCGAGCCGCGCGACCATCGGGTCGGCGGTCACCTTGACCAACTCGGCGAGGTCGGCACGGCCGAGCGCGCGGCCGCGTTTCTGCTCGGCGTCGTAGCGCGCCAGCAGCACGCCCGGCAGCAGCAGCGCGGCGAGCAGGCCGCCGTCGCTCACCTCGCGCCCGGACGCGACCTTGCGATCGAGCACCGGCAGGATCTGGCCGAAGTCGCCCAACCCGCGCTCGCCGACGGTGACCATCGCCCGCAGCTCGGGCAGCAGCCGGTCGACGACGCCGAGCTCGAGCATCCACTGGAAGGCCGGCCCGGAGCGGCCGCAGCGCAGCAGCTCGACGATTTCCTCGGTGACCCGCGCGGGCGAGGCCTTGTCGATCTCGGCGGCGGCGTCGCGCATCGCCTCCTGAGTTCCGCGGTCGAGCACGAAGCCGAGCCGGCCGGCGAGCTCGCAGGCGCGCATCATTCGCACCGGATCCTCGCGGAAGCGGACGGCGGGATCGCCGATGGTGCGGATGGTGCGGCGCGCCAGGTCGTCGATGCCGCCGACGAAGTCGAGGATGGCGAAGTCGGAGATGTCGTAGAACAGGGCGTTGACGGTGAAGTCGCGACGGAACGCGTCCTGTTCGGGGGTACCGAAGGAGTTGTCGCTGGTGATCAACAGCTCCTCGGCGGTGCCGTCGCCGCGCTCCTCCACCTCGGGCTCGCGCCGGAAGGTCGAGACTTCGATGACCTGGTCGCGGAACAGGACGTGGACCAGCCGGAAGCGCCGGCCGATGATGCGCGAGTTGCGGAAGATGCGGCGGATCTCGGCCGGCCGCGCGTCGGTCGCGACGTCGTAGTCCTTGGGAGTACGCCCCAGCATCAGGTCGCGCACGCTGCCCCCGACCAGATAGGCGCGGTGGCCCGCGCCGTGCAGCCGGTACAGCACCTTCAGCGCTTCCGGCGATATCTGCTTGCGGGAGACGTTGTGCTCGGCTCGCGGTAGAACCCGCGGCATTCGGGGCGCGTCGGCGCTCACGTGACGGAATTGTATCAGGCGGAGTCGCCAGCGAGGCCGAGGTCCTCGTAGATGGCTGCGGTCAGCCGGTGGAAGCGCTCGCGGTGCGTGTCGTCGTCGGGGAGTCCGTTGACGGCGAGCGCGACGACCAGGCCGGCGTCGGGGTCGGCGAACGCGGTCGAGCTGCGCGCGCCGCTGTGGCCGAAGGTACGCGGCCCGGCGTGCGGGCCGTAGCCGTAGGGGATCCGCTCCTCGCCGTAGTGCTTCGAGTCGACGATGACGCCGAGACCCCAGTCGAGCCTGGCGCGAAAGGTCTGGTCGACGAGACCGACGCGGTGGCGGGCGACGATCGCCTCGACCGTCGGTGCCCGCAGGATCGGCGCGCCGCCCGCGAGCAGGCAACCGTACAGGCGCGCCAGCTCGCCGATCGGGCCGAGGCCGGTCGCGCCCGGCGAGCACACCGACAGCCGCTCCGCGGAAGACCACTCCTCGAGCTCGCGCAGACCCGCGCCCGTCACCTCGTGCATCGGCGCGATGCGCGCGCGCACCGCCTCGAGCTCCGCGGCCGGCACCGCGACCGAACAGGAGCTCATGCCAAGCGGCGCGAGGATCTCGTCGCGGACGTAGTCCTCGAACGGCCGCCCGTCGAGCCGCCTCACCAGCTCGCCCAGCACGAACCAGCTCGAGGCGAGGTGGTAGCCGGCCTTCCTCCCCGGCTCCCAGCCCGGCTCGAGCTTCTGGGCGCAGACGCGGGCGACGATGCCGTCACGGCCCAGTCGCGGCCAGCCGACGTCGAGCATGCGGATCCCCGAGGTGTGGGTCAGCAGGTGGCGGATCGTCACCGCCCCCTTGCCGCCGGCGGCGAACTCGGGCAGGTGGCGCGCGACGCGATCGTCGAGCGCGAGCTCGCCGCGCTCCCAGAGCCGGGCGATGGCGACCGCCGCGATCGGCTTGGTCGAGGAGAGCCAGAACATCCGCCGGTCGCGCGTCATCGGCTCGCCCGGGCGCGCCTCGCCGAAGCCGGCGTCGGCGACCACCTCGCCGCCGAGCGCGACGAAGAGCTGTCCGCCGAGGTGGAGGCCGGCGTCGCGTCCGCGCGCGAGTTCGGCGAGGGTGCGTGCGAAGCGGGCGGCGTCGAGCTCGCCGTCGATCACGAGCGACGCGCTCAATCGACGTTCTCCTGCTGGACGATGCGATGGTCCTCGACGCGGATCGCGGTCAGCGCGTTGCCCCAGACGCAGCCGGTGTCGAGCGCCACGGCATCCTCGCGCACCATCAGTCCGAGCGCCGCCCAGTGGCCGAAGATCACCCGGACCTTCCCGGCGGTGCGCCGCCAAGGCAGGTCGAACCAGGGCAACGCGCCGCGCGGGCGCTCCAGCGGCGGCCCCGCGAACTCCCAGAGCGGCTCGCCCTCGCGCGACACCGTGCGCAACAGCGTGAAGACCCGCAGGTCGTCGACCCGCTCCGGATCCGCGCCCCACTCCGGCGCCGCGCGCCGCGGATCCGGGCGGTAGGCGGCGAGGTAGGCCGCGGCGCCGCGCGAGCGCAAAGCGCGCTCGACGCGCCGGGCCCGACGCGCGGCGCCGGCCGCGCTCCAATCGCCGAGCAGGCCGGCGTGCACCAGGATCGTCGAGCCCTCTGCGACCAGCAGCGGGCGCGCGCGCAACCAGGAGGCGAGCTCGTCGAGGTCGCGCGCGGCGAGCAGGCGGTCGAGCGTGTCGCGCCGGCGCTCCTCGCCGAGCCCCGCCGCGCGCGTCAGGAAGTGGACGTCGTGGTTGCCGAGGACGACGGTGGCACGTTCGCCGAGGTCGGCGACGAAACGGAGCGTCTCGACCGAACGCGGGCCTCGGTTGACCAGGTCGCCGACGAACCAGAGCCGGTCGCCCGGAGCGATCGCGCGGTGCGCGAGCAGGCGCCGCAGCGTTCGATAGCAGCCATGCACGTCGCCGATCGCCCAGGTCGCCACGGCCGGCTAGCTTGTCGCGGCGGCGACGGCCGGCGCAAGCCGGCGGGCCCGTCTGGAGCTGGCCACGGAGCGCACTACCCCGCCGGGGGGGGCAACCCCAATCTGCGTGGGCAGGCGGCGCGCTCCAAGACGGCCCCACAATCGCGCGCGGAGCCCTGATTCGTGAACTGGCCTCACGTCCACGTCGTCGTCGTCCATCTGCCGGTGCTCGGCTTGCCGGCCGGGATGCTGCTCGCGCTCGCCGGCCGGCTGCGCCGCAACCGCGACCTCGAGTGCGCCGGGCTGGTCATGATCGTCGCCGCGGCGTTGCTCGGACTGCTCGCCTTCGCCAGCGGCGAGCGCGCCGAGCGCGCGCTCGACGCGACGACCGGCTTGCCCGCCGCCTGGGTCGAGCCGCACGAAGAGGCCGCCGAGATCGCGCGCATCGCGCTGGTGATCCTGGCGGCCGCGGCGGTCGGCACGCTGCTGGTGCGCCGCGACAGCGCGGCGCTCCCCTGGCTGGTCACCGCGACCGCGGTCTTCGGACTGGTCGCCGCTCTGCTCGTCGCTCGCGCCGCGCAGCTCGGCGGGCGCATCCGGCACCCGGAGTTGCGCGCACCGCCCGCCGCGGCCGCGGTCGAGATCGACCGGGATTGAGCCGCGGCGCCCGCTCGCGGCTCAGTCGATCGAAGACGCCAGGAAGTCGAGCCCCTCCTGGGTGACCTCCGGCGCCGCGAGGATGCGGTTGTGTCCGAGTCCGCGCGTCTCGAGCAGCCGCGCCGACGGCCATGCCGCCGCCAGCTTCCGACCGTGGTCGACCGGCACTTCGCGGTCGAGCGCGTCGTGGACGATCAGCGCCGAAACCGCGCCGAGCCCGCGCGCGAGCCGCGCCGGCGAGATCTTCGCCCACTCCGCGCCGATCGCGTCCTCGATGCGCTCCTGCAACCGCGCGCGCACGCGCGCGTCGAGACCGAGCCAGCTCGCGAACAGGTCGGCGAACGGCTCGAGCTCGGCGGGCGGCGCCACCAGCAGCACGCGCCTCGCGCCGAGGCCGCGCGCCAGCGCGATCACGGTCGCCGCCGCGCCGAGCGAGTGCGCGACGACGACCTCGGGCGGGCCGCCGAGGTGTTCGGCGGCGCGTTCGATCACTCCCGCGATCTCGACCAGGTTCGTGCGCCGTCCGCTCGAGCGCCCGTGGGCCGGCAGGTCGAGCGCACTGGCGCGGAAGCCGCGCCCGGCGAGCGAGCGCCCCCACGGTGCGAGCTGGGCGCTCGCGCCCTCCCAACCGTGGACGAGGAGCGCCCGGCGCGCGGCGTCGCGGGCACCCCAGCTCCACAAACCGAGGCGAAGGTTGCCGGTGACAAAGCTCTCGAAGCCGGCCTCGTCTGGCGCCAGCGCGAGCCGGAGGCTGCGCCGGCGGTTCGGTGCCAGGAAGCGGTCGGCCGCCCAGGCCGCGGCGAGCTCCGGCGCGAGCCGGCTGGCGCCGGAGCCGATCGCGCGAACGACGCGCGCGGCCGGCGATGAAAAACGATCGATCGTGCTTTTTTGCCCGAGCGCGAGCTCTGCCATCGGAATCTCCTCCGAGTCGGGTCAGTTCGGGCGTCGCACCGAGGCGAGCAACGCCTCGAAGCCGGCCTGAGCCCGGCGCGCGGCGGCGGGGTCCCGCAGCAGGCGCCGGAAGTGGTTGTGAGCGAGGATCAGGGCGTAGAAATCGTGCGCGAACTGATCGCAGTCGAGGTCGGCGCGGAAGTGCCCCTCCTCGACCGCGATGTGCGCGGCGCGCGCGAGGCCGTCCAGCCAGCGGCGCTGGGTGCCGACCAGCTGGTCGCGCACCGGACCGGGGCGGTCGTCGAACTCGTTGGCGGCGGAGATGAACGGGCAGCCGCCGGGGATGACGTCCGACTCGGCCCAGGCGAGCGACCCCTCGAACAGGGCGCGAACGCGTGGCTCGCCGCGCGGAGCCGCCAGCGCCGGGCGCGCGACGCGGTCGTTGAACAGCGTCTCGGCGCGCTTCAAGACCTCGATCTGGAGGTCCTCCTTGTCACGGAAGTGGGCGTAGAGCCCGCTCTTCGACATCCCGACCGCCCGCGCCAGCTCGCCGATCGACAACGGCTCGAAGCCGATCCGGCTGGCCAGCGCCAGCCCCTCGTGCAGGATCGCCTCGCGAGTGGTCTCCCCCTTGCTCATCGCAGAGAAAATAGCACGACCGTTCGTTTTACGTCAACCCCAGTCCTCCCCGCCCCGATCCCGAGGTCGGGAGAGCCGAGATCAGCGCTGGTTGGCCTTGAGAATCCGCTTGCGCAGCCGGAACGCCTTGGGAGTGACCTCGACCAGCTCGTCCTCCTGGATGAACTCGAGCGCCTGCTCGAGGTTCATCATGCGCGGCGGCACCAGGTGGACGGTCTCGTCGGAACCCGAGGCGCGCATGTTGGTCAGCTTCTTCTCGCGCACGATGTTGACGTCGAGGTCCTTCTCGCGCGCGTTCTCGCCGACGATCATCCCCTCGTAGACCTCGTCGGTGGGCGAGACGAACAGCTCGCCGCGCGGCTGCAGGCCCTCGATCGCGTAGGCGGTGGCCTTGCCCGGGCGATCGGCCACCAGCACGCCGGTCGGCCGGTGCGCGATGTCGCCCTGCCACGGCTCCCAGCCGTCGAACAGGTGGTTCATCAGGCCGGTGCCGCGGGTGTCGGTCAGGAACTGATTGCGGAAGCCGATCAGGCCGCGCGACGGCACCCGGAACTCCATGCGCACCCGCCCGGTGCCGTGATTCGACATCTTCATCATGCGACCGCGCCGTTCGCCGAGCTTCTGGGTCACCGCGCCGATGAAGTCCTCGGGGCAGTCGATGATCAGCATCTCCATCGGTTCGTGGAGCTTGCCGTCGATCGTGCGGGTCAGCACCTCGGGCTTTCCGACCGAGAGCTCGAACCCCTCGCGCCGCATCATCTCGATGAGAATCGCGAGCTGGAGCTCGCCGCGGCCGGACACCTTGAACGACTCGGCGGAGTCGGTCGGCTCGAGCCGGATCGCGACGTTGGTCAGGATCTCGCGCTCGAGACGGTCTTTCAGCTTCCGACTGGTGACGTGCGCGCCCTCGCGGCCGGCCATCGGCGAGGTGTTGATCGAGAAGGTCATCGCGATGGTCGGCTCGTCGACCTGGATCGGCGGCAGCGGCTTCGGGTTCTCGCGCGACGAGATGGTTTCGCCGATCGAAACCTCGTCGAGGCCCGCCACCGCGACGATGTCGCCGGGCCCGGCCTCGGCGACCTCGATCCGCTTGAGCCCTTCGTAGCTGTAGAGCGCCGTGACCTTGCCCGGCACCACCGTGCCGTCGTGACGGCACAGCGAGACCTCCGCGGACTTGCGGACCGAGCCGTTGAACAGGCGACCGATCGCCAGGCGACCGACGTAGTCGTCGTAGTCGAGGCTGGTGATCAGCAGCTGCAGGGGCTCGCCGTCGTCGTAGGCCGGCGCCGGAACCGTGGCGAGGATCTGGTCGAACAACGGCTCGAGAGTGGTGTCCGCACCGTCGGGCGAGGTCCGGCAGGTCCCCTTCCTGGCGTTGGTGTAGAGGATCGGAAAGTCGAGCTGGTCCTCGCGCGCGTCGAGGTCGATGAACAGGTCGTAGACCTCGTTGACCACCTCCTGCGGGCGCGCGTCGGGGCGGTCGATCTTGTTGACCACCACGATCGGCGGCAGCCCGGCCTCGAGCGCCTTCTTGAGCACGAAGCGGGTCTGCGGCAGCGGGCCCTCGCTGGCGTCGACCAGCAGCATGACGCCGTCGACCAGCTTCAAGGTGCGCTCGACCTCGCCGCCGAAGTCGGCGTGGCCGGGGGTGTCGACGATGTTGACGTGCGTGCCCTTGTAGCGGATCGCGATGTTCTTGGCCATGATCGTGATGCCCCGCTCGCGCTCGAGGTCGATCGAGTCGACCACGCGCTCGGCGACCACCTCGTTGGCGCGGAAGGTGCCGCTCTGCCAGAGCAGCGCGTCGACCAGGGTGGTCTTGCCGTGGTCGACGTGGGCGATGATGGCGAGATTGCGGACGTCCGTCCGTCGGGACCGGCTCACAGTGGGACTCTCCTCGGATGGTGCCGCCCGGAATCCGGCGGCTAGACCCCTGCAAGATATCAGAGCCGCGGATTCAGCGTCCCGCCGCCTCGCCCGGCTACGGCGTGTCCGCCGACCAATGGCTGGTGTCGCCGGTCAGCTCGAAGCCGTCCCAGAAGATCGTCACCACGTTCGAGAAGCAGTAGAGCCGGAGGTCCGAGCTGCAGTTGATGAAGGCGTTCTCGGTCCAGGCCAGGCTCCGCGAAAGTCCCGCGACTCCTTTCGCCCCGAGGTCGCCGTTGAGTCCGCTCGTCCAGTCCGAGCAGTTCGGGGTCTTGAGCACGCCGTCCTGGTCCGTTCCCGTCCTCACGTCGCCCGCCGTGGTCAGGTAGCGGCCGTCCTCGAAGACGTGGATGCTGTTGTCGCTGGTGCCGTCGAGCAGGTCCGCCTTGCTGTCGGCGACGCGGACCGAGTCGACGCGCCGGTACGGCCCGTTGCCAGTCAACCGGTCGCGGGCATCGACCTGCGCGTCCGAGAGCCAGGCGACGAACGACTCCGGAGCCGGCAGGTGCGCGGCCGCGGCGAGGTACTGGCAGATATTGTCTCCAGCCTCGAGGCCCGCGGCGCCACCCGCTTCGGCCCACGTCGAGAGATCGCCGCTGCCCGTCGCCGAGGTGACGAAAACCAGCGACCCGGGCTGCCAGCCGATCCGGCCCTGCGGCTCGCTCGCACCGGGCTCCAGGCAGAGCAGCCGGTGCGGCACCGAGCACTCGTTCCAGCCGAGGTAGGTCCATGCCACCGCGGTACCGAGGGCCGTTCCGCGCGCGCCCAGAGCGCCGGCGGAGCCGCTCGACCAGTCGTTGCAGGCGTGGGTCGAGAGTCCGGCGCCGTTGGAACCCGTGCCGGTCCAGTAGAGCGGCTCCGCTTCCGGAATCGGATCGAAGAACTCGTCCCACAGGACGGGAAAAAAAATGGTCCCGTCCGTGCCGGTCAGATTCGAGAGGCTGGTCGCGAAGTAGGTGGCGCCATTGGCCTGGTACCAGGGACCCGCTCCCGGCTGCGACGCACCGTTGCAGCCGGTGGCCTTCTTGCCGGTCAGCCCCTGGACGTGGCAGTAGGCATCCGTGGTCGAGGTCGAGAGCCAAGCGCGATAGGTCGCGGCGTTGGGCAAGCCGCCCGCGACGGCGCGGACGCGACAGACGTTGTCCGCCGCGGCGACTCCGGTGAGCCCACCGGCGCCGATCCAGGTCGACAGATTGCCGGTCCCCGAGACCGAGGTGACGAAGGCGCGACGCTTGACGGCCTCGACCGGCGCCGCGACGAATGCGAGACCGGTGACGAGAGCAAAGAGAATACGGGCGAATCGGAACATGATCGGCGACCTCCAGAGTGGGGAACGCCGGAGGGTCGCGAAGCGGCTCAACGGCTCCGTCCGCGCCACCCCGAGCGGTCCCCCGCTCTGCCGAGTGCGGCTGCGGCGCGGCGGACCGGCGGTCCGGCGCCGGTTCCGGCTAGGATCAGCGGCCATGTCCCGCATTCGACCGACCCTGCTCCCCGCCGCCGCGCTCGCCTCGCTCGCAGCGATCGCCTTCGCGCAGTCGCCTCTCCCGACGGCCGAGTCCGCGCCCGAGGACCCCGCCAATCTCTCCTTCATGGCCTACGACCCGCCTTCGACGTTGGTGGTGCCCGAGCACCCGGTGCCACGGGCGAAGTACCCGTTCGTCGACGTCCACAGCCACCAGTTCGAGCTCGACGAGGCCAAGGTGCGCGAGGTCGTAGCGGCGATGGACGCGATGAACATGGCGGCGATGGTCAACCTCTCCGGCCGCGGCTTCCGGCGCACCACCGGTCCCGACGGGCGAACCCGCTTCTCGCTGCGCGAGCCCGAGTACCTGAAGGCCAACATCGAGCTGACCGAGCGGATCGCGCCGGGGCGCATCCTCCATTTCACCAACGTCGACTTCTCGGCGGTCGGCACGCCGGACTGGCCGGCCAAGGCGGTCGCCGAGCTCGAGGCCGACATCGCCGCCGGCGCCCGCGGTCTCAAGATCTACAAGGGCCTCGGCATGGACACGACCGACGCGGCCGGCCAGCGCATCGCCGTCGACGACCCGCGCCTCGATCCGATCTGGGAGGCCTGCGCCCGGCTCGGCGTGCCGGTGCTCATCCACACCGCCGATCCCGCCCAGTTCTGGCAGCCGAAGGAGCCGTCGAACGAGCGGCTCTACGAGCTGATCGAGATTCCCGGGCGCTATCGCGACCCGGCGGAGAACGTGCCGTGGGAGCAGCTGATCGCCGAGCAGCACTCGCTGTTCCGTCGCCACCCGAAGACGACCTTCATCAACGCCCACCTCGGCTGGCTGGGCAACGACCTGGCTCGTCTCGGCAAGCTGCTCGACGAGTGCCCGAACGTGCACACCGAGATCGGCGCGGTGCTCGCCGAGCTCGGCCGGCAGCCGCGCTTCGCGCGCGAGTGGTTCGTCCGCTACCAGGACCGGGTGATGTTCGGCAAGGACTCCTTCGAGCCCACGGAGTTCCCGCCCTACTTCCGGGTGCTCGAGACCGCGGACGACTACTTCCCTTACTACCGGCGCCGTCACGCCTTCTGGAAGCTCTACGGCCTCGACCTGCCGGACGAAGTCCTGCGCAAGCTCTACTACGGCAACGCGCTGCGCCTGGTGCCGGGCCTCGACCGCGCGCGCTTCCCCGCGGCGGAGTGAGCGCGCGAGTCGGCGGCATCGTCGCGGCGACCGCCGTCGCCGCCCTGCTCGGCGCGGCCGGAGCGCGGCCGCTCGCTGCCGCGGCGCCGCGCTATCCGGACGTGCTGGTGGTCTCCATCGACACCCTGCGCGCCGACCGGCTGGGGGCGTGGGGGTATCGCCGCGCCACCTCGCCGACCATCGACGCGCTGCTCGCCGCGGGCGCTCGATTCGAGCGGTCGCGCACCGTCGAGCCGCTGACCAATCCCGCCATGGTCTCGCTCTGGACCTCGGTGCCGCCGCACGTCCACGGCGCGACGCGCAACGGACTGCCGGCGCGACCGGGGCTGGCGTCGCTGCCGAAGCTGCTCGCGCGGCGCGGTTTCCGCACCGGCGCGGTGGTCGGCAACTGGACGCTCAAGGACCGCCTCTCCGGTCTCGCGCGCGACTGGCAGAGCTACGACGTGCTCGTCAGTCGCAAGCGATGGCTCGGGCTGTTCAAGGACGAGGCGAACGGTGGGGACCTGACCGACATGGCGCTCGCCTGGCTCGAGCGCCAGCGCGGGGCCGAACCGAACCGGCCCCTGCTGCTCTGGGTCCACTACGTCGAGCCGCACGCGCCGTACCGTCTGCACGAGCGCTTCGCGGACCGGCTCGGGATCGATCCGCGGCGCGCCTCGGCGTCGGACCGCTACGACACCGAGATCGCCGCGGTCGACGCCGAAGTCGGCCGCCTGCTCGCCGGCTGGGAACGGCTCTCGCCCCACCGGCCGCGCTTGACCGTGCTGCTCGCCGACCACGGCGAAGCGTTCGGCGAGCGCGGCGAGCAGGGGCACGGCCGGGTCCTCCATTCGCCGACGCTCGACGTCCCGCTCGGCTTCGTCCAGCCCGGCCGGATCCCCACCGGCGCGATCGCCGCGCCGGTCTCGACCCTCGACGTCGCGCCCACCCTGCTCGGTCTGCTCGGCCTGCCGCCGCACCCCGGATTCCGCGGACGAGACCTGACGCCGCTCTTCGAGGGGCGCGGAATCGACGACGACGCGCTCTGCCTGCAGGCCCATCGCGGCGCCGTCCAGTCGGTGCAGGCGACCGATCGGGCGCGCCGCGCGGGGTTGCTCGAGGTCGGGCGCATCGAGGGAGAGCGCCTGGAGGTGCTCGCGCTCGGCCGCCGCGAGCGACGCCTGCTCGACCTTGCCGAGGATCGCGCCGGCCGGAACCTCCGGGTCGACCCGGCGAGTCCGCCGTCGCCCGAGCTCACCGCCTGTCTCGACGAGATCCGCGCCGGCCTCGCGGCCGCCGATCGCGCACCGGTCCCCGAGCTCGACGCCGAGTCGATCGAGGAGTTGCGAGCGCTCGGCTACCTCGACTGACGGCGGCGGTCGCGGAATCGCTCACAGACCGCCCGCACCCGACGCGCTAGCCTGACCGGATGCACCGCGCAGCCACCGCGCTCGCCCTCGGCATCGCGCTCGCGGCCGGCGTCCGCGCCGATGGCCCCGAGGACGCGCCGCCGCTGCCCGCGCCGGATCCGAACGACTACGCGATCGTCCAGGTCGCGACCCCACAGCAGCTCGCCGACGCCTGCTGGAACCTCGACAGCGACACCGCGATCGTGATCGCGCCGGGGGTCTACGACCTGGCGGACGTCGACTTCCCCAACGGCGTCGACGGGCGGCTGACCGTCGGGCGCTTCGGCGCGCCGCCGATCTCGAACCTGCAGATCCGCGGCGCGACCGGCGACCCGGCGGACGTCGTCCTGCTCGGCGCCGGCATGCTCGACCCGCTCGTGCCGTTCGGCATCCAGATCTTCACCGCGACCGACGTGACGATCGCGGACCTCTCGATCCGAGACGTCTACTACCACGCGGTCGCGATCCAGGGGGATCAGGGGGCCGAGCGGGTCCGCCTCTACCATCTGCGCCTGTTCGACGCCGGCCAGCAGATCGTCAAGGGCTCGGGGGGCGGCGCCGACGACGTCACCATCGAGTACTCCGAGCTCTTCTACAGCGCCGGCGCGGTCGAGCACCCGGAAGGGAGCCCGCCGGGCAGCTGCTACACCAACGCGATCGACGCCATCGGCTCGGCGCGCTGGATCGTGCGCGACAACCGGATTCGCGACATCCGCTGCGCCAACGGAGAGCTCGCCGGTCCCGCCGTCCTGCTCTGGCAGGGGTCGAGCGATTCGCGCGTCGAGCGCAACACGTTCCTCGACAGCTCGCGGGGCGTGGCGCTCGGCCTGGTCGGTCCCGCCGACCACTCGGGCGGGCTCGTGCGCGACAACTTCTTCCGCTGGGAGGCCGACGCGCCCTACGCGGTCGACGTCCCGATCTACACCACGTCGCCGGGGTCGAGGATCTTCCACAACACCGCGCTGACCCGCGGCGAGTATCCGAACGCGGTCGAGGTTCGTTTCGCCGGCGCCACCGGCGTCGTCGTCCGTCACAACCTGCTCGACGCGGCGATCACGCCGCGCGACGGCGCCGCGCCCACCGTCACCGCCAACTCGACGGCGGCGGTTCCGGCCTGGTTCCGCGACCTCGCCGCCGGCGACCTCCACCTGACCGCGGCCGCCGCGCCGATCCGCGACCAGGTGGCGCGCCTGAGCGACGCCGTCGACGACTTCGACGGCGTGCCCCGCCCCGCGACCGGCGTCGACCTCGGCGCCGACGAGTACCGCAACGAGATCGTCTTCACCGACGGCTTCGAGTCCGGCGACACCTCCGCCTGGTCGCTCCCCTGACAAGATCGGGGCGACGATGCCGCCCCGTCTACCGATCGACGACGTCCTACCCGACCTGATCGCCGCGGTCGCCCGAAGCGGCACCGCCGTGCTGCACGCTCCGCCCGGTGCCGGCAAGACGACTCGGGTGCCGCCGGCGCTGGCGGAGGCGCGGCCGGGCGGGCAGATCGTGGTGCTCGAGCCGCGCCGGGTGGCGGCGCGGGCGGCGGCGCGGCGGATCGCCACCGAGCAGGGATGGACCCTCGGTCGCGAGGTCGGCTGGTGGATCCGCTTCGAGCGTCGCTTCCGGAGCGACAGCCGCGTGGTCTTCGCCACCGAGGGGGTGCTGCTGCGCTGGCTCGAGCGCGACCCCTTCCTGGAAGGGGTCGGATGCCTGGTCTTCGACGAGTTCCACGAGCGATCGCTCGCCGCCGACCTCTCGCTCGCGCTCGCCCGCCGCGTGCGCCGCGACGTCCGACCCGACCTCGCCCTGGTCGTGATGTCGGCGACGCTCGACGTCGACGCGATCTCGGGCTTCCTCGACCGGGCGCCGGTGGTCGCGAGCGCCGGGAAGCTGCACCCGGTCGAGGCGCGCCTGGCCGAACGCGCCGACGACCGGCCGCTCGAAACGCGCGTCGCCGCAGCGGTCGGCCGCGCGCTGGCGGCGAGCGACGGCGACGTTCTGGTCTTCCTTCCCGGCCTTGCGGAGATCCGTCGCGCGGAAGGGGCCCTGGCGAGCGCCGCGCACGGGGCCGGCTTCGACCTGCTGCCGCTCCACGGCGACCTGCCGATCGAGAGTCAGGACGCCGCCCTCCGGCGCGGCGCGCGCCGCCGCATCGTGCTCGCGACCAACGTCGCCGAGACCTCGGTGACGGTCGAAGGGGTGCGCGCGGTGGTCGACTCCGGCCTCGCGCGACTGGCGAGCTACGACCCGTCGAGCGGGCTCGACCGTCTCGACACGGTCCGCATCTCGCGCGCCGCCGCCGACCAGCGCGCCGGCCGCGCCGGCCGCGAGGCGCCGGGACTCTGCCTGCGCCTCTGGACCGCGGCGGAGGACGTCGCATTGCGTCCCTTCGAGCTGCCCGAAGTCAAGCGCGTCGATCTCTCCGCCGCCGTGCTCGAGCTCGCGCTGTGGGGAGACCGCGATCCGGCCGCGTTCGAGTGGTTCGAGGCCCCGGAGCCGGCGCGGCTCGCGCGCGCGACACGGGAGCTCCGCGACCTGGGTGCCGTCGACGAGCACGGGGTCACGGCGCTCGGCCGACGCTTCGCCGCGCTGCCGCTGCCACCGCGGCTCGCCCGACTCGTACTGGAGGGCGAGCGCCGCGGCGTCGAAGACGGAGCCGCGCTGCTCGCGGCGCTGCTCGCCGAGCGCGACCCGCTGCGCGGCGAAGCCCGCCGCGAGGGGCGCGCGGGCACGCGCTCGGACCTGCTCGAACGCCTCGATTGGCTCGATCGCCGCTCGCATCGGCGCGTCTTCGACGCGGCGGACCAGATCCTCGCCCGCCTCGCCACCGCGCCGGGAACCGGCGCGGAAGCCGATCGAGCCGACAGACAGGACGCTTCTGTCAAAGGCAAGGACACGTTCCCTGACGTCTCATCGACTTCGGTCGGCGCGAAAGAGCTCTGGCGAAGCGAAGCGGAAAACGAAACAAGAGCAAAGACGTCCAGTGAGGGAAAGACCCGGACCCGGCAGAGTGGAGCTGCCGACCAGCGTGGCGCCTTCGGCGCGGGGAGCCGCTCCCCAGCGATCGAGGCGGATGGGGCGTCCGCACCACGCCGACCGTCTCCGTCTTTGCCCTTCAACAGAAAGCCTTCGGCTTCGTCTTCGTTGTCATCCTCGTCATCTCCGTCTTCGGTGGACTCGGCCGCGCTCCCGCCTCAGCGCCGCGGAGCCGGTGCGGAGGACCCCGACGAGCCGCTGCTGCGGGCGATCGCCGCGGCCTACCTCGACCGCCTCTGCCGGCGCCGGGAGCCCGGCAGCGACCGCGCCGTGATGGCCGGCGGGCGCGGGGTGCGACTGGCGCGGACCAGCGCGGTGCGTGACGCGGAGCTGTTCGTCGCGGTCGAGATCGACGCCGGCCGCGCCGGCGAGCGCTCCGAAGCGCTGGTGCGCGTCGCCTCGGAGGTCGAGCGCGAGTGGCTGCCGCCCGAGCTGGTGCGCTCCGAAGACGAGCTCGCCTGGGACGATGTCCGGATGCGGGTGGTCGCTCGGCGCACCGTGCGTTTCGAGGACCTGATCCTCGACGAGCGCGAGATCCCGTTGCCGCCCGGAGCGGAGACGGCCGGGAGGATCGCGCGCCTCCTCGCCGAGCGTGCGGCCATCGATCCGTCGCCCGCCCTCGCGCTCGACCGGCCCGAGGTCGCTTCGCTCCTCGCCCGCCTCGCCTTCCTCGCACGGGTTCGGCCCGACGCGGGGTGGGTCGCCCCGGACGCCGCCTTTCTGCGCGCGCTCGTCGTGGAGCTCTCCGTCGGCCGCAGGTCCTTCGAGGAGCTGGCGCGGGCCGACATCGTCGCGGCGATTCTCGACTCTCTGCCCTGGGAGCGCCGGCGCGCGCTCGACGTCGAGGCCCCCGAGCGGATCGAGGTCCCCTCCGGCAGCCGGATTCGGGTCGACTACTCCGACCCGGCGCAGCCGGTGCTCGCGGTCAAGATTCAGGAGCTGTTCGGCCTCGCCGAGACGCCCCGTCTCGCCGGCGGGCGGGTGCCGGTGGTGCTCCACCTGCTCGCGCCGAGCGGCCGGCCGCAGCAGGTCACCGCCGACCTCGCGAGCTTCTGGCGCAACGGCTACCCCGTCGTCCGGCGCGAGCTCGCGGGCCGCTACCCGAAGCACCCCTGGCCCGACGATCCCCTGTCGGCACCGGCGACGCGCCGCACCAAGCCGCGCTGAGCGCGGCCGCGATGAACCGCCCGACGGGGGGCGATTCCCCGCTCCACCGGGTCTTGACGGCGGCGGAAAAGGGAGTACACTTATAGCCGTATGGTTATACGGCGATTCTTCGCAGCCATCCTGCTCGCCGCCGCCGCGCCCGCCGCTTTCGGCCAGGTACCCCTGTCGCTCGCCGACGCCCTCGCGGGCGGCCGGCGTGGCGCCCGCGAAACGGTCGCCGCCGGCGCGCGGCAGCGCGCCGCCGAAGCGCGAGCCGACCAGGCGCGCGGCTTCCGACTCCCCCGGATCCGGCTCTCCGAGCAGTGGATCCGCACCGACTCCCCGGCCGACGCGTTCGGCCTGCTGCTCAACCAGGAGCGCTTCTCCTTCGCCGATTTCGTCGCCGGCGACCCCAACGACCCCGACGCGCTCGAGACCGCGGTGACGCGCCTCGAGGTCGAGCTGCCGATCTGGACCGGCGGCGAGATTTCGACCCGCGTCGACCAGGCCGAGCTGGCGGCCGAGGCCGCCGCCGACCGCGCCGGTCGCGCCGGCGACGAGGCCGCAGTCGCCGCCGCCGAAGCCTGGATCCGACTCGCCCAGGCCCGCGAAGCGGTGGCGCTGCTCGGCAAGTCGCGCGAAACCGTCGCCGCCCACGTCGAGCTGGCGCGCAACTACGCCGCCCAGGGGATGCTGGTGCGCTCCGAAGTGCTGCGCGCCGAAGTCGAGCTGGCGCGGATCGACGACCTGCTCGCCGAGGCCGACGGCCAGGCGCGCATCGCCGAGGCCAACCTCGCCTTCCGTCTCGGCGAGCCTCAGGGCACCGCCTACGAGCTCGCGCCGTTCGGTACGCCGCCCGCGCTGACCCGCGACCGCGACGCCTGGATCGCGGCGGCCGAGGCGGGGCGCGAAGACCTCGCCAGCGCCCGCCGCCTGCTCGCCGCGGGCGAGCTCGAAGCCAAGGCGCTGCGTGGCGCGCTGCTGCCACGGATCGGCGTCGTCGCCCGTCACGACCGCGTCGACGATCAGCTGTTCGGCGGCCACGGCGACTCCACCACGATCGCGGCGCTGGCCTCGATCGACCTCTGGGACGGCGGCCGCACGCGCGCCGCGATCGCGGCCGCGAAGGCCGAAGCCGAAGCCGGACGCGCCGACGTCGAGCGCTTCTCCGAAGGGGTGCGGCTCGAAGCCCGCAACGCCTGGGAGAACGCCCGCGTCGCCGTCGAGCGGCGCACCACCGCCGCCGCCGCGCTCGCCGCCGCCGAAGAGACCGTGCGCATCGTCGAAGATCGCTTCCGCGCCGGCGTCGTCAAGACCACCGACCTGCTCGATGCCGCCACCGCGCAGCGCGAGGCCGAGATGCGCGAACTGGTGGCGCGCGCCGAGGCCTGGCTCGCCACCCTGAGGCTCGCGCTCGCCGCGGGCGAGTCGCCCGAGTCGATGCTCGGCGGCCCGGCCGCCGCCGGTTCCCCGAATTCCTGACGGAGATCGCCCCGTGAAGATCCGTTCGATCCTGTTGCTGTCCACGCTCCCCTCGGCCCTGCTCGCGCTCGCCGCGTGCGGCGGCGCGCCGCCGGACGCAGAGGGCGTCGCGGCGCCCGCGCCGGTCTCGGCGCGCGTCGTCACCGCCGAGCGCTCCGCCGCCGCCGCCCGCACCGAGCTCGCCGGCACCGTCGCCGCCGAAAAGTCGGCCGCCGTCTCCTCGCGCGTCATGGCGATGGTCACCGCCGTCCACGTCGAACTGGGCGACGAGGTCCGCGCCGGGCAGGCGCTGATCTCGATCGACCCGACCGCCGCCGAGGGCCAGGCCGCGCAGGCGCGCGGCGCGCTCGCCCAGGCCGAAGCCGGCCTCGCGCTCGCGCGCCGCAACCACGAGCGCTTCCAGGCGCTCGCCGCCACCGACTCCGCTTCCGAGCTCGAGGTCGACCTCGCGCGCATGCAGTTCGAGCAGGCCCAGGGCGCGGTCGAGCAGGCGCGCGGCGCGCTCGCCGCCGCGCAGTCGGTGGCGCGCGAGTCGCAGGTCGTCGCGCCCTTCGCCGGCCGCGTCGCCGCCCGGCTCGTCGAAGTCGGCGACCTCGCCGCCCCCGGTCGTCCGCTGGTGATGATCGACTCGCGCGCCGGCCGCCGCCTGGTCGTCGCCGTCCCCGAGACGGTCGCTCGCGCGGCCGCCCTCGCGCCGGGCGACCCGCTCGCGGTCACGCTCGACGCCCGAGCGGACCTGGGCGAGATCGCCGGCCGCGTCGCCGAGATCTCGCCCGGCCCCGACCCGGTCACCCACGCCTATACCGTGAAGATCGACCTGCCGCTCGATCCCGGTGGCGAGGTCGCCGCGGGAGCCGCCGGTCGCGCGCACCTGACGGTGGGACAGCGCGACAGCGTGCGGCTGCCGCGCGAGGCGCTGCTCGAGAGCGGCGGGCTCACCCTCGTCGTGGTGCGCGACACCGACGGGCGCGCCGCCACGCGGGTGGTGACCACCGGGTCGACCGGCGCCGACGGCCGCGTCGAGATCCTCTCCGGGCTCGCCGGCGGCGAGACGGTCGCTCTCGGTCTGGCGGTCGCTCCGCCCGCCGGCACGCCGATCGAGGTCCTGCCGTGAACGGCGACGAGTCGACCCGGCCGGGGACGGAGGGCCCCGGGGCTTTCGACCGGGCGCGGCGCGAGGCCCTGCGGCTGCGTCAGTCGCGCAAGCCGATGGGATTCGCGGGCAAGGTCGCGGCCGCCTTCCTCGACTCGAAGCTGACCCCGCTGCTGGTCGTCGCCTCGTTGCTGCTCGGAGCCTTCGCGGTGCTGGTCACCCCGCGCGAGGAGGAGCCGCAGATCAAGGTGCCGATGGTCGACGTCTTCGTCCAGCTGCCGGGGGCGACCGCCGAGGAGGTCGAGCGACGCCTGGTGACGCCCCTCGAGAAGGCCCTCTTCGAGATCCCGGGCGTCGAGCACGTCTACTCGACCTCGCAACCGTCGGGCGGCATGATCATCGTCCGCTACCTGGTCGGCACCGACCCCGACCGCGCCGCGCTCGCGGTCCACACCAAGCTCGCCGAGAAGTCGTCGGAGCTGCCGGCCGGCGCACCGCCCCCGCTGGTCGTTCCGCGCGGCATCGACGACGTGCCGGCGCTCGCTTACACGCTCTGGTCGACTTCGGCGACGCCGATGGAGCTGCGCCAGGTCGCGCAGGAGCTGCGTGCCGAGCTGGTGCGCCACCCGCGGGTCGCCCAGGTTCAGGTGCTCGGCGGCGTGCGCCGCGCCGTCAGCGTCCGCTTCGACCGCGAGCGGCTGGCCGCGCACCAGGTCTCGATCCTGCAGGTCTGGCAGGCGCTCGCCGGGCTCGACTGGAAGCTGCCGGCCGGCAGTTTCGCCGCTGGCGACGTCGAGACCGAGGTCGAGGTCGGCGCGCTCTTCCGCTCGGCCGACGAAGTCGCCGGCGCGGTGGTGGCGGTGTATCCGGAGTCGGGCGGCTCCGCCGCCGGGGGAGGTCGCCCCGTCTACCTGCGCGACGTCGCCACGGTCGCCGACGGTCCCGACGAGCCGGCGCAGTACGTCTGGATGACCGCCGGCGCTGCCGGCGCCGAGAAGGGGCTCCCGGCCGGGCTCGACACGCCGGCGGTCACCCTCGCCATCGCCAAGAAGCCGGGCACCAACGCGGTCGAGCTGGTGGCCGAGCTCGACGCCCTGGTCGCGCGGATGCGGGGTCCCGCGCTGCCGTCGAACGTCGAGATCACCAAGACCCGCGACTACGGCTTCACCGCCGACGAGAAGTCGAACGAGCTGATGAAGCACCTCGGCCTCGCCACCCTCTCGGTGGTGCTGCTGATGGCCTTCGCCCTCGGCCGCCGCGAGGCGGTGGTGGTGCTGGTCGCGGTGCCGGTGACGCTGGCGCTGACGCTGGCGGCGTCCTACCTGTTCGGCTACACGCTGAACCGGGTGACGCTGTTCGCGCTGATCTTCGCGATCGGCATCCTGGTCGACGACGCCATCGTGGTGGTCGAGAACATCCACCGCCACTTCCAGCTCGGCTGGACCAGTCCGCGCCACGCCACGATCTACGCCACCGACGAGGTCGGCAACCCGACCATCCTCGCCACCTTCACGGTGATCGGCGCGCTGCTGCCGCTCGCCTTCGTCTCCGGCCTGATGGGCCCCTACATGCGGCCGATTCCGATCAACGCCTCGGCGGCGATGCTGTTCTCGCTGCTGGTCGCGTTCGTGGTGTCGCCCTGGCTCACTTACCGGCTGTTCCGGAAGCACGCCGAAGAGATGGCCGCGGGGCACGGGGCGAAGCCCGAGGCCGAGACGGCCCAGGAGGGCAGGCTCGACCGGCTCTACCAGAAGGTCTTCGCGCCGCTGCTCGCCTCGCGCGCCAAGCGTTGGGCGCTGCTCGCCGGCGTCGCCCTGCTGCTCGTGCTGTCGGTGACGCTCTTCCCGCTGCGCGTCGCGGTGGTCAAGATGCTGCCGCACGACAACAAGAGCGAGCTCCAGGTGGTCGTCGACATGCCCGAGGGGACCACCCTCGAGCGCACCGCGGCCGTCGCCCGCGATCTGGCGATGACCGTGCGCACCCTGCCCGAGGTCACCGACGTCCAGACCTACGTCGGCACCTCGGCGCCGTTCAACTTCAATGGCCTCGTCCGCCACTACTTCCTGCGCTCGGGCCCGCTGGTCGCCGACCTCCAGGTCAACCTCCTGCCCAAGCACCACCGCGACCGGGCGAGCCATCCGTTCGCTCGCGAGCTGCGCGAGCTGCTGGCGCCGGTCGCCGAACGCCACGGCGCCAACGTCAAGGTCACCGAGGTGCCGCCGGGGCCGCCGGTGCTGTCGACGCTGGTCGCCGAGATCTACGCGCCGACGGCGGCCGAGCGGCTCTCGCTCGCCGGGCAGGTCAAGGGGATCTTCGAGTCGACTCCCGGCGTGGTCGACATCGACTGGTACGTCGAGGGCCCCGGACCCCGGCTCGAGCTCGAAGTCGACCGCGACAAGGCGGCGCGCGCCGGGGTCTCGCCCGAGGTGGTCGCCCGCACGCTGCGGGTCGCCCTGGCCGGCGGCGACGCCGCCCACCTCTCGGACCCGCGTTCGCGCGAGCCGGTACCGGTGACGCTCCGCCTCGACCGCGCGCAGCGCTCCGGAATCTCCGACCTGCTGGCGGTCGACGTCCACGGCGGCGGCGGCCAGCTGGTGCCGCTCTCCGAGCTGGTCCGGCCGGTCACGACGACGCGCGCGCCGTTCGTCTACCACAAGAACCTGCGGCCGGTGACCTACGTGCTGGGCGACGTCGCCGGGGCGGCGGAGTCGCCCGTCTACGCGCTGCTCGACATGGGCGACCGCATCGAAGCGCTGCGCGACTCGGCCGGACGTCCGCTCGAGGTGCTGTTCTCCGGCCGGCCGGCCGACGGCACGCGCTCGGCGCTGGTCTGGGACGGCGAGTGGCAGGTCACCCACGACGTCTTCCTCGACATGGGGATCGCCTTCGGCGCCGTGCTGGTTCTCATCTACCTGCTGGTGGTCGGCTGGTTCCGCTCGTTCGTGACGCCGATGATCATCATGGCGCCGATCCCGCTCACGTTGATCGGCATCATCCCGGCGCACGCCTTCGGCGGGGTCTTCTTCACCGCGACCTCGATGATCGGCTTCATCGCTCTGGCCGGCATCATCGTGCGCAACTCGATCCTGCTGGTCGACTTCGTCAACCTCGAGCTCGAGGCCGGCGAGCCGCTCGCCGCCGCCGTCACCAAGGCCGCGGCGGTCCGCTTCCGGCCGATCGCGCTCACCGCCGCGGCGCTGGTGGTGGGCGGCGTCGTCATCCTGCTCGATCCGATCTTCCAGGGGCTGGCGGTGGCGCTGATCGCGGGCGTCGTGGTCTCGACGGCTCTGACGCTGATCGTCATCCCGCTCCTCTACTACATGTACGTGTCGACCGTCGGCATCGCCGCCGTCGTCCGACACGACGATTCCGAACAGGGAGGTATCTCATGAAAGTGGAAGCCGCGCTCCGGGCCATCGCCGGGCTCTTCGTGATGCTGTCTCTCGCGCTGGGCTGGTTCGTCCATCCGTACTGGTACCTCTTCACCGCCTTCGTCGGCCTGAACCTCTTCCAGTCGGCGTTCACCGGCTGGTGCCCGATGATGACGATCCTGCGCAAGGCGGGCCTCGAGGGGTGAGCCGATGAAGATGGTCATGATCGTCGTCGACGAGGCGCGCAAGGAGGAGCTCGAAGTGGTGCTCGAGCGCGCCGGGGTCGCCGGCTACACCGAGCTGTCGCGCGCCTCCGGGCGGGGCTCGACCGGACCCCGCCTGGGCTCGCGCGCTTTTCCGGGGACCTCGGCGGTGATCTTCTCCATCCTGCCCGGCGAGCGTCTCGACGGACTGGCGGCGACGCTGCGCGAGTTCTGCGAGGATTGCGACATGAGACCCAAGATCGTCGCCTGGGACGTCGAGGAGGTCCTGTGAGCCCGGAGCCAACGGACGAGCTGTTCGGACGGATCGCCGACCGGCTGAAGGCGCTGTCGGATCCGAACCGACTGAAGATCCTCCACCTGCTCGAGGACGGTGAGCTCAATGTTTCGGAGATCCTCGCCGCCGTCGGTGGCAGCCAGGCCAACGTCTCGAAACACCTGGCGCGGATGCGACTGGCCGGCCTGGTCGCGTCCCGCCGCGACGGACCCAACGTGTTCTATCGCGTGGTCGATCCGACCGCTTTCGCGATCTGCCGCACGGTCTGCGACGCCCTCGAGCGGCGCGCCGACGACGACCGCCGGGTCGTGCGTGGCGGCCGGCGGGCTTCGGGAGCCCGGCGATGAAGGACTTCCTCTTGCTGCTCGCGGCACTGGTGGTCTGGACCGTGCTCCAACGCTGGCTGCTGCCCCGTTTCGGAGTGCCCACCTGACAGGTTCCGGATCCGGCCGTGCGCCGGATGCGTAGGGAAGAGGAAAAGGACGAGGAGGAGGACGAATGCCGAAGAAGTCGACCGTGAGTCGCAAAGAGATGATCGCGGCCCTCAACCAGGACCTCGCCGGCGAGTTCCAGGCGATCCTGATGTACGTGACCTACGCCGCGGCGGTGACCGGTCCGCACCGGCCGATGCTCAAGCAGTTCTTCTCGGCCGAGGTCCCCGAGGAGCTGGCGCACGCGCAGTTCCTCGCCGACAAGATCGCGAGCCTGGGCGGCAAGCCGACGACCGAGCCCCGTAAGGTCCCCGCCGCGGCCGACGCCCACGCCATGCTCGAGAGCGTGCTCGCGGCCGAGAAGCAGGCGATCGCCGACTACAAGGCGCGCGCCGAGCAGGCCGCCGCGTTCGGCGACAAGGGGCTCGCCACCCACCTCGAGACCATCGTCGAGGACGAGACCTCGCACTACGAAGAGACGGAGAAGATCCTGCGTGGCTGGTGAGCCGGAAGTCCGCGAGACCCGCGTCGCCTTCGAGGCGGTCTCGGCGCGGCCGTTCGCCGAGGTCGTCGAGCGTTGCCGGGCCGAGCTCGCCGAGGAAGGGTTCGGCGTCCTCACCGAGATCGACCTCAAGGCCAAGCTCGCCGAGAAGCTCGGGGTCGAAGTGCCGCCCAACGTGATCCTCGGCGCCTGCCATCCGCCTTCGGCCCATCGCGCGGTGTCGGCGGTTCCGGAGGTCACGGTGCTGCTGCCCTGCAACGTCTGCGTCGCGGTCGAGGAGCGCGGCACGGTGATCCGGGCGATGAACCCGGCGGCGGCGATGGCGATGTTCGACAACCCGGAGTTGGCCGAAGTCGCCCGCGAAGTCGGCGCCGCCCTGCGCCGCGCCGTCGCCCGCGCCGCCGCCTGACCCCCCGACAGATCCGGTGACAGGATGGTTAACCATCCTGTCACCGGATCTCGGTTCTTCTCACCACCACCCGCGGAGAAGGGGACTGTCCCGCTTTTCGGGACTGTCCCCTTTTCCCCCACCACTGCTCGCGGGTCGGCCGGAGCTCCGGGAACCCCGCCAGCGGCGCTCCGGGCTCGGCTCCCCAACTCGCCCGGAAGTCAAAGCCTTCGAAGATCCAGCCGGGCTCGCCGGGGCCCCTCACGCCACTGCGCGCCGCTGGCAGCGTTCCCGGACTCCGGCCGGCGGGACGTCTGTGGTCGTTGTGGACACCGGCGAAAGCCCGGGTGCGGCGGTGGATTCCTCTAGACTTGCCGCGATGAGCTCCCGGTCCTTCCTCGCAGCGGTCTGTCAGATGCGCTCGACTTCGAACGCGCCGGCCAACCTCGCTCAGGCCGAGGAGCTGATCCGCGCCGCCGCCGCGCGCGGCGCGCGACTGATCGCCACACCGGAGAACACCGACTACCTCGGACCCCACGCCGAGAAGGTGCGCCGCGCCGAGCCACTCGACGGACCGACGCCGGCGCGCTTCGCCGCGCTGGCCGGTGAGCTCGGCGTCCACCTCCTGCTCGGCTCGTTCGCCGAGCGCGGACCCGATCCGAAGCACTGCTTCAACACCAGCGTCCTGTTCGGGCCGGACGGCGTGCGGCTTGCCGCCTACCGCAAGATCCACCTGTTCGACGTCGACGTTCCGGGGGGCGTGACCTTCCGCGAGTCGGACACGGTCGCCCCCGGCTCCAAGCCGGTGGTCGCCGCGACCGAGCTCGCGACGATCGGCCTGACCATCTGCTACGACCTGCGCTTCGGCGAGCTCTACCGGGCGCTGGTCGCGCGCGGGGCCGAGGTCGTGACGATCCCGTCGGCGTTCACCGCCGCCACCGGCAAGGCGCACTGGGAGACGCTGGTGCGCGCGCGCGCGATCGAGACCCAGTGCTGGGTGCTGGCGCCGGGTCAGCACGGCGCCCACGACGACGGTGGGCTGCGCGAGAGCCACGGCCAGTCGATGATCGTCGACCCGTGGGGACAGATCGTCGCGCAGGTGCCCGACGGCGTCGGCTTCGCGGTCGCCGAGATCGATCTCGCGCGCGTCGAACGCGTGCGGCGCGCGATCCCGGTCGCCGCCCACCGTCGTCTGCCGGGCTGAGCGGCGCGCCGGTCACTCCGCGGTCACGGGGTTCCACCACCCAAGGTCGGCGCTCTCGAAGCCGTCGCCGAAGATCGAGTTGCGCTCGTAGGCACCCTGGTCGGGTAGCGAGCCGAAAATCCGCGGCGCGTGGTCGCGATCGAGCCGGCCGAGTCCGCCGAGCGGGCTCGCGATGCCGGCGCCGATCGCCGGCGAGCCGGGCGACAGCCGGTAGTTGCCCCCCGCCGGATCGACGAACTGCGGATTCGAGCCGATCCGGTTCGCCTGCTGGGTGATCGCGCCGCCGGACAGCACGGCGTCGCCGTCGGTGTTGGCCCAGGCGATCGTGTTGGCCACCGATCCGACGGCCGGAGCCATGACGAAGAGGCTCAACCCGAAGTCGGCGTGGTCGGTGGCGGTGACGTTGACGACGCGGACCACCCCTTCGGCGGTCGAAGCGGAGAGCCCGGTGCCGCCCCGCGCGAGCAGCGAGTCCGAGACGCGCACCGTCGAGGTCCCCCAGGGCCGCAGATAGAGCTGACTGGAGGCGTCGGCCGCTCCCCAGCGGTTCTCGGTGAGCGTCAGGCGGCGCGCGTCGATCGTGCTCGCGGTCAGCGCCGACAGTGCGAGCCCCGCCCCGGAGATCTCGCCGGAGACGCCGTGGTTGCCGGTGAAGGTCACGTCCTCGACGCGTGCGACCACGGAGTCGTCGGTCTGCAGTGAGAGGCCGGCGCCGCGACGCTGACTGCCGCCCGTGATCCGTCCGCCGGAGAACGTCGTGCGGTGGACGAAGACCGTCGAGGAGTCGTCGGCGAAGATCATCGCGTTGCCGCCCTGCGGCACGCCGATCGCGGCGTTCAGCCTGGACTCGTTGCCGGCGAAGACCGAATCGACGATCGTCAACCGCGAGGCGCCGTTGATCGACGCCAGCAGCCCGCCGCCCGGAGCTCCGAAGGTCCCGTTGGTGCTCTCGAGGATGTTGGCCTCGAACCGGCAGCGTTCGATGCGCACGACGGCGTCGACGGCGCTGACGTACATTCCGGCGCCGGAGACGTCCGAAGAACCGTCGCGCAGCGTCAGGCCGCGCAGCGTCAGCGGGTCGTTCTGGATCAGCCCGACGTCGAAGACGCGGTCGACGCCGCCGCCGTCGATCACGGTCGAGGCCGGATCGGGGTCGCGGCTGGCGAACGCCGCGTCCCAGCCGCCGGAGATCTCGACCCCGCCGCCGAGGCCGAATCCGCCGACCGCGACGTTCTCGTCGTAGGTGCCCGCCCGGATCCGGATCTCGTCCGGCTCCGGAGTCGCGATCGCGACATCGAGCCCGGCCTGGATCGTGGCGTGGTCGCCGCCGGGGCCGACCCGGATCGGTGTGATCTGGGCGGCGGCGCTCGCGGCCGTCGCCACGGTCAAGGCCACCAACAGAACTCTGCTCATCTCCCTCCTCCTCGATCCCGCCTGCTCCTGGAATCTCGGAATCGGGCGCGGGAGGGAGACAGGGGGGGCCGTCGCTCAGCGCAGGATCAGCGCGGCCTCCTCCAGGGCGACGAGGTACTCCTCGACGGCGTCGAGCGGTATCGGGCCGTAGATCGCCGCCAGCGCGTCGCGGATCTCGAGCGTGGTGCGCTTGCCGTCCACCAGGTTGAGCGCCTCGTAGGCGTATTCGCCGCCGCTCCCCCGCTCCCCTTCGTGCGCGAGAAGGCGCAGCGCGCGGACGCGATCGGCGCCCAGACGGGCGGGCAGCCAGGCGTAGCCGAAGGCGGTGGCGGTGCCCGGATGGGCGGGGTTACGACGATAGACCGTCCCCTCCTTGCGCGCCGGCGTCGACGGCACGCCGACGATCCGGTCGAAGCTCGCGAAGAAGCGGTCGGCGTCGTCGCGCACCGGGCGCGGCACGACGAGGAACCGCCTCATCGAGTCGAACAGCGCGCGCTCGTGGATCGCCGCGAAGCGGGCGAGGTTGTCGGCCTCGGCGCGCTCGAGCCCGGCCTTGCGCTCGACCACCGCCGCCGCCCGCCGCAGCGCCGCGGCGCGCTGGAGATTCCAGAGCGCGGCGGCGTCGCCGGCGTCGAGGTTGGCGAGCGCCCAGCCCGTGGCCGCGGCGAGGAAGGCGACGCGACCGAGCTTGGTCGGATCGAGATTCGCCGCGACGTCGCGATCAGTGTGGATGAAGCGGTCGGGCCAGTCGTTGAAATAGACCGCCGGGATGCCGAACGACGAGTCCGAGTAGACCTGATGGTCGCTGCCCAGCGTCAGGTCGACCGCCTCGGCGCGCAGGGGCTCGCGACCGCCGCCCGGCGCGAGCAGCGGAAAGGCGGCGGCGCCGGTCGCGGCGAAGGCCATCGTCTGCTCGTCGACCCACGCCGCCTGCGCCGCGGCGAGATCGTGGACGAATGACGCCAGGCTGGCCGGGCCGCGCGTGACGTGGAAGACCGCTTTCGTCTCCGGACCGCCGCCGACCATGTCGAGATGGATCGCGGCGCGGATCTTCGCGGCCAGCTCCGGCCGTCCGGCGAGCAGCGCCAGCGTTCCCTCGATCTCCGGCGGCCAGACGAAGCGGATCGTCCGCCGCGGCCGCTCGAGGCGCCCCTCGGCGACCAGTTTGCCGAGCGTGCGGGCCACTTCGAGGATCGTGGCGCAGCCGCTGGCGTTGTCGTTCGCCCCGGGCCGCGGGTGGTCGAGATGGCAGCTGAAGACGATCTCTTCGGGGCCGACCTCGGGGTCGGCGCCCGGGATCGTCGCGGTCGGGATCGAGTAGGCGCCGGGCGCCGCGCCGGCGTCGACCGCGGCCGCGAGGCGCACGGTCTCGCCTGCCGCGAGACGGGCCGCCAGCGCCCGCGCGCGCGCCGGCGAGACCATGAAGGCGAAGGTCTTCGCCTTCGCGAAGGTGTCGAGGTGCCCCCAGCGCACCAGGCTCTCGTCCTCCCCCCACCACCCCTGCTTCTGGTTCTGCGCCCAGCTGACGATGCCGGCGGCGCCGAAGCGCCCGACCGCGAGCTCGGCGACCGCCTCCGGCTGTGACGACGTGAGCACGATCCGGCCGACGATCTCGCGGCCTTGGTAGTCGCTCTCCTTCGTGCCGGCGCCGACGTCGACCAGCTCGGCGGCGTCGACCGTCGCCGCCGCGCTGTCCTGCGCCAGCGTGATCGGCGACTCGTCCCAGCTCGCCAGCCGCTCGAGCCGGCGTCCCTCGGCGTCGATCTCCCAGAGCTCGGCGAAGTGGGCGTTCCAGGCCGGCCGCGAGCGCTGGGTGCCGTAGAAGATCGCGCCGTCGGCCGGCAGCTCGATCTTCGCGGCGTCGGCGAAGCCGGCGCGGCGGAGGGCGTCGATCACGAGGTCTCCGGCGGCGTCGAAGCCGCGCGAACCGCGCATCCGGTGCAGGCGCACGAACCCCTCGGCGGTGCCGAGCGCCGTGGCGCCCGAGATTTCCCGGGCGAGCGCCGCGGTCTCGGCCGCGGTGAGCAGCGGCGGCAGGCTCTGACCGGCGGGACGACCGGCAGCGAGGCCGGGGGCGGCGACGAGCAGCGCGAGGGCGGAGATCAGCGGACGCGAGGCGGACGGAGACATGCCCGAATGCTACGGGAAGAGACCGCCCGGCGCCGCCACCCCCTGGCGGCTACGTCCGCGACAGCGCGGCGCGGGCCTTCGCGAGCTCGCTCCGCTCGGTCGCCGAGAGCTTCGGATAGGCGAGCCCGAGCGAGCCCAGCGCGTCGACCACCGCGGCGGCGACCACCAGCCGCGTGTACCACTTGCGGTCCGCCGGGACGACGTACCACGGCGACTCCGGCGTCGCCGTGGCGGCGATCGCCTCTTCGTAGGCCTTCAGGTAGTCGCCGCGGAAGCCGCGCTCGGCGACGTCGCGCGCCCGGAACTTCCAGTGCTTCTCCGGATCCTCCAGGCGCTCGAGGAATCGCTCCTTCTGCTCCTCGGCGGAGACGTGCAGGAAGAACTTCCGGATCACCGTGCCGTTGCGCGCGAGGTAGCGTTCGAAGCAACGGATGTCCTCGAGTCGCTCGGTCCAGATCCCCTTGCCGACCCGCTCGGGCGGCAGCTTCTGGCCGGCGAGGATCCCGGGATGGACGCGCACCACCAGGACCTCCTCGTAGTGTGAGCGGTTGAACACGCCGATCCGCCCGCGTTCCGGCAGGTGCCGCACGCAGCGCCAGAGATAGTCGTGGTCGAGCTCCTCGTCCGACGGGGCCTTGAACGAGGCGACCTGGCACCCCTGCGGATTCAGGCCCGACAGCACGTGCTTGATCGCGCTGTCCTTGCCGGCGGCGTCGAGCGCCTGGAAGACGAGCAGCACCGACCAGCGGTCCTGGGCGTAGAGCCGGTCCTGCAGCTCGGCGAGCGCCTCGACGCCGCGCTCGAGCGCGCGGCGGGCGCGCGGCTTGTCCTCGGCGGTCAGCTCGCCGGTGTCGGCGGGGTCGAAGTCGGCGAGGCGGAAGCGCCCGGAGCCGTCGACGCGGTAGGGGCGGGAGATCGCGCGGGCGTCGCGCACGAGCCCGGTGAGCTCGCGCTGCGAAAGCCCGGGCGCGCCGTCGTCGGCGAGCAGGTCGGGGCGCGCCTCTCTCGCTCCGTTCGTCGCCTCCGCCTTGCCTCGCTTCTTCGCCATGTCGCGCTCGTCAGACCGCCGGCCGCGCGGCACCGCGCTCGGCGAGGAGTCCGGCCAGGATGTCGACGCCGCGCTGCGCGCGCTCGGGCTCGACCGCGGTGTAACAGAGCCGGATCCAGGTCGGATACGGACCGAAGCTCGGCCCCGGCGCGACCAGCAGGCCGCGGGCGACAGCCGCCTCGAGCAGA
Source organism: Acidobacteriota bacterium (assembly GCA_045862895.1). Taxonomy (GTDB): domain Bacteria; phylum Acidobacteriota; class Thermoanaerobaculia; order Multivoradales; family JAGPDF01; genus JACTMI01. Next base: position 58,502 of record BTUO01000005.1, read on the forward strand.
CCCGCGAGCCCGCGGTCGTCGAGCGCGGCGGCGACGTCGAGGAAGAGGAACGTGCTCCCCTCCGGAGCCGGCACGCCGAGCTTCGCCGCCGCGCGGCTCGCGACGTCGGCATAGAGCCGGCGCGCCTCGGCGGCCCAGGCCTCGCCCGGACCGGCGAGCGCGGCGACCGCGGCGAGCTGCGCCGCCGTCGGCGTCGAGTAGAAGGTGTGGGTCGCGACCTTGCGCAACTCGACCATCACCGCGCGCGGCCCGATCACGTAGCCGCAGCGGTTGCCGGCCATGCCGTAGCGCTTCGAGAAGGTCTGCGCGAGAAAGGTCCGCTCGGGGGCGAGCGGCAGCGCGCGGACGTGCTCGCCCGAGTAGACGAAGCGGTCGTAGACCTCGTCGGTGATCACCCAGAGGTCGTGCCGGCGCGCCCACTCGACCACCGCCTCGACCCACGGGCGCGGCAGAAGGCGACCCGACGGGTTGTTGGGTGTCGACAGGTAGAGCGCGACGGTGCGTGCGGTGCGGCGCCGCTCGGCCGCCTCGACAGCACCCTCGGCCGAGTCGACCTCGCCTGCGAGCACCGGCACCGCGACCGGCGTGCCGTGGAACGAGCGGACGATCCCCTCGATCAGCGGCCAGTAGGGGGCGAGGATGAGCACCTCGTCGCCCGGCTCGAGGATGGCGCCGGCGACCGCGCCGAGCCCGCCGGTGGCGCCGGCCGTGACCAGCACGTCGGCCCGCTCGAGCGCCAACCCGGTCGCCGCGCGCTCGCCCTCGACGATGGCGTCGAGCAGCGCCGGCAGGCCGTGGACCGAGGCGTAGCGGTGCATCCCCGGATGCTCCGCGACGGTCAGGTCCTCCATCCGGCACCCCGCCGGCGGCTCCATCCAGGTGTCGCCGACGTGGAGCGGATAGGTCTCCCCCGCGTGCCGCTCCAGCCGCTCGGCGAGCGAGGAGTAGACCGACGCCGGGATCGCGGCGAGGTGCGAGGCGATGCGCGGTGCGCGCGGCATGGTCTGCGAGTCTAACCGCAGCCGCCCCGCCCTCGACGGGCGATCGCCTCAGCCGCCGACCGTCGACCAGCGCGACGCGTCGCCGCTCTCGAATCCGTCGGCGAAGAAGGCGAGTCGGAAGCGGCGGATCTGAATGCTCTCTCCCGAGTCGTCGCCCCCGACCGACCCATCGCTGGTCCAGGCCACCAGGAAATCACCGTCGGGCAGAAACGCCAGTGACGGGGTGCTCTGATCGCCGGTTGTGTAGGAGTTCACCCGGAAGCTCCCGCCCGTCGGACGCCCGTCCGCCTCCAGCCGGCGCGCGAGCACGGCGCTACCCGAGCCGTCTCCGCCTCCGTCGTCGCCCTGAAGATCGGTCCAGGCGACGAGGAAGCTGCCGTCGGGCGCCGCCGCCACGGTCGGTCCCAGCTGAACCCCGGCGGTTCGCTCGTTGACCTGGAACTGCCCCTCGACCGGAGCTCCCTGGGCGTCGTAGCCGCGTGCGATCAAGAGGGTCGCGTCCGGGTCCCCGGACTCCGTGGGGTCCTCCTCCCAGACCACGAGGAACGATCCCGCATCGCCCCTCGCGACCTCGGGTCCCCGCCGGTAGCCTTCGCTTTCGGGTGCGGTGACCTCGATCCTGGAACCGATCGGAACCCCCGTGGCGCCGAACCGTTGCAGAACGATCCGATCCCAGAGCAGCTCGGAGGGGTACTGCGCCGTCCGCTCCCAGTCGTTCCACACCACGACGAACTCCCCGTCAGGAGCGATCGCGAGACTCGGGCTGGAGTGGCCGTGATTCGGCTCCGCCACGATCGCGCTCTCCCCTTGCACGACTCCAGCCGAGCTGTAGCGGGTGATGTCGATCGGAGTGGACTCCTTCGTGGCGACGACGAAATCGCCGTTCGGTCGCCCGGCCGCCACCGGAGCAATTCCGTACCGCTCCATCCGGGCCACCACGAAACCGTCGTCGAGCGGCTCGCCAGCGGCCTCGAAGCGGCGTGCGCGCCCTCCCGCGCAGAAGCACCCTGGCCCGCCCTGGTAGCCACCCCAGACGACCGTGAACTCGGCGTCGGCGTCGACCAGGACTGCGGTCGGCCAGCGCCAGGTGCTCCCTCCACCGCCGGCGTTCACGCGGCGCTCGAGACCTTGCGGAGTGCCTTCGGCGCCGAAGCGGCGAACCCGTATCGACTCGTCCGTAGCATCCGACCATGCGACGAGAAATGCACCTGTCGAGTCGGCGCTCACCCTCGGGATGTACTGACTGCCTGCCGTGGAGCCGTTCGCCTGTTGTTCCGGGCCGAGCGGAAGCTGGGCGCCGGCGGTCGCGCCGACCAGGGGAGCGAGCGTGATCGCGACCGCCCATCGAACGCTTCGCATCATCGTGGTCTCCTTGTGTCGTCCGAGGCTGATCTCGGAGGCTCGACGCGGTCGAGGTCGGCCGGGCTAGCGCCTTCCCCTCCAGGTGCGCGCGGCGAGCGTTTCCGACCGGCGCCTTGGCGCAGAAGGCCTTCAGTCCCCGCCCGAGACCCATCTCCCGACGTCGCCGCCCTCGAAGCCGTCGGCGAACAGCGCCGGCCGGAAGCGGCGGAGCTGGACGCTGCGGCCGGAGCTGTCACTTCCGGTCGAGCCGTCGCTGGTCCACGTGATCAGGAAGTCGCCGTCCGGCCGGATCGCCACCGATGGGCCGAACTGGTCGCCCGTGGTGAACGAGTTGACCGCGAAGCTCGACGCCGTCAACGTCCCCTCCGAGGACAAGTGCCGCGCGCGGATTCCGCTCCCCGATCCGTCGCCGGCGCCCGGCACGTCGCCCGGATAGTCGTACCAGGTCACGACGAAGCTGCCGTCGGGCGCCGCCGCCACCTGTGGGCTCCACTGATCGCCCAGCGTCCGATCGTTGACCTGAAGCTGCTCGCCGAGCGGAGAGCCGGTCGGTCCGAACAGCCGGGCCTGGATGCTGAACCCGGACGTGTCCGTCTCCGGCGAAGCCGCGTCGGACCAGACCACCAGGAAGTCGCCGTCCGGGTTGCGCGCCACGCGTGTCGAGTGCCGCACGCCGAGCGCGCCGGGGCCGGTGACCTCGACCACCTCGCCCGCGGGAGCGCCGGTCGAGTGGAAACGCCGGAGGCGGATGTCGGTCGCGTCCCACGGGGATCCCAATTCGGCGTCGGACCAGGCCACGAGGAACTCGCCGCTCGGCGCGACCTCGACCGTCGCGCCGAACAAGTCGTGGTCCTCGCGCGAGAGGACGAAGCTCCCTTGAGGGGTCCCGTTGTTGCCGACCCGCGCCACCTCGACGACCCCGCTGTCGAAGCTCCGGACCGCCACGAGCCCACCGGTCGCCCGACTGTCCGCGGACGCTCCGGAGGCGTACTCCGCGAGGCTCATCACCACGAACTGCCCGGCCAGAGGACTGCCGTTGGCGTCGAACCGCCGCGCGTTCGCCGAAACATAAGACCCGCCCGGATTGCTGTGGTACGACCCCCAGACCACGGTGAACTCGCCGTCGTCGTCGAACAGGACGTCCGACGGCCGTTGCCAGCCATGGGTGAACTCGTTCACCTGGGTCTCTGGACCGAACGGCGCGAGGTTGGCTGCGAAGCGACGCATCTGGGCGCTTTGTTGGAGAGCGTCGGACCCCGTCGATCCGTAGCTCGACCAGGCCACCACGAACTTCCCGTCCGGCGCCACCGCCACTCGCGGATCGCGCTGGTCGTTGGTGGTGTAAGTGTTGATCTGAAACTCCGGCCCCAGCGGCTGCTGCGCGCAGACCGCGCCCGCGAAAGCAAAGGCAGCCAAGCCGACTGCCTCGATCCGAGTGCCTCGAAACATGTTCCCTCCCCTCTTCCGCTCCAGCGCCTGCGTCGCGACCTCGACCCGTCCAGGCATCGCGGACGCTTCTCTCCCATGAGACGGATGTGCGGTCCGACCGCGAATCACAACATCGCGGATCTTCGCAAAGTCAGTCGCCGCCCTGGACCCAGCGGGAAAGGAGGCCGCTTTCGAATCCGTCGGCGAAGAAAGCGGTCTGGAAGCGGCGCAACTGGACGCTGGTCTGGTCGGTGTCGCCTCCGGACGAGACGTCGCTGCGCCAGACCACGACGAAATTCCCGCCCGGAAGGAAGGCGACGTCCGGGTGGAGCTGGTCGCCCGTGCTCAGAGAGTTGACCGCGAAGCCGGAGCCGCGGGGCGTTCCGTCCGCGGAGAGGTGGCGGCCGCGGACTTCGATGTCCGTGACGCCCCTCGGCCCGCCTTCGAGGTACTCGCTTCCCCCGTCCTGCCAGACCACGACGAAGCCGCCATCGAGACCGGTCGCCACGCGAGGCCGCGTCTGCGCGCCGAGCGTCAGATCGTTGACTTGTACCCGGGCACCGAGCGGGAGCCCCTGCGCGTCGAACGATCGCGCCTGGACGCTCGATCCCGAGGTGTCGGATCCGGCGGGCCTGGAGTCGGACCAGACCACGATGAGCTCCCCATCGGCATTGCGGGCCATGGACATCGACGATGGGGAATCGGCGCCGCCAGGACCCGTCACTTCGATCGTCCCGCCCACGGGCGAAGCGTCGGCCGCATAACGGCGAGCCCGGATCGACGACGTCCATGGTTCGACGCCCAGGTCGAGATCGAACCACGCGACCACGAATTCCCCTCCGGGCGCGACCGCGACTGCCGGACCGAACAGATAGTGACTCGTCGCCGGCGAGATCATGAACTCACCCTGGGCGGAGCCCCTGGCGTCGAATCGTCGCACCTCGATCTCGCTCTCGATCCGACGGGCGGCGACGAACTCGCCGGTCGGCCGCGCCGCGGTCGAGGGTGCTCCCGAGTACTCGGCGGTTCCCCCGACCACGAACTCGTCCGCCATCGGCGATCCGTCCGGCCGGTACCGGCGTCCGGAGCCTCCGACCAGGAAACAGCAGGGACCGTTGTAGACACTGTTCCACATGACCTTGAAGCGGCCGGTGGCGTTGACGTGGATTCTCGTAGGGTGCTCGTCGTACCCCTCGTCCTGATTGACCTGGAACTCCGAACCGAGGGGCCCGCCGGCGTTGCCGAACCGGCGCAGCTGGACGCTGCCGGAGCGATGATCGTTCCCGTTCGACCAGTCGCTCGACCAGGCGACCAGGAAGGTGCCGTCCGGTGCGGCGGCCACCACGGGCGACTGCTGGGTGTAGGTGGTCAGGCTGTTGGCCTGGCTCTCGGGCCCGAACGGCAGCTGAGCGACCGCGGGCCCGGCCAGAGACAACGCGGCGATCGCCGCTCCGGTCCGGAAGGCGTCGAACATGTCGCGCTCCTCTCCCCGCCCCGGGGAGGGATTCTGCGCCCCTCGGCGGAAATTGCCAAGGGGGCTGTCAGTTCCAGTCGAGATCGAGCCGCGAGCGGAAGGGGACCAGCGTGACGCGCAGGTTGCGGGTGGCGCCGGGGGTGAAGCTGGCGCGGACGACGCCCTGCGCGTCGACGCGGCGCTCGTTGCCGGTGACGCGCACTTCGATGTCGTGCTCGCCTGCCGCGACCGGGATCTCGGCGCGGATCGCCTGGCCGGTGACGCGCTTGAGCGAGGTGCCCGCGAGCTCGAGCTCCCGGCTCCACACCCTCTCGCCGTCGACCCAGACCGCGATGGTGCCGCCGCGCAGGCGATTGAAGAACGTGAGCTCGAGAGTCGCTTCGCCGGCGACCGGTGCCGGCGTCGCCGGCGTCGTTTCCGATGCGCCTCGGGAATCCGGGACGCCGCTCCCGGTCGGCGCCGACGACGCCGCGACTCGCGGTGCCGTGCTGGCGGGGCCCTCGGACGGTCGGCTCCGTCCGAACGCGATCGCGAGCGCGCCGAGCGCGGCGAGCGCGAGGATCGCGACGGCGACCGCGACGCGACGCCGCTCGCGGGCGGAGCCGACGACGGTGACCGAAGGCTCCAAGCGGTCGCTCGTGAACCCACCATCCACCTCGCCGAGCAGCGCGCGCAGCTCGTGCGCCATCTCCCGGCCGCTCGCGAAACGGTGCTCGCGGTCCTTGGCGAGCGCTCGCGCGACGACGCGATCGACGGCGTTCGGGATCCCCTCGACGCGGGTCGACGGCGGGTCGGGCTCGCTGTGGGCGACGGCGTGGGTCACCGCGCCGACGTGCTCGGCCGCGAACGGTGGCCGACCGGTCAGCGCCTGATAGAGCACCGAGCCGAGCGCGAAGAGGTCCGAGCGTCCGTCGACTTTCTCGCCCCGCAACTGCTCCGGCGACATGTAGTTCGGCGTCCCCAGCACCTCGCCCGGCAGCGTGCGCGATTCGTCGCCGATACGCGCGATGCCGAAGTCGGCGATGCGCGCGCGGCCCGCGGGGTCGATCATCACGTTGCCGGGCTTGACGTCACGGTGGACGATGCCCCGGGAGTGGGCGTGGTCGAGGGCGTCCGCGACCTCGGCCGCGATCGCCACCGCTTGCCGCCATGGCAGCGGTCCGCGCTCCCGGACCACTCGCGACAGCGTCGGACCGTCGATCCACTCCATCGCGAGGTACGGGTGGCCGGTCGCGGCGTCGACGTCGGCGTCGTAGACGGCGACGATGCCGGGATGGGCGAGCCGTCCGGCCGCGCGCGCCTCGATCAGGAACCGCTCGCGCGCCTGCCCGGCGGCGGCGGAGTCGAGCTCGTCGGTCGCGGCTGCGATCTTGAGCGCCACCCTGCGGTCGGTATTGGGATCGTGGGCGAGGTAGACGCGCCCCATCGAGCCTCGGCCCAGGACGCCGACCGGCCGATAGCGGCCGATTCTCTCGGGAAGCGGAGGCGTTGGGGTCGTCATGCGGCGGTGGATCGTCGCAGACCGGGCCGGCGCTGCGGCGCCGGGCGAGGATACTCCAGGCCCGCGCGATTCCCGATCGGGCGCCCTGCGGTCCGGTCGCCCGATCGCGGCCTCCCCCGCGCTCCCTGCCCTCACCGCCCTCTATCGAACGATAGATAAGGAGCATTCCGAACTTCGACTGGCGCCGAAGGGGCGAATTCGCTAGCGTCCCGCTCCAGTTCTTCGATCGATCCGGTGTTCCGAAAGGTTCGTGACCCGCCCATCTCGGGCGCGTCTACATGGAGGTGCTGCATGCACGGCCTGAATCGAACGCGCGTCGCCGCCGCGATTCTCCTGCTCCTCGGCACGACGCCCCCCGCTCCCGGCAGCGATGGGCTCAGAGAAGCGCCGGTCATCGCGGAGTCCATCGGCGAGGCTCCCGACGAGAAGGCGACGCCGACTGCCGTCGCCCCGACTGGCGCGATCCGCCAGCCGAACTACTCGCTGGCGAGCCAGGGTCTGCTGCCCGAGGCGGAGCCGAACAACGTCGCGGCGGACGCCACGCCGCTGGGCGGCGACGACGTCGTCGCCATCGGCGACGTCTTCCCCAACGCCGACGTCGACTTCTGGTCCTTCACGGCGGGCGCTGGCGACCGCGTCTACGCCGCCGCCATGACCTCGTTCTCCGCCAGCGCCTCGACCGACAGCGTCCTCGAGGTGATCGACGTCGACGGCGTCACGGTGCTCGAAACGGACCTCGACGACGGCTCTTTCGGCACGTTGTCGTCCTCGATCGCCGGGACCGTCCTGCCCGCCGCCGGGACCTACTACCTGCGAGTACGCCACAACTCCGCGACGGGGCAACTTCGCCCGTACCACCTCCACTTCCGGCTCCAGACCGGCTCGCCCGTGCCCGAGACCGAGCCGAACGACGGCACCGCCACCGCCAATGCGCTGCCCGCGTCGGGCTGGGTGTCGGGCGACCTGAGCTCCGCGGCGGACCAGGATTGGTATTCCATCGCGCTCAACGCCGGCGACACCCTCTACGTCGCGCTCGACCTCGATCCGGAGCGCGACACGGTCGAATGGAACGGACAGCTCGGCATCGCGATCTTCGGCGGCTTCATCCTGACCATCAGCGACGCCGGCACCGCGACACCGGATTCCGAAGCCCACTTCATGACGGTGCAGGACACGGGCACGTACTTCGTGCGCGTCAACGTCCCCACGGGGGGCACGACCTTCGGGACCTATCAGATGAGCGTCTCGGTCGCCCCCGCGCAAGAGGAGGGGACGAACTGCACGACTTACACCTCGACCGACGTCCCGGTGGTGATTCCGACCGGGCCCGGCATCGCCTCGTCGACGCTGACCGTACCCGGCAACCCGCGGATCGCCGACCTCGACGTGTCGATCGAGCTCGATCACACGTTCATGCAGGATCTGGACGTCCACCTCGTCTCGCCGGCCGGCAACGACAACGGTCTGTTTACCGACGTCGGCAATGGCACCGCGGGCGGTTACGCCTTCATGGATGTGACCTTCGACGACGAGGCCGGCATTCCGCCGTCCTACACCGTGCTCGACGACGCGATCATCCAGCCGGAGCTCAATTATCGCCTCTCCTGGTTCGACGGCGAGGACGCCGGCGGCACCTGGACCCTGGTGATCCGCGACGACAGAGCGGGCGACGGCGGCAACCTGACGGCCTGGAGTCTGCGCGTCTGCGAGCCCGAGCCGGAGCCGGTCTGCGGGCCGGGAACGGCGCCGGTGACCGTCTACCAGAGCGACTTCGAAGCAGACGACGGCGGCTTCACCCACTCCGGCACCGCCGACGAGTGGGAGCGGGGCCTGCCGGCGTTCGGAACGCTGACCACCTGCAACAGCGGCAGCAACTGCTGGGTCACCGACCTCGACAACACCTACGACGCGTCGAGCAGTCAGGATCTGCTCTCGCCCTCCATCGACCTCACCGGACTTCTCGGGCCGGTGGTGGTGACCTGGAACCAGCGTTACCAGATCGAATCGGCGTCCTTCGACCACTTCTCGGTCGACGTCCGGGAGGTCGGCGGCGCCAATCCGACCCGCCTGTTCGAGTGGCTCGGGGCGACCATGACCAACTCGGTCGGCAATCCCACCACCACCGTGCAGGAGAGCGCCGGCTGGGGCCGGTTCCAGGCGCGGGCGGACGCCTACGCGGGCGCTCCGATGGAACTGCGATTCCACCTCGACTCCGACACCACGGTCCAGTTCCCGGGCGTCGCCATCGACGACATCACGGTGACCGCCTGCGAAGTCTCGGCCACCCCCGAGATCACGCTCGAGAAGACGGTGGGGACGGTGTCGGGCGCGTGCGCGGCGACCGACGACATCACCATCGACATCGGTACGCCGGTCACCTACTGCTACACCGTGACCAACACCGGCAGCGTCACCCTGACCAGTCACACCCTGGTCGACGACCAGCTCGGGGTCCTGCTCGAGGACGAGCCACTCGAGCTCGAGCCGGGCGAGTCGGCCGTCGTCACGGTCGACGACGTCCTGCTCACGACGACGACCGTCAACACCGCCACCTGGACCGCGACCGACGACGTCGTGACCACCTCGTGCAGCGCCGGCGGCATTACGATCACCGGTGCCTCCGGATCGCCCTACCCGTCGACCGTCACGGTCGCCGGCGCACCGACCTCGGCGGACCTGATCACGATCTCGCTCGAGGGCGTGAGCCACACCTTTACTTCGGACATCGACGCCCTGCTGGTCGGGCCCGCGGGCGGCAACCTGATCGTCCTGTCGGACGTCAGCGGCGGTCAGGACAACCAGGGCATCGATCTGCTGCTGACCGACTCCGCCGCGGCCGCGCTGCCGGGGACCGGGCCGCTCTCGAGCGGCGCCTTCCGGCCCGCCGACTACATCGCCAAGGCGGACGACTTCCCCGCTCCGGCCCCGGCACCGCCGTACGCTTCGCCGGAACCGACGGGCACTGACACCCTCACCTCGGAGTTCGGCGGAGCGGACCCGAACGGCACCTGGAACCTCTACGTCACCGACGCCTTCCCGACGTCGGACGACGGCTCGATCGACGGCTGGTGCCTGAGCGCGACCCAGTTCGGGTCCAACTCGGCCTCCGACTCCGATTCGGCCACCGTCACGGTGCTGATCCCGGACATCTCGGTCGACCCCACCAGCCTCTCGTCGACCCAGCTGCCCGGCGTCCAGACCGTCCTGCCACTCGACATCGACAACGGAGGTGACGGCACTCTGGACTGGGAGATCGTGGAAGCGGAGCCCATCGCCTCCGAGGATCGACCGCAGCCGCTCGGTGGTCCGGTGTTCTACTCCGATCGCGGAACCTTCGACGCAGACGTCCCGGGGCTCCCGATCGAGGGCTTCGAGAACACGCTGGTGCCGCCGAACAACGTCGTTTCGTGCGACGGGCCGTTCAACAGCGCCACCAACGACGCCTGCTTCGCCCCGGGCGCGATCCTGCCCGGAATCAGCCTCGACAACAGCGTCGCCGGCCAGCAGATGGTCGTCCTCACCGCCGGGTTCCTCGGCGCCCCCTCGGTGATCGTCGGGCCCAACACCTTCACCGACGAGCTCGACATCACCTTCCCGGGCGGCGACGTCTCGGCGGTCGGCCTCGACCTGCAGATGAACGTCGCCGGCAACGTCGACATCACCGTCTTCGGTGTCGGCGGCGTCGTGATCGGTTCCCAGACGATCGCGGTTTCGACCATCGGCGACCCGATCTTCTGGGGCGTCGTCACCGGCGAGCCGATCGAGTCGTTGCACATCGTTTCGCCGGACGGCAACGGCGAGCTGGTCGACGATGTCGCCTTCGGTGCCTCGTCGCCGTGCGTCAACTCCACCGACGTTCCGTGGCTCAGCGTCGACACCACGACGGGAACGACTCCGCCGCTGGGCAGCTCGACGGTCCAGGTCACCCTCGACTCGACCGGCCTGGTCGCCGGCACCTACGAGGCCCTGCTGTGCGTCCTCAGCAACGATCCGGACACTCCCAGGCTGGAGGTCCCGGTCAGTCTCGAGGTCGAGGACACCATGCCCTTCCTCGCCGACTTCGAGGAAGGCGACCTCTCCGAGTGGAGCTTCTCGCAGCCCTGACGCGGGCGCTTCCTCCCGCAGCGGCATCACGGCCCGCCCCGACCGGGGCGGGCCGTTCTTCTTCGCCGGCCGTTCAGGCCAGCGACGATTCCGGATGAGGAGTCCGGGCTAGACTCCCGCGACCATGCCACGGACGCCCGGCACGGCACCGGCGATGCCGCAACTGACCGGTGGCCTCCTCTTCCTCTTCATCCCGGTGGTGCTCGGTCTCTTCGTGAAGCACCCGGAGCCGATCGCCGCGAGCCTGATCGCGGGCGTCGCGCTGATGCTCGGTCACCGCTTCCTGGCACGCCCGTACTTCGTGCGCGTGCGCGGCGCCAAGTGCGTCTGGTGCAATCGCTGGATCGAAGGAACCGGCCGCGCCGCGGCGGCCGAGACGGTCGCGGTCGCCTCCGGCACCGAGCTCGTGCGCTTCGCCGCTTGCCCGGGGCACGCCGGGCCGGCGCGGCGGTTCTTCTCCTGGGTCGACCGGATGCGCCTGCCGCTGCGCGCCGGCATCGGGCTGCCGCTCGTCGCGCTGCTGGTGGCGCTCGGTTTCGCCGCCGCCGGCCGCGCGACCGCCGGGCTACCGGTCGCCACCGAGGTGTTCCGCTTCGTCGTCGGCCTCACCGTCCATCTCGCGGCCATCGGCCCGTTCGTCGCCGCATCGGCCACCGACGATCCCCCGCGCGCCGCCTTCCCGCTCCACAACTTCTCGCTGCTCGGGGTCGCGGCGATCCTCTGGATCTTCCGGCTGGTCGGCATCTGGTGGATTCTCGCCGGCGGCCGCGCGCTCTTCGCGATCCTGTGATCCGACCGGCCGCTCGCCGGTCGCGCGCATTGCATCGCGGGGTGCGGTCGCCTACGATCCGCCGATGACCGACGAGAGCCCCGTCTCCGCCGCGCCGGCCAAGCGCTCCGCGATCGACCGCTTCCTGTCGATCGTCGAGCGCACGGGCAACGCCCTCCCCCACCCGGCGACGCTGTTCGCGCTGCTGGCGCTGGGCATCGTCGTGCTCTCCGATCTCGCCTCGCGCCTCGGACTGTCCGCCGTTCACCCGGTCAGCGGCGAGACCGTCGCACCGGTGTCGCTCCTGTCGATCGCCGGTCTGCACCGAATCCTGACGCAGACGGTAACCAATTTCACCGGATTCGCGCCGCTCGGCACGGTGCTCGTGGCACTCATCGGCATCGGCATCTGCGAGTCGAGCGGATTCATCGGTGCGCTGATTCGCCTCGTCGTTCTCGGAGCACCGAAGCGACTCCTCACGGCCGTCGTCGTCTTCGCTGGTGTCATGTCGAACGCCGCGAGCGAGGTGGGCTACGTCCTCCTCATTCCGCTCGCAGGCGTGATGTTCCAGGCGATTGGCCGGCACCCTGCCGTCGGAATGGCGGCTGCGTTCGCGGGGGTCTCTGGAGGCTACAGTGCGAATCTGGTGCTCGGAACGGTCGATCCGCTGCTGTCCGGCCTGACCGAACAGGCGGCACAGCTGGTCCTGCCCGAGTACGCGGTCAGCGTGATGTGCAACTACTACTTCATGGTGGCATCCACGTTTCTGATCACCACTCTCGGCACCCTCGTGACTGAGCGCATCGTGGCGCCCCGCTTCGGAAGCTACAGCGGTGACGCACCGGCACCCTCGGTCGACAGGCTCAAGCCCGAGGAGAAACGGGGCCTGCGCTTCGCTCTGTTCACGCTGATCGCGATTACCGCTGTGATGCTCTGGGGCCTCGTCCCGGACAATGGGTTCCTGCGCCAGACGGATACCGGCAGTCTCATCTATTCGCCGTTTCTGTCCGGCATCGTCACTGTGATCTTTCTGGCTGGTACCCTGCTGGGCATCGCCTACGGCGTGGGCGCACGCACGGTCAAGAGCGACGCTGACGTGATCAAGGGGATGAGTCAGCAGATGTCGGCGATGGGCGGATACCTCGTCCTGGTCTTCTTCGCCGCCCAGTTCGTCGCGTACTTCGGTTGGTCGAATCTCGGGTTGATCTTCGCCGTGCACGGCGCGGAGTTCCTGCGCGACGCCGGACTCCACGACGTGCCGCTGTTCCTCGCCTTCATCGTGCTGTCGGCCATGATCAACCTTGCGATGGGCAGCGCCTCGGCCAAGTGGGCGATCATGGCGCCGGTCTTCGTGCCGATGCTCGCGTTGCTCGGCTACTCGCCCGAGCTCACGCAGGCGGCCTACCGCGTCGGCGACAGCGTCTCGAACGTGATCTCGCCGATGATGAGCTATTTCGCGCTGATCATCGCTTTCTTTCAGAAGTACGAGCCGAAGGCTGGGCTGGGCACGGTGGTGGCGACCATGCTCCCCTATACCTTCGTCTTCCTGCTCGGTTGGAGCGTGCTGTTCGTCGCCTGGCTGCTGCTCGAGCTGCCGCTCGGTCCGGGCTCGCCGATGTTCCTGCCGGAGATCGTGCCGGCCCAGGTCCGATGATCGCCGCGACCGACGCTCGATCCGCTCCGGCGCGCTAGGCTCGCGCGCCGTGGCGACGCCGATCCCGGTCAACCGGACCCGCTTCACCGTCGCGGAGCTCGTCGGTGCGACCGGCGGCCGGGAACAGGACGTCGAGCCCGAACGCGTCGCCGTCGGCGTCACCACCGACTCGCGGGCGGTCGCCGCCGGCAACCTGTTCGTCGCCCTGCGCGGCGAGAGCCACGACGGACACGCCTTCGCCGTCGCGGCGCGCGACGCCGGCGCCCTGCCGCTGGTCGAGGCCGGCGCCGGGATCGACGGTCCGCGGATCGAAGTCGCGGACACGCTCGCCGCGCTCGCCGATCTCGCGCGACTCCACGTCGATCGCGTCTTCGCGGCGGAGGGGCCGCGGCCGGTGCTCGCCATCGGCGGCGCCGCCGGCAAGACGACGACCAAGACGCTCGCGGCGGCCGCCGTGCGCGCGCTCTACGGCCAGGTCCTGGTCACCGAGGGCAACCTCAACAACCGGATCGGCGTGCCGATGACGCTGCTGCTGCTCGACCGCCGGCACCGGGCGCTGGTCGTCGAGTGCGGCACCAGCGTGCGCGGCGAGATCCCGGCGCTCGGCGCCCTGGTGCGGCCCGACGTCGCCGTCGTGCTCAACGTCGACCTCGAGCACAGCGCGGGGCTCGGCACGCTCGAGGAGATCGCCGACGAGGAGGGCGCACTGCTGGCGGCGGCGCGCCGCGTCGCGATCACCTCGGCCGCCGAGCCGCTGTTGGTCGAACGCTTGGCGCGAGGCGCCGCGCCGCACCACCTGACCTTCGGAGCCGCAGAGGGCGCGAACTATCGACTGGCCGAACGCTCCGCGGATGCGAACGGAAGCTCGCGCCTGCGCCTCGTCACGCCTGCCGGCGAGGTCTGGGTGCACACGCCCCTGCTCGGTCCGGCGGCAGCCTCGAACGTCGCCGCCGCGCTCGCTGGCGCGCTCGAGCTGCTCGACCACCCACCCACGCCCGCCGAGCTCGCCCGCGTCGCGCGCGCCCTCGGCGGCGTCCAGGCGGTGCCCGGGCGTCTCCGGCCGGTGTCGCTGCCGGGGGGCGCGCTCGCTCTCGACGACACTTACAACTCGAATCCGCGCTCGGTCACCGCGGCGCTGGCGGCGGCAACCGAGCTGGCGGCGGCGCGCGGTGCGCGCGGTCGGCTGATCGTGGCGCTCGGCGACATGCTCGAGCTCGGCGAGTTCTCGACGGCGGCGCACGACGAGATGGTCCGCGCCGCCGACGCGACGGGCGCGGCGCGCCTGATCCTGATCGGCCCCGAGTCGACGGCGGCAGCGGCGCGTGTCTCGCCGTCGACTCCCACGGCCTGCTACCCCGATTCGACGACAGCGGCCACCGCCGAGGCACACCTCGAGCTCGGCGCGCGGGACGTCGTGCTGATCAAAGGGTCGCGCGGAATTCGAACCGAACGGCTGCTCGAGTCGCTCTCTGGATCTTCCCCCGCTTCCCACTGATCCGGCACGAGAGACGGAAGCTGCGGCGGTGCCCGCCGCCGCGGGAGGGGCGCGCGAGGATTCCCTGCGCTCGGTCGGTACCCCGGGTATCGGAAGAGACACTGGACGTCGGGGCCCCCCGCCACTTCGCTCCGGGAATCCTCGCGCGCCCCTCCCGCTCTCGACCGTGCCTCCCGTCGGACTGCCTGCACTTCCCTCGAACTACCGGTTACCGGTAGTTTCACCGGGTTTCCTGTCTTTCCCTTCTATGAAAGTCTTTGCATCTCCGTATTCGTATTCGTTTTCGTCTTGGTCTCAAAACAGAACCGTCTTCGTCTTTCGATCGATCCGGAGTCCGCAATGAGCACGAGCACCGCGCCGAAAGTCGGCATCGTGATGGGCAGCAAGAACGACTGGGAGGTGATGTCCGAGGCGCGCAAGATCTGCGACGAGCTGGGCATCCCGTGCGAGGCGCGAGTGCTTTCGGCGCATCGCACGCCGGACGAGGCGCTGGCCTGGTCGGCCTCGGCCGCCGACCGCGGCATGAAGGTCCTGATCGCCGGCGCCGGCGGCGCCGCGCACCTGCCCGGGGTGCTGGCGGCGAAGACCCTGCTTCCGGTGCTCGGCGTACCGATCGACTCCTCGGCGCTCCAGGGGCTCGACGCGCTGCTCGCGATCGTCCAGATGCCCAAGGGGATCCCGGTCGGCACGCTGGCGGTCGGCAAGGCCGGCGCCGCCAACGCGGCGCTGCTCGCCGCCGAGATCCTCGCGCTCGAGGACGCCGGCCTGCGCGAGCGGCTCGCCGCCTGGCGCGACGCCCGCCGCCGTGAAGTGCTCTCCCAGCGCCTCGACTGACGGCGCCGCGGGCGCCCGGATCGCCCCGCCGCCGGCTTCAGCGCGTAGTACGATCCCGCCAGCCGAGCCCTGAGCCGACGGAGGGTAGCGCCCTGCCGGAGCGTACCGAGCGTCCCGAGAGTCCCGCGAGCCCGGAGAGCACGTGGCGCTTCCAGCTCGCCGTGCAGCGGAGCCGGCTCGCCGTCGGCCTGCTGATGGGACTGATCGGGGCGATCGGCTGGGCGACCGGGCTGGCCAGGTTCGACCTCGCCCGGGCGATCGCCGCCTTCGTCGTCGGCCTGTCGTCGCCCTGGTTCTTCCTCGCGCTCCACCGCATCGCCACGAGGCGGGGCTGGCGGCTGCCGCTCCACCTCGGCTGGATGGTCTTCGACGTGCTGCTGGTGAGCTGGACCATCTGGCTCATGCGCGACAGCTACCCGCTGTGGATGATCTGGTACCTCACCACCGCCACCGCGGCGGCGTTCGTCGCCGGGCGGGCCACGTCGCTCGCCATGGTCGGTCTGTCGTGCGTCGCCTACCTGGTCACGCTGGTGCTGCTGGGCGAGATCCGCGGTTTCGACGCGGGGCTCGCCATCGCCTGCGGGCGGCTCGCCCTGCTCTTCGGCGGCACTTTCTTCATGATCCGGGGCATCGCCGAGCTGAGGGAGAAGCGGCGGCGCATCTCCGAGCTCGACGGCGAGAAGGACGCTCGGCTCGAGGAGCTCCGGCGCCTCGCCGAGGAGCTCGATCGCCGCACCCGCGAGCTGGGCGAGGCCAACCGCCGGATCCAGGAAGCCAACCGCGCCAAGAGCCAGTTCCTGGCCAACATGAGCCACGAGCTGCGCACCCCGCTCAACTCGATCATCGGCTTCTCCGAGATCCTCGGCGACAAGCTCGCCGGCAAAGTCGAGCCGCGCTTCGAGAAGTTCCTCGGCAACATCCACTCCTCGGGGCGCCACCTGCTCGGGCTGATCAACAACATCCTCGACCTGTCCAAGATCGAGGCCGGCAAGATGGAGCTCGTGTTCGAGCCGGTCTCGGTCTCCGACCTGGTCCAGGGCGTCGCCAGCGTGATGCACGGACTGACCGCGCAGAAGGGGATCCGGCTGGAGGTCACGACCGACCGCGACCTGCCGCCGATGATCGCCGACCCGCCCCGGGTCAAGCAGATCCTCTACAACCTGATCTCGAACGCGGTGAAGTTCTCCGAGCCCGGGTCGCCGGTGCGACTGAAGGCGCGCGCCGTCGAGGCCGACCTTTCGCCGATCGCCGACCGCTCGATCCTGTTCGAAGTCTCCGACGAGGGCATCGGCATCCGCAGCGAAGACCAGCAGCTGGTCTTCGAGGAGTTCCGCCAGCTCGACGGCGGCACCGCCCGCAACATGGGCGGGACCGGCCTCGGCCTCGCGCTCGTCAAGCGCTTCGCCGAGATGCACGGTGGCCGGGTCGCGGTCGACTCCGAGCCCGGAAGCGGCAGCACCTTCCGGGTCTGGCTGCCGCTCGACGCCACGCGCCACACCGGGCAGCGCCGAGCCGGCGAGCCGCTCTCCTTCGGCTTCACCGTCGGCGAAGTGCGCGACGCGATCGGCCCGGCGCCGGCGCCCGGGCCGCGGGTCCTGATCGCCGAGGACGACGACGAGTTCGCGCGCGCGCTCGGCGGCGACCTCGCCGCCGCCGGGTACCGGACGCTGCGGGTTCGCGACGGCGACGAGGCGATCGCGGTGGCGCGTTCCGAGCGGCCGGACGCGATCACCCTCGATCTCGTGCTGCCCGGCCGTGACGGCTGGGAGGTGCTGCGGGCGCTCAAGGACGATCCGACGACCGCCGGCATTCCGGTGATCATCGTCAGCCTGATCGCCAACCACGAGCTCGGCTTCGCGCTCGGCGCCGCCGACTACTTCGTCAAGCCGCTCGACCGCGAGCGCTTCCTCGGGCGGATCGCGGAGATCGCGCCGCCGGCCGACGACGGGCAGGCCGCGTCGGTGCTGATCATCGACGACGATCCGCAGATCCACGATTTCCTCGCCGCCGAGCTCGAGGACGCCGGCTACCGGCCGCTGTCGGCCGCCAGCGGCCGCGAGGGGGTGGCGCTCGCCGCGACGGCGCGCCCGGCGGTGATCGTCCTCGACCTGATCATGGAGGGGATGGACGGCTTCCAGGCCGCGGCCGAGCTGCAACGGCTCGAGGAGACGAGGTCGATCCCGCTGCTCGTCTTCACTTCGAAGGAGCTGACCGCAGGGGACCGCGAGCGCCTGGCCGGCGCGATGTCGGACTTCCTGTCGAAGGCGCCGGAGGACCGCCGGCGCGTGGTCTCGGCGGTGCGCCGGCTCGCCGACCGGCCGCGGCGGCGGGAGGCCACCGGTGCGTGAGATCTGGGTCGTGGAGGACAACGACCAGAACTTCGAACTGGTCGACTACCTGCTGAGCGACGCCGGGTGGTCGGTGCGCCGCGCGCGCGACGGTGCCGGCTTCGAACGGTTGCTCTCCGGCGCGCCGCCGCGCCTGGTTCTGCTCGACATGCACCTGCCCGACGCCGCCGGGCTCGACCTGCTCGCGCGCCTGCGGGCCGACCGTCGCTTCGATGACGTGCCGGTGATCGCGCTCACCGCCCACGCCATGCGCGGCGATCGAGAGAAGTTCCTCGCCGCCGGGTGCGACGGATACCTTTCGAAGCCGATCGAGACCTCGACGTTCGTGGCCACCGTCGAGGAAAGACTGGAGCGGAGCCGGTGACCGCCGAGCCCGCGCGCAACGCCGCGATCCGCATCCTCGCGGTCGACGACCAGCCGGAGAACCTCGAGCTGCTCGGCGCCATCCTCGGCGACGAGGGCTACGACGTCGACTTCGCCGCCGACGGGCCGACCGCGCTCGCCGCGGTCGAGCGCCGGGCGCCGCAGGCGGTGCTGCTCGACGTCATGATGCCGCGGCTCGACGGCTTCGAGGTCTGCCGGCGCCTGAAGAACGCGCGCCCGACCTGCTTCATCCCGGTCGTCCTGCTCACCGCGCTGTCCGACGTCGACAGCAAGGTCCGCGGGCTCGAGGCCGGCGCCGACGACTTCCTGAACAAGCCGTTCCACCGCGCCGAGCTGCTGACGCGGCTGCGCTCGCTGCTGCGGATCCGGGCGTTGCGCGACCAGCTCGACTCGACCGAGTCGGTGATGTTCAGCATGGTCGACCTGCTCGAGGGCAAGGACCCCCGCACCCGCCACCACTCGCTGCGCGTGGCGCGACTGGCGCTCGCCGCCGCCCGCCGTCTCGGCTTCGACGCCCGCTCGCTGCAGAACCTGGCCTCCGGCGCGCTGCTCCACGACATCGGCAAGATCGGCGTCCCCGAGTCGGTGCTGCTCAAGGCCGACGCCGCGCGCTCGACCGAGGAGGAGGCGCTCTACCGCAGCCACCCGGGGCTCGGGCGACGCATCCTCGAACCGATCGGGTCGCTCGCCGGCGCCCTGCCGCTCGTGCTCCACCATCACGAACGGCTCGACGGCAGCGGCTACCCCTCCGGTCTCGCCGGCGCGGACCTGCCGCGCGCGGTCGAGGTGCTGGCGGTGGCCAACGCGTTCGACCGCGCGCGGGTCGACCGCGCGGGCGGTTCCGACCCGGCCGCCGGCCACCTGCGCGCCGAAGTCGCCGCCGGGCGCTTCCGCGGCGAGGTGGTCGACGCGCTGATCGAAGCCGCGGCCGAGCTCAGCTCCGATCCGGATCTCAGCCGCGAGCTGCCGGTGCCGGTGGCGGAGGCCGGTGGCCGGATCCTGGTCGCCGACGACAACGCCACCAATCGTCAGCTCTACCGCGCCCTGCTCGAAGGCGAGGGCTTCGACGTCACGCTCGTCGCCGATGGCGAGGCGGCGATCGAGGCCTGGCGCGAGAGCCGGCCGGACGTGCTGATCCTCGACGTGCGCATGCCGAAGCTCGCCGGCGACGACGTCTGTCGCCGGGTCAAGGCCGATCCCGCGTCGTCGTTCCTGCCGGTGATCCTGGTCACCGCCTACGAAGAGCGGGACTCGCGCCAGCGCGCGGTCGATGCCGCCGCCGACGACCTGCTGATCTCGCCGGTCAACCGCCTCGAGCTGCTTGCCCGTGTCCGCTCGCTGCTGCGCCTGCGCGTCTTCCATCAGGACCTGGTGCGCCACGAACACGTGATCCTCTCGCTGTCGGCCGCGCTCGAGGCCAAGGACGCTTACACCCGCGGCCACAGCCAGCGGGTGGGCGAGCTGTCGGCACGGCTCGCCGTCGAGCTCGGCGAGGACGGCGAGCTCGCCGAGCGCCTGCGCCTCGGTGGCCTGCTCCACGACCTCGGCAAGGTCGCGGTGCCCGAGGCAGTGCTGCACAAGCCCGGCAAGCTGACGCCGGAAGAGTTCGAGATGGTGATGGCGCATCCGGTCGTCGGCTGGGAGATCTGCCGGCGCCTGCGCAGCGCCGAGCCGGTGCTCGACGTCATCCGCTACCACCACGAGCGCTTCGACGGGAAGGGCTACCCGGAGCGGTTGGTGGGCGAGGCGATCCCGTGGCCGGCGCGCATCCTCTCGGTCGCCGACGCGCTCGATGCGTTGACCTCCGAGCGCCCCTATCGCGCCAGCCTCTCGGTGGCCGAGGCGGTGGCGCTGCTCGAGCGCGAGAACCGCGACGGCAAGTGGGATCCGCGGGTGTTCACGGCGCTCGAACGGCTGCACGCGAAGGGGGAAGCCGACCCCCGACTCGATTTTCCGCTCGATTTGTGAAAGACTTGCCGTCCTGACGCGCGGCGCTGGTCCCTCCCGGATCGGACGCTGCGGACGGCGGCCCTCTCCGGCAAGTTCCTCCGTTTCCCTCACCGTATCGCCGGACACCTACGCGGTGCCCCCGCTCGGGCTCTACCCGACCGGACCCGCAACTGGAGTCTGAATGTCTTTTGATTCGTTCACTCTCGACCGACGCCTGCTGGACACCGTTCGCGCCGCCGGCTACGAGAAGCCCACCCCGATCCAGAGCGACGCCATCCCGCCGGCGCTCGAGGGTCGCGACCTGATCGCCTGCGCGGCGACCGGCAGCGGCAAGACCGCGGCCTTCCTGCTGCCGGTGCTGCACCGCCTGCTCGAGGGTTCGCGCGGCCGCGTCCGCGCACTCGTCCTGACCCCGACGCGCGAGCTCGCGGCGCAGATCGAGGAACAGCGCGCGCTGTTCGCCCGCGGTACCGGCTCGACCGGCGCCGCGGTCTACGGCGGCGTCGGCATGGGACCGCAGGAGTCGGCGCTCAAGCGCGGCGTCGACGTGCTGGTCGCCACGCCCGGCCGCCTGCTCGACCACCTCCAGCACCCGTACGCGCGGCTCGACGCCGTCGAGATCCTGGTGCTCGACGAGGCCGACCGCATGCTCGACATGGGCTTCCTGCCCGACGTCCGCCGCATCCTCGCCAAGCTCCCCGCCCGTCGCCAGACCATGATGTTCTCGGCGACGATGCCGGCCGAGATCGCGCGACTGTCGCGCGAGATCCTGAAGAACCCGGTGTCGATCGCCGTCGAGCGCAAGGCCGAGCCCGCGAAAGGGATCGACCAGGCGCTCTGGCCGGTCGCGCAGGACGCGAAGACCGCGCTGCTGCTCGAGATGCTGAACCGCGGCGTGCTCGAGACCGCGCTGGTCTTCACCCGCACCAAGCACCGCGCCAACCGGGTCGCCGACTGGCTGGTCAAGCGCGGCATCGGCGCCGAGCGGATCCACGGCAACCGCAGCCAGGCGCAGCGCACCGCCGCCCTGGCCGGCTTCAAGCAGGGCAAGTTCAAGGTCCTGGTGGCGACCGACGTCGCCGCCCGCGGCATCGACATCGAAGCGCTGCCGCACGTCGTCAACTTCGACGTACCGGCGCAGCCCGACGACTACATCCACCGCGTCGGCCGCACCGCCCGCGCCGAGCGCGAGGGCGAGGCCTGGACCTTCGTCTCCCCCGAGGAGGAGTCGGACGTGCGGGCGATCGAGCGCGCTGTCGGCAAGGCGATCCCGCGGCGCAAGCTCGAGGGGTTCGACTACGTCAAGCGCAGCGAGGAGAAGCTCGAGATTCCGATCGCCGAGCGCATCGCGGCGATCCGCGCGCGCAAGTCCGAGGAGCGCAAGCGCGCCGCCGAGAAGGCGGCTCGCAAGTCCGCCCCGGCGTCGAAGGCTCCGGCGGGCAACCGTCGCGGCGGCGACGAGCGACGTGGCGAACGGCCGGCTCCGGCGCGCCCAGCGGCGCCGCGCGGTGGCCGTCCGGCCGCGGGGCGTCCGGATCCGCGCACGCGCCGTCCGAACGAGGCGCCGCGCCACGAGGTGCGCCACCGCGACGAGCGCTCGCACCGCCCCGGCGGGCCGGGACACCCGTCCCGCCCGACCCACCGCCCGGCCGCCCAGCGCGTGCCGTGGTGGCTGCGCGACGAAGGCTGAGCGCGCCCCACCCCCGCAGAATCAGGGGGGACAGGCGACTTTTCTCCGAATTCGTCGCCTGTCCCCTTTTCACACGAACCCCGAGGAATTCACCTTTCGAGGTGTCTTGCCCGGGGTTTTCTTGCCTGTCCCTATTTCTTGCCTGTCCCCATTTCGTCCTGTTTTCAGGACGGGCGGTGGGCGGCGGAGAGGAGGGCGGTGACCGAGCGATCGACGTCGGCCTCCGACGTCGACCAGCCCGACACCGAGATGCGCATCGCCGCGCGGCCCCGCCAGGTCGTCCCGGAGAGCCAGAGCTCGCCGCTCTCCTGCGCGCGCCGGATCACCTCGCGGGTGAAGGCGTCGGTGGCTTCGGCGTCGCCGCCGCCGGGCGGCGCGAAGCGCACCAGCACCTGGTTGAGCACGACCTCGTTCAGGACCTCGATGCCGTCGTGGGCGCCGAGACGCTCGGCGAACCGCAGCGCGCGGTCGCAGCACCCTTCGACCATCGCGGCCACCCCTTCGCGGCCGAGCGAGACGAGCGCCGCCCAGATCGGGAAGCCGCGCGCCCGCCGCGAGAACTCCGGGCTCCACTCGAACGGATCGCGCTCCCGCCCCTCGGTCTGGACCAGGTAGGCCGCGGTCGCCGACAGCGCCGCGCGGTGGGCGTCCGGGTGGGCGCAGAAGACCAGCCCCGAGTCGTAGGGGACGTTGAGCCATTTGTGGGCGTCGGTCGCCCACGAGTCGGCCTTCTCGACGCCCGCGACCAGCCTGCGCAGCCGTGGGCTGGCGCCGGCCCAGAGCCCGAAGGCGCCGTCGACGTGCAGCCAGGCGCCGCGAGCCCGGCACAGATCGGCGATCGCCTCGAGCGGATCGAACGATCCGGTGTTGACGTTGCCGGCCTGCGCGCAGACCAGGGTCGGCCGGCCGGCGGTCGTCTCGAGCACCGCCGCGAGCGACTCCGGCCGCATCCTCCCCTGCCCGTCGACCGCGACCCGACGCACGCGCTCGCGGCCGAGCCCGAGCGTCTGCAGCGCGGTGTGGATGGTGACGTGCGCCTCGTCGCCGACCACCACCTCGATCTCGGGCGCGCCGTAGAGCCCGCGGTTCTCGACGTCCCAGCCGGCCCGGTCGAGCAGCGCGTGACGCGCCGCGGCCAGCCCCGAGAAGTTGGCCTGCTGGCAGCCGGTGACGAAGCCGACGCTGGCGCCGGGGGGCAGCCCCAGCAGCTCGCGCATCCACCCCCCGGCGACCTCCTCGGCGACCGAGGCCGACGGCGCGAGAACGTAGAGCCCGGCGTTCTGGTCCCAGGCCGAGGTCAGCCAGTCGGCGGCGAGCGCGGCCGGCAGGGTGCCGCCGACGACGAAGCCGAAGAAGCGCGGCCCCGACGAGGCCATGATGCCGCGGTCGGCGATCGCGGCGAGCCGCTCGATCACCGCCTCGGGGTCGGTCCCCTTCGCCGGCAGCTCGCCGCCGAAGGCGGCGCGCAGATCCTCGACCGGCACCGGCGGACCGACCGGGCGGTCGGGCAGCGATTCCAGGTATTCGGCGGCGAGCCGCGCGGTGCGGCCGAGCAGGGTGCGTGGGGTCATCCGGGCCTCCGTGGTCGATTCTAGGCCCCGCCGTACGCCGGCTCCCCTGACTTTCGGCGGTGGCGCCCGGGGCGGCGGATCGCTCCGCCGCCCCGGACCGCGGTCGTCAGCGCGGAGTGGCCGCGCCGGCGGCCTCGACCTCGGCCGTGAAATCGAGATCGCGAAGGTAGTGGCAGGTGTAGCCGCCCGGGTTCTTGCGCAGGTAGTCCTGGTGATAGTCCTCGGCGCTCCAGAAGTCGCCGGCCGGCGTGATCTCGGTGGTGATCGGTCGCTTCCACTTGCCCGAGGCCTCGATCTTCGCGACGAACGCCTCGGCGACGCGGCGCTGCTCCTCGCTCGCCGTGAAGATCGCCGAGCGGTACTGGGTCCCGATGTCGTTGCCCTGGCGGTTCTTCGTGGTCGGGTCGTGCATGCGGAAGAACCAGCCGAGCAGCTCCTCGTACGACAGGCGCGCCGGATCGAAGACGATGCGGACCGACTCGGCGTGCCCGGTTCTGCCGGTCTTGACGTCCCGATAGGTCGCGTTCGCCAGCGTCCCGCCCGAGTAACCGACTTCGGTCTCGATCACGCCGTCGATCTCGCGCAGCAGCTCCTCCATCCCCCAGAAGCAGCCGCCGGCGAGGATCGCGGTCTCGCGCCGGCCGGAGTCGGCGACGGTGGCGCCCTTCGATTCCCCGCCGGCCGCGCCGACCCGGTAGCCGGCCTTTTCGAAGCTCGCCAGGAACCGGCCGTAGCCCTCGGCCTCCAGCCGCTCGAGCGGCACGAAGCGCATCGCCGCGGAGTTCATGCAGAAGCGCTGGCCGGTCGGCCCGGGGCCGTCGTCGAAGACGTGCCCGAGGTGGGAGTCGGCGCTCTTCGAGCGCACCTCGGTGCGCGGCATCCAGAGCTTGGTGTCGGTCCTCGTGGAAACGACGCCGTCGTCGATCGGCTTCGTGAAGCTCGGCCAGCCGGTCCCCGAGTCGTACTTGTCGAGCGAGGAGAACAGCGGCTCGCCGCTGACCACGTCGACGTAGATCCCGGGCTCTTTGTTGTCCCAGTACTCGTTCTGGAACGGCGCCTCGGTCCCCTCGTGCTGGGTGACCTGGTATTGGGTCGGCGTCAGTCGGCGCCGGAGCTCGTCGTCGTCCGGCTTGCCGGTCTTCGTGCCGTCGGTCGTCATCGTCGTCTCTCCGTTCGAATCGTTCGTCACGGCGGCGCCGTTCTCGGCACCGGCGCGCTCGCACGCGGCGAGCGCCACCAGCGCGAGCGCGGCCGCCGGCAGGGCGCTGCGGGTCGGGCGTCGGAACATCGTCACTCCTTCCGTCCGGGGGTACGGTCCGCCCCCGTGGGTCGGATGCCCGGGCCCCCCGGCCAGTTTCGAGGATGCCAGAGAGCCCGCCGCGACGGAACCCCTGCGATAGTCTGCCGCGCGGAGGACCGCATGCGCCGCATCGCCGCCCTGGCCGTCGCCGCCGCCGTAGTTCCGTTCCCCATCGCCGCCGCGGATGCCGCTTCGCCCGACGACCCCGTCGCGGCGGTCGAGGCCTGGAAGCAGGACCGGGACCAGCGCCTGCGCCGGCCGGACGGCTGGCTGACCCTGGTCGGGCTCTGGTGGCTCGGCGACGGCGACAACGCGGTCGGAGCCGCCGCCGACGCGGTGGTGCGTCTGCCCGCCGGTAAGGCGCCGGAGCTCGTGGGAACGATCCGGGTGCGCGATGGCGCCGCCAGCTTCCTGCGCGCCCCGGGCGTCGAGGTCACGCTCGACGGAGCGGTGCCCGCGGCCGTCCAGCCGCTCGCCGACGACGCCGCCGAGTCGGGGCCGACGGTGCTGCGACACGGCTCGCTCTCCTTCTACGTGATCGAGCGCGGCGGCGCGCTCGCCGTCCGCGTCAAGGATTCTGAGTCGGAGGCGCTGCGCTCGTTCCGCGGCCTCGAGTACTTCCCGATCGACGCCAGGTGGCGGATCGAGGGGCGCTTCGAGCCGGCCCCCGACGGGAGCGCGCTCGAGGTCCCGAACTCGGTCGGCCGCACCGAGAAGATCCGCCAGCCCGGCTGGGTGAGCTTCGAGGCGGAGGGCGCTTCCCACCGGCTGATCGCGCTCGACGACACCGGCGACGGCCGCCTCTTCCTCGTCTTCGGCGATCGCACCAACGGCCGCGAGACCTACGGCGGCGGGCGTTTCCTCTACACCGATCCGCCCGTCGACGGGAAGGTCACCGTCGACTTCAACCGCGCCTACAGCCCGCCGTGCGTCTTCACCCCCTACGCCACCTGCCCGCTGCCGCCGCCGGAGAACAAGCTCCCGTTCCGCATCGAGGCCGGCGAGAAGAACTACGCCGGCGCCGCGCACTGACCTCGTGACGCCGACCGGCCTCTACGAGCGCGTGCTCGCCGCGGCGGGCGGCGCGCTGCCGGCGCCGCGCCCGCCGCGGGCGTCGTCCGCGGTCGTCCTCTGGCGTCGCCACGGCGGCGCGCTCGAGGTCTACTGGATCCGGCGCGGCCGCGCGCTGCCGTTCATGGGCGGCTGGCAGGCCTTCCCCGGCGGCGCGGTCGAGCGCGCCGACGCGGCGGTCGCGCTGGTCGGCGAGCCCTTTCACCCGCGCCCCGCGCGCGCCACTTCCCCGTCGCCGGAGATCCTGGATCCGGCCGAGCCCGACCTCGCGCCCGGGGTCGTCGCCGCCGCGCTACGCGAGGTCGAGGAGGAGATCGGGATCCGGCTCGCCGCGGACCGCCTCACCTTCGCCGGGCGTTGGCTGACGCCGCCGTTCGGCGCGCTGCGCTTCGACAACCGCTTCTTCCTCGTCGAGTGGCGCGAGACCGACGGCGAGCCGCGACCGGTGCCGCCGGAGTCCGACCACGGCGAGTGGATCGCGCCGGGCGCGGCGCTCGGGCTCGTCGCCGCGGGCGAAGCGTTCGCCGCGCCGCCGGTCGTCCACCTGCTGCGCGTGCTGGGAGAGGACGGACCCGAGCGCGGTTCCGATCGATTCCTCGACACCTCGGAGGCGAACCTCGGACCGTTGCGCCGCATCGAGCTGCGCCCGGGCGTTCTCACCTTCCCGCAGGCCGCGGCGACGCTGCCGCCGGCGACCCACACCAACTGCTTCCTGCTGGGCGGCGGCGAGGCGGTCCTGGTCGACCCGGGCTCGCCGTTCGAGGAGGAGAACCGCCGGCTCGTCCGCGCGCTCGCCGCCGCGCGCGATCAGCTCGGCCGCGAGGTGGTCGAGATCTGGCTCACCCACCACCATCCGGACCACGTCGGCGGCGTCGAGGCGCTGCGCCGCGCGCTCGGCGTCCCGGTCGCCGCGCATCCCGCGACCGCCGAACGGCTGGCCGAGGTCGGCATCGCCGTCGACCGCGCGCTCGCCGACCGCGAGCGGCGCCGGCTCGCCGGCTCGCCCGAGCTCGAGTTGGTGCTGCGCCACACGCCGGGGCACGCGCGCGGCCACCTCGCGATCGAGATCCTGCCCGGGCGAGACCTGATCGGCGGCGACCTGGTGGCGGCCTTCGGCACGATCGTCATCGACCCGCCCGAGGGGGACATGGACGACTACCTCGCCTCGCTCGAGAGCCTGCGAGGCCGCGGCTACCGCACGCTCTTCCCGTCGCACGGCGCGCCGATCCTCGACGTCGACGGCAAGCTCGCCGAGTACGTCGCCCACCGCCTCGAGCGCGAGCGCCAGGTGCTCGAACGGTGGCGCGCGGGGCTGCGCACGCCCGCCGCGCTCGTCCCCGCCGTCTACCCGGACGTCCCGGAGGCCGTGCGCCCGCTCGCGGCGCGCCAGATCGTCGCCCACCTCGACCGACTGAGTCGCCGCGGCGAGATCGACGGCTGAGCCGCGGCGGTCAGAGCCCGGGTGTCGCGGTGAAGGGGGGGCGGCCGAATTTCGTGCGCACGCTGTCGCGCAGCAGCACGAGCAGCGTGAAGATGCCGAGCACGGTGCCGAGCGGCGTGAAGGCGCAGGCGAGGCCGGCGACGACGAGGCAGAAGGTGTAGTGCCGCCGGCGGCGCAGGAAGCCGCCGGCGAGGGCGAGGCCGGTCGTGAGCGCGGCGCCGAAGAGCATCCACATGCCGGCGAAGCCGACGAAGAAGAGCCCCATCATCCGGCCGGCGAGCGCCTCCTTCGGATCGGTCTCGCCGAAACCGCCGATCAGCGCCATCCAGCCGACGACCAGATGGAAGATCGGGAACAGCGCGAACAGGCCGGCGATCACCGCCAGCACGTAGTGGAACGAGGAGAGCAGTCGCAGGTGCTCGTCGTCGGGATCGACGGCAGCCGGCGTGACGGCAGGCGCGGAAGTCGCGGCGGGCTCGCTCACGCGGCGATGCTAGCAGCCGGCGAGAAGCTCCCGCCGCGACGGCGCGCGCGGTCCGTTCGGGCGGTCGAAGAGGTCGACGAGAGCGCGCCGCCGGAACTCGAAGATCCGCTCGACGTCGCGGCGCACGAAGAGCCGCTCGACGATCCACCCGCCCGGCACCGCGTAGCGCACCAGGTCCCGGCAGAGCGTGCCGCCGGCGACCTCCTCGAACTCGTGGGTGTGGTGCCAGAGCCGGTAGGGGCCGCGCAGCTGGACGTCGACGAAACGCCGCTCGGGTTGCCAGCTCTCGATCCGCGTGCGCCAGCGGATCGGCAGGCCGTGGACGCGCAGCCGGTAGTCGATCTCGGCGCCGGCACGCATCGCGATCGGGGTCGGCGTCAGGATCTCGAAGCGCAGGAACGGCGGCGTCAGCCGCTCGAGGTTGGCGGCATCGGCGAAGAAGGCGAAGACCTCCGCGCGCGGGCGCGGCAGCCAGAGCTCGGATTCGTAGGTCGACTCGTTCAGAGTGGTCCTCCTCGTCCTCCCCTACGCGCCGCAGTGCACGTCGGACGGAGACCCGTAGAATGGATTCATGCTCCGTTCCGGCCGCTGGCTCGCCGCCCTGGTCCTGGTCGCGATCGCCGTGGCGCTCGCCCTCGCGCTGCGCGAGAGCGCGAGCGCGCCGGACCGTGCCGATGCCGCACCGGCCGCCGGGGTCTCCGCCGGCCGCGACCTCGCCGCCGACGAGGCCGCCGGCGGACACACCCTGGCGCGCCACGTCGGCAAGGACGACGCCGCGCTCGCCCGCCGCCTGGCGCGCGAGCCGAACCTGGCCGCGGCCTCGACTTTCCTCGACCGCGCCAGCGCCGAGCGCGCCGTCGGCGCGGCGATCGAGCGCGAGCGGCGGCGCGTGAACGGCTGGGCCCGCGGTCGCGGGGCGAAGACCCTCGTGCTGCGCTGGCGCGGCGACGGCGAGGTCGTCGGCCGCGTGCTCGAGCGCGGAGCCACCTCGTCCGCGCCGGCCAAGGGAGCGCGGGTGGTCCTGCGCCGCAAGGGGGACGCCTGGTTCGTGCTGACCGCCTACCCGGAGGTGCGATGAGCGATCGCTCGCCCCACGACCCGGACGAGATCGAAGACCGGCTCGCGCCGGAGCTGCTCCCGCGACTGGCGTTCTTCTTCGGCGCCTTCCTGCACGAGGACCTGGCGCTCGAGCACGGCTCGGCGGCGGCCGCGGCCTGGGCCTACGCCGAGGAGGCCGAGCTCGACGAGCTCGAGGAGCTGGCGGCGGACTGGGACGCGCTCGCCGCCGCCGCGCGCCGGCTGCCGCTCGCGCGCGTCAACGCGCTGCTGCGCGAGCGGTTCGGATCGTCGTGGCAGGCGGTGTCGGCGGCGGAGATCGACGCGGTCGGCGCCGAGCTTCGCCGCGCGCTCGCGGAGTAGGCCGGACTCGGCCGGTCAGGCCGCGGGCACCGCTGCCGGCGCCGGCGCCGGCAGCACTTCGACCGCCGGCTCCCACCAGTCCGCTCCGGGCACGAACGGCCGCCCCTCCTGCGAGCAGGGGGAGGCGACGTGGTCGCGTCCGTGGGCGGGCTTGCCGCGGTGGACGGCGGCGAAGAGCGGATAGACCGACTGGCACTTCCTGCAGAAGCGCCCGACCTCCATCCCCCTGCGCTCGGCAGGGAGGCTCGAGACCGGGGCCGACGGGGGTTGCCGGTACATGGCGCGATCCTACGCCCGATCAGAGCGCGGCGATGCGCTCGGTCTGCGAGAAGAAGAAGGCGAGCTCGATCGCGGCGTTCTCCGGCGAGTCCGAGCCGTGGATGGCGTTGCGCTCGATCGAGGTGCCGAAGAGCTTGCGGATGGTGCCGTCGGCGGCCTTGGCGACGTCGGTCGCGCCCATCACCTCGCGCAAGCGGGCGACCGCGTTGTCGCGCTCGAGCGCGACCGGGACGACCGGCCCCTCGGTCATGAACTCGACCAGCGAGCCGAAGAACGGCCGCTCGCGGTGGACCGCGTAGAAGGCCTCGGCCTGGGCGCGGGTCAGGTGGACCACGCGCAGTCCGCGCAGCTTGAATCCGTCCTGCTCGAGGTGGGCGAGCACCTTGCCGGCGTTGCCGGCGGCGACGGTGTCGGGCTTGAGGATGGCGAGCGTCGTCTGCGTCATCGCGGGGTCTCCTCGCGCGGGCCTCGCGGCCCGTCGCGGTGGTCGTGGGATCTGGGATCGGAGGCGGCGACCGCGAGCGGCCGCCGCCGGGCCACGACTCTATCGCACGGAGGCGCCGCTCAGCTCGCGGCGCCGCCCCCGGCGATCGCCGCCAGCACGTCGGCCGCCTGCTGCTCGGTCGAGGCCGTCAAGTCGCGCCAGACCAGCACGCCGTCCTTGAACAGGAACGCCTGGCGCTTCGCGAAGCCGCCCATGTACGGCACTCCGAAGGCGTCCATCACCTTCTTGTCCTTGTCGGCGAGCAGCGTGAAGGGCAGCTTGAACTTCTGCTGAAAGGCCTTCTGGCCGGCCTCGTCGTCGCCGGAAACGCCGAAGATGCGCACCCCCTTCTCGGTCAGGGTCGCGTAGGCGTCGCGCAGGCTGCACGCCTGCTTGGTGCAGCCGGGCGTGTCGGCCTTCGGATAGAAGTAGACGAGGGTCCACCCCTCCGCACCGGCGGCGGCGAGGTCGACGGGATGGCCGTCCTGGTCGTTGACCGTGACGGCGGGCAGCTTGGCGCCGGCTTCGAGCTCGGCGGCCTTTCCGATCAGTCCGAAGAGCATGAATCCTCCGAGGGCGAGGGCGGCGGCGAGGCCGACGCGACGAGTCGTCCGGGTCATCGAGGTTCCTCCCGATCGAGCGTACGCCGGAGCACGCGCTCCGGATCGCCTGGAGATTATCCCCCGGCCTCGGCCGGGGGCTCCTCGCCCACCAGCGGCACCAGGTCGGAGTCGGCCGAGGCGAGCGCGAAGACCTCGCCCACCGCCTCGAAGCGGCCGTCGGCGCCGATCATCAGCGCCGAACCCGCCGTCAGCCCGATGCCGCGCTCGACGCCCGGGCGGCCGAGCAGCTGGCGGAGCCGGCGGTCGTGCGCCGGGTCGAAGTTGGTCTCGATCGCGAGCCCCGGCGCGAGGCCGAGCCCGTCGACGACGCCGCGGCCGCCGATCGAACGCACCGCGGCGCCGCAGGCCTGCGCCGCCGCCGCGATCGCGACCACCACCCCGCCGCCGGCGAGCTTCGCGGTCAGCGCCTCGTGCACCGGCGTGAGCGCCACCGCTTCGAGCAGCTGGTCGGCGACGCCGCCGCCCAGGTAGACCGCGGCGACCGCCGCGATGCGCTCGGCATTCTTGCCGCGCCGGCCGTCGCGCACGCGGTAGACCGGGACGACCTCGACCTCGCGGCCGAAGGCCTCGCGCAGGTACTCGGTGAAGTGATGGCCGTAGTCGACCGAACCCGAAGCCGCCGGCACGAACCCGACCGGGCCGGGCGGACACTTCTCGAGCCAGGCGCGGTCGGCGTCGGCGGTCTCGCCGAACGAGAACTCGCCGCCGCCGAGCAACACCAGCCAGCCGCCGGAGTCGCTCAAGCTCCCCCCGGCGTCACCGCCAGGCGCAGCAGATCCGGCCGCACCGCCTCCAGGCGCGTGCGCACGGCGGCGTCCGCGCCGATCAGCCGGAAGTCGGCGAAGTCGAAGCCGGGACCCACGGCGCA
Source organism: Acidobacteriota bacterium (assembly GCA_045862895.1). Lineage (GTDB taxonomy): Bacteria > Acidobacteriota > Thermoanaerobaculia > Multivoradales > JAGPDF01 > JACTMI01. The sequence continues at coordinate 90,036 of BTUO01000005.1, forward strand.
CGAGGTCAGCGCGTACTCCTCCGCCGGCTCCGCCGCCTGCCAGACGCCGGCAGGGACGATCCGCACCGGCTCGCAGCCGTCGCCCAGCCGACCGAGCAGCGAAGTGGTGACCCGCCCGGCGTCCGGATCGAAGGAGTGGAGACGCACCGCGCCGCCCTCGATCCAGCTCCAGATCTCGTCGGACTCGACCCGGTGCCAGGCGCTGTGTTGGCCGGCGGCGAGCAGGAAGTAGACGCCGGTGAGAGCGCTCCGCCGCGGCCGGCCGTCGAGCGGATCGACGGCTCGCTCCGAGCGGAAGCACTCGCGGTACCAGCCCCCCTCGGGGTGCGGCGCCAGCTCGAGCGCGGCGACCAGCTCGTGGACCCGGTGGCTCACGTTCGAAAGCCTATCCGAAGCGAAAACGCCCCCGGCCCGCGCGACGCGGACCGGGGGCGCGAGAAGGCCGTGAAGCGTGGTCGATCAGGCCTTGCCGAGCGCGCGCGCGACGGTGGCGCCGAGCTCGGCCGGGCTCTCGCAGACGTGGATGCCGGCGGCGCGCATCGCCTCCATCTTGGCCTCGGCCGTCCCCTTGCCGCCCGAGACGATCGCTCCGGCGTGCCCCATGCGACGTCCCGGCGGCGCGGTGCGTCCGGCGATGAAGCCGACCACCGGCTTGCCGAAGTTGCCGGCGATCCAGGCCGCCGCCGTCTCCTCGGCGTCACCGCCGATCTCGCCGATGAAGATCACCGCGTCGGTGTCGGGGTCGTTCTTGAACGCCTTGAAGACGTCGAGGAAGTTGGTGCCGTTGACCGGGTCGCCGCCGATGCCGACGCAGGTCGACTGGCCGAGACCCTGGCCCGTCAGCTGCCAGACGGCTTCGTAGGTCAGCGTGCCCGAGCGCGACACGACGCCGACCCGCCCGGGGCGGTGGATGTGCCCCGGCATGATGCCGATCTTGGCCTGCCCCGGCGTGATGATGCCGGGGCAGTTCGGGCCGATCAGGCGCACCGCCGGGTAGTCGCGCAGGAACGCCTTGACGGTCAGCATGTCGGCGACCGGGATCCCTTCGGTGATCGCGACGATCAGCTCGACGCCGGCCGCGGCCGCCTCGCAAATCGCGTCGGCCGCGAACGGCGGCGGCACGAAGATCATCGAGGCGTTGGCGCCGGTCGCGGCGCGCGCGTCGGCCACCGAGTCGAAGACCGGGATCCCCTCGACCGACTCGCCCCCCTTGCCCGGCGTGACGCCGGCCACCACCTGGGTGCCGTAGTCGCGGCAGCCGAGCGCGTGGAACTTGCCTTCCTTGCCGGTGATCCCCTGGACCAGCAGGCGCGTGTCCTTATTGAGCCAGATCGCCATCACGCACCCCCCTTCACCGCGGCGACGGCCTTCTGCGCCGCGTCCGCCATGGTCTCCGCCACCAGGAAGTCGAACTCGCTCTCGCGCAGGATCCGCCGCCCCTCCTCGACGTTAGTCCCCTCGAGGCGGACCACCACCGGGATCTTCACGCCGCCCAGCTCGCGCAACGCGGCGACCACGCCGCTCGCGATCCGGTCGGTGCGTGCGATGCCGCCGAAGATGTTGATCATCACCGCCTTGACCGACTCGTCCGAGATCAGGATCTTGAAGGCGTTGGTCACCGCCTCCTGCGACGCCGAGCCGCCGACGTCGAGAAAGTTGGCGGGCTCCGAGCCGTAGAGCTTGATGATGTCCATGGTCGCCATCGCGAGCCCCGCGCCGTTGACCATGCAGCCGATCTCGCCGTCGAGCTTGATGTAGTTCAGGTTGTGCTTCGAGGCCTCGACCTCGAGCGGATTCTCTTCGGCCAGGTCGCGCATCGCCACGATGTCCTTGTGGCGGAAGAGCGCGTTGTCGTCGAAGTTCATCTTGGCGTCGAGCGCCACGACGTCGCCGCCACCGGTGATCATCAGCGGATTGATCTCGACCAGCGAAGCGTCGGTCTCGAGGTAGGTCTGCGCCAGTGCGCCCAGCAGCTTGACCGCCTTGCCGGCCAGGTCGCCCGTGAGCCCGAGCGCCCGCGCGATGCGCCGCGCCTGGAACGGCCGCAGCCCGAGGAACGGATCGAACGGCTCGCGGTGGATCGCATTCGGGTCCCTCGCCGCGACCTCTTCGATGTCCATGCCGCCCGCCGACGACGCGATCACCACCGGCTTGCCGCTGGCGCGGTCGAGCGTGATCGCGACGTAGAGCTCGCCGGCGATGTCGGCGGCCTCTTCGATCAGGACCTTGCGCACCTTCTGCCCCTCGGGCCCGGTCTGGTGGGTGACGAGCTGCATGCCGAGGATCTTCCTGGCGTGCTCCTCGACCTCGGCCGCGGTCTTGCCGACCTTGACGCCGCCCCCTTTGCCGCGGCCGCCGGCGTGGATCTGCGCCTTGACGACCGCCCTTCCCCCCATCTCTTCGGCGATCCGGCGCGCTTCGGCCGGGTCGTCGGTCACCCGGCCGCGCGGGGTCGCCACCCCGTAGCGGCGCAGGATCTCCTTCGCCTGGTATTCGTGGATCTTCAACGGAAATCCTCCTCGGATCGGATCGGAGCGGGACGTGGGCCGCGGGCCCCGCGGTCGGAGTCTATCGCCTCCGGCCGCGGGAGCCGACCCGGCCGAGCCTCAGCTCGCCGCGCCGAGGGCCGCGCGCCGCCGGGCCCGCAGGAGCGATGCCGCGATCGCGACCGCGAGGATCGCCGCCACCACGCCGAGCGAGACCGGCGACGGGATCTTCACGAGGTCGACGATCGCCATTTTGGTGCCGACGAAGACCAGGATCGCGGCCAGACCGAGCTTCAGGTACTCGAACTTCGACATCACCCCGGCGAGCAGGAAGTAGAGCGAGCGCAGGCCGAGGATGGCGAAGACGTTCGAGGTGTAGACGATGAACGGATCGGAGGTGACCGCGAAGATCGCCGGAATCGAGTCGACGGCGAAGATCAGGTCGGTGGTCTCGACCAGCGCCAGCACCAGGAAGAGCGGCGTGGCGGCGAGCGCGCCGTTCTCCCGCGTGAAGAACCTCTGGCCGTGATAGCGGTCGGTCACCGGCATGAGGCGGCGCACCAGCCGTACCACCGGGTTCTTCTCTGGCTCGAGCCCCTTCTCGGGCGCGAAGGCCATCTTGATGCCGGTGACGATCAGGAAGGCGCCGAAGACGTAGATGATCCAGTGGAAGCTCGCGAGCAGCGCGGCGCCGGCGACGATGAAGATCGCGCGCATCACGAGCGCCCCGAGGATGCCCCAGAACAGCACTCGGTGCTGATACTCCTGCGGGACCGCGAAGTAGCCGAGGATCAGCGCGAAGACGAAGATGTTGTCGACCGAGAGCGACTTCTCGATCAGGTAGCCGGTCAGGAACTCGACCCCCTTCTGCGAGCCGAGGAAGTGCCAGACCCCCAGGTTGAAGACGAGTGCGAGACCGATCCAGACCGCGCTCCAGATCGAGGCCTCGCGCACCGAGACCACGTGGGCCTTGCGGTGAAAGACCCCGAGGTCGAGCGCCAGCATCGCCAGCACGAAGACGTTGAACCCCACCCAGAGCCAGACCGACGACGATTCCATGACCACCCCTCCGGTCGCGAGGGTGCGCGGAAAACGCCGAACGGCGAGACCCACGGCACCTCGGTGTCGTGGTGGTCTCGCCGTTTCACTGGAACCGGGCCGACCGGAGGCCGGTTTCCCGGCCTCGGACTGACGATCGCCCGCCCGGACGACTCGCCCGGGTGGCTACTCCCCACCTTCGCCCATTCTACGGGGGAGGTCCGGATTCGGACGTGCGCCGGGCGGTGACGATCGCGTGACGGCCGCGATCAGGGCAGGCGGAGCACGAGCAGGGTCAGGTCGTCCTCGCGCGGCGAATCGCCGGTGAAGCCGGAGAGCTCGGCGAGCACCGCGTCGCGCAGCGCCCGCGGCGGCCGACCGGCGAGAGTGGCGAGCAGCTGCTCGAGCCGATCGAAGCCGAAGTGTTCCTCGCTCCCCTCGCGGCGCGCCTCGATCAGGCCGTCGCTGCACAGGAAGACCGTGTCGCCCGCGGCCAGGCGCGCCAGGCGCGGCTCGACCTCGATCGAGGGCCGCACGCCCAGCGGGTAGGAGACCGATTCGAGGATCTCGACCTTGCCTTCGGCGGTCAACCGGTACGGGAAGAGGTGGCCGGCGCTGGCGAAGGTCATCTCGCGCCGCTTCGGGTCGAGCAGCGCGTAGCAGAGCGTGGCGAGCAGCCGCTTGCGCGCGCTCTGGTAGACCATGCGGTTGAGCGTGGCGAACACCGCCTCGACCTCCGGGTCGAAGGTGACCTGGACCGCCAGCGCCGACTTGGCCATCGACATCACCAGCCCGGACGAGACGCCGTGCCCGGCGACGTCGCCGACGGCGACCGCGAGCCGCCCGTCCTCGAGCGCCAGCACGTCGTAGAAGTCGCCGCCGACCTCGGTCGCGGGCAGGTAGGTGTGGGCGAGCTCGACGCCGTTGAGCGCGTCCGGCAGCTGCGGCAGGATCGAGCTCTGGATGTTGCGCGCGGTCTCGAGCTCGACCCGCTGGCGCTCGCGTTCGGCGATGCGGCGGACGTGCGGCGGCACGTCCTCGTAGCGGTAGACGAAGTCACGATCGGAGACCAGGTAGCGGGCGGTCAGGACGAGAGGCACGGCGCCCGCGAGCAGGCCGATCCACCCCTGGAGCGCGACCGAGGGGTCCCCGGCCACCGCCAGCGGGTAGGCCGACAGCACCGCGCTCGCGGTGAACGAGGCGAGCAGCGTCGTCAGCAGGTCGGTGCGCAGGAACAGGGCGACGGTCGCGGCGCCGAAGGCGAGGAAGACCGGCACTCCCCACTTGAGCGGCAGCAGGATCACCGGCGCGAAGAAGATCAGGCTGGTAAACAGCGTCGCGATCGCGCCGCCGATCCACTTTCCGAACCGGTGGACCAGCAGCGACAGCAGGAAGAGCCGCCCGAACAGCGTGCCGTAGAGCGCGAACAGGACGCAGATCATCACCAGCGCCACGCCGGGCCAGCGCGCGTGATTCCAGAACGGCCCGAGCTGGAAGGAGAACGGCGCCAGGGCCCCCGCGCGCTGCGCGACCAGAACCAGCAGCAGGGTGCCGCCGGCGATGCCGAACCCCGCGGCGAAGCCGGCCAGCGCCGATCGCGCCACCGTGCGGTTGCGCCACTCGCCCTGGAAGAGGGCGTCGAAGGCGGCGAGCTTCCGCCCCCAGCGCTCGCGGCAGATCGACTCGCCGACCGACCAGGACAGCGCGGCGGCGAGCGCCAGCGGGAAAACGAAGATGACCAGCATCTGAACGCCCCAGACCCAGGCGACCTGCTGGCGCGAGAAGACCCCCCAGTTCTGCCCCTGCGTGGCGCCGTTGGCCACCTGCGGGAAGAAGGCAACGCCCAGCAGCAGGCCGAGCCCCAGGATCTGGAGGCCGCGTTTCACGCCGAGCTCCCCCTCGTGGTAGCGCTTGAGGAAGAACGGGGCGACGATCGGCAGCACCAGGAAGGTCGAGAAGAATCCGAGATTGCCGAGCAGGCCGATCGGCCGCAGCGCCTCGTCGATCTGCTTCTCGGCGGGGTCGTCCTGGTAGAAGGCGAAGCCCGCGAGCTGATCGCCGGCGAAGACGACCTCGAGGCCGTAGGAGAGGCGGTCGCCGAGCACGCGGCCGCGGTCGGCGAAGCGGACGAACAGGTCGGTGCGCTTCTCGAGGTCCTTGCGCCGTACCGTGGGCGCTTCGTAGCGTCCGAGGTCGATCCCCCGCTCGGAGAGGAAGGCCTCGGCGAGCCGGCGCGCCTCCGCGTCGTCGGGCACCGGCCCGCCGGGATCGGCGTCGCGGAAGCCCCGTCGCAGCGCCAGCAGGCGCCCCGTGAAGTCGACCTGCGCGAGGTAGCTCCAGTCGCGCGGATTGGCCCCGTGCGGGTAGATCACGACCTCCCACAGCATCACGCGCCGCGGCAGCTCGGACGCCGCGATGGCGCCGGCCGCGCCCGCGCCGAGCCCTTCGAGGAGCCGGTACTCGAGCCGGGAGTTGTCGTCCATGCGCACCACGACGTAGGGGTCGGCCGGCAGCTCGCCGAGGTCGCGCAGGCTCTCGAGGGCGATGGTGCGCGCCTCCTGCCGGGAGATGGTCCACTCCGCGGGTGCGAAGGGAAAGACGCGCGGGAAGGCCCAGGCGACGGCGAGCGCCCCCGCGACGAGCAGCGCCAGCCAGGCCAGGGAGGAGCGGTCGGAGGTTCGCATCGATCGGGTCTCGCCTCTTCTACGTGCCGGACCCGCCGGGGTTCCGGCGCGGGCGGGCGCAGCCTACGCGAATCGGCGGCGCGAGCGGTCCGCGGCGCGTGCTAGCTTCCGCCGGCGGATGGACTGGACTCCCCTGATCGAGGCGGCGACCGCCGCCCGCGCCCGCGCCTACGCCCCCTACAGCGGCTTCGCCGTCGGCGCGGCGGTGGCGACCCCGGACGGTCGCGTCTACGCCGGCTGCAACGTCGAGAACCGCTCCTACGGCCTCGCGCTCTGCGCCGAGCGCTCGGCCGTCGCCGCGGCGGTCGCTGCCGGCGCGCGCGAGCTGGTCGCCTGCGTGGTGGTCGCCGATGCCGATCCGCTCGCGACCCCGTGCGGGCTCTGTCGCGAGACGCTGACCGAGTTCTCGGCCCCGGAGCTGCCGATCCTGCTGGTCGCCCCGGACGGCCGCCGCCGCGAAACGCGGCTCGGGCTGCTCTTTCCGGAGCCGTTCCGGCTTCCGCGCCGCCAGAACCCTTGAAGGTCCCGCTGCGTAATCCGGGGGAGCGCGCGACGTTGCAGCACTGAATCCTCGCGCCCCGGGGGGCGCAGCTCCCCGGCCGGCGCTCGACCCAAGAGGTAGACCCCACCGTGAACCGACGGCCGACGACCCTCCTCGTCCTTGCGCTTTCGATCTGTTTCGCCACCGCGGTCCGAGCCGAGACCGTGCCGCCGACGCTGCGGCTTCCCGACGGCGTGCGCCCCACCGCGCACGCCGCCCGGCTCGAGATCGACCCGGCGCTGGAGACCTTCGGCGGGCGCATCGAGATCGACCTCGAGCTCGAGCAGCCGACCCGACTGGTCTGGCTCAACGCCGAGCGCCTCGAGCTCTCGACGGCCCGCTTCGAGGTCGGGGGCGAGCGGATCGAAGCGGCGATCGTCCCCGGCGGCGAGCAGTTCGCCGGATTCGACCCCGGCCGCGAGCTGCCGGCGGGGCCGGCGCGGCTGACCGTCGAGTACCGCGGCAGGCTCGATTCGATCGAGACCGAGGGGCTCTTCCGCCAGAAGGTCGAAGACGACTGGTACGTCTTCAGTCAGTTCGAGGCGACCTGGGCCCGGCGCGCCTTCCCCTGCTTCGACGAGCCCTCCTTCCGGACGCCGTGGACCCTGACCCTGGTCGTGCCCGAAGGCGACCTCGCGGTCGCCAACACCGCCGCGGTCGGCGAGCGCGCCCTCGGCGACGGCCGGCGCGAAGTCGAGTTCGCGCCGACTCCCGCGATCAGCTCGTACCTGGTCGCGATCGGCGTCGGTCCTTTCGCGGTGGTCGACGCCGGCACCTGGGGGCGCGCCAAGACGCCGGTGCGGGTGATCGTCCCGCGCGGCCGCGAAACGCGCACGGCGTGGGCCGTCGAGGTCACCGGCGAGCTGCTCGCCCGCCTCGAGGAGTACTTCGACCGCCCGCACCCGTTCGGCAAGCTCGACAACCTCGGCATTCCGCAGACCGTCGGCTTCGGCGCGATGGAGAACCCGGGGCTGGTGACCTACTCGGAGAGCCTGATCGTCCTCGACCCGGCGGCGGCACCGCTCGCGCGCAAGCGCGCCTACGCCTTCGTCGCCGCGCACGAGAACGCCCACCAGTGGTTCGGCAACCTGGTCACCATGGCCTGGTGGGACGACATCTGGCTCAACGAAGGGTTCGCCGACTGGATCTCCGACAAGATCGTCGGCGCCTGGCGCCCCGACTGGTTCACCGCCGCCGACCGCGCGCTGCGCCGGAGCGACGCCGTGCGCGCCGACAGCCTGCCCTCGTCGCGCAAGGTGCGGCGCCCGATCGCCACGCTCGACGACGTCGTGACCGCCTTCGACGGCATCTCCTACACCAAGGGGGCCGCCCTGCTCGAGATGTTCGAGGCCTGGGCCGGCCCGGATCGCTTCCGTGCCGGCATCCGGCGCTACGTCGAGCGCCACGCCTGGGGCAACGCCACCTCGGACGACTTCCTGGCCGCGCTGGCGGCCGAGAGCGACCCGCAGCTCGCGGAGGCCTTCGCCAGCTTCCTCGACCAGCCGGGCGCGCCGATCGTCTCCTTCGCGGCCGATTGCCCCGAGGGAGCGCCCGCGCAACTGCGGCTCGCGCAACGCCGCTACGTGCCGTTGGGAGCCGCGATCCCGCCGGGCCAGACCTGGCGGATCCCGGTGCGGCTGCGCTACGGCGCCGGAGAGCGCAGTGCCGAAACCCGCACGCTGCTCGCCCAACCGAGCGCCACGCTCGCGCTCGAGTTCTGCCCCGAGTGGGTCTCGGGCAACGCGGAGGGGATCGGCTACTACCTCGCCGAGTACCGCGGAGCGCTGCTCGCCGCGATCGCGGCGCGCGCCGCGGAGCTGCCCGACGCCGAACAGATCGCTCTGCTCGACGACGTCTCGTTCCTGGTCTCCTCCGGCGATCTGCCGCCGGGCGACGCTTTGGCCCTGCTGCCCCGCTTCTCCGGCAGCCCGTACCGACGGGTCAGCGAGTCCGCGGCCGAGATCGCCGGCTCCGTGCACGATCACCTGGTGCCGGACCGCCTGCGCCCGAACTACGAGCGGTTCCTCGCCGGACTCTTCGGCGAGCGGGCGCGCGCGCTCGGCCTGGTGCCCCGCCCCGGCGAGCCCGAGGACGAGTCTCTGCTGCGTCCGGACCTGATCCGCCTGATGGCGATCGAGGGCGACGACCGCGCGCTGCGCCTCGAGGCCCGCCGCCTGGCCGATCGCTGGTTCGACGACCGCTCCGCGATCGCTCCCGACATGCTGGCGACCGTGCTCGCCCTCGCCGCGCGTGACGGCGACGCCGCCCTCTACGACCGCCTCGTCGCCGCGGCCGCCGCCGAGACCGACACCCGCCTGCGCGGCACCCTGCTCGGCGCCCTCGGCCGCTTCCGCGAGCCGGCGCTGGTCGAGCGCTCGCTCGCGCTGGTGCTGGCGGACGACTTCGACATCCGCGAGTCGGGCGGGCTGGTCTACGCCCTCGCCTTCGATCGGGCCACCCGCGACCGGGTCTTCCCGTGGGTCCGCGCGAACTACGACGCGCTCGCGGCCAAGCTGCCGGCGCAGTGGGTGGCGGCGCTCCCCTACCTCGCGCTGGGTGCCTGCGACAGCGCCGCGCGCGCCGAGGCCGACGCCTTCTTCCGACCCAAGGCGGCCGCGCTGCCGGGCGGCGAGATCCTGCTCGCGCGCGCCCTCGACGCGCTCGACGTCTGCATCGCGCGGCGCGCGGCGCAGAGCGACGCGGTGGCGGCTTTCCTCGAGGGCTACTGAATCGCCGGGACGCCGCGCGCCAGGAAGCGGCGCAGGCTCTCGGCGTCGCGCGCCCGCCAGGCGTCGCCGAGCTCCTCGTCCGCGCCGGGCGGAGCGAAACCCCACTCGGCGAAGACGAACGGCGAACCTGCGGCGGCGGCGGTCCGGGCGTCGATCGGGCTGTCGCCGACGAGCAGCAACTCGGCCGGCGCGACGCCGAGCCGGCGCGCGATCTCGGCGAGACCGCCCGGATCGGGCTTGCGCACCGGCAGCGAGTCGCCGCCGATCACCTCGCGAAACAGGCCGGACCAGCCGAAGTGATCGAGAATGCGCCGGGTCGGCCGCTCCGGCTTGTTGGTCAGCAGCGCCAGCGGCCGGGCCGCGGCGAGCTCCACGAGCAGGCGCGAAACGCCGGGATAGGGCAGCGTGGCGTCGGTCGCGACCTCGTCGTAGTGGACCAGGAAGCTCGCGAGCGCGCGATCGAGGCGGGCCTCGTCGGGCTCGCCGCCGAGCGCCGAGCGCACCAGGTTGCGCGCGCCGCGCCCGACCATGCCGACGACCTCGGCGAGCGCGAGCGAGTCGAGGCCGAGCTCGCCGCGCATCCGGTTGACCGCCTCCGCGAGATCGCGGCGCGAATCGATCAGGGTGCCGTCGAGGTCGAAGACGACGGCGCGGATCCCCTCCGGCCTCACGCTTCCGGCTCGAACTCGGCCATCACCCGCCGCGGCAGGATCCCCGCCGCGGCGCCGCGGTCGAGCAGGAGCTGGACCGCGCGCCGGCCGGCCTCGCCGTAGCCGCGCGTCCAGTCGTTGACGTACATGCCGACGAAGCGGTCGGAGAGCACCGGGTCGCCCTCGAGCTCGCGCGCGTAGCGCGCCGCGAAGCCGAGCGCCTCGGCCCGGTGGTCGAGGCCGTAGGCGATCGACTCGGTGAGCAGGCGGCAGAGCCGGGCGCGCAGCGCCGGGTCGAGGTCGCGCCGGAGGCCGTTGCCACCGAGCGGCAGCGGGCCGCCGGTCTCGCCCTGCCACCAGACGCCGAGGTCGACGATCGACCGGAAGCCGCGATCCTCGAAGGTGAGCTGTCCCTCGTGGATCACCACCCCGGCATCGACCTCGCCGGCGTCGATCGCCTCGAAGATCCGGTCGAATGCCACGACCTTCGTGCGCGCGGCCGGCTGCCAGAGCTTGAGCGCCAGCGCTGCCGTGGTCAGCTCGCCGGGAATCGCCGTGACGAGACCCGGCAGCTCCTCGCGCGCGATCGGCCGGCGCGAGACCACCACCGGCCCGTAGCCGTCGCCGAAACTGGCGCCGGAAGGCATCAGGACGTAGCGATCGGCGAGGTGAGCGTAGGCGTGGAAGGAGAGCGCCGAGATCTCGTACGTGCCGGAGAATGCTGCCCGGTTGAGCGTCTCGATGTCGGCGAGGACGTGCTCGATGGCGAGCCCGGAGGTGTCGAGCACCCCCTGGGTCAGCGCGTAGAACATGAACGCGTCGTCGGAGTCGGGGCTGTGTGCGATGCGGATGAGAGTCGGTTCGGACATGTCGGGCGCGGAGGTTATCAGCGGCGTTGCGACTCCACCGCCGGGCAGTGACCGGCCTCACATCGACTGGGCGGGCCGGAAATGTTAGTATCTGCGGAACTTGTCGTAAGGGCGACAGGTCGTCCATCAACAGGGTCGAAGAAAGAGGCAGGGAGGACTGCGGATGAAGCTCAAGTCGTACCGTATCGCACTCGTGGGGCTGCTGGTCGCGGCGGCCGCCCACCCGGCGCTGGCCGGAGTGGTCTACGTCCCGGCCGCCAACGTCACCGAGGGCGGCATCTCGCGCACCGGCTACATGTACCTGAGCAATCAGGACGTGACCTCCGTGCGTGGGGTCCAGTACCGCTTCATCCAGGCGGGCGTCGCCGGTACCCCGATTCCCACCGGCTCGCTGCCGACGGCTTGGCTTCTGAACGGCGTCTCGTCGGCGATCGCTCCGACCAACGTGCCGGCGGGCCAGTACGGGATGCTCGAGGTCTCGCCCGGCCGCACCGACATGGTCGTCAGCTCGCGGATGGTCTACGGCAAGGCCGGGGTCTACCAGATCGCCGTCGACATGCCGGCGGTGTCCAGCCAGAACGTGCTGGCCGCCAACAGCACCGCCTACGTCCAGGGCATCGAGCACGGCTCGACCTCCGGCATCCTCACCGACCTCGGGCTGATGAACCTGAGCAGCTCCGCGGCGGCCTGCACGGTCAACATCTACTCCGGCGCCAACGGCACCGCGATCGCCTCGAACCTCGCCGTCAACCTGGCCGCGCTCTCCTCGACTTTCTACGCCGACTTCTTCGGCGGCAACAACCCGATCGAGGTCCCGGCGCACTCGTGGATGAAGGTCAGCTGCAACGCCGCCTTCTACGTCTTCGGCGTCCACCACAACTCCAACACCGGCCACTCGCGCGTCCTGCTGCCGACCGTGGCGCTCGACCAGTCGACCTTCGTCGCGGGCGGTGACGGCAGCGGCGGTGGCGGTGGCGGCACCGGCCAGAACGACACGACGATCACGCTCCCGGGCACTTTCCTGACCTGCACCTCGGGCAACAAGTTCTGGAAGGTCAGCCTGTCGAACCCGACGGTCGCCGGCAAGACCTACAAGCGGATCCAGCTCGACGTCGACGTCTTCCACAACAACTGGGACCCGGCGAAGACGGTCCACATCTACGTCTGGTTGCAGAACGGCCAGAGCTGGTCCTCGGGCTTGTTCAGCTACATCGTGGCGGTCAAGGGGCAGAACAAGTTCAAGATGCAGATCCGCTACGGCCGCAACGACGCGATCGAGGGCGCACCGGGGCCCCAGGTCGGCAACAGCTACCACGCCTACTTCGACTGGAACGGCAACACGCGCCAGGTGACCTACCGCATCACGCGCGACGGCTCGACCATCACCAACCGCACGGCCAGCCTCTCGAAGGGCAGCTTCGTGGTCAACGGCATGTTCGTGGGTCTCGGCTCGTGGCCGACCGGACACGGCCCCGAGGCGCTCCAGTACGGCTGGAGATACTCGAACCTCAAGGTCGTCTACAGCAACTGACGCTTCCGGATTCCGGAGCGGTACGAGGGCGGTCCTCCGGGGCCGCCCTCTTGTTTTTCTCGGTGAATGCGCGCTCCGCTCGGACCGCCCGGCAATGGAGCAGAAGCCCTTCTCTCCGCCCCTCGAGGTCGACCGCGGCCCGGGAAAGACGACGAAACGGTCCGGAAGTGCTACAATCTCCATAACTTGTCGTAGGGGCGACAGGCCGTCCATCAACGAGGTAGAAGCAAGAAGCAGGGAGGACTGCGGATGAAGCTGAGGTTCAACCGAATCGCGCTCGCGGGGCTGTTGACCGCGGCGGCCGCCCACCCGGCGTTGGCCGGCGTGGTCTATGTCCCGGCTGCCAACGTCACCGAGGGCGGCATCTCGCGCACCGGCTACATGTACCTGAGCAATCAGGACGTGACCTCCGTGCGCGGGGCCCAGTATCGCTTCATCCAGGCGGGCCTCGCCGGCACCCCGATTCCTACCGGCTCGCTGCCCATGGCCTGGCTCGGTGCCGGCGCCTCGACCGCGACCGCTCCGACCAACGTGCCGGCGGGTCAATACGGCATGCTGGAGGTCTCGCCCGGCCGCTCCGACATGATCGTCAGCTCGCGGATGGTCTACACCAAGGCCGGCGTCTACCAGATCGCGGTCGACATGCCGTCGGTGTCCAGCCAGAACGTGCTGGCCGCCAACAGCACCGCCTACATCCAGGGCATCGAGCACGGGCTCACCTCCGGGGTCCTGACCGACCTCGGGCTGATGAACCTGAGTACCTCTCCTGCGACCTGCACCGTCAGCATCTACTCGGGCGTCAACGGCACGCCGATCGCTTCGAACCTGGCGGTCAACCTGGCCGCGCTCTCCTCGACCTTCTACGCCGACTTCTTCGGCGGCAACAACCCGATCGAGGTCTCGGCGCACTCGTGGATGAAGGCGAGCTGCAATACCGCCTTCTACGTCTTCGGCGTCACCCACAACACCAACAGCGCCATCAGCCGCGTCCTGCTGCCGACCGTGGCGCTCGACCAGTCGACTTTCGTCGCGGGCGGTGAGGGCGGCGGAGGTGGCGGCGGCGGTGGTGGCGGTGGTGGCGGTGGTGGCGGCACCGGCTCGAACAACACGACGATCACGCTGCCCGGCACCTTCCTGACCTGCACCTCGGGCAACAAGTTCTGGAAGGTCAGCCTCTCGAACCCGACGGTCGCCGGCAAGACCTACAAGAAGATCACCCTCGACGTCGACGTGTACCACGCCAACTGGGATCCGGCGAAGACCGTCCACATCTACGCCTGGCTGCAGAACGGCCAGAGCTGGGCGAGCGGCCTGTTCGGCTACGTCATCGCGGTCAAGGGCTCGAACAAGTTCCGGATGCAGATCCGCTACGGCCGCAACGACGCGGTCGACGGCTCGCCGGGTCCGTCGACCGGCAGCACCTACCACCTGCGCTACGAATGGAACGGTGCGACGCGACAGGTGAACTACAAGATCACCCGCGGCGGTGCCACCATCACCAACCGCACCGCCAGCCTCTCGAAGAGCAGCTTCGTGGTCAACGGCATGTTCGTCGGCCTCGGCTCCTGGCCGACCGGTCACGGTCCCGAAGCGGTCCAGTACGGCTGGCGCTACTCGAACCTGAAGGTCGTCTACAGCAACTGACGCTTCCAGGCTCCGGAGATTCTCGAGGGCGGCCCCGCGGGGCCGCCCTTTTTCGTTGTCGCGCCGAGGCGATCCCGTCGAAGCGATTCAGCGGCTCAGGGCGAGCCGGCAGATTCCGGCGCAGAGCTCGCCGAAACCGATGCCCACCGCGGCCGCCGACTGCGGCAACAGGCTGCCGCGGGTCATGCCGGGCAGGGTGTTGGCCTCGAGCACGCAGGGGGTGCCGTCGGCGGCCAGCTTGAAGTCGACGCGCGACAGATCGCGCAGCTTGAGGGCGCGATGGGTGGCGAACGAGAGCTCGGCCAGTCGCGCCGCCAGGGCGTCCGGTACCGGCGCCGGGAAGATCTCGCGGCACATCCCGGGCGTGTACTTGCACTCGTAGTCGAAGATCTCGTGCGCCGGCACGATCTCGCCAGCGGCCAGCGCGCGATCGCCGAGGACGCCGACCGAGAACTCGCGGCCCGGCAGGAAGCCCTCGACCAGCACCTCGCGGTCGATCGCGGCGGCCGCGGCGACCGCGCCCGGCAGCTCCGAGGCGTCGCGCACGACCGAAACGCCGACGGACGATCCGGCGCGCGACGGCTTGACCACCAGCGGCAGACCCAACGCCTCGACCTTGCCCTCGTCGGCCGGCCACAGCGCCCAGGGTGCCTGCGGGATGCCGGCGGCCGCCAGCAGGCGCTTGGAGACCTCCTTGTCCATCGCCAGCCCCGAGCCGAGCGGATCGGAGCCGGTATAGCGCAAGCCGGCCAGCTCGAGCAGCGCCTGCACCCCCCCGCCCTCGCCCTGGTCGCCGTGGAGGAGCAGGAAGACCAGGTCGGCTCCGGCGAGCTCGGGCCGACCGACCAGCGCCGGCAGGTCCTCGCGCGCGGCGAGCTCGGCCAGTTTGTCGGCCGACGGCGGCTCCCGGCGGATCGACGGGTCGAGCAGCAGCCGCTCCTGGCCCGCGTCCAGCGGGCCGTGCACCGTGTCGACCACGATCACCGAGTGGCCCAGCGCGCGCAGCGCGGGCGCCACCTGGGCGGCGCCCGCGAGGGCGACGTCACGCTCCGGCGTCGAGCCGCCGGTCAGCAGCGCGATCGTGGCCACGGCGTGGTCCGGACCTCAGCCGTACTGGATGAAGCCGGGGGCGAGGATGCCGTCCGGATCCCACCGGCGCTTGGCCGCCTTGAGCCGCTCCCAGCGGTCGCCGAAATGGTTGGCCCACTTCTCCGGCGTGTCGAAGGTGATGAACCCGGAGAGGTAGCGCTTGCCGCCGTAGGCGATCGAGAGCTCGGAGGCCATGTCGAGCTTGGTCAGCCCCTCTTCCAGGCGCGCCGGCGGCACCGCGCCGAGCACGCCCCAGCCGAGCACGAACTCCCCGCCCGGGTGCATGAACATCGGCACGTCCGACGAAGCCGTGCGCGCCGGCCAGAGCAGGACGTGACCGCCGGCCCCGAGCGCGCCGGGCGGCAGGTTCTGGAGGACCGTCTCGATGAACTCGCGCGCCACGTTCCAGGGCAGCGTGACCTCCATCCACGGGTGCGGCTTCTCCCAGTAGCCGCTCTGCTTCCACATCTCGAACATCGGCTCCATGCGGCGCAGGTACTGGACGATCGGCATGTCCTCGACGAAGGCGACCTTGTACGGAGAGAGCGGCGCCAGGACGTCGGCGTCGACCGGCGGAGCCGACGGGTCGAACTCGACGGTGAGGAACATCGGGAAGATCCAGTGCGCGAAGCCCTGGACGCCGACGCCGAGCTCGAGCCCGTCGCCGATCTGCTTGAAGCCGAGCGGCGCCGGCGAGCAGATGCCGCCCATGGTCGAGATCGGCCAGTCGAGGTTCGACATCACCTTGGCGGCGTCCGCCATGAAGTTGCCGAGGTCGTCGTAGACGAGGGTGTACTGGCGCACCATCGGCTTGCAGGGGCGCAGCTTCGTCCGGACGCGGGTGATGAACCCGATCTGCCCGAAAGTGCAGCGCACCATGTCGAACAGCTCCGGCTCCTGGTCGCGCGAGCAGACGTGGATCTCGCCGTCGCCGGTGACCACCTCGATCTCGAGCGCCTGGTCGGCCTGCGTGCCGTTGCGGTACGACGCCACGCCGAGGCCCGCCACCGAAGTGGTGCCGGAGATCGACACCGACAGGTTGTTGGTCAGCACCGGCGGCACCATGCCCTTGCGGGCGGCGGCGATCACCAGGTCGCGCCAGATCACGCCGGCCTCGCAGTCGGCCCAGCCCGCCTGCGCGTCGATCGCGAGGATCCGGTTCATCGCCGAGGAGTCGATCAGGATCCCCTCGGTCAGCGACTGGCCGCTCTGGGTGTGCCCCTGGCTGCGCGGCGCGATCGGGATGCCGTTCTCGCGACAGAAACGGATGACGGTCGCGACCTCCTCGGCGCTGCGGCAGCGGGCGACCGCCGCCGGCGTCTTGTGGCGCCAGCGGCCGAAGTCGGTCTTGAACTGCTCGCGGGTGCCGGGGTCGAACAGAATGCGCCCGGGGAGCAGCTCGGCCAGACGTTCGGCGGCGGAAGCGAGATCGGTCACGGAAGCGACGGTCATGGAGTCTCCTCGGGGGGTCCTACGCCGGAGCCGCCGGCCCGGACCGGGCCTCCGGAGGGCGGCGCGACGCGCCGGAAGCGGGATTCTCCCCGATCGCGGCCCGCCGCGGCAAGTCGAGACGGGAGATCCGACGGCTACCGGACGCCGCTCTTACCGCCGCGAGCCGTGCCGCCGCGCGGCTAGCGGCACTCGGCGGCCAGCGCGGCGTCCAGGTCGTCGTAGGTCGGAAACAGGTCGGCGAGCTGGGCGACCTCGAGCAGCTTGCGGATCCGCTCCGAGGGGCGCACCAGCACCAGCCGGCGGCTGCGCTCCTTGAAGCGCGCCAGGTACCCCACCAGCTCGCCAATACCGGTCGAGTCGATGTAGTTGATCCGGTCGAGGTCGAGCATCACGTGCCCGCCCCCCTCCTCGAGCAACCGCTCGAGGGTCTGGGCGAGGAACTGAGCGCTCTCGCCCAGCTTCACCACCCCCTCGACGGCGAGGACGGTGTGGTCTCCGACCCTTCGCTTCTCGACGATCATGAGAGTCCGGCGAGTCTACCTCCCCGCGGCGCACGAGCGAAAGGTCTCCGGTCGGCGCCACGGATAGACTCGCCGCGCTTTCGGGGGACCGACATGGCTCGATCGAGACTCGCGCCGATGCTGGGCGCCTTGTTGCTGCTCGCCGTGGACGGCGCGGCCGCTTCGTGGTTCGGCCGCTTCCAGCACGGCGGACGCGCCACCGCCCAGGCCGGCGCCTTCGTGGCGCGAGCCGACGACCCTGGCGCGGTCGGCTACAACCCGGCCGCGCTCGCCCGGCTCCCGGTCTCCGGCCTCCAGATCGGACTCGACTTCGACGCGCCGACCCTCGACTCGGAGAGCCCCACCGGCTCGGCGCGCGCCGAGCATTCGATCCAGTTCCCGCCCGCGCTCTACTACGCCTGGCGCCCCGAAGACGGCCCCTGGGCGTTCGCCGCCGGCCTCGACAGCCCGCTCTGGCGCTTCAACGACTGGCAGACGCAGCTGTTTCCCGGGCGCTGGGTCGCCCGCCGCTCCGAGGCCCGGCTGTTCGAGCTGCGCGCGGCGGCCGCGCGGACGCTCGGTGAGCGCTGGAGCCTCGGCGCCGCGGTGCGCTACGTCCAGGGCGAGGTGGGCTACGGCGACGCGCGCCGGTTCGAGGTCGAGGTTCCGGCCGGGAGCTTCGACGTCGAGATCGACCGCGTCGCCGAGGCCGACGCCGACGGCGCCGGTCTCGAGGTGGCCGCGCACTACGCCGCGCCGCGCTGGGGCTTCGGCGTCACCTGGGAGAGCGAGGTCGAGCTCGAGGGGGACGGCGACCTGAGCTACGTCGTCGCCGATCCGGAGCAGGTACCGGTCGAGGTCGCCGCCGCCGCCCGCGCCGCGCTGCCGGCCGGTGCCTCGACCCTCACCGAAGGCCTGCCGGAGACTCTGTCGGCCGGAGTCTGGTTCGCCGCGACGGAGCACCTCCGGCTCGAGCTCGACGCGGCGCTCGCGCGCTGGTCGTCGGCTCCGGAGGCCTCGGCGAGCCACGAGCCGGATCGCCTCGGCCCGGCATTCGAGCTGGCCCGCCGCTCCGGCTGGGACGACGCGCTCTCACTGCGCCTCGGCGCCGAGTGGGCGCTGTCTCCGACCTGGTCGCTCGGCGCCGGCTTGGCGTTCGAGCCGTCGCCCGCGAGCGGCGACGCGGTCGAGCCGGGGATGCCGGTCGGCGACGTGACGGTCGTTTCGCTCGGCGGCTCGGCTTCGCTCGGCTGGCTGACCTTCGACCTCGGCTGGTCGTACCACGCCGCCGACGATCTCGAGGCCCGCGACCAAGAGGCCGATCCCGGCGTCGCCACCACCTACTCGGCGCACGCCCAGGTCTGGTCGCTCTCGGCCCGCTGGCGGCTCTGAGCCGCCCCGTTCCGGTCCGGCCCCCGCCCGCGGATTCCTCGGGGTCGTCACGCGACGGCCACGATCGGCGGCGATCGTCGCGGCATGAAAGCCGCCGTCGCGCTGGTTCTCGTCGCCGCCGCCTTCGTCGTCGCCCTGCCCACCCTGCTCCTCGACGGCCTCTCCGGCCTGGTGCTCGGCACGCTGCTCGGTCGTGAGGACACCGAGCTCGCCCCGGGCTGTAGCGACGCCGCCTTCGCGCGGGTCCGGATCGGCATGACCCGTGACGAGGTCCATCGCCGTCTCGGAGCGCCGCTCGCCGCCTGGGAACCGCCCCGCCGCGAGCCGCTCGACCCCGACCTCGCCGAGCGCTGGTCCACGAGCCCTTCCGGCGGCAATCACCGCCGCCGCGTGATCCTCTATCGCGACGGCCGCGTCGTCGCCCGCCGGGCCGGCTTCTGGGTCTCGCGCGCCCCGCGCCGGATCTGACAGGATCCGCCCCGCGTCCCCGAGGAGGAGTCCATGGATCCACGTCCCCGCCGTCGCCCGTCGACGATCGCCGCCCTGCTGGTCTTCGCCTGCGCAACGCTCGCGAGCGCGCAGGTCGAAGCGCCAGAAGCCGTCGCGAAGCGCGCCGCCGAGGCCACCGCCCGCGCCGACTGGAAGGCCTTCGCCGAGCTGATGCACCCGGCCGCACTCACCGACTTCCGTCGCATGTTCCGCGAGATCGTCGCGCTCGATGGATTCGAGGAGCTGCGCAAGAGCTTCTTCGGCGTCGAGACGGTCGCGGAGTTCGACGCCCTCACCGATTCCGGGACGTTCGAGGCGCTGATGAAGGGGCTGGCGGCGAACGTCCCCGGCGTGGCCGAGGCGCTGGGTTCGATGTCCATGGAGGTGGTCGGCGTGCTCCCCGAAGGCGAGGAGCTCGCCCACGTCGTCTACCGCACCGGCGCCTCGATCGAGAACCTCACGATGTCGAAGACCGCGGTGATGACGCTGCGCCGCCACGACGGGCAGTGGCGGATGCTGCTCAACGGCGCGATCGAAGGGCTCGCCCAGCGACTCGCGATGGTCGCCGGCGCGGAGTGAGCGGGCGGTCTCAGCCGCCCAGCGTCTCGTCGAGCGAGCGCGCCATGACCACGCGGTCGCGCCCGGCTTCCTTGGCCCGGTAGAGCGCCCGGTCCGCGGCGCGCAGAAGCGAGCGGGCATCCTTGCCGACGTCCGGGAAGACGGCGACGCCGATCGAAGTCGTCAGCCGACCGAACGCCGGCTCGGGGCGTCGCGTCCCCATGCCGGCGATCTCCGCGCGAATCGCTTCGGCCCGTTCCGCGGCCACCTTCGGTTCGACCTCGGGCATCAGCATCACGAACTCCTCACCGCCGGCCCGGCAGGCGACGTCCGACGCCCGGGACTGACGCCGCAGGACGTCGGCCGTCGCGCGCAGGACCTCGTCGCCGGCGTCGTGGCCGTGCTCGTCGTTCACCCGCTTGAAGTGATCGAGATCGAGGGCGAGGACGGCGAGCGACTTGCCGGAGCGCCGGCAGCGTTCGAGCTCGCGCGCGATGGTGTCCTCGAGATAGCGACGGTTGAACAGGTTGGTGAGGGGATCCCGCGTCGATTGATGGCTGAGCAGCTCGCGCAGGGAGATCGCCGAGTAGCGGATCGCGAGGTGACTCGCGACCGACGAGGCCATCCTGCTCGCCGAGGCGAACTCGGAATCGCCCGAGTCGACGAGCGGGAATCGCAAATGGATCAGGCCGATCAGTTCGTCGCGGGCCTGCACCGGAACGCAGAGGCTGCGACCCGCGAAATGCTCCGCCAGATGCGGGCAGCGCGGTTCGGGGGACTCCGGTCCGTAGGCGTAGGGTCGCGACAGCCGGATGCCCCAGCAGTCGCGCACCGCGACGGTTCCCTCCGCGGCGGCGCCGGTGCCCCAGCGCACGACCGGTTCGCCACTGGACTCGCCCGGAACGAATCGGTACAGGACGCCGGTGTCGGCCGGCAGGAGCGTCCGCAGGAACGGTCCCGTCGCGGCGTAGGCCTCCTCGAGCGTGGCGCACGCGAGCAGCACGTCGTCGAGCTGCGACAGCGTCATCAGGCGCTGCGACCAGGTCTCGAGCGCGAGGGTCGCGCGCGCCCGCTCGCGCTCGGCCAGGCGCTGGCCGGTGACGTCGGCGCCGATCGCCCAGACGAACCAGCCCGAAATCGGCGCCCGCTTCGACACGCTCGACCAGGAGACGATGCGCGTCTCGCCACCCTTGGTGGCCATCTCCATCTCCCAGTTGCGGAAGTCGCCGCCCGTGCGCGCGAAGCGCTCCCGGAATCGTAGCCGGGTCGAATCGTCGGGGACCACGCGCGCGAAAGCGTCGTCGTGGCCCAGCATCTCGCTGCGCTCGAACCCCAGCACGCGCTCGCACTCGCGGTTCCATACCAGCGGGTTGAACTCCTCGTCCAGGGCCGCGAACAGTACCGGCATCTCGTCGACCACCGCCTCGAGCGCGCGGCGCGACTCCTCCACCCGCGCCTGCGCCTCGACCGCGTCGGTCACGTCGCGCGCGAACACGAACATCGCGCGCACCAGGGTCTCGTCCATCAGGTTGTTCGCGATCGCCTCGAGCGTCCGGAAGCTGCCCGAACGGCTGCGGAAGCGAAAGTGGAAGCGGGGCGAGGCCCCCGGACGGCGGACGTTGGCGGCGAACGCCTCGGAGAGCCGGCGCAGGTCCTCCGGCTGGACGAAATCGAAGATGCGGCGGCCGACGACCTCCGCCGGGCGCCAGCCGAGGATGAGCTCGACGGACGGGCTGACGTACGAGAAGGTCCCCTCGGCGTCGACGATGCCGGTGATGTCGAGCGAGTTTTCGACCAGGGCGCGGAACCGTTCTTCGCTCTCGGCGACCCGCCGCTGCATCCTGCGCATGTCGGTGACGTCGACCAGCGAGCTGACCGTGCCTCGCCGCTCGCCGTCGGGGCCGAGCAGGATCGATCGATGGACGACGATGTCGCGCAGTCCGGCGGCGGTCACCAGGCGGACGTCGAAGGTCTGCTGGGTGACCCCCTGCTCGACGTCCCGATCGGCTTCGAACACCGGAGCGAAGTCTTCGAGCGCGAAGATCTCCTGAGGTTGCCGGCCGATCAGCGCCTCGGGCGCCACCCCCACGAGCTCGCAACCGGCGCGGTTCGCGGCCAGATAACGTCCGTCGTGGCCGCGCACGTAGACGGGCAACGGCAGGGCGTCGGCGATCCGCTGGTAGAAATCGAGCTCGCGAGTGCGCCGCATCGCCTCGCGCGAGCGCGAAACGCCCAGCCGGGCGGTCTGCACCGCCATCGCCGCCGTCGCCAGCAGCAGTGCCGCAAAGACCCCCAGCGCCACGCGCCGGTTGGTGTCGAAGGGCGCTCGCGCGACCGACTCCGGGATGTAGGAGACCAGCGTCCACGAATCCCCGGCCCTCGCCTCGATCGGCGGGCCGGAGATCGTCTGGCGCACGGCCGCGACTGGATCGAAGCGGACGAATCTCAGCAGCCCTCGCGACCAGCGGACGCTCCCCGCGGACTCCCGATCGATCGCGGCCGCCAACTCGGGAGACCATTCGCCGACCCTGGTACCCGCGGAAAGGGCCGGGTCCGCGTCGGCCGGGGCGCGGATCCATCGGCCCCGGGAATCGGCGACCGCGAGCCGATCCGGAAAATGGTGCTCGTCCGCGACCAGCCGATCGAGCAGGTGGCGGGCGCGATAGTCGAGCAGGATCGCCCCCCGCTCCGAACCGGAGTCGCCGGACACCGGCGCGCAGACCCGGAGCAAGGGCTCGCCGACGGACGCTGCGCCGCCGGCGACGGACGGCGCGACCTCGAAGGAGAAGGTGACCCGTCCGGCCCCGGCTTGCCGGCACAGCTCGAGCGTGGCCTCGGGCTCGAGCCTGCCGAGCTCGCTGTCGGCCGCCGATTCGACCGAACCGGCGGCCGCGCGCAGGACGATCAGCTCCCGACCGTCCGGATCGATCCGTCGAGCCTCACCGTACACGCCTCGCTTCGCGAGAAACGTCGCGAGCCGGCGACCGAACCCGTCGATCGACTCCGCCGGCTCGACGGTCTCGTCGCCACCGGCGCCGGCGAGCTCGGCGAGGAAGAGGACGTCCGATCCCAGCCGACGGAACTGCGACGCGAAGATCTCGCGCGCCAGCTCGAGTCGACCCTCCTGCCCGGACTCGAACGACTCCTCGATCTGGCGCCGATCGAGACGGCTCATCACCAGATAGATGGCCGCCAGCGAGAGGGCGACCGGCAGGAACATCTGGAGGAACCGCCGCGCGAAGTCGAGCCGATCGGATTGGCGCATGCTGGGAGGACGGCCGCTCTTCACGTCGGTCCCCGGGCGCCGTCACACCAGCGCCGGTCTCCTCGCGAACATCCCGGGCGTGTAGGCGGTGATGCGGCCGGTGAAGGCCGACGCGGCCACGGTCAGCGGGCTCGCCAGCCAGAGCCGGCCCGGACCGCTGCGCCCCTTGTAGTTGCGATTGATCGCCGAGACGGTGACCTGGTCCGGCCGATCGGAGACCCCGGGTCCGCAGCCGATGCAGGCGCCGCAGCCGGGCCGGATCAGGCGTACCCCGGCGCGCGCGAAGGTCTCGAGAAAGCCGTGCGCGCGCGCGAACTGCTCGACCTCGAGCGAGCCGCACTGGATGATGAACTGGACGCCGGGAGCGACCGCGAGCCCGGAGTCGACCGCCTCCTTCACCACCCGGTGGTAGAAGACCAGGTCGTCGATCTTGCCCGCGGTGCAGCTGCCGGCGTAGGCGATGTCGATGGCGACCTCGCCGATCTCGGCGACCTTGGCGCCGTTGGTCGGGTCCGACGGCTCGCCGTGGTCGGGGTCGCCGGGGTGGGCGACCATCGGTTCGAGCAACGCGAGGTCGATGACGTGGATGCCGCCGGCGTACTCGGCGTCGGCGTCGGGCTCGACCGCGCGCGCGCGCAGCCGCGCGACGTCGACGCCGGGCCGGTGCTCGGCGAGCCAGCGGAAGGTCTCCTCGTCGGCGGCGACGATGCCGCTCCTGGCCGTGCACTCGGTGGCCATGTTGGCGAGCGTGGCGCGCTCGTCCATCGACAGCGTCGACACGCCCGGGCCGGTGAACTCCATCACCCGGTTGAGCGTCGCCTGCGGCCGCGCGAAGTGGAGCAGGATGTGGAGCATCAGGTCCTTGGCGGTGACGTTCTCGCGCAGCCGCCCGACCAGCTCGAAGCGGATCGACTCCGGCACTTCGACCTGGGTGAATCCGGAGTGGACCAGCGCCGCGTACTCGGTGGCGCCCACGCCCCAGGTCAGCGCGTTGTTGGCGCCGCCCATGCACGTGTGCGAGTCGGTCGCCTGCACGAAGTCGCCGGGCTCGACCATCTGGTTGCGCGCCACCTCGTGGCAGATGCCGGGCGAGACGCCGTCCTGCGCCGAGAAGTCGCGCACGCCGGTGTGGCGCTGGAAAGCCCGCTGCATCTCGCGCAGGACCTCGATCTTCGGCAGGAAGGGGCGCATCCGCGCCACCTCGTCGGCGTAGATCAGGTGGTCCTCGAAGACAGCGAAGCGCTCGGGGTTTCTCACCCTGTAGTCCGCGCCGTGCTCCTCTTCGAGGAAGGCGTGGACCTGGGCGGTGGTGAACTCGTGGGTGTACCCGGCGTCGACCTGGACCACGACCGCGTCGCCGGGTTTCACGAACCGCGTCGGGCCACCTCCCGACGGGCCGTCGCCGACCACGTGGCGCGCGAGGATCTTCTCGGCCATGGTCATCGCCCGGCGCGAAGTCTCGAGCGGCGGCGGCGCGACCTTGCCCTCGGCGAGCGCCTTCGAGTACGGGAACAGGCCGCCCCACTCGATGATCTGCCGGGTGATCGGATCGTAGCCGCGGGTGAACTCCTCGAGCGGCACGCCCTCGCCGCGCTGGAGGCGGGCGAGCACGTCGTAGCCGCCCATGAGCGTGCCGAGGTTGAGGTTGTTGCGGGCGTGGATCGGCGCGAACGAGCCGGCGATGGCGATACGGATGCCGGCGTACTTCTCGCATTGCGCGGCGGTCTCGCGCGAGCTGCCGGTCCCCTTGCGCAGCCCGGAAACGATCACTTCGAAGTTGCCGTTGGCCAGGGCGTCGCGCTCGAACACCCGTTGGCCGTCGACGATCAGCCCGGCGTAGGCCTCGCGCGCGATCTCGCTCGGCTGCCAGTCGAAGCAGACCCAGGCCGGGGTCATGACGTCGGTGTTGATGTCGTCGAGCAGGTCGGCCGGATCGACCTGGTCCATCGTCAGGTCGAGCTCTCCGGCGAGCTGGCGGCGGATCACCTCCGCGTCCTTGGTCAGGAACAGCACCCGCTTGCCGGGGGTCAGGCGGACGGTCTTTTCGGGCTGGGTCATGGCGGTCCCGGCATTCTAGCGCCCCCGTCTCCCGGGCCCCCTCGTCGCCCGGGGGTGTGGGCGCCCGCCGGACCGGCGGGGGCTCCGCGAGGAATCGGTCCACGCACTGGGTCGGCCGCTCCTCGGCGGTCACGCGGTCCTGAGCCGTTCTCCCTCCGCACGGCGTTCCCCTCTTCGAACGGAGCCGGGGGCACCGGCGGTCGCGCGACGCGGCCGCGGCCCGGCCCCGCTGGCGGTGGCGCCACTCGCGCCAGGCCGCCCCACGACCGGAGGTTCCGATGCTTCGCTCGCTCGCGGATTCCCGTGCGCTCCGGCGCACGCTCACTGGCGCGGCCCTCGTCGCGCTGCTCTCCCCGGCCGGCGCTCGCGCCGCCAGTTTCCGCCTCTCCGATGGACAGGCCTTCAGCGACGTCGCCGGCATCGGCACGTTCAATCAGCCGAAGTTCTACCTGCCCGTCTTCTCGCCGGACGGCCGTACCGTCCTCTACGCCCACGACGCCGACACCGACGACGCCTTCGAGCTCTGGCGCGTCCGCACCGGCGGTGGTACGCCGGTGCGGGTCAGCGGGCTCCTGCCGTCCGGGTCGGCGGCGTTCGGCTTCCATTTCACTCCGAACGGGCAGCGCATCCTCTACCGCGCCCGGCAGGACGACGCCGACGCTCTCGAGCTCTACTCCGTTCCGGCCGGAGCTCCCACCGGCAGCTGGACGAAGCTCAACGAGTCGCTCGCGCCCGACTCGGGGATCGTCGATCTCGGCGTGTCGCCCGACTCCGCCGCCGTCGCATACTCGGTCTGGCGGGATCCCGGCGCGAGGACACGCGAGCTCTGGACGGCGGCGACCGACGGCGGCGAACGGCACCTCGTCGTCTCCGTCCCGGACTCGGCCGAGATCCGGTGGGAGCGGGTGACCTCGAGCTTCGCGCGCTTCGTCTACATTGCCGACACGCTGGTCGACGATCGCTTCGAGCTCTGGTCCGTCCCGACCGCGGGCGGCACGCCGGTCAAGCTCAACGGCGTCCTGACCGGTGAAGGCGACGTCCAGAGCTTCGACCTCGCCCCCGGCGGCGCCCGCGTCGCGTACGTGGCCGACCAGCAGACCAACGACGTCTTCGAGGCCTACACCGTGCCGGTGGCGGGCGGCGGTCCGGTCAAGGTGAGCGCCGCGCTGCCGGCCGGCAGCGACGTCTCCGCCGTCGTGATGCTGGCCGGCGGCCAGCGGCTGATCTACCTCGTCGTGGCGGAGGCCACCGGTCAGGCGGAGCTGTGGGGCGCGAGCGTCTTCGGCGGCGACGCCGCGCGGCTCCATCCGGCGCTCGGACCCGACCGCAATCTCGCCGGGCTCGCCGTCGCTCCCGACGGTTCGCGCGTCGCCTACGTCGCCGACGTGGAACAGAACGACCGTTACGAGCTCTATACCGTTCCCGCCGCCGGCGGAGTCCCGGTCAAACTCAACGGCGCGATGACCGCCGGTGGCGACGTCGCCACCGACCTGCCCGTCGTCTTCACGCCCGACTCCTCGCGCGTGCTCTACGTCGCCGACCAGCTGCTCGACGGCCGCCGCGAGCTGTTCGGCGCCCCGGCCGCCGGCGGCACGGCGCTGCGGCTCAACCGCACCCTGGCAGCGCCGGGCGAATGGCAGGTCGTCGGCTTCCAGCCCACCGCCGACTCCAGCCGCATCGCCTACGTGCTCCGCTCGCGTCCGAGCGCGGTGGCGGCCTGGACCGAGCAGCTCTACAGCGTGCCGGTCACCGCCGGCGCGTCGACACGGCTCGACGGACCGACCTCCGCGGGAGGGGACCTCTTCGAGATCCCGGTCGTGCCGCCCGTCGGCTCGGCGCGGGTCCTCTACCTCGCCGACCAGGATGACGACGAACAGTTCGAGCTCTATGTCGGCGACGCCTGCCTGTTCTGCGACGGCTTCGAAGCGGGCTCGACGGTGCGCTGGGCGCAGCCCTGACCCGCCGTGGGTCGCAGCGACGGATGGGGGCGCGTCAGGTCCCCAACGAGGACCAGCGCGAGGTCGTTCCCTCGTCGAAGCCGTCGGCGAAGATCTCCGAGCGCTCGACGGCGCCGACGTCCGGGGGATCGCCGATCGGCGAGTCGTTGAATCCCGGAAGAGCGATACCGGCGTCGATCAGCGGGCTGCCCGGCGCGGGCGTGAAGTCGCCCGCCGCGGGCGCGACGAATCCGGGCGCCGCGAAGAAGCCGGTGAGCTCCTGGCCGGTGCCGGCGCGCAGGCCCGCGAGGAACTGGTAGGAGGTCCCCTCCCACCAGGCGAGACGCCCCGCCGTCGAGCGCCAGAGCGCGTCGCGGTCGAAGTCGACCGCGACCGGGTTGACCTTGTAGAAGACGTCGGAGGTCGCCGCGAAGACGTTGTTGCGGGCGCGGATCCAGGTGCTCTCGCCGGGATTCAGCAGGGCGAGCGCGGGCGTCGCCGGCGCGCTCGTCCAGAAGCTGTTGTGGTAGAGCAGCAGCGGGCCGACCGGGTCCGGGTAGCCGCTGTTGATCTTGAGCGCGCTCGCGACGTAGCCGTCCTGCTGGCTGGTGCGGGTGGAGCCGAAGTCACGCGCGACGTTGCGCACGATCCAGGTCGGCCCCGGGTTCGCGGGCGCCACGGCGAACGCCATGTGGACGTCGGCGACGACGTTGCCCCAGATCCGCACGTTGGCGCACCAGCCCTCGGGCTCGAAGGCGTCGTCGTTGTGATCGTAGAGGACGTTCTCGTAGAGGTCGGTCTCGCCGGTGAAGCCCGTGGGCGGCGGCAGCGAGCCGCACGGCCCGACGCCGTTGAAGGTGCCGTGAAGGACGTTGCGTCGCACCACGTTGCCGCGCCCGAGGTCGTCGGTGAAGGTGATCGCGTTGTTCTCCGCCGAGCTCCCCTTGGTCCAGTCCCACTCCCAGCCGGGGATCGAGGTGTCCCAGATCTGGTTGCCCTCGATCAGGTTGCGCGCCCCGCCTTTGACCCAGACGCCGGCCGCGCCGACCTCGTGGATGCGGCAGTCGCGCACGCCGGAGTCCGAGGCGAAGCGCAGGTAGACCCCCTTGCCGTAGTCGCCGGCGCCGTAGTGCCGGATCTCGAGGTTCTCGACGCGGACGTGGGCGACGCCGTCGAGGCGGATGCCGTCTTCGAACCGCGCGACGTGGATCGTGCGCGCCGCGGGAGCCGAACCGTCCGAGAACTTGACGCGAAGGATGGAACCGTCGAGAAAGTAACCTCCGGGAGGCCCCGCCGCCAGCGTCTGGAGGTCGGCCGGTGAGTCGTAGCGGAAGAGCCGCCCCTGATCGGTGACGACGTGTCCGGTCGCGAAGGCGATCGCCCTCGACCAGGTGCCGCCGGCGCCGGCGGTCCAGGGTACGCCCGCGGCGATCGTCGGGTCGGCGCCGTCGAGCACCGCCCCCACGCCCGAGCCGCGGAAGACGATCGGCTGCGCTGCGGTGCCGGAAGTCGTCACCACGACGCTCTCGCGGTAGACGCCCGGCGCGATCGACACCAGGTCGCCCGGCGCGGCGCGATCGGCGGCCTCCTGGAGCGTCGCCAGCGGCGCCCCCGGATCGGTGCCGGGGTTGCCGTCGTCGCCCCCCGGCGCCACGTAGAGGGTGCGCAGCGTCGGCTCCGGCAGCCGCGGCGCCCGGGTCGCGAAGCCCGCCGAGCGCGTCGCCGGCGCCGCGACGCCGTCCGGGTCGGCGAGGGTGACCCGCACCTCGTGGGCGGCGCCCGGGACGAGATCGAAGAGGCTGCCGACGAAGCGGGTCGCGTCGACGCGGACGAGCGGATGGCCCGAGCGGAAGGTCCCGCTGGCGCCCCGACGCCACTCGAGCGTCGCCGTGGCGTCGCCGTCCGCGTCGCCGCTGATCGTCGCCACCACGCCGGCGGCGTGGTAGTTGCCGTGGGCCGCGACCGCGACCAGCGCCGACGAGCTCTGCGCCACGACGCGGCCGGGGCCGGCGAGCGCCACCGCCCCGACCAGCGCCGCGAGCAGCGCTCGCCCGCGGTTCACGGCTTCACGGCTCGACCAGCGACCAGGCGGCCGTGGTGCCGAGCTCGAAGCCGGAGCGGAAGATCTCGTTGGCCTTCCACCACTGGAGCAGCGCGCGCAGCGCCTCCGGCTCGTTGACCGGTTCGGTCGCGCCGGCCTGGTCGATCGAGTTGAGGCCGTGGCAGGAGGCGCAGACCCGCACCTCGCCGGCGCGGAAGGTCAGCCAGTAGCGCTCGCGCACGACCGGCGTGCCGTTGCCCGCGGTCAGCTGCCAGGTCATCGCGCGATGCGCCGGGACGAAGGCGGCGACCGAACCGTCTCCAAAGACCTCGGTGCTGCCCGGCGGATCGCCGGGATCGAGCGGTGGATTGCGCACCGCCGGATCGTGCATCACCTGCGCCAGCACGCGCCGGCCCGGGCGTGGACTGGCGGTGCCGCCGGTCCCGCGCAGCAGGTCGGCCTGGAAGAACTGCTGGTACTCGACGTCGTAGATGCGACCGCCGGCCCCGGTGGTCTGGACTCCACCGGGCACCCTCAGGTTGTACGGTTGCTGCTCGTCGGCGGCGTCGCGCGTCGTCACGTCGCGGCTGACCACCAGCGCCAGACCGTTGTCGGCCATGCGCTGCCGGAACTCCGGGATCGAGACCTGCTCGTCGGCGAAGACCCCGGCCTCGGGTGCCGGTACGCCCGGCCCGTTGGCGGGCGGCGCCGTGCGCGAGCGGACCTCGACCGGGTCGAGCTCCCACATCGTGACGTTGACGTAGTCGACGCGGACGTCCGGATCCCAGAACCAGAGCGTCTTGGTGATCCCCGGCGTCAGCGTCGCGCCGTAACGCAGATGCGGCTGGCACGGCGCCGCGGCGGCGGCCGTCGAGCGCAGGCGGAACTTGTAGCGGGAGACCGGCGCGGCACGCGTCCCTTCGTTGTACGCCGAGCGCGTCTCCGGCTGCCCCGGTGAGCGCTCCCCCGCGTGCACCACGACCAGAGCGCCGTTCGAGAGCTGGAGCGGATTTCGATAGAAGCCCGAGTGGCAGACGCCGGGCGTCTCGGTGTAGCTGCGCGTGTCGCGGTGGGTGACCGCGGTGGCGACGATGTCGTCGGCGGCGCGGCTCGGCTCGGCCTGGAGCGTCAGGACCTGGCCCGCGGCGTGGGTGTAGAACTCGGGCGCGTCGATGCCGTAGTAGCGCCCCGCCACGGTCGCCGCCTCGCGGGTCTGCAGGAAGTTGAACAGGTCGGTCGGGTTGGTCCGGCCGCAGGCGTTGTCGCCGCAGATGAACTCGTCGAGGTTCGGATCGTCGTTGAACGCCCGGTCGAAGTAGGTGTGCAACTCGTGCCGGCCGATGTGATTGAGCGTCTCGAGGCCGGTGCCGTCCTGGTGGATCATCCACGGAAAGAAGTGGTTGAAGGTGTGGCCCTGCTCGTGTGGCTGCAGGATGTCGGTTCGCCCCGGCCGCGCCTCGGGAAACACCTCGGCGCGGGTCGCCAGCGGCACCGATCCCGGCTTCTCGCTCGACCAGTTGAAGGTACCGTAAGTCGGGGGATCGCCGTTCTGCTCGTCGTCGTGGTCGGCGTCGGCCTGCTGGTCGCGCTGGAGGTGGTCCCAGCGCGTGAAGATCACCCGGCCGAAGCTGTCGACCGTCGGCTTGAAGTCGCCCGAAGGGGCGTGATCGAAGAGGTCGAGGCGCCCGGTCGCCGGATTCAGGACCCAGAGACCCGAGACCGTGGGCGCCTCCTCGTACTCGTCGAGCTGCGGATAGAGATGGGCCGCACCGTTGCGCGACCGGTCGGAGGAGAACAGGATGCGACCGTCGGAGAGGTAGACCGGGCTGACGTTGTTCGCGTTCATCGGCTGGTTCGGGACGAGGGTGATCGTCGCGGTCTGCCCCTGGCCGAGGCCGGTGACCTCGTAGAGGCGCCAGTAGTAGGTCTGCCACTGGTACTGCTGGGGCGGCGAACCGATGATCATGCTGAACACCGCCTTGGTGCCCGACCAGTGGACCGCCGGCTCGCGGACCGCGATCGAGGTCGCCCCCTGGAAACCGGTCGCCACGCCGTAGCCCGCTTCGGCGGTCAGGTTCCGCATCGAGTTGTCGGGATACAGGATCCAGAGATCGCCGCCGCGCGGCGCGCTCTGGACCGACCCCTGATGGTTGCCGAACACCGACGCGATGGTCGTGAAATCGTTGGGATTCGGCGTCTGGGTGACGAACAGGATCGGGTGCGGGCGCTGGGCGGCAGCGGCGGTCGCGACCGTCGCGACCAGCAGCGCGACCCGGAGCGTCGCCCGTTGGCGAGGCGTCGGCATGATGAAAGTCCCTCCTAGAGATACAGAACGGGAAAAACGATATTCGGAGACCGGAAGCCGATCTATGGCCCGCGTCACACCCTTCCGGTAAGGTGGTGCCATGACCACACCCGCCGATCTGGCGACCGAGCTCTACGCCCGACTGGTCGGGACCGACACCACCAGCTCCGCGAGCAACCTGCCGGTGATCGAGCGCCTCGAGGAGGTGCTCGACCGGCCCGGCGTCGAGCTGCGCCGCTACCCCTCTCCGGACGGCCGCAAGGCCAACCTCTGGGCGCGCCTGGGTCCCGCCGCGGAGCCCGGCGACCGCCGGGGGCTGGTGCTCTCCGGGCATACCGACTGCGTTCCGGCCGGCGAGGCCGGCTGGTCGAGCGATCCGTTCGCGCTCACCGACCGCGGCGACCGCTGGGTCGGCCGCGGCAGCGCCGACATGAAGGGGTTCGTGGCCCTGGCCGCCAGCCTCGCGGCGACCGTCGACCTGACCCGGCTCCGGCGCCCCCTGGCGCTGCTGTTCACCTACGACGAGGAGGTCGGGATGCTCGGCGCGCGCGAGTTCCTGCGCGCGCGCGGCGCCGACGAGCCGCTCCCCCGCTCGTGGGTGATCGGCGAGCCGACCTCGCTGGCGGTGGCGCGCATGCACAAGGGGCACTGGAAGATCCGCGTGACGCTCAGCGGCCGCACCGCCCACAGCGGCACTCCCCAGCACGGGGTCAACGCCATCGAGAAGGCGGTGCCCCTGCTCACGGCGCTGACCGACCTGCGGCGCGAGCTGGCCCGCGAGCGCCCGCCGCTGGGCGAGTTCTTCCCCGAAGCGCCGTTCGTGCCGCTCAACGTGGCGCGGATCGAGGGCGGCGTGGCGATCAACGTCGTCCCCGATCGCTGCACGATCGAGCTCGGCTTCCGCCCGCTGCCGGGCAGCGACCCCACCGAGGTCGAACGCCGCGTCGTCGAGCGGATCCGCGCGGGGGCGCCCGGCGCGTCGATCGAGAAGGTCGGGATCAGCGAGCCGCTGCTCACCGCCGAGTCGAGTCCGCTGCACCGCGAGCTCTGCGCGCTGGTCGGCCAGCGGGCGAGCCGCGGCGCGCCGTTCTCGACCGACGCCGGTCCGCTCGCGACGCTCGAGCTCGACGCCGTGGTCTGGGGACCCGGCTCGATCGAGGTCGCGCACCGGCCGGACGAGTGGATGCCGAAGGCCGACTTCGCCCGCTGCGCCGAGCTGCTGCCGCGACTGGTCGATCGATTCTGCGGCGCCGGGAGCGGAGCTTGACGCTGCGCTGGATCCTCCCCGACGCGGTCTGGGTCGGCGACGCCTTCCGCACCGGCCTCGCGATCGGGATCGACCAGCGCGGCACGATCGCCGACCTCGCCGCGCCCCCGGACGACGGTCCGATCGAGCGCCGGACCCGTCAGGCCCTGCTGCCCGGTTTCGTCGACGTCCACTCCCACGCCTTCCAGATCGGCCTGCGCGGCCGCGGCGAGAGGTTTCCGGTCGAGCGCGGCAGCTTCTGGACCTGGCGCGAGGCGATGTACGAGCTGGTCGGGAGCCTCACTCCCGAGTCGCTCGAGCGCCTGTCGCTGCGCACTTTCCGGGAGATGCGGCGAGCCGGCGTCACCACCGTCGGAGAGTTCCACTACGTCCACCATGCCGACGCCGACGCCGCCGACTTCGCGCTCGACGGAGCGGTCGTCGCCGCCGCGCGCGCGGCCGGGATCCGCCTCGTCCTGCTCGAGTGCTACTACCGCACCGGCGGCCCGGGGCGGCCGCTCGAAGGCGGGCAGCGCCGCTTCGACGGCGTCTCGGTCGAGCGCTTCCTGGCGCACTGCGACGCGATCGAGCGCGGTCTCGATCCGGCGCGCGAGTCGCTCGGCCTGGCGCCGCACAGCCTGCGCGCGGTCACCCCCGCCGAGCTCGCCGAGCTCGCCGGCGTCGCGCGCGCGCGCGCCTGGCCGCTCCACATCCATCTCGAGGAGCAACGCCGCGAGATCGAGGAGTGCGTCGCCCACTACGGCAGGGGACCGGTCGAGCTGGTCCTCGAGGCGCTCGACGACCAGCCGGGGCTCGCCGCCACCGGCATCCACCTGACCCACACCGACGCCGACCGGCTGTTCGACCTGTTCGCGCGCGGCTGGACGGCGGGCCTCTGCCCGCTCACCGAAGGCAACCTCGGCGACGGCATCCCTTCGCTCGCCGAGGTTCCGGGCCGACGCCGGCTGGCGCTCGGCAGCGACTCCAACCTGCGCATCTCGATGCTCGAGAATCTGCGCGGGCTCGAATACGCGCAGCGCCTGCGCACCGAGCGCCGCGGCCTCCTCGGCGAGCGCCCCGCGGTCACCCTGCTCGACGCCGCCACCGCCGGGGGCGCTTCGTCGCTCGCGGTGGCGGCGGGCCGCATCGCGCCCGGAGCGCCGGCCGACCTGGTCGCGATCGACCTCGGCCACCCGGTCTTCGAGGAGGTCGGCCTCGACGACCTGCCGGAGGCCCTGGTGTTCGGCGCGCCCGACGAGGTCATTCTCGCCACCGCAGTCGGCGGTCGCTTCGAGGAGCACCGCGAGCCGCTCCGCGGCTGACATCATGTGCGGGCGTTACGTCCTTTCGGTTCCCGGCGACCTGCTGGCCTCCGCCTTCGGTCTCGAGGAGGTCCCGGAGCTCACGCCGCGCTACAACGTGGCGCCGAGCCAGGTGATGCCGATCGTCCGCGGCACCGAGGAAGGCGGCCGCGAGCTCGCCTACGCGCGCTGGGGGTTGGTGCCGCACTGGGCGAAGGAGGTCGCGATCGGCAACCGCCTGATCAACGCCCGCGCCGAGGGGCTCGCCGACAAGCCCTCCTTCCGCGACTCCTTCAAGCGACGGCGCTGCCTGATTCCGGCGAACGGCTTCTACGAGTGGCAGAAGGTGGGTCCGAAGAAGCAGCCCTGGCTGCTGCGCCTGGCGGGGGGAGCGCCGTTCGCCTTCGCCGGCCTGTGGTCGAGCTGGAGCGACCCGGAGAGCCGCGAGTCGCTCGAAACCTTCGCGATCGTCACCACCGAACCCAACCCGCTCGCCGCCCGCATCCACGACCGGATGCCGGTCATCCTCCCGGACGCCGCCCGCACCGCCTGGCTCGACCCGCGAACCGGGCGCGAGCGCCTCCTCGGACTGCTGGTCGCCTACCCCGCCGCCGAGATGGAGGCGTTCCCGGTGTCGACGCGGGTCAACAGCCCCGCCAACGACGACGCCGCCTGCGTCGAGCCGATCGGCTGAAGGAGGGCGACTGCGGTCAGCCGCGCAGGCGCACGGCGCCGGTGCGGCCCAGCGACTGCGCGATCTCGAGCAGCTCGGCCAGATTGTCGATGGTGATCACGCCTTCGAGCCCGCCGTCGCCCACCACCAGGATCGGCTGTTGCGGGCGCGCCTGGAGCCGGCGCAGGATCTCGTCGAGCGGATGCTCGGGCCGCACCTGGGCCGGCTCGCGGTCCATCACCTCGAGCACCGCCCGCTCCTTGCCGTCGGCGGCCAGCGCCGAGAGCAGCGCGGCGCGGTGGAGGACGCCGGCGACCCGCCCCCAGGCGTCGATGACGGGGAAGTCCTGCTGCGAAGTCGCGAGCAGGTGCTCGGCGGCGCGCGACAGCGGATCGTCGGGAGCGACCGTTTCGAAGCGGGTCATCATCGCGTCGCGGGCGGTGAGCCCGCGCACCGCCGCGCGGCTGCGCTGGAAGGCGGCCTCCTGGCCGGCGCCGACGAATACGAAGAACGCGATCAGCAGCAGGACCGGCTGCCCGGTCAGCAGCGCGACCGCGGCGAATCCCAGTGCCAGGACCTGTCCGATCGCGGCGGCGATGTTGGTGGCGCGGGTCTCGCCCAGCCCGATCGCCAACGCCGCCCGCAGCACGCGGCCGCCGTCCATCGGGAAGGCCGGGATGAGATTGAAGACGAACAGCGAGAGGTTGATGGAGAGCAGCTGCCAGACGACCGCCCCCTCGGTGACGATCTTGAGCGGCGCGTCGGGCGTGTCGGCGCGCAGAGCGAGCAGAGCGATCCCGAGCAGCGCGGCGAGCACCAGGTTGACCGCCGGACCCGCGAGCGCGATGACCAGCTCGGCCTTGCCGGGCGGGATGCGGTCCATGCGCGCGACGCCGCCGAACGGATAGAGCACGATCTCGCGGGTCTCGACGCCGTAGCGGCGGGCGGTGAGCGCGTGACCGAGCTCGTGCAGCACGACGCAGCCGAACAGCAGCAGCATCAGGACGACGCCGTCGAGGAACCCCTGGCCCTGGTCGGACGAGACCTTGCCGAACCAGAGCAGCAGCAGGAAGAAGGTCAGGTGGATGCGGATCGGAATGCCGGCGAGCCGCGCGATCCGGATCGACCAGGGGGACTCCCCCCCGGTCTTGCGCATCCGGGACTCGGTCGAGTCGCCGTCCATGCCGATCCTCCCGTTTCCCCCGCCGCGCTCAGTTCCAGCCGCAGGTGCGGCCGCGGTTCTGCTCGTCGAGCCAGCTCTTGAGCGGCGCGAAGTAGTCGATCACGGCGCTCGCGTCCATCTCGCGCGTGCCGGTCAGGGCCTCGAGCGCCTCCGGCCAGGGGCGGGACCCACCCATCAGCATCATCTTCTCGAGCCGCTCACCGGCGGCCTTCGAACCGTGGATCGACCGGCGATGGACCGGCCCGGTCTCCCCCGCGGTCTCGGAGAGCGCGCGGTGGAACTGGAACTGCAGGATGTGGGCGAGGAAATAGCGCATGTACGGGGTGTTGCCCGGCACGTGGTACTTCGCGCCCGGATCGAACCATTCCTCGCCGCGCTCGGACGGCGCCGAGACTCCCTGATAACGGCGCTTGAGCTCCCACCAGGCCTGGTTGTAGCGCTCGGGCGGAACCGCGCCCGAAAAGACCGCCCAGCGCCACTTGTCGATGATCAACCCGAACGGCAGGAACGCCACCTTGTCGAGCGCCTGCCGCAGCAGCAGCGCGAGATCGGCCTCGGCGGGCGGCTCCTCGGCGATCAGCCCGAGCTGACGCAGGTACTTCGGCGTGATCGACAGCGCGACCGTGTCGCCCAGCGCCTCGTGGAAGCCGTCGTTGGCGCCGTCGCGGAACAGCACGTCCTGGGTGTTGTGGGCGCGCTGGTAGAAGTTGTGCCCGAGCTCGTGGTGGATGGTGTTGAAGTCCTCTTCGTTGGCCTGGATGCACATCTTGATGCGCAGGTCGTCCTTCTGGTCGACCGACCAGGCCGAGGCGTGGCAGACCACCTCGCGGTCGCGCGGCTTGACGAACATCGAGCGCTCCCAGAAGGTCGCGGGCAGCGGCTCGAGCCCGAGCGAGGTGAAGAACGCCTCGCCGGTCTTGACCATCCGGATCGGGTCGTAGCCGGCGGCGACCAGGCGCGAGGTCAGGTCGTAGCCCGGATCGACGACCGCGGTCGGGCGCACGACATCGTAGACGTTGCCCCACTGCTGCGCCCAGAGGTTGCCGAGCAGGTGGGTCGGGATGGTGCCGTCGGCCGGCATCGCGTCGGCGCCGTACTTCTCGGCGAGGCGGGCGCGCACGTAGCAGTGGAGCGCGTCGTAGAGCGGCTTGACCTGTCCCCAGAGCCGGTCGAGCTCGGCCTCGAAGGCGACCGGCTCCATGTCGTACTTGGCGCGCCAGAGCTCGCCCAGGTCGGCGTAGCCGAGCTCGCGCGCCCCTTCGTTGGCGAGCTCGACGAAGCGGCGATAGTCGTCGCGCATGCCGTGCGCGGCGATCGCGTGCCAGCCTTCCCAGGCCGCACGCAGCTCGGCCTCGTCGCGGCTCGTGGCCAGGAGGTTGGAGATGGCGTTGATGTCGAGGCACTCGGCGCCGTCCCTCGGGCACCAGGTGCCCTTGCCGTAGGTCCCCTCCATGCGCGCCGCGATCTGGGTCAGCTCGGCGCGCTCCGCCGCGTCCGACGGCGCCGGCAGGGTCAGCGCCATCTTGAGCAGGCGGAGCTTGCGCGCCTCTCGCTCGTCGAGCGCGAGCCCGTCGAAGCGGGTCGCCTGGCGCGCCAGCTCCATGGTCGCGGCGATCGTCTCCTCGTTCGCGCGCGCCTGCAGCAGCTCGGTGTCGTAGGTGATGTGCGTGGCCTGGACCCAGCCGGCGCGCTCGCGCTGGATCCAGAGGTCGAGCAACCGGGCCTCGGCGTCGGCGAGGAACGCCCGCGCCTCTTCCGCGGTCGGCGGCGAGTCCGGCGCGGCGACGGCGACGCCGCCGGCGGCAGAGAAGAGAACGGCGAACGCCGTGACGGCGGCGCGCGCACGGTTCGAACGGGGACGAAGGATCGACATCGAGGAACCTCCTGGGACGGAAAAGTCTATCGAAGCGGCCGGGCGGCGCGCGGCCGCTCAGCGGCGGGCGAGGAAACGCTCGATCCGGCGGACCCCTTCGTCGAGGGCAGCCCGCGAGCAGGCGAAGGAGATCCGGACGTGGCGATCGCTGCCGAACGCCTCGCCCGCGACCACCGCCACCGCCTCCTCCTCGAGCAGGCGCTCGGCGAACTCGAGCGAACCGGAACGCCCTTCGCGATAGCTGGCGGAGACGTCCGGAAAGACGTAGAAGGCGCCGCGCGGCGCGAGACACGATACGCCCGCGATCGAGTTCAGGCGATCGACCAGCAGGTCTCTCCGCGCCTCGTACTCGGCGATCATCGCGCGCACGTCGGACTCGGCGCCCTCGAGCGCCGCGAGCGCTCCGACCATCGCGAACGAGGTCGGGTTCGACGTCGCGTGCCCCTGGATGCAGGCGGCCGCCTCGACCAGCGGCCGCGGTCCGAGCAGGTAGCCGAGCCGCCAGCCGGTCATCGCGTAGGTCTTCGAGAACGAGCCGACCAGCACCACCGTGTCGGGGAACTCGGTGGCGAGCGCGGCCGCGCTGACCGGCGGCGCGCCGCCGTAGACGAAGCGCTCGTAGGTCTCGTCCGAGATCACCAGCACGCCGCGCCGCGCGCACTCCTCGACCAGCCGTCGCAGCTCGGCCGCGGAAATCGTGCCGCCGGTCGGATTGCAGGGCGAGTTGAGGATCACCGCCCGGGTGCGCGGACCGATCGCGGCGATCAGGCGCTCGGCGTGGATCGTGAAGCCGTCGGCGCCGTCGGTCGCCACCGCCACGACCTCGGCCCCCGCGAAGCGGATCTGCTCGGCGAAGCTCACCCACGCGGGGGTGTGGAGGACGACCTCCTGCCCCTCCTCGAACAGCGCCAGCGCGACCTCGAACAGCGCCCCCTTGCCGCCGACCGTGACCAGGGTGTCCGCGCTCGACCACGGCGCGCCGAAATCGCGTGCGTAGCGCTCGGCCAGCGCCCGGCGCAAGGCCGGAATGCCGGCGGTCGGCGTATACCGAGTGAAGCCGTCGGCGAGGGCGCGCCGCGCCGCCTCGACGGCGACGACCGGCGAGTCGAAGTCGGGCTCGCCGGCGCCGAAGTCGACGACGTCGACGCCCGCAGCGCGCAGCTCGGAGGCTCGGCGCGACACCCGGAGGGTCGCCGACTCGCCGATTCTCGCGACACGGCCCGAAAGCTGCATGGCGGCGCATGGTAGCATCGCCGGCGCCCCGAGCGGGCGCGGAAGGAGAGCGCCGAGGCCATGACCAACCGATCTCTTCGCGGCACCGCGGCGACCCTGGTGGCGCTCGTCGCCGGCGCCGCCGCCGCGTCTCAGGCGCCGGGCTGGGCGAGCGATCCGCAGGCCGCGTTCGCCGCCGCGAAGAAGGCCGACCAGCTCGTCCTGGTCGACGCTTACGCCGACTGGTGCGGCTGGTGCAAGGTGCTCGAGCGCGAGGTCTTTCCGCACCCGGAGTTCCTCGCCGCGACCCGCGACTTCGTCAAGCTGCGCGTCGACGTCGAGGACGGTGGCGAGGGGACCGAGCTCGCCGAGCGCTACGGCGCCTGGTCGCTGCCCACCCTGTTGATCCTCGAACCCGATGGCGCGCTGATCGGAACGGTCGAGGGCTACGCTCCCGTCGGTCCGTTCGTCGACCGGCTGCGGTCGCAACTGGCGATCCACGAGCGGGTGCTCGAGGGTTACCGTCGCGCCCTCGCCGGCGGCGACGTCGAGACCCTGCGACGCACCGCCATCGACTTCTACGAGCGCCAGGACGGCGCGCGCTCGGCGGCGCTGCTCGAGAAGCTGCTCGGCTCGACCTCGCTCGAGCCCCGCGAGGAGGCTTGGACGCGCTACTTCCTCGCCGACGCCTGGCGGATGGCCGGCGACGCCGAGAAGGCGCGCGCCGCCGCGCGTTCCGCACAGTCGGCCGCCGCGCGCGTCGCGGTCGAGCCCGAGCTCGGCGAGCGCCTCGACCTGTTGCCGTTCTGGATCGCCGAGACCGCGCGCGAGTGCGGCGCCGCCGCCGGTGCCCTCGCTGCCTTCGAGAAGGCCCACCCGCAGAGCCCGTTCCTCGACGAAGCGCGGCGCGCGCTGACGCGCCTGCGCGCCGACGCCGGACCTCGCTGCACGTGACGAGGCTCCCCTCGCGCCTCGCCGCGACGCTCGCTCTCGGCGTCGCGCTCGGAGCGACCGCGCTCGCGGCGCAGCCGCCTCGCCCGCAGCGCGCCGAGCTCCGACTCGCGGCCGACCGCGCGTCGTACGCCCCCGGCGACGTCGCGCGACTGGTCGCGGTCGTCGACGTCCAGGAGGGCTGGCACCTCCAGGCGCACGTACCGACCTTCGACTACCTGATCCCGACCGTGCTGCGGGTCGAGGTTCCGGCCGGTTGGCCGGAAGCGCGGGTCGAGTACCCCGCACCGGTCCGCTACCGCTTCGCCTTCGCCGAGGAGCCGCTCGACGTCTACGAGGGGCGGGTACGGCTCTTCTTCGAGTTGCCGGTGCCGGCCGACGCGGCAACCGGTGACGTCGCGCTCGCCGCGACGCTGCGCTATCAGGCCTGTGACGACCGCCAGTGCCTGCCGCCGGTCGATCGCCGCGCCGAGATGACACTGACCGTCGGGGCCGCCGGCGAGCCGGCGAACGAGGCGCTGTTCGCGGCGGAAGCGGAAGCCGCGGAGCCCGCGCGAATCGCTCCGACCGCCGACGACGCGGCTCGCCCGGCGGGGCGCGGCCTCGCGGCGATCCTGCTCTTCGGCCTGATCGGCGGCCTGATCCTCAATGCCATGCCGTGCGTGCTGCCCGTGCTCTCGCTCAAGGTCTTCGGGCTGGTCCGCTCGGCCGGGCTCGGCCGGCGCGCGGTGACCAGCGGCGCCCTCGCCACCGCCGCGGGCATCCTGGTCTCGTTCTGGGCGCTGGCCGGCGCCGCGATCGCCGCCAAGGCGGCCGGCTCGGCGGTCGGCTGGGGGGTGCAGTTCCAGCGTCCGGGCTTCGTCGCCTTCCTCGCGGTGGTGATCCTGCTGTTCACCCTCAACCTCTGGGGTCTGTTCGAGATCCAGCTGCCGGGTCGGCTCGCCGCCGCGGCCGGCGGCGGCGGCGAAGGGTTCGGCGGACACTTCGCGTCCGGCCTGTTCGCGACCCTGATGGCCACGCCCTGCTCGGCGCCGTTCCTGGGCACCGCCGTCGGCTTCGCGCTGGCGCGCGAGGCCTTCGAGGTGCTGGCGGTCTTCACCGCGATCGGCGTCGGCATGGCGCTCCCCTACCTGCTGCTCGCGGTCGCTCCCGGCACCGCGCGCTTCCTGCCGAAGCCTGGCGCCTGGATGGAGACGCTCAAGGGGGTCATGGGCTTCCTGCTCGCCGGGGCGATGGTCTGGCTGCTCTACGTGCTCGGCAACCAGATCGCGCCGGAGCGGCTGGCGATCTTCGAGGGAATCCTGCTGACGGTCGGACTGGCGACCTGGCTCGCCTCGCGCGCGCCGTTCGGCTCGACGCCGCGCCGGGTCTGGGGCGCCCTGGCGCTCGTCGCCGGCCTCGGCGCGATCGCGCTGGCGGGCGGCGGCACGGCTCCGGCGCGCGCCGCCGCGGTCGCCGGAGACCCCGGCGGCATCGCCTGGCGCGCCTGGGACCCGGCGGAGGCCGAACGGCTGGCCGCCGCCGGCACGCCGGTCTTCCTCGACATCACCGCCGACTGGTGCGTGACCTGCAAGGTCAACGAGCGGCTGATCCTCGAGACTCCGGAGGTGCGCGCGGCGCTCGCACGGCACGGCGTGGTGGCGATGAAGGGGGACTGGACCCACCGCGACGACGCGATCGCCGACTTCCTGGCCTCGCACGGCCGCTACGGCATCCCCTTCTACATGGTCTATCGGCCCGGCCGCGAGCCGAACGTCCTGCCCGAGCTCATCACCAAGGACATGGTGATCTCGGCCTTCGCCGACGCCGCGCCCCGCGGCGACTGATTCGCGTCGCCAGCGGCCGCGCCCTCACTGACCGGCGAGCCAGCGCAGGAAGCGCTGGCGAACGGGGATCCGCCGCCGCTGCTGGATCCAGTCACCGCGGTCGGTCTTGACCCACTCGACGTCGGTCCCCTGGACGCGGATCGTCGTGCCGGCGCCGTGGTCGACGAAGTCGAGCAGCTCCGGGGCGAACCAGAGCGCCTCCTTGAGCTCGTCGAAGTAGACGCCGAGCGCCACGTCGTGGCTCGAGGATCCGATCACCTCGACCCCGGACTCCGACGGCATCGTGAAGCCGTGGATCTCGCCGATCCGGCCCGCGACCTTCCGTGGCTCGGTCTCCGGCCCCGGCCGTATCCGGACCCGGTCCGCGAACGACAGACCTTGTCCCCGATTCATCCCTCGGTCCCCCACGTCGACTCCCCGCGATTGGTCGGCCTAGGGTAACAGGCCCGGGCCCGCCGGGGGAAATCGCGGGTGCGGATCAGGAACGACCCGAGCCGGGCGGCGCCGGTTCGCCGCGGGCGGCCTGGCGGCGCCGTTCGAGCTCCGCGAGCCGGTCGGCGAATCGCGCCTCGGTGCCTTCCCTTGTCGGCCGCCAGAATCGGCTGCCGGCCAGGCCGTCGGGCAGGGTCTGGAGTCCGGCGATCCCCTCGTCGGTGTCGGGCGCGTACTGGTAGCCGCGGCCGTAGCCGACCTCCCGCATCAGTCGGGTCGGCGCGTTGCGCAGCGCCATCGGCACCGGGTCCGCCGGGCGACGTGCGATGGTCTCGCGCACGCTCCCCCACGCGCGATAGACCGAGACGCTCTTGGGGGCCAGCGCCAGGTAGACCGTCAGCTGAGCCAGGGCCAGGTCCCCTTCGGGACTGCCCAGCCGATCGTGAGCCTCCCAGGCGGCGAGCGCGATCTCGAGCGCGCGCGGATCGGCGAGGCCGATGTCCTCGACGGCGAAGCGCACCAGCCGGCGCGCCAGGTAGCCGGGCTCCTCGCCGGCCTCGAGCATCCGGGCCAGCCAGTAGAGGCCGGCGTCGGGGTCGCTCTCGCGCAGCGACTTGTGCAGCGCCGAGATCAGATTGAAGTGCTCCTCGCCGGCCTTGTCGTAGACCAGCACCTTGCGCTGCGCCACGCGCTGCACCGCGGCTGCGTCGACGGCGGCCGCCGCCGTCTCGCCGGCGTCCGCGACCACCGCTTCGAGCAGCGTCAGCGCCCGCCGCGCGTCGCCCGAGGCGAGCTGCGCGATCGACTCGAGCGCCTCGCGCGCGAGCTCGACGCCGCCGTCGGCGAAACCGCGCTCGCGGTCGCCGAGCGCGCGCTCGAGCAGACCGACCAGGTCGTCGGGCGCGAGCGGCGAGAGCACCACCACGCGGCAGCGCGAAAGCAGCGCGGCGTTGAGCTCGAACGACGGGTTCTCGGTGGTGGCGCCGACCAGCACGATGTCGCCCCGCTCGACGTAGGGCAGGAATGCGTCCTGCTGGGCGCGGTTGAAGCGGTGGATCTCGTCGACGAAGAGCAGCGTGCGGCGGCCGGTCGCGGCGCGCAGCCGCTCGGCATCGGCCATCACCCGCTTGATGTCCTGGATTCCCGACACCACCGCCGAGAACGGCACGAAGCGGGCGCGGGTGGCGCGGGCGATCAGGTGCGCCAGGGTCGTCTTGCCCGAGCCGGGCGGCCCCCAGAGCACCAGCGACGGCACCCGGTCGGCGGCGATCGCCCGGCGCAGGAAGCCGTCGGGACCGACCACTTCCCGGTGCCCGACCACCTCGTCGAGCGTCGCCGGGCGCATCCGCTCGGCGAGCGGAGCGCCGCTGTCCGGCGTGGGTGCCGACTCCGCCGGTTCCGGCCTGCCGTCGTCGAACAGGGATCCGGTCACCCCGCGATCGTCTCACCTCGCCGACCGGCGCTCAACCGCGCCGGAGCGCCGCTTCGCCGCGACCCCCGGCGCCCTCAGGCCGCGTCGAGCGCGTGGACGACCGACTCGGTGAACTCGGTGGTGGTCGCAGCGCCGCCCAGGTCGCGGGTGCGCCGGGCCGGGACGGCCAGCACGCGCAGCAGGGCGCGGTCGATGCGGTCGGCGGCCTCGGTCTGCTCGAGGTGGCGCAGCATCAGCACTCCCGACTGGATCAGGGCGAGCGGATTGGCGATGTTGCGGCCCGCGATGTCGGGGGCGCTGCCGTGGACCGCCTCGAAGACCGCGCCGATCTCGCCGTGGTTGGCGCCGGGCACGACGCCGAGACCGCCCACCAGACCCGCGCACAGGTCCGAGACGATGTCGCCGTAGAGGTTCTCGAGCAGCAGCATGTCGAACT
This sequence comes from Acidobacteriota bacterium, assembly GCA_045862895.1. Lineage (GTDB taxonomy): Bacteria > Acidobacteriota > Thermoanaerobaculia > Multivoradales > JAGPDF01 > JACTMI01. The sequence goes on from BTUO01000005.1 coordinate 133,859, forward strand.
GCTCGGGCCGGGTGACGAGCTGCATGCAGAGGTTGTCGATGATCCGGTCGTCGATCTGGATCTCCGGATACTCGGTGGCCACCTTGCGCGCGCAATCGAGAAAGAGCCCGTCCGACAGCTTCATGATGTTGGCCTTGTGCACCACGGTGATCCGCTTGCGGCCGTGGGCGCGGGCATACTCGAACGCGAAGCGGGAGACCCGCGTCGAGGCCTTCTCCGTGATCACCTTGAGGCTCTCGACCACGCCGGGCACGACGGTGTGCTCGATGCCGCTGTAGAGCCCCTCGGTGTTCTCGCGCACGACGATCAGGTCGACGTCGTCGAAGCGGGTCTTCACACCCGGCAGCGAACGCGCTGGGCGCAGGTTGGCGTACAGGTCGAGCGCCCGGCGCAAGCGGACGTTGACCGACTGGAACCCCTTGCCGACCGGCGTGGTGATCGGGCCCTTGAGCGCGACCCGGTTGCGCACGATCGAGTCCAGAACCTCCTGGGGCAACGGGTCGCCGTAGCGGGCGAGCGCCTCGCTGCCGGCCGCGTGGGACTCCCACTCGAACCGGCCGCCGGCGGCCTCGAGCACGCGCACGGTCGCGGCGGTGACCTCGGGGCCGATGCCGTCCCCGGGCAGCAACGTGATGGTTCTCATGGGAGCGCCTCCGTCCTTCGGGCGCGGCAGGTTATCACGCTGGCGGCGTGGCGCCGGTGGCTAGCCGCGCGTGATCGAGCCGCAGCTCGACGCCGTCGGACTCGAAGACCGCCGAGGCCGCGAGCACCCGCAGTCCACGGTGGGTGTCGAAGACCAGGTCGGCCGGGTCGAGGCGGCCGCCGCCGTCGACGTCGCGATAGAGGACGACGATCCGGTCGCCGGCGCGCAGCAGATCGCCCGCTCCGACCTGCTCTCCCCATCGCGGGCCGGCGGCGCCGAGCGTGACGGTGCGGAACTCGAGCGCATCGGCGGCGACCCCGGCGGCGGCGAGGTGCGCCGCGATCAGCGTCTGCCCCTCGAAGGCAAGCTCGCGGGCGACGAGCTCGGAGAGACTCGCGTCGAGCTCGGCCGGCAGGTCCGCGGCGGGAGCGAGCTGGGTGCGGCCGAAGGCCTCGGAAATCCCCGCCAGCGGCGCCGGCAGCGCCGCGACGACCGTGGGCAGACGACCGGGATCGGCCATCGCCACCTCGGCGCCCGGCGAGCTCCAGCGCGCGGTCGGCATCAGCGCCCCTTCGGTGTCGAACAGCTCGACGCGCGCGGCGTAGCGCTGCGTGCCGAAGGGCAGCGGTCGCAGCGGCGAGCCTGCCTCGAGCAGCGCCAGGCGCGGATCGACCGTGCCCGCGATCGACCAGGCGGTCCCCCACTCGGGATGGAAGCTCTCGACCAGGCGGAAGCGCTCCGCGTCGGCGGCGCTCGCGACCGCGAGATACGGCGCGAAGCCCTCGATCGTGAGCCAGCGCACCACCGCGCGGCGGTCGGTCGGCCAGGGACGGATCGACTCCTTCGGGATCTCGTGGCCGCCGAGCGACAGCGCCGGGGCGTCGGAGAAGAAGATCCGCTCGCCGCCGAACGACTCGGCCTCGAGCACCGCGAAGAGCCGGAAGGGCCGACCCGCTTCGAGCTCGTGGCGGCCGTCGCGGGCGACCGGGGCGCCGTCGGGCAGGACCGCGACCCAGGCGGCGAGCGGGCGCGGACGGAACGGTGCGGTCCAGCTCGGAGCGAGACGCCAGACGATCAGCGCGGCGACCACGCCGGCCGCGACCCACCAGACCCAGCGGGAGCCGCGCTCGCGATCCACGTACGGCTCGGTCATCGGCGGCTCCACTCGCACCGGCAACCGACAGGAACGGTCAACGGTGACCCAGCTCCTCGAGCTTCGCGACCACGTCGCGATAGTTCGAGTTGACGCCGTAGATCTCGATGAAGGTCTTGTGGGCCTTCTCGGACTCCCCCGTCGCGAGGTAGAGGTTGCCCAGGTCGTAAAGCAGCCCGAGCGTCGCCTCCTCGGGCAGGTCGGGCACCTCGAGCCCCTTGCGGTACCACTTGACGGCGAGCTCGGGCAGTCCCTTCTCGAGGAAGCAGGCGCCGAGCAGCGAGCAGCAGTCGATCAGGTACTTCGAGTCCTTGGCCGCGAGCTGGAACTCGCCGATCGCCTCGTCGACCAGTCCCATCTCGCGGTAGGCGATGCCGAGGTTGAAGTGGGTGTCGTAGTCCTCGGCCGACAGGCTCTCGGCGACTCCCTTCTTGAATCCCTCGACGATCTCCTCGAGCGACGGCTCCTCGCGTCCGATCGGCCCCATCGCGGCCGCCAGCTCGTCGTTCGAGAGCTCCTTCTCGAGCTCGGCGGCGAGGTCGAAAAACCCCTCCTCGTCCTCGAACAGGAGCTCCTCGCTGCTCGGTGCCTTGTCGGCGGCCAGCGGCCGGCCGGGGCTGGCCGCGGACAGCGGCGGTGGCGGCGCCGGCTTGGGCGCTTCGTCGAGCCACGCCAGCGAGTCGGCCGCGGGCGGCGCGGGCGGCGGCGGCGCCGGCGGTGCCACCGGAGGCCGCGCTGCGGGCGGCATCGCCGGCGGCCGCGCCGCGGCGGACGGAGCCGGCGACGGCGCCGGAGGTGGCGGCGCGGGACGGGGCGGCGACGGCGCGACCGCAGCCGCGGGCGGAGGCGCGGCGGGCGGCTGCGCCCGGGGCGGTGCGGGCGCGGCGGCCGGCTTCGCCTTGCGAGGCTCACCGGTGATCCCGACCAGGTCGGCGAGCAGATCCGAGACCGAGTCCTTCTTCGGCTTCTTGGGCGCCGGGGTGGCGACGGGCACGGCGCCTTCGAAGCGATACCCCGCCTTGTTCAGCTTCTGCCTCACCGGCGCCCACACCGACTCGCCCGCTTCGCCGCTCGTGGCGGCCAGCTCGGTGAGCGCCTGGGCGCGGGCCAGAACGCGATCGTGCTTGCCCTCGTCGAGCAGCAGCGCGATCTGGAGCGCCATCGCCTCGAGGTGACCGGGATCGTGATGCAGGATCTCGCGCACGCGGTCGTGAGCCTTCTCGGTCAGACCGTACTTGCGGAAGACCTCCGCCTCGGCCAGCAGGTCGCCGAGGCGCCGCGCCGCGGGGACCTCCTCCGGAACCACTTCGTAAGAGGTCCGTTCGAGCTCCTCGAGGTCGAGTCCGACTTCGAAGGCGGCCGCATCGGCGACCGGCTCGGGCGGCGGTGCGTACACCGGTTCGGGGGGCGGCGCGAGCGTCGGCTCGATCGGCGGCAGCTCCTCGCCGCCGAGCTCCGGCAGCTCGAGAACCGACTCGCCTTCGAACTCCCACTCGATCTTCGCCTCGGGCTCGGCGGACGCGGCCGGAGCGACCGGGGTGACCGCGGCGGGCGGCGTCTCCTCGGCGACCCCTTCGATCTCGAGCTCGAACTCGACGTCGCTGGCGATGCCGCCGTCGAACCACGGGGACTCCGGCGAACGCCGCAACATCGATTCGGTCGGGCGGATCTCGGTGGTCGGCGGACTCGGCTCGTCGGGCAGCTCGACGATGAACTCCGGTTCGGCCGGCGGCGGCGACGGCGCCGCCCGGAGCTCGAGCTCGGGGGGCGGCGGCGCGATGTCGCGCACGCGCAGGCCGGTTTTCGTCCCCTCGCGATCGGCCCCCGGCGCAGCCGGGGCGGCGGGCGCCGTCGTACCCCGACCGATTCCGGCCAGGCGCGCGATCCGTTCGGCCTGGGGGTTCTTCTCGACCGCGATCGCCAGCAGTCTGGCCGCGACACCGATCTGACCCGCGTCCTTGAGACCGAGCACCGCGTCGGTGACGAAAGCGAGGTCGTCCGGCGCGGCGGCGATGGCGCGCGCGTAGATCTGCGCCGCCTCGTCGAAGCGGCCGTGCCGGGTCATCATTTCGGCCAGCGCCTTGAGCTCGCCCAGCTCCTTCTGCTTGTCGCCGAGCTGGTGGTGCGCCTCGGCGAGCTTGACGCGCGGGGTCGGATCCTCGGGGTCGAGGTCCGCGATCTTCTGCAGGTACTCGGCGCCCTTCTTGGCTTCGCCGTGCTTCTGGTAGTAGTCGACCAGGACCTTGTACTGGTCGCGCGCCTCGGTGAGCAGCCCCTGCTTGTGGTAGAGGTCCGCCAGTCGCTCGTAGACGACCATGCGGGTCGGATCGAACTTCAGGATCTTCTTGTAGATCGCGATCGCCTTGACGAAAAAGCCGTCTTCGGAATAGCGCTGCGCGAGCTGCAGGAAGAGCCGGATCGCCTCGTCGTTGCGGTTGATCCGCACGTAGAGGTCGCCGACCCGGTTGAGCAGGGCGATGTCCTTCGGGCTGTCGGCGAGGAGCTTTCTGAACTCCTGGATCGCCGCCTCGACCTTGCCGCGCTGCAGGAGCTTCTCGGCGGCGTCCTGGACCTTGTCCCGGTTGATCGCCATCAGGCGGCCTCCGGGCGGCGCGGCACCACCGGCGCGAAGGTCAGGCGATGGACCGGGCTCGGGCCGAAACGGGCGAGCGCGGCCAGGTGCGCCGGCGCGCCGTAGCCCTTGTGACGGGCGAAGCCGTAGTGCGGGTAGTCGCGGTCCAGCTCGCGGAGGAGACGATCGCGCTCGACCTTGGCCAGGATCGAAGCGCACGCCACCGCGTAGCACCAGGCGTCTCCCTTGACCACCGGCAGGACCGGCAGGTCGAGGGCGGGCAACGGCAGCGCGTCGGTCACCACCACGTCCGGCCGGAGCGACAGGCCGGCGATCGCGCGCAGTGAAGCGAGCCGGGTGGCGGCGAGAATGTCGGTGGCGTCGATGGCTGGCGGCTCGATCGCGACCACGCACCAGGCTCGCGCGCTGTCGCGGATGGCCGCGGCGGCGCGCTCGCGGCGCCGCGGATCCAGTTTCTTCGAATCGTCGACCCCCGGCACGGGGCGCGCGGGATCCGGGATCACGGCGGCCGCGACCACCGGACCGGCCAGGCAGCCGCGTCCGGCCTCGTCGACGCCGGCGACCGCCGGCAGGCCGGCACCCGCGAGAGTCTCCTCCAGCCGCCGCATCAGGTCGAGGCGGAAGAGCTCGCCACAGAGATCCGCGAGGTTGGCCAAACCCCTCCTCCGCGCCCTACCGCCCGTCGGCGGACTTAAGCGGTCAGTTCCCGTTCCGACCGGCCGCGTCGTCGCGGCGCTCCTCGATGCGCGCGGCCTTGCCGCGCAAGTTGCGCAGGTAGTAGAGCTTGGCGCGCCGCACGCGGCCGCGGCGGATGACCTCGATCTTGTCGACGACCGGCGCGTTGAGCGGGAAGATCCGCTCGACACCGACCCCTCCGGAGATCTTCCGGACGGTGAACATCTCGCGGGTGCCGCTGCCCTTGCGGGCCACGACGACACCCTGGAACGCCTGCAGGCGCTCCTTGTCCCCCTCGACGACCTTGACCTGGACGCGCACCGTGTCACCGGGCTTGAACTCCGGCACTTCCGGGCGCAGGAACGCGCGTTCGATTTCGACCAGCTGGCTCATCACTCCACCTCAGCAAAAGGAACGCAATTCTCTCAGCTTCCTCGACTTCCGGCAACCCCGCCGGGGCCCTCCCCGGCCCGGATCCGGTCCAGCTCGCGCCGGGCGACGGGATCGAGGTCGGCACTCTCCAACAAGTCCGGCCGCTTGGCGAGCGTCGCGACCAGCGCCGAGCGCAGTCGCCAGCGCTCGATCGCGGCATGGTCTCCCGAGAGCAGCACCTCCGGCACCTTCAGCCCCTCGACCTCGGGCGGACGGGTGTAGTGCGGGTAGTCGAGCAAGCCCGACCGGAAGCTGTCGCGCGCGACCGAGTCCGGCAGCTGCACGACTCCCGGAATCTCGCGCGAGATCGCCTCGATCAGCACCATCGCCGGCAGCTCGCCCCCCGACAGCACGTAGTCGCCGATCGAGATCTCCTCGTCGACGACCCGTTCGCGCACCCGCTCGTCGATCCCCTCGTAGCGACCGCACATCAGCAGCAGGTCGCCGCGCCCCGCGAGCTCGCGAACTCTCGCGTCGTCGAGCCGCCGCCCCTGCGGCGAGAGCAGAATCCGCCACGGGGTCGAACCTGCCGCCACCTCGCGCACCGCACGCAGCCAGACCGGCGCGGTCATCACCATCCCGCCGCCGCCGCCGTATGGGACGTCGTCGACCGTGCGGTGCCGGTCGCTCGCGAAGTCGCGCAAGTCGCGCACCGCGAGGTCGAGCAGCCCGCGTTCGACCGCCTTGCCGACCAGCGAGGTGGCGAGGAACGGTCCGAACAGCTCGGGAAAGATGGTCAGGACCCGGACGCGCACGCTTCGATCAACCCTTCGGGCAGCTCCCAGTCGATCCGTCCCGACGCGGGATCGACCCGAGTGACGAATCTCTCGACGTAGGGCAGCAGCAGCCGTCCGCCATCCGGTCTCTCGACGACGAGCAGCCAGCCGCCGCCGTCTTCGATCGCATCGACCACCCTGCCGAGCTCGCCCGCCGCTCGGTCGAAGGCGTGGCAGCCGACGAGCTCGAACAGGTAGTGGGCGCCGGCGGGCGGCGGCGGCACCGCCGCGCGCTCCACCTCGAGCCTCGCGCCGCGCAGCGCGTCGGCCTCGTCGCGGCTCGCCAGCCCCGCGAAGACGACCCGCATCCCGCCGGCGAACGGGCTCGCCGACTCGATCTTGAGCCGGCGCGTCCGGCCGTCGGGAGCCGTCGCCTCGAGCACGCTCCCGGTCACGTACCGGGTCGGATTGTCGGAGAGGACTTCGACCACGACGGCACCGCGAACGCCGTGCGGCCGGCGCACGACGCCGACCAGCACGCGATCCGGAGTCCCCGGAACGTCAGTCTTCGTCGATCTCGACGGCAAGGGGGCGTCCGTCCCGGTCGCCCCGGACCCGCGCCAGCGACCGCAGTGCGTCGATGGTCCGGCCGCGCCGCCCGATGACGTGCCCGCGCTCGTTCTCGGCGATGCGCAGGCGCAGCTCGGCCCCGTCGCCGGCGGCGGCGATCTCCTCGACTTCGATGGACCGGGGATCGTCGACCAGCAGGCGGACGACGGCGAGCAGGTCGTCGGCCGCGGCGGTCATCGGGTCGATTCCGGGCGTCAGCCCGCGGCCGCGGTGCGACCGACCAGCTGGCGGACGGTGTCCGACAGCTGTGCGCCCTTGCCGACCCAGTAGTCGACGCGCGACCGGTCGATCTCGACCTTGGGCGGGCTCTGGCGCGGATCGTAGAAACCGATCTCCTCGACCGCCGACGCGGTCGTGGCCAGGCGCGAATCGGAGACGACCACGCGGTAGAACGGCCGGTTGGTGGTCCCCATCCGGCGGAGCCGAATCTTCAACATCGCTTCGCTTCCTTGCTCTGAAGTCTCGGTTACGGTCCCGCCGGCTCGGTCCTGCGCCCGGGCGGGTGCGGAAGCGGCAGGATACCACAGGGGGCCCCGGGAGCGATCGGGCGCCCTATCGAGGGGGGTCAGCGGCCGAAGGCGCGCTTCAGCCAGCTCCCCCGCATCCCCTTCATCATCTTCTTCATCTGCAGGTACTGCTTGATCAGCTGGTTGATCTGCTGGACCGAGGTGCCGGAGCCGCGGGCGATCCGGCGCTTGCGCGAGGCGTTGAGCAGACCCGGTTGGCGGCGCTCGAGCGGGGTCATCGAGTCGATGATCGCGGCGGTCGCCACCAGTCGCTTCTCGTCGACGTCGCCCAGCTGCCCCATCCCCTTGAGCGGCCCGACCTTGGGCAGGGCGTCGAGCAGGCCGGAGAGCGGTCCCATCCGGCGCACGGCCTTCAACTGGTCGCGCAGGTCCTCGAGGGTGAACTCGTTCCTGGTCAGTCGCTCGGCCAGCCGCTCGGCCTCGTTGGCGTCGACCGCGGTCTGCGCCTTCTCGATCAGCGCCAGCACGTCGCCCATGCCGAGGATGCGCGAGGCCATCCGCGCCGGCGAGAACAGCTCGAGGTCTTCCGGCTTCTCGCCGACGCCCACGAACCGGATCGGCAGCTGGGTCACCTGGCGGATCGAGAGCGCGGCACCGCCGCGGCTGTCGCCGTCGAGCTTGGTCAGCAGAACGCCCGACAGCGGCAGCGCCCGCGCGAACTCCTGGGCGCTGCGCACGGCGTCCTGGCCGGTCATGGCGTCGGCGACGTAGAGGATCTCGTCGGGATTCGCGGCCTCGACCACCGCGGCGAGCTCGGCCATCAGGGCCTCGTCGATGTGCAAGCGGCCGGCGCTGTCGATCAGGACGACGTTGCGACCCCGCTCCCGCGCCTCGCGCAGCGAGCGGCGGACGAGATCGACCACCTTCTCGTCCGGGTTCGGCGTCAGGACCGGGACGTCGACCCGGGCGCCGACCTGCACCAGCTGCTCGACCGCCGCGGCGCGCTGCAGGTCGGCGGCGACCAGCAGCGGATAGCGGCCGCGCCCGGCCAGCCGGCGCGCGAGCTTGCCGACCGTGGTGGTCTTGCCGGAGCCCTGGAGGCCGCACATCAGGACCACGGCCGGAGCGCCGTCGAGCTTGAGCTCGGCGGCGTCCTGGCCGCCGAGCACGGCGACCAGCTCGTCGCGCACGATGGCGATCACCTGCTGCGCCGGCGTCAGGCTCTCGAGCACCTTCTCGCCGAGCGCGCGCTGCTCGACCCGGGCCAGCAGCTCCTTGACGACCCGGAAGTGGACGTCGGCCTCGAGCAGCGCCAGGCGGATCTGCGAGAGCGCCGCGCGCAGGTCGTCGGCGGTGATCCGGCCTTCGCCGCGGAGGCGTCGGAATACGTCCTGGAGCTTCTGGGAGAGACCGTCGAACATCGGGCAGGAGAGCTTATCGGAATCCGAACGGCGCCCGGAACCGATATCCTTCGCCCTCGCATGGAACGAAGAGCCAAGATCGTCGCGACCCTCGGGCCGGCGTCGGCGGAGGAGTCCGTCCTCACCCAGCTCCTCAAGGCCGGCGCCGACGTCCTGCGCCTCAACATGTCGCACGGTGATCACGACTCCCACCGCCGCACCATCGCGCTCGCCCGCCGCATCGCGGCCGAGCTCGGCAAGCCGGTGCCGCTGCTGCTCGACCTGATGGGACCGCGATTCCGTCTCGGCGTGCTCGCCTCACCGCGCGCGCTGCGCAAAGGCGAGCGCATCAGCCTGGGCGCGGACGCGCACGGCGTCGACCTGCCGGTCGACGACCCGGAGTTCCTCCGCCACCTGCAAAAGGGCGAGCGGGTGCTGATCGCGGACGGGCTGGTGGAGCTCGAAGTGCTCGCCAAGCGCGGCCGCAAGGTCAGCGCCCGCGTGCTCGCGGGCGGCACCGTCTCGACCCGCAAGGGCATCAACCTGCCCGACTCGCGCATCCCCTTCACGGTCTCGGCCAAGGACCGCGCCGACGTCGCGTTCGCCGTCGCCGAGGGCGCGGAGTTCCTGGGCGCGAGCTACATCGGGCGCGGCCGCGACGTCGAGACCCTGCGCGCGGTGGTGCGCGGGTACGGCGACGACATCCCGATCGTCGCCAAGCTCGAGCGCGCGGCGGCGGTCGAGCACATCGACGAGATCGTCGAAGCCGCCGACGCGGCGATGGTCGCGCGCGGCGACCTCGGGGTCGAGGTGCCGCTCCACCAGGTTCCGGTGCTGCAGAAGCGGATCATCGCCGCCGGCCGCCGACTCGGCAAGCCGGTGATCGTCGCCACCCAGATGCTCGAGTCGATGATCGGCCAGCCGCGACCGACGCGCGCCGAGGCCTCGGACGTCGCCAACGCCGTGTTCGACGGTGCCGACGCCCTGATGCTGTCGGGCGAGACCGCCGCCGGCCGCTTCCCGGTCGAAGCGGTGCGCACGATGTCGCGCATCGTGGTCGAGGCCGAGGCCTACAAGCTCAAGCTGTTCATGCAGGGCTACCCGCCGCCCGACCACAGCCTGCCGGCCGGACGATTCCCGGCACCCGCGCCGAGAGTGCTCGAGGGCGGCCCCCCGGACGGCGCCGTCGAGATCGCCGACGTCATCGCCGCCGCCGCCGTGCACGCCGCCTCGAAGCTCGGCGAAGGGCGCATCGTCGCCTTCTCGCAGGGCGGCTTCACGGCGCGCCGCCTGGCGCGCTACCGGCCCGCGATGCCGACCCTGGTCTTCACCACCGACGAACGGGTCGCGCGCCGGATGCAGCTGCTGTGGGGGACGCGGCCGATCCGCCTCGAGCACGAGGTCCAGCACCGCGAAGACCTGATCCAGGTGGTCGAGCGCGAGCTGCTGATCCGCCGCCTGATCCGCCCGGGCCAGTGCATCATCCTGCTGATGGGCTACCCGATCCAGGAGAAGCCGCTCACCAACCTCCTGCGCATCCACCGGGTCGCCGCCCGCTGACGCGTTGATCCCGCTCGGCGACTCGCAGCGCACTCGCCGCGCCCCGGTGGTCACCTGGGTGCTGGTCGCGGCGATCGTCGTGGTGTGGGTCTGGGAGCTCTCGCTCGGTGAGCGCGCGGCCGCGACGATCGCGCGCTGGGCGATCTCCCCCGCCGAGCTGCTCGCCGGGGAGGATCCGCTCCGGCTGCCGCTGCGCCTCGTCGCGTCGATGTTCCTGCACGGAGGCTGGCTGCACGTGCTGGGCAACCTCGCCTTCCTCGCGGTCTTCGGCGACGACGTCGAGGGCAAGCTGCGCCGCGGTCGCTTCCTCTCGCTCTACCTGGTCTGCGGCCTGGTCGCCACCGCCGCCCAGACCCTCGCGACGCCGCGCTCGCCGCTGCCACTGATCGGCGCCTCGGGGGCGATCGCCGGCGTGCTCGGCGCCTTCCTCGTCCTGTTTCCGCGCGCCAAGCTCTCGGGCATCGTGCCGATCGGTTGCCTGGTGCTGCCGCTGCGCAGCCGCGCCTTCCTCTTCATCCCCGGCTGGTTCGCCCTCCAGCTCGTCGGCGTGCTGCTCGCCCCACCCGGCTCGGCCGCGGGCGGCGTCGCCTGGTACGCCCACCTCGCCGGCTTCGTCGCCGGCCCGCCGCTGGTCCTGCTGCTGCGGCGCTGAGCCCGCGGCCGCCGGCTCTCGCTCGCCTCGACCGCGAGCCTCTGACAGACTGCCGCCACCTTGGAAGACCTGCGGCTCCTCGTTCAGTCGCGCTACCCGATCCTCTACGTCGAGACCTGGGAGGAGGAGCGGCTCGAGCAGCTCCTGATCGCGGTCGCGGTCGAGCTCGGACTGCCGTTCTGGACCTGGTCGGTCAGCCAGGGGCTGCGCCGGAGAGGCACCGACCAGGCCGCGTACGAGACGCAGCAACCGCTCGCCGCCCTGCGTCACGTCGCTTCGCTCTCGACCTCCGGCATCTACCTGCTGCGCGACTTCCACCCGTTCCTGACGGACCCGGCCGTCGTCCGCACGCTGCGCGAGTTCGCGCAGGAGACGACCGGGCGGATGACGACGCTGGTGCTCTGCTCGCCCACGCTCGAGCTGCCGATCGAGCTGCGCAAGCTCTCGGCCCGCTACCAACTGGACCTGCCCGACTCGCAGGAGATCCGTCGCTGCGTCGTCGAGACCTTCCGCAGCCTCAACCAGCACCGCCGGCTGCGCTACGAGCTCGACGAGCAGGAGCTCGCGCGCCTCGCCCACGCCATGCGCGGCCTGACCCTCACCGAGGTGCGGCGGCTCGTCACCCGCGCCGCCTTCGACGACCAGGCGCTCTCCGAGGCCGACATCCCGCGCCTGCTCGAGCACAAGCGCGAAGCCTTCGCGCGCACCGGCGTGCTCGAGCTCGTCGCGGTCGATTCCGACTTCGCCCAGCTCGGCGGCCTGGCCGGCCTCAAGCGCTGGCTCGCCCGCACCCGGGCCGGTCTCGGCGACCGCGCCCGCAGCCTCGGCCTGCCGCCGCCCCGCGGCGTGCTGCTGGTCGGCGTCCAGGGTTGCGGCAAGAGCCTGGCGGCGAAGACCATCGCGCGGGAGTGGCAGCTGCCGCTCGCGCGCCTCGATCCCGGCCGCCTGTTCGACAAGTTCGTCGGCGAATCCGAGAAGAACCTGCGCGAAGCGCTGGCGGGGGCCGCCGCGATCGCGCCCGCCGTGCTCTGGATCGACGAGATCGAGAAGGTCTTCTCCGGCTCCTCCGGCGAAGCCGACGCCGGTCTGGGGCGGCGACTGTTCGGCTCGTTCCTGACCTGGCTGCAGGAGCGCCGCGAGCAGATCTTCGTCGCGGCGACCGCCAACGACGTCGACGCGCTGCCCCCGGAGCTGCTGCGCAAGGGGCGCTTCGACGAGATCTTCTTCCTCGACCTGCCCGATGCCGCCGAGCGCCGGGAGATCCTCGCGATCCACCTGCGGCTGCGCCGGCAGCGGCCCGAGCTCTTCGATCTCGACCGGTTGTCCGAAGCGTCCGAAGGATTCAGCGGCGCCGAGCTCGAGCAGGTCGTGGTGGCCGCGCTCTACGGCATGCTGGCGGAGGGCATCGACAACCTCGACTCGCAGCGCCTCGTCGACGAGATCGAGCGCACCTCGCCGCTGGCCTGGACCCACCGCGAGCGGGTCGAGCAGCTGCGCGCCCGCGCGCGCGACCGCTTCGTCCTGGCCAACTGAGACGACCGCCCGGCCGGGAGCGCGCGCTCAGCCGCGCTGAGCGGCACCGCGCGAGCGCCAGGCGAGCCAGGCCGGGACGACCGCGATCGCGACCAGGGCGGTCGCCAGCGTGCCGATGATCGAGACCAGGCCCATCGACACCAGGCCCGGATAGTGCGAGGTCGCGAGCGAGCCGAAGCCGACGATGGTCGTCAGCGCCGCGAGCAGCACCCCTCGCGCGGTCTCCTCGACCGCGTCGACGACGTCGCCGCCGGGTCGCTCGCGCTCCTCGAGGAAGCGGTGGATCACGTGGATCCCGTAGTCGACCCCGATGCCGAGGATCATCGTGATCACGAAAATGTTCATGAAGTTGAGGTGCACGTCGAGCACCACCATCGCTCCCAGCATCCAGACGATGCCGACGAGCAACGGCACCAGCGCCAGCAGAGCCGAGCGGACGCTGCGGAAATCGACCCAGAGCAGGACGATGACCAACGCCAGGCCGATCACGCCCGACACCACCGCGTCACGCCGGATCTCGCCGCGAAGACCTCGCGACAGGACGTTGATGCCGGTCAGTGTCACCTTCGGACCGAGCGACGCCGCCAGATCGACCGCGGCCTCGGGGATCTCGCGTCGCGGCCGCCCCGGCAGGTTGTAGATCTTGACCACGCTCTTCCATCCGTCCTGACCCTCGCGCAGGTATCGATCGAGCAGCGTGCGCCCCTGCGAGAACGCGGCGACGGCCTCGTGGCTCATCGGGGTGTCCGCCGACAGGGCGGCTTCGAGCAGCGCGAGCCCCGGCTCGAACGGCTCCGGCCGGAGACCCTCGACCCGCACCGCCCGTTCGAATGCCGCGCGGATCCGCGCCGGATCCAGGCTGCCGTCGGCGCGACCGCTCGCCAGCCAGTCGAGCGCTTCGCGCTGCCGGTCGAGGGGCGGCAGCACCGAGGTCACCGCGTCGTAGCCACCGAGCCGCCCCTCGTTGACCAGTCTGCGCGCCCCGGCCGCCGCGCGCCCGGCCAGGTCGAGCGTCTCCTCGAGCGTCTCGCCCCGCACCACCAACGACGTGTGGTCGAAGCCCGACCCGAAATGACGGTTGACCTCTTCCTGGGCGAGGATGCCGCGGTTGCCCGGGGGTCGGAGCTTCTCGACGGAGTCGTCGAACTGGAGACCGGGCACCGCGACGATCGACAAGGCGGTCACTGCCGCCGCGACCAGCAGCACGGGGCCCGGCCGCGCCATCGCCAGACGGGTCAAGCGCTCGACGCCGAAGGCGAAGATGTGCAGGCGCGGCTCGCGCTCGCGCCGGCGGTGGTGCTCCTCGCTCCAGCCGATCATCGCCGGCACCAGCAGCAGCACGGCCAGCAGGCAGAACAGGATGCCGGTGCCGACGATCAGCCCCATCTGGTAGAGGCCGGTGAAGTCGGTGATCAGGAACGCGTAGAAGGTCGCCGCCGTCGTGACCGCGCCGAGGATCACGCCCCGGGCGCTGGCGCCGCCCATCGCGCGCAGCGAGTCCTCCACCGAGGCCCCGCGCCAGCGTTCGGCCACGTAGCGACCGTAGAGGACGATCACGAAGTCGTCTCCCAGCCCCACCAGCAGCGCCGCGACTCCCGCGGTGGTCGACGCCAGCGTGCCGACCGCCACCGACGCGAACCCGAAAGTGATCGCGAGGCCGCAGAACAGCGGCGAGAAGACCAGCGCCAGCAGCGACGTCCGCCGGTAGGCGAGCCAGAACAGGGCGAGGACACCGGCCAGGGAGGTCGCGGCATTGACCACGACATCGCGCCAGATCAGCCCCTCGTCGTCGAGCACGATGACGTAGCGCCCGCCCCAGAAAACCTCCGGCGCCGCCAGCTCTGCACCCTCGGTGAGCTCGCTCCACTCCGACGTCAGGGTCGCGGCCTCGGCGCGCATCGTCTCCATCAGCCGCTTGTTGAAGGCGAGGTCCTGGGGCGCCTTGACCGGCCGCGCCAGGACGAGCAGCAGCCGGTGGTCGCGCGAAAGGTACCGGCCGCTGGTCCAGTCGACCGCGAGCGGGCCGCGCCCGGCGCCGAGTCGATCGAGGAACATCTCCGCCAGACCCAGCGGATCGAGCTTGAGCATCTCCTTGAGAGCTACCGCCTGCGGGGTCTCGAGGGTCCGACGCAGCTCCTCGGCCCGGCGGCGGATCGCGTCGTCCGTGAGTCGAGCGGCCAGCCCGGCGCGCTCCTCGGGCTCGAGGAAGAGCACCGATCGCGGCAGGAACTCGCCGAGCAGCTCCTCGGGCTCGCCGAGCTCGTGCTCGACCGAGTGGAAGAGCCGCGACTCCTTCATCCGCTCGGCGAGCGCGTCGGCGAAGGCGACGAAGGGGTCGACCGGAGCCCCCTCGGGGATCCGTACCGCGGCGACGAAATAGTCGACGTTGCCGAAGTCGGCGAGCGTCTCCCGGTAGACGTTGACCGCCTCGTTCTTCTTCGGCAGCAGGTGGAGCACGTCGGGATCGAAGCGCAGGCGGGTGGCGAGCAGCGCCGCGACACCGACCACCAGCGCGGTGCCCACGAAGATCGCCACGGGCCGGCGGCCCGCGAACAGCAGCAGCCGCTCGGTGAGGGAGCGCCGGATCACGCCGCGGTCGCCCCGCCGGAGGTTCCGGCCCGCGCCAGAACCCGGCGGTACCGCAGGAAGTAGTCGACGCCCGAGTAGACGGTGACGACGACGGCGATCCAGAGCGAGATCGGCGCCAAGTGCCGGAACTCGCCGAGCTCGGCGTGAATGATCAGCAGCGAGATCGCGACGATCTGCACCACGGTCTTGATCTTGCCCGCCCAGCCCGCCGCGATCACGTGGCCGTCGGACGCCGCGACGTTGCGCAGGGCGCCGACCGCGAACTCGCGAGCGAGGATCACCGCCACCATCCAGGCCGGGGTGACCTCCGGCTCGAGCTCGATCAGGGAGACGAAGGCCGAGGCCATCAGGATCTTGTCGGCGGCCGGGTCGAGCAGCTGGCCGAGCCGGGTGACCTGCCGCCAGCGGCGCGCGAGGAATCCGTCGAGGAAGTCGGTCAGCGCGGCGGCCAGGAACAGCCCGAGGCCGACCCACTCCTTGCCGGGGACCTTGGTGAACAGCACCGTCACCAGGATCGGCACGAGGAGGATCCGGCCGACCGTCAGGAGGTTGGGGAGGTTGTTCACCCGCCGGCGCCGGAGGTCGTGATCACGATCCGGTTGTTGGCGTCGCGCTCGATCCGCACCGGGCGGCCCTCGAGCTCGGTGCCCTCGCAACCGCCGCCGGTCAGGCAGGAGATCTTGCGCACGTACTCGCGAGTCTCGGCGTAGGGCGGCACGCCCGAGTGGCGAACCACCGCCTCGGGACCGGCGTTGTAGGCGGCGAGCGCGAGCTCGATCTCGCCGAAGCGGTCGAGCATGCGCCGCAGATAGGCGGTACCGCCGCGGACGTTCTGCTCCGGGTCCCACGGATCCGAGACCCGGAGCTCGCGCGCGGTTTCGGGCATGAGCTGCATCAGGCCCATCGCGCCTTTGTTCGACTGCGCGTGTCGATTGAAACCGGACTCGACCTGGATCACCGCCCGCACCAGCGTCGGATCGAGGCCGTGGTGGGCGGCGAAGCGATCGATGAGATCCGCGATGCTCTCGTCCGGGATGTCGACGAGACGCTGCGCCAACCGACGCGCCCGCGACTCGCCCGGCTCGTTCATCATCACGCGGGTGCCGTCTTCGCGCACCCGGATCTCGACCGGGCCCGCGACGGCGGGCGCGGCGGCCAGGACCAGCGCGATCAGGCAACCAGTGCGTCCCATGGGAAGCCTCGGAATTCTACTCCGCTCCGGCCCGGGCGGGTTCCGGGGTGGCTTCCGGGCGATTCACCGCGCCGCCCCTGCCAACCCCTCGACCAGCGCCGGCACCTTCGCCAGGGCCTCGGCGAGCCGCTCCGGGTTCCGGCCGCCGGCCTGGGCGAAGTCCTCGCGACCGCCGCCCGAGCCGCCCACCAGGGTCGCCAGCTCCTTGACCAGCCGCCCCGCCGGCACGCGCGCGCGCACGTCGGCGGTGACCGCCACCAGCAGCGTCGCCTTGCCTTCGTCGCGGGTGCCGAGAACGACGATCCCCGAGCCGAGCTTGTCGCGCAGCACGTCGGCCAGCTGGCGCAGCTCACCGGCCGGCGCCGGCGCCACCTCGCGGACGACCAACCGGATCCCCGCGACCTCGGCCTCGCCGCCGGCGGGCGCCGCGGCCCCCGACGCGAGCTGCAGCCGCAGCTTCGCCAGCTCCCCCTCGCGCTCCTTCGCCTCGCGCCGGAGCCGCTCGAGCTCCTCGATCGCGCCCCCCTCGCCGGCGCCGAGCGAAGTCTCGACTCGGGCCAACTCGTTGTCGCGGCGGCGCAGTCGCGCCAGCGCGGTGGCGCCGGTCTCGGCCTCGATCCGGCGCACGCCGGAAGCCACGCCGCGCTCGGCGCGGATCACGAACGGCCCGATCTCGCCGGTGTTGCGCACGTGGCAACCGCCGCACAGCTCGAGCGAGAAGCCGGGGATCTCGACGGTGCGCACCCGCTCGCCGTACTTCTCGCCGAACAGCGCCATCGCCCCCGCCGCGCGCGCCTCGTCGAGCGACCGGTCGGCGACGATGCGGGTGTCGATCGCGCGCATCACCCACTCGTTGACCCGGCGCTCGACCGCGGCGCGCTCCTCCTCGCTCATCGGCTTGCCGTGGGTGAAGTCGAAGCGCAGGTGGTCCGGGTGAACCAGTGACCCGGCCTGCCGTACCCCTTCGCCGAGCACCTCGCGCAGCGCCGCGTGCAGCAGGTGCGTCGCCGTGTGATTGCGCTCGGTCGCGACGCGTCGCCCGGCGTCGACGATCAAAGTCACCTTTGCCTGCGGGGCGAGCTCTCCGCGGACGACCCGGATTCGGTGGAAGAAGACACCCGCCTCCTTCTGGGTGTCGAGAACCTCGGCTTCGCCCCCCGGCCAGGTCATCCGGCCCCGATCTCCGACCTGTCCTCCGGATTCCGCGTAGAACGGGGTGCGCGGAACCACGAGCGCTCCCTCTTCTCCCTCGCGAAGCGCCGGCCCGGCGAAGCCGTCCGCCAGCTCGACGGCGCCATCGGGCTTCACTCGAACGATCCGCTGAGGATCTTGTCCTTCAACGGAAAGACTCTGGTCTCTGTCTTCCAGCGACTGCAAGTAGCCGGTGAAATCGGTTGGCACGAGCGATCCCCAACCCTGAGCACCGAGGGTCTTCTCACGGATGCGCAGCAGCCACTGCCCGGCGCCGCCTCCGGCGGCGCGGGAGCGGTCGCGCTGCTCGGCGAGCGCCGCCTCGAAGCCGGGCTCGTCGATGCCGAACTTCTCCTCCTCGGCGATCTCGCGCAGGAGCTGGATCGGCAGGCCGTAGGTGTCGTAGAGACGGAAGGCGACCGCGCCACCCAGCACGCGCGAGCCGCTCGCTCGCGCTTCCTCGATGGCCTCCTGCACCATCCGCGATCCGGTCGCCACGGTCGCGAGGAACTTCTCCTCCTCGGCGCGAACGGTGGCTTCCGAGGCGGTGCGCGTGGCGGCGAGCTCGGCGTAGGCGCCGGCCATCGCCTCGTCGACCACCGGCAGCAGGCGGTGGAGGAACGGCTCCTCGAAGCCGAGGCGCATGCCGTGGCGCACCGCGCGCCGCAGCAGGCGGCGCAGCACGTAGCCACGCCCCTCGTTCGACGGGATGACGCCGTCGGCGAGCAGGAAGGCGGTGGCGCGCAGATGGTCGGCGACCACCCGCATCGAGACGTCGGCCTCCGCCGAGCGACCGTAGGAGGTGCCGGCGAGTGTCGCGGTCGCCTCGAGGATCGGACCGAACAGGTCGGTGTCGTAGTTGGATTCGACGCCAGCGAGAACCGCGGCGACCCGCTCGAGCCCGGCGCCGGTGTCGATCGAAGGCTTCGGCAACGGCGTCATCGTGCCGCCGGCCGCGCGCTCGAACTGCATGAAGACCAGGTTCCAGATCTCGAGGTAGCGCCCCGAGTCGGTCCCCTCCTCCCAGCCCACCTCGGCCAGGTCGGGGCGGCGGTCGACGAAGATCTCGCTGCACGGACCGCACGGACCGGTCTCGCCCATCGCCCAGAAGTTGTCCTTCTCGCCACAGCGGACGATCCTTCCCGCCGGCAGCCCCGAGATCCGCGCCCAGAGCTCGGCGGCCTCGTCGTCCTGCTCGAAGACCGAGGCGAACAGCTGCCCCTTCGGCAGTCCCCACACCCGGGTCACCAGGTCCCAACCCCATTCGATCGCTTCGGCCTTGAAGTAGTCGCCGAAGCTGAAGTTGCCGAGCATCTCGAAGAAGGTGTGGTGGCGCGGGCTGGGGCCGACGTTCTCGAGGTCGTTGTGCTTGCCCGAGACGCGCAGACATTTCTGCACCGTCACCGCCCGGCGGAAGTCGGGGCTGGCGGCGCCGGTGAAGTAGTCCTTGAACTGCACCATGCCGGCATTGGTGAACAGCAGCGTGGCGTCGCCGTGCGGTACCAACGGCGACGACGACACGCGGCGGTGTCCGCGCTCGGCGAAGTAGTCGACGAAGCTCGAGCGGATCTCGGCGCTCTTCATGACGGATTCCTGCGAAGGGGTTGCGGGTGCGGCAAGTTGGGAGGCTCCGGCGGCACCGCGTCCGGCGCCACCACAGCGCCGACCGGGCCCTCAGTCGACGTCGGTACCGGCCGGCGCGTCGACCTTCAAGTCTTTCAGAACACGGAAGATAACATGCCCGGCGTAGCCCTTGCGCGCGAGGTGCCGGGCGAGCGCGGCGCCGTCCGGCCGGCGTCCGGCGAGCCAGCGCTCGGCGGTCGCGCGCGCCGTCACCAGCTCCTCCTCCGGCGAAACTCCGGCGACCGCGGCGGCGACCGCCCCGCGCTCGACGCCCTTGCGCGCGAGCTCGGCGGCGACTCCGGAGCGCGACAGGCCCCTGCGCTCGCGCAGGCGATCCGCCTCGGCGGCCGCCAGCGCCTCGTCGTCGAGGTAGCCGAGCGACGAAAGCCGCGCCAGCGCCCCGTCGATCTCCTCGCTCTCGTAACCGCGCGCCGCGAGCTTGCGGCGCAACTCGGCCGCGAAGTGCGGGCGCGCCGCGAGCAGCGCGGTCGCGCGGTCGAAGGCGGAAGGCCGGCTGTCCTCTTTCACGGCTCGACGCTAGCGCGTCCTCGACGCCCCCGCCACCGGGACGGCGCCCCCCCGACAGGATCAGCCGCGCAGGCGGCGGAACAGACCGCGCAGGGGGCTGTCGCCGGCGAGGCGGCGCTCGACCTCCTCGGCGGAGACCGGCAGCAGCAGGAGGTTGCGGCGCCGGAGATGAATCAGCAGCAGGTCGATCTGATCCGACTGCGTCTCCTCCTCCGGCGCCAGCAGGCGGCGCAGCGAGGTGCGACCGTCGATCGCCTCGAGGAAAGCGCGCTGGATCCCGGGCAGCGACTCGAGCTCGTTGTCGGCGGGTGCCTGGATCCAGGCCGGAACCAGCGCCTCGAAGACGTCCATCGGCACGATCGCCCGTTCGCCGCGGACCCGCGCGCCCCCTTCCAGCGCCTCCATCTCGCGCAGCAGGTCGGCGAGCTTGAGCTCGCGGCTCGAGCGCGGATCGGCCGGCTGGTGGCGGTCGATCGCGAGGACTCCGACCGAGATCAGGCGCATGACCGCTTCGAGGAACGGGAAGTCGACGCCACCCACCACCGCGCGCAGCGCGCCGAGCGCGGCCTCCGGGTGGCCGCCGCGGGCGATGCGTGCGTCGTAGGGCGCGAGCATCTCGCCCGGCCAGGCCGGGCCGGACTTGACCACCACGCCCTCGTCCGGGATGCGCTTGCGGATCCGCGCCTGCTCGTCGACCCAGCGGGTGCCTTCGAGCGCCAGCTCGCGCGGGTCGAGGTCGACGGTGAGGCCGTGAGCATCGGCCGTCGAGGGCGGGCTCCCGGCGACCGGCCGGTCGTCGAAGTAGAAGACGCCGCGACTCCACAAGAACAGGTCCTGGACCGACTCCGACATCCAGCGGCGCAGCAGTCCGGCGATCGCCTCCTCCGGGAGCAGGCGCGCTTCGACCAGCGCGCGGCCGAGCGGCAGGCGACGATCCCGTCCGAGCGCGAGCGCGCGCGACAGCTCGTCGACGCCGATGCGCTCGTGGTCGACCAGGAAGCGGCCGAACAGCTCCCGCGGCTGGTTCGAGCGGCACTCGAACACCCGACCGGCGCGCAACCCGACCCGCTTCTCGACGGTCGTGCGCCGCACCACCAGGACACCGGTGGCGCGCTCCTGATCGGCCCACTGCAGCAGGTTCGACGCCGGGAACGCGGCGAGCTGGCCGGTGAACTGCATCAGCGCGCCCCGCGACGAGATCCGGGCCGCGACCGGCTCACGACTCACCGTCCGACAGCGTCGACGGGAGCCCGGAGCTCGGTCCGAGCACGATACGGCGTCCGATGCGGTCCATCGGTTTGGGCAGCAGCGCGACTTCGCCCCGCTGCAGGTGGAGGAAGAGCAGGTCCGCCTCGTCGGCCTGGGCTTCGCGCTCCGCCGACAGCAGGCGGCCGAGCTCGGTGCGGCCGTCGAAACCGGCGATGAAGCGGCGCAGCTTGGGGGAGAGGCCGGAGACGTACGACGCGCTCGGCGCCTCGGTCCAGAGCGGCACCAGTTTCTGGAGAATGTCGACCGGCAGCAGCGCGAACTGGTCGCGGATGGTCACCGACTCGCGCTCGAGGTCGAGCGCCGCCATCACGTCGCCCAGGTCGAGCTCGCGGCTCGCCATGGCGTCGCCTTCGCTGCGGCCGACGACCTCGAGCACTCCCGACCGGACCGCGTCGTGGACGATCTCGAGCACCGGAAACTCGACGCCCCCGACGCGGCTGCGCATCGCCGCCAGCGGGCTCGACGAACCCACGCCACCGAGGACCTTGCGGGCGAAGGCGGTGGCGCCGGTCGGCGGCCAGCGCGGTCCCTTGCCGAGCAGGACGCCGTCGTCGGGCAGCAGCTCGCGGAAGCGCTTCGTCTCGTCCGCCCAGCGCACCCCTTCGAGCACGAGCCCGGTGCACTCGATCGCGACCTCGAGCGGCAGCCGCTGCGGTTCGGCGCGATCGAAGACGAACACCCCCTTCGACCAGGAGCAGAGATCCTGGACCACCTCGCTCATCCAGGTCTCCAGCAGCCGGGAGGCCAGCTCCGGATCGAGGATCCCCTCGTCGACCAGCACCTGTCCCACCGGCAGGTTGCGCAGGCGCGCCAGCGGCAGCACGCGACCGAGCTGGTCCGGTCTCGCGGCGTCGTGATCGAGCAGGTACTGGCCGAAGGTCTCGCGCGGCAGGCTCGACGAGCAGCCGACCACTTCGCCGCCGCGGAAGGAGACGCGCCGCTCGCGGCGGGCGCGGCGCACGATGAGCGTCCCCGTGCGGCGCTCACCCGCGGCCCACTGCAGCAGGCTCGCGGGCGGAAACGCGTCGAGTCTGCCGGTGAACTCCATGGAATCGGCAGGCCGGTCGGCTCGCGAGGCCGAGCGCTAGCGCTTCGGGCCCTCGATGCGCTCGATCTCGAACGGCGACTCGTTCTCGCCGCCACCGATCCCGCTGTGGCCCAGGTCGAGCGAGGACTCCATCTGCTCGCGCGCGACATCCGCGGTGAACTGGACGCCCTGGAGCCGGAGCTTGAACTCGTCCGGATTGGTCGCCTTCTTCATCGCCTCTTCGAGCGAGATCAGTCCCGACTTGTAGAGCTGGAAGAGCGACTGGTCGAAGGTCTGCATGCCGTACTGGCTGGTGCCGAGCGCGATCTGCTCGCGGATGTACTTGGTCTTCTCCTTGTTCTCGATGCACTCGCGGATGTACGGCGTCGCGATCATCACCTCGGCGGCCGGCACGCGGCCGATGCCGTCGGCTCGCGGCAGCAGGCGCAGCGAGATCACCGCCTTGATGACCTGCGCGAGCTGGATGCGGATCTGCTTCTGGTGGTGCGGTGGGAACACCGAGATGATGCGGTTGATGGTCTCGGTCGCGTCCAGGGTGTGCAGGGTCGAGAACACCAGGTGGCCGGTCTCGGCAGCGAGCAATGCCGTCTCGATCGTCTCGTAGTCGCGCATCTCGCCGACCAGGATGACGTCGGGGTCCTGACGCAGCGCCGAGCGCAGCGCCGTGGCGAATCCGCGGGTGTCGACGTCGATCTCGCGCTGGTTGACGATCGACTTCTTGTCGCGGTGAAGGAACTCGATCGGGTCCTCGACGGTGACGATGTGCTCGTTGCGCGCGGAGTTGATGTGGTCGATCATCGCCGCCAGGGTCGTCGACTTGCCCGAACCGGTGGTGCCGGTGCACAGCACCAGGCCGCGCTGCTCCTCGCAGACCCTTTCGAGGGTGGGCGGCAGCAGCAGCTCACGGATGGTCAGGATGCGGCCCGGGATGACGCGCAGCACCAGTCCGACGGTGCCCCGCTGCTGGAAGATGTTGCAGCGGAAGCGGCCGAGGCCCGGCACCGAATACGCGATGTCGATCTCAAACTCGTCCTTGAAGCGCTGCTTCTGGCGGGCGTTCATCATGGAGAACGCCATGGCGATGGTGTCCTCCTGCATGAGCCGCTTGAGCTCGGGCAGCGGCGTCAGCTCGCCATCGATGCGCAGCACCGGGTGCGAGCCCACCTTGAGGTGGAGGTCGGAAGCCTTGCGCTCCACCGCGATCTTGAGCAGGTCGTTGACGTTCATCGCGCTCCCTTCCGCGGCCTCGGGGCCGGTCAGGAAACCTGGGAAACGGCGGCCGGCACCGGCGTGAGCCACCCGAACCGGTCGGGGATCTCTCCGCGCGTGATGCCGAGGAACTCGCGGGTCAGCATCTTCGTCACCGGTCCCGGCACGCCCTCGCCGACCGGCACGCGGTCGACCGAGCGGATCGGCGTGACCTCCACCGCGGTGCCGGTGAAGAACGCCTCGTCGCAGGTATAGAGCATGCCGCGCGGGATGGCGACCCGGCGGACCTCGATGCCGGCCTCCTCGGCCAGGGTCTGGATCGAGTGGCGGGTGATGCCCGGCAGGATCGAGGACGACACCGGCGGCGTGTAGAGCTGCCCGTCCTGGACCAGGAAGATGTTCTCGCCCGAGCCTTCGGAGACGTAGCCCTGGCTGTCGAGGGCGATCCCTTCGGCGTAACCGTTCGAGATCGCCTCCATCTTGATCAGCTGCGAGTTCAGGTAGTTGGCGGTCGCCTTGGCCAGGGCCGGCGAGCCCCCGAGACCGGCGCGCCGCCAGGAGGAGACGCAGGCGTCGACCCCCTTCTCGATGGCGTCGTCGCCGAGGTAACGCCCCCACGGCCAGACCGCGATAACGCTCTCGACCGGGCTCTTGAGCGGGTTGATGCCGACGGTGCCGAAGCCGCGGAAGACGATCGGCCGGATGTAGCACTCCTCGAGCCCGTTGCCACGGATGGCGTCGAAGCAGGCCTGGGTCAGCTCCTCGCGCGTGAACGGGATCTCCATCCGGTAGACCTTGCAGGAGTTCTCGAGCCGCTTGAGGTGCTCCTGGAGGCGGAAGATCGCCGGCCCCGCGGGGGTCTTGTAGCAGCGGATCCCCTCGAACAGCCCCGAGCCGTAGTGGAGCGCGTGGGCCATGACGTGCACGGTCGCCTTCTCGAACTCGACCAGGCGGCCGTTCATCCAGACCCACTTCATCCCTTCGAACGGCCCCTTCTGGGTCACTCCGCGCCTCCTCGCGCTCGCGCGCGCACTCCTTGCCGGAATCCCGTCGATGCTAAACCCGGCCCCGGGGGGTGTCAAACGAACCGCGGGGGCTTCGGGGCCCGGGGGGCTACAATTCCAGCATGGCTCCCGCGACCTCCTTTGCCCGTGGGACCGTGCGCACCGCGATCGTCCTCGGCCTCACGCTGTCGTCGCTCGTCGCGGCGCCCTCTGCCGCCTTCGATTTCTCGCTCCGGGCGATTTCGCGCACCGATCCGGGCCTGCCGAACACGACCGGAGCACAGCCCTCCTGGTCGCCTCTCGCCGAGCACGCCGTCTCCGACGACGGCCGTTTCGTCGCCTACTCCTCCTGGTCGGGAAACGTCGTCGCCGGATTCACGGCGCGCAGCGTCGACGCCTTCGTCTTCGACCGGCTGACCGGCCTCGCCGTGCCGCTTTCGCGGAACCACGCGGATCCTTCGGTGGGCGGCAACGGATTCTCCGATTCCGCGGGCATCTCCGGGGACGGCTCGCGGGCCGTTTTCGCCAGCAGTGCGACCGATCTCCTGCCGGTCTTCTCGGGCGCCGGCTCCCAGCTCTTCGCCGTCGAGATGGCGACCGGCACCCTTCAGCTGATCTCCAGGAGCTGGAGCGATCCGAGTGTCGGAGCCAACGACTACAGCCAGCCGATCTCGATTTCGGCCGACGGCCGCTTCGTCTACTTCGCCAGCTCCGCGACCGACCTCGTCGCGGGCTACTCCGGCTCCGGCCTCCAGGGCTACCTGGCCGACCTCGAGACCGGGTCGGTGACTCTGGTGACATCCGCCAGTGGATCACCAACGGCCGGTTCCACAGGGACTTTTTCGCCCTGGTCGGCCCGGGCCAGCTCCGATGGCAGGTATCTCTTCTTCGCCGCCGCCGGTGCGAACCTGGTCCCCGGCAATTCGGGCGCGAGCACGCATCTCTATCTCTACGATCGGATCGCCGGCCAGGTCACGCTGATCACGCACGTCGCGGGTGCGCCCTCGCAGTTCGCCGACGGCAACAGCTTCGACGCCGCGATGAGCCGCTCGGGAAGTCACCTCGCCTTCAAGTCGAGCGCGACCAACCTCGTCGCCGGCGCCTCCGTGTCGGGCTCCCAGATCTACGTCAGAGCCGTGCCCGCCGGCCCGACGACCCTCGCCTCGAGTCCGGTCGGGATGCCGGCGAACGGAGGAGACGGCGACTCGGATCTGCCGGCTCTCGACGCGGACGGCCGGTTCCTCGCCTTCCGGACCAGAGCTTCGAACCTGGTCACCCCACCGATCCCAGGAGGCACTTCTCAGATCGTGGTGTTCGATCGTCAGGACGGCGATCGGACGCTCGTCACCCACACGCCCGCGTCGCCGTCGACGCCGTCGACCGCGGGCGGAAGCTGGCCGGTGGTGACACCCGACGGATCGAGAGTCCTGTTCCTGAGCAATGCCCCCGACCTCGTCGAGCCCCCGTTGCCGACCCTGCATCTCCAGACGTTCGACTACGACGTCTCCACGGGGCTCGTCCGGCTCCTGACGCCATCCGTCTCGGCGGCGCGTGGCGGCTCCGGGAACTCCTGGATTCGGGGTGTGAGCGGAGACAGTCAGTTCGCCGTGGTCGAGAGCGCGGCGTACGACCTGGTGTCGGGAGACTGGAATCGAGGCGACGACCTCTTCCAGATCGAGCTGGAGAGCGCGGCGCTCGAGGCCGTCTCGCGCCGGGGCCCGGGCCTTCCGATCTCGCGCACTGCCAACGGCGCCAGCTTCTACGACGGATTCGGCGGACAGAGCGACGACGGCCGGTTCGTGCTGTTCGAGAGCTGGGCCGAGAACCTCGCCCCGGGTTCGCTCCAGCCCAACGGCGGAGATCTCTGGCCGTACTTCTACGATCGCGAGAGCGACACCGTCACCCGGCTCGGCGGCGGTCTGGTCGCCACGGCCAGCGCGAGTGCCGCCGCGAAACGATTCGGGTCGTCTTCGAGCTTCGGAGGCCTGGACGGCACCAGTGCGCGGACGGTCTCCGCGGACGGCGCGACCGTGGTCTTCAGCGGAACTCCCGGCGTCGGAGTGCCCTTCCAGGCCTACGTGTACCTGCGACGGGAAGGCGAGGAACGCCTGGTGTCTCATCGGCACGACGACTCGAACGCTCCGGGAAACGCGACTTCGGTCGCGATCTCGGTCAGCGCGGGGGCGAGGTTCGTCGTCTTCCTCAGCGACGCGACGGATCTGGTCGCCGGGTACCAGGGGAACGGCCGCCAGATCTTCGTCCACGATCTGGTGACGCACGAGACGCGACTGGTGACACATGCCGCGGGGTCTCCCGTTTCGGGTTCCACAGGGCTGTCGGAGCTGATCGGCGCGTCCTTCGACGGTCGCTGGATCGCCTTCCTCAGCAACGCCGGCGACCTGGTCGGTGGCGGCGGCGCCGGCGTCTGGCAGGCCTACCTGTTCGACGGCGCCACCGGAGCGATCGGACTCGTCAGCCACGTCGCGGGGAGCCCCGGGCAACCCTGCTCGAGCGGACTGGCCGGGTCGGGGACCTCGATGAGCCAGGACGGCCGGTTCATCGCCTTCACTTCGGACTGCGGGGGGCTCGTGGGCGCGCCCGGGACCTTCGGGAGTCTCCAGGCGTTCGTCTGGGATCGCCAGACCTCCGCCAGCCGGCTGGTGTCCCACTCGGTCGCCGGAAGCTCCGTCGGCTCGAATCAGCCGGCCTCGGCACCTCGACTGAGCCTTGACGGGCGATTCGTGGTCTTCGTGTCCGACGCGACCGACTTGGTCGCTGGATATCAGGGCGAATCCGTGCAGGCCTACCTTTTCGAGCGGGCGACCGGAGCGATTCGCCTGGTCTCCCGTTCCACGGCGGGGTCCAATCGGGGCGCCGAGATCGGCGTCTGGGAAGTGCCGACGATCAGCGCGGACGGCTCACGAGTCGCTCTCTTCAGCGCCTCGCGCGACCTGATCGCAGGAGCGCCGAACAGTGGTGCGCACGTCTACCTCTACGAGGTCGCGAGCGACGCCTTCTCCGTGTTGACCGCTCCGCCCGACTCCAGGCAGGTCTCTCTGAGCGGCACGATCCTGCCCGAGATCAGCGCTGACGGGCGATCCGTCGTGTTTGCCTACCCCGCCGACTACTTGACCGAACGGGACTGGAACCAGGAGATGGGCGCACGGGACGTCTTCGTGGCGACCGAGGAGATCCCGGGTCTGATCTTCCTCGACGGCTTCTCGAGCGGAGACACTTCCCGTTGGAGCACGGTCGCCCCGTAGGCTCGGGCGAGCAGACCGCAGATTCTCGAGTCGGGCGGACGTGGGAGAAGGCTCAGCCCGCGCGCCGCATCGTGAACAGCTCCTCGCGCACGGCGCCCGTCTCGCGATTGCGCAACAGCAGGTAGACGCGCATCGAACCGTCCGGCTGGCGCTCGTAGGTGAGGCCGTCGAAGTGGATGGCGTCGCCCTCGATCGCGACCAGCGGGAAGTCGACGAAGTCCGCCTTCTCCTCCCAGCCAGTGAGGTCGGGGTTGAAGTGCTTGAGCTTCAGGATCAGCGAGCCGTTCTCCTCGGCGAGCAGGAGGAACTCGTAGAAGACCGGGGTGCCGTCCTTGAGCAGGCGGTAGTTGCCCATCATCGCGCCGCCGGCGGGCGGGCTCCACAGCTCCTCGGAGAAGCCGCCGAGTCCTTCGCCCACCCAGTGCCCGGCGAGCCAGGCGACCTGATCGAGCGTCGCGGGCGGGGACTTGGCTTCGCCGAGCCGGCGGGCGTGAAGGGCCGGTGCAGGGTCCGGCGTCTCGGCTGCGGCCAGCGGGGACGGCAGGGCGGGGATCGCCACGAGCGCGACGGCGGGCAGCAGGTGGAACCTCGAAGCTCTCATCGAATCTCTCCTCTGAAAGGTCGTCCACCGGAGAGTCGAACGGGGAAACCGCGGATCGACCGCCGCGGCGTCGGCCCGGAGCTCAACCGGCCAGCACCACCCCCGCGGCGAGCACCGCGGCGGTCTCGACGCGCAGCACCCGCTCGCCGAGCGACCATCGCTCGACTCCCTCGCGCTCGAACCGCTCGCGCTCGGCGTCGCTCCAGCCCCCTTCCGGGCCGATCAGCAACGACAGGTCGGCGTGGACCGTCGAGCGTCGCGACGCCGGGCGCGGCACCTGCCTCGCCCCGCCCGCGTCGAGTGCGACCACCGGTGTCCCGTGCAACCGGCGCTCGGCGACAATCTCGGCGAGTGCGTGCGTGCCGCTGATTTCGGGGACCACAGCGCGGCCGCATTGCTCGACGGCGGCGATCGCGATCCGGCGCAGCCGGGCGAGCTGGGCGACGCCGAAGCCGCGGTCGCCGCGCGCCGCCCGGTCGGTCACGACGAAGCGGACGGCGACGGCGCCGACCTCGGTCGCCTTCTCGACCAGCCACGCGGCGCGGTCCGGCTTGGGCGGAGCCACCAGCAACTCGATCCTCAGCTCCGGCTCGCGCGACGGCGCCGCCGCTCCGAAGGCGATCACCGCCCGACCCCGGTCGACGCGCGCCACCACGCCGCGCCGGGCGCGCCCGGCGCCGTCGACGATCCGCACCGATTCGCCGCTCTCCAGCCGCTTGACCCGGATGAGGTGGTGGTAGGCGTCGCCGTGGAGCTCGACCTCGGTGCCGTCGAACTCGATCGGCGCCACGACGATGGTGGTCACGACGTCGCCTCCGCCGCGAACGCCACCCACTCGCCCTCGGCCCTCCGCAAAGCCGGAACGTCGCGGAAGGCGTGGCGCTCGACCTCCGCGATCGCGGCGTCGAGCTCGGTGGCCAGCACTCCGGAGAAGAGGGCCAGCGCGCCACCGCGCAGGGCGCGCCGCAGACCGGGCAGGTCGCCGGCGATCTCGGCGGGTACCACGTTGACCAGCGCCAGGTCGAAGCGGCCGCGCGCCGCGGACGGCGCCGGCGGTTCCGCGAGCGCGAGGCCGGCGAGCGTGCCGACGAACGCCGGAAAGCGGATCGCGTTGAGGGCCTGGTAGCGCGGCAGCAGAAGGGCCGCGGCGGAGTCGAGGTCGAGCGCGACGACCTCGCCGGCACCGAGCGCGAGCGCGGCGAAGGCCAGGATGCCGCTACCGGTGCCGACGTCGAGCACGCGCCGGCCCCGCACCTCGACCGACTCCAGCAACTCGACCGCCAGCCGCGTCGATTCGTGGCTGCCCAGGCCGAACGCCGTGCGCGCCGGGAGCCGCAGCAGGAAACGTCCGCGCGGATCGACCGCGGATTCGACCTCCGCCGGCTCGCGCGGATCGACGACGAACGCACGGCCGACCTCGATCGGCCGGGCACCCAGCCGCCATGTCGCGCCCCAGTCGCGCACCTCGACCGCCTCGAGCGCGCCGACGGTGACGCCGACGGTCTCGAGTGTGGCGAGCGCGCGCGGGTCGGGCCGGCTCGCCGCGTCGAAAAAGGCGTGGATGCGCACGCCGCCGGGCGTCGCGGACGGCTCCGACCAGCTCCCCGCGCCGCCGAGCGCGTAGACCCGCCCGACCAGCTCTTCCTCGAGCTCGCCCGGCGCCTCGATGCGCAACGTCACGAACCCCCCGTCGCTCACGCCGCCCCCGTCGGCCGACCCCTCCGAGAAAAAGGGGACAG
Source organism: Acidobacteriota bacterium (assembly GCA_045862895.1). Classification (GTDB taxonomy): domain Bacteria; phylum Acidobacteriota; class Thermoanaerobaculia; order Multivoradales; family JAGPDF01; genus JACTMI01. Next base: position 163,569 of record BTUO01000005.1, read on the forward strand.
GCAAAGAAACCCGGGAAACGGGGACAGGCAAGGAATCTCGAGTTTTCTTGCCTGTCCCCTTTTCGTCCTCTTGAGAGGACGATGGCGGCGGTCAGCCGCCGAACAGCTCCTTGACGCGATCGAGCACCGAGCGCTCGGCCTTGGTCGGCCGACCTTCGAGCTCGGCCAGACGGGCCAGCAGCGCCTTCTGTTCGTCGGAGAGCTCCGAGGGCTTCGGCACTCGGACGGCGACCTCGACCACGTGGTCCCCCTTGCCCGATCCGCCGAGGCGCGGAATGCCCTTGCTCTTGAGGCGGAAAAGATGGCCGGGCTGCGTGCCCGCCGGAACGTGAAGCGTTTCCTTGCCGTGCAGGGTCTCGATCTCGAGCTCGGCGCCGAGCGCAGCCTGCGCGTAGCCGATCTCCTCCACCGCCAGCACGTTCGCCCCTTCGCGGCCGAACCGATCGTGGGGCGCGACCTCGAGGACGACGTAGAGGTCGCCGGTGCGCCCCCCGCGCCGGCCGTGCTCCCCTTCACCCTGGAGCCGCAGCCGCGCGCCGGTGTCGACGCCGGCCGGGATGCGCACCTCGAGCTCGCGGCGCATCTCGTTGCGTCCGGCGCCGCGGCAGTCCGGACAGGGATCCGAGATCACCCGGCCCTCGCCATTGCAGGCCGGACAGGTGCGCGACACCACGAAGAAACCCTGCGCGAATCGGATCTCGCCGCGCCCCGAGCAGGTCCGGCAGGTCGCGGGCTGGCTGCCCGACGCGGCGCCGCTTCCGCTGCAGGTCGCGCAGGTCTCGAGCCGCGGGACCTGGAGCTTGCGGGTGGTACCGAAGGCCGCCTCCTCGAACTCGATCTCGAGGTCGTAGCGCAGGTCGGCGCCCGGTTCGGCGCCACCGCGCCGCGCGCGGCCGCCGAACGGACCACCCAGCCCGAACAGGTCGCCCAGGATGTCCGAGAAGTCGGCGAAGGTCGACGGGTCGAAGCCCCCCGGGTCGAATCCTCCGGCACCGCCGGTCGAGCCGAAGCGGTCGTAGCGGGCGCGCTTGTCGGCGTCCGACAGCACGGCGTACGCCTCGGCGGCCTCCTTGAAGCGTTCCTCGGCCGCGGCATCCCCCGGGTTGCGATCGGGGTGGTACTGGAGCGCGAGCTTGCGGTAGGCGGACTTGATCTGTTCGGCGGTCGCCTCGCGCGCGACTCCGAGCACTTCGTAGTAGTCCCGCGTCGCGCGGGAGGAACGGGCACCGGACGCCATCGAAGGTCAGTCGGCCTTCTCTTCGGCCGGCGGCGCCGGCGCGCCGCCCGCGTCGCCGACCTGCGACAGCATCATCTCTGAGAGGGTGCGGGAGATGGAGTTGAGGTCGAAGAGCGCGGCTTCGAGGTCGGCGCGCGACTCCGAGGACAACGCCATGCGCGAACGCAGCAACGCTTCCGAGAGCTTGCGCCGGTCCTTCTCGCCGAGCGCGTCGCGAAACTGGGCGAAGACCTTCTCGTTGGAGTAGACCAGCCCCTCGACGCGGTTCTTCAGGCGCCGGATCTCGCGCTTCTGGGCGTCGGCCTGGGCGAACTGGTCGGCCTCGCGAACCAGCCGCTCGATCTCCTCCTTCGACAGGCCGCCAGCCGGGTTGATCTGGATGGTCTGCGACTGGTTGGTCGCCATGTCGCGCGCCGAGACGCTGACGATTCCGTTGGAGTCGATCGAGAAGGTGACCTCGATCTGCGGCACGCCGCGCGGCGCCGGCGGGATGCCGACCAGCTCGAAGCGCCCGAGCGAGCGGTTCTCGGCCGCGATCTCGCGCTCGCCCTGGAGGACGTGCACCTCGACCGTGTCCTGGTTGTCGACGACCGTGGTGAAGATCTGAGTGTTCTTGGTCGGGATCGTGGCGTTGCGCTCGATCAGCTTGACGAACAGGCCGCCATGGGTCTCGATGCCGAGCGACAGCGGCGTGACGTCGAGCAGCACCAGGTCCTTGATGTCGCCGCGGATGATGCCACCCTGGATCGCGGCGCCGATCGCCACCACCTCGTCCGGATTGATGTCGCGATTCGGCTGGCGCGCGAAGATGCGCTCGACCGTCACTTGCACCAGCGGCGTGCGGGTCTGTCCGCCGACCAGCAGGACCTCGTCGATCTCGTCCGGCGTCATCCCGGCCTGCTCCATCGCGTCGCGGCACGGCCCCTCCGTGCGCGCCACCAGGTCGCCGACCAGCGATTCGAACTGGTCGCGCGAGAGCTGGCGCGACAGGTGCCGCGGTCCGCTCTCGTCGGCCGAGATGAACGGCAGGTTGATGGTCGACTCGGTCGCCGCCGAGAGCTCGCACTTGGCGCGCTCGGCCGCTTCCTTGAGACGCTGCAGCGCCATGCGGTCCGAACGCAGGTCGATCGACGTCTCGGCCCGGAACTCCGAGATCAACCAGTCGATGATGCGCTGGTCGAAGTCCTCGCCGCCGAGGTAGGTGTCGCCCGAGGTCGACTTGACCTCGAAGATCCCTTCGGAGAGCTCGAGCACCGAGACGTCGAACGTGCCGCCGCCCAGGTCGTACACCGCGATCCGCTTGCGCCCCTGGACGCGGTCGAGCCCGTAGGCGAGCGCCGCGGCGGTCGGCTCGTTGAGGATGCGCAGCACCTCGAGCCCGGCGATTCGCCCGGCGTCCTTGGTCGCCTGGCGCTGCGAATCGTCGAAATAAGCCGGGACGGTGACGATCGCCTCACGCACCGGCTCGCCGAGGACTTCCTCCGAGAAACCCTTGAGCTCGCGCAGGATGTAGGCCGAGATCTCTTCCGGCGAGTGCTGGCGGTCGCGGATCTGGACCTTGACGTCGCCATTGGGCGCCTCGACCACCGCGTAGGGCAGCAGGTCGCGGGCGCGCTGGACGTTGGGGTCGTCGAACTTGCGGCCGATCAGCCGCTTGACCGCGAAAACGGTCTGCTGGGGATTGGTGATCGCCTGGCGCTTGGCGATCTGCCCGACCAGCCGGTCGCCGTCGGCGGTGAAGGCGACGATCGACGGCGTGGTCCGCGAACCGTCGCGATTGGCGAGCACGCGGGGCGAGAACGCCTCGACGACCGCCACGCAGCTGTTGGTCGTCCCGAGGTCGATGCCGATGATCTTGCTCATTCCATCTCCGTCCCCGCCCTCAATCCTGCCCGTCTTCGGCCGTTCGCGACGGCGCCGCGCCGGCAGCCGGCACCGCCACCCTCACCAGCGCGGGCCGCAGCAGGCGGTCGCGCAGCACGTAGCCGCGCTGGAGCTCCTCGACCACCGTCGGCTCGGCGACGTCGGCCGACTCGACGCTCATCACCGCCTCGTGGCGCCGCGGGTCGAAGCGCGCACCGACCGCCGGTACCGGTTCGACGCCGAACCGGCGCAGGACGTCGAGGAACTGGCGCGCCGTCATCTCGACCCCGCGGATCAGGTCGCCTTCCGCTCCCTGCGCCACCAACGCCCGCTCGAGATTGTCGAGCACCGGCAGCAGCTCGCGGATCGGCTCGGCGAGCACGTAGCGGGTGCGCTCCTCGAGCTCGCGCTCCGCCCGCTTGCGGAAGTTGTCGAAGTCGGCGAGCAGGCGCAGGTGGCGATCGCGGAGCTCGGCGACCTCGACCGTCGGTTCGGCGGGCTCCGCCGATGGCTCGGCGCCAGCCGCCGGACTCGACGACTCCTCGACGTCTCGTGCCGCCCACTCGCCCGACGGGAGTCCGTCCTCGTCCACCGATTCGAAACCGAGGATCTCCACGTCGCCCTCGCCCGCGTCGCGCGGATCGCCGTCCCGCCGCTCGCGCTCGTCGCTCATCGCCCCCCCGTCCCCTGCCGGTTGACGCTCTCCTCGAGCGCCCGGCCCAGCGACTCCCCCAGATAGTCGACCAGAGGAATGATCCGCTCGTACGGCATGCGCGCCGGTCCGAGGATGCCGAGCGTACCGCGAGCCCGGTCGTCGGCGCCCCAGGGTCGCGCGACCAGGGCGAGTCCGAGGTCCGAGGTGACCTCGTCGTCCTCCCCGATCACCACCCGCACGGCGTTGCCGTCGAGACACTGGTTGAGCAGGCCGACCAGACGCTGCCGCTCCTCGAAGGCGTCGAGCACACGGCGCACGCTCGCGAGGTCGCCGGCGTCCGGTCGGGCGAGCAGCGAGGAGGTGCCCTCGATGCGCAGCGCCTGCTCGTCGCGGGGCTCGAACCCCTGCCGAGCCAGCAGGATCGCCCGCCGCATCAGCTCGTCGACCCGCGTGCGCTCCTCGACCATGCGGTCGAGCAGCCGCTCGCGGATCGCGCGCAGGGTCTGTCCGCGGAAGGTCTCGGTCAGGTAGTTCGAGATGCGCACGAGCTCTTCGCGCGACAGCTCCTCGCCGGTCTCGACCAGCTTGTTCTCGACGAAGCCGCCGCGCGAAACCACCACGCACAGCACCCGGCGGCCCGACAGCGGCACGAAGTCGACGGCCTCGAGCGCGGTCTCGCCGAACTGCGGCGTGACCACGATGCCGATCTGTCCCGAAAGCCGGGAGAGCAGTTGCGACGCCGTGTCCACCAACTGCGAGGCGTCGGCCGCCGAGCCGGCGAGCTCGCCCTCGATCCGGCGTCGCTCTTCCGGGCCGGGGGCCTCGGCTTCCATCAGCGCCGAGATGTAGAAGTGCAGGCCGTTGCGCGAGGGCACCCGTCCGGCCGAGCTGTGCGGCTGTTCGAGAAAGCCGTGTTCCTCAAGGTCGGCCATGACGTTGCGGATGGTTGCGGCCGACACGCCGTGGCGCTCGTGCCGGGCGACCGTACGCGAGCTCACCGGCTCGCCGGACACCAGATAAGTGCGCACGACGTCACGCAGGATCTCGCGATCCCGCGGCGACAGTTCGACCCTGGGGCGGACCGGGACCATGGTCTGCTCGAGCTCGTCCCCCTGTGTATCCGAAGCCGGCCACGGGCCGGCCCGCGGACCGGCGATTGCGCCGCCTCGGAAGCGCGCTTATCTTAGCGCAGTGAACCCCTCTGCCCGGCCGCTCGACGGCCTCGACTTCGCGCTGGTCGGACCGGGGCGTGTCGGCACCAGTCTCGCGGAGTGGGCGCGCGCCGCCGGCGCCGTCTGCCGCGCGGTCGCCGCCCGCACCCGATCGGCCGGCCTCGGCGCGCTGGCGGGCCGCTGGCAGGCGGTGGCGACGACCGCGGCGCTCTGGGACGCCCCCGAGGTCGACCTCGTGCTGATCGCGGTTCCGGACTCGGCCATTCCGGAGGTCGCCCGGCACCTCGCCGGCCGGGTCCGGTCGGGCGTCGTGCTCCATACCGCGGGCGCGCTGGGTCCCTCGGTCCTGGCACCGCTCGCGGCGACGGGTGTCGCGGTCGGTTGCCTCCACCCGCTGCGCGCGTTTCCGGCGGTCGAGCCCGACCCCGCGGCAGCCCATGGCACCTTCTACGCCCTCGACGGCGACGCGCGGGCGCGGACGCTCGGCCGTCGCCTCGCCGAGGCCTTCGGCGGCGAATCCGCCGTCGTCGGCGAGGCGGTGCGCCCCGTCTACCATCTCGCCGCCAGCTTCGCCGCCGGGGGCGTGGCGACCCTGTTCGCCTCGGCCGTCGCGCTGGCGCGGGCCGGGGGCGTGCCGAGCGCCGCCTTCCCCGGCTACGCCCGGCTCGCGGCCGGAGCCCTCGCGGCCGCCGCCGCGGCACCGGACCCGGCCGATGCCATCACCGGACCCGCCGTGCGCGGCGATCTCGCGACCGTCGAACGGCAGCTCGCGGCGCTGCACTCGGTCGCGCCGTCCTTCGCCGGGCTCGCGGTGGCGGTGGCGCGAGCGGCCCTCGAGCGGCGCGCCGAGAGGGGTCCCCTGTCGACCGCGCAGAAGGCCCTCGCCGAGCGGCTCGAGCGCTCGGATCTCCTTGACCGCACGAAAGATCCGGTGCTAACTTCGGATCCTTCCGACTAGACTCGGGCGCCCATGGTCTTCTTCAACTACAGCACGATGCAGATGACCGCGAAGGTCGTGTACTACGGCCCCGGTCTGTGCGGGAAGACCACCAACCTCCAGTACATCTACGGGCACACCGCGACCGACAGCCGCGGCGAGATGGTCTCGCTCGAAACCGAGACCGACCGAACCCTGTTCTTCGACCTGCTGCCGATCGACGTCGGCAACATCGGCGGCTTCTCGACCCGCATCCAGCTCTACACCGTCCCCGGTCAGGTCTTCTACAACACGACCCGGAAGCTGGTGCTCAAGGGCGTCGACGGCGTCGTCTTCGTCGCCGACTCGCAGCGGCCGATGATCCAGGCCAACATCGACTCCTTCAAGAACCTCGAGGAGAACCTGGCCGAGATGGGGCTGGCGCTCGACTCGATCCCGGTCGTCCTCCAGTTCAACAAGCGCGACCTGCCCGACGTGGTCCCGGTCGAGGAGCTCAATCGCGCGATCAATCCACGCGGCCTGCCGCACTTCGAGTCTTCCGCGGTCTCCGGCCAGGGCGTCTTCGAGACGCTCAAGGGCATCTCGAAGCTGACGCTGTTGTCGCTCAAGAAGCGGCTGACCAAGATGGGCGAAGGCGGCGCGGCGCGCCCCGCGCCGCCGAGGCCGATGCCGGTCCCCCAGCCCCCCGCGGCGCCGCCCGCGGCCGCGGCGCGCCCCAAGCCGACGCCCCCGCCTCCGGCGCCCGCGCGGCCCGCCCCCGCGGCGCCGGCCGCCGTCGCGGCGAAACGCGGCAAGGCGAGCAAGCTCGACGTGCTCGCCGAGCTCGAAAACATCCGGCGGCAGGCGCTCTCGACACCGGGCGAGAGCGCTCCGCCGCAGCGCCCCGCGCCGCCGCGGGTCCCGCCGCTGCCGCCGTCCGGCGCGGGCGCCCAGACCCGGACGCCGCAGGCGCCGACGGCCGGTTCGGGCGCCCATCCGCGCGCCGCCTTCGTGTCGGCCAACGGCAAGGGCGAGATCCACCGCTCGGTGGAGATGACCCTGAAGCGGACCGAGCTCCAGCGCGCGCGCCGCTTCCTGATCGACCTGCGCGTCGAGGACACCGACTCGCGCATCGTCGACGCCATTCGCGACTTTCGCATCGACATCTCGGACCCCAGCGGTCTCGAGAAGCTCCTGCTCCACCTCAACGTCTCCCTCAACTCGAAGGACTGACCGGCGCGCCGGCGCGTCCGCCGGATTCTGGTACGGTTGGAGCTTCACTCGCTCACCGTGCCCGAGGCCCGCCGCGGGTAGAGACGCGTCGCACCGCGCGACTCCGCCACACGCCCCTCCGACCGCCGGGTACCGACGAAGGGAGGTAACGTGACTCGGCGAATCCCCCGCACGCTGACGACTCTTCTCTTGCTGTTCGCCTGGCAGGTACCGGTGGCAACCTTCGGCACGGACGACTTCGAATCGCTCCTCGAGATGGAGCGCAGCCGACTGTCGGAGCTGGAGCCCGCCGCCGCGCCGGGCACCTGGCGGATCGCCCTGGGCGGCATCGCCAACCCGCTGTTCATCGGCGTCGACGACGTCGCCATTCCCGCCGAGCTGGTCGATCCGACCGGCGTCAACTCCAACGTCCAGGTACCGCTCGCCGTCCAGATCTGGGGCGCGGCCTTCGACGTCTCGAACAACACCATCTACATCTCGAGCGGATCGACGTTCCACCACTGGGTCGTCGGCGACCCCACCGTGACGACGATCGGCTCGTTCACCAGCGCGGCCGACGGCGCCACGCTCTCCATGGTCACCCTCGGCATGCACGACGGGATGCTGATCGGCGGGCGCAACATCAGCTCGGCCACCAACCCCGAGGGCCTCTACTCGATCGACCCGGCGACCGGGATCGCGACGCTGCTCGAAGCGTACGCCGACGCCGCGGGCACCGACATCGGCGGTCTCGATTCCGACCCCGTATCCGGCCTGCTCTACGGCACCAACGACGCCGCGGCCAACCGCGGGCTCGTCCAGATCCCGCTCGACGGCAGCGGCACCTACACCGTCGTCACCCCCTATCCCGCCGGCGAGACCGACATCGACGGCCTGGCGGTCGGCACCGACGGCCGCGCCTACCTGATCGAGGACGACAGCGTCGGCGCCGCGGGACAGATCCACGTCTGGGACTTCGGACTCGCCGCCTACCAGACGCCGATCCCGACGCCGTGGCCGACGAGCGAGACCTTCTCGGCCGGAACCTGGATCTGGGAGCAGGTCGTGGTCCCGCCCGGCTGCAGCGCGCCGGCGCTCGCCATCCCGGACAACAATCCGACCGGCGTGACCGACACGATCACCATCGATCCGGGAAGCGAGTTCATCACCGACCTCGACGTCCTGATCCAGGCGACCCATACCTGGGTGGGCGACCTCGCCTTCACCCTCACCCACGTCGACACCGGGACCTCGGTCACGCTGATCGACCGACCGGGCGTTCCGGCGACCGCCAACGGCTGCCCCGGCGACGACGTCGACGTCACCGTCGACGACGAGGGCGCCGACCCGGCGATCGAGATCCAGTGCTCGAACCTGCCGGCGATCACCGGCTCGGCCCAGGGCGGTGATCCGACGGGAGCCGTTCTCGCCGCGGTGGACGGCGAGCTGTTCGCCGGCGACTGGACCCTGACGGTCGCCGACCACGTCGGTGCCGACATCGGCACGCTCGACTTCTGGTGCCTCCAGGCGACGGTCGACACCATGCCGTTCCTCGACGGCTTCGAGACCGGCGACACGACTCGCTGGACCGCCACGCAGAACTGAAGTGCGACTCCGCGGGGTGCCGGACGCCTCCGGCACCCCGCACCCTCGACTCGCGGCGCCCGCCGGGCACTCCGCGGGATCCGTTCAGCCGGCTGTGCTGCGCTAGAGTCCGACGCGTGCGCTGTCCGTTCTGCGGCAAGCTCGAGGACCGGGTCGTCGACTCGCGGGAGAGTCGAGACTCCGGGACGATCCGGCGGCGGCGCGAGTGCCTGGGCTGCGAGCGGCGCTTCACGACCTACGAGAAGGTCGAGGAGATCCACTACAAGGTCGTCAAGATCGACGGTACGCGCCAGGACTTCGACCGCGCCAAGCTCCTCCGCGGCCTCGAGAAGGCGTGCGAGAAACGGCCGGTGTCGCCCCGCCAGCTCGAGGAGATCGCCGACGCCGCCGAGAACCTGGTCGCCGAGCGCGAGGACCGGGAGATCTCGACCCGCGAGCTCGGCGAGTTCCTGATGGAGCGCCTGCGCGTGATCGATCAGGTCGCCTACGTCCGCTTCGCCTCCGTCTACCGGCGCTTCGAGGACGTCGAAGAGTTCATGGCCGAGCTCAAGGGTCTGCTCGAGAAGGACCGCGAGCGCAAGAACAAGAAGAAGAAGAAGGGCTGAATCGAAGGAAGAGATGACGGAAGAGACTCCCCGCCTGCCCGACCTGCTGCCGGTTCTGCCCCTCAAGGACGCGGTGCTCTACCCCTACATCATCGTGCCGCTGTCGATCGGCCGCGAATCGTCGATTCTCGCGGTCGACGCCGCGCTCTCCGAGCAGCGCCTGCTGGCGCTCGTCGCCCAGCGCGATCCGTCGGTCGAAGAGCCCGGCGCGGCCGATCTCCATCCGGTCGGCACGGCGGCGTCGATCATGCGGATGCTCAAGCTCCCCGACGGCCGCATCCGGATCCTGGCGCAGGGGCTGGCGCGCATCCGCATCGAGCACCTGGCCGAGGGCGAGCCGTTCCTGCAGGCGCGGGTCGACGCCATCGTCGAGCCCGACCCGCCCGAGCCGACCCTCGAGGTCCAGGCGCTGGTGCGCTCGGCGAAGGAGGCGATGGAGCGCATCGTCGGACTCGGCAAGGCGGTCTCGCCCGAGGTCCTGCTGCTGGTCGCCAACCTCGAGGATCCGGGCCGCCTCGCCGACCTGCTGGCCTCGAATCTCGACCTCACCGTCGACGACGCCCAGTCCATCCTCGAGCTGATGGACCCGATGACGCGCCTGCGTCGGGTCGCCGAGCACATGCACCGCGAGGTCCAGCTGCTGACCATGCAGCACGAGATCTCCTCTCAGGCCCGCGGCGAGATCGACCGGAGCCAGCGCGAGTACTTCCTGCGCCAGCAGCTGCGCGCCATCCAGCAGGAGCTCGGCGAGGGCGACGACCTCGCCGAGGAGGTCGACCGCTACCGCAAGCTGGGCGAGGAGAAGGGGATCTCCGACGAGGCGAAGGAGGAGCTCGAGCGCCAGATCCAGCGGCTCGAGCGCGCCCACCCCGACTCGGCCGAGAGCGCGGTGCAACGCACCTTCCTCGACTGGTTGACCGGGCTGCCGTGGAACACGATGACCGAGGACCACATCGACCTCGAAGACTCCCGGCGCGTGCTCGACGAGGATCACTACGATCTCGAGAAGGTCAAGGAGCGGATCGTCGAGTTCCTGGCGGTGCGCAAGCTCAAGAAGGACGCGCGCAGCCCGATCCTCTGCTTCGTCGGCCCGCCCGGCGTCGGCAAGACCTCGCTGGGGCGCTCCATCGCGCGCGCGCTCGGCCGCAAGTTCGTGCGCCTGTCGCTCGGCGGCGTGCGCGACGAGGCCGAGATCCGCGGCCACCGGCGCACCTACGTCGGAGCGCTGCCCGGGCGGATTCTCCAGGGGCTCCACCAGGCCGGCACCTCGAATCCCGTGTTCATGCTCGACGAGATCGACAAGGTCGGCTCCGACTACCGCGGCGACCCCTCCTCGGCGCTGCTCGAAGTGCTCGACCCGGAGCAGAACTCGACCTTCCGCGACCACTACCTGGGCGTCGCCTACGACCTGTCGCGCGTGCTCTGGGTGACCACCGCCAATCTGCTCGACCCGATCCAGCCGGCCTTCCTCGACCGCATGGAGGTGATCCGCATCTCCGGCTACACCCTCGAGGAGAAACTGGCGATCGCGCGGCGCCACCTGATCCCCAAGCAGCTCGGCGAGCACGGCCTGTCGGACGCCAACCTCGCCTTCACCGAGCGCGCCCTGCGCCGGATCGTCGACGAGTGGACGCGCGAAGCGGGCCTGCGCGGCTTCGAGCGCGAGATCGCCGGCGTCTGTCGCAAGGTGGCACTCGCCGTCGCCAGCGGCAAGAAGAGCCGGGTCGAGGTCGGCCCGCGCAAGGTCGAGACGTTCCTCGGCCAGCCCAAGTTCCAGATCGAGGACCTGCTCGAGCGCGACCGGGTCGGCGTCGCCACAGGCCTGGCGTGGACCGCCACCGGCGGCGAGTTGATGTTCGTCGAGACGGTGGCCACGCCGGGCAAGGGGCAGCTGGTGCTGACCGGCCAGCTCGGCGACGTCATGAAGGAGTCGGCGCAGGCCGCGCTCACCTTCTGCCGCGCCTGGGCTTCGCGCCACGGCCTGCCGGCCGAGTTCTTCTCGCAGCACGACCTGCACGTCCACCTGCCGGCGGGGGCGATCCCCAAGGACGGCCCGTCGGCCGGCATCACGGTCGCCGCTGCCATCCTGTCGGTCGCCGCCAACCGCAAGGTCGACCGCAAGCTGGCGATGACCGGCGAGATCACGCTGCGCGGCGACGTGCTGCCGATCGGCGGACTCAAGGAGAAGCTGCTCGCCGCCCGCGCCGCCGGCGTCAAGACGGTGATCCTGCCCAAGGAGAACCGCCGCGATCTCGTCGACCTGCCGGCCGAGGCCCGCCGCGACCTCGAGCTGGTCTTCGTCGAGACCATGGACGAGGTGCTCGACCGCGCCCTCCAGTCCGCGCCGGCGAAGGCCGGCGGCAAGGTCGCCCGCTTCGCCGGACGCCGGCCGTGAGCGGCGGCGGCGAGGAGGCGTTCGTCGCCTGGCTCGAGCGCCGCCTGCCGCGCGCGCCGATCGGCGACGACACCGCCGAGCTCGCCGCCCGCGGCCGCCTGGTCGCGACCGTCGACCAGCAGATCGAAGGGACCCACTTCGCCGCCGGCCTCGACCTCGCCACGCTCGGCCGGCGGCTGCTCGCCGTCAACCTCTCGGACCTCGCGGCGTCGGGCGCGCGGCCGCGCTGGGCGCTGCTCGCGCTCGGACTGCCCCACGACACCGACCCGCGACCGCTGATCGAAGGGCTGCTCCAGGAGGCCGGGCGCCACGGCGTGGTGCTCGCCGGCGGTGACGTCGCCCATGCGCAGGTGCTCTCGGCTTCGCTCACGCTGCTGGGCGAGAAGTCCGCCGGCGACGCCTCCCTCGGCCGCGACCGCGCGCGGGCGGGTCACACGCTCTGGCTGGGCGGTCCGGTCGGCGAGTCCGCCCTCGGCTGCGAGCTGGTGCTGCGCGGCGCGACGTGGCGCGGACGGACTGTCTCGCTTCCAGAGACGAAAGACTTTCTGTTGAAAGGAAAGACCGCCGCGGCCGGGCGTCGTGCGGTGTCGAGGCATCTCGTTCCGGGCCCTCAGCTCGAGCTCGGTCGGTGGCTCGCCGCGCTCGGTCGCCGGGCCGGCGCGGCGATCGACGTCTCGGACGGGCTCGCCAAGGACCTGCGCCGCGTCGCCACCGCGAGCGGTGTCGGCGCCGAGCTCGACCTGCGGCTGTTGCGCGCCGCGGTCGCGCCCGGGCACGAGGAGCTCGCGGCCGCGCTCGGTCTCGACCCGATCGCGGTCGCGCTGGCGGGCGGCGAGGACTACGTGCTGCTGTTCACCCTGCCGGCCTCGGTCGAGCCGCCCGCGCGATTCGGCTGCTCCCGCATCGGCCGGATCGTGCGCGGCCGCGAGGTCGTCTTCCTCGACGCCGCCGGCGAGCGCCACGTGCTGCCGGCGCTCGGCTGGGATCACCTCGACTGAGGCCGGCTCTCGAAGTCCTTGGCGCGCCGCGGGTCGAGGCGGTCGACCAGGGCGTCGCCGAGGAAGTTGAGCGACATCACCGAGAACAGAATCGCCAGACCCGGGAAGAGCGTGACGTGCGGCGCGTCGAGCAGGTGGCCGCGGCCGGCGTTGATCATCGCCCCCCACGACGGCGTCGGCGGCTGGATGCCGAGGCCGAGGAAGGAGAGGCTCGCCTCGGCGAGGATCGCGCCGGCCAGTCCGAGACTCGCCTGGACGACGGTGAGTGGCAGCACGTTGGGCAGCAGGTGGCGCAGCACCAGTCGCGCCGTGCCGACGCCGGAAGCACGCGCGGCGAGCACGTACTCCTGCTCGCGCAGCTGCAGCACCTGGCCGCGCGCCAGCCGCGCGTAGCCGACCCAGCCGATCGCCGCCAGCGCCAGCACGACGTGCGACAGCGCCGGGCCGAGAACGGCGACCAGCGCGATCGCCAGCAGGATTCCCGGGAAGGCCAGGAAGACGTCGATCGCGCGCATCAGCGCCGTGTCCCATCTGCCGCCGGCCGCGCCGGCGGCGACGCCGAGCAGCGTGCCGAGCGTGCCGGCGATCCCCACCACGACGAGGCCGACCGTCACCGAGACGCGCGCGCCCGCGAGCAGCCGCGACAGGACGTCGCGTCCGAGCTCGTCCAAGCCCAGCGGATGCGCGAGCGAGGGTGCCTCGAGGCGCCGTTCGAGCTCCATCGCGGTCACCGAGCGCGGCGCGATCGCCGGCCCGAGGATCGCCGCCACGAGCAGGACGAGCACGCCCGCCGCGGCCCAGCGGGCCCGCTGCGCGCGGCGTCGGGGAGCGGCGATCGAGTGGGTCATCGCACCCGGATCCTCGGGTCGATCCAGGCATAGACCAGGTCGGTGACCAGGTTGACCAGCACGTAGGTCGCCGAGATCAGCAGCACGCACCCCTGCACCAGCGGATAGTCGCGCAGGCGGATCGCCTGGATCAGCAGCCGGCCCAGCCCGGGCCAGCCGAAGATCGTTTCGGTCAGGATCGCGCCGGTCAGCAGCGAGCCGAACTGCAGACCCACGACGGTCACCACCGGCACCAGCGCGTTGCGCAGCGCGTGCGCGACCGCGATGCGAACCCGCGACAGCCCCTTGGCGCGCGCCGTCACCAGGAACGGCTTGCCGAGCTCCTCGGCGACGCCCGCCCGCACCATGCGCGTCAGCAGCGCCGCCAGGGCCAGGCCGAGCGTCGCCGCCGGCAGCACCAGGTGCGCGAGACCGCCGCGGCCGGAGACCGGCAGCCAGCCGAGCTGGATCGAGAACAGCAGGATCGCCATCGGCCCCAGCCAGAAGTTGGGCACCGAGACGCCGACGAGCGCGAAGCCGCGCGCGGCGCGGTCGACCCAGCTCCCCTTGCGGAAGGCGGCGAGCATGCCGAGCGGCAGCGCGGTGGCGAGCGCCACCAGCATCGCCGCCAGCGCCAGCTCGACGGTCGCCGGGTAGTGGCGCGCGATCAGCGCCGTCACCGGCTGATCGAAGTGGAGCGAGCGGCCGAGGTCGCCGCGGACGAGACCGGCGACGAAGGCGCCGTACTGCGCAAAGAGCGGCCGGTCGAGCCCGAGCTCGCGGCGCAGCCCCTCGACGTCGGTCGGCTGCGCCCCCTCGCCGAGCATGATCAGCACCGGGTCGCCCGGAATCAGGTGGATCAGCGAGAACACCAGCGTCGCCACCGCCGCCAGCGTCGGAATCGCGGAGAGCAGCCGGCGCAGGACGAGCTGGGTCAACGTGTGGGTTCTCGGGCTCGGTTCGGCGGCCGGTCAGTTGACCGGCAGGCCGTACTTTCGCACGAACTGCGACAGGAACTGGCGCGAGACGCCGAGCTTGCGCGCCGCGGCGGCGAGGTTGCCCTCGCAGTCACCGAGCGCGCGCTCGATCAGGCGGCGGCGGAAGGTCTCGACCTGCGCGTGATAACCGCCGTCGGCCCGCTCCGCCGGCGCGGCGGCGGCGCCGCCGAGGTCGAGATGCTCGGGCGCGATGCGGCCGTCGTGCGACAGCACCGCCGCGGCGGCGACCACGTTGGCCAGCTCGCGCACGTTTCCCGGCCAATCGTGCGCCGCGAGCGCCCGCCGCGCCTCCGGCGTCAGCTTCAGTCCGGGGCGGTTACGACGCTGGGCGCCCAGGAAGTGCTCCGCGAGCAGCAGCGCGTCCTGTCCGCGCTCGCGCAGGGGCGGCAGCACGACGGTCGCCGCCTTGAGGCGGAAGTAGAGGTCCTGTCGGAAGCGCCCCTCCTCGACCATCGCCTCGAGGTTCCGGTTGGTCGCGGCGACCAGTCGGACGTCGACGCGGCGCGGCAGCGACTCGCCCAGGCGCTGGACCTCCTTCTCCTGGAGCACCCGCAGCAGGCTCCCCTGGGCGGGCGCAGGGAAGTCGCCGATCTCGTCGAGGAAGACGGTCCCGCCGCGCGCGCTCTCGAAGAAGCCGGCGCGCTCGCGGTCGGCGCCGGTGAAAGCGCCGCGGGCGTGGCCGAACAGCTGCGCGAGCAGCAGCGTGTCGGACAACCCGGCGCAGTTGACCGCGATCCGCGGCGCCGCAGCGCGCGGGCTCGCCTCGTGGACCAGGCGCGCCGCCAGCTCTTTGCCGGTACCGTTCTCGCCGAGGATCAGGACCGGCAGGTCCGAGGCCGCGAAACGGCGCAGCCGGTCGAGCGCCGCGCGCAGCGCCGGGCTCTCGCCGAGCATGCCGCCGACGGCCTGGGCGGGCTCCGGCGGCGGCGAGGGCACGTCGCGCAGGAAGAGCGCGAACAGGGCGCGCAGCGGCTCGTCGAAGCTCTCGGCGCGCAACACCAGCTCGGCCGCGCCGAACGCCGCCACGCGCTCGGCCGGCAACCGCCGGGCGCCGGTGCCCGCGAGGCGGTGCTCTCCCGACTCCGCACGGATCACCAGCTCGGCCTCGGAGTGCCCGACCGCCGCGAGCAGCGACTCGATCGCGTCCGGATCGCCAGCCGGGCGGCGGAAGTAGTCGGCGAGCGCGCGCCAGGCGACACCCCTCGAGCGCTCGATCCGCTCCGCGGCGCGGGCGATGCCGGCGCGGCGGAACCACTCCGCGGCTTCCTCGCGCCGCTCGCTCGGCACCGAACCGGGCGCCGCCAGCTCGGCGTCGAGCACGAAGCGCGCGCGGCGATACGGTTCGAGCCGGTCGAGCGCGCGCCAGCGCCCCGGCGGCGGGACCTCGCCCGACACCAGCGGCGCCACCAGCGCCGCGAGCTCGCCGGCCGCGGCCGCGAGCTCGAGCGCGCGGTCGATTCGGCCGGCCAGCGCGAACAGGAATGGCCGCTCTTCGGGCTCGAGGTAGGTCAGCGCCTCGGGCGCGACCGCCTCGAGCGATGCGGCCGCCGAACCGCTGCGGCCGAGCCAGCCGAGCGCGCGCGCCTCGACCACCGAGCGCCAGCCGGCGACCGCGGCCAACGGACGCTCCTGCACCTCCTCGCGCAGCCCGGCCAGGCGCGCCAGCGCACGCTCGAGGTCGAACCGCGCGAGGTCGAGGCGAGCGCGAATGATCTGGTCGACCACCGCCCCGCGGCGGTTGCCCGAGCGCCGGTTCCAGGCGAGCGCCTGCTCGAGAATCGGTTCGACCCCGTCGATCCGTCCGAGCCGCAGCCAGGTGTCGACCAAGTTGGTACCGGCGAGGGTCACGGCGAGCGGGCCGTCGCACCCGCGCAGGAGACTCATCGAGTGGCGGTAGGCCCGCTCCGCAGCGCCGAAGTCGCACTGCATCATGCGCGCGATCCCGAGATTGTTCCAGGCGCGTCCCGCTTCGGCGCGCGTGGCGCACCGGCGGATCGCCACCAGTCGGGCCGCGGCGTGCTCGCGCGCGCGCTCCGCGTCCTCGCGCAGCAGCGCCAGGAAGAACCCGACCTCGTGGTACTGGCCCGGGAGCTCGCTCTCGGCTTCGCGCTCCTCGTCGAGCAGGCGAGCGGCGGCATCGACGTCGCCCCGGTCGATGGCCGCCTGTGCCGCGTAGAGCCGACCCGCGCGGCGTTCGCCGCCGCGCGCGGAGGCGACCGTCGTCGCGCACCAGTCCCGCGCCGCGTCGTGCCGTCGGACGATCGAGAGCACCCGCAGCACGATGTCCGACGCCCGCAGTCGCTCGCCCGTCGACAGATCGGACGCCTCGATGCGACGGACCGACTCGTGCGCCTCCTCGAGCTCGCCGAGCGTCAGGTGACAGGTCGCGCGCAGGATCTCGGCTTCGAGGTCGTCCCGGCCGGCGACGAGCGCCAGCGCCGCCGAGACCCGGCCGTCGCCCGCCAGCGCGCGCGCGTGGGCCAGCCTGCCGGCCGCGTCGGTGGGCGGCGAGGAGAGGAAGGCGCGCGCGGCCTCGGCCCAGCGTCCGCGCGACACCAGCGCCAGCGGATCGCGTCGACAGGGCGCCGCCGAGCGTCCGCGGCCGGCGAGCCAGCGCACCTCGCGCTCGGAGCGCACCAGCGTCCCTTCGAGCGCGGCCCGGGCCGCCGCGAACTCCGCGCCGCCGAGGAAAGGGGCGGCCGCCAGCAGCTCCTCGATCGCCTGATCCGGCAGAGACCGGTCGAGGACACCGCTCCAGCGCAGCTCGAGCGCGCGCGCCGCCCGGCGCGCCTGACCACGGCCGGCGATCTCGTCGTCGGCGCCGAAGCAGGTCCGCAGCAGCTCGAGCAGCAGCGTCGTCGTCGATCGTCGCGACCGGCCCTGGACGGCGCTGAGCCCGGTGAGCAAGCCCCGGCCGTCGACCCGTGCCACGTCCCAACCGTCCGCGAGACGCCACCCCCCGGCCTCGCAGAGCGAAAGCAGCCCGGCCGCCTGCAGCACGACGCCCAGCCGCTGGCGATCGGTGAGATCGGCGCGCTCGAGCGGCGCGCCGCGGCCGGGGGCGAGCGCCGGGTGGCGCAGGGCCTCGGCCGGGCGGTTCACGGCGGGCTTCCCGCGGCGAGCGGCTCGCCGAGCCAGCGCGCGAGCTCCGTCCAGAAGGCGGGCCACGACTTGGCGACGCAGCCGGGATCGCGGATCGCCAGGTTCGGCCGGCGCAGGGCGACCAGCGCCATCGCCATAGCGATCCGATGGTCGTCGTGCGGGTCGATCTCGACCGGCGTCGCGGGCGGCGGCACTTCGGCCCAGACGCCCGGGATGACCAGCCCGTCCGGCAGCTCGGTCACCGCGGCGCCGGCGCGGGCGAGCTCCGCGGCCATCGCGGCGAGCCGGTCGCTCTCCTTGATCCGCAGATGGGGGACGTTCTCGATCACCGTGGTGCCACGCGCGAACGGAGCGAGCGCGGCGAGGGTCGGCACCTGGTCGGGGAGATCGGACATGTCCGCGTGGATCGCGACCAGCGGACCGGTGCCGCGCACCCGCACGCCGGATCCCTCGGACACCACCTCGGCGCCCATCGCGCGCAACAGATCCAGGAACCGGCGATCGCCCTGCTCGGTGCGCCAGGGCGCGCCCTCGAGCAGGATGTCACCGCCGGTCAGCGCCGCCGCGGCCGCCGGGTAGGCCGCGGCCGACCAGTCGGCCTCGACCGGGATCGTCGCACCCCGCGGCTCGGCCGGCTTGGTGATCCAGAGATCGGGCAGCGGGTGCTGGACGCGGCCGCCGTAGCGGCCGAGGACGTCGGTGGTCAATCGCACGTAGGGCGCCGAGGAGAGCTTCGCGACCTCGATCTCGATCGGTCCCGCCGCCCGCTGGCCGGCGAAGAGCAGCGCCGAGAGGTACTGGCTCGACTCGCCGGCGTCGAGCCGGACGCGGCCGCCGGCGAGCCGGCCGCCACGCACGACCAGCGGCGCGCACCCCTTCGCGCCGCGGAACTCGAGCTGCGCGCCCAGCGCGACGAGCGCCTCGGCGAGCGGGCCGATCGGCCGCTCGCGCAGCCGCTCGCTGCCGTCGATCTCCCACTCGCCGGGCACCGTGGCCGCCAGCGCGACCAGCAGCCGGAAGACGGTGCCGGCGTTGCCGCACGCGAGCCGCGCACCGGCCGCGAAGCGTTCGGGACGCGCGATCCGCACGCGGCCCTCGCCGCGCTCGACCGCGCAACCCATCGCCTCGAGCGCGGCGAGGAAGAGCCGGGTGTCGTCGGATTCGAGTGGCCGCTCGACGGCGATCGGCCCCTTCGCGACCAGCGCCATGGCGAATGCCCGGTGGGTCAGGCTCTTCGACGGCGGCAGCCGGGCGGCCCCCTTCGCCGTCCGGCCCGCGGGCACCGCCACGCGCTCAGTCGAGGTCCACCACGAGTCCGTCATGTCCGATCTCGACACCCGGCGGCAGCGCCACGCGCGGTTCGGCGTGGTCGACGTCGTGGGCGATGTGGGTGAGCAGAGTGCGCCGGGCGCCGATCCGCCGCGCGGCGGCGATCGACTCCTCGACGCTCCAGTGGGTCGGGTGCGGCCGGTAGCGCAACGCCGAGATCACCAGGACCTCCACCCCTTCGAGCGCGCGCCAGCTCTCCGGCGGAATGAAGTTGACGTCGGTGACCACCGCGAACGGTCCGATCCGCCAGCCGTAGACCGGCATCTCGCCGTGCATCACGGGCACCGGCACCACCCGTTCGCCGAGCAGCTCGAACGGCTCCTCGACGGCGACCAGGTCGAGGCGCGGCTTGCCGCCCCCCTCCTGGCCCTCCTCGAACACGTAGGCGAAGATCTGGCGCAGGCGCGCGATGGTGGTCGGCGAGCCGTAGCACGGGATCGACGCGCGCTGCCGGAAGTTGTAGATGCGCAGGTCGTCGAGCCCGAAGACGTGGTCGGCGTGCGGGTGGGTGTAGAGCACGGCGTCGACCCGCTCGAGCCCGTGGGCGAGCGCCTGCGCGCGGAAGTCGGGCGAGGTGTCGACGACGACGGTGCCGCCGGCCAGATCGAGACGCAGTCCGGGCCGCGTGCGGCGGTTGCGCGGGTCGGCCGAGCGGCAGACCGCGCAGTCGCAGCCGATCACGGGGACCCCGGTCGAGGTCCCGCTCCCCAGCATCGTCACCCGGCGTGGCACGAGACCGAGGATCCTATCGCGCGGGCTTCCGCGGCGCCGCGAGCGGCGCTACTCGCCGAGCCACTCCACGCGCCGGCTCGAGAACCAGGCTTCGAGCAGGCGGACCTCGCCGCCCGCGACCTTCCAGGTGCGCGGCTCGTGGAAGTGACCGAGCAGCAAGACGTCGTGGCCCTCGGCGAGGCGGCGCTCGGCGTAAGCACGGATCGCCTCCTCGGGGATGCGCATCTTGTGCTTGAAGTTGGTGCCGGACAGCCGCCGCTCGGTGGAGTGGATCATCGGCGCCACGATCCGCTTCGGCAGGCTGCGCACGACGGCGCGCACCGGCAGGCTCTTCGACAGCCAGCGCCACGCCAGGTACTGCCGGTCGCGGTCGTTGAGCCCGTCGCCGTGGACGGCGAGGTAGCGCACGCCGCCGGTCGTGAAGGAAGTCTCGGTGCCGACGCGATCGAAGGCCGAAGCGAGCGGGCCGCGTCCGAGGAAGAAGTCGCGGTTGCCCTCGACGTAGTCGACCGGGATGCCGCGCCCGCGCACGAAGGTGACGGCGTCGACGAGCGCCCGCGCCTCGTCGGTCTGGTACTGCGGGTAACCGACCCAGACCTGGAGCAGGTCGCCGAGCAGCACCAGCCGCTCGGCCCCGCGCTGCGGGATCTCCCGCAACTGCTCGACCAGCGGCCCGGCCTCCCCGCCCGGCCCCCCGAGATGCGCATCCGCGACGACGGCGACGGCCATCGCCGGGGAGGATACAGCGCGCGGCGACGGAGAGCCGGTCGCATCTTTCCGAAGTTCCTCCTTACTTCGTGTAAGATGACCTCCGGAAGCGAGGCGCCATGGCTACGGGGACGCTCACCAGCAAGGGGCAGATCACGATTCCCAAGGAGATCCGCGATCAACTGGGAGTCGCGGCCGGCGACCGGATCGAGTTCCTGCTCGAGCCGGACGGATCGGTCTCGATGCGACCCGCCCGGCACGCGGCGCGGGAGCTCTACGGCTACCTGGCCCGGCCGGGCCGGCGCGCTCCCGGCACCGTCGAAGCGGACCTCGAGGTCGCAGAGTCCCTGGCGAAAGACCAGGAACGGATTCGCCGGTCGCGCGGATGAGGGGGCTCGACACCAACGTCCTGCTCCGCCTGCTGCTGCGCGACGACGAGGCGCAGTCGCGCAAGGCACGGGCGCTCGTCGACCGCAGCATTCACGACAGCGAGGTGCTGCACGTTTCGCTTCCGGCCCTGTGCGAGCTGGTCTGGGTTCTCGGCGGCCGCACGGCGAATCTGGGGCGGCAGGAGATCGCCGCGACCGTCGAGCGGTTGCTCGACACGAACGGTCTCGAGCTCCAGTCCCGCGATGCGGTTCGCGAGGCGCTCGCCGACTACCGCGCCGGCGATGCCGACTTCGCCGACTACCTGATCGGCCGCCTCGACCGCCGCGCCGGCTGCCGGGATACGGCGACCTTTGACGTCCGACTGGCAAGGTCCGACGGCTTCACCGTTCCGCGTTGACCGGCGCGGGAAGAGTGCAAAGACGTTCATATAAGTAGTGTGGCGGCGCTCGCGGCGGGAATCGGTCGATTGGGGCAGGATACGGCCATGATCCCCGAGACTCCCGCTTCGGGCGGGGGCCCCCGTCGCCCCCGCCGCCTGTTCGTGGCTCCGGTCCGTGCCGGCCTCCTGCTCGCCTTCGTCTCCGCGATGGCGGGCGGGCAGCCGCTGACCTTCCAGACCCTCCTCGTCGACAACAACGGGTCCGGAGACGACAAGGCCGTGGCCGACATCGACATGGATGGCGACGACGACGGAATCCTCGGCGGCATACCGACCGGAGTCGGTTCGGAGGACGAGCTCGCCTGGTACGAATCCACGGGACCGGGCCGGTCCTTCCTCCGGCACGATCTGCTGATCTCGATCGAGGAGTTCACGACAGACATCGAGGCTGCGGACATCGACGGCGACGGCGATCCGGACATCGTCTACGCCGATGGAACGGGGACGAATCGCGTGCGGTGGCTCGAGAATCCGAAGCTCGACCCGCCGCCAGGGGTCCCGGCAGACCCGACAAATGGCGCGAATTGGACGATCCGAGTGGTCGGAACCCACGGCAACTACTCGCACGACATCGAGGTCGCTCTGATCGACTCGGACTCGCTTCTCGACATCGTCACCCTCGGCAACGGATTCTTCAAGATTCACTTCCAGAATTCTCCGACGAGCTGGACGACCGTCGACTTCGGTCAGCATGCGACGGACGGCAGCCCGGCGATCGCCGATATCGACGGCGATGGGGATCGCGACCTCTTCGTTCAGGGCGGCTGGATCCGCAATCCGCCCAGCGGCAAGCGTAATCCGGCCAACTGGGAGTTCTTCTCGATCACCAACTCGGACCCCGGTGACGGTCCTGCGGCGGCGGCGGTCGACATCGACCGCGACGGACGAGTCGATCTCGTGACCTGCCGGCAGCACGACGACTCCGGGGCGCTCGCCTGGTACAAGAATCCGGCGAACCCGACGCAGGCGAACTGGGCCCGCACCGTGATCGCCGCTGCCGCGGGCAGCCACCATCTGCGCGTCGCCGACTTCGACGGCGACTCGAGGCCCGACCTCCTCGTCGGCCTCGAGCTGTCTTCGGGGTATGTCAGGGTCTACCGCAACACCGGCTCCACGCCGGCCTTCACGATGCACCCGGTCGCCTCGGGTGGCGGCGGGCACAACGCCGCGGTGGGAGACCTCGACGGCAACGGGCTACCCGACGTCTGGGCCGCCGACTGGATCGGCAATCCGCCCCTGCGCGCCTACTTCAACGGACCGGACGTGATCTTCCGCGACGGCTTCGAGACCGGCAACACCTCGAAGTGGTCGCTCGGGCCGTAGAGCTCCGGCACCTGGGCGCCACGGGGTTCGAGGGCCTCGAGCTCGAGGACCTCCTCGAGTACGGACTTGCGAGTTGCCTCCCGCGGGCGGATGCCTTACTATTTCATTGATTCAGTAAGGGGGTCCGCGTGGCGACCTCGACCATGACCTCGAAGAATCAGACCACTGTTCCGCGCGAGGTTCGAGAGAAGCTTCGGCTCGCGCCGGGAGCCGTGCTCCGCTGGGAGGTTCGCGGTGACGGGATCCACGTCACCACCGGCCGCCCGGCTCTCTTCGACCTCGAGGGGTCGATCCACGTCGGGCCCGGATCCGTGGTCGAGGACGTGCGCAAGGCGCGCCGGGTCCGAGGCACCGCGAAGTGGTGACGCGGGTTCTCGTCGACACCAACGTCCTGGTCTCTTTTCTCGTCGATCGCTCGGCCGACCAGCGGCGCCGGGCCGCCGCTCTGATCCACGCCTCCGCCGATCCCGACCGGCACCTGCTGCTCCACTCGCTGGTGCTGGCCGAGCTGGCGTTCGTGCTGCGCAGCATCTACGAGCGCGAAGCGACGGAGGTCTCGGAGATCCTCCGCCGCTTCCTCGAGCTGCCCGGAGCCGAAACGGTCGAGCGGACGCCCTGGCCGGAGCTTCTCGAGCTCTGGCCCACCCGCATTCCGGACTTCCTCGACGCCTCGCTCGCGGCGGTCGCCCTCGAGCTCCGGCCGGACGCGGTGGCGACCTTCGATCGCGCCTTCGCCCGCCGCCTACGTACGCTCGGCCTATCGACCGACTGGCCCTGAGTCGCCGGCCACTTCGCTACTCCGCCGCGACGCGCGGGCGGTCGGCGGCGAGGCGGGCGAGGGTCGTGGTGAGACCCTGGGCGAGGCGCTCGAAGGCCTTGGCGTGCGCGCCGTCGGGCTGGGCGACGACGATCGGCTCGCCGGCGTCGCCGCCTTCGGCGATCGCCGGGTCGAGCGGGATCGAGCCGAGGAAGGGGACGCCCAGCTCGCGCGCGGTGCGCTCGCCGCCGCCGGAGCGGAAGATCGCCGTCTCGTGGCCGCACTGCGGGCAGACGAAGGTCGCCATGTTCTCGACGATGCCGAGCACCGGCACGTCGACCTTGCGGAACATCGCGAGGCCCTTCCTCGCGTCGATCAGAGCCACGTCCTGCGGGGTCGTGACGATCACCGCGCCGGCCAGGCCGAGCTTCTGGGTGACGGTGAGCTGGGCGTCGCCGGTGCCCGGCGGCATGTCGAGCACCATCACGTCGAGCTCCCCCCAGTCGACGTCGCCGAGCATCTGCTCGATGGCGCGCATCACCATCGGGCCGCGCCAGATCACCGGCGTGTCGGTCTCGAGCACGAAGCCGAGCGACATCACCTTGACCCCCCAGCGCTGGAACGGCTGGATCCGGTTGCCGATCACCGTCGGCTTGTCGGTGATCCCGAACATGGTCGGGATCGACGGGCCGTAGATGTCGACGTCGAGCAGGCCGGTGCGCTGCCCGGCGCGGGCGAGCGCCAGCGCAAGGTTGACCGCCACCGTCGACTTGCCCACGCCTCCCTTGCCGCTCGCCACCGCGACGATCGAGCGCACCTCTGGAACCAGATTGGGGTCGCGGGCGATCGCCTTCTGCGCCGACTCCTCGCGCGACGGCGGCGCGGCCACCCGCGCCTCGACCCGCGCCGAAACGACGCCCGCGACCGCCGCCACCGCCCGCTCCGCTTCGGCGCGAGCCCGCTCGGCCGCGGCCGCGTCCTTCGTGGTCATCTCGAGGCCGACCCGCGCCTCGCCGCCCTCCACCGCCACCGACCGCACGAATCCGAAGGAGACGATGTCGCGGCTCATGCCCGGAAACCGGACCGAGCGCAGCGCCTCCCAGACCTTCTCTTCGAGGGACTCCGCCATGCGCGGATCTTACCGGCTCGGATAGGATCGCCCCAGCTCGCGAGGTTCCCAGCTCGACGTCGACCCGCCGGGGTCGTTCTCCAAGAGGCCGCGCTCCATGCCCGATCCGAGGTCCGACCGCCGCCGCACGATTCTGGTCACCATCGCCGTCCTGCTGTTCGTCGGCTCGGTCGTGGCCGTGCTCGCCGGCGGCTTCACGCCGCGCGCCACCCAGCCGCCGCTCGCCTACGACATCCTCGAGCCCGGCGAAGGCAGCTGCGCCACCTGCCACGGCGGCAACTGGGACTCCGGCCGGGTGATCGAGCCCTACGACGCCTGGGCCGGCTCGATGATGGCCAACGCCGCGCGCGACCCGCTGTTCTGGGCCGCCCTCGACGTCGCCAACCAGGATGCTCCCGGCATCGGCGACTTCTGCCTGCGTTGCCACGTCCCCACCGGCTGGTACGCCGGCCGCAGCGAGCCGCCGGGCGGCACCGTCGACGGCTGCGCGTTGCTGGGCGAGATCGACCGGCCCAACAACGACTTCGAAGGGATCTCCTGCCACTTCTGCCACCGCGCGATGATCAACCCGTCGCCGCCGCCGGGCGAGCAGGGCTTCTATCTCGAGAACGGGCAGATCTGGCTCGACGATGGCGACTGTGGCGGTGCGGGAGAGCCGTGCCGCCGGGGGCCCTACGACTATCCCGGAGGCGAGCCGCCGCCGCCGCCGCACGTCTGGGCCTACTCCGCCTACCACCGTTCGGCGACGCTGTGCGGCAACTGCCACAACGTCACCAGCCCCGTCCACAACCTGATCGACGAGAACGGCATCGACACCGGCGTCCCCTATCCGATCGAGCGTACCTACCGGGAGTGGGAGCTCTCCGACTTCGCGCCGGGAGGCGCCACGCCGGCCACCTGCCAGCAGTGCCACATGCCGATGGTGACGGACCCGGGGACCAACGGCAGCTATGCGTGCATCATGCAGATGACGGACCGCACCGGCGACATGCGCGCGCATCAGTTCGCGGGCGCCAACACCTGGATTCCGGCGGTGCTCAAGGCGGAGTACGGCGCCCCCGGTCAGCTCGATCGCGAGCAGAACTACGACGACACCATCGCCTTCGCCGGCGAGCTCCTCCACTCGGCCGCCGAAGTCGACGTCGTGGCCCCCGCGGGAATCCCCCCCGGCAACCCGCCGATCGATCTCGACGTGCGCGTCACCAACCTGTCCGGCCACAAGCTCCCGACCGGCTACCCCGAAGGGCGCCGCCTGTGGCTCCAGCTCACGGCCACCGACCGCTTCGGCGAGATCGTCTGGCAGAGCGGCGCCTGGGACCCGGCGACCGGCGTGCTCACCGAGGACGCCCAGGTCAAGATCTACGAGGGCAAGCCCGGCATCTGGGACAGCGGCGATCAGGAGTGCAAGGTGACGGACGGCGACGGCGATCCGGCCTTCCACTTCGTGCTCAACGACTGCTGGGCGAAAGACAACCGGATTCCGCCGCTCGGCTTCACCGGCGGCGCCGACCTCGAAGTGCGGCCCGTGGCCTACGGCTATCCGGAGACCTTCCCGGGCTCGGGCGAGCTGGTCAACTACGACGACACCGCCTACTCGATCCCGGTGCCCGCGGGCACCCCCGGACCGATCACGGTCGAGACCCGGCTGCTCTACCAGACGGCGTCGAAGGAGTATGTCGAGTTCCTGCGCGACCAGGCGGTCGAAGGCGGCTTCCCGGACGACTGCATTCCGCGCTCGACCGGGTCGATGATGTCGAGCCGCGGCGAGATCCTCTACGACCTCTGGGTCGAGCACGGCCGCTCGGCGCCGTTCGAGATGGACGCGGTGGTCACCGTGGTCCAGCTCGACCTCTTCGCCGACGGCTTCGAGAGCGGTGACACCTCGGCCTGGAGCGCGACCTCGCCGCTGCGCTGAGCGCGCCGGCTCAGCCCTCGTCGGCGAGGGTCGTGCCGGCGAGCTCGGCGACCCGGAGCCGCAGCGCGTCGGCCAGACGGGCGCTGCCGCGCACCGTTTCGCCCTCGAGATCGAGCGGCGCGCCGAAGCGGACCCGCGCCGTTCCCGGACGGATCACGAAGCTCCGGCGCGACTGCACGCCGAGGGTGCCGTGGATGCCGACCGGGACGATCGGCAGCCCGGACTTGAGCGCCAGCAGCAGCCCGCCGCGGCGGAACGGCAGCAGCCGGCCGTCGAGCGAACGGGTCTCCTCCGGAAAGATCAGGACCGAAACGCCCGCCTGCAGCCGCTCGAGCGCGCGGCCGAAGGCGGCGCGACCGCGCGCGCGATCGCCGCGATCGACCGGCACGAAGCCGCCCAGCCGCAGCGCCCAGCCGAAGATCGGAATCTTGAACAGGCTCGCCTTGGCGAGGAAGCGCACCTGACCCGGAACGGCCAGCAGCATCACCGGGATGTCGAACAGGCTCTGGTGGTTGGCGAGATAGACGGCGCGGCCGTCGCCGCCGGCCGCCGCCTCCCGCTCGACCTCGAGCCGGACGAAGCTGGTCGCCAGCACGCCGCGCGCCCAGCCGCGCGACACGTGATGCATCCAGCGCCCGCGCGGCGGGATCAGCGCGGCGACCAGCGCCAGCGTCGAGCAGACCAGCGTCCCCACCACCAGGTAGAGGTTGCCGATCACGGTCGCCAGCGCGATGCCGGCCGGCGAGGGGCGTTGGGTCTCTGTGGCTGCCACGTGGGATCCCGGGCGCTCGTCTAGAATCGGTCCGATGAGTCCGGCGCCGAACCGCCCGCCCGCGCCGTTGCGCGCCCTGCGCGGGACGCTGGTCGCCGGCGCGATCTACGACTTCGTCTTCGCCGCGCTGTTCGTCGCCGCCCCGCGCGTGGCGGCCGGACCGCTCGAGCTGCCGCTGCCCGATCGATTCTATCTCTGGCTGATCGCCACCCTGCTCGGCATCGTCGGGGCGGTCTACCTCGTCGCGGCCCGCCGGCTCGCGCGACCCGACGCCGCCGCCGATCCGGAGGCGCGCGCGCTGGTCGCCATCGCCGTCGTCGGGCGCTTCGCCGGCGCGGTGGCGCTCGCCGCCGGAGCGCTCTCCGGCCCGGGGCTCGGCGGCCTCTGGGTCGTCGCCGCCGGCGACCTCGCCTTCTCGCTGGCGCACTTCGTCACCGGCCGGAGCCTCTGGCGTTGAGCCCCACCCCGCCGGTCGCGCGCCTGCTCGAGAAAACCGGCGCGCTCGCCCGGCTCGGCGGCAGCGCGCTCGCCGGCCTCGCCCGACCGCCGATCGAGCTCGGCGCCTGGATCCGCCAGATGGACCAGATCGGCGTGCGCTCCTTCGGCGTCGCGGCGCTGACCACCGTCTTCACCGGCATGGTGATGGCGCTCCAGACCGCGCTGTCGCTGCCGTCGCTCGGCGTCAAGTACTACATCGGATCGGTGGTCGCCAAGTCGCTGGTGCGCGAGCTGTCGCCGGTGCTGGTGGCGCTGGTGGTCGGCGGCCGGATCGGCGCCGGCATGACCGCCGAGATCGGCACCATGAAGGTCACCGAGCAGATCGACGCGCTGCGCTCGATGGCCGCCGACCCGGTCAAGAAGCTGGTGGTGCCCAAGCTCGCGGCCGCGCTGGTGATGCTGCCGGCGCTGACCCTGCTCGGCGACCTGCTCGGCGTGCTCGGCGGGTTGGTGATCGCGGTACTGCAGCTCGACCTGACGCCGGCCTTCTATCTCGACGACGTCCTCTCGTCGCTGACCCTCGAGGACGTCGCCAGCGGCGTCGGCAAGTCGTTCTTCTTTGCTTTCTTCATCACCACCGTCGCCTGCCACCACGGCCTGACCGCCCGCGGCGGCGCGGACGGCGTCGGGCGCGCGACCACCGACACCGTGGTGCTCGCCTCCATCCTCGTTCTGGTCTCGGACTTCTTCCTGACCAAGCTCTTCTTCCTGATCGGATGAGCGCCTCCGGCACCCCGCCCGTCTTCCGGGTCCGCCGACTGGTCAAGGGGTACGACGGTCGTACCGTGCTCGACGGCGTCGATTTCGACGTCGCCGTCGGCGAGTGCCTGGCGATCCTCGGCCGCTCGGGCGCCGGCAAGAGCGTGCTGCTGCGCCTGCTCACCGGGCTCGAACGACCGGACTCGGGCTCGATCCGTTTCCACGACGAGGAGATCACCGCGCTCGCCGAGCGCGCCCTGGCGCCGATGCGCAAGCGGGTCGGAATGCTGTTCCAGGGCGGCGCTCTGTTCGACTCGATGAACGTCGCCGACAACGTCGCCTTCCCGCTCGTCGAGCACCGCGCGCTCGCCCCCGAGGCGATTCCCGGGCGAGTCGCCGAGCTGCTGGGCGCCGTCGGCCTGCCGGGAATCGAATCCAAGATGCCGGCCGACCTCTCGGGCGGCATGAAAAAGAGGGTCGCGCTGGCGCGCGCGCTCGCGCTCGATCCCGAGGCGGTGCTCTACGACGAGCCGACCACCGGCCTCGACCCGATGACCTCGGCGTCGATCGGCCGGCTGATGATCGATGTCCGCCGCGGCGCCGGAACCTCTTCCGTCGTGGTCACCCACGACGTCGCGCTCGCCCGCCGCGTCGCCGACCGTTTCGCCTTCCTCGACCAGGGGCGCTTCCGTTTCGTCGGCGACTTCGACGAAGCGGCGCGCTCCGCCGACCCGCTGCTCGGCGCTTTCCTGGCCGGGCGCGAGGAGGACGCCGATGTCGCCTGAGACCACCGCCGTGCGCCGCGTCGGCGCCCTCGTGCTCGCCGCCGTGATCGTGCTCGGCCTGGCGGTGCTGCTGATCGGCGACCGCCAGAACCTGTTCCAGCCGAAGAACCGCTACTACGTCCGCTTCGTCTCGGTGGCCGGCCTGCGCCAGGGCAGCGACGTGCAGTTGAACGGCGTCAACGTCGGCTCGGTCGAGAGGATCGTCCTGCCGACCGACACCGGCGAGAATCTGCTCGAGGTCTGGCTCACCGTCGACGCGCGCTACGAGCAGCGGATCCGGCGCGACTCGGTGGCGCGGATCAAGACCCTCGGCCTGCTCGGAGACAAGTACCTCGAGCTGACCTCGGGTTCGGCGTCGACCGATCCGATCCCGGAGGGGGGCGAGATCCCGGCGGCGGCGCCGACCAACGTCGAGCAACTCGCCGAAGCCGGCGAGGACGTGATGAACAACGTGGTCACCATCTCGCACCAGCTCACCCGCATCCTCGGCCGCATGGACCGCGGCGAGGGGCTGCTGGGCGAGCTGACCACCGACGTCGACCCGGACCGCAAGGTCTCGGTCGAGATCCTCGACACGCTCGAGGCGCTGCGCCGCGCCGTCGAGCGGCTCGAGAACGGCGAGGGAGCGATCCCCCGACTGATCGGCGACCGCGAGCTCGGCGACCGGCTCGAAATCTCGCTCGGCCGCCTCGACACCGTGCTCGAGAAGGCCGAGTCCGGCGAGGGGCTGATCCACTCCCTGCTCACCGACGCCGAGCAGAAGGAGCGCTTCGAGCGCTCGCTCGCCAACATCGAGACCGCGACCGCCAAGCTCGCGGCCGCCGGCGACGCGCTCGAGCAGAGCGACGCATTCCTCGGGCGGATGCTCCACGACGAGGAGTACGGTCGCAAGGTCGCCGACGACCTCGAGGCGCTCGTCGCCAACCTGCGGCAGGTCGCCGAGAAGCTCAACAAGGGCGACGGCAGCGCTGCCCGCCTGCTCAACGATCCGGCCTTCGCCGAGGCGCTCCAGGACATCGTGGTCGGCGTCGAGGAGTCGAGGTTGCTGCGCTGGCTGATCCGCAACCGCCAGAAGGCCGGCATCGAGGAGCGCTACGACGCGACCCGCGACGAGCTCGACCGCCGCGGCGAGGACCCCGGACCGCCCTGAGCGCTGCTCCGCGCGTCGGGCTGCGATAGTCTTGCCGGGCTCCGGCAGGCGCCGGGCGCGCGAGACTCCATGGCACAGCACATCCTGATCACCGGCGGCGCGGGGTTCATCGGCTCGCACGTCACGCGGCGCCTGCTCGGCCGCGGCGAGCGGGTGACCGCGCTCGACGACTTCAACGACTTCTACGATCCCGCGCTCAAACGGACGAACGCCGCCGAGTTCGCCGGGCGCGACGACTGGCGGCTGGTCGAGGGAGACATCCGCGACGCCGCGCTGGTCGACCGGCTGTTCGCCGAGAGCCGATTCGACGCAGTGATCCACCTGGCGGCGCGCGCCGGGGTGCGGCCGAGCCTGGCCGAACCGATCCTCTACGAGGACGTCAACTGCATCGGCACGTTGCGCCTGCTCGAGGCGGCACGCCGGCACGGCCCGGCCAACTTCGTCTTCGCCTCCTCCTCGTCGGTCTACGGCATCAACGAGAAGGTCCCCTTCGCCGAGGACGACCCGGTCGACCGGCCGATCTCCCCGTACGCCACCACCAAGCGCTCGGGCGAGCTGCTCTGCTTCAACTACTCGCACCTCTACGGGCTGCGCACTTCGTGCCTGCGCTTCTTCACCGTCTACGGACCGTCGCAGCGGCCGGAGATGGCGATCGCCAAGTTCACCGACCTGCTGGCGCGCGGCGAGAGCGTGCCGCTCTACGGCACCGGCCAGACCCGCCGCGACTACACCTTCATCGACGACATCGTCGACGGCGTGGTCGCCGCGCTCGATCTCGCGCCGAAGTTCGAGATCTTCAACCTCGGCGGCTCTCAGACCACGGCGCTGATCGACCTGGTGCACGGCATCGCCGCCGAGCTCGGCGTCGAGGCGAGAGTCGAGATGCTCCCCGAGCAACCCGGCGACGTACCGATCACCTTTGCCGACGTCACCAAGGCGGGCCGGCTGCTCGGCTACGCACCCAAGGTGCCCATCCGCGAGGGGCTCGCCCGCTACGTCGCCTGGTATCGCGCCCGCGCCGCGCACGGTTGAGGCCGGGCCGACCGCGTAGAATCGACGGCGCTCTTGAACGCCGAGTCCGCGACCCCGCGCACCTCGCCGAGCGAGGTGTCGCGCCTGCTCGCACGCCTGCGCGGCGGCGACGAGCAGGCGCTGGAGATCCTGCTGCCGGTCGTCTACGACGAGCTGCGCCGGCTCGCCGCCCGCGAGCTCCGGCGCGAACGCCCCGATCACACGCTGCAGCCGACCGCCCTGGTCCACGAGGCCTTCCTGCGCCTGCTCGGCGAGCGGCCGGTCGATTTCGAGGGGCGCAACCACTTCTTCGCGCTCGCCGCCCGAGCGATGCGCCGGGTGCTGATCGACCACGCGCGGCGTGCGGTCGCCGGCCGGCGGCCGCCGCGCGCCGCCCGCGTCGAGCTGTCGCCGGAGGTCGAGCCGCTCGGCTCCGGTGTCGCCGATCCCGCCGAGGTGCTCGCGATCGACGCCGCGCTCGAGCGCCTGGCGTCCCTCGACGCGCGGCAGGCGACGGTGGTCGAGCTGCGCTTCTTCGGGGGACTCTCGACGCCGGAGACAGCGGCTGCGCTGGGAGTGTCTGAAGCGACCGTGGCCCGAGAATGGCGCGCGGCGCGCGCCTGGCTCAAGCGGGAGCTCGCCGACGACGCGGGCGGACGCCGGTCGTGACCGGCGCCCGCCCGTCGCCCGGCGCGACGGTCTCGATCTAGGGCTGCACGAGCGACCAGGCCGAGGTGTTGCCGGACTCGAAACCGTCCTCGAACAGCGCTCCCGTGGAGGTGTAGCTACCCACCAGGCTCACCCCCGAGTAGGCCTGGAACGCGCGGATCATGACGTGCCAGGTGCCGGCCTGCGGCGTCGGGAAGCTGCAGGTCTCGTTGTTGCCGGTCAGGAACGGCCGGCAGTCGTAAGTGGTGGTGTCCGGCGGACTGCCGAAGCGCACGTAGAGATCGGCGTCCCCGGATCCGCCCGACATCTGGAAGGCGAGGTTCGAGGCGCCCGCGGGCACCGGCATCGTCCAGCGCTGCTCGCTGCCGGCCGCGCCGGAAAGGTTGGTGACCGGCACGCCGTTGGCGAGCACCGCCGACTGGGCCGCCGGTGTGACCTGGACGCAACCCGATGGCGCCGACGACGCCGCCTCGTTGCCGCTCGCCTGCGCGATCACCTGGTAGTAGTAGGTGAGGCCATTGGCGACCGCCGAGTCGTCGTACGAAGCGGAGCCGCGGTCGTTGGCGATGCGCGTGAAGCCCGCGTTGCAGCCGGCCTCGTTGCGGTAGACGTCGTAGACGCCCGAGGAGCTGGTCCAGGCGAGCGCGACCGAGTTGTTGCCCGGAGTCGCGGTCAGGCTGGGCGCCGCCGGCGGCGTGACGCCGACGTGGGTGACATTCCAGCCCGCGTCGCTCGTGCAAGCGATGCCGTGGCGGTTGAAGGCCGCGCCGAGCGCCGCTCCGTGCGGCGTGCCGTCGGCGAGGTTGCCGTTGTCGTCGTCGACCGCGCGCATCGAGCGGAAGTAGGAGCCGGTGAAGCAGCCGTTGGACGTCCACGGAAAGCCGGCGGTATTGCACTGGTAGGCCGTGGTCGCGGTCGAGCGCGACAGGAACCAGAGCCGGTCGACCACCGCCCAGGCGGTGCGGGTTCCCGCGCCCGGCAGGTCGCGCGCCGCGAGATCCCAGAGCGCCTCGGACGAGATCAGCGACTCGCAGTGCCCCTCGGTGCCGCAGGGCCCGTAGTAGGTCTGGTGCAGGGGGCAGACGTCGAAGGCCCAGTTCGCCACCGTGGCCGGCGTGTTGGCGACGTGCTTCGCCCAGTCGATGTCGCGGATCCCCGAGCACGAGGTGCAGGGATTGCCGTAGCCGCCACAGTTCGATCCGTTCGAGTCGAATCCGTTGCCGATGCACGACGAGTGCGTCGCGATCGCCGCCGTGAAGTCGCCGTAGGTCTCGCCGGTTCCCTTCTCGAGCGACGAGCCGTTGCCGTCGTTGGCGTCGATGCCGTGCCCGTACTCGTGGAGCGAGACCCCCGGCAGCTCGCCGGTGTTGGCGCAGCCGCCGCCGGACTTGAAGAAGTTCACGGTCGAGCCGTTCCAGAAGGCGTTGCAGGTCTGGTTCAGGTTGACGTTGGCGGTCAGCTTGGCGTTGATCCAGGCGTTGCCGGGCAGCCAGCCGCGCGCGACCTCCTTGGCCCGGTTGAGCTGGTAGAACTGGGTGCGCGAGGCATGGGTGTTGCCCGCTCCACCGGAGCCCGGCGTCGTGCAGTCGGTGCCGCCGGAGCTGCCGAGCGCGATGACGCCCGAGCCGTCGGCGGCCTTCGAGATCGCCCCGCACTCGTCGACGATCTTCACGTACTGGCCGTCGAGGGTGGTGGTGCCGCTGGTGCCGGCGAAGACGCCGGCCGAGTTGGCGTAGACACCGGCGCCGACGTTGGCGTACGGCATCGGACGCACGACCTCCGGCGTCGGCCGGTCGCCGGCGTAGGTGCCGCCGGTGACCGAGCCATAGTCGTTGACGTCGGCGAGCTCGACGAGCTCGCCGCTCGCCGCGTCGACGCGGGCGCGCACCGTCTCGGGCCGTCCCGCGCGGCGGAAGACGAACTGCCAGACGCCGACGACGCCGCGCCCGCGACCGGGCTCGAAGCCCGCGCCGCCGTCCGGCCCGCCCACGAGCGCCGGCAGCAGGTGGTAGCTGCCGGCGTCGAGCCACTCGTCGTCGACGCCCAGCCCGCCGATCCGCTCCGCGACGAGCGCGAGCGCCTGCGCGACCTCGAGTCGCACCTGCGGGGCAACCGTGCCCGGCGCCGGCAGGTTCTCCCCGCCCACCGAGACCAGGTTGCCGTTGTTGACGGTGAACAGGACCCGCGCGCCTTCGACGGCGCGGCCGTCGAGAACGAGGTCGTAGTCGACGAACCAGAGGTGCGGCGCCGGTGCCCCGGAGCGGCCGAGATTCAGCGCCAGCGCCGCCGGATCGAAGCCGAGCATCGCCGCGAACCGCGGCGCCTCGGCGCGCGCCCGCCGGTCGTGGGCGGCGAGGTCGGGCGCGGCGGAGCCGCCGAGCCAGGCGGCGACGTCGGCGATCGCCAGGTCGTTGCCGGCGCCGGGGAACCAGGGGATGCCCGACCCCTCGACGTAGGCGAGCCGGCCCGTGCGCCGGTCGACCTGAGCGCTCCAGGTGCCGCCCGTCGCGGCGCGGAAGGCGTCGAGGGCGTCGCGCCCCTCGGGCGCGAGCGCGGCGGGGTCGGCCACCAGCGGGACGGTCGCGGGGTCCGGTCGCAGTCGGGCGTCGGCGAACGAGAACGCGTCGAGCTCGCCTCCGGTGCGAGGCGCGATCTGCGCCCCGGCCGCTGCGGCGAGCAGGGCCAGTCCGGGCGCGACGACGAAGCGGGTGCGACGGGAAATCGGTACGGAACGGATCATGTTGGAACCCTCCTGCTCCGATTGGCGCAGGAATCGCTCCGACCCTGTCAACGCACCGTCCGGATCCGGCGCGGCTACAATCACGCCCGGATTCGTCCGGCACGGAGGGCAGCGTCACGTCCACCCACGAAGGGCCCGCGGGCCCGCCCTCGGAGAGTCGTCCCGCGCAGCGCCATCGCCGGCTGACCGAGCTCTTCCTCGAGCTCGCCGAGCGCTCCGCCGAGGCGCGCGCCGCGGCGCTCGGGCGCCTCGAGAGCGAGGATCCGGCGCTCGCCCGCGACGTCCGTCACCTGCTCGCCGCCGACGCGGCCGGCACGGTGAGCCTGCTCGACCGGCCGGCGGCGGCGCTGTTCGATCCGGCCGCGCCGGCGGGCCATGGCGCCGAGCTTCGCGGCGACCGCGGCTACCGGCTGATCTCCGAGATCGGCCGCGGCGGCATGGGGTCGGTCTGGCTGGCCGAGCGCGCCGACGGCGAATACCGGCAACGGGTGGCGATCAAGCTGGTGCTCGGCGGGCCGGGGGCGCTGCACCACCTGCTGGCGCGCTTTCGGACCGAACGCCAGATCCTCGCCTCCCTCGACCACCCGTACGTCGCCCGCCTGCTCGACGGCGGAACCACCGCGGACGGCATCCCCTTCCTGGTCATGGAGCACGTCGAGGGAGAACGGATCGACGACTACTGCGAGCGCCTGGCGCTCGGGACCGAGGCCCGACTGCGCCTCTTCCTGAAGGTGTGCGAAGCGGTGTCGGCGGCGCACCAGCGACTCGTCGTCCACCGCGACCTCAAGCCCGCGAACATCCTGGTCACCGCCGCGGGAGACCCGAAGCTGCTCGACTTCGGCATCGCCAAGCTGCTCGAGCCCGGCGCAGCCGGCGTCACCGTCGCGGAAACCGCCACCGGCGTGTCGCCGCTGACGCCGCGCTACGCCAGCCCCGAGCAGGTGCGCGGCGAGCCGATCACCACCGCGAGTGACGTCTACTCGCTCGGCGTCGTCCTCTACGAGCTGCTCGCCGGCCGCTCTCCCTATCGTGAGGAGAGCCTGGCTCCGCACCGGCTGCCACGGGCGATCTGCGAGGAGGAGCCGACGCCACCGAGCACTCGTCCGCGCGACGACGGATCGGCGACCCCGCAACCCCCGGCGGCGCGGGCGCAGCTACGCATCGACCGCGACCTCGACGCCGTCGTGCTCAAGGCACTGCGCAAGGAGGGCGCGGCCCGCTACGCCTCGGTCGAGGCGTTCGCCGACGACGTCGACCGCTACCTCGACGGCCGCCCGGTCGCCGCGCACCGGGGCTCGGCCTACTACCGCGCCGGCAAGTTCGCTCGCCGCCACAAACTGGCGGTCGGCGCCGCCGGCCTGGTCGCTCTGTTGCTCGCCGGCTGGGGCGTGAGCCTCGACCGGCAGCTCGAGAGAACTCGCTCCGAGCGCGACAGGGCCGAACAGGTCAGTCGCTTCCTGGTCGACCTCTTCGAGAGCGCCGACCCCGAGGAGACCCGCGGCGAGCAGCTGACCGTCCGCGAGGTGCTCGACCGTGGCGCGGAGCGGATCGAGATCGAACTGGCGGGACGCGACGAGGTTCGGGCGCCTCTTCAGCGCGCCCTGGGTAACGTCTACGCATCGCTCGGGCTCCTCGATCCGGCCGACCAGCAACTGACCGCGGCGGTGGCCGCCGCCCGCGGTCTCGGCGGCGGCGAGCTCCCGGAATCGCTCGAGGCGCTGGCGATGCTGCGTCAATCGCAGGCGCGATACGAAGAGGCCGAGAAGCTCTATCGCGAAGCGCTGGATCTCGAGCTCGCCCGCGTCGGGCGCCGCAGCGAGGAGGTCGCGAGCCTGTTGAGCAACTTCGGCTCGCTGCACCAGGAGCGGAGCGACTTCGCGGCCGCCGAGGAGCTGTTGCGCGAAGCCGTGGCGATTCGACGCGACCTCGGCGATGCGGTCGACCCGGAGCTCCTCGCCCAATCGATCAACAATCTCGCCTTCGACCTGCACCAGCAGGCGCGATGGGAGGAGGCCGAGGCGCTCTACCGCGAGTCGCTCGACCTGCGCCGTCGATCGGACGCCGGACCGCTGGCCGAAGCCCGCGTCCTCGGCAACATCGCGCTGCTCCACGACGATCGCGGAGACTACGCCGCCGCCGCGCCGATCTATCGCGAGGCCCTCGCCCTCCAGCAAGCCGCGGTCGGCGAAGAGCACCTCGACGTCGCGGTCATCATCAACAACCTGGCGGCGGTCGTCTATCGCACTGGCGACTACGCCGAGGCGGAGCGACTGTTCCGCCGCAGCCTCGAGATCCGCCGGAAGCTCCTGGGCACCGATCATCCGATCGTGGCGACGACTCTCGGCAACACGAGCTTCGTTCTCGCCGCGCAGGGCAAATTCGGGGAGGCCGAGCCGCTGCTGCTCGAGGCGCTGCGTATCCACCGCGAGACGCTGGGGCCCAGCGACACGCTCGCCATCAGCCTGCGCAACGTCGCCGGCCTGCGCTTCGATCGCGGAGATCTCGCCAGCGCGGGCCGATCGATCGACGAGGCGGCGGCCGTGGCCGCCACGGTCCTGCCCGACGATCACCCGCTCCGCCTCGGGATTCGGGTTCGACGCGCCACGATCGATCGCTACCTCGGCCGGCTCGACGACGCGCGGCGCGGATTCGCGGCCGCCGACGAGGGCCTGGCGAGGACCTTCCCCGAGGATCATCCCGACCGGATCGCGCCGCTCGCCGGCCTGGCCGATCTCGAGCTCGTGGCGGGCGACTTCGACGCCGCGCAGCGCCACGCGCTCGCCGCGACCGAGATGGCGCGCCGGATCCTGCCGGCCGGGCACTGGCAGACGGCGCACTGCGAAGGCCTCCTCGGGGCAGTCCACGTCGCGAGCGGCGACGTCGAGAAAGGCCGCCGGCTCCTCGCGGGGGCCGTCGAGGCGCTCGGCGCCCGATTCGGTGCAGAGCATCCGATGGTCCGACTGCACGCCGACCGCCTTCGGATCGGAACGGCTCCGGGCCACCCCCGCCTGCGCCGGCTCGACGCTCCGCGATAGACTCGGCATCCGCCTCGCCGTCGTGCCACCGGGCGGGCTCCATTTCCGGGGAGACTTCCGCATGAAGATCTGCGTCGTCGGCAGCGGGTACGTCGGTCTGGTCACCGGCGCCTGCCTGGCCGACTTCGGAATGACCGTCACCGGCGTCGACAAGGACGCCGCGAAGATCGACGCGCTGCTCGGCGGCGAGATCCCGATCTACGAGCCGGGGCTCGAGGAGATCGTCGCCAAGAACGTGCGCGCCGGGCGCCTGCGGTTCACCACCGAGCTTGCCGCCGCGATCCGCGAGGCGCGGGCGGTGTTCATCGCGGTCGGCACGCCGCCGCTGCCCGACGGCCGCGCCGACCTCTCCTTCGTCCGCCAGGTGGCCGAGGCGATCGGCGACAACCTCAACGATTACAAGGTCGTGATCACCAAGTCGACGGTGCCCGTCGGCACCGGCCAGATGGTCGAGTCGGTGGTGCGCGAGCGCTCCGGAGGCCGCCAGGAGTTCGCGGTCGTCTCGAACCCGGAGTTCCTGCGCGAGGGTTCGGCGATCGAGGACTTCATGCAGCCCGACCGCGTGGTCGTCGGCGCCCGCACCGAGCGCGCCGTCCAGGTCATGCTCGACATCTACGCGCCGCTCAAGGCGGCCGGCGTGCCGTTCGTCGTCGCCGACGTCGAGTCGGCCGAGATGATCAAGTACGCCTCGAACGGCTTCCTCGCCACCAAGATCGCCTTCGTCAACGAGGTCGCCGAGCTGTGCGAGGCGGTCGGCGCCGACGTCGAAGTGGTGGCGCGGGGCATGGGGCTCGACAACCGGATCGGCCCGAAGTTCCTCCACCCCGGGCCCGGATTCGGCGGCTCGTGCTTTCCCAAGGACACCCGGGCGGTCGCCCAGATCGCCGAGCAGCACGGCCTGCGTTTCGAAATCATCGAGTCGGTGCTCTCGGCCAACGAGCGCGTCAAGCGGCGGATGATCCCGAAGATCGAGCAGGCGCTGGGCGGCCTCGCCGG
The DNA here is from genome assembly GCA_045862895.1 of Acidobacteriota bacterium. Taxonomy (GTDB): domain Bacteria; phylum Acidobacteriota; class Thermoanaerobaculia; order Multivoradales; family JAGPDF01; genus JACTMI01. Next base: position 202,231 of record BTUO01000005.1, read on the forward strand.
CCGCACCGTCGCGCTGCTCGGACTCGCATTCAAGGGCGAGACCGACGACATGCGCGAGTCGCCGGCGATCCCGATCGTCGAGGGACTGATCGCCGGCGGCGCCACCGTGCGCGCCTACGACCCGGCGGCGATGGAGCAGGCGCGGCCGATGCTGCCGGCGGGCGTCGTCTACTGCGGCGACGCCTACGAGGCGGCCAAGGGGGCCGACGTCGCGGTGATCGCGACCGAGTGGAACCAGTTCCGCGCGCTCGAGCTCGACCGCCTGCGCGAGCTGCTGGCGCGGCCGCTGCTGGTCGACCTGCGCAACCTCTACGACCCCGCGCGGGTCGCCTCGGCGGGGCTGACCTACGTGTCGGTGGGCCGGCCCGAAGCCGGCCCGGAGGTCAGGGGCAGACCTTAAGCCGCCGACCAGCAGCGTGCCCTGGTTTGGTACCCTCTTGAAGGGCTAGCACCGACCCGCGCAGCGGAGGCACAAATGGCTTCGTTGAAAAAGAGATCAACATCAATTGGAGCACTCCCTGCAGTGAACACTGGCGCGCCTCGGGCTGGAGACCTGCAACATAGAACTCTAGGATCAAAGACTGCCTCTCGTCAGTCGGAAGAAGAGGCTCGACTAGTTGACGCCTATTTCTCAGCGGACGTCGAGACGGATGGTCCAATTCCGGGTCCATTCTCGATGTTGTCTTTTGCGCTCGTCTATTCTGGGTCTTTCGACGGAGTCACGTTTCTTCCCGAGAGAGAACTGAATGAGCATTTTTACGCGGAACTTCGTCCTATTTCGGAGGAGTTCCAAGTTGAGGCACTCGCAGTAAACAAGATCGACAGACAGCGGCTACTTCGAGAGGGCCAGGATCCTGGCGAAGCAATGACAGCGGCTGCGCAGTGGGTCTATTCGATCGCTGCCGGCAGACGGCCAGTTCTCGTAGCCTACCCCCTCAGCTTCGATTGGACTTGGCTCTATTGGTACTTGATTAGGTACTCGCGCGCGGGCTCGCCTTTCGATCACTCCGGCTGTTTCGACGTCAAGACGGCATTCGCGGTTAAGGCTGGCCTGCCAATCGCGCGGTCGAGTCGAAAGAACCTTCTACTTGAGCTCCATACCGGGCACCCGCATACCCATCATGCGCTCGCAGATGCGCGCCAGCAAGCCGATCTCTTTCAGTCGCTCTTTAGCTGGAGGTTCAATGAGCCCCGTTGAGCCGTATTCACTGCTGGCACAGCGTCGCGGCGAATCCGAGTCCAGACTTTCCACCCTCAAGGGACGGCTTTCACAGAAGGGAACTCCGACAATCCTAGGCAATGATGCTTGCATCTACGCAACTGGATCCGTCGGGCGCGGAGAGGCGAGCCCTCACAGTGATCTAGACCTATTCATCATTGCCTCCGATGAAGCCAAGTTTCCGCGTCTCAACTTCATCCGCGCATCCGCGCACCTAATCGACGCTTGCAGCGAAGCCGGATTCCCGCCATTCTCTGGCGATGGCGAGTTTCTGACAAAGCACCATGTCCCCGATTTGCTCAAGCACCTCGGCACTCGCAACGACGACTATTTGAACGTTTTCACGGCCCGAATGCTCTTGTTGCTCGAGAGTCGCGTACTCGTTGGAACCGAGTTTTACGAACACGCTATCGATGAAGTTGTCGGCGCATACTGGAGAGACTTCTCAGATCACTCGGAGGACTTCCTTCCTATCTTCCTTACGAACGATATTCTCAGGTACTGGAAGATCCTCTGTCTCAGCTACGAGGCGCATGGAACCGAGAGCCCAGGGAAACGTAGGCTCAGAAACTACAAACTGAAACACAGCAGGTTGATCACCTGCTATTCGGCCGTACTCTACCTGGCGGGGGTCCTTCACTCGCGGACTACGGTGACTCCGGAGGATGCTAAGCGGATGGCGAGCTTGACGCCATTGGACCGATTGGTCGATCTGGCATCCACTCGACCGAAGATATCTGGGACCGTTGATCGCCTTCTGAGCTATTACGCGGTCTTTCTTCGAGAAACCGCTCGAGACAAGGCGGAACTAGTCGGGCTTTTTTCGGAGAGCGCTTACCATGAGCAGCGCCGAGAGGAAGCCAGGGCCTTTGGAGACGAGGTCTTCAATGCGCTCACCCAGCTGGCTCCCGAATCGTTCATGAGGTATCTCGTCGTCTAGATACCCCACTACTTTTTCTCCAACGTGCAGCCCGTGATTTCGAATTCTGAGAAGCGTGGAGCAACATGCCCACCCAGCGTCTTGCACTTGCAGGTGTTCGGCTTGCCGGTGACTTGGTATTCAGAGGAGGCGTGAGATGAGCCGCGCCGTCGTCACCGGCGGCGCCGGCTTCCTCGGCTCCCACCTTTGCGAGCGGCTGCTCGCCGAGGGGCACGCGGTGGTCTGCGTCGACAACCTGATCACCGGCAAGCGCGACAACGTCGCGCACCTGACCGGCCGCGCCGACTTCGAGTTCGTGCTGCACGACGTCTCGACGCCGATCGAGATCGACGGCCCGGTCGACTTCGTCCTGCACTTCGCCTCGCCGGCCTCGCCGATCGACTACCTCGAGCTGCCGATCCAGACGCTCAAGGTCGGCTCGCTCGGCACCCACAACGCGCTCGGCCTGGCCAAGGCCAAAGGCGCGCGCTACCTGCTGGCCTCGACCTCCGAGGTCTACGGCGACCCGCTGGTCCATCCGCAGCCCGAGAGCTACTGGGGCAACGTCAACCCGGTGGGCCCGCGCGGCGTCTACGACGAGGCCAAGCGCTTCGCCGAGGCGATGACCATGGCGTATCACCGGGTGCACGGGCTCGACACCCGCATCGTGCGAATCTTCAACACCTACGGCCCGCGCATGCGCCCGCGCGACGGCCGCGTGGTGCCGGCCTTCATCCAGCAGGCGCTCGCCGGCGAGCCGATGACGGTGTTCGGCGACGGCGGCCAGACGCGGTCGTTCTGTTACGTCGACGACCTGATCGAGGGGATCTTCCGGCTGCTGATGTCCGCCGAGGTGATGCCGACCAACATCGGCAACCCGCACGAGATGACCATCCTGCAGTTCGCGGAGCGGATCAAGGCGCTGACCGGCTCGTCGTCGCCGATCGACTTCCGGCCGCTGCCCGAGGACGATCCCAAGACCCGCCAGCCCGACATCGGCAAGGCGCGGGCGATCCTCGGTTGGGAGCCGAAGGTGCCGCTCGACGAGGGGCTCGGCAGGACCATCGAGTACTTCCGCTCGCTGGCGGCGGCCCCCGCCGGGAGAGCATCGTGAGCGGCGGCACGCTCGCCTCCACCTGCACCCGCTGCGGGCGCCCGGGAGCGCCCGCCCTCGACCGCCCGCCGCTGCGCGGACCGCTCGGCGAGGAGATCCGCGCCAAGGCCTGCGCCGACTGCTGGGCCGCCTGGCAGCAGGCGGAAGTGATGGTCATCAACGAGCTGCGGCTGAATTTCATGGACCCTTCGGCCCACGAGATCCTCCTCGCCGAAACCCGGCGCTTCCTCGGTCTCGACGGTGCCCCCGGCGCGCAGGTCGAGAAGCGGCCGGACCCGCGGTGAGCGAAACGCCGGACGAAGGCCACGTCCACCTGCACCACCACCCGCGCGGCTCGCTGCGGCGCGCGGCGTTGCGCTTCGGCATCCTCATCGCGCTGCTCGCCGCGAGCTTCGCGGCGGTGCGCTTCACACCGCTCGGCGACTACCTGACCGCCGATCGGCTGCAGGCTCTGCTCGCCGACCTGCGCGGCGCCTGGTGGTCGCCGATCGTGCTGGTCGGCTTCTGCGTGGTCTTCGGCGCGATCGGGGCGCCGGCGACTCCCTTCCTGCTGGCGGGAGCCGCGATCTTCGGCAAGGTGGAGGGGACGTTCTGGAACTGGCTCGGCATCCTGCTGGCATCCGTCGCGGGCTACCTGCTGGCGCGCGCTCTCGGTCGGGAGTTCGTCGAGCGCATCGGCGGCGAAAAGGTCCGGCGCGCCGAGAAGATCCTCCACCGTCGCGGTTTCATGCCGCTGATCGCCGTGCGCTTCCTGCCGGTGCCTTTCGCGCTGGTCAACGCCGCGGCGGCGGTGGTCGGCGTCCGCTTCTCGAAGTTCGTGCTGGCGACGGCGGTCGGCCTGGCGCCGCCGATCGCGATCCTGACCTATTTCTCGGCCGCCCTGCTCGAGGCCGCCACCGGCGACCGCGCCGCCATCGCCCGCCAGCTCGGGATCGTCGCCACCGGCGCCGCCGTCCTGGTCTTCCTGCCGATCGGCATCCGCCGCCGCCTGCGCAAGCGCCGCCTGCGCGACCTGCGAGCCCGCCGGGCGGCCCGATCGAGCCGCTGAGCCGACTCCGAGCCGGTTTCCGGCAGCCATGGACCGCGCCGGCCTCTTCCTGCGCGTAATAACGTACTGATCGATGTCCGGTCAGGACGGCATCGCTCGATCCACTCTTGCGGGAGGTACCAAAATGCAGGGATTTCCTCGACGGATCGCACGACGGAGCCTCGCCGCGGCCCTCGTCACCGGCTCGTTCGTCGCATCGCAGCCCGTCAGCGCCCAGGTCTCGCCCAACGGCGGGCAGTTCCAGGTCAACAGCTACACCACCGGCGGGCAGCTCTACCCGGCGGCCGCGACCGACGGGCAGGGTCGCGTCGTCGTGGTCTGGGAGCGCGGCGACGGCAGCACCGTCTCCGGCCGGCGGTTCGCCGCGAGCGGACTCCCTGCCGGCGCCGAGTTCGCGATCAGCCAGTACCCCGCCGGATTCCAGTCCAACCCGCGCTACAACGTGGCGGCCGACGGCGCCGGTCGCTTCGTCGCCGCCTGGTCGAGCTACGGAACGCCCGGCAACGACACCGGCCTGTCGATCCAGGCGCGCCGCTACGCGGCCGACGGCTCACCCGCCGCCGGGCAGTTCCAGGTCAACACCTTCACGACCGGCGATCAAACCGAGCCCGACATCGCGGCGGCGGCCAACGACGGGCGCTTCGTCGTGGTCTGGACCAGCGAGGGCTCGGTCGGCAACGACACCGAGGGGACCAGCATCCAGGGGCGCCTGTTCAACGCCTCGGGCACGCCGCTCACCACCTTCCAGGTCAACAACGTGACGACCAACGACCAGACGCAACCCGCGGTCGCCATGGGCCCCGGTGGCGGCTTCGTGGTCGCCTGGAAGAGCTATACCGACGGCGACCAGTCCGGCATCCAGGCGCGCCGGTTCACCAGCGGCGGGTCGCCGGTCGGGAGCCAGTTCCTCGTCAACAGCTATACGACCGGCGTCCAGGGCGAGCCGGACGTCGCGATCGACCCGAACGGGCGCTTCATCGTGACCTGGGCGAGCAACGAGGCGATCGGCGACTCCGATCTCGAGAGCGTCCAGGCCCGGCGTTTCGGCGCCGACGGTTCTCCCGCCGCGGCCCAGTTCCTGGTCAACCAGGTCACCGCCGACTCGCAGCGCCATCCGAGCGTCAGCGTGGACGCGGCCGGCCGCTTCGTCGTCGCCTGGGAGAGCTACTCCGGGGACGGCGACGGGCGCAGCGCTCGCGCGCGGCGCTACGACGTGAACGGCACGGCGCTGTCGGCCGAGTTCCAGGTCAACACCTACACCACGAGCGACCAGGAGGCCGTTTCGGTCACCTCGGACTCGGCCGGCAACTTCTTCGTGGCGTTCAACAGCTTCGGCTCGACCGGGACCGACAACGAAGGCTGGGGGATCCACGCCCGCCGCTACGACGCTCTCTTCCGCGACGGGTTCGAGACGGCCAATACCGGTCGCTGGACGGTCTCGGTCCCCTGAGCGGCGCTCGGCCGGCTCGCCGCCTCCACCAGGGGAGGCGGCGAGGTCGCTCCCGAGCCCCGGCGCTCCGGTCGCGCTAGGCTCCGTCCTCACCTCGAGGAGCGGATCATGCGTGCAGCCAGGCTCGCCGTCGTGCTCGGACTCGTTCTCGCCGTCGATTCACCGGACGGCGCCGACGCCGCGACCCGGCGCATGCGCGACGTCGCGTTGCGCTGGTCGCCGACCGCCCAGCTCTCCGACCTCGCTTGGATCGACCTCGCCGGCGTCGGCGAACGGACCATCGAGCTGCGCCCGTTCGCGGACCAGCGCGCGCGACGCGACCGGATCGGCGAGAACCGCGAGGACGACCCGGAGGTCTACCCCGTGGCGACCCCGGACGACGTCGCGCTCTGGGTCGGCGAAGGCTTCACCCGGACCTTCGAGCGGGTCGGCTTGCGCCTGGTCGAGCGCGACGGCGACCTGGTCCTGCGCGGTGCCGTCCGGCATCTGCTGCTCACCGAGCGCGGCGGCTACCAGGGCGAGGTCGCGATCCATGTCGTCGCCGAGACGCCGACGGGCGCCACCCTCTGGCAGGGGATCGTGCTCGGCGCCCGTTCCGGCTACGGTCGCCTCGACCGCGACCGCGGTTACTCCGAGACCCTGTCGGACACCCTCCTCGACGCCGTCGTCAAGCTGCTCCAGAACTCGGAGTTCACGGAGTTCCTCGCGGATCCGCGGCCGCGGACGGACGAAGAGTGACGGCGATTCCGATCATTCCGGCCGTCCCGGAGGTCCGACCGCGGATAGGCTAGCTCGATGACTCGTCGACCGCTCCTCGCGCCGGCACTGGCCGGACTTCTCCTGCTCGCACTGGCCTGCTCGCCACGCCAGCCGCGGGTCCTGGTCCTCGGCTTCGACGGTCTCGATCCCGAGACCGTCGACCTGCTGATCTCCGAAGGGCGGCTGCCGAACTTCGCGCGGATCCGGCGCGAAGGCGCTTACGGCCGGCTGAAGTCGTTCGAGCCGATGCTGTCGCCGATCCTGTGGACGACGATCGCCACCGGCCGCACCCCCGACGCCCACGGCATCGGCCACTTCGTGGCGCTCGACCCGACGACCGGCGAGTCGCTGCCGGTGACCAGCGACCTGCGCAAGGTCCGCGCGCTCTGGGAGATCCTCTCGGAGCGCGAGCGCTCGACCGCGGTCGTCGGCTGGTGGGCGACCTGGCCGCCCGAGAGCATCCGGGGCTGGATGGTCTCGGACCATCTCGCCTACCACTTCCTGTTCGGCGACGGCCTGGCGAGCGGCGACAAGAGCGTCAAGACCTCACCACCCGAGCTGGAGGCGCGGATCGCTCCACTCGTCGTCCGTCCGCAGGCGATCGGCACCGCCGAGCTGGCTCCTTTCGCCACGGTTCCGGCGGCCGAGCTCGAACGCCCGCTCGACCTGCAGGACGACCTCGCGCACCTGCGCTGGCTGCTGGCGACCGCCGAGACTCACCGGCGGATCGGGCTCGAGCTCTGGACCAAGGAGCGACCGGACACCGCGCTCGTCTACTTCGAGGGGACCGACTCGGTCGCGCACCTGTTCGGCCATCTGTTCCGTGCCGAGGGGCTCGCGGGCGAGCTCGCCGCGCAGCAGGCGCGCTACGGCGGTGCCGTCGAGGCGATGTACCGGCGGGCCGACGAGATCCTCGGCGATTTCCTCGACGCCGCGGGCGACGAGACGACGGTCCTCGTCCTCTCCGACCACGGTTTCCAGCTCGGCGTCCTGCCCGACGATCCGAGCCGCCTGCGCGACATGAGGCGCGTCTCCGAGCGCTTCCACCGGCCGGAGGGGGTGCTCTACGCCTGGGGACACGGCGTCAAGACCGGCGCGCGCTTCGACGGCGCGACGCTGCTCGACGTTGCGCCGACCGTGCTCGCGCTCCACGGCCTCCCAGCGTCGCGCGAGATGCCGGGCCGGGTGCTCGCCGAGGGTTTCGTCCGCCTCTCGGCGCCGGAGCGCGTCGCCACCTTCGAAGCGACGCCGCGGGGTACCGTCAGCGCCGCGCGCGACGCCGCGGCCGACCAGGCCCTGCTCGAGCACCTCGAGAGCCTCGGCTACCTCGGCGGTCCGCGCCGCGAGGCCGCGACCCCCGCCGCCGGTTCCCTGCCCGCCGGCGTCAGCTCTCCGCAAGCCGAGCGCAACCTGGCCGCGATCGCCTTTCAGGAGCAGCGCTACGACGAGGCCGAACGGCGCTACCGCGCGCTGATCGCGGCCGACCCGGGCGACGCCGGCCTGCGCTCGAGCCTCGCCGGAGTGCTCGGCGCACTCGGCCGCTACGACGAGGCCATGCGCGAGCTCGACCAGGCGCTGGCGGTCGATCCGATCAACCCCGAGGGGTACCACAACAAGGGGGTCCTGCTCGAGCGCTCGAACCGGACCGCGGAGGCGATCGAGCAGTACCGCACGGCCGTTCGCTACCGCCCCGACTTCGAGCCGTCGCGCCAGGCGCTCGCGCGCCTGACCGGCACCACCGACGTCCGCGCCCCGCGCGACGAGGCCGAGGCCCGCGCCACGGCGTTGTGCGAAGCGGCCGCCGACGCCGCCCGCCGCGGCGACTACCCCGCGGCGTTCGTACGCCTCGAGGAAGCCAAGCGCGCCGCCCCCGGCTACGTCCTCCCCCACCAGTACGAATCGAACGTCGCCTACCTCGCCGGCGACGTGGCGCGCGCGATCGCCGCCCTCGAGCGCGCCCTCGAGATCGAGCCGGGCAACGCGCTGTTCCAGCACAACCTCGAACAGCTGAAGAAGCGCTGAAATGAAGGGTCCGCGGCGCACCGACCGGCCGCTCGCGTTCGGTCTTGCTCTCGGAGCGTTCGTGCTCTACGCGATCGGAGCCTGTCCGACGATCTACGTCGGCGATTCGGGCGAGCTGGTGGCGGCGGTGCACACGCTCGGCATTCCACACCCGTCGGGCTATCCGCTCTACGTCCTGCTCGGCAAGCTCTGGACGGTGTTGCTGCCGCTCGGCTCGGTCGCGTATCGGATGAGCCTCTTCTCCGCGGTCTGCGCGGCCGCGGCGGTGGCGCTGCTCTTCCTGGCGGCTCGCGCGCTCGGCGTGGCGCGCAGCGCGGCGGTCGCGGCGGGCGTGCTGTTCGCGGCCAGCCCGAGCTTCTGGGCCGAGGCCAACGTCCAACGCGTCTACGCCCTCAACGCGCTGTTCGTCGCGCTCGCGACCCTGCTCGCGACGCGCTGGTGGGTGGCTGCGGGGGTCCGAGAGTCGGAAGCCGATAACGGAAACCTTCGAAGAAGGGACCGGATCTTCGTCGCCATCGCCCTGGTCTGCGGCGTGGGCGCTGCGAACCACACCTTCCTGGCGGTCTGGGGACTGGCCTTCGCGCTCTTCGCCGCCTTCTCCGAACCGGCCCTGCTGCGCAGATGGAAGACGATCCTCGGCGCCGCGGGTGCCGCGTTGGCGGGTCTTTCCCTCTATGGGTTTCTGTTCGTTCGCTCCCGCCAGGAGCCACGCCTCGACTGGGGGAACCCGGAGACGCCCGGCGCGCTCTGGGCGGTCGTGACCCGCCGCGATTTCTGGCCGCGCCGGTGGATCGCCGGGCCGGCCGACCTGGTGCCGATCGCCCGCGACTTCTTCTCGAGCTTCGCCGCCGAGCTGACCTGGGCGGGCGCGGCGCTCGCGCTGATCGGTCTCGTCGCCGGTTTCCGGCGCCGCCGCTTCGTCGCGCTGCTCGCCCTGGTCGCGCTCGCCAACGTCGCGGTGATGGCCTCGCACGGCTCGCGCTCCGACCTGTTCCTCTGGCACCGCTACTACATCCCGGCCTACCTCTCGGCGGCGCTGCTGGCGGCGCTCGGACTCGATCTCGCGCTCGGCTGGTTGCGCGCCCGCTCGGCCCCCGGCGCGCGGCTGACCGCGGTGGTGGCGGTCGCCGCCGCGGTCGCGCTGGTTCCGATCCGATTCCGCGACTTCGATCGCTCGCGCTACCGGATCGCCGAGGACTACAGCCGCAAACTGCTGGCGTCACTGCCCCCCGGCGCGCACCTCGCCGCGAGCGACGACAACATCCTGTTCGTGCTGATCTACCTCCAACTGGTCGAAGGGGTGCGACCGGACGTCGATCTCATCCTGCAGGGGGTCGGCGGCGAGCTGCCGCCGCTGCGCTTCGATCCCGATCGAGAGGCGCTGTTCTTCACCCACCACCCGAACTGGCGCGTCGCCGAGCTCGAGATCGTGCCGGTCGGGCTCGCCTATCGCGTCGCGCGCGCGGGGTCGCCGATCGAGCCGCGGGTCGGACCCGAGCTCGCCGAGCTCGCGGGCGAGAACGACTCGCGGGTGCCGAAGGACTACCTGACCCGCAACCTGATCGGCGAGTTCCACTTCATGCTCGGCGTCACCTGGGAGACGCGCGACCCGGAGCGCGCGCTCGCCGAGCTCGAGCGCGCGGCACGCGCGGCGTACGACAACGACGTTCTCTTCTACAACCTGGGACTGGTCTACGAACGGATGCAGCTCCCGGACAAGGCGCTCGCCGCGTTCGAGCGCTCCGACGAGATCAATCCGCGCGAGATCCCCGGACCCTCGAAGGCGCGCGCCGCCGACCGCATCGAGCTGCTCCGGCGCCGGCTCGCCATCGACTGATCAGAAGCGCGACGAAGCGCCGCCGCCGCCGAACTCGCCGCCTTCGCCCTCGAAGGCCGGGGGCTCCTCGGCCGGACGCGGCGCCGGCGCCAGCGCGGCGAGCGTCGCCGCCAGCTCGAGCCAACTCGCGTCCGAGCTCGCCCCGAGCAGCTCCCGGTCGGTGAAGCCGGACCAGGTCCGGTCCGGCCCTGCCGCGAAGCCGCGCCGCAGCGCCCAGGTCGCGGCCGCCAGCAGCGCGCCGGCGGCGAGCACCACCGCCCAGGCCGGCTCGAGGTCGAGGGCATCGACCAGCGTGGCGCCGGCGGCGAGCACCCCGAGCGCGCCGAGGGCGAGCTCCAGACGGTCCCGCCGCGCGATGCCGGAGACGAGCAGGAGCACGGGCAACGCCAGGACGACCAGCCAGCCGAACGCCGTCGCCAGCTCTTCGAAGCCGGGGAACAGGTCGAACCATCCACCGAAATCGCTGAGTCCGTGGGTGGCGACCTGCGAAGGGTGGGCGGCGAACCAGAGCGTCACCAGAGCAACGACGTAGACCTCGACCGCGCGGCGCCGGTGAGCCACCGGACGTCGTGCGTCGCCGCGCCAGTGCCGGGCCGCGATCGCCAGTACCATCGCCGCGACGACCCAGCCGAGGCGCGCGGCGGGCAGCGCACCCAGCGCCAGCAGCAACCCGCCGGTCGCCGCCAGTCCGCTGCCTGCGATTCCCCAGCGCCGCGCCGCGGTCGCGGCGACGAACGCGACCCCGGCGCCGACGACGAAGGCGGTGCCGCGCCCGGGCAGATTGGCGTCGTCGACCAGGAGCACGAGCGCGGCGACGCCGAAGCCGAGCGCGAGCGCGGCCAGCCCCTCCTCGACGCCGAATCCGCGCAGCCGCTGCGGCCCGAGCGCGAGTGCCGCCCCCCAGCCCGCGCCGACGGCGAGGATCGCCAGCCAGATCGCATGCGGGACCGAGTCGAAGGCGCCGTGGAATCCGATCGAGAGGAAGCTCGCCCCGAAGCCCCACGCGGCGACTCCGGCGACCAGGGTGAAGAAGAAGAAGAGCAGGCGGAAGGCGAGCCGCGCGCGGCGCCGGTCGTCGGGAAATCGAGCGCGCAGCGCTTCGGCCGTCGCGGCGTCGATGGCGCCGCCCGCGCGCCAGGCTTCGATCGCGCGGCGAACCTGGTGCCGCTCGTCGGCGGCGACGAGCTCGGGCCTCACCTGGGCTCCGTCCGCTGGAAGTGGCGGTGGACGAGGACGAGCAGCACGATGGCGCCGATCGCGGAGGCGAGGAACCAGAAGCAGCCGAAGTACATCGCGCCGGGAACCTCGAACAGGAAGCGCGTCACCGGCACGTAGACGGCGAGGGCGCCGAGCGCGAGCAGTCCTCGACGCCGCCGGCGGAACGCCCAGACCGCGGTGACCAGGCCGAGCGCGCCGAGCGCCAGCGCCCAGAGCGGCCAGGCGCCGCTCTCGCCCAACCCGGTCATCAGGCCAAGCGCGGCGGCGACGAAGGCGAGCAGCGTCGTCGCCGGCTCGAAATGGCGCTTGCGGTCGAGACGCTCCGCTGCACGGGCGAGGACCAGGAAGAGCGCGCCGCAGATCAGGAACTCGACGCGGAAGCGATCCTCGCGGCCGAAGAGGGTCCGTTCGAGCTGCCCCGCCGCCGTCGGCATCAGCGCGACGCCGCGCCAGGCCGCGAAGGTCGCCAGCGCCAGCGTCCAGGTCGGGATCGAGTCGAAGCGGATCGCGAGCGCGCCGGTGATCAGGCTCATCATGAGCAGGTGCCAGGCCCAGCCCGGTCCGAGCGCGGCGAACTGGGTCTCGATCCAGGCGAGCTCCGCTCCCACCAGGCCGACCGCGAGCAGCGCCAGCCCGTCGATCGTCCAGTCGCGCCCCTCGGAGCGCGCCCAGGTGAAAGGCGGGGACCGCCGCACCAGCAGCACCAGCGTGGCGGTCGCCGCGAGGCCGAGCAGCACGGCGATCGCCAGTGGGCCGAGCCGCTCGCGCCAGGCGACGATCCACATCCCGACTCCGGCGGTGAGCGCGGTGACGGCCAGCCCGAGCAGCGCGCGCAGCTCGCCGCGCACCGAGACGACGTCGCCGCGCGCCACCGCGAGCAACGGCGCCGCCTGCTCGGGCGTGAGCAGCCCCTCCGCTACCATCGCCGGCAGCGCTCGTGCGACCTCGCGAGAACGCATGGTCGGCGGATTCTAGGCGAACCCGCCTCCAACTCGCCGGCGACAGACGAAAACGACACACGGAAGGGAAAGCGATCGCAGCGGGTTTCCCTCCTGCGAGTCCCTCCCAGACGTCCGTTCGTTGTGTTACTGGGTCCTACGCCGGCTCGTCTTCGCGCAGCTCGTCGGCGCTCCTGTCGACGATGACCGAAGGCGTCGATTCGAGACTACGAAGGATCTCCAGGGCCTCCTCCGCCGAGTCCCGTGGAACGCAGACACGGCTGCGCGTCGAGAAGCCCAGGGCCGGATCGGTTCCGCCGCAATCGTCCGAGAAGCGAGTGGCCGCCAAGCCGCACGAGCTCAACAACGACACCGCGAGGTCCGCCTCGTGCTCGGCGTGGAACGTGGCGACCGCGACGAGGTCCGAGGGGAGGTCCATGGCTTGCTCCCGCAGTACCGTTTCCGTAGGCACCCTATCGGGTACCTGCGCGTTTCCGTCGTCGGGCTCGAGCGTCGAGCCGCCCCGCTGATCGTACACGCCCCGGACGCGCGAGCGGGCATCGAGCCCGCCGCCCCGGGAGACGACTCGCCGCGGGGCTCGCCGCCATCGAAGCCGCGCCGGAAGAGGTGCTCCGTCGCGGCGGCGCCTCCTGCCCGTTGGTGGAAGGCTAGCGGGACATGCCTCGAACCGGCAGCGTCAGGTGCCCGTCGAGCGTGCCGTCTCCGGTCCGCGTCACGGCGATGATGTGCGCCTGCTCGGTCGTCTTCTGCCAGCGGACGGTGCCTTCCTGGACGAAGCCTTCGAAGTAGACGACGTGCATGGGTGGCTCGGCTCCGCCGACCTCGAGGTGGAGGTGGGGATCGCCGGGCGGCGTGCCGTAGACGCCGGGCAGGATCGTCCGCACCGTGAAGCGACCATCGGCGTCGGAGGTGACGTCGGCGCTCAGGCGCGCCGTCCGCTCGTCGGCCGGGTCCTTCGCCTGGTACTCGCCGGTGGTGTCGGCCTGGAAGATACGGAAACGATGACGCGGGATCGGCGTGCGATCCTCCGCCCGGATCAGCACGCCGGTCACGACCAACTTCTGGCCCGGCTCGTCCGGTGGGGCCAACTGCACGTCCGCCGACCGCGACGTGCCCTCGGCGGGCGCCGTGGCCGAGGGTACGGCCGGTGACCGTGAACAGCCGAGGAGCAGGAGCAGCAACCAGGTACGCCATCGCACGGACGCGATTGTAGCCGCCTCGATGCCGGAATCAGCTCGCCGCGCGGGCGCGAGCAACGACCAGCCGCCGAAGTCGGCCATTCCGGTCAGTCGGGATTGGCGAGCTCGAAGCGCAGCAGCCGGAGCCCGGGGCGATCGGCGAGCAGCGTCTCGATCCGGTCGAGCGCCTCGACGGATCCGGACTCGGTCCCCGACGACACCAGTCCGCCGACACCGCGGACCCCCTCCGCCGCGAGCGGCCCCAGCGCCACGAACCGGCCCGCGGCGGCCGGCTCGATCGCGCCCAGCCTCGCCTCGAGCTCCGGATTCGGCACTCGCGACGCGATCACCAGGAACCGCTCGGTGCCGCCGGCGCTCGTCACCTGCCAATCCTGGTCCGCGCCGAGCCGGGACCCGGGCAGGACGCGAGCCGCGCCCGGCTCGACCGGGTTGCCCTGATCGAGGCCGGAGAGCGGAAAGAGGAGATAGAGCTCGCCGTGCTCGTCCTCGTTGAGGACGTAGAGATGGAGCGGCTCCTCGATCGCGACCTCGAGGCGGAGCCGGTCGCCCGGTCGCACGGCGGCGCCGTCGCCGAGGCGTTCGATGTCGTCACCCCGGCGGCGCAGCAGCACGGCGTCGATCCGCGGCGGCTCCGGCACGACGGCCACGCTCGTCGGGGCGAGCGTCGCAGTCGGCGGACGAGCCACCACTCCGCCCTGCCGCGCGATCCAGAACGCGAGAGCGGCGGCGATCAGGATCGCCGCGGCAGCCACCGCGACCGTACGGCCCCGGCGCGGCGGTCCGGCGAGGGTCGCGGCGAGCGCCTCCGCCATCTCCCCCGCCGAGGCGAACCGTGCCGACGGTTCGCGCTCGAGCGCGCGCTCGACCAGGTGCAGGATCTGGGGTGACAGGTCCGGTCGCAGGTCGAACAGTCGCCGCCCCCGGCTGCCGCCCTCGCTGGATCTTGGATACTCGCCGCCCAGCAGTCGGTGGAGCAGCGCTCCGAGCGCGTAGAGGTCCGAAGCCGGAGACGGCGCGGCGCCGGCCAGCACTTCCGGAGCGAGCACGGCCGGCGTGCCGGTGAGCACCCTCACCGGCTCGCCGGCGCGCGCGGCCGGCGCAGCCGAGCCGAAGTCGGCCAGCACGATCCGCCCGCCGCGCTCGCGCAGCACGTTGGCGGCCTTGAGGTCGCCGTGCACGAGACCGGCGCCGTGGACCGCCGCCAGCGCGCGGCAGAGGTCGAGTCCGATCGCCGCCGCCTCCGACGGCGAGAGCCGGCCCTCGCGCTCGAGTCGCTGCTCGAGCGACTCGCCTTCGACGAGGTCGGTCCACAGCCCGACGCGACCGTCGTGGATCGCCGCGCCGTGGACGACCACGACGTTGGGATGCCGGACCTGCGCCAGCCGCTTGGCCTCGGCGAGCAGCTGCTGGGGCCTCGCTCCCTCGCCGCGCCGCAGCTTGAGCGCCACCTCACGATCGAGCCCGGGCTCCCAGGCGCGATAGACCTCGCCGAAGCTGCCCTGCCCGAGCCGATCGTGGACCTCGAACGGACCCCAATGGAACAGCGGCTCGGGACGCGTCGACGCCCCGCCCTCCTGGACCGTGCCGAAGGCGCGGGCGATCCCGGCGATCTCCTCGAGCCGCTCGAGCGCCGGGGACCGATCGGCGCCGGCGACGTCGTCGGGCGGACGCAGCCCGCTCGCCACGCGCTCGGCGGCGGCGAGCACCCGCGGGTCCGGCGCGTGCCCGGTCACGCCCCCCCCTCGCGCCCGCCCATCGCCTCGGCCAGCCGCGCCAGGGCGCGCGCCGCGCGCATCCGAGCGGCGTTGGCCGACGGCGCGCCGAGCGCCTCGGCGAGCTCGGCGTGCCGGTATCCGAATTCGACGTTCAGGATCACCGCCTCCTGCTCCTCTCGCGTCAGCGTCGCGAGCGCCCGCTCGTACCGTTCGAGCAGCTCCGAGCCGATCGCCGCCTCGACCGGCGACCGCTCGCCGCTCTCGAGCTCCGGGTCGAGCTCGACCGCCGCCGGCCGCCGCGCCGTGCGCCGGATCTCGTCGCGCACGCCGTTGACCAGTGCCTGCCGAAGGTAGGCGAGGAACGCGCCCTCGCGCTCGACCTCGAGCCGGCCCAGTTGATTCAACGCACGGAGCAGGGTGACCTGCACGAGGTCGTCGGTGTCGGCGTTGCCGCGCGCCCAGGCCGGCAGCCTCCCCCGCCCCCAGCGACGCAGGACCGGCAGGTAGCGGGCGAAGAGCAAATCGCGCGCGGCGTCGTCGCCGCGGCGGAGGCGCAGGATCAGCTCCTGGGTCGACTCGGACCGGGGATCGGACATCGGCGTCGCGAAGGCGAGCCCGATCCTACCCGGCCCCGACGCATCAGACTCCGGCGGAGACCACCGACGGGGCGCGGCGCTCGCCGGACGACTCCGCCGCCAGGCGGCGCCGGAACTGCAGGTGCCGGCGACGGCTCGCCTCGACCAGCGGGCGCCAGAGCCGGCCGGTGAGCGTGCGGCGAATCAGGTGGTACCAGATCCGGTTGGCGCGCTTGTAGAGGTAGCTGCCGGCGAGATAGGCCGGCACCGCCGACGGATCGCTCGGACGCCGTCGCCAGATGGAGGCGTGCGAGAAGAGCCGCCGGTAGCAGCCGGAGTACCCCTCCTCCAGCTCCTCGATGGTCATCCGTTTCGGCCGGAAGACGACGTGCGCGGTGTCGTAGCGCGACCAGTCGCGGTGGAGCAGCCGCCCCTCCGCCTCGAGCTGCGCGTAGAGCGGCGTCCCCGGATAGGGCGTCAGGATGTGGAACGTCGCGCACTCGAGGCGGTTCGCTTCGATCCACTCGACCGTGCGGTCGAAGACTTCGGGTCCGTCGTGATCGAAGCCGAGCACGAAGCTGCCGTTCACCTGGATGCCGTGGTCGTGCAGGATGGCGACGCGCCGCGCGTAGTCCTCCGGGCGCGGGCTGCGCTTGCCGGCGTCGGCGATGTTGCCGGCGTCGAGCGACTCGAAGCCGACGAAGACGCCGGTGCAGCCGGCGAGCGCCATCTCCCGGACCAGCGACGGATCGTCGGTGGTGTCGATCGAGATCGCCGCGCTCCAGATTCGTTCGAGCGGCGCCAGTGCACGGCAGAGCTCGCGCAGGTAGCGCCGGTTCGATCCGAGGTTGTTGTCGATGAAGACGCCGTAAGGCTCGCCCCCTGCCGAGAACTCGGCGGCGATCTGCTCCGGGGCGCGCATCTGGTACGGCAGGTGCAGCCCTTCGGTCGACAGGTAGCAGAAGCCGCAGCGATTGTGGCAGCCGCGCGTCGCGATCAGGCTGGTCGGCGTCAGGAAGGCGTGGCGCGGCAGCAGGTCGCGGCGCGGCGCCGGCTCGTCGCGGTACGGGGTCCGGTAGCTCCCCTCGTAGCGCGCCTCGAGCCGATCGAGCTCGACGTCGCGCAGGATCCGCCCCCAGAGCTGGACCCCTTCGCCGATCGCCAGCGCGTCGGCGTGCGGCGCGCATTCCTGCGGGCAGGAGAGGACGTGGAGCCCGCCGAGCACCACCTTCGCGCCGCGCTCGCGGTACCAGCGCGCGAGCTCGAAGGCGCGCGCGGCGAAGGTGAGGTGGACGGTGATTCCGACCACCTCCGGCAGCGGATTCCACGGCGGCGCCCCCTGGAGCAGGTTCTCGTCCCAGAGCTCGACGCTCCACTCGGGCGGCGTCGAGGCCGCGATCGAGGTCAGCGCCAGGCTCGGCGTCAGCACGTGCTTGCCGAAGCTCGCGATCGGGTCCTTCGGATAGAAGGGGTTGATCAGCAGCGCGTGGCGACGCCGGATCGCCTCCGGCCAGAGGTGGTCGCCGAGCTCCGGCGCTTCGCGCATCGCCCTCGGCCAGTAGAGCCCGTCCCGGTATCCCATCGCCCGCCTCCTCTCCGCATCCGCGCGGAAGCTAGCGAGGCGGGAGCGTTCTCGTGCGGTCGAGTCGGGACCGGGCGCGGGCGCATCGTGGCGGAATCGTGGCGCCGCGCCGGAGCGCGCCGGAGACTCAGGGGACGAGCCGCGGATTCCAGTACGAGGTCGAGCCGTTCTCGAAGCCGTCGCGGAACAGGACGGTGTCGGCGGCGCGCTTGACCAGGCGGACGAAGCGGACCTCGAGGTCGGCGGGGCCGGCGGCGATCAGGCGCAGGTCCGCGCCGTGCGGCAAGGAGCCGTTCCAGCGCGCGGCGTCGAGGCGGAAAGTGGCGGTCTTCCAGACGCCGTCGCCGGTGAGCGTCACCGCGTCGGAGAGCACCGTCCCGGAGGCCGCCGGATAGGCGACCCGCCAAGAGCCCGAACCGCTGTCCTTGAACGTCACCTTGAGGTCGACGAGAAAGCCGCGTCCCGGCGGCAGGAAGCGGTCGTCGGCGAAGAGCGCGAGACCGTCCTGCCCGGCGCCGCGGTTCGTCCGCCGCCCCTCCCAGGCCGTCCCGTTCGACGGATCGAGAACGTCCGTCGTGCTCTCGGTGCCGCGACGAGAGGCGCTGCCCGGGACATCGCGCTGCACCAGCCAGCGCTCGAGGTTCCTGATCCAGGGCTTTCCGGTCCAGTTCCGGCTGTCGTCGTCGAGCCAGTAGGTGTCCTCGGCCTCGCGCAGCGCCGCCCAGGCGTCGG
Source organism: Acidobacteriota bacterium (assembly GCA_045862895.1). Taxonomy (GTDB): domain Bacteria; phylum Acidobacteriota; class Thermoanaerobaculia; order Multivoradales; family JAGPDF01; genus JACTMI01. The sequence goes on from BTUO01000005.1 coordinate 220,579, forward strand.
CCGACGAGTAGGCGGTCTGGCCGAGAGAGTGGCGCACCCAGCTCCAGTGCACCGGATGCTGGTCGAGGTAGCTCGGACCCGGTACGACGTAGAGCCAGTTGAGCCGCATCTGGAGCACTTTCAGGTTCGACATCTTGATCGCGTAGTAGCGCTGAGCAGCCGGAACCGAGAAGCCGCAGTCGGTGTAGCACTCGTTCTCCGAGGCGCGCACGCGTCCGCGGAAGAAGGCGTCCCAGCTCTCGTCGGCGACGAGATACCCGTTCGAGTCGATCGTCGTGCCGTAAGCCGGGATCTCGGAAAGATGGAAGTTGAAGACCTCGGTGATGCCGGTGCGGATCCCCGTGCCGGCGGCGACCGCGTCGCGCGCCAGCAGGTCGTCGGCCGCGCCCCACGAGGAGAACGGGTAGTCCTCGCCGGTGAAGACCAGCTTCCAGGAGAAGTCGTCCGTCGGGTCGCCGTTCTCGCCGTCGGCGATCGCCACGAGGGTCGCCATCGCGGGATGGAACCAGCCGGCGAACTGCGGGAACGTCAGATCGCCGTTCTGCGCCGCGATCTCGGGGATGTCGAAGTCGAACTCGCACCAGGTGAAGGCGCCGGGCACGTACATCAGCCGCATCCGGGGGTCCGAGCGCAGCCCGCGGGTGATCAACACCTCGCGCAGCATCGCCGTCGCCTTCTGCCAGAGACAGGCGTTCCAGATCGGCAGGTGCGGGTCGTTCTCGTAGCCGACACCGACGGTCGAGACGCCGCACGCCGTGCGCGCCCACGCCGGCGCCCAGTCGGTGCCGGAGATCCAGATGCGCAGCCAGAACGGGTCGTTGCCGGCGAGCTGGGCATCCCAGGACGGGAAGAAGGTGCCGTAAACCGAGTCGGTGGCCGTGGTCGAGAACGTCGACTCGGTCGGCTTGAGCTGCCGCCAGGTCAGGTCGACCACGCGCAGGTTGACGTGGTGTGCCGGACTCGCGGACTCCGAGAAGAATCCCGAGTCGGGTGCCGGCTGGACCCACGCGGGCAGCGACCAGTCGTCGCCGGCGACGACCGACACCAGCTCCCCCGCCGCGCCGGCGTTCCCCGGCGCCACTCCCGCGAGCACGACCAGCCAGCCCAGCAGCCTTTTCGCTTCCCGCATGCGTCGGTCCCCGGTCAGTGCGGTCGGTCGAGGGCGCGGCGGGCGTGGCGCTCGACCAGGTGGAAGCCGGACGCGGCGGCCTCCTCGGCCAAGGCGGTCAGTGCCGAGCGCGCGGCCTCGCGGCGGCCGTCGAGACGCTGTTCGATCCGCGCGGAGGCGAGGCGCGCGGCGAGGTCGAGCCGGCGGATGCCGGCGGCGCGGGCGCGCTCGGCGATCTCGCGCAGCGCGGGCAGCGCCGTGGCGGGAGACTCCGAGGCGGCCGCGAGCTCGGCCGCCTCGATGCCGAGCGCGAGATCGATCGCCGGGTTCTCGCGCACCGAGCTCGAGGCCCGCGCGCGGTCGAGCGCCGAGCGCGCCGCCGCGGCGTCGCCGGCGTGGCGCGCCGCGCGGACGACGACCAGCCAGGCGAAAGCCTCGTCGTCGGGCAGCGATCCGCGCTCGAGCTCCGCGGCCGCCGCCTCGGCGAGGGGCCGTGCCGCCGCGAGCTCCCCCTGCTCGATCCGGATCATCGCCAGCACGGCGCGACTCTTGGCCGCCGCCAGGGTCTCGCCCAGCTCGCGCTGGATCCGCTCCCCGTCGCGCGCCAGCTCGGCGCTCTCGGCGAGCCGCCCCTGGTCGAGCCGGACCTCGGCGAGATTGACCTTGCCGAGCGCGATGCTCGAGCGGTCGCCGGCCTGCTCGTAGAGCGCCAGCGCCTCGAGGTGCGCGTCCGCGGCCGCCGCCAGCTCGCCGCGGTCCCAGCGCAGGATCGCCAGGTTGTTGAGCGCGCTGCCGGCGCCGTCGAGCAGCCCGCTGCGACGGAACAACACCAGCGCCGCCTCGTAATTGCGCTCGGCCGCGGCCATCTCGCCGCGATCGGAGAGCAGCACCGCCAGGTTGTTGAGCGCCGCCGCCTCGCGCTCGAGGTTACCGCTGCGCCGGGCCCGCTCGAGCGCCTGCTCGAACTTCTCCTGGGCCGCGGCCAGGTTGCCTTCCGTGGCGTCGAGGATGCCCAGGCGGGAGTAGGCGCTGGACGCGCCCATCTGGTTGCCCGCCTCGCGCAGGATCACCAGCGCCTCCTCGTAGCGCGCGCGGGCCTCGGTCGCCCGTCCCTGGCGCTGGGCGATGTCCCCCATCGCGTGGAGCACCCGGCCCTGACCGTTGCGGTCACCCAGATCCCGGAACACGGACAGCGCCCGGCGGGCGAGCTCGAGCGCCGCCGGATAGTCGCCCCGGCTCGATTCGATCAGCGCCTTCTCCACCCGGATCGCGGCCGTCCCCTTCGGGCTCTCCGCCGCTTCGTAGACCGCGCTCGCGGCCGCGAGCGCGCGGTCCGCGCCGTCCAGGTCGCCGGCGCGACGGGCCGCTTCGGCGGCGAGCAGTCGCGCTTCGGCGGCGCGCAGCGGCGCACCGATCGCGAGCGCCGCCTCGGCCGCGCGCTCGGCCGCCGCGCGCTGGCCGGGCAGGTCGCCGAGCGCGCGCAGCGCCCGCGACAGCTCGAGCTCGAGCCGCGGCAGCATCACCTCGCCGGCCGTCACCCGCAGCTGCTCGAGGGTCGAGCGGGCGCTCGCTCCCTCGCCGCCGGCCGTCTCCGCCGCCGCGAGCAGCAGGGCGAACTCGGCCTCGTCGGGATGGAACTCGCGCAGCGCGCGATACCCGTCCGCGGCCCGCCGCCACTCGCCGTGCAACTCGCGGTAGAGAGCTTCGACGAGGATCTGCTCCTCGCGCGCCAGCGCCGCGGAGCGGTCGAGCGCCCGCTGCGCCGCGGCACGCGCACGGTCGTCCTGGCCCAGATCCGAGTACGCGCGGGCCAGAGCCGCGCTCGCCAGCGGGAAGTCCGGCGCCAGCTCCACGGCCCGCTTCAGTTCCTCGACCGCCGCCTGCGCGTCTCCCCTCCGCAGCAGCTCGAGCCCCGAGATGTAGGGCTCGAGCTGCGCCCCCGACGGCAGCGCCGCCCGGATCGCCCGCCGCTCCTCGGGGCTCGGACTGTCGACATGGAAGTGTCGGCGCAGCCGCGCGCCGGCCTGCTCGACCAGCGCGATCAGGTCGTCCTCGCGACCCGACTGGTCGAAGGCGAGCAGCATTTCGCCGCTCGCCGCGTCGTAGAGGCGCAGGTCGAGGCGCACCGGGCGCGGCGCCTCCCGCCCCTCGAGCAGATAGGTGCCGCCGAGCACCACCGCGGCGCCGACCAGGCGGCCGATCGCCTGCGTCCGGTCGAGATCGGGACGCGGCGCCAGCTCGAGCTCGCGCGCCGCCTGCTCGACCGCGGCGCGCGGCACGATCCGCACGCGGGCGGCCGTCGACAGCTCCGTCGCCAGCATCTCGGCGACCGCGGGCCCCAGCCACGGCGTCCGCCCGCCGCCGGTGACGTCGACCAGGTCGAGCGCCGCCACGCTCGGTGGCGCCGCGGCCCGCGCCGCGGACAGCGGTTCCGGCCGCTGCGTCCAGAGCCACGCGACCAGCGCCACGGCCAGCGCCGGCAGCAGTATCGCCGCGCCGCGCAGCAGCCGGCGGCGACGGCGCGGCGCCAGGGAGGTCGTGGCGCCGCCGAGCTCGGCCACCGCGGCGCCGACGCCGGCGTAACGGTCCTCCGGACGACGCTCGAGGCAACGCAGGATGACCCGGTTCCAGCGCGGGTCGAGCTCCGGAACCAGCGATCGCGGCGGCGCCGGCGCCTCGCGCAGCCGGCGCACCGCGGTCGCCAGCGGCGTCGAGTCCTCGAACGGCAGACGGCCGGTGACCATCTCGTAGAGCAGGATGCCGAACGAGTAGACGTCGGTCGCGGCGGTGATCGCGCCCCCCTCGACCTGCTCGGGCGACATGTAGGACGGCGTGCCGACCGCCACGTCGGAGCCGGTGAGCGTCTCGAGCCCGCCGCGTTCGTCCTCGACGCGGGCCAGACCGAAGTCGGTGACCACGGCGCGCACGCCGCCTTCGGCCTGCGGGTCGTCGACCAGCATCACGTTGGAAGCCTTGAGGTCGCGATGAACGACGCCGGCCGCGTGGGCGGCGTCGACCCCGGCGGCGAGCTGACGGACGATCGGCAGCGCCTCGGCCTCGAGCATCCGGCCCTCGGCGAGGCGTTGCGCGAGGGTCGGCCCGCGCAGCAGCTCCATGGTCAGGAAGGCGACGCGCCGCGAGGCGCCGTCCGCCGGCTCGCCGTCGCAGTGGCCGAAATCGAACAGTCGGCAGACGTTGGGGTGGGTGACCCGGCGCGCCAGCGCGAGCTCGCGGCGCAGCCGCTCCAGACGGTGCTCGTCGTGGTCCGGCGCGAGCGGCAGGGTCTTGAGCGCGACGTGCTCGCGCAGCTCGAGGTCCTCGACTTCGTAGACCTCGCCGCCACCTCCCCGACCGAGCAGCCCGACGACCCGGTAGCGGTCCGCGATCCGGGCGCCGGCGGCCCATCTCGACGCGATCGTCCGGGCCGACGCCGCTTCGGCGGACGCGCCCTTCAGGTGGTGCGTGGTGTCAGCCGCCATGGCCAGTTTCCGGAGACCGGGTACTGGCAGTCTAGCGCGGCGCCTCGCGGCCGTCGGGCGCGATGTCGACCCGCCGACCCGTCTCGCGCAGCCGCTCCGCGAGCCACCTCGCCCGCCGGCACCCGGGGTCGTCCGCGAGCTTGCGCTCGAGCTCGCGCGCGACCCCTTCGCCGAACGCCGGATCGAGCGCGGCGCGGCCGAGCGTCGCTTCGAGGTCCTCCGGCTGCACGAAGCGGTAGGGCTCGCCGCTCCAGCCGCCGGCGCCACTGTGCAGGAAGAGCATCGACTCGTCGTCCCAGTCGACGAGCGCCCAGAGCTCGGGCGGGAACAGCAGCGCGTTGGCGGTCGACTCGCCGACCTGCCGGAAGCCGCCGGCCCCGTCGGGCTCGACCACCGGCACGCGGCGCGTCTCGTAGCGGACCAGCGCGCCGACCGCGCCACGCCCGGCGAGGAACGCCTCCCAGCGGACGGGGTCGCGGCGCGCAGCGGCGATCTGCCCGAGCAGCTCCGGCTCGAGCTCCATGCGGCCGTCGACGAACACCCGCCGCGGCGGAAACAGCCGCCAGAGCAGATAGCCGCCGTGAACGAACTCGTTGTAGAGCGGACCGACCTCGGGATGCGCCGCGAGCACGTTCGCCATCCGCTCGGGAAAACGCCCCGGTGCGACCCCCGTTCCCCAGGCGAGCCCGCCGTGACGCGCGCGCAGCGGCCCCGACGACGGCGGCGCCGCGGCCCAGAGCGCGATCGCAGCCGCGGCAGCGATGGCGAGGATGGCCAGCGTCCGCTCGCGGCGAACCGACTCCGGCCGCGCGTCGGGAATCGCCGCCAGGCACCGCGCGGCCCAGGGCGTCGCGAGTGCGAAGAAGAGCGCCTGGTGGCGCACCCCCGAGAGCGCCAGCGCCGCCATCGCCGCCGCCGGCAGCCCCCACGCCGGCGCCGGCCAGCGCCCGGACGCCAGCCGCGCGGCCGCAGCCAGGGCCGCGACGATCGCGAAACCGCCGTAGAGGTAGGGCTGCGGCGCTTCGATCGACGACATCCACTCCGGATTGTGGGCGGAGAGCCCGCCGAGCGCCCGCGCGATCCCGACCGGCACCTCGATCAGTCGCCAGCCGTAGGGATTGACGAGCAGCGCCGCCGCCAGCAGCGCCGGGACCCCCACGAGCAGCGAGGCCGGGACTCTTCGCGAAGATGCCTCACGCCTCGCTTCGAGCGCGCGGCCGGCGAGAAACAGGAACGCCACCCCCGGCGCCAGCAGCGCCTGTCCGTGGCAGTTGACCCAGAGCACCACCAGCAGCACGAGACCGACGAGTTCGACCCGCATCCCGCGGCGGTGCCGAGCCGTCCCTTCCCGCCATCCTCCGGTGGCCGCGTCGTCGACCACCGCTCCGAGCTCGCGACTCGCCTCCGGGGGCCTGCTCTTCGACAGCTCGTCTTTGGTCTCTGGTCGTGGAGTCTCTGCCCTCGTCGATCCTTCCCGCCGACTCGCGAGCCGATCGAGCAACAGCAGGAGCGTGAGCAACGCGAACAGCGTGACGATCTCCGGCCGGACGAGGAAGCGCGGCCGCACACCGAGCAGGCCGGCGAGCGCGAGCAGCCCCGCGAGCCCGGCGCCGAGCCCCGCCCGGCGGGCGTGGTGGAAGAGCAGCAGCGCGAAGCCGCCGAGCGCCGCGGCGCGCAGCGCGATCAGGCCGTCGAGGCCGGCGACCCGCTCGACGCCGTGAACGACGACCTGGAACAGCCACTCGTGATCGACCCAGGCCGCGCCGCCGCTGGTGAACCGGAACGGGTCGACGCGCGGGATCGCGTCGTGCTCGAGCATCCAGCGCCCGGCCGCGAGGTGCCAGAACAGGTCGCTCTCGAAGATCGGGAAGACGCCGGCGACGACGCCCGCCAGCGCCACGGCCGCGGCGACCAGCAGGCCGCGGGGGACGACTCGGTGCCTCGTCTCCCCGCTCATCGCGGCGGCTCCGGGATCAGGAGTCGCCCAGCGCGCGCCGGACGTGAGAGATGTCGAGCAGGAACACGCCCTGCGAGGCGTGCTTCTCGGGCTCGAACTCGAGGTCGCGCACGACGCGCCGGAAAACCTCCTTGAGCGCGCGCGCTCCCAACCGCGGCTGCCGGGCGGCGGCGCGCGCGATGGTGCGCACGGCCTCGGGCGAGATGGCGAGCTGGACTCCGCGCGCCGCGAAGTAGGCGCGCGTCTGCTGGAAGCCGGAGTCGGGATTCTCGAGGAAGATCTTGACCAGCTCGTCGAGGCCGAGGTCCTCGAGCAGCACCACGGCGTCGAAGCGCGCCAGGAACTGCGGCGTCATGCCGTAGGCGAACAGGTCGTCGTTGCGCAGCCAGTCGGCCAGCCGGAAGACGAGGCGTTCGACCACCTTGCCGTCCTCGACCACGGTCACCGGCTGCAGCGTCCCCTTGTCCGCTCCGATGGTCACCCGGTCGAAGACCGCGTCGTAGAGCCCTTCGAAGGCGCCGCCGCAGACGAACAGCAGCCCGCGCGCGTCGAACGCCGCGGTGCCGCCGCCGAGCCACGCCGGCAGCTCGACCGGCACCACCTCGTTCTCCATCAGCGTCAGCAGGGCCTCCTGGGCGCGGATGCCGCGCACGTTGGGCTGGCCGCCGACGTGGGCGCGGATCTTGTCGACCTCGTCGACGAAGACCAGGCCCTTGCCCGCGCGCTCGAGGACCTGCTCGCGGGTGGCGCCGCCGCCGAGCTGCTCGCGCGAGCGCTCGAGCAGCCGCTTGAAGACCGCGGCGCCGGGGCGCCCCGCCTCGGCCTCTTCGCCGAGCACGTTGGCGTGGAGTCGCACCACCGCCGACCGGCCCGCCAGGCGCGGGTCGGCGGCGAGCACGTCTTCGACCGCGCGCATCAGCGTGGTCTTGCCGGTGCCCGAGGAACCGATCATCAGGATGTGGCCGACGGCGAGACCCGAGGCCTTCTTGGCCACCGCCACCGCCATCTCACGCACGGCGGTGTCCTGGCCGATGACGCGTTTGCCGAGGGCGCCGGCGATCTCCTGGGGCGACGGAGCGGAGCTCATCCCGACATCCTAAGGCAACGTGGCGGACCAGCGCGCCGCGTCGCCCCCCTCGAAGCAGTCGGCGAAGACCAGTTCGAGCGCGGCGTCGACCTCGAGCGCGTCCTCGAGCACGACGTGGTCCAGCCGGTAGTCGGCGGACGTGACGGCACCGTCGCCGTCGACGTCCAGCCAGAGCGCGAGCCAGACGTCCCAGAATCCCGCGACGGCGTCTCCCGGCAGATCGAACCCGCGCGTCTCGAGGTTGGCGCCGGGCACGAGCGGAGCCGCCGCGTCGTCGTCCGGATCGGAGACGAACTCGCCGTCGGGCGCCACCACGCTGGCGCCGAAGAGCACCGCCGGGTGGCCGAGCGCCGCGAGATCCGACGCTTCCGCGTGCAGCGCGATGCGCGCCGCCGGGCCGGCGATCCCGGGGCAGATCGAGCCCGCCACGACGTCGACCGGCGAGGCCAGGAACGCCGAGCGCTGGCCCGACGGCGAGCCCGACGCGTTGTAGTAGTGATCGACGATCCAGCGCCAGGTCCGTTGCGGCGCCGGCGCGGGGTCGGACCAGCGCTTCGAGCCCCACTGCGACATGCCGCGGCCGTGGCCGAAGCAGCCGTGCCCGGCCGCGACCGCGTCCGCGAGGCAGGGCCAGCCGAACGCGGGCGAGCCGACCGCGCCGTCGCCGCACGAGAGGTCCGAGTTCGAGCAGGCGAGCCCGTCGTTGGGATCGTCCCAGCCGTTGTTCTCGGCCGAGTACTCGGCCTGGAACGCCGCGCCCTGGCGCTCGAGCAGGATCCCCGCGGTCGCCGCCACCGCGGCGTCGGTGCGCGCCGCGGTGTCGGGGTCGTTGACCTGGCAGCAGGCGCTGCTGCACAGGTCGAAGCTCGGGCGGATCGGGTGGTCGACGCGGTAGGAGGCGTAGCTGCGGTAGGCGATGGCACCGGCGGCGAGCGAGTCGTCGTCCCAAGAGGAGATCCACTCGTCGTTCAGGCCCCGCGCGACGTAAGTCTCGAGCGGCAGGACGCAGACCGCCGTGCACGAAGCGGTGCAGCAGATCGTCGAGCAGCCGGCGTCGGCGAAGCCGACGCGCACCGAGACGGGCGGCGCCAGCACCGTGCCGAGCGGCGAACGCCGCGGGTCCCAACCCGACTCCTCGCCGGTCGTCGCGCCGAGCGCCGCGCCGCCCGACGCGGCGTGGACCCGGTGCGCGTCGCGGACGACCTCGGTCCCGGCACCCGGGGTGAGGCTCCACAGATGGAAAAGTCGATCCTCGACCGCGAGGACCCCTTCGAGCCGCCGGCTCCGCCGCCCTTCGGCCGAGACCTCGAGCGCGACGGGACGGAGCTCGGAGAGCTCGGCGCTCCGCGGGTCGGAGGACGGCAGGAGCAGTTCGTAGCGCCCGTCGGCGTCGGTCCAGGCGATCGTGCCGTCGTCGGCTCGAACCCGTGCCGCCGCGATCGGATCGCCGCTCTCGACGGCCACGACCCGTCCGGCGAGTCGGCTGGTGCCGCCGTCCCCGGCGATCGTCGCGTCCGTGCGCGCCCCCACCGCCTCCAGCGGATCGAGCTCGAAGACCCAGGTCGCCGGAGCCTCCGGCGCGGCGATCAGGCGGGCCGTCAGCGGCCGATGCCCCGGCGCGGAGGCGGTCGCCTGCCAGGCGCCGGGCGCGATCGAGACCACTGCCCGGCCCGACTCCGACAACGCGACGTGGAGCTCCCTTGCCGGAGATCCTTCGGCGCCACCGAAACGGACGTCGGCCGCCAGGGGCTTCGCCGAGTCCGCCGCCCGCACCAGGACCTCGATCGCGACCGGAGCTCCGGCAGGCGCCGTCGGCAGGCGCCGAGCCCAGGAGACTTCCGCGCCCGCGAGCAGCCCCGCTCCCACGGCGGCCGCCGCGGCCACCGCCCGCCCCGAGCTTCCGAAGATCATCTTCCTTTCATTCTATGGACGTCTTCGCCGTTCCGTCTCGGGCCGCGAACCAGCTCCTCGCGACCTCCGCCCGGCTCCGGTAGATTCCCGCCATGCGCCGATCGTTCGCCCTTCTCGCCCTCGCGCTCCTGTCGATTCCGCTCCCGGCCTCCCCGGCGGGCGCGCAAGCGACGCCGCCCGCTTCCGACCCGCTGGCGCGCGCCCAGTCGGCGGTCGACGCCGGCGACTCCGAGACCGCCCTGAAGCTGGTCGAGCCGGTCCTGAAGCGTGACAAGAAGAACCCGCGGGCGCTGCTGATCCGTTCGACGGCGCGCTGCCTCGAGGGCGACCTCGACGCCTGCAAGAAGGATCTCGACGCCGCGCTCGACGCCGACCCGAAACTGCGCCAGGGGTGGCTCAACCGCTCGGCGCTGGCGATCGCCGAGAAGCGCTGGGACGACGCGCTCGCCGCGCTCGACCGCGCGGAGGCGATCGACCCGGCGGCGGCCGACAACGGCCTCAACCAGGGTGCGGTCTTTCTCATGAAAGGGGAGCTCGAGCCGGGGACCGCCCAGTTCCGCCGTTACCTCGAGCGCGCCGGTGCCGACCCGAACGCCTGGTACCTGGTGGCGACCAACTACGCCTTCACCGGTTACGCCGCGCTCGCCGTCGAGCACCTGGGCCGCGCCATCGCGCTCGACGAGCGCCAGCGCCTGCGCGCCCGCGTCGACCCCAACTTCGCCGAGCTCTCGAACCACCGCGGCTTCCAGCAACTGCTGACCACCGACGGCTTCCGGCCCGCCCCCGGCTCGCTCACCGCCGAAAAGCTCCTGCGCACCCGGCTCGCCGGCCCCGACTCCCCCGTCGTCACGGCCGCCCTGAACGCGGTCCAGCTCTCCGGCCTGCCGTTCCAGGGCAGCGTCGAGGTGACCGACGACTGGGCCCTGCTCTGGACCGAGTTCCGGATCAAGCTGTCGAAAGCCGACGGCGACATGACGCTCGTCACCCTCACCGCCGCCCCCGGCCGCTATACTCCCGAGCAATGGACCTCGCGCACCGAGGCCTTCTTCGCGACCCTGGAGCGGGAGCTGCTGAGGCTGGAGCTGGCGAAGGGGAGGGAGCGGGGCGCCTCCTGACGGTCGGGAACCCCGCTTCGTCTCCGAAGCACCGCGACATCCGTCGACGCGCATCCGTCGATCCGCACGGAGGGAACTGATGAGCCGATCACTCGCGCTCCGCCTCGCCCTGATCTGGATCGGGGCGAGGCTCCTCGACCCGTCCGCCGTCGCGCAGCCGATCGACACCGGGTGGGTCTGGACGACTCCCGGATACGAAATCGGGGCGGCAGGCATCGCCGTCTCCGATTTCGACGGTGACGGACGCGACGATCTTCACCTCGCGTCCCGTGGCGGGTCGTACTACGGGTCCCAGTACGCCTACTGGCACGAATGGCAACCGGACGGACCGGTGGTCCGGCAGGAGTGGAGCTCGCTCTTCCTCGAGGACGGAATTCAGAAGCTCGTCGCCACCCGGTCGCCGGAAGATCGGTTCATCGCCGTCTCGGGCACCGAGCTCCTCGTCTTCCACGGCATCGACCACGACCTCGAACGAACCATCGTCACCGACTACTCGGCGATCGCGGATCTGGTCGTCGACGATCTCGACGGCGACGGCGACCTCGAGCTGGCCCTCTGCGACGAGGAGAACTTCTACGTCCGGTCGTTCTCGACCGGACTCGAATCGGGGCGTCGGTACGGTTTCGGCTGTTCGCAGATTCTGTCCGGCCAGTTCGACGCCGACCCGGCGAATGAGCTCGTGTTGGTCGGGAATCTCGCCGGAGGATTCGTCCTGGATGGCGCGACCCTCGCGATTCAGTGGGTGGAGCTCGACGGCTTCGGCGACCGTGCGACAGTCGCGGATGTCGACTCCGACGGAGACGACGAGATCATCCATTACCGGGAAGACGACGACGACCTCGTCGCCGTGGAGCCGGGATTGCCGGCGGCCTACTGGGAGATCGAGGGCTGCAATCCGTCCTACCTCGACGCGATGGACGTCGACGGCGATGGCGACGCCGAGGTCGTGGCTTACGACGGGGGCGTGTTCGGAGGACTGGCCGCGATCGATTCGGCCACCGGCGTTCCGGTCTGGAGCCTCCAGCTCGGAGCCGAACCCCGATCGGTTGCGGTCGGTGATTTCTACGGCGACGACGAGCACGAGCTCGCGGTCGCCGGCGCGGACAGCTCCTACGGAGGGAGCAACGACATTCTCGTGTTCGACCTCTCCACGCTCCTGCTCCAGTCGCGTACGCCGCTGCTCGGGTCGCAGCTCGCGACCTTCGTGGTCGGCGATCTGGACGGCGACTCCTCTCCCGATCTCGTGACGGCCTTCGGAAGCGACAGTTACGGCTACGGAGGGGACCGCATCGCGTATTTCGACATCTCGGATCGTCGACTCGAGTGGATCGAACCGACGGCCACGGCGACGGAGTTTCTCGCGCTCGGGCAAGCCGACGCGGATCCCCAACCGGAGATCTGCCGGACGAGCTCCGAGTACTACAGCGAGCGGTCCCTCCGATGCGAGGACTCTCTCACTCACGCCGTCGAGTGGGGAATCGACTTCCAGGGCGAGGACAGCCCGGGACGGGTCACGTTCCTCGACCTGGACGGATCGTCACCGTCGGAAGTCGCGGTATCGACCGCGAACGAGCTCGTTTACGTGTTCGAAGGGCCTTCCGGCTGGTTGCGGTGGGCGAGCCCGGCGCTCGCCTCCACCACCACGGCGCTCCGTGTCGCGGAGGTCGACGGCGACGGCCAGCCCGAGCTGCTGGCCGGCGGCGGCGACTACTACTACGGAGGAAACCTCGCCGTCATCGACCCGGCGACCGGCGCGCTCCTCGCCGGTCCGCACGAGATCGATCTCGCCGCGTTCGACGCGGCTCAAATCGACGTCGATCCCGAAATGGACGTGCTCGGTGGATTCGGGTCCTTCGGAGCTTCCCAGCTGGCCGAGGTCGACCCCTGGACCGGCGCGATCCAGCCGGCGATCGCGACGTTCGACGACCCGATCCGGGCGATCCGGATCGCGGAGATGACCGGCGACGCCCAGGTCGATTTCGTCGTGCTCAGCGGACCGAAGGCGTTCGTGATCGACGGCTCCACGACGAACATCGTCTGGGAGAGCCCGCACCTCGGACCGGAAGCGGAGGGGTCCAGGGATCTCGAGCTCGCCGACCTCGGCGGCTCCGATCGCCCGGAGATCATCGTCAACCTCGGCGTCGGTTTCGCCGTCTTCGGAGTCGTCGACCTGATCCTGTTCGACGACGGCTTCGAGTCCGGCGACACCTCCGCGTGGTCCTCGACCTCCCCCTGACCCGCCCGCGGCGCTACCGCGGGTTCGGGGCCGCGGGCGGGACCAGGTCGCGGGCGAGGCGCTCGCCCAGCTCGCGGGCCGCGTCGGCGAGCACCTTCTCGAGCGAGCGGGCGATCGCGTCGCCGTAGCGGCGACCGGCGGCGGACTCGCTGAACTCGACGTAGCTCGTCAATTCCTCGTCGGACAGCTCGCGGTAGGTGTAGGCGAACCCGGATCGGGCTTCGGCCTCGCCCTCGGCGATCATCGCGTCGCGCTCGGCCGCCATCTGGCGGGCGACCAGGCCGGGATCGAGCCCGAGCTGCGGGGCGGCGAGGGCGAGCCCCCGGAACATGCCGTCGGCGACCGTCGAACCGATCGCATAGATGACCTCGCCGGCGCGGGTCGCCTGCGCCAGCCGGTGGAAGAGCGCGCGGCGGGGCTCCCCCGACGCGGCGAGCAGCTTCGGCCCCAGGTGCTCGCCGTGATCGCCGCCGGTCACGCTCGTCGCCTGCTCCTCGAAGGAGGTGATCCTGCGCCCGAGGTCGGTCTCGAGCCATGCGAGCGCGGCGTCGATCGTCGCGACGTCGAGCGCGGACGCCAGCTCCTCGGTCATCCGCGTGCGCAGCCGGTCCGCGGCGAAGGCCTCCCGGATCGCCGCCTCCAGCGCCGCCGCCTCCCTCGAGCCGAGGCTGTCCTTGGCGCCGCGCTGCATCTGGGCGAGACCGTCGAGCGACTGCGGCCCGATCTGCGCGATCTGGCTCCAGATCCCCGAGCGCTCCATCAGTCGGAGGACCCGCTCGTTGCCGGCACGGACCTTCTCCTCGGCGACCCCCGAGAGCGGAACCGACGCCGCGAGCAGCACGGCGAAACCATGCCGCCGCAAGCGACTCGCGACCAGGCCGGTGCGATTCATCGCGGGCGCCTCACCGGCTCACACCCGCAGCAGCACCGCGCCCCAATGGAGGCCGGCGCCCAGCGCGGCGAAGGCGACCAGCGAGCCCGGCGGGGCCTTGCCCGCGGCACGGGCCTCGTGGAAGGCGAGCGGCAACGTCGCCGAGGTGGTGTTGCCCCAGCGCTCGATGTTGTTGAAGACCTTGTCGTCGGGAAGGCCGAGCTGCTTCTGCGCCGCCTCGTTGATCCGGAGGTTGGCCTGGTGCATCACGAGCAGGTCGAGGTCGTCCTTGCCGTAGCCGTGCTCCGTGAGCAGCGCCAGCGTCGCCTCCGGCATGCGGGTGACGGCGAGCTTGAAGACCTGGCGTCCCTCCATCACCGGCACGGTGTCGGCGGCTTCGAGCTGCGCGACGTCGACCCACGGGCGGCGCGCGGAACCGGCGCCGGGGACGTGCAGGATCGACATGTGGTTGCCGTCGCCGAAGAGCCTGCTGCCCAGGATGCCGCGGCCGTCGCCAGCGTCCGAGGCGCGGAAGACCATGGCGCCGGCGCCGTCGCCGAACAGAACGAGCAGGTGACGGAAGCGGTTGTTCCACTCGAGCTCGTCCGCGGAGAGCGGCCCCGGCTCGCGCCCTTCGATCACCGCCCAGGTGCGTTCCGAGTAAGGCATCAACGCCGTGTGGACGTCGCAGCCGACCAGCAGGACCGTCCTGGCGATCCCCGAGCGGATCAGCGCGTCGACCGTCTGCAGTCCGTAGGCGAAGCCGGCGCACTGCTGGCGGATGTCGAGCGCCGGGATCGGCGGCAGACCGAGCTTCTTCTGGATCAGCGTGCCGACCCCCGGAAAGTAGTGATCCGGCGTCATCGTCGCGGCGACCAGATAGTCGACCTCGCCCGGGTCGACCCCGGCGTCGGCGAGCGCCGCGCGCGCCGCCTCCGCGCCCAGGTCCGAGGAACCGACCCCCTTCTCGACGTAACGCCGCTCGCGGATGCCGCTGCGCTCGACGATCCAGGCGTCGTTGGTGTCCATCGCACGCCCCAGGATGTCGTTGCCGACGACACGCGGCGGTACGGCGATGCCGCTGCCGGCGAGCACGGAGCGCAGCGGAGCGCTCACCGCGGCCTCCCCACCGGCGGCCGCTGCGTGTAGCGGCCGGGGCGGCCGGGGACGTAGAACTTCGTGACGTCGCCCTGGCGCGCGAACCTGTAGACGCGCTGCGGCCGCTTGCCGTCGAGCCCCTTCGCCGCGTCGCCCGGGTAGCGCCAGAGCTCGAGCGGCGGCTCGCCGTAGAGATCGCTGGGCTCGAACTCGATCTTCTCCGGTTCGCCGTAGAGCACGTAGATCGTGCCGCGGTCGGAGGCGCGGCCGGCGCGCCCCGCCTCGGCGAAGCGCTGGTCGGCCTCGGCGGCGCGGCGCTCGGCGGCCTCGCGCACCGGATTGCTCGGGCGTTGCGGGTCGGGATCGCGCACTCCCCAGAAGCGCTCGACGAAGGCGAGCGCCGCTTCGTCGTCGACCAGCGCCGTGAACTCGCGCACCTCGGCGTCCGTCGCCAGCCGACCGGGCGCGCCCAGCAGCCAGCCGGCGAGCTCCGGCGAGAGCAGCGGATTGAGCAGGTCGACCGCCTCGCGCTCCGCCGCCGCCAGCGGGGCGGCGACGCCGAGGGCCAGCGCCAGGACGAGCGCGCGGCGGCAGGTCAAGACTCGGGCCTCCGCAACAGATCGAGGAACTCCTCGCGCACCGGGCGCTGGTGGAAGATGCCGCGGATCGAGGAGGTCACCGTCACCGCCCCCGGCTTCTTGACGCCGCGCATCTCGACGCACAGGTGGCGCGCCTCGATCACCACCATCACCCCCTGCGGTGCGAGCTTGCTCTCGAGGTAGTCGGCGACCTGCTCGGTCAGCCGCTCCTGGAGCTGCGGCCGCTTGGCGTAGAACTCGAGGATGCGGGCGAACTTCGACAGCCCCAGGATCGAGTCGTTGGGAATGTAGGCGAGGTGGGCGTGGCCGTAGAACGGCACCAGGTGGTGGGCGCACATCGAGTAGAACGGGATGCGCTTCTCCATCACCATCGCGCTGTAGCGCTCCTCGTTGGGGAAGACCGTGATCGCCGGCTCGGCCCCCTCCTGGAGGCCGTGGAACATCTCGGCGTACATCTTGGCCACCCGCCGGTCGGTCTCGGCGAGGTTGGGGTCCGCGAGGTCGAGTCCGAGCTCGGTCAGGATGCCGCGGACGTGGCCGGCGATCCGCTCCAGCCGCTCCGGCTCGAGCAGATCCAGGGCGTTCGGGGAAGTGCTCGTCGGGCTCATCGAATCGATCCTAGCCCACCTTAGAATGGCCGCCGACATGCTCCACCCCTTCGACCCGGGGCCGCGACCGCGCATCCCCGAAGATCTGCTGGGCGAGATTCCGGAATCGCTCTTCGACGACCGCATCTACGCTGCCTGCGAGCTCGCCGAGCGTTACGCCACCGATCTCGCGCTCGCGATCGCGCGCCGCCTCGGCCTCGTCGAGCCGCTCGCCGCGGGCGGCACCGCCGCCACGCTCGCCGCCGGGCGGGGTTTCGATCCGGCGTTCGAACCCGCAATCGAGGCGCTGCTCGAGCGCCTGGCCGCCGCCGGCGAGCTGGTGCGCGCGGACGGCGCGAGCGGCCCGGTCTACCGCCGCGACGGTCCAGCGCGAGAGCCCGAGCTCGCCGCGCTGCGCGCGATCGGCATGGCGATCGATCCGCGCATCGTCGCCACACTCGACCTGCTCGACGCCGCGGCGGCGGCCTGGCCGGCGGTGGCCTCGGGGCGGACCACCGGCGAGAAGGAGCTGTTCTCCGCCGGCTCGATCGCGCTCTGGCTCGCCTACTTCTCCAACGACAACCCGGTCTACGCGCTCAACAACCTGCTGACCGCGGTGGTGGCGGCGAACCGGCTGCCCGACCGGGAGGGACTCTCGGTGCTCGAGGTCGGGGCCGGCGCCGGCGGTTTCACCGCGACCCTGCTCGACGAGCTCGCCCGGCGCGGGCGCCTCGGCCAGGTCGCGCGCTACAAGCCCACCGAGCCGTCGCCGTTCTTCCGACGGCGCGGCGAGCGCGAGCTCAAGGCCCGCTTCCCGCAGGTGCCGCTCACCTTCCGCGCCCTCGACGTCGACCAGCCGTTCGTCGCGCAAGGGCTCTCCGCCGAGCTCCGCGATCTCGTCGTGGGCGTCAACGTCCTGCACGTCGCGCGCGACCTCGGCGCCGCGTTGGCGCGGATCCGGGAGACCCTCGCCCCGGGCGGCTGGCTGGTCGCGGGTGAGTGCCTGCGCCTCTTCCCGCGCCAGCCGGTGCCGGCCGACCTGGTCTTCCAGCTCTTCCGCAGCTTCACCGACGTCGGCACCGACCCCGTGCTGCGACCGCACCACGGCTTCCTCGAGCCGTCGGCGTGGCGCACCGCGCTCGAGGCCGCGGGCTTCGTCGAGGTCGCCGTGGTGCCCGACCTGGAGCGGATCCGCGCGATCTACCCGCGCTTCTTCGCCGGCGTCGTCGTCGGCCGCCGGCCGGTCGTGGGATGATCGGCGCCGGAGGGGACGCCATGCCGCCCGAGATCACCATCGAGTACTGCGTCGTTTGAAACTACCTGCCCCGGGCCGCCGGTCTGGCGGTCGCGATCGAGGCGGAGCTGGGATGGAAGCCGGTCTTGATCAAAGGTTCGGGCGGCGTCTTCGAGGTTCGCGCCGATGGCGAACGGGTCTTCTCGAAGAAGCAGGTCGGCCGCTTCCCGAACCCCGGCGAAGTGATCGAGGCGCTGCGCGCCCGGGCCTCGCCGCCGGCCGGCTGAGCCCGAATCGATGACGGCGCTGGCGCTGGCCACCGCGCTCGCCGCCCTCGCCGTCGCCCTGCGCGCGGCCCTGCCGCGCCTGCGAGCGCCGCGCCTGGCCGCGCCCGAAGACCCCAGCGAATCGACCGCGGTCGACGTTCTGTTGCCGGTCCGCGACGAGGAGTCGAACGTCGCCGACTGCGTCGCGGCGCTCCTCGCTCAACGGGTCCCGGTGCGCGTCCTCGTGCTCGACGACGGCTCCCGCGATGCCACCGCCGCGATCACTGGCGCGCTCGCCGCCGCCGAGCCGCGCGTCGCCTTCGAGCGCGTCCCCGAGCCCCCGTCCGGTGCCAGCGGCAAGGTCGCGGCGCTCGCCCACGGCGAGCGGCGGACGGCCGGCGACTGGCTGCTGGCGGTCGACGCCGACGCCCGGCCCGCACCGGACGCGCTCGCGTGCGCCCTCGCCACCGCCCGCGCGCGCTCTCTCGATGCCCTCTCGCTCGCCGCGCGCCAGCGCGCGCCGCGCCCGGGCGAGGCGCTGCTGACACCGCTGGTCTTCGCCCTGCTCGACGTCGCTCTCGGCGACTGGCGCCGCGCCGCCGACGGCCGCGGCGCGCCGGTGGCCAACGGCCAGTTCCTGTTGGTGCGTCGCGCCGCGCTCGCTGCGGTCGGCGGCTACGGCGCGATCGCGACCGAACCGCTCGACGACGTCGCGCTCGCCCGCCGCCTGGCGGCGGGCGGATTCCGGGTCGGCTTCCTGCGCGCCCGCACGGCGCTCGCGGTGCGGATGTACCGCGGCGCCGGGGCGACTTTCCACGGCTGGCGCCGGAACCTGGCGCTGATCTTCGGCGCGCGCCCCGGCGCGCCGCTCGCCGCCGCCGCCCTGCTCGCCGCCCCCGGTGTCGCGGCGGTCGCGGCGCTCGCCGCCGGCCGCCCCGGGACGGCGCTCGCGGCCTGGGCGGCGGGCGCGCTGGCTTCCGCCGTCGCCCGCGCGGGCACCGGCAGCTCGCCGCTGTGGGGAGTGCTCCACCCGCTCGACGCCCTCGCTCTGACCGGCACGCTGGCGGTCGCCGCCCGGGACCATCGCCGCGGCCGGCTGGCCCGCTGGCGCGGGCGCGACCTGTCGCCCGGCGCCGGGCCCCCGTCCCGGCGCGCCTAAACCATCGTTCAATTGATCCCCCCGCGCCTCGAGGGCAAGCTCTCCCACGGACGTTCCCCGGGAGGGCACGGGGGGCCGGCCTCGAATCCCGCGAGGCGACGCTGACCGTGCCCTCCCCCCTTTTTCTCGGAGGACACGGATGCTCGGACTTCGCATGCTCCCGGCCACCGGCCTGCCCGCCCGCACCGCCGGCTGGACGCTCGCCCTCGCACTCCTCGCCACCGTCCCCGTCGCGGCCGACCCGACCGTGATCGACCAGGCGGGGGGTGAGCCGGGCGACCTCGTGGTCGCCGGCGACCTGGCCTACGTCGCCCACGGCCCCGCCGTCGCGGTCTGGCAGCTCGACCCGAACGGCACCGCCGCGCCGGCGCTGGTCTCGACCGCCGCGCCGCTGCCCGGCCTGGTCAAGGGCGTCGCGGTCGCGGGGGAGTACCTCTTCGCCTCCTGGCGCACCGACTGGCCGAACGGCAAGCTCGCGGTCTATTCGCTCGCCGACCCGCTCGTGCCGGCGCACCTGTTCGACTTCACCTACTCGGTCTCCGACTTCCTGTCGCCGGGCGGCCTGCTGCTGATCGGCGACCAGCTCCTGCTCGCCGACGCCGAGGCGGGCCTGGTGTCGATCGACGTCAGCGATCCGACGGCTCCCGTGGTCGACGCCACGCTCTCGGGTTCGATCGGCATCCAGCGGCTGGCGCGCGTCGGCGCCGACGGCGTGGTCGCCTGGGGCCGCAGCTTCCTCGGCATGATGTTCCTCGAGACCTTCGACGCCACCGACCCGGCGGCGCCGGCGAGCGTCGGCTTCTACTCGGGCGCCAACTACTTCGACGCCGCCGTGTTCGGCACCAAGGCGATCCTGGTGGGATTCGGCATGGAGGTCATCGACCTCGCCGATCTCGCCAACCCGTCCTTCCTGGGAGGCGACGGCAACGTCGTCGGCCGTACCGCGCTCTGGCGCGGGCGCTACGCCTACATCGGCGACGAGAACGGCATCCACGTCTGGGACCTGCTCGATCCGGCCAGCCCGGTCGCCGGAGCGGTCGTCCCGGCGCCGGCCGATCGCCACGTGCGCAACGCCCTCCACGCCGCCGCCGACGGTCCCGAGGCGCTGATGCTGACCGACACCGGCAGGGCGCTGCTCGTCGACCTGTCGACGCCGTCGCTGCCGGAGCTCGAGCACGCCGTCGACCTGCCGGTCGGGACCGACTCCACCGCCGTCCTCGAGGCGGGCGGGCTGCTCTTCGTGGCCGACTTCTATTCGGGACTGCGCATCGCCGATCCCGGTTTCGCCAGCGTCGGCCGCTCCGATCCCGGCATCTTCCAGGGCGCCTACGAGGACGTCGACGTCCAGTCGGGCGTCGGCTACCTGGCGAGCTGGGGCTACGGTCTGCTGATCTACGACCTCACCGACCCGTCCCAGCCGGCGCCGCTCGGCGACGTCGAGCTCGGCGCCGCCTCGGCGGTCGACGTGGAGGGCGACTGGGCCTACCTGGTCAAGTCGTCCGGAGGGGGGCTGTTCGCGGTCGCCGACGTGTCGGACCCGACGCAGCCCGTGATCGTCCAGTCCCTCCCCCTTTCGAAGGGGCTCGACGTCCTCTACCATCAGGGCCTCGCCCTGGTCGCGGACGAGCAGGTCTTCGACATCGGCGGACTTCGGATCTTCGATGTCACGGACCCCGCGTCGCCCGCCGAGATCGCCCACTACGACACCTGCCCGTCGGCCGGCGGCGTCGCGGCGAACGGTACGCTGGCCGCCGTGGCCTGCCACGACGGCTCCCTGCACGTGGTCGACCTCACGGTGCCCACCCTGCCGGTCCAGCTCGGCGTCTGGAGCGATCCCGAGCGCTTGCTCACCGGCCACCGCGTCGCTTTCGACGGCCACCGCGTCTGGTTCGCCCACTCCGACGGCGTCGACCTCGTCGACGTCTCGGATCCCGCGGCGCCGCGGCGCCTGGCGCTCGCCGATCTCGCCAACTCGGCGCGCGGCATCGATCTCGCCGCCGACGGCTCGGCCTGGATCGCGACCGGCGTCGGCGGGGTCTACCGCGTCAACCTGGTGGTCTTCGAGGACGGCTTCGAGAGCGGCGGTACCCGTGCCTGGTCGGCCGCCCAGCCGTAGGCCGGGGAGCGCGCCGTGATCGACGCGACCGCCGGCGCGCCGGCGGCCGCCGCGGCGGAGGGCGTCGTCCTGGTGGTCGAGGACGACGCCCTGCTCGGCCGTGCGCTGACCCGCCTGCTGCGCAGCGCCGGCCACCGCGTCGAGCTCCACGACCGCGTCGGCGCGCTGCTCGACCGGCCGCTTCCCGACGCCCCCGCCTGCCTCGTCCTCGATCTCCACCTGCCCGACGGCAGCGGCTTCGACGTGCTCGACCACGTCGAGGCGCTCGGCGAGTCGCTGCCGGCGGTGGTGATCACCGCCCACGGCGACGTGCCGACCACCGTGCGCGCCATGAAGCGCGGCGCCATCGAGCTGCTCGAGAAGCCGTTCGACAACCGCCGCCTGCTCGAGGCGGTGGCCGCGGGCCTCGAGCGCAACGCGCGCGAGCGCGCCGAGCGACACCGACGACAGAGCGCCCGCGACCGGCTGGCGGCGCTGTCGAGCCGCGAGCGCGAAGTCCTCGAACTGGTGGTCGAGGGGCTGCCCAACAAGCGCATCGCCTCGCGGCTCGGGGTCTCGGAACAGACGGTGAAGGTGCACCGGATGCGGATCATGGAGAAGACCGGCGCCGATTCGCTCCCGGAGCTGGTCCGACTCTCGGCCGCGGCCGGGGAGCCGGCCGGCACGTGAGGCGCGCGCCGGCCCTCCGGCTCGCCGCCGCTCTCGCCGCGCTGACGCTGGCGGCGGCCGCGTCGCGCGCCGCCGAGGACCCGGTCGCCGCCCTGCTCGCCGAGTCCGAGCGCCTCGCCCCGGCCGACCCCGAGCGCTCCGAGCGCCTGGCCTCCGAGGCGCTCGGTCTCGCGCGCGAGCGCCGCGAACGCCGGCTCGAGGCGCGGGCGCTCAACCGCCGGGGCGTCGCGCGCTACTACGCCGGACAGTACGAGGCGGCCTACGCCGACTACGGCGAGAGCCTGCGCATCGCCGAGTCGGTCGGCGACCCGGAGCTCGCCGCCAACGCGCTCAACAACATCGGCGTCCTCCACTACCTGTGGGGGAGCCTCGACCGCGCGCTCGACTACTACCGGCGCGCGCTCGACCTGCGCGTCTCGGGCAGCGACCGCGCCGGCATCGCGCGCTCGCTCAACAACCTCGGCGGGGTCTCGGACGCCGCCGGACGCTACGACGAGGCGATCGACTACTTCCGGCGCGCCATCGAGCTCTACGACCAGCTCGGCGAGCGCGAGCTGGCGATCTCGGCGCGCAACAACGTCGCCCTGTCGCTGCTCCACCTCGACCGCTTCGACGAGGCGCGCGCCGAGCTCGACCGCGCCCTTGCCGAGGCCGAGTCGATCGGCGACCTGTCGGGGGTCGCCACCGCCGAGGACCACCGCGGCCTGCTGCTGCGCGAGGCGGGACGCACCGACGAGGCGCGCGTCGCCTTCGAGCGGGCGCTCGAGCTGCGCACCCGGATCGGCGACCGGCCCGGCACCGCCGCCGTGCTCGAGCACCTCGGCGCCGCCGCCGCCGACCTCGGCGACTACGACGCGGCGGTCGAGCGACTCGAAGCGGCGATCGCCCTCGCCGTCGAGCTCGACGTGCCTCAGCTCGAGCGCGACGCCTGGCTGCGCCGCGCCGAAGTCGAGCAGCGCCGCGGCGACGCCACCGCCGCGCTCGAGGCTTTCCGCCGCTACCACGAGGTCCACGCCCGGCTGGTCAGCGACGCCAGCTCGCGCCGGCTCGCCGAGATGCGCGCCCTGCTCGAGCTCGCGAAAAAAAGCGGCGACATCGAACGGCTGAGCCGCGAACGCGCCAACCAGCGGACGCTGCTCGCCGCGCTCGCCGTCGCCCTGGTACTGCTCGCCGCCGTGGTCGTCCTGCTCTGGAGCCGCAGCCGGCTCGAGGACCGCGCGCGGCGCGAGATCGAGTCGCGCAACGAGGCGCTGCGCCGCGCCCACGAGGAGCTCGAGCGATCGAGCCAGGCCGAGGTGGCCCACCTCGCCCGCGTCGTCTCGCTCGGAGAGCTCACCGCGGCGGTGGCGCACGAGCTCAACCAGCCGCTGTCGGCGATCCTGACCAACGCCGAGGTCGCTTCGTCGATGATCGAGAAGGGACGTGCCGAGCCGGCCGAGGTGCGCGCCGCGATCGACGACATCGCGCTCGGCGCCCGTCGCGCCTGGGAGGTGCTGCACCACCTGCGCCGGCTGGCCCGCCGCGGCGAAGTCGAGCGCGAGCGCGTGGCGCTCGGCGAGATCGCCGGCGAGGCGATCGAGATCGCCGGCGCCGAGGCGCGGATGCGCGCCACCGAGCTCCTGCTCGAAGGCCCGCGCCACGGACCCGAGGTGCTGGGCGATCCGGTCCAGCTGCAGCAGGTGATCCTGAACCTGCTGCAGAACGCGATCACGGCGAGCGCCGAGGCCGCGCCGCCGCGTCGGGTGCGGCTGCGCGCCGGCAGCGAAGGCGGGCGCGCGGTGCTGGCGGTCGAGGACGCCGGACCACCGGTCGCCGACGAGGTGCTGGGGCGCCTGTTCGAGCCGTTCTTCACCACCCGCGCCGAGGGGCTCGGCATGGGGCTCGCGATCAGCCGGCGGCTGGTCGAGGCGCACGGCGGGAGGATGTGGGCACGGCGGCGCGAGAGCGACGCCGGCGGCCTGGTCGTCGGCTTCGACCTGCCGCTCGCGCCGGAGCCCTGAGCGCCGGTCCGCCGCTCAGCGCCGCAGGTCGGCGGCGTAGCGGCTCGACTGGCCGGCGGTCTCCTCGATCTCGACCGCGAGCCAGGTCAGCCGCGCGGTCGCGACGTCGTCGGCGAGCGCGCGCCAGGCCCAGCGCGCCAGCAGCTCCATCGACGTGTTGACCGCCGGCAGCAGCACGACCTCGTCGGCCGGGAAGCGGTACTCGCGCTCCCCCCAGCGGCATTCGACCGAGTCGCCTTCGATCCGCACCTCGACCGCGGGGCTCCGCTCGGGCAGCAGCACGTGGTCGTCGAGCTCGGCGCAGAGCTCGCGCACCCGGCGCTTGAGCGCGTCGGTGTCGGCCAGCAGCCCGAGCTCGTCGAGCTCGGGTCCCGCGGCCTCGATCGACATCCGGTAGTTGTGACCGTGCAGCGGCTCGGCCTCGGTCGGACCGAGCAGAGTGAAGTGCGCCACCGAGAACTTGAAGTCCTGCTTGGCGAGGCGGAGGGTCCAGAGCGGGCGGTCCACCAAGAGATTCTACGCGCCGCCACCGAGCGCCGGGAGCGCCTCCTCGAGCGCGTCGAAGACCGCCTCGCAATCGCCGTCGGTCGCGCAGTAGGGCGGCAACAGGTAGACGACGTCGCCGAGCGGCCGCAGCAGGATGCCGCGCTCGAGCATCGCCCGCGCCAGGAGCGGCCCGCGCGGGTCGAGATAGCCGCCGCCCGGCGCGGCGTCGAGCTCGACCACCGCCAGCGCGCCGAGGCCGCGGGTCGAGGCGACGCCGGGCAGGGCCGCGATCCTCTCCAGCCGCCGCGCGAACAGCGCCTCGAGCCGCGCCACCCGCCCGAGCGAACGGTCGCGGTCGAGCAGCTCGAGGCTCGCCAGCGCGGCGGCGCAGGCGATCGGGTTCGCGGTGTAGGAGTGGCCGTGGAAGAAGGCTCGTCCGCGGTCGTCCGAGAGGAAGTCGGCGTGGATCGCCTCGGTCGCGAGCGTCGCCGCCAGCGGCAGGTATCCGCCGGTCAGCCCCTTGGACAGGCACATCAGATCGGGCGCGACGCCGGCGTGCTCGCAGGCGAAGAGCCGCCCGGTCCGGCCGAACCCGGTGAAGATCTCGTCGGCGACCAGCGGGAGGCCGCGCCGCGCGGTCGCCTCCCGCACCGCCCGCAGGTACGCCGGCGGGTGGATCCGCATGCCGCCGGCCCCCTGCACGATCGGCTCGACCAGCACCGCCGCCACCCGGCCCGCCTCGCGCTCGAGGATCGCCTCGAGCGCGGCGACGCACTCGTCGACCGACCGCCCCCCGACCGGCACCGGCGCATGGCGCACCTCGCACAGCAGCTCCGCGAAGGCGCCGTGGAACAGCGCCTGCCCCCCCGCCGCCATCGCCCCGAAGGTGTCGCCGTGGTAGCCGCCTTCGAGCGCGACGAACAGCGTCCGGGCCGGTTCGCCGCGCTGCCGCCACGACTGCACCGCCATCTTCATCGCGACCTCGACCGCGGTCGAGCCGTCGTCGGAGAAGAAGACACGCGACAGTCCCGCCGGCGCCCGCCGGACCAGCTCCGCTGCCAGCCGCGCCGCCGGCTCGTGCGTGAATCCGGCGAAGATCACCTGCTCCAGCCGGGCCGCCTGCGCCGCGATCGCGCGCGCGATCTCCGGCCGCGCGTGCCCGTGCAGGTTCACCCACCAGGACGAGATCCCGTCGAAGATCCGCCGCCCGTCGGCGAGCAGCAGCCACGCCCCGTCCCCGGCCACCACCGGCAGCGGCGGATCCGCCGTCTTCGCCTGCGTGTACGGATGCCAGACGTGCCGCCGGTCGAGCTCGAGCCACTCGTCCGCCGTGCCGGGAACATTGCCAGGAGGGATCACGCTCTCAGCTCTCGAAAGACAAGACGGTTCTGTTCAAGACGAATACGAAAGACGAAGTCCAAGACTTTCATAGAAGGGAAAGACAGGAACCACCGAAGATTCCTCATCGAGTGCGACAACGACCGTCGCCGGCCGCGACGGCACCCGCCGGACGACCCCCCGCGCCCGCAGCAAGCCGCCACGACATGCCGGGGACATGTTGCCCGCGCAGCGGGCTACGTGTCCCCGCGATCCCCTGCCGAACGTGGCAATTCGCCGTCCCGAAGTGCACGCAAAGACGCAGCCCACCCGCGACAACGACCCCAGCCGACCGCGACGGCACCCGCCGAACGACCACCAGCACCCGCAGCAAGCCGCCACGCCATGCCGGTCCGCCTTCCTCCACAGTCAGGCGTCGGGCGAAGCGAAGAGATCTCGCAGGAGGAGATCGTCGATGCGAAACTGCGGATCCGCCTGCAGCGCGGAAAGCGACAACTCCTCGACCCGCGGCACCTCGGCGACCACCGGCACGCCGCCGAACAGCTCGATCGCCTCGCGGTTGTCCGCGTTCGGCGGCCCCGACAGCACCACCCCCGCGACCGCGAGCGAACGCCGCCGTGCCGCCTCGAGCGAGAGCAGCGTGTGATTGATCGTGCCGAGCGTCGAACGGGCCACCAGCAGCAGCGGCGCCGCCATCTGTCGGACCAGCTCGACCTGGAGCGTGCCGGCGTCGTCGAGCGGGACCAGCAGTCCCCCCGCCCCCTCGATCACCCAGCCGTGCTCCGGCCAGACCGAGCGCATCTCGGCGAACCGCGCCGCGATCCGCGCCAGCTCGATCGGCACCCCTTCGCGCCGCGCCGCCAGGTGCGGCGAGACCGGGTCCGCGTACAGGTACGCCTCGGCCGGCGCGACCACCCCCGGAACCAGCGCCTCGACCGTCGTGCGGTCGCGCTCGTCCGCCGCGCCGGTCGCGACCGGCTTCCAGTAGCCGAGCGGCCGCGCGCCGCCGAAGCGTGCCACCAGCAGCGCCGAGACCACCGTCTTGCCGACCCCGGTGTCGGTCCCCGCCACGAACAGCTTCATCGACCCATCTCCTCGGCCACCGCCGCCGCGAGCGCGTCGAGATCGCCGCCCGCATGGTCGGCATGCACCGACAGCCGCAGCCGCGCCGTCCCCTCGGGCACCGTCGGCGGCCGCACCGCGCGCACGTCGAAGCCGCGCCGCGCGAGACGCTGCGCGATCTCGACCGAGCGCGCGTTGTCGCCGATCAACACCGGCACGATCGGGCTACCCTGCCGCGCGACCTCGAGCCCGCCGTCCGCCAACGCCCCGCGCAGGCGGCGCGCGTTGACGTGGAGGCGTCCGCGCCGCCCCGGGTCGCGCAGCACCCGGTCGAGCGCCACCTCGAGTGCGAGGATGAGCAGCGGCGACACCGCCGTGGAGAACACCAGCGCCCGCGCGCGCTGCACCAGACGGTCGATCAGGAACCGCGGACCGCACACCGCCCCGCCCTGCAACGCGAGCGCCTTACCGAACGTGGTCACCGAAGCGAGCACGCCGCTCTCCGCGCCACACGCTTCGATCCAACCCGAGCCGCGCGCCTCGCCGTAGAGGCCCGTGGCGTGCGCCTCGTCGACCAGCAGGTGGCATCCGCCCGCGGAGCACAGCGCCGCCAGCTCGCCGAGCGGCGCCAGGTCGCCGTCCATGCTGTAGAGCGACTCGACCAGTACGAACGTCTCGCCCTCGCGACGCGGGCGACCGAGCTCGCGGCGGACCGCGTCGAGGTCCAGGTGCGGCACGATCCGCCGCTCGACGCGCGCCGCGCGCAGCGCGTCGATCAGGCTGGCGTGATTGAGGGCGTCGGAGATCACCACGTCGCCGGGCTCGAACAGGCCGCCCGCGAGCGCCGCGTTGGCCTGCCAGCCGGAGGGCAGGATCAGCGCCGCCTCGGACCCCTTGAAGGCGGCGAGTCGCGCCTCGATGCGCTCGTGCGCCTCGAGGTGGCCGCGCAGCAGCCGCGACGCCGGTGCGAACAGCGGCGCGCCGGCCGCGGCCGACGCGGCGATGCGCGCCGCGACCTCCGCCGCGAACGCAAAGTCGCCGGCGAGCCCCAGATAGTCGTTCGACGAGAAATCGATGCCGGCCGGCCGCGCCAGCCGCCGGACCAGCCCGTCCGCCTCGCGCACGGCCCGGTCGGCCGCGATGCGCCCCTCGAGGCCGCCGGTGGCGACCGCGCCGCTCACGCCGGGACCGGCGCCGCCAGCGGCTCGAGCCCGAGCCGTTCGAGCAAATCGGCGTCGGCGTCGCGCCCCGGGTTCGGCGTCGTCAGCAGTCGCTCGCCGGTGAAGATCGAGTTGGCGCCGGCCAGGAAGCAGAGCGCCTGGGTCTCGTCCGACATCGCCGTGCGCCCGGCCGAGAGCCGGACGAAGGCCGTCGGCATCACGACGCGCGCCGTCGCGATCGCGCGCGCCATCTCGAGCCCCGAGACCGGCTCTCGATCCGCGAGCGGCGTGCCGGAAACGGCGACCAGCGCGTTGATCGGCACGCTCCCCGGATGCGGATCCCGCCGCGCCAGCACGCCGAGCATGGCGACCCGGTCGGCCACCGCCTCGCCCAGACCGAGGATGCCGCCGCAGCAGACCGAGACCCCCGCCCGGTCGAGCGCGTCGAGCGTGCGCAGGCGGTCGTCGTAGGTCCGCGTCGTGATGATGCGACCATAGTGCTCCGGGCCGGTGTCGAGGTTGTGGTTGTAGGCGGTCAGGCCGGCGGCGGCCAGCCGCCGGGCCTGGGCGTCGCTCAGCATGCCGAGCGTGCAGCAGACCTCGAGCCCGAGCTCCGCCACCGCCTCGACCATCGCCAGCACGCGGTCGAACTCCGGGCCGTCCCTGACCTCGCGCCAGGCCGCGCCCATGCAGAAGCGGGTCGACCCGCCCTCCCGAGCCGCGTGCGCGGCTGCGACCACCGCGTCGAGATCCAGCAGCCGATGGCGTTCGACGTCGGCGGCGTGGTGCGCGCTCTGTGGACAGTAGCCGCAGTCCTCCGGGCATCCGCCGGTCTTGATCGACAGCAGCGTGCACAGCTGAACCCGCAGCGGATCGTGGTGGATCCGGTGCACCTGCTGCGCGCGGAACAGCAGCTCGGGCAGCGGCAGGTCGTGGATGGCGCGGATCTCGGCGTCGGTCCAGTCATGGCGCGGACGGCTCGGGTCGAACGTCGGGCTCTCGGACGGCGTCATGGTCTCCCCGGAAACGGTCGGAAGGGCGGCATTCTACGTGCCGCCCTGCGGTCGCCGAAACGCGAGCGGGCGGGGTCGCCCCCGCCCGCTCGAAATCGCGCCCGAAACCGCGACGTCAGTCGTCGTCACCACCGTTGTCGTCGCCCGGCGGATCGTCGTTGCCGTTGCCACCGTTGTCGTCGCCCGGCGGATCGTCGTTGCCGTTGCCACCGTTGTCGTCGCCCGGCGGATCGTCGTTGCCGTTGCCACCGCGGTCGTCGCCGGGAGGATCGTCGTCGTTGCCCCCGCCCTGATCGGGCGTGCCGTCGTCGTCGCCACCCGGAGTTCCCGGCGCATCCCCCGGACCCTGATCCGGCGTGCCGTCGTCGTCCGTGGGGCTGCCGCCGTTGTCGCCGGTGCCCTGGTCGGCGGTGCCGTCGTCGCCGCCCGAGCCCGAGCCGCCGGCATTCGGCAGGCTCGGACCGGTCGAGCTCGAGTTCTTGCCGCCTCCGCCCGAGCAGCCGGCGAAGAGCAGGACCAGCAGGGCGGCGCCGAGCGCCGGGGCGGGGGTCAGAAGCTTGCGGAGCTGAGTGCGGAACATCGGAGCCTCCCTTGTCGGGTCGTCGGTTCGTTCGTCCGACCCTTGAGACAGGCCCCGAAGCCCGCCGGAACCGCGGCCGGTCAGATCGTCGGGCCGACCACTCGAACCGTCGCCTCGAGCTCGGTCGCGACGCCGTCGAGCTCGAACTGGATCAGCAGCGTGTGGTTCGTCCCCTTGTTCGGCTCGAGCAAAAGGTCGAAGGCGTCGGCCTGGCCGAACTTCGCCTGCAGGTGGCTGCCCTGGATCGAGGTCCGCCGCGGCTCGAGCGGCAGCGCCGCCGGGTCGTCGCCGACCAGCACCACGGTCTCCGGGTCGATCAGGTCGAACCCTTCACCGCGCACGAACACCGTGAGCTGGCCCGAGCTCCGGGTCCAGTTGGTGTTCCAGGAGTCCGGCGAGACCTGGACCGTGAGCGGACCACCGTCGCCGCCGGTCCGTTCGGGCCGGCCGTTGCGCGACATCGAGGTGACGCGCGCGCTCGAGCCCGAGATCGCAACCTCCATCTCGATGCGGTCGTCGTCGCGCAGATCGCGGACCTCGACCGGCGCGCGGCCGCGCCCGGTCGAGAAACCGAGGGTCTGGTCGCCGGCCGGGACCCGCTCGAGCGCGAACCGACCCGAGGAGTCGGTCCGGGCGGCCAGTGCAGTCCCCTCGACGGTCACCTGGACGCCGCTCGCGGCGCGGCCGCCGCTGGTCACCTTGCCGGAGACGCTGGCGCCGGTGGTGCTCGCCGGTCCGCCGCCCGGCGGCGGCGGCGCGGTGGCGGTCGAAGAGCTGCCGCCGCCGGAGCAGGCCAGCGAAGAAACTCCGACGAACGCGGCAATCGGCACGAGGCGTGCGAAGCTCCGGAGCGGTCGGATCATGGTCGGTCTCCTTTCGGGGCTCCCCACCAGCAGGAACGATGCCGTTTCTCCCACGAAGCCCGCCGGCGCCGCGGCGGCCCGGTCCGCTGGCGCCCTGTGGCCCGCTCCACCCGACCCCGCCTATTCGGCGCGCAGCGCCTCGATCGGGTCGAGCGCCGCCGCGCGCGCGGCGGGAGCCGAGCCCGAGACCAGCCCGGTCAGCAGGCTCACGCCGAGCGCCGCCGCGGCGTAGACCGGCGGCGTCGCCACCGGCAGCCCCGGGAAGAAGGCGCGCAGCAGCGCGCAGAGCGCCAGCCCGGCGGCGAGCCCCGCGATCCCACCCGCGAGACCGAGCATCGCCGCCTCCGCCAGGAACAGCATGCGCACCTGCCGGCGGGTGGCGCCGCAGGCGCGCACCAGTCCGATCTCCGAGGTGCGCTCGCCGACCGCGATCCACATCATGGTCAGCACCCCGATCGCCCCGACCAGCAGCGAGATGCCGCCGATGGCGCCGACCGCCAGCGTCAGGATGCCCATGACGTTGCCGAAGACGTCGAGCATCGCCTGCTGGGTGGTGACCGTGAAGTCCTCGTCGCCGTGGCGCGCGGTGAGCGCCCGGCGGACTCCGGCCTCGACGGACGCCGCCAGCCCCGGGTGGGCGTAGGTGACGTGGATCTCGTGCAGCTCGGCGAGGTTGAACAGCTGCATCGCCGAGGCCACCGGTACGTAGGCGACGTCGTCGATGTCGATGCCCAACATGCTCCCCTTCGGCTCCATCAGGCCGACGACTCGGAAACGGGCGCCGGCGATGCGGACCCGCTCGCCCAGGGGGCTCGTCTCGCCGAACAGCTCGCGCGCCAGCCTCTGGCCGAGCACGCACGCCGGCAGGGCGCGGCGTGGATCGCCGGCCGGCCAGAAGCTGCCCTGGCGAACGCGGAATCTCCAGACCTCCGGAACGTCGGGCGTGACGCCGTAGATCGGCACCGCCCGCACCCGACCGTCCGGCCCGCCCTCGACCGGCGCCGTGCCGATCGCGAGCGGCACCACGCGGGTCACCCCCGGCACCCGCTCGAGCGACATCGCGTCGTCGAGCGTCAGCGGGTCGGTGGTGCCGCCGAAGATTCCCGGGATACCCGCGGTCTCGGTGCGCCCGGGGTTGATCGAGATCAGATTGGTGCCGAACTGCGAGAACTGCTCGAGCACGTAGCGGCGGGTGCCCTCGCCGATCGAGGTCAGCAGCACCACCGCGGCGACGCCGATCGCGATGCCGAGGATCGACAGCGACGAGCGCGTCCGCTGCGAGCGCACGGTGCCGGCGGCGAGCAGGAGCAGATCACGCACGGCTCACCGCTTCGCCAGAGCCGTCACCGGGTCGAGCCGCGTCGCGCGGCGCGCCGGCAGCCAGCCGAAGCCGAGACCGACGGCGACCGCCAGCGCCAGCGCGGCCGCCACCGCCCAGGCCGGCGGCGAAGCCGGCAGCTCCGGCCAGATCCCGACCAGCACCCGCACCCCCAGCCAGCCGGCGGCCAGACCGACCAGCCCGCCCGCGGTCGCCAGCAACGCCGACTCGGCGAGGAAGCAGGCCAGGATCTGTCGCCGCCCGGCGCCGAGCGCGCGCAGCAGACCGATCTCCGCCGTGCGCTCCGCGACCGAGACCAGCATGACGTTCATGATGCCGATGCCGGCCACCGCCAGCGAGATCGCGGCGATCGCCGCCACGGCCAGCGTCAGCGCGCCGAGGATCGACGACAGCGAGTCGACGACCGCGTCCTCGGTCATCACCGTCACGTCCTCGCGGCCGTGGCGCTCGACGAGCACCGCCAGCGCGCGGTCGCGCAGCCGGTCGACCTCTCCCGCGGAGCGCGCCTCGACGATGACCCGGAACAGCGACGAACGATCGAAGATCCGCATCGCGGTCGCCACCGGGATCAGCACCATCTCGTCGAGGTCCATGCCGAGCTGCCGGCCGCGCGACGCGGTGACTCCGAGCACCCGGCAGCGCGTCGCGCCGACTCGCACCGTGCGCCCCACCGCCTCCTCCGACCCGAACAACTCACGCGCCACGCGATGCCCGATCACCGCGACCGGCGCCCCGCGCTCGAGGTCGAGCTCGGGCAGCGAACGCCCCGAGCCGATCGCGATCCGCCGCAGCTCGACGAAGCCCGCGGTCGCTCCCACCACCACCACCCGCCGGTCGCGGCCGCCCGCCGAGACCGTTTCGGTGCCGACCACCATCGGCTCGACCCGCCGCGCCTCCGGTAGCGAGCGGCGCAGCGCGCGGACGTCGTCGAGGGTCAGGTCGCTGGCGGCGCCGCCGATGCCGGGGAATCCGCCGCGGGTCTCGGTGCGGCCGGGCAGGATGGCGACGAAATTCGATCCGATCTGCGCGAACTGGTCGAGGACGTAGCGCCGCGCCCCCTCGCCGAGAGCGGTCAGCAGCACGACCGCGGCGATGCCGATGGCGACGCCCGTGAGCGACAGCGCGCTCCTCAGGCGGCGACCGGCGAGGGCGCCGCCGGCGAATCCGAGCAGGTCGCGCGCGGTCACTTCCGCCCTTCGCCCAGGCCCCAGTCGGCCAAGGCCGTCGCCAGCTCGTCGCGACGGGCCCGGCGCACGATCCGTCCGTCGGCCAGGATCAGCGTGCGCTCGGCGCGGTGCGCGACCTTGGGATCGTGGGTGACCACCAGCACGGTCAGGCCCTCGGCGTGGAGCCGGTCGAGCAGGTCCAGCACCACTCCGCCCGAGCGCGAATCGAGGTTGCCGGTCGGCTCGTCGGCGAGGAGGACCGACGGCCGCATCACCAGCGCCCGCGCGATCGCCAGCCGCTGCCGCTCGCCGCCCGAGAGCTCGTTGGGCCGGTGCGCCGCGCGGGCCGCGAGGCCGACGGACTCGAGCGCCGCTTCGGCGCGGCGCCGCCGCTCGGCGCGGTCGAAGCCGGCGAAGACCATCGGCAGCTCGACCTTGCGCCGGGCGTCGAGCCGCGGCACCAGGTGAAAGACCTGGAAGACGAAGCCGAACTTCTCGCGGCGCAGGCGGTCGAGCTCGACCTCGGAGAGCTCCGCCACTTCACGCCCGTCGAAGCGGTAGGAGCCCGAGGTCGGCCGGTCGAGGCAGCCGATGAGATGGAGCAGCGTCGACTTGCCCGAGCCCGACGGACCCATGATCGCGACGTGGTCGCCGCGCTCGATCGTCTCGGTGACGTCGACCAGCGCGTGCACCGGCTCGCCGCCGATCTCGAAGGTGCGCGAGATGCCGTCGAGCTCGATCACGGAGCGGGGTCGGCCGGCGCCTCGACCGCGCGGGCGCCGGCGCGCACGTCGGTCGTGTCGAACGAGGTCACAACCCGGTCGCCCGCGGCGAGGCCGGAGCGCACCTCGGTCCACTCCCAGTTGCCGAGCCCGCGCTCGATCGCGCGATCGACCAGGACCTCGCCGTCGAGCACCAGCACGCGGTCGCCCGCGAGCACCGCCGCGGTCGGGACGCGCAGCGCGTCGAGGGTCGCCTCGAGGATGACCTCGACGTCGGCCGAAGTGCCCGGCAGCAAGGTCGCCGCCAGGGCCGGATCGTCGAGCTCGACCTCGATCTCGACCGTGCGGTTCTGGGCCTCGAGGTCGAGCACGTAGGGGGCGACCCGCACGACCCGCCCCGCGAAGGTGCGTCCGGGGTGCGAGTCGACGGTGGCGCGTACCGGCAGCCCGGGGGTGAGGGCGCCGGCGTCGACTTCGTCCATCGGCAGCGACAGGTAGATCGACGCAGAGTCGATCAGGTCGATCACCGGCGGGAGCGGCACCCCGGGCGGCGACGGCGTGATCCACTCTCCGACTTCGGTGGAGACTTCGGCGACGACACCGGAAAACGGTGCCCGCACGGTTCGCCTGGCGACCGCCGTCTCGGCCAGCTCGCGGGCGGCGACGGCGCTGTCGAGGACGGCGCTCGCGGTGGCGCAGGCGGCATCGGCCTGGGCCGCCGCGGTCCGCGCGCGCTCGAACAGGTCCGCGGAGACGACGCCCTGGCCGTAGAGCGACTCCTGCCGATGGAGCTCGCGCCGAGCCTGCTCGGCGCCGAGGCAGGAGCGTTCCCGTTCCGCGCGGGCGGCCGCTACCTCCCTGGACGCGACCTCGAGCTGGCCGCGCTCGAGCTTGGAGTCGAGGACCAGGAGGATCTCGCCCGCCTCGACGCGGTCGCCCTCGCGATGGGGCAGCAGCGCCACCGGACCACCGACCTCCGGCGAGACCCGGGCGCGGCGCCGCGCTGCGACCGTCCCGGCGCGGGTGTTGGTGGCGGTGCGTTCGACGGCACCGCGCTCGATCGCGGCGGTGCGGACTTCGACCGACTCGGGGGCGAGTGCCAGCCGGAGCGCGAAGGCGCCGGCGACGACGAGGATCGCGGCGACGACGACGCGGCGCAAGGTCTTGCGGCTCATCGCCTCCACTTTAGGCCCGTTGCCGGGCCGCCGGCCCACCCTCGCGGACGGGAGTGTCCGGCGCGGTCAGCGGCCGCCGCGGCCACGGCGCCGGCCGCCGTCGTCGCGTTGTCGCACGCCGAAGGTGGCTTCGAGACCGGCCAGCAGCTCGGCCTTCTCGGTCTCGCCGAGACGGGCCTCCGGATGCGCCACCAGATAGATCGGCAGCGGCATCTCGCCTTCGCGCAGCTCCTCGGCGGCCTCGTCGGCGTGACGTTGCGGCAGCTGCCATTCCGAGACGTTCAGATGCCGTCGACCGTTGGCGACGTCCGAGGCGACCAGCCAGGAGACCGGCGCCACTCGCGAGTACCAGGGCCAGACGGTCCGGTTCGAGTGGCAGTCACCGCAGGTACGGTGGAACAGCTCGCGGGTGCGCGGCGAATCCCACGCCGGCTCGGCGACCACCGGCGGGTTGTCACGCGGCGCGCCGACCGGCAGCAGCTGCATCACGACGAACAGTCCGGCGACCAGGCCGCCCAGGATCCCCCACTCGCGCCGGGTGAGACCGCGCCTCGCCATGCTCAAACCTCCGCGTCGCGCGGCTTGGCCACCAGCTGCACGACGACTTCCATCTGACCGGTCTGCGGGAACAGGTCGACCAGAATCAGGGATTCGACCTCGAAGGCGTAGGCGAGCTCGGCCAGGTCGCGCGCCAGCGCCGCCGGATGGCAGGAGACATAGGTCAGCCGCGCCGGCCGGCGCGCCACCAGCGCGGCACGCACGGCGCGGCCGAGCCCGGAGCGCGGCGGATCGACGACGACGCGATCGACGCCGGCGGGCAGACCCTCGACGATCCAGGTGTCGACCGCCTGCGCGACGACCTCGATCGACTCGAGGCGCGCGACGCGCGCGTTCTTGCGCGCCAGCCGGGCCGCGATGCGATCCCCTTCGACCGCGGTGACGCGGCCGTAGCGACCGGCGAGCGGCAGCGCGAAGAGTCCGACGCCGGCGTAGAGATCGAAAGCGCTCTCGCCCTGCCAGGGGCCGACGACGCGGTCGACGAGCTCGTCGAGCAGACCGGCGTGCCCCTGGAAGAAACCGCGCGCGTCGAAGTGGAGCTCGTGGCCGGCGACCCGGCGCACCAGCTCGGCGCCGAGGTAGCCGCCGACGGCGGGGGCCGCGGCGATCTCGCCGCCATCGCCCACGGCGAGGTCGACGCGCGGCGGCAGCGGTGACGCCAGGCGCTCGCCGAGCGTCGTCACCGCGCGCTCGAGGTCGGGCACGAGGATCGGGCAGCGCTCGACCACGACCAGATGGTGCGAGCCGCGTGCGTGATAGCCGACGCGCGCCGCGCCGTCCGGCCCCTCGTCGACGTGGACGCTGGTGCGCAGCCGGTAGCCCCAGGCCGCGCCGGCGACGATCTCGCTCGGCGGAGGCAGGAGCTGTTTCGACAGCTTCGCGAGGGTCTCGAGCGTCGCGCGCGACTTCCACTCGAGCTGGGTCCGTTCGTCGAGGTGCTGGAGGTCGCAGCCGCCGCACTCGGCGAAGTGCGGACACGGCGGCTCGCGCCGGCCCGGTCCGGGCGCCAGCACTTCGACCACTTCGCCGCGGCCGTAGTCGGGCCGGCGCTCGGTCAGCCGGACGCGGACGCGGTCGCCGGGCGCCGTCCGCGGCACGAACACCGGTACCCCTTCGAAGCGGGCCAGGCCGTCCCCTCCCGCCACCAGTTTCTCGATGGCGAGCTCGACCTCGTCGAGGCCGGCCAGCCGGAGGCCGACCGGCGGCGGACCGGTCGGCTCGAGCGGCGGCCTCGCCCTCTCTTCGCGCCGCGGCCGTTCGCGCCGTTCGTCGGGACCGCGCCGCGGGCGTTCGCGGGGCGGAGCTCCTCGACTCGGACCGCGGTCGCCGAACCCGGGGCGGCGGCCGCGATCGCCGGCTCCGGCGCCGGGCTCCCGATGGCGATCCGGCGCACCCCGGCGGGCGGGAGCGCCGCCCACGGGTCTCCGCGAGTCCTCCGGCCGGCGGGGTCGGTACCCCTCCGGCCGCGGCGGACGATCCCCGGAGCGCGGCGGGCGCTCTCCGGATCGCGGGGGCCGATCGCCGGCGCGCGGCGGGCGGTCCCCCGTGCGTGGCGGACGATCGCCCGTTCGTGCGGGACGGTCGCCAAACCTCGGCGGACGGTCGCCCGCGCGAGCGGCGCGGTCGCCGAATCGTGGCGCTCGATCGCCGGCGCGAGCGGGACGGTCGCCGAACCGTGGCGGGCGATCGCCGGCGCGAGCGGGACGGTCACCGGGTCGTGGCGGGCGGTCCCCGGATCGCGGCGGACGCTCGTCGGATCGCGGCGGACGATCACCGGCTCGCGGCGGACGCTCGTCGGATCGCGGCGGGTAGCCGGCCCGGCCGCGCGGCGGACGCTCGTCGGATCGCGGCGGACGACGATCGCCGGGCCGCTGCGGACGCTCTCCGGGTCGCGCCGGACGCTCGCCCGGGCGCGCGGGCCGCTCTCCGGTGCGCGGCGGGCGGTCGCCGCCGGCTCGCCCGCGCGTATCGGGTGAGCGCTCGCGCCCCGCGGGGCCTCGCGGTCGGTCTCCCGACGAGCTTCGGCGGTCTCCGGAGCCCGGTCGCACCGGGCCCCTCCCCCCGCGTCCACCGCGTCCACCCGATCCTCCGTCTCGTCCGTTCACGCGGCCTCCGGCACCAGCAAGTGAACCCGTCCGGCCAGCCCGTGCAGCCGCCGCGCGACCTCGACTTCGAGCTCGCGACGGCTGTGACGGCGAGACAGGTGATGGAGCACGATCGCTTCGCAG
The DNA here is from genome assembly GCA_045862895.1 of Acidobacteriota bacterium. Taxonomy (GTDB): domain Bacteria; phylum Acidobacteriota; class Thermoanaerobaculia; order Multivoradales; family JAGPDF01; genus JACTMI01. Next base: position 257,761 of record BTUO01000005.1, read on the forward strand.
CCGGCCAGGCGCCCGGCGGCTGCTTCGAGGTCCTCGACGTGGAGGTGACCGTAGGCCGAGCCGCGCTCGCGGGTGTCGCCGCCGAGGAAGGTGCACTCGACCAACAGGACCCGGCTCTCGCCCAGTCTCCTCGCGAGATCGAAGACGCCCGGGCCGGTGTCGCCGCAGTACGAGAGCAGGATCTCCTCGCGCTCGACGTCGACCGGGAATCCGTCGTGGCGGCGGCGCGCGATCTCCTCGCCCGGCACGCCGGCGAGCTCCGGCAGCAAACGCCGGCGGCGGCGGATCAGGTGATATCCGACCGAGGGGACGACGTGGTCGACGGCGAAGGCCTCGACCGCGAAGCCGCCCGCCAGCTCGATCCGGTGCCCCGGCTCGACTCCGACGATCTCGCGCGGATAGGTCCCCCGCTCGAGCCGCTCGGCCGCGGCGACGAAGCGCTCGAGGTCGTCGGCGATCGCCGCCGGGCAGACCACGCGGGTCGAGCCGGCGCCCTGGAGCTTCCTCTGGGAGAGCAACCAGGGGACGCCGAGCGCGTGATCGAGATGGCCGTGGGTGAGGAACAGGTCGCGCACGCCGACCTGCGCCGGCGCGCCGCGGCCGGCATCGAATGCGATGCCGGGAGGTCGGACCCGGAACCAGGTCTCCTCACCGGCGCGCGAGAAACCCTCGATCGAGAGCTCCCCCACCACGAGCGCGCCGGCGGCCACGTCGGGCTCAGATCTCGGTGTAGATCCAGCGCCGCAGCGGCTCGAGCCGCTTCGACAGCCCCGCCGTGTCGGGGTCGATCAGCCAGAGCGCGGCGGCGATCGACGACAGCAGCGAGTTGCCGTCCTGCGGCGTGAAGCAGAAGCCGTAGAGCTCGCGATTCCGCTTGACCGCCAGCGTCGGCAGCACCACCACGGTCTGCGACAGGATGCGGCCGTAGTAGCCGTGGTCGCGGCCGAAGCTGAACACCTCGTTCGAGTTCCTCTTGTCGGTCACCGCCACGCGGACGTTGGCGCGCAGGCGCTCGATCATCTCGTTCTTGGTGATGTCGCGATCGAACACCAGGTTGAACCAGATCGAGTGCATGTACTGCGTGTTGAGCTTGACCGCGCTCGAGAACAGGTCGAACTTCTGGCCGAGCGTCTCGAAGACGTGGAAGGCGTCGTGGGCGTGGTGGGTGCCGAACTCGGCGTCGTCGTGCTTGCCGACCTGGGGCGAGGGCGCGAAGTCCTTGGTCTGCGAGATGTCGTTGGCCCGCCGCATGCAGACGAAGTTTCCGCGCGCGAGCGAGTACTGGTCGCCGCCCTCGTGGCAAAGCGTCTTGATCAGCGTCGTGATGTTGTGGGTGTTGCAGGAGACGACCTGGATGAAGCGGTCCTCTCCGGGCCGCAGCACCTCGTCGTTGATGCCTCGGGCGTAGGGAACGCCGAAGCCGAACTCGCTGCCCTGGGCGATGAAGCCCTTCGGCCCCTGGATGTGGTCGTAGTACTTCGCCTTCATGTCGTTGCCGGCGGGAGTGCAGTCGATCACCACCGTGGCGCGGGCGATCGCCTCCTCGGCCTCGAAGTCGACCTTGTGGCCGAGCTTCTCGAAGGCGTCCTTCTGGTCGGAGTCGGTGGCCAGCTTGGCGCCGCGCGACAGCAGGTGGTGGATCTTCGAACGGTCCGAGGCGAGCGGGGTGCGCTTGTGGAAGGTCACTTCGTCGAGACCGAGCTTCTCGCGGAAGTCGGTGAACAGGCCGATCAGCGGCTCGCCGATCGTGCCCGTGCCCACGATGTGGACGACGTTCTTCTTCATGCCTCTCCTCCGGGGAGCGGGGCCGCTCGGACCCGGCGCTCGCGGCCGGATCGGGGCCCTGCACTCGTCAAAACGACCGCGAACAGCGTAACATAGGGCGCGTCATCCCGACCGGGCACGCCGCTTGCTTCGCGTCACGCCGATTCACCGTGACCGGAGCCGCGCCATTCGGGGTCGCGCCGAGCGAAGTCGTCGAGCTCGCGCGGCACCTCGACGATCGTGCGGGTCACGTCGGGGTCGCAAACGTCGTTCTCGCATTCGAAGGTGTAGACGTTCCAGTCCTCGCGCCGTCCGAAGCCGGTCAGGGTCTGGTAGGTGTCGCAGTGGCCGCACTTGATGGAGATCTCGCGGATGTTGATCATGTCCGGCAACCGTAACAGAGGGCTGGCGCGGGCGACCCTTGCGGCGGCTCTCGCGGCCTGGATGGGCGCTGCGGCCCTGGCCTCCGGTCAGACGCCGCCCGCCGCCCCTCCGGACGCCGAGGAGCCGGCGCCGGGCGCCGCTTTCGAGGAGGAGGTGGCGGTCTCCTGGATCCTGGTGCCGGTCATCGTCAAATCCCGGAAGGGGTACGTCGAAGGGCTGAAACGACAGGACTTCCAACTGCGGGTGGACGGCAAGCCGGCGACCTTCCAGGACTTCGAACAGCGCGGCGAGGCGCCCTGGAGCCTGGTCTTCCTGCAGGACCTGTCGGGCAGCATGGGCGTCGGCGGCCGCCTCGAGGCCAGCCGTGAAGCGGTGCTCTGGTTCCTCGAGAAAGCCAAGGCCGGCGACGAGTTCGCGCTCGCCACCTTCGCCAGCGGCAGTACCCAGGTCGACGTGCCGTTTACCGAGGACCTCGATCCGCTGGTCGAATCGGTGCTCTCCTGGGAGGGGTACGGCAAGACCGCGCTCCACGACGCGGTCTCGTGGCTGCCCGACATCTCGGCGCCGAGCCGCAACGTCAAGCGCGCCGCCGTACTGATCACCGACGGCGCCGACAACGCCAGCCACCTGTCGGCCGCCGAGGCGCGGGAGCTGGTCGAGCGCGCCGAGTTGCCGGTCTACGTGCTCGGGTTAGAATCGGGAGATCCGTACGCGGTGGACAGCAAGAAGGGCGAAGTCTACGAGTATGCCGACGTCTTGAACCTGCTCGCCTACCAGACCGGAGGCAAGTACTTTCCGATCGAGGGGCCGGAGGATCTCAAGGAGGCCTGCGCGACGATCGCCGAGGAGATGCGGTTCCAGTACGTTCTCGGCCTCGAGACGCGGCCGGAGGGGAAGCCGGATTGGCATCCAGTCCAGGTGCTGGTGCGGCGCGAGGGGGTGCAGGTAGTGTCCAGGAAGGGTTATCGAGGGACCCCGCCCGCCCATTGAGGCACGGAGCGTGCAAGCGGTGCCAACTCGGTACCAGGCACGCCGGAACCGGGCCCAGCAAGGGTCGCGCAGCGCGCGCGGTAGCCGGGCGGGTGATGGAATCAGCCGGACCCATGAACCAGGAGATGGAGGCGATGACGATGAAGAGACTGACCTTCGCAGCGACGGTGGCCGCCCTGCTCGCGGTCACCACCACGGGTTGCGCCACCAAGAAGTACGTCAAGGGAGAGGTGGCCACGGTCGACCAGCGCGTCGACGGCGTCCAGGGCCAGGTCGAGGACGCCCAGACCAAGCTGCGCGACCACGACACGCGCATCACGCGCAACGAGGCGGCGACCGCCGAGGCCTCGCAGACCGCCCGTGAGGCGCTCGATCGCGCCGTCGCCGCCGGCAAGCTGGCGGAAGGCAAGCTGCTCTACGAGACCGTGCTGTCGGACGACAAGGTCAAGTTCGGCTTCGACCAGGCGACCCTCTCCGACGAAGCCAAGGCCGCGCTCGACGCCTTCGCGGCCCAGCTCAAGACCGAGAACAAGAACATCTACGTCGAAATCCAGGGCCACACCGACAACGTCGGCGGCGAGGCCTACAACCTCAAGCTCGGCGAGCAGCGCGCCACCGCGGTCAAGGACTACCTCGCCAAGCAGGGCATCCCGCTCTTCCGCATGGAGACCATCTCCTACGGCGAGACCGCGCCGGTCGCCGACAACGGCACCCGCGAGGGGCGCAACCAGAACCGACGCGTCGTGCTGGTCGTCCTGCAGTAGCTGCCGCAGCACGAGGTGAGCGCGCCGCCGGCACGGCGAGCGCTCGTTCGGGGGCGGTCCGGCGCGAGCCGGGCCGCCCTTCGTCTTTCCGGTCGAATCTAGTCCCGGCCGCCGGCGGCCTCGCCCGCCGGCCCTTCGAGCCGGAGCCGTCGGCCGCAGCGGCCGCAGGCGAAGCGCCGCGCGCCGCGGTGGCGGCGCCGGTATGTCTCCCCGCAACCGCCGCAGCGCCAGATCCACGCGCGGCGCGCGACGCCCAGATCGGCGACGTCGAGCCGGTGACAGGCCTCCGCCCGGAAGCCGAGCGCCTCGATCGCCGCGCGCCAGCGCGGTCCGTGCCGCGCGCGCGGACCCACGATCAGGTGGGCGAGCTCGTGCGCGAGGGTGGGCACCAGCTCGGACGGATGGCGGTCGAGGAGGCGAGGATTGAGCTCGATCGCGCGGCCGGTGAAGTCGGCCCGACCCGCCGAGGTCCGCAGCCGATCGTTGAACACCACCTCGAGCCGCCGCACGCGCGCGCCGGCGCCGATCCGGCGCGCCATGGCGAGGGCCAGCCGCGCCAGGGCCGCCGGCCGGCGCTCGGAGGGCGCCCGGCGCCGGCGCGGCCGGCGCGACGCGGCGAGGGGCAGCTCGAGCTGGGTCACCGCCGTGCCAGGGTTCGTCAGGCGCCGGCCCGCACGATCGCCTTCTCGATCGTGCGCCGGTCGGAGATGCCAGTGGCGCGGAACACCACCCGCCCCTCGCGGTCGGTGACGATCAGCGTCGGCAAGCCCAGGATGCGCAGCCGCACGCTCATCGAATCTTCCGGATCGACCAGGACCGGATACGGGTAGGGCTTCTCCGCCAGGAACTCGCGCACGATCTCCTCGGGCTCGCCGACCGAGATCGCGACGAACTCGACGCCGTCGCCACGATGGTCGGGGTACATCTCGTGGAGGATCTCGGCCTGGAGGTGACAGGGCCCGCACCAGGTCGCCCAGAAGTCGTAGACCACCACCTTGCCGGCGAGGTCGACGGAACCGAGCTGGCCGCCGGCGATCGCCGCGAGCCGGAACTCCGGCAACGGCTCGCCGGCACCCTCCGAGGAGACTCTCGGGCCGCAGGCGCCGAGAGCGAGCGCGAGCGTGAGCAGGGCCGTGGCGCGACGCGCGACGGCGGCAAACGTGCGAGGAGACGTCATGCCGGCAATCTAGCGGACCGCCCAGAAAGAAAAAAGAGCCGAGGCCTCCCGGCCAGGCTCCGTACGGAATACGACTCGTTGCCCGCGGGCCGTGGCGAGACGGCCCGAACGGAAACTTGCGCTCTACCTGTTACTTCTTCTTGGCCTTCTTGGCAGCCTTCTTGGCCTTCTTGGCCGGCTTCTTGGCGGCCTTCTTGGCCTTCTTCGCCTTCTTGGTGGCCATTTCGCGAGCCTCCTCTATGGCGTCGGGCACAATTGCCCGGAGCGCTCCTTCGTCAGCTGCAGCCCGACGTCGAGCCGCAGTTGTTGCACTTGTAACACGATCCGTTGCGCACCATGATCGCTCCGCACTCGTGGCACGACGGCGCGTCGGTACCGATGTCCACGGTGTACTTCACGCCGGTGCCGTCGCCACCGCGGGCCGGTCCCGCGTCGTTGGCCGGGATCTCCGGCTCGGCCAGGATCACGCCGGCCGCCTGCTTCTCCTCGGTCGACAGGAAGCGCGACGCCAGCCACCGGAAGATGTAGTCGGTGATCGACTTGGCGATCGGGATCTCGGGGTTCTTGGTGAAGCCCGAGGGCTCGTAGCGCATGTGGGTGAACTTGTCGACCAGGGCCTTGAGCGGCACGCCGTACTGCAGGGCGAGCGAGATCGAGGTGGCGAAGGCGTCCATCAGGCCCGAGATGGTCGAGCCCTCCTTGGCCATGGTCAGGAAGATCTCGCCGGGCTGGCCGTCCTCGTAGAGGCCGACCGTGATGTAGCCCTCGTGGCCGTTGATCGAGAACTTGTGGGTCAGCGCGCGCCGCTCGTCGGGGAGCTTGTGCCGGATCGGGCGCCCCGTGCTCTCCGGCATCGGCACCGAGGTCGACCGGACTTCCTCCCGCTTGGTCGACAGCGGCTGGCTGCGCTTGCAGCCGTCGCGGTAGATGGCGACCGCCTTCAGGCCCATCTTCCAGCCTTCGAGGTAGGCCTGCTGGATCTCGTCGGCCGTCGACTCCTCGGGCATGTTGATGGTCTTCGAGATCGCGCCCGAGATGAACGGCTGCGCCGCGGCCAGCATCTTGAGGTGACCCATGTAGTGGATCGACCTCGAGCCCTTGGCCGGCTTGAACGCGCAGTCGAAGACCGGAAGGTGCTCGGCCTTCAGGTACGGCGCGCCCTCGATCGTGTCGTGCTCGTCGATGTACTCGACGATGGCACGAATCTCCTCTTTTTCATAGCCCAGGCGCTTCAGGGCGAGCGGCACCGTGTTGTTGACGATCTTGATCAGCCCGCCGCCCACCAGCTTCTTGTACTTGACGAGCGCGATGTCGGGCTCGACGCCGGTGGTGTCGCAGTCCATCATGAAGGCGATCGTGCCGGTCGGTGCCAGCACCGAGATCTGGCTGTTGCGGATGCCGTTCACTTCGCCGATCTCGACCACGTCGTCCCAGCTCTGCTTGGCCGCCTGCAGCAGATCGAGCGGCACGTGCGCGGCGCTGACGCGGCGCAGCGCCTCGCGATGCTTGCGCATGACGCGCAGCATCGGCTCGCGGTTCTTCTCGTAGCCGGCGAACGGCCCCATGGCGCCGGCGATACGGGCCGACTGCGCGTAGGAGGCGCCCGACATCAGCGCCGTGATCGCGGCGGCGTAGTCGCGCCCGGCGTCCGAGTCGTAGGGCAGGCCGCGTGCCATCAGCAGCGCGCCGAGATTCGCGTAGCCGATGCCCAGCGGCCGGTAGGCGTGCGAGTTCTCGGCGATCCTGTCGGTCGGGTAGCTGGCGTAGTCGACGACGATCTCCTGCGCCGAGATCACTACTTCGCAGGCGTGCCGGAACGACTCGATGTCGAAACCGCGGTCGGCGTCGTAGAACTTCATCAGGTTGAGCGACGCCAGGTTGCACGCCGTGTCGTCGAGGAACATGTACTCCGAGCACGGATTGGAGGCGTTGATCCGAGCCGTCCCCGGGCAGGTGTGCCAGTCGTTGATCGTGGTGTCGTACTGCATCCCGGGGTCGCCGCAGACCCAGGTCGACTCGGCGATCATCTTCATCAGGTCGCGGGCACGATAGGTGTCCATGCCCCGGCCGTCGGTGCGCGCGTGGGTGGTCCAGGTGCCGTCCTCGACCACCGCCTTCATGAACTCGTCGGTCACCCGCACCGAGTGGTTGGCGTTCTGGTACGCGATCGAGTCGTAGGCGCCGCCCGGCACGTTGAAGCCGGCGTCGTATCCCGAATCGATCAGCGCCCAGGCCTTGCGCTCCTCGACCTCCTTGCATCGAATGAAGTCGACGATGTCCGGATGGTCGACGTCGAGAATCACCATCTTCGCGGCCCGGCGGGTCTTGCCGCCGCTCTTGATCACTCCGGCGAAGGCGTCGAACCCCTTCATGAACGAGACCGGGCCGGAGGCGGTACCGCCGCCCGCCAGCTTCTCGCGCGAGGAGCGCAGCGCCGACAGGTTCGAGCCGGTGCCCGAGCCGTACTTGAACAGCATCCCCTCGGTCCGGGCGAGTCCCAGGATCGACTGCATGGTGTCCGAGACCGAGTTGATGAAGCAGGCCGAGCACTGCGGCTTGTCCTCGATGCCGACGTTGAACCAGACCGGCGAGTTGAAGCACGCGAGCTGGTGCAGCAGGATGTGCTTGAGCTCGGCGTGGAAGGTCCGCTCGTCCTCCTCGGACGCGAAGTAACCGCCGGTGCGCCCCCAGGCGGCCATGGTGTCGGCGACGCGGCCGATCAGCTGGCGCACCGAGCGCTCGCGACCGGGGGTGCCGAGGTGGCCGCGGAAGTACTTCGAGACGACCACGTTGGTCGCGGTCTGCGACCACGCCTTCGGCACCTCGACGCCCTTCTGCTCGAAGACCTTCTCGCCCTTCTCGTTGCCGATCACGGCGTCGCGCAGCTCCCACTCGACCGCGTCGAAGGGATCCACCCCGGGCTTGGTGTAGTAGCGGCGGAACGCCAGTCCGCCGCGCGCGGTCGCTGCCGCCGCGTCGGCCGTCTCGGCCGTCATCGGCCGCAGGCCGCCGCCCGCCGCGCCGCTCCCAGGATTCGCCGTGCTTTCGATCGCCATTCGTCCTCCCGTCCGTTCCAGGTCGCGGCCCCCGGCCGCCCGCTCTTTTCGATCGCTCCCGCCGACTTGCGGCGCAGGCGGGGCCCGTGCCTCTTGACGAGTGCCCAGAAACGTGTGCAGTTCTCTGGGAAAGGAAAGGTAAGCCACCCGGGACCCTCTGTCAAGGGTCCGACCCCAAGATGTTGTGGTTGTCACACGGTCCGACCCCAAGGAGTGGGCGGTTTCGACCTTCGTTGCCGCAGTGCGGCATCGAGCTCGCGAGTCGGCTGCGGCGCGGTTTCCGGCCCGACCGGGGGGTCCCGGTTGCCGCGCCGCGGCGCCGCCGGGCGGCACCGTCGTGGCAGGATCCGGGCATGAGCGACGACCACGCCCCGAAGGGACCGGCGACGCCGTCGGGCATCGCGCTGCGTCCCTGGTACGGACCGGACGACACCGCCCCCCCGCCGCCGCCGCCCGGCGAGTTCCCGTACACCCGCGGCCTCCATGCCGACATGTACCGGCGGCGGCTCTGGACGATGCGCCAGTACGCCGGTTACTCGGACGCCGGCGAATCCAACCGGCGCTATCGCTACCTGCTCGATCACGGCACCACCGGCCTGTCGGTGGCCTTCGATCTGCCGACCCAGATCGGCTACGACTCCGACCACCCGATGGCGCTCGGCGAGGTCGGGCGCGTCGGCGTCGCCATCGACTCGATCGCCGACATGCGCCGCCTGTTCGAAGCGATCCCGCTCGACCGCGTGACCACCTCGATGACGATCAACGCCACCGCGCCGATCCTGCTCGCGCTCTACGTCGCGGTCGCCGAGGAGAACGGCGTGCCGCGCGCGGCGCTCGGCGGCACCGTCCAGAACGACCTGCTCAAGGAGTATGCGGCGCGCGGCACCTACATCTATCCGCCGGCGGCGTCGATGAAGATCACCACCGACGTCATCGAGTTCTGCGCGCGCGAGATGCCGAAATGGAACCCGATCTCGATCTCGGGCTACCACATCCGCGAAGCCGGCTGCACCGCCGTCCAGGAGGTCGCCTTCACCCTCGCGCACGGCCTCGCCTACGTCGACGCCGCGCTCGCGCGAGGCCTCGCGATCGACGACTTCGCCCAGCGCCTGTCGTTCTTCTTCAACGCCCACAACCACTTCCTCGAGGAGGTCGCCAAGTTCCGGGCGGCGCGACGACTGTGGGCCGAACTGGTGCGCGAACGCTACGCGCCGCGCGACGAACGCTCGCTCTGGCTGCGCTTCCACACCCAGACCGCCGGCTCGATGCTCACCGCGCAGCAGCCGGAGGTCAACGTCGTACGCGTCGCGATCCAGGCGCTGGCGGCGGTGTGCGGCGGCACCCAGTCGCTGCACACCAACTCGCGCGACGAAGCGCTGGGGCTGCCCACCGAGGAGGCCGCCCGACTGGCGCTGCGCACCCAGCAGGTGATCGCGCTCGAGAGCGGCGTCGCCGAGGTCGCCGACCCGCTGGGCGGCGCCTGGGCGATCGAGGCGCTGACGGCGGAGATCGTCGCCGGCGCCCGCGACTACCTGCGCCGGATCGACGAGCTCGGCGGCGCGCTCGCCGCCCTCGAGCGGGGATTCGAGCAGAAAGAGATCGCCGAGGCGGCGTACCGCTGGCAGATCGACGTCGAACAGGGGAGGCGCCCGGTGGTCGGCGTCAACTGCCACCGCCTCGGCGACGAACCGGAGGCAGAGGCGCTCGCGCTCGACCCGCGGGCCGAGGACGAGCAGATCGATCGTCTCAAATCCTTCCGTGCCGCCCGCGACCGCCGGCGCGTCGAAGCCGCGCTCGCCGCTCTCGAGCTCACCGCCCGCGAGGATCGCAACGTCATGCCTCCGATCCTCGATGCCGTCCGGGCTCAGGCGACGCTGGGCGAGATCGCCGACGCCCTGCGCGCGGTCCACGGCGAGCACCGCGAAGCGGCGCTCGCCGGGGATTGAGCCGCGCCGGTCAGTAGTCGAAATCCCAGCCGAGATCCCCGGGGATCTCGTAGTTGTGGACGAACTCGACGCAGCGCAGTCCGTCGTTGGCGGCGGCGATGAAGCCCGGGGCCAGCGTCTGGTCCTCGCTCGGCTCCTGCCCGTTGACGAACTCGAGCCAGGCCAGCAGCGGCAGCTCCGGTTCCTCGCCCCACAGCCCCGGACCGAGCGGGATCAGCGACGCGAAGGTCTCGTCGCGGTAGGTCGAACGCCGGTAGACGACCGCCGAGAAGTCGACGAACACCTCGTCGGCGGGCTCCGGCAGACCCGGCGGCGCCTCGATGATGGTGGTCCCGTCCTCGAGCCGGATCAACGCGGGAAGGACCACGAGAGGAGCCGGCGTGTAGTCGGTCGCGACCGGCAGGCGCAGGATCCGATGGAAGTAGGCGAGAACGTCGGGCGTGATCACCCCGTCCTTGTCGGCCGCCCCGCCGAGGGTCGAGGCCGCGAAGACGAAGTCGGTCGCGCTCGGCAGCTCGCGCTCGGCGCAGGCGGGGTTGAAGCCATTGGGCCAGATCGGATCGAAGCAGCCGATCAGCGGCGCCGACCGGCGGGTCTTGGCCAGCTTGCCGGGCGCATAGAGCCGGACCCGGTCGGCGGTGAAGCTCGGTCCGCCGCCCATCGGCAGCAGATTCTGGACCCGCGCGCTGAACTTCGGCCAATCGACGTCGCGCAGCGCCGGGTGGTACTGCGTCGGCAGCGTCGGATCGCCGTGAGCCCACGGGTTCTCCTCGAGCGGATCGGTCTGGATGTGCCCGAACTTGAGAATCCGCCAGTAGAGCGCCAGGTTCTCCTGCGGCGAGTCCACCACCTTCCAGGACGTGCACTCGACGACGATCGACCCGGGGGGCACGGAGCAACCGCTGCCTAGCTCGAGTCGCCCGGCCGGATCGAGGTCGACGTACTCGGCGTCCTGGATCCTGCCGATGGTCTCGTTGAAGTGCATCCGGATGTTTCGCTCCTGCGTGCGCGCCTCGTTGAGCCGGCCGAGGTCGACTTCCATCACTTCCGCCGCGAACGCCGGATCGGGATCGCAGCTGAGCTCCACGAACGGGATCTCCCCCTTGATGCTGAGTGGAATCGGGCAGTAGCCCCAATCGAACGCGTCGCCCGGATACTCGATCCAGCGCTTCTGCAGGATCGGCCGGGCCGTGGCCTCGTCGCGCAGGATCCGGATCATGTCGCCGTAGTCGACTTCTCCTCCACCCTGCGCCGGCAGGTACGCCGGGAACGCGACGAGCACCGCCGCGATCAGCCGGAGTGTCGTTCTCCTCATGACGCCTCCCCTTGGGCCGCGACCGGCGGTCGCACCTGATTCGCCGCGGGCGGCTCCGACACGGATCAGCGCAAGCGGCGTTCCACTCGCCCGGCTCGACGCGGACGGGCCTGGTGGCGCTCCCCACTCGCGCGAGGCCGCCAACTGTGGCACTCTGTGTGCGATCGGCTGCCCCCGCAGGCGGCCGGGGAGGTCGGCATGACCCGCCTCGAAGCCGCTTCCTTTCGCGCCAGCCCGGCGGTCCTGGCGCTGCTCGAGACCCGGTCGGACCCCGCGGCGGTGCTCGACCCCGAAGGTCGGATCCTCGCCGCCAACTCCGCCTATGGCGCGATGCTCGGCCTGCCGGTCGGCCGCGCCGTCGGCCGTCGCTGCTACCAGGTCTCCCACGGGCGGGACCACCCCTGCTGGGAGGCGGGCGAAGGGTGCCCGATGCACCTCTCGCTCGAGAGTGGCGGCGTCCACCGGTGCGTCCACGTCCACCGTACCAGTACCGGCGAGATCCATCACGACGTCACCGCGCAGCCGCTCGCCGGCCGCCACGGCCGCGCCATCGCCTTCCTCGAGACCTTCGAGCCGACCCGCATCGCTTCGCTCGACCCGTCCCGCCCCGGGATGATCGGTCGCAGCGCCGCGTTCAACCGGATGATCGAGGAGATCGAGCGGGTGGCGCCGACCGAAACGGTGGTGCTGCTGCTCGGGGAGACCGGCACCGGCAAGGAGCTGGCGGCACGGTCGCTGCACGAGCTGAGCCTCCGCTCGGCGCGGCCGTTCGTGCCGGTCGAGTGCTCCGGGCTGGTCGAGACGCTGATCGAGAGCGAGCTGTTCGGCCACGAGCGCGGCTCGTTCACCGGGGCCTACGCGCGCAAGCCGGGCCTGGTCGAAGCCGCCGCCGGCGGCACGCTCTTCCTCGACGAGGTCGGCGACGTGCCGCTCGCGATGCAGGCCAAGCTCCTGCGCTTCCTCGAGACCGGCAGCTTCCGGCGGGTCGGCGGCACCGACCTGCTGCGCGCCGACGCGCGCATCGTCGCCGCGACCCACCGCGACCTCGCGTCGATGGTCGAGCGCGGCGAGTTCCGCGCCGATCTCTACTTCCGGCTGACCCCGTATCCGGTGCGGGTGCCGCCGCTGCGCGAGCGGATCGAGGATCTCGAGCTTCTGGCGGCGGCGATCGGCCGCCGGCTCGGGTGCGACACCGGCCGCTGCCAGCTCCAACGCGGCGCGCTCGAGGCGCTGCGACGCCACCCGTTCCCGGGCAACGTGCGCGAGCTGCGCAACGTGCTCGAGCGCGCCTGTCTGCTCTCCGACGGCGGACCGATCGGGCTCGCCCACCTGCCGGTGCAGATCGCGGCGCCGGGCGCCGCGCTGGCGCCCACGCCGGACCGCGTGCGCCCGCTCGAGGAGGTCGAGCGCGACTACCTGCGCTGGGCGGCCGACCGTTTCGGCGGCGACCGCGGCGCGCTGGCGCGGGCGCTCGGCCTGAGCGAGCGCACCCTGTTCCGCAAGCTGCGCGCCGCGCGCGCCGACTGACGCCCGTCGACGGCGGGTCCCGTGCGCGCGCCCCCGCGGGATAGGCTCGCGAGCCGATGATCGGACGGCGGCTCGGCCCCTACGAGATCACCGCCTCGCTCGGCCAGGGTGCGATGGGCGAGGTCTATCGCGCCTTCGACACCCGGCTCGAGCGCGAGGTGGCGATCAAGGTCCTCCCGGCGCGCGTCGCGGACGACCCCGAGCGGCTGGCGCGCTTCGAGCGCGAGGCGAGGATCCTGGCCAGCCTCTCCCACCCCAACGTCGCGGCGGTCCACGGCCTGCTCGACCGCGACGGCGTGCGCGCGCTGGTGATGGAGCTGGTCGAGGGCGAGAGCCTCGAGGCGCGACTCGAAGGCGCGCTGCTGCCGCTCGGGGAAGCGGTGGCGATCGCGCTCCAGCTCGCCACGGCGCTCGAGGCCGCGCACGAGCAGGGGATCGTCCATCGCGACCTCAAGCCGGGCAACGTCCTGCTGACCGCGGACGGCATCGCCAAGGTCGTCGACTTCGGCATCGCCAAGTCGGTCGACGAGATCGGGCCGCCGGTGCCACCGGTGCCGCGCTCCGCGGGTGCGCCCGAGCCGTTCGCGGGCACCCGGCACGGCGACGTGGTCGGTACCGCCGGCTACATGCCTCCCGAGCAGGCCGCGGGGCTGCCGGTCGACAAACGCGCCGATCTGTGGGCCTTCGGCGTGGTGCTCTACGAGATGCTGTCGGGCCGGCGGCTGGCCGGCGGCGACGCCGCGCCCGAGTCGGTCGACTGGCTCTTCCACCGCGAGATCGACCTCGACGCGACCCCGGCGCCCATCCTCGACCGGCTCCTCCGCCTGGTCGGCCGGTGCCTCGAGCGCGACCCACGGCAGCGTCTGCGCGACGCCGGCGAGGCGCGCATCGAGCTCGAGCGCATCCGCGACTGGCTCGACGACCCGGCGAGCCTCGACGCCGTCGCGGTGCGCCGGCCGCACGCGGCGGGAGCCCTCGCCGCCGCGCTCGCTGCCGGAGTCGTGCTCGGCTGGCTCCTGCACGGCGCGCTCGCGCGGCCGCGCCGCTGACTCAATCGGCCGGATCCTCCGGCGCCGGCGCCGCGACCGGCTCCCCCGCGCCGTCCGTGGTCGCGGGCGTCGCCTCCGGCGCCGCCGCGGCGCGCACCGCGGCGATCTTCGCGCCGAGCTCCGCGGCGGCCGAGGCCGGCAGCAGCAGGACGACGGCGCGCCCGGAGACGCGTGCGGCGACCGTCTCCCCGGCGTCGCCGCCGCCGTGGAGCGTCAGCGTCTCCTCGCCCCCCTGCGCGTCGCCGACCACGACCGTGAGCGCCGGCTTCGTCACCGGGTAGCGCGCCGCCGCCTCCGGCGGCACGACGCTCGCGGCGCGCGCCGAGGTGATCGCGAACAGCAGGTCGCTCGCCTCGCCGTAGGGGACGACCTCGCCGTCCCGCTTCCACTCCCCCGCCTCGCGCACCAGCTCGAGCTCGCCCTCGCCGTCCGCGATCCGGATCCGCTCGATGCGCCACGACTCGAATCCGGTCCAGCTCTTCGAGCGCCAATCGGCGGCGGGAGCGGCGAGCGAGTCGGCGAGTCGCGTGCGGGTGGCGAAGGTCAGCCCCTCGGCGCGCGCCCAGCGTTCGCCCGTCCCGGGAGAAGTCTCGGCGCCGAGCGTCACGAGCAGCGGTTCGGACCGGCCGGCGAGCGCCAGCTCGACCGCGCCGGGTCCGGCCGCGAGCGCGGCTTCGACGTCGGCGGAAACCGGCGCTTCGACGAAGCGCTCGGCGGCGAGACCGGTGATCTCGGCGAGCAGCGGGTCGATGGCGTCACGATCGGCGGCGTCGGCGAACGGGCGCTCCACCGCGAACGCCTCGCCGCGACGGGCGAGCTCGATCTCGTCGCCGCCCGCGGGGAGCAGGCGGATCCGCTCGATCTCGCCGCGCTCGACACCGAGCACGTCCCTGGCGCGCCAGTCGGCGGCGGCGCGCTCGAGCTCGGCGGTGAAGGCGCGCGGCACCACCACCGCCTCGGCGCGGCCGGCGACCGCGACCACCACGTTGGACGACGCCGGAACCTCGCCGCCGACCTCGAGCGACCCTTCGCGCCCGGCAGCCGTCCAGCGCACCTGGCCGCGCGGCGGCTCGAGACCGATCTCGGCGCGGCTCGCTCCCTCGAGCTCACGCTCGACCTCGAGCGAGGAGAGGCTCGACAGGAGCTGGTCGATCCTCGCCGCGTCGGCGCGTCCGCTGATCGGTGCCACCAGTCGCCAGTCCCGGGCAGCCAGCGCGGCCTCCCCTTCGACTTTCGCCGCGCGCTCGAACCGGACCTCCCGCCCGTCCCACTCGAGCGCGAGGGCGGTGACCTCGTCCGGCTCGAGCGCCAGTGCCCGGCCGGCGCGCTCGCGGCGCTCGTCGGTCGACGGCAGCTCGCGCTCGACGAACAGAACGAACGCGGCGAGAGCCGCGACCACGGCGGCCAGGATGGCGACGGTCCTCGGCTTCACGGTCTCACCTCCGGCGGCGCAGCCAGACGCCGACGCCGGCGAGCGCCGCGAGCGCCGGCAGCCCGGCGAGCACCCCCCAGGTGATCGCCGCGAGCTGCCCGGAGGTCAGCGACAGCCGCGCCTGCTCCGGCTGTTTCGGACCGATACCGAGCCGGTTCGGGCGTTCGAGCAGCCAGTTGAAGGCGTTGGCGAGCAGCGTCGGGTTGCCGACGTTCGGCAGCTGGGAGTTGGTCGCGAAGTCGGAGTCGCCGATCACCACCAGCCGCCAGGGCAGCTCCGGAGCCGCGGCGGCCGGGGCCTCGCCGTCTGCCTCGCCGAGCAGGTCGTGCTCGTCGAACCCGGGCGGACGATCCTCGCCCTCGCCCACGGCCACCGCGATCGGCACCGGACCGGGCCGGTCGGCGTCGCCGCGCGCGACCTGGCGGAGGTTGGCGAGGTCGGTCTCGGCCCAACCCTCGGAAGTGGTTTCGAGCAGCGTCTGGGCCCGGGCGCCGGCGGGCGCGTCGCCCGGGCGGACCGAGCGCGCCAGCGCCACCAGCACCGGATACTGCGCCTGGCCGAGGCTCTCGACGATCGGGTGGAGCCCGGACGAGCGGACGAAGATGGTCTCCGCGCCGAACGACGGCAGGGTCGCCGAAGGATCGACCACCAGGTCGACGCCGAGCTCGACGCCGCGCGCCGCGAGCAGCGGCTCGAGTCCGGTGGGCACCATGCCGCCCCGGTCGTCGAGCTCGGGATCGAGCAGCGCCAGGAGGCGGCCGCCGTCGTCGAGGAATCGTCCGAGCAGCTCGAGCTCGGGGGCGACGAAGGCGACTCGCGGCGAGGCGATCACGATCAGGTCGGTCCCTTCCGGCACCTCGGTCGCTCCGAGCGACGGCCAGGTGTCGAGCTCGACGTTCTCGGCGCCGAGCAGCTCGCGCACCCGCGACAGACCGTCGGGTCCGGCCTGCTCGAGCGCGCGCTCGCCGTGGCCGCTGGTGAAGAGCACCTTGGGCTTGCTCTCCTCGACCAGCTCGAGGATCGCGCCGGTGAAGGCCTCCTCCCCCTTGAACGCGGTCATCGTCGGTTCGCCGCCGAACTGCAGCCCCGAGTAGTCGAACTCGGCGAGCTTCGAGGAGTCGACCACGCGCCGGTCGTCGCCCGACTCGAAGACGACGACGTCGGTCGCGGTGGCCAGACCGTACTGCTCGACCAGGCGGTCGGTCTCGATCAGGTTGCGCTCCGGGTCGACGAAGCGCACCTCGAGGCGACGCGACTTCGCGGCGTAGCGGTCGAGCAGCTCGCGGGTGACGTCCTGGAGCGCGGCGCCCGGCCGCATCAGGGCGGTGACGGTGACGTCGCGATCGAGCCCCTCGAGCACCGACTCGGTGCGGGGCGACAGCGAGTAGATCTTCGATCCGGTCCAGTCGAAGCGGTGGTAGTACTTGAAGCCGAAGTAGTTGAGCAGCAGCACCAGGGCCGCGACCAGCGCCACGCCGGCGCTCCAGAGCGAGCCCTCGACCAGCTTCCGGCGGGGCGCGCCGGGCTTTCCCTGCGGCGGATTCGTCGTCTCCGTCACGGCGTCATCTCCACTTGCGGGCGGCCAGCGCCCGGGTGGTCAGGAACAGGAAGAACCCGGAAACCGTCGCGTAGTAGACCAGGTGCCGGGTGTCGACGATCCCCTTGGCGAACTCGTCCATGTGATTCCAGAGGTTGACGTAGCCGAGCACCTTCCGGCCCAGCTCGCCGTTGACCAGGCTTTCCATCAGCCCGATCGAGAACAGCACCAGCAGCAGGAAGAAGGTCACGATCGCCGCGACGATCTGGTTCTTCGAGGTCGCCGAGGCGAAGGTGCCGACCGCCAGGAACAGCGCGCCGATGCCGAAGATGCCGAGGTAGCTCGACGCGATCGGCCCCCAGTCGACTTCGATGAAGCCGCGCAGGATGGCGACGTAGACGAGCGTCGGCGCCCACAGGAACAGGTAGAAGACGAGCGCCGCGGCGTACTTGCCGAGCACCACCGAGGCCTCCGAGACCGGCGCGGTCATCAGCGTCTCGATGGTGCCCGCGCGCATCTCCTCCGACAGCAGCCGCATGGTCAGGAAGGTACCGGCGAAGATCAGCACCAGCCAGGTGAAGATCGTCTGCCCGAAGTAGAGCTCGAGGGGCTTGCCCGCCGGGTAGAGCGGGTTGGCGAGGTAGGCGACGATGAGCGCGAAGTAATAGCCCTGGACGAGCAGGAAGAAGGTCGCCACCACGTAGGCGAGCGGCGCGTAGAAGTAGGCCTTGAGCTCGCGCTCGAGGACCGCCAGCATGCCGCTCATCAGGCCACCTCCTTCTCGCCCGCGGCATCGGCGTCGCTGTCGCGCGTGGTCAGCCGCACGAACACCTCCTCGAGCGAGGCGCGGGTGGCGGCGAGCCCGGTCAGGGTCCAGCCGCGCTCGACCGCCAGCCGGAAGACCTCGGCGCGCGGGTCGGCGCCGTCGGCGGCGACCAGCGCGAAGCGGCGGCCGTCGTCCTCGACCGCGCGCACCGACTCGACGCCCGGCAGGGCCGCGAAGGCCTCGGCGGCGCCCGCTTCGGCGCGCTCGAGCTCGACCGCGACCCCGGTCGCCCCCTGCCAGCGCTGGCGCAGCTCCTCGGGCGTCCCCTCGGCGACGATGCGGCCGCGGTCGATAATCAGCACCCGCCGGCAGAGCAGCTCGACCTCGGGCAGGATGTGGGTCGACAGCAGCAGGGTGTGGGCGCGGCCGAGCTCGCGGATCAGCTCGCGGATCGCCACGATCTGGCGCGGGTCGAGTCCGACCGTCGGCTCGTCGAGCACCAGCACGCGCGGGTCGTGGAGGATCGCGCCGGCGAGGCCGACGCGCTGGCGGTAGCCCTTCGACAGGGTGCCGATCACCTGGCGGCGGACGTCGCCGAGCAGGCAGCGGTCGAGCACTTCGGGCAGCCGCTTGCGGATCGCGGCGCGGTCCATCCCCTCGATCCGGCCGCGCCAGGTCAGGTACTCCTCGACGCGCAGCTCCGGGTAGAGGGCGACGTTCTCGGGCAGGTAGCCGATCTCGCGCCGGATCGAGACATCGCCGGCGAACAGGTCCCTGCCCCCCAGGGTGACGCGGCCGGACGTGGGAGGCAGGAAACCCGTGATCATCCGGATCGTGGTGGTCTTGCCGGCCCCGTTCGGGCCGAGGATGCCGACGATCTCCCCCTCCGGCACCGCGAACGAGACCCCCTGGACGGCCGTGAAGTCACCGAACTTGCGGCTCAGGTCGAACGCTTCGATCATGGCCGCGGATCCTATCAACGCACCCCCCCAAATCACTGATTCCAAACCACAACCCAGTTCAGAGCAGGGCGAGCAGGCGGGGCGTGACCTGGTCGAGGCGGTCGAGGTCGGCGAAATCGGGGGCGGCCGGGCCGATGGCGAGCAGCGGCACCGGGTTCGCCGTGTGCGAGCCGTGCTCGGCCGCCTCGAGGTTGCCGTGGTCCGAAGTGAGCAGGATGGTCAGGTCGTCGGGGCGCGCGGCGAGCAGGCCGGCGACCAGGCCGTCGAGCCGGGAGAGAGCCTCGGCAGCGGTCCACCCCCAGCGACCGTGGCCGGCGAGATCGGTCATGAAGGTCTCCCACAGCGTGAGCTCGTGCTCGCCCGCCAGCGCCGCGAGCTCGCGCCCGGCCCGCTCCGCGGCGACCGGCTCGACCTCGGGAGCCCAGCGCTGGAACTGGTCGCGGCGCACGTCCCAGGTGCACGCACGGCCGGCGACGAGCTCGGCGAGTCCGCGCAGAGGCGCCCCTTCGCGCGCGGCCGCGAGCGCCGCGAGCGTGGTCGCCGAGTGGCGCCGCCGCCCCGCCTCGACCTCTTCGAAGTAGCGCGGCGTGTAGGGGTTCGCGAAGGTCGCGGCGCGTCCGGCGCGGCGCGCTCGAGCCAGCAGGCTGTGCTCGGCCAGGACCTCCGCCAGCCGCGGCCCGGGGAAAGCGGCGACGTGGCGACCGAGCAGCGCCGGCGCATTGACGCCGGTGAACAGCGCCGTCTGGCCGGTGGCGCTCTGCGGCAGCCCGGGCACCCCGAGCGCGGCGTCGAGGGCGCCGAGCGCGAGCTCCGGCGCCCTCGCGCCGACCCGCTCGATCGTCAGCGCTCCGCCCAGGACGCTCGCGAGCGCCGGCATCGGCACCGTCGACAGCGGATTGACCGCTCCCGCGGGGCCCAGCCCGACGCCGTCGACGAAGAGCAGGAGGAATCGCGCCACGCGGAGGTAATCTACCGTCGCGATGACCGCGATGACCGGCAAGGACGGCAAGGACAAGGCCCAGGGAATGAAGAGCGCCTACGAGCTCGCGCTCGAGCGGCTCGAGGCGCAGGGGATCGAGCGGCCGCGCGAGCACGCGTTCTCGGACGAGACCAAGCACGCCATCGCCGAGGCGCGCCGGGTCACCGAGTCGAAGCTCGCCGAGCTCGAGATTCTCCACCGCGACAAGCTGGCGAAGCTCGGCGACCCGGTGAAGCGTGCCGAGCAGGAGGAGTACTACCAGCTCGAGAAGGAGCGCATCAGCGCCGACGGCGAAGCGCGCGTCGCGAAGCTGCGCGGTTGAGACCTCAGAACGGCAGCTCGTCCTCCTCCATGCCGAAGTAGTGGCCGAGCTCGTGCTGCACGGTCTCGCGCACTTCGCGGATCACCTCGCGGCGGGTGGCGCAGGCGCGCAGGATCGGGCCGCGATAGACCAGGACGCGGTCGGGCAGCGCCGAGTACATCGAGTCGCGGTCGGGCAACGGCACGCCCTGGTAGAGACCGAACAGCTCGTCGCGGTCGGGATCGTCGGGATCGATGCCGACGCCGTCGAGGTCCTCGTCGCTCGGCTCTTCCTCGACCATCACCGCGACGTTGTCGAGCGCCGCGCGGAACTCCTCGGGCAGCAGCGCCAGCGCCTCCTCGACCAGCGCTTCGAACTCCTCGCGCGAGACCCTCACGGCGCCGGCTCCTCCACGCTCTCCGCTCCCTCCGGCTCCGGCGCGGGCGCGGGCCAGCTCAGGCGCAGCGGCGAGCGGTCCTCGAGGCGTTCGAGCAACGCGGCCGCGATCTCGTCCGCGGCGGGCGCCCGCGCGACGCGACGCGGATCGAGCCGCCACGGCGACACGTCGAGCAGCTCCTCGCTCGCCGAGCGACCGTGCGCGACCCGGGCGACCAGCGGTTCGCGCGCGAGCCAGCGCCCTTCGAGCGCCGCGAGCGCACCGTAGAGGCCGGCCTCCGGCGCCGTCCACCGCCGATCGCCGGTCGCGACGAACCCTTCGAACTCGAGTGCGTCGGCCGGCAGCGTGATGTCGAGCCGCGCCGGCAGCGGGTCGAAGACCTCGCGGACCCGCTCGTCGGGCGTGCGCTCTTCACCCTTGGCCGGACGCAGAACGCGGACCGCCTCGTCGATCGCGTCCGAGAGCTCGCCGGCGAGCTCCTCCTCGGCCCCGGAGAGGGCGCCCGCGGGCTCGCCGGCGGCACCGCCGAAGGCCACGCGCCAGAGGTCGGCCGCGGCCGCCGGGCGTGACCGCGCCGCGCCGGCGACGCGCCAGACCGCCGCGTAGTAGCGCTCGAGCGCCGCGCTCCAGGCGTCGATCTCGGCGAGCGCCCGTTCGCGTTCGGCGCGCGCGGCGGGCCCGCCGCCCAGACGCAGGATCGAGAGCTCGGCGACCCCGTCGGCGACGACCAGGTCGGCCGCGACCGGCGCGCCGGCGAGGAGTCGGAGCGCCTCCGCACCTTCCTCGCATTCCATCCAGCGCCGGTACTCGACGAGATCGCCGTCCAGCCGCTCCCACGCTCCGCCCTGGCGCGAGCACTCCGCGACGTCGAACGCGATCAGCCGGCCATCGTCGCCGGACTCGAGCTCGGCCGCCTCGCGCTCGAGCCGGTCGCGCACCGCACCGTCGTGCTCGCCGCTCCAGAGCGAGAGCGGGTCGAGAGCGATCACCAGCTCCGCCTTCGCCGTGCCGTCGGCGCCGAACGCGACCTCGAGGCGCTGCCGCACCGGGGCGTCCCAGCAACCCGCGAGCACCAGCAACGCGAGCCCGCCGAGCAGGACCTTCCGATCTCGCGATCCCATTTCCGCCAGTCTAGCTCCCAGGCGATATCGTCGCCGCGTGAGCGAGGTGCGGGTCGACAAGTGGTTGCACGTGGCGCGGGTCTACAAGTCGCGGAGTCTGGCGACCCGGGCGTGCCAGCTCTCGCGGGTGCGGGTCAATGGCGTCGCGGTCAAGCCGCACCGGGTCCTCGCCGTCGGCGACCGGGTCGAGGCCGAGGTCGGGCGCGACTGGACGCGCGTGCTGGTGGTGCGCGAGCTCGCCGAGAAGATCCTGCCCAAGGTCGAGGTGCCGCGCCTGTTCGAGGACCTGTCGCCGCCGCGGCCCTTGGCCGACCCGGTCACCCGCGCCATGCGACGACCGCCGGTGCTGCGCGAGAAGGGCACCGGCCGCCCGACCAAGAAACAGCGGCGCGAGATCGAAGCCTGGGAGGAGCCCGCGGACTAGTCTTCGGCGAGCGCGGTCAGGAAGCGCTCGCCGTAGCGCTCGAGCTTCACCGCTCCGACGCCGCCGACGGTCGCCAGCTCGGAGAGCGTGCGCGGTCGACGCGCGGCCATCTCGCGCAGCGTCGCGTCGTGGAAGACGACGTAGGGCGGCACCGACTGCGCCTCGGCCAGCTCCCGGCGCAGCGCGCGCAGCCGCTCGAAGCGGCGCTCGTCGACCGGCAGCAGCTCGGGCGCGACGGTGACGGCCGGTCGCCGGCGGCGTTCGCGCGCGACCTTCGGTTTCGGCCGCCGCAACGACACCTTCTCCTCGCCGACCAGGATCGGTCGCGCCGACGGCGCGAGCGACAACGTGCCGTAGCCCTCGGCGTCGGAGGTCAGCAGCCCGCGCGCGACGAGCTGGCGGAAGATCGAGCGCCACTCGGTGGCGTCGAGGTCGGCACCGACGCCGTAGACCGACAGCCGGTCGTGGCCGCGCTCGCCGACCCGGTCGGTCGCCTCGCCGCGCAGCACGTCGATGACGTGGCCGGCACCGAAGCGCTGTCCGGTGCGGAAGACCGCCGAGAGCGCCTTACGCACCGCCTCGGTGGCGTCCCACGGCTCGGGCGGCTCGAGGCAGTTGTCACAGGCGCCGCAGCCGCCGGAGCGCTCCTCGCCGAACCAGCGCAGCAGCACCTGGCGGCGGCAGGCGGTGGTCTCGCAGTAGCCGACCATCGCCTCGAGCTTGCGCCGCTCGATCCGCTTGCGGCTCTCCTCGGCCTCGGAGCGCTCGATGCGCGAGCGCGCCAGCACCAGGTCGGAGAGCCCCCACGCCAGCCAGGAGTCGGCCGGATCGCCGTCGCGCCCGGCGCGCCCCGACTCCTGGTAGAACGCCTCGAGGCTCTCGGGCAGGTCGGCGTGGGCGACGAAGCGGACGTCCGGCTTGTCGATCCCCATGCCGAAGGCGACCGTCGCCACCACGATCACGCCGTCCTCGCGCTGGAAGCGCTCCTGGTGGCGTTCGCGCACGGCGGCGTCGAGCCCGGCGTGGTACGGCAGCGCCGTGAAGCCGCGCGAGGCGAGCTGCGCGGCGGTGCGCTCGACCGAATCGCGGGTGCGCCGGTAGACGATGCCGCTCGAGCCGGCCGACTGGGTGCGCAGGAAGGCGAGCAGCGCGTCGCTCCCCGCTTCGCGCTCGACCACCCGGTAGACCAGGTTCGGCCGGTCGAAGCTGGCGACGAAGATCCGTGCTCCCGGCAGCAGCAGCCGCTCGGCGATCTCCCGGCGCGTCGCCGGATCGGCGGTGGCGGTGAGCGCGATCCGCGGCACGTCGGGGAAGCGCTCGCGCAGCGCGCCGAGCTCGAGGTACTCGGGACGGAAGTCGTGCCCCCACTGCGCGACGCAATGCGCTTCGTCGATCGCCAGCAGCGAGAGCGGCGTCGCGCCGAGCAGCTCGGCGAAGCGCGGCGTCGCCACCCGCTCGGGCGCCGCGTAGAGCAGCTTCCAGCGGCCGGCCGCGAAGTCGCGCTCGACCGCGCGCGCCTCCGCCGCGTCGAGGGTCGAGTCGAGGCGCGCCGCCGCCACCCCGTTCTGGCGCAGCGCGTCGACCTGGTCCTTCATCAGCGCCAGCAGCGGCGAGACCACCAGCGCCGTACCCTCGCGCAGCAGCGCCGGCAGCTGGTAGCAGATCGACTTGCCGCCGCCGGTCGGCATCAGGACCAGGGCGTCGCCGCCCGCCACGACGTGGCCGACGATCTCTTCCTGGCGGCCGCGGAAGGCGGCGTGGCCGAAGACGCGCGCGAGCAGCTCGCGGGCGCGGCCGGAGTCGGGCGGAGGCGTCACGGCGCGATCGTAGCCGAGCGAGACGGTCATCGAAGAGAGAGGACGCAGCTCGACCCCGGTCTCCTCGCGTCTGCTACGCTCGTTTCATGCCGAAGGTCGACTTCTTCTACTTCCGGCCCAGCTGAGACAGCTGCAGGAACACCCGGGAGGTGTTCGAGAAGAAACGGTCCGCGGTGGCGCGAGAGCGCTCGACCCGCGACCCGCTCTCCGAGGCCGAGGCGCGCGCCCTCCTCGGCGAGGTCGACCGCGTGATCGTCGCCCGCGGCCGCGGCACCGAAGTCCTGCCGGCCGGGCGCGCGACTCCCGACGACCTGCGCGGTCCGACCGGCAGGATCCGGGCGCCGCTGGTGCGGCGCGGCCGGACGCTGCTGGTCGGGTTCCACCCCGAATCCCTAGAAGCGCTGCTGAAAGGGCGCTGAGCCTCCGACCTCAGAAGGCCAGCCGCCAGGTCAGCCGCAGGTCGCGCCCCGGCAGCGGCGCCTCGTCCTTGAGGAACGAGGTGTGGACCCGCGCTTCCTCGTCGGTCAGGTTGGTCGCCGAGAGCATCAGGTCGTGGACCGTGGCGCCGAGGAAGAAGCGCCAGCCGAGGGAGGCCTCGACCAGGGTGTAACCGCCGGTCTCGGTCTCGAGCGCCGCCACCCGGTCCTGCCGCTGGAAGCGGCGCGCTCCGGCCCGTGCCGACCACGCCCCCTGCCGCCAGGACAGCCCCACTCCGTAGCGCACCGGCGGAATGCGCGGCAAGGGCTCGCCGCTCTCGGCGAGCTCGGCACGCACCCAGTCCGTCGACAGGTCGAGCTCGAGGTGGCGGTCTTCGCCGTGGACGAGCTCGACGTGGGCCTCGATCTCGCCGCCGACGAGCTCGGCGTCGTCCTGGCGGAAGCGCACCACCGGCAGACCGTCCTCGACCTCGTCGGTGAATGCCTCGTAGACGAAGTCGTCGACCCGGTTGAGGAACAGCGCGGCCTCGACATGCACGCGGCCGAGGTCGAGGTGGCCGCCGAGGTCGAAGCCGAGGCTGGTCTCCGCGTCGAGCGACGGGTCGCCGATCTCGAAGGTGCGGGTGGCCAGGTGCGGCCCGTTCGAGTACAGCGCCTCCGGATTCGGAGCGTTGACCGAACGCGACAGCGAGGCGCTGACGGCGACGTTCTCGCTCGCCTTCCACGCCACGCCGAGCGAGCCCGAAACGCCGGTGAACGACCGGTCCGGCAGCGCCGGATCGCCGACCTCGACGCGTTGCGATTCGTAGCGCGCCCCGGCCTGCCAGGTCAGCGCCCCGGCCGCGAGCTCCTCGAAGACGAAGAGCGCCCACGACTCGCTGTCGTTGGCCGGCACGAACGCCTCCTCGCCGATCGCCTCGAAGTCGCGGCGGCCGGCCTGGAAGCCCCAGGCGCCGGTCAGCGCCCCGAGCGGCCGGTGCCGAGCCTCGACGCGCCCCTCCCAGCTGTCGGCGAGGAATCGGGTGCCGACCTCGCCGCCCTCGAGCTCGCGGTGCTCGTAGTCGGCGCTGCCGAAGCGAACCTTGACCCCGCGCAGAGGCCCGATGTCGCGGGTGATCTCGCCGCGCAGGTCGACGCGGCGCTGCTCGAGGTCGATGCGCACCGCCTCGTCCCCGTGCCCCTCCGCCTCGTCGGGCTCCTCGCCCTCACCGCCGTGAGCGTGCCCGGGGACGCCGTAGAGGGTGTCGAAGCCGCTCGCCGAGACGCCGAGGAAGCCGTCGTCGCCGATCCAGGAGAGGCCGAGCCGGACGCTCTCCGACTCGAGCGAGCTGTTGGGCAGGACGCCGGCCGGCTCCTCCGTTTCGTCCTCGTGCCCCTCGCCGGCGCCGGCGCGCCCCGGGATCTCGTAGTCGTCGGTCTCGCGCCGCGAGGCGCCGGCGTGCCACGCGAAGCCGCCGAGCGCGCCGGTCAGCGACGCGGCGCCGGCGCGCTCGTCGGCGGCGGAGGCGCCGCGCAGCGTCACCTCGCCGCTGATCCTCGATTCCGGCAGGTAGTCCGGGATCGAGCCGTCGAGCACGTTGACCACGCCGCCCACCGCGCTCGAGCCGTAGAGCAGCGTCGCCGGACCGCGCACGATCTCGATCCGCTCGGAGGTCATCGCCTCGAGCGCCACCGCGTGGTCCGGGCTGGTGGTCGAGACGTCGCCGACGCCGAGCCCGGCTTCGAGCACCCGGATGCGGTCGCCGCCGAGGCCGCGGATGATCGGCCGGCTGGCGCCCGGACCGAAATAGGTCGAGTGGACGCCCGGCTCGCCCGCGAGCGTCTCGCCGAGGGTCGGCTCGAGCGCCGCGAGCAGCTCGTCGCCGGCCAGCACCGAG
This sequence comes from Acidobacteriota bacterium, assembly GCA_045862895.1. GTDB lineage: Bacteria > Acidobacteriota > Thermoanaerobaculia > Multivoradales > JAGPDF01 > JACTMI01. The sequence continues at coordinate 283,783 of BTUO01000005.1, forward strand.
GCCGGACGCACCAGGTCCTCGGCGCTCGCCGCGTCGGGGGAGGCGGTGACCACCAGCTCCTCGCCGTGAACCTCGCGATCGAGCGCGATCTCGACCTCCGTCGACTCGTCCTCCAGGACCTCGACCGCAACCACGCCGCGGCCGAAGCGCGGGCTCGTCGCCTCGATCAGGTACTGCCCCGCCGGCAGCGAGTCGAAGGCGAATCGCCCCTCGGCGTCGGCCGTGGTCCGGCGGGTGGTGCCGGCGATCCGGACCTCGCTGCCGGCGGCCGGCGGTCCGCTCTCCGACACGGCACGCCCGGCGAGGCGGCCGTCCCCGGCCAGCCCCCACGATGTGCCAACGAGTGACAGAAACATGGTGATGCTCGAAACGGTGGTGCGTCGGCCGCGATGGCTCATGACCCTGCTCTCCTCGATCGGTCGGACCCGGCGGGTCCGGGGGCCGGAGGCGGACGCGGACGGCCACGCGCCGCCGGTCCGTGGGGCGCCCGTTCGCGGGCGCCGCGGCAGAGTCAGTGGACGGGGGGACCGCGGACGTCGGCGGCGCCGCGCGGGGTTCCGGCGAGCGCCGGTGCGGCGGCGTCGGCGCGGCGCGCCTCGGCGCCCGCCGTCCGCCCGGTCGACGGCAGCGTGCGGCCGAGCGCGGCCCGGCCCGGAGCCAGGCGGGCGCACAGCCCGCAGCGTTCGATCTCGCGGCTCGACGAGGCCTCGACGTGGACCTCGTCCTCGGCGTGAACCGCCACCGCCTCGACGGCGACGCGGTCCTCGCCGCCGGCGTGGCGATGCCGGTCGCTGCCGTGGCCCGGCACCGAAGGCAGCGCCGCGGCCAGGGCCAGCATCGCCCCGGCGACGCGCACCGCGCGGCGGAGGAGAAGACGAGAATCCATTCTCGAAGAGTCTACCCCACCCGCCGGCGGGGCGAGCCGGCGACGGGCGGACCGTAGGATGCCGTCATGATCCCGGAGGCCGCCGCGCGCGGCGCCGCGCTGCTCGCCCGCGCCTGGGAGCGCCACCACGACGCCTTCGGCGAGATCACCGCGCGCGCCCCCCACCGCTTCGCGGCGCGCGACTGGCTCGGCATGCAGGCCGACGCCGTCGAGCGGCTCGAGGCCTACGGCCGTGCGCTCGACGCCGCCGTCGCCGAGCTCGCGGTCCAGCTCGGCCCCGAGCTGCGCTCGCGCTCGCTGTGGGCGGCGACCAAGGAGGCCTTCGCGTCGCGCGTCGCCGGACGCGGCGACGTCGAGCTCGCCGAGACCTTCTTCAGCTCCGCTTCGCGCCGCGTCTTCGCCACGGTCGGCGTCGACGCCGACGTCGAGTTCGTCGCGCCCGCGACCGCCGCGCTGTTGCGGGTCGCCGGCGCCCCGATCGCGGCGCGCTACCCGCCCGACGGCGCCACCGCGGCGACGATCGAGCGGATCCTGCGCGCCCACGCCCCCGAGGCCCCGTTCGCCGACCTCGCCCGCGACGCGCGCGCGGTCGCCGGGCGCCTCGAGCGCCGGCTCGGCGGCCCGCCCGAGCGCGCCGGGGTCGAGGCGATCGAGATCGTCCGGCCGCTGTTCTACCGCAACAAGGGGGCCTACCTGGTCGGTCGCCTGCTCGCCGGCGCCGAGGTGATCCCGCTGGTCCTGGCGCTGGCGCATCCACCGGAGGGCGTCGTGGTCGACGCCGCGCTGCTCGAGCGCGACGACGTCAGCCGGGTCTTCAGCTTCACCCGCGCCTACTTCCACGTCGCGGTGCCGCGCCCGTACGAGACCGTCCGCTTCCTGCGCTCGCTGCTGCCGGCCAAGCCGATCTCGGAGCTCTACGCCGCGCTCGGCCACCCCAAGCACGGCAAGACCGTGCTCTACCGCGAGCTGCTCGCGCACCTGGCGGAGACCGACGAGCCGTTCGTCGCCGCGCCCGGCGCCGAGGGGCTGGTGATGGCGGTCTTCACGCTGCCCTCCTTCGACGTCGTGTTCAAGGTCATCCGCGACCGCTTCGGCGCGCCCAAGACCACCACCCGCGCCGACGTCCTCGACCGCTACCGGCTGGTGTCACGGCTCGACCGCGCCGGCCGGCTGGTCGACGCCCAGGAGTTCGAGCACCTCGAGTTCGAGCGCTCGCGCTTCTCGCCGCGGCTGCTCGAGCGGCTGCGCGCGGTCGCCGGCGGCAGCGTCGAGGCCGGCGCGGTACGGGTGGCGATCCGCCACCTGTTCACCGAGCGCCGCGTGACGCCGCTCGACGTGTATCTCGCCGCGGCCGACGAGCCGCAGGCGATCGCCGCGGTGCTCGACTACGGCCGCGCGATCAAGGACCTCGCCGCGAGCAACGTCTTCCCGGGCGACCTGCTGGCCAAGAACTTCGGCGTCACCCGCCACGGCCGCGTCGTCTTCTACGACTACGACGAGCTGACCACCCTCGACCGCTGCCGCTTCCGGTCGCTGCCCGACAGCGCCGACGGCGAGGGCGCCGGCGACGGCGCACCCTTCTACGTCGATCCGAACGACGTCTTTCCCGAGGAGCTCGGCCGCTTCCTCGGCTTCGGCGGCCGCCGTCGCGAGGCCTTCCTCGACTCCCACGGCGACCTGTTCACGACCGGCTTCTGGCTCGACGTCCAGGACCGGATCCGCGCCGGAGAGCTGCCCGACCTCTTCCCGTACCCCGCCGAACGCCGCCTCGCCGCCACCGACTGACGCCCCGCCCCGTCGCGCGGGCCGCCGCGGCGATCCAACCCGTAGAATGCCGATCCTTCGAGGAGGAGCCGTCGCCATGTCGAGTCCGAAGCCCGTCGTCCCCGCCGGTGGGGAGAGAATCACCCTCGCCGCGGGGAAGCTGAACGTCCCCGACCACCCCGTCCTGCCGTTCATCGAGGGCGACGGCACCGGCCGCGACATCTGGCGCGCCTCGGTGCGCGTGCTCGACGCCGCGGTCGAGAAGGCCTACGGCGGCAAGCGCGCGATCCGCTGGATGGAGGTCTACGCCGGCCAGAAGGCGTTCGACAGCTTCGGCACCTGGCTCCCCGACGAGACGGTCGAGGCCTTCCGCGACTACCTGGTGGGCATCAAGGGGCCGCTGACCACGCCGATCGGCGGCGGCATCCGCTCGTTGAACGTCGCCCTGCGCCAGCTGCTCGACCTCTACGTCTGCCTGCGGCCGGTGCGCTGGTTCAAGGGGGTGCCCTCGCCGGTACGCCACCCCGAGAAGGTCGACATGGTGATCTTCCGCGAGAACACCGAGGACATCTACGCCGGCATCGAGTACGCCGCGGGCAGCGCCGAGGCGGCGAAGCTGCTCGACTTCCTGGCGCGCGAGGACCCCAAGTCGTTCGACAAGATCCGCTTCGGCACCGCCGAGAAGGCGCGCGGCTGGCAGCGCGATCTCGAAGCGATCGGCGCGCCGGCGCGCGAGGTCGACGTCCAGGTCGGCATCGGCATCAAGCCGGTGTCCTACCTCGGCACCGAGCGGCTGGTGCACAGCGCGATCGGCTACGCCATCGCCAACCGGAAGAAGTCGGTGACGCTGGTGCACAAGGGCAACATCATGAAGTTCACCGAGGGCGCCTTCCGCAACTGGGGCTACGAGGTCGCCGAGAAGTTCTTCCCCGGCCAGGTCTACACCTGGGAGCAGTGGGAGAAGACCAAGGCGGCGAGCGGCGAGGCCGCGGCCAACGCCGAGCAGAAGGCGGAGCTCGCCGCGGGCAAGGTGCTGATCAAGGACGCCATCGCCGACATCACGCTGCAGCAGGTGCTGACCCGGCCCGACGAGTTCGACGTCATCGCCACGCTCAACCTGAACGGCGACTACCTCTCCGACGCGCTCGCGGCGCAGGTCGGCGGCATCGGCATCGCGCCCGGCGGAAACATCAACTACGTCTCCGGTCACGCCATCTTCGAAGCGACCCACGGCACCGCGCCCAAGTACGCCGACCTCGACAAGGTCAATCCGGGCTCGGTGATCCTCTCGGGCGAGATGATGCTGCGCCACCTAGGCTGGAACGAGGCCGCCGACCGGGTGCTCGCCGGCATGGACGGCGCCATCAACGCCGGCACCGTCACCTACGACTTCGCGCGCCAGATGCAGGGGGCCACCGAAGTCAAGTGCAGCGAATTCGGCGACGCCGTCATCCGCCACATGTAACCACCCGGAGATGCTGGGACAGGATGGTCAATGATCCTGTCACCGGATCTCTCGCCGAAAAGGGGACTGTCCCGCCTTTCGGGACTGTCCCCTTTTCCTCACCGGCGCTGGTGGGTCGGCCGGAGCTCCGGGAACCTCGCCGGCGGCGCTCCGGGCTCGGCTCCCCAGCTCGCCCGGAAGTCAAAGCCTTCGAAGGAGAGCCGGGCTCGCCGGGGCCCCTCACGCCACTGCGCGCCGCCGGCGAGGTTCCCGGACTCCGTCCGTCGGAACGCGTGAGGTCACCGCGGACCAAGGCTGGAGACACCGCTCTCAGGCCAACAACTCCGACTCGATCGGTCTCGATCAAGTAGTCCACCATCGAGTGTGGGCCGGGGGTCGGAGTCCTTCTCGGCTCGATCCGAAGAGTCCGAGGGGCCCCATGGAGCTCGGGCCTCCTTCGAAGGCTTTGACTTCCGAGCGCAGTGGGGAGCCGGACCGAGGATCCAGCCGGGAAGGACTTCGAGCCCCCGGCCGACCCTCGGGAGCCCCGGAGTCGTCGACTCTCTTCCGTCGGAACTGGTCAGGGCAGCTGCGTGAGCAGAAAGGCGTAGTCGAAGGCGAGGTCGCGCAGCTTGTCGAAGCGGCCGGCGAAGCCGCCGTGGCCGCCGGCGTCCATGTTGGTCTTGAGCAACACGGGTCCGGATCCCGGCAGGGCCAGCGAGCGCAATCGCGCGACGTACTTGGCCGGTTCCCAGTACATCACCTGGCTGTCCCAGAACGAAGTCCGCACCAGCATCGGCGGGTAGCGCGCCGGGCGCAGGTTCTCGTACGGGCTGTACGCGATCATCCAGCGGTACTGCTCCTCGATCGCCGGGTTGCCCCACTCCTCGAACTCGCCGACCGTCAACGGCAGCGAGGTGTCGAGCATGGTATTGACGACGTCGACGAACGGCACGTAGGAGAGCACCGCGCCGAACAGCTCCGGCCGCAGGTTGACCGCCGCTCCCACCAGCAGGCCGCCGGCGCTGCCGCCGGCGATCGCCAGCCGCTCCGGCGTCGTCTCGCCGCGCCGCACCAGCTCCTCGGCGCAGGCGACGAAGTCGGTGAAGGTGTTCGGCTTCGCCGCCATCCGGCCGGCGTCGTGCCAGCTCTTGCCGAGGTCGCCGCCGCCGCGCACGTGGGCGATCGCCACCACGAAGCCGCGCTCGAGCAGCGAGACGACGTTGCGGTCGAAGGTCACCGGATACGGGAAGCCGTACGAACCGTAGCCCTTGAGCAGAGCCCGCGCCCCACCGCCGCGCGGCAGCCCGCGCGGGCTGACCACGGTCATCGGCACCTCGACGCCGTCCGGCGCGGTCGCCGCGATCCGCTCGACCTCGTAGCGCGACGCGTCGTAGCCGGGTACCTCGTCGCGCTTGAGCAGCACCGAGCGCCCCTCGCCGAGCCGGTATTCGTAGACGCTCGGCGGCGTGACGGGCGACTCGTAGTGGTAGCGGAAGACGCCGGTCACCAGCTCCTCGTTGGGACCGGGCACCGCCGAGTACGCCGCCTCCGGCATCGCGATGGTGCGCGCGGCGCCGCCGTCGAGGTCGAGCACGCGGAAACGCGGCAGCCCGGCGACCCGCTCGGCGAGGACGAGGTGGCCGGCGAAGGCGTCGACCCGCTCGATCATCACCTCCGGATCGTGCGCCGTCACGATCCGCCAGGAGGACTCGCCCGGAGCGGCCACCGGCGCCTCGTAGACCGCGAAGTGCCGGCCGTCGCGGTTCGAGCGGACGAAGAACCGGTCGCCCGCGTGGTCGAGGTCGTACTGATGATCCTGCCGCCGCGGCTCGACCAGGACCGCCGACGCGTCGGGCGCGGCGGCGTCGATCAGCCGCACCTCGGACGTGGTGTGCGACGCCGAGGTCAGGAAGATCCAGTCGCCGCTGCGCGAGCGGCGCACCTCGACGCGGAAGCGTTCGTCGCGCTCCTCGTAGACCACCTCGTCGCTCTCGACCGGCGTCCCGAGCCGGTGGACGAGCGCGCGGTACGAGCGCTTGGCGGCATCCTCGACGGTGTAGAAGATCGACCGGCCGTCGCCTGCCCAGGCCACCGAGGTGACCTTCGGAATGGGCGCGTCGAGCTTTCGTCGATCGTCGAGGTCCTCGATCTCGAGCGTGTACTCGCGGAAGCCGACGCGGTCGAGCGTCACCGCCAGCTTCGAGCCGTCGTCCGAGACTTCGAGGTCGCCGAGCGCGACGTACTTCAGGTCGCGGCCGAGCTCGTTGAGGTCGACCAGCACCTGCTCGGGGCCCTCCTCGCCACGCCGGCGCAGGTAGGCCTTGTGCTGCTGTCCGCGGCCGATCCGCCAGAAGTAGCGCCAGCCGCCGCGCGGATACGGGACGCTCTCGTCCTCCTCCTTGACCCGCGCGACCAGCTCGGCGTAGAGCTCGTCGCGCAGCGCGCGGGTCGGCGCCATGACGCTCTCGGCCCAGGCGTTCTCGGCTTCGAGGTGGGCGACGACCGCCGGGTCGTCGCGCTCGCGCAGCCAGAACCAGGGGTCCTCGAAGCGATCACCGTGGAGCTCGCGCACGTGGGCGACGCGCCGTGCCTCGGGCGGAGATCCGGGCGGAGGCTCGGCGACGGTCGCGGGCGCGCCGGCCTCGCGCTCGCTCATCCCTGCGGCTCCCCGCCCCCGCCCTCGGTCTGCGCGCGCGGGTCGAGCAGCGCCTCGAGCTCCGCGTCGGGCAGCACGCCGCGCTCGCGACAGACCTCGCGCACGGTGCGGCCGGTGGCCGCGGCCTCCTTGGCGATCTCCGCGGCGCGGTCGTAGCCGATGCGCGGCGCGAGCGCGGTGACCATCGCGAACGAGCGCTCGACCAGCTCGGCGCAACGCACGCGATCGGCCTCGAGGCCGGAGACGCAGCGCTCGGCGAGCAGCCGGCAGGCGGCGGCCAGCAGGGCGATCGACTCGAGCAGGTTGCGCGCGAGGACCGGCATCATCACGTTGAGCTCGAAGTTGCCCGACATCCCCGCGATCGTCACCGTTTGGTGGTTGCCCACCACCTGCGTGGCGACCATCAGCGCCATCTCGGGGATTACCGGATTGACCTTGCCCGGCATGATCGAGCTGCCCGGCTGCAGCGCCGGCAGCGCGATCTCGCCGAGGCCGCAACGCGGACCGGAGGCGAGCCAGCGCAGGTCGTTGGCGACCTTGGTCACCGACACCGCGACCACCGCGAGCGCGGCCGAGGCCTCGACCGCGGCGTCGCGCGCGGCCATCGCCTCGAAGCGGTTCGGCGCCGGCACGAACGGGTGCCCGGTGGCGGCGGCCAGGCGCGCGATCACCGCGTCGCCGAAGCCGGGTGGTGCGTTCAGACCGGTGCCGACCGCGGTGCCACCGAGCGCCAGCTCGGCCAGCCGCGGCAGCGCGCCACGCACGCGTTCGGCGCCGTTGCCGATCTGCCTCGCGTGGCCGGAGAGCTCCTGGCCGAGCCGGATCGGCACCGCGTCCATCAGGTGCGTGCGCCCGATCTTGACCACGTCGTCGAGCTCGGCGGCCTTGGCGCCGAGCGCCCCGGCCAGCCGGTCGAGCGCCGGCAGCAGCTCCTCGGCCATCGCTCCGTACGCCGCGACGTGGATCGCGGTCGGGAAGACGTCGTTCGACGACTGCCCGGAGTTGACATGGTCGTTGGGATGAACCGGCGTCTTCGAGCCGACGACGCCGCCGAGGCGCGCGATCGCCAGGTTGGCGATCACCTCGTTGGCGTTCATGTTGGTCGACGTCCCCGAGCCGGTCTGGAAGACGTCGAGCGGGAACTGGTCGTCGTGGCGGCCGTCGGCGACCTCGAGCGCCGCCGCCCGGACCGCCGTGGCGATCTCGGCGGGGAGCCGGCCGCGCGCGCCGTTCTCGGCCGCGCACTCGGCCTTGATCCGTCCCAGCGCCGCCAGGAACCGTCTCGGGAAACGGACTCCGGAGACCGGGAAGTTGCGGCGCGCGCGCTCGGTCTGGGCACCCCACCAGGCGCCGTCCGGCACCTCGATCTCGCCGAGGCTGTCGCGCTCGATCCGCGCGGCCGCCACGCGGGTCACTCCTCGCGCACGAAGCGGGCGCCTTCGCGCCGCCAGCCGCGCGCTTGGTAGAAGCGGTGCGCGTCGGCGCGGTCGTCGCCCGAGGTCAGCTCGATCCGGGTGGCGCCGCGTTCGCGGCACCAGCTCTCGGCGGCGGCCAGCAGGAAACTGCCGACCCCCGCGCCGCGGGCCTCCTCGTCGACCACCAGGGTGGTGACGCGGCCGACCGGCCGTGGGCGGTGCAGCATCGGCGTCAGGTGGGCGGCGACGAAGCCGACCGGCACGCCGTCGGCCTCGGCGACCGCACGGAAGCCGCCGGGGTCGTGCTCGCCGAGCTCGACGAGACGGTGCGCGACGTCGGCCGGCTCGGTGGGATGGCCGAGCGCCGCCAGCAGGCGGGCGAGCCGGTCGGCGTCGCGGGCCTCGGGCGGTCGCAGCAGAACGGTATCGATCCTCATCCGCCGAATCCGAGCACGGACCCCCCCGGCCGCGCAAGCGCGCGCTCCGCGGCGCGATCGGACCGCCGTGCGCGGACTCTCCCCCGCCGGCGCCGGCGCCGCGATGAGAGCCCCGACCTCGCGCGACAGCGGTCGCGGCAACTCGCCGTGGAGCCCGACCCTCTCGCCGAGCGACTCCGCGTGCCGTCCGAATCGACCGGCGGGCTCGAACCGGCGGGTCGAGAGCTCGTCGCGCGCCGACGACCACACCGCGAGCGCCCGGTCGCCGCTCATGGCGACGACCGACGACGGGCCCTCGGCGTCGCGCCAAATCGCCGGCGTCGCCGACCGGGACCCCGCCCGGGCCCCGGGCGCCCTTCCCCACCCCCCGACCGGCGGGCTAGACTCAGGTTTCCGCGGCGACCGCGCGCCGGCCGCCCGCACCGCCACAACCTTCGATCCGGCAACGATTTCCGAGGGAGCCATGGGCCGCATCTTCGAAACCCGCAAGCACACGATGTTCGCCCGCTGGGACCGGATGGCGAAGCAGTTCGCCAAGATCGGCAAAGAGATCACCATGGCGGTCAAGGCCTCGGGCCCCAACCCGGAGGCCAACCCGGCGCTGCGCCGCGCGATGCAGAACGCGCGCGCGGTCAACATGCCCAAGGACAAGGTCGAGTCGGCGATCAAGAAGGCCTCGGGCCAGGACGCCGCCGACTACCAGGAGGTCGTCTACGAGGGTTACGCGCCGCACGGCATCGCGGTGCTGGTCGAAACCGCCACCGACAACCCGGCGCGCACGGTCTCCTCGGTGCGCACCCTGTTCAACAAGGGCGGCGGCAACCTCGGCACCGCCGGCAGCGTCTCCTACCTGTTCCAGCGCATGGGCGTCTTCCGGCTCGACCCGAAGGGGATCGACGCCGAGGCGCTCGAGCTCGACCTGATCGACTTCGGTCTCGAGGAGATGGGCGAGTCGACCGGCGAGAAGGGCGAGCCGCTGCTCGTCGTGCGCTGCGCCATCAACGACTTCGGCCAGATGCAGAAGGCGCTCGAGGAGCGCGGCCTGACGCCGCTGTCGGTCGAGGCCGAGTACGTGGCGATGACGCCGGTCGAGCTGCCCGAGAACCAGGTCAACGAAGTGCTGCGGCTGATCGACAATCTCGAGCAGGACGACGACGTCCAGCGCGTCGCTCACAACCTGGCCTGAGGCCGGGCGCTACTCCTTCTTCTCGACCACGCTCGCGGCCGCGGCGCGCAGCTCGCTCGCGAGCGCTTCGGGAATCTCTGCGAACGGCGCCCCGTCGAGCTCGAGCCGCGCCGGAATCCGGAGCGGGTCGACTCCGGCCAGTCCGTGCGCGAGCACTGCGGCGGCGAGCCAGCTGCCGGCCGGCGTCGGATGCAGGCCGTCCTCGACCCAGAACTGCAAATCCGGGTCGTCCGCGAGCGCGGCGGACCACGCCTCCCCCGCCGGCAGCAGCAACGCCTCCGTTCGCTCGGCCGCCTCGCGGTACGAGCGGGCCACGAGCTCGAAGCCGCGCGCCTGTCCTCGATACGGCCAGACCATGTAGAGCGCCGGCTTCGCGCCGGCCTCGCGGATCGCCGCCGCCCAGCGCCGAGCCGAGGCGCGCAGCTCCTGCCGGCTTTCGGGGAGGCTCGACGGTCCCTGCTGGAGGACCACGAAGTCCCAGCCGCCCGCCTCGACCGCGGCGCGACTCTCGCGGTCGTTCCAGTGGTCCGCGAGGCTGACGCCTCCGGGCGCGCGCATCGACACCTCGAGTTCGACGCCGGCCGACGCCGCCATCGCGCGGACGAGATCCGGCAGCCGGTACGCCGCGGTCAGGCTGTTGCCGAGGAACAGGATTCGCAGCTGCCGCGGCGCGGCCGGCGCCGGCTCCTCGGCGACGGCGCCGCTACCGGCTCCGGAGAGCAGCGTCGCGGCGAGGGCGACAGCGCGCGCGGCCCGCCTCATCGGCTCGAGGGCGCGGCGGCTCGCGGCTGCAGCAGCAATCCTGCGAGCACGATCGCGCCCAGCACGACGAAGGCCAGGAAGTGGGTCTTCGGCCACCGCCAGTAGAGGGCACCGAGGCCGAACAGCAGCCAGGTGAAGCCGGCGGTGGCGGTGGCGAAGCGCGCCGAGCGCTCGCCGCGACGCACCCCGGGGAGACAGCCCAGCGTCAGCACCCCGAGGCCGGCCATGCAGGCGCTCCCCCAGATCCAGCCGATGGCGAGCGCGGCGTGGATCTCGGGGTCGACCGGGTGCGGCGCGAGCCCCGCCGCCATCGCCGGCCACCCCTGGAAGGCGTGGGCGAACGCCGAGAGCAGCATCAGGACGCCACCGACGACGAGCAGGACCGCCGCGAGCTTCGATCGCATCAACGGTCCTCTACGCGTGCTCGCCGATGGGGCGGAGCTGGTCGGCGAGCGAGCGGGTCTTCGCGGTGACGGTCTCGCCGGTGTGCTTCGTCTCCTTGCGCTCGATCAGCATCAGTCGACACTCGCGCGCGGCCACCGGCCGGTGGCGCACCCCCTTCGGGACGACCACCAGCTCGCCGGGGCCGAGCTCGACCGCGCCGTCCTCGAACTCGATGCGCAGGCGCCCCTCGAGGATCAGGAAGAGCTCGTCCTCGCCGACGTGGTGGTGCCAGTCGAACTCCCCCTCGACCTTGGCGACCTTGACGAAGACCTCGTCGACCTCGGCGATCACTCGCGGCGACCAGAGCTCGCCGAGCGAGGCGGCGACTTCGGATGGTGAAACGACCTTCGGCGGCATCGGATCCCCCCGCCGCGACGTGCGGCTCGCCACGGACGATAGCGCGGTCGGCGCCGGCTCAGGCGCCGCGCGCGAGGGCGAGCAGCTTGCCCATCGTCGCGGCGTTGCGGGTGGTCACGCCGTCGCCGGCGCGGCCGACCAGCGACTCGCCGAGCACGCTCTTGAGTATCCCCTCCGGACACCAGAAGTAGGCGGCCCGGGCGGTGAGCTCGAAGCGCTCCCCGCCCGCCGCCGCGCGGCCGAGCTCGGCGAGGCGTTTCGGCACCGCCGGGTCGTTCCAGACCGCGATCAGCAGCCGCGAAGGCTCGGTGGCGACCTTCGCCAGCGGATTGCCTTCGACGATCTCGCCCAACTCCGCCATCGACAGCCCGACGACGCGCGACGAGAGCTTCAACCGCTTCTCGAGCGCCGCCTCGATCCTCTTCGCCGCCTCGATCGCCGTGCCGCCGGCCGCGGTGAACGCGACGTTGCCGCTCGCCAGCAGCGTCGCGACGTCGCGGTAGCCGAGCCCCTCGACCACCGCGCGCAGGTCCGCCATCGCCACCCGCTTCGCCTTGCCGACGTTGATCCCGCGCAGCAGCGCCACGGCGCGCAGCGAGGGTCCCTGGGTGGATCTGCGTGGGGCGCTCACGAATCGTTCCTCGTCTCCCGCTGTCGGTGGCCGGAATCCGAGACTAGCGCGACCCGGTTCGCGCCGTCGCCGAGCTCACACCCCCGCGATCGGGGCGCCGCCGCGCAGGTGTTCGAAGACCAGCGAAGTCTCGAGGTGGCCGACCTCGGCGCGGGTGGTGAAGGCGTCGATGGCGAAGTCGCGCAGGTGGTCGGTCGAGCGGGCGCGGACGTGGACCAGGAAATCGGTCGTCCCCGCCATGTGGTACGCGTCGACCACCTCGGCGAGCGTCGTCAGGTACTTGCGGAAATGCTCGAAGTCGTCGCGGGTGTGCTGCTTCAGGCGCACCGAGATCATCGCCTCGATCGGCAGCCCGATCGCGTCGGCGTCGACGTCGGCGCGGAAGCCCCGCAGCACTCCGTCCTTCACCAGCCGGCGGAAGCGCTCGAGGCACGACGACGGAGCCAGCCCGACCCGCGCCGCCAGCTCCTTGTTCGACAGCCGCGCATTGTTCGAGAGAGCGGCCACCATCTCGCGGTCGATTCGGTCGAGCGGGCGCTTCTCGAGCCCGTCTCGAAGAGAATTCGATTGATCCTGCCATTGTTCGAACCTACTCTTGTAGGTGGCCATGGAGACGAATTCTATGCGGAATCAACCCCAGAGCGTCGATACCCTCGCCGTCCACGCCGGGCGCGGCGATTTCGCCCGCCTGGGGGTGCACGCGCCGCCCGTCGATCTGTCGTCGACCTATCCGTTCCCGGACCTCGACGCCGCCGTCGCCGCGCTCGAAGGGCTGGCCCGCGGCGACGCGACGGCCTCGACGCCGATCTACTCCCGGCTCCACCAGCCGACCGTCGCGCGCTGGGAGGAGGCGGTGGCCGCGCTCGAGGGCAGCGCGGCCGCGGTCGCCTTCGCCTCCGGCATGGCCGCGATCACCGCGGTGCTGCTCGCCGCCACCGCCCGCGGACGCCACGTCGTGGCAGTCCGACCGCTCTACGGCGGCACCGATCACCTGCTCGCCTCGCACCTGCTCGGATTCGACGTCAGCTTCGTCCGGCCCGACGGCGTGGCGGCGGCGATCCGGCCCGACACCGCGCTGGTGCTGCTCGAGACGCCCGGCAACCCGACGCTCGACCTGGTCGACATCGCCGACGTCGTCCGCCAGGCCGGCGGCGTGCCGGTCGCGGTCGATTCGACCTTCGCGACGCCGGTGCTGCAACGCCCGCTCGAGCTCGGCGCGGTCTATGCGATCCACAGCGCGACCAAGTTCCTGTCGGGGCACGGCGACGTCATCGCCGGCGTCGTCGCGACCACCGAGCCGCGCGCCGCGGAGCTGCGCCAGGTTCGCGTCGCCACCGGCGCGCTGCTCCACCCCTGGGCCGCCTTCCTGCTCCACCGCTCGCTGCCGACCCTGCCGATGCGCGTGCGCCGCGCCCAGGAGACCGCCGGCGAGCTGGCGCGCCGACTCGTCGCGCACCCCGAGGTCGTCAAGGTGCTCTACCCCGGCCTGCCCGGCGCCGATCCGCGCGGACTGGTCGGCCGCCAGATGAGCGGTCCCGGCGCGATCCTCGCTTTCGAAGTGGCCGGCGGATTCACGGCGGCGAGCACGGTGCTCGGCGCCTGCCGGCTGATCACCCCGGCGGTCTCGCTCGGCTCGACCGACACCCTGATCGAGCACCCCGCCGGGCTCACCCACCGGCTGGTCGACGAGGCGGCCCGCGCCGCGACCGGAATCACCCCGGGTCTGCTGCGCCTGGCGGTCGGCCTCGAGAGCGCCGACGACCTCTGGCGCGACCTCGAGGCCGCGCTCGAAGCCGGCGCGCGCGCCGCCGCGCCGGTCGCCCGGGCGGTCGCCGCCGGCGCCTGACCCTCCTCGTCGAAGCGTCCTCGCCACCCCGGGGCGGACCGGTTCCCGGCGGGGCCGAGCTGTGATCTGATGACCCCACGACGGAAATGGGGGCGGCGCCGCCTTGCCGCGACAGGATCTCCGCGTTCCGCCTCCGGGCGCCGCGGTGGCGCGCTCTTCGAGAAACCGGTCGGTCCGGGAGGCCGGACCCAACCAGGAAGGGGAAAACCGATGAAGAAGCAGACCTGGCTCGCCGCTTCGGCCCTGACGCTCGTCGCCGCGCTGGTCGGCGTGGCGCCCGCCGACGCGGGAACCGCGCCGCGCGATCCGAACCTCGACGGCGGTTTCGTGCTCGGACCCGTTCTCGACGCGCAGCAGGGGACCGCCGTCAACTGGATCGACCACTTCGACACCTACGTGCTCGACAGCCAGATCCACGGCCAGGGCGGCTGGACCGGCTGGGGCGACACCGCCGCGAACGGCGCCTTCGTGCGCGACACCTTCTCCCGCACCGCGCCGCACTCGATCGAGATCGCGCCGACCAGCGACCTGGTCCAGGAGTACGACGGGTACACGTCCGGCACCTGGACGCTGACCGCCCAGCAGTACATTCCGGCGGCGTTCTCCGGCCAGCACTATTTCCTGCTGCTCAACACCTACGTCGGGGCGACGCCGACCGCGTGCCCCACCTGCAACTGGTCGACCCAGGTCGTCTTCGACTCGTCGAGCGGCACCCTCGGCCCCGACTTCGGCCCCTGCTCGGGCTCCGCGAGCTTCATCACCGATCAGTGGGTCCCGATCCGGGTCGTGATCGACCTCGACACCAACAACTACGACTTCTTCTACAACGAGTCGCTCGTCTACTCCTGCTCGTGGACGGAAGGCGCCTCCGGCGGCGGCGCGCTCAACATCGACGCGCTCGACCTGTTCGCCAACGGCTCGTCGAACGTCTACTACGACGACATCTCGCTGTCGAACCTCGATTTCCTCGACGGCTTCGAGTCCGGCGACACCCGGGAGTGGCACTACACCGAGCCCTGAGCGGCACTGCAGCACCGGCGTGACGACGAAGGCCGGCCTCGTACGAGGCCGGCCTTTTCGTTTTCCACCGCGCCGGACGAGCGCCGGCTCAGCTGCTCTTGCGGTAGCCGCTCGCTTCGAGGCGCTCGAGGACGCGGCGGGCGAGGTCGGCGCCCCACTCCTGGCCGGCGAGCATCGACTCCTGGACGACCTGCGGCATCTTGCCGACGATCGAGCGGCCGTGCTCGGAGGAGTAGAAGGCGATCAGCGCATCGAGCTCGGCCTCGGAGAGGTGGCGGGCGTAGATCGGCACCATGATCTCGACCAGCTCCGCGGTGTCGACCTCGCTGCGGAAGCCGCTCCAGAACTCCTCGGGGACGCCCGGCGTCGAGCCCTCGAAGGCGCCGAGCATCTGGTCCATCAGCTGCTTGCCCAACTCGGCGCTGTCGGTCAGCCGCAGCACCTCGAGGATCTTGGCGCGGATCGGCGCCGGCACCTCGGAGTCCGGCTCCCGGTCCGGAACCGCCGCCGGCTCGGACTCCGCCGGCGCCTGCGCGGCGAGCGGCGCGGCGAACGCCGCCAGGATCAACGACAGGACGCACAGGGCGCGACGCGAACGTGCCTCCAGCATGGTCTCCACTCCTCTCCTCTCCGCCCGCACCCGCGACCCGCGATCGGATCGGCGCCGGCCGGCAGTGAACGTCGAGATCGTTGCCGGGATCAGATCACGGCTCCGTGCAACCGGCGCCCCCGCGAGCCCTCCACGCGGCGTTGGCGCCGCCTCACCTCGAGAGCGTTCCCGTTCTCGCCCATTCGACCGCCGGCGCCAGCCACTCGGGAAGCGGACGATAGAGAAAGCCGTGGCGCAGGCCGGTCGAGATCTCGAGCTCGCGCCACGGCGCCTCGCCCGACCACGGCGCGCAGCCGGCGGAGAGCTCGTCGCTCGCCTCGCGGATCGCCAGCAGGCGTCCGCGCGGTGCTCTCCCCTCCTCGGACTCGACGTCGCTCGCGCTGGCCTCGAGACAGGCGCCGAGCAGGACGAATCGGAGCTCCGGTTCGTCGAGTCGGGCGGCGGCGCGCAGCGCGATCGCCGCACCCATCGAGGCGCCGACCACGGTGATTCGGTCGATCGGAACTCCCTCGGCGCGGAGCTTCCGCAGCTCGTCGACCACGCCCCCGGCTCCTTGCCCGAGCGTCGTCCCCTTCGGCCGGATGCCGTCGTGCACGACGAAACCGTGGCGCCGGAACGCCTCGAGGATCGCCTCGAGCTCGTAGACGCCGAACTCCGGGCTCTCCGGCCGCGTGCTCTGCGTCTCCTGCACGATGCGGCCGTGCAGGTAGATCAGGTGACGGGCGTCCGGCCGCGGCACCACCGCGCGCGGCCCGTCGAAGACCGGCGCCGGCAGCGGGCTCGGCGCGCAACCCTCGGTCTCCATCGTGTAGGCGCCGCCGATCACCTTCCAGCCGTCGTCGTCGCGCAGCAGGTCGACGGCGTCGATGCCACAGTGGTGGAAGGCGCCATCGAGGAAGAAGTCGTACGGCGCCCAGAGCGTCGCGAGGCGGCCGGCGACGCGCACCTCGGGATCCCAGATCCGCTCCAGGTACCACGCCTCCCGCGTCGGCCAGGCGGCGAAGTCCTCGGCGTTCGAGAACGAACGGATGGCGGAATGTCCGTCGACCGGGCGCACCGCGAACCAGCGCCCGTCGGGCACGGTGACCGCGCGCGCGGCCTCGACGTCTTTCGTCGCCATGGCGTGGAAGAAGCGCTCGACGGCGGCGACGACGGCCCGGCGCTCGTCGGAGGTTTCGACGGCCGCGAGCGGCGCGGCGGCGAGCGCGGCGAGCACCAGCAGCGTTCGAGCCGTCGCGGGCATCTCGGGTTCCCCTTTCGTGCGTGGCAATGCCGCTCGCGACGATACGCCAGTCCGGCGCGAAGCGCTCAGCCCGGTTTGAGCACCCAGGCGCGCGGATTGTGCTCGAAGCCGAGCTTCGGGTAGTAGTCGTTCGCCTTGGGCGCGGCGAGCAGCACGATGTGGCATTCGGGACCGAGGCGCCGCCGGGTCTCCTCGATCAGCCGGCGGCCGATGCCGCGGCGCTGGCAGGCCTCGTCGACCGCGAGGTCGGCGAGGTAGGCGACGTAGGTGAAATCGGTCAGCGTGCGCGAGATGCCGACCAGGCGCTCGCCGTCCCAGGCGGTGACCGTCAGGTTGGCGTTCGCGAGCATCCCCTCGAAGATGTCGGGCCGGTCGACCGGACGGCGCTCGCCCAGCGTCGAGCGCCGGTAGAGGTCGATCGCCTGCTCCACCGACACCGGCGCGTCGTCGCGGTAGTCGATCTCGCTCATGCCCGCCCCCTCCTCACCCGACCGTCTCGAAGTCGCCGAGGTGCCGCTCCTCGACGGTGAGCGCCTCGCAGGCGCGGTCGATCGATTCGAACTCGGCGGCCGCCGTCTCGCGGCAGCGATCGCGGTCGGCGCGCGAGCGCCAGCGGTCGATCGTGCAGTAGCGGGTCGGATCCGCGGCGTCGCGCAGCAGCTCGGTGCCGAGGTATCCGGCGTGGTCGCGGAACAACCGCACCCAGTCGCCCCCGGCGCCGTAGGCCGCTTCGAACGCCGCGACCGCCTCGGGTCGCACGCGGTACTGCCAGATGTAGACGAAAGTCATGGGTCGTCTCCAGGGCGCACGACCTCCGCGCCGCTGGCCGTAAGGCTATCGCTTCGGCGCCCGCGCGCCGGCACCGAGCTCGGCGAGCCGGGCCTTCACCAGCTTGCGGACGAGCGCGGGCGGCAGCTCCGAACCGGGCGGGAATCGGATCGTCCCCTTGCTGGTGTCGTAGCCGGCGAGCTCGTCGGCGTGCGTGACGATCACTGCGGGGCTCATCGGGAAGAACGAGCAGTGCTTCGCAGCGGCGGCGAAGGCGACCAGCGGTCGCCCGTGGAATCGAAAAGCGGGCAGTCCATAGCTCCACCCTTCCTCGGCTTCGGGCGCCGCCGCGGCGATCGCCTTGCGGAGCTTCTCGAGCGCGGCGCGCGGCGCCGGTTCGAGCCCGGCGAGGTAGTCGTCGATCGATCGCTGCTCGCTCGCGGGCGTCGCCTTCTTGCGGGTCGCCATGGATTTCACCCTCCCGCTCGTTCCGGAACGGACTCTAGCCGGGTGCCTCGGCAGCCCGCGGCCGTTCGTCCCGGTCCGACGACCGCTGGAACCGGAGCGAGGCTCAGCCGCGCGGCGCGCGGCCCGCTTCGAGGTCGACCTCGTCCCAGAATCCGATCTCGGGCGGCCCGGCGAACCACTCGCCCGCGCGCGCGATGAACGCTTTCAGGTGCGGCGTCTCGAAGTGGGGCCCGAGGTAGCTGGCGCGATCGGGCCACTCCTCGACGAGCAGGATCGAGGCCGGATCGTCGGCGTCGACCAGCATGCGGATGCCGCCGCAAGCGGACTCTTCGGCGACCACGGTGGCGACCAACCTCGCGAGCTCCGTTCGCGCGACCTCCTCGCGACCCGGGAGCGCGCGGTAGCGGATCGCGACGACCACACCCGGAGAGCTCATCGCACCGCTCCGGTCCGGTAGCCGATGGTCAACGCAGCGACCGTCAATCCGAGGTTTCCGTAGGCGTCGCGGTCGAGGACCTCGTGGACGAACTCGACGTAGCGCAGCTCGACGCCCACGCTCCACGGCGAGGTCTCGCCGAGGGCGAGGTCGCCCCCGACCCGGCCACCCCAGCCGATCTCCTCCTCGCGGTCGGCGCCGATGTCGGTCCGATAGCGAGCCAGCGCGAGGAGTGGGCCGAGGTGGAGATCGAGCCGGCGGCGACGGATCGGATGGAACAGCCAGGTCGCGGACAGGTGCTCGACGACGAACTGCCCTCGCCGACGAGGTGTCTCCACCTCCTCGAAGACCAGCGGATCGAAGCTGACGACCCGACGCTCTACGCTCCAATCCGTCGCATCGAAATCGAGGCGGCCCAGCGACAGGTCCAAACCCGTCAGCGGGCTCCACCTCACCTCGCCACCGATCTCCAGGCCGGTTCCGTCTTCGATCTTCAGGTGACTCGTGCTCTCCATGTAGGAGGAGGTGTAGTCCCGCTCGTAGTCGCTGGCGAGCCCGCGCAGGCGGAAGGTCCACGGGCTCGACTCGGCCACTGCGGGAACCGCGGCAACGCTGCATCCGAGAAGCGCTGTGAGCGCCGTTGCCCGCAGTGTCGTCCTCCGTCCGTTGATCTTCGTCATCTCAGGATCGTCCTTTGGAGGCTGCTGCTTCCGCCCGCAACGTGCTCGCCCGGCCTGCGGGCACGAACTCCAGGGTGTTGACCTCGCGCTCCGGCTCGGCGAAGCCGGTCACCCACTTCAGCGAGCCTTTCGTCGGGTACTTCGTGGCGTAGGCCCGCGTCACCGCCGCGCGCGTCGTCGCGCTGCGCACCGGCCGGCCTTCCACCGCCACTTCGCGGCCGGCGAAGGAGATCGCGCCGCGAGGCTCCGCGCGGAACGCCCGCAGCCACCCGGTCGGCTTGTCGTACCAGGAACGAACGAAGATCCGGCCGTCGACCACGACCACCCAGACCGCCGTGAACCGGTGCTCGCTGCCGGAGCGCACGCCGAGGATCCTGGCGCGGTCGATCGCCTCGGCCGTCGCCTGCGGAAACCGCCGGACCGCGGGGTCACGAGTCGGCACGGCGGAAGTCTGCCACAGCGCACCCGCCGTCTACGCCGATCGCCTCGTCGTCGCGCTCAGAGCTCGGTCGAGTGCGCCAGCCGGAGCCGCCAGCGTCCGTCGACCCGGGTGAACAGGTCGGTGAAAGCGCCGCGCGACGTCGCCGCCGTGCCGTCCGGCAGCGCCACTTCAGCGGTCTGGATCCCGGTCACCACCGCGAGCTCGTCGATCTCGTGGACTTCGATCCGCTCGAAGTCGATCGAGAGGATTTTCCACTCCGCTCCGATCATCGCCTGGACGAACCGTTCCCGGTCCACCTCGGTTCCGCCCGCGTCGACGTGACGGAAGTCGTCGGCGAGGATCCGCTCCATCTCCTGGCGGTCGCGCGCGCGAAAGGCCTCGATCAGCTCGCGGCTGAGCTGAAGCAACGCGGCCTCGGCGGGCGAGCTTCGCTTCGACATGTCGCGGTCAATCCGCTGGCGCGCCCGGAGCCGCCGTCGGTCGGACCCGGGCGAGCCGCTCCGCGTTGCGGTAGACCACGGCGCCGACGACGAAGGCGAGGAACCAGTAGAGGTCGTCCGCCCAGCGTCCGGGCAGGGAGGTCAGGAACTCGAGCCGCCGCTCGGCACCGAGACCCCAGACGATCTCGACGAGCGCGACGACCAGGCCCGGCAGGGCGTAGATCACGGACGCGGCACCGAGAACGCGGAAGGCGAGCGTCCCCAGCCCGGAGCCGCTGAAGGCGACCTCGCGGTCGTCGAACTCCGGAAACATCCAGCCCGCCACCCTCCCAGTGTGGACCAGGAAGGCGAGGCCGAACGAACCGACGATGCCGAGGTAAGCGAGGCTCGCCCACTGGCCGAGCGCGAAGTCGAACTCCTCGCCGTATTGGCGGGACCGGATCATCGCGTACGTCGTGACCACCTGGATCGCGCTCGCCAACGCCCGGGTCAGCAGGACGATCCCGAGGATCCTCAAGACGATGACTGCCAGCAGACGTCGGGTCATTCCGGTCCTCCCATCGCCGCAAAGCCGTCATCCTAGCGAAGGGCCGTGTCGCGGAGGCGGGAAAACCCGGTCGTAGCACCCGGTTGGCGGCCTCCCGACCTCCTGCTACGCTGCCGTCGCTTGTCCGGAAACGAGCGGGATCTCCTCGGCCGCAAGGTCGGGCACTACGTCCTGCTGGCGCCGATCGGCGAAGGCGGAATGGGGTCGGTCTACCTCGCCTTCGACGAGGTCCTTCACCGAAGGGTGGCGCTCAAGCGGCTGCGCGGCGAGCTGCGCCTCGACGCCGACGCCAAGACGCGATTCCTGCGCGAGGCGCGCATGCTCTCGCAGCTCGCGCACCCCAACGTTTGCGTCGTCCACGACCTGGTCGAGCAGGACGACGCCGATTCCATCGTGCTCGAGCTGGTCGACGGCCGCGATCTGCGCCGCGCGCTGCACGACGGCCTCGACCGGGCCACTCGCGAGACGATCGCCCTCGAGCTTGCCGACGTGCTCACCGCCGTCCACGCTTCCGGGGTGGTCCATCGCGACCTCAAGCCCGAGAACCTGATGATCACGCCCGAAGGGCACCTCAAGGTCCTCGACTTCGGGCTCGCCCGCTCCTCCGAGGAGGACACCTGGGTCCAGCCGCCCGACGCCGACTCGCGGGTCGAGGCGGCCGCACCGGCGAGCGACCGCGTCGCGCCGGACGACAGCAGCCGCACCCGGGTCGGCACCATCCTGGGCACGCTCGGATACATGAGTCCCGAGCAGGCCCGGGGCGAGCAGGCGACCGCAGCCAGCGATCTCTACTCGTTCGGCCTGCTGCTCCAGGAGATCTTCACCGGCGAGCCCGCCTTCGACCGATCGATCGCGCCCGAGCGAATGCTCGTCGCGATCGCCCGCGGCGAGAAGCGGCCCGCACGAGGGCTCGATCCCGAGCTCGCGCGGCTGGTCGACGAGCTGACGCGGCTCGCGCCCGACGCACGGCTCGATGCCCGCGCCGCGCTGCGCCGGCTCCGATGGATCTTCTCCGCCCCCGAGCGGAAGCGCCGGCGCCGGCTCGTCGCGGTCTGGGCCGCGGCGGCCGTCCTGGCGATCGCGGCCGCGGCCTGGATCGCGCACCGCGCCGGCGGCGAGCCGCCCCTGCTGCCCGCGGGCGCTCGCGGCCGCGTCGCGCTGCTGCCGTTCCGCAACGACACCGGCGATCCCGGGCTCGACTGGCTGGAGCGCGGCCTGCGCGGCATGGTCTCGGAGACCCTCGCCGGCATCGACGCACTCGAGGTGGTTCCTCCCGAGCGCGTCGACCGCGCCTGCGCCCAGCTCGCTACGACGGTCTGCGGCGCCACCGACGAGGACCTGGTCCGCCTCACCCGCTGGATCGGCGCCGAGGTGGCCGTGGACGTCCGGTTCCGCGCCGACGGCGACCACTTCGTCGCCGACTACCGCACCGCCTCCCCTTCGGGTGCCGCGGGCCGCCGCAGCGTCGCGGCTGCCGACGCGATGTCCGCCGGCGAGGCGCTGGTCCAGCGCCTCGCGCGTCGATTGGCGCCGGACCGCGCCTGGAACGGGCTGCGCGAGCGATTCTCCGAGGATCCGTTCGCGAATCGGCTCCACGCCATGGGCATCGCGGCGTGGGGGACCGAGGGCGCCGAGGCGGCGCGCGACTTCTTCCGCACCGCCCTGCGCGTCGACTCCGACCTCGACCTCGCACGTCTCGCGCTCGCCGATTGCGCCGACCGTCTCTCCCAGTGGGACGAGGTCGAGCACCTCGCCCGTGAAGTGCGCGAGCGGGCGGCGGCTACGGACGACGAGCTGCTGGTCTCGTCGAGCCTGACCCGGCTCGCCGCGGCCGCCGTGAATCGGCTCGACTTCGACGGCGCCGAGGCACTGGCGCGCGAGGCACTCGAGCTCGCGCGCCGGCGCGGACACGACGAGGCGACGGCCAGCGCGCTCTACCAGCTCGGCGACGTCGCGCTGGCGCGCGAGGACTGGGCCGCCGCCGAGCGCTTCTACGAGGAGTCGCTCGCGATCCACCGCGCCAGCGGCGACCGCATCGCGGAGGTCTCCGCGCTCCACGCCACCGGCGCCGCGCTCTCCGAGCAGCCCGGTCGCGCCGACGAGGCCGCCGTGCGGCTCGAGCGCGCGATCGCGATCGAGCGCGAGCTGGGGCTGCGGCCGTTCGAAGCGATGAGCTCGAACAGCCTGGCGATCACCCGCAACAAGCAGGGGCGCATCGAGGAGGCGCGCCGGCTGTTCGAGCGCGCGATCGAGCTCTACTCCGACACCGGCGACCGGCGCATGATCGCCGCGGTGCGCAGCAACCTGGCCGTTCTCGAGCAGGGTCTGGGCCGACTCGGCGCCGCCCTCGAGCAGCTCGAGGGCGCCTACCGCGCGCTCGAGGAGCTCGGCGACGACGAGGGGCGCACCTTGGTCGCTTTCAACCTCGCCTTCGCGCATTCCCTGGTCGGCGCCGCCGAGCCGGCACGGCGCTACCTGGAGGTCGCCAAGCGCCGCTACGACGGGGACTGGGAAGTCGTCTGGATCGACGCCCGTCTCGCCTGGCTCGAAGGCGATCGGACGCTGGCACGGAGCCTCTACGAGCGCGCCCGCGGCCTGGCGGGCGACGCCTTCGAGCCCGAGCTCGAAGCTCGTCTCGTCGAGTCGGCGCCGCTGGTGCCGCCTTCCGGCTCCTGACTCTCCCGACCCCGACGCCGCCGCGGCGGCACCCGGAACCAGGCCGCGAACACCGCCGCGCCGAAGGCCGTGTAGGCGAGCAGAAAAGCCCAGGGCGGCGCGTCGATATAGAGCAGCCGCGCCAGCCAGTAGGCGATGAAGCCGGATTCGTAGCCGTCGCTCCCCACGCCGTCCCGCAGGGACGCCTCGAGATCGGTGAGCGGACAGATCCGGCCGAGCCAGGTCTCGACCACCACGAAGCCGATCGCCGCGAGGTGGAGCTGGCGGAAGCGCCGGTGGCGCACCCAGCCCCACCCGCGTACGCCGCCGACCACGATCAGCGCCAGTCCGAGCACGACGAACGCCACGAACAGGACGTGGAGCGCGAGGACGACGTCGGCGAGCAGGGCGCGCGGCATGGCGAGGGTCCGCCGCTCATCGTATCGGCCCGCCGGGGCGATCCGGAGTCGCGGCGCCCTTCTTCGCGCCGGGGCGCGCCCGGTAGAGTCGGCGCGCTCGGGACGAGTCGCCCCGCAGTCGGAACGACCGGCCCGAGCGGAACGAGGGAGAATCGGGATGAGCTACATGCTGTTGATCGTCGAGCCCGCCGGCCAGCGTGCCGAGCGCAGCGAAGCCGAGGGCCGCGCGCTCTACGACGCCATGGTGCGGTTCAGCGAGGACCTGAAGTCGCGCGGCCTGCTCCGGATCACCGAGGCGCTGCGCAGCGACGCCGACGCGGTCCGCGTGCGGGTGCGCGACGGCCGGGTCGCCACGCTCGATGGCCCGTTCGCGGAGGCCAAGGAGATCGTCGGCGGTTTCTTTCTGCTCGACTGCGAGACACGCGAGCAGGCCGTCGCGATCGCCGCCCAGTGCCCGGCCGCCGCCTTCGCGACCGTGGAGGTGCGCGAGCTCGGCCCCTGCTACACGTAAAGGCCGCCCGCCGAGACCGGCGTCTCGCCACGGCCCACGAGCCCGGCCCGGAGGAACCGGGGACTGCCCCTCTTTCGCCCACCCGGAGGGGGACCGTCCCCGGTCTGAGCCGTTCCGCCCCCGGATCGCACGTCAGGAGGGGAAGGAGAACCCCATGAACGCTCCGTTCCGCCTCCGCCTCCTGCCGCTCGCCCTCGCCGCGCTCGCCGCGGCGCCGGCCGCGGCGCAGCTGCCCGCCTTCCTCGACGCGCAGCGTCAGGTCAACCAGGTGATCACCAGCGACCAGCGCGTCGCCGCCGTCGCCAAGTCCCCCGACGGCACCAGTTACGTCGTCTGGGAGAGCTGGGCCTCGGCCGGCACCGACCAGGACGGCCGCAGCATCCAGATGCGGCGCTACTCCCCCGGCGGCCAACCGCTCGGCGGCCAGGTCCAGGTCAACACCGTGATCGCCGGCCAGCAGAAGACGCCGGCGGTCGCCGTCGACCCGGTCTCGGGCGCGGTGATGGTGGTCTGGGAGAGCCCGGGCGCCGTCGCCGCCGACGGCTTCGACGTGCGCGCCCGCGTCTTCGCCGCCAACGGCACGCCGCTCGGCGCCGACTTCGCGGTCAACCTCTTCGTTCCCGGCGAGCAGCTCTTCCCCGCGGTCGCCGGTGAGATCGACGGATTCATCGTGGTCTGGCAGAGCGACGACGACGCCGGACCGACCGACAACCTGAACATCGCGGCGCGCGTCTTCGACTCGTCGGGCGCGCCGCTGACCGGCGAGCTGCTGGTCAACGAGGGAACCGCCGGCGCCCAGGAGGTCCCCGTGATCGCCGCCTCCGGCGGCAACTTCCTCGCGGTCTGGCAGAGCGCCACCTCGGCCGGCAGCGACAACACCACCACCAGCATCCAGGCGCGCTGGATCCTCGGCGGCTTCGGCGCCGCCAGCTTCCAGGTCAACGAGCACCCGCCGGTGATGGCCGACGGCCAGCCGGCGGTCGCGGTCGCCCCCGACGGCTCCGCGGTCGTGGTCTGGGAGAGCTTCGGCTCGGTCGGCTCCGACGCCGACCGCTACGCGATCCAGGCGCGCCGCTTCGCCGCCAACGGCGCCGCCGCCGACCAGATCCAGGTCAACGACTACACCGACGACGACCAGCGCTTCCCCGCGGTGGCGATCGACTCCGCCGGCCGCTTCGTCGCCGCCTGGCAGAGCTTCGGCTCTTCCGGCAACGACGCCGACGGCTGGAGCGTCCAGGTTCGCGGTTTCGGCGCCAACGACACGCCGCTCGCCACCGACCGACAGGCCAACACCTTCGTCGCCGGCAATCAGATGGCGCCCGCGCTGGCGATCGACGGCAACGGCGATTTCACCCTCGCCTGGGAGAGCTTCGGCTCGCCAGGCGACGACCAGAACCTGCACAGCATCCAGCTGCGCCGGCTCTCGCTTCGCCTCCTGTTCGCCGACGGCTTCGCCTCCGGCAACACCTCGCAGTGGTCGGTGACCGTGCCGTGACCCCCTCCGTCCCGTCGCCCGGCCGCGGCGCTGTGGCAGGATCCTTCCCCGGCCGGGCGACATGGACGACATCGACTCCGAGAAGAGCGAGATCACCGCGCTGCTCGACGCCTGGGGCGCCGGCGACGGCGCGGCCTTCGAGCGCCTGTTCCGCGATCTCTACCCCGAGCTCAAGCGCATCGCCGAGCGGGCGATGCGCCGCGAGCGCACCGGCCACACCCTGCAGCCCACCGCGGTCGTCCACGAGGCCTTCCTCGAGCTCGCCGGCCAGGACCGTTCGCGCTTCCGGGATCGCGGGCATTTCCTCGCGGTGGCGGGCTGGGTCATGCGCCGGATCCTGGTCGAGCACGCCCGCGGCCGGTCCGCGGCCAAGCGCGGCGGCGGCCGACCGCACGAGGCGATCGAGGCGATCGACGCCTTCGAACAGGTCGCCGGCGCGCTCGACCCCGGACTCTCCGAGGAGATCCTCGCCGTCGACTTCGCGCTCGAGAAGCTCGCCGTGCGCGACGAGCGGGCGGCGCGCGTGGTGACCCTGCGCTACTTCGGCGGACTGTCGCTCGAGGAGGTCGCCGAGGCGCTCGACCTGTCGCTCGCCACGGTCAAGCGCGAGTGGACCGCGGCGCGCGCCTGGCTGCGCCGGGAGCTCGCCCGGCCGTGAGCGCCGCCCTCTCATGGGAGCGGCTTCGCGACGAGCTCGACCGCCTGCTCGCGCTCGACGTGCCGGCGCGACTCGCCGCGCTGGCCGAGCTCGGCGCCGCGGAGCCGGAGCTCGCTCGCGAGCTCGGCGAGCTGGTCGACGCCGCCGGCGAGGTCGCGACCTTCGATCGTCCGGTGCTCGAGCGGATGCGCGAGACGACACCGGCGGCCGAGCCGCCGCCGGAGCGCATCGGCCCCTGGCGGATCGAAGCCGAGATCGGCCGCGGCGGCATGGGCAGCGTCTGGCGCGCGCGGCGCGCCGACGGCGCCTTCGAGCGCACGGTCGCGGTCAAGCTGGTGCGCGCCGAGCTCTCCTCGGACCTGCTGCGCCGCCACCTCGCGCGCGAGCGCCGGATCCTGGCGCGGCTCGCGCACCCCGCGATCGCCCGTCTGCTCGACGGCGGCACCACCGACGCCGGCGTCCCCTACCTCGTCCTCGAGCACGTCGAGGGCGAACGGATCGACGAGTGGTGCGACGCGCGCGCGCTGCCGCTGGCCGCGCGCCTGCGCCTCTTCGTCGAAGTCTGCGGCGCGGTCGCCTTCGCGCACCGCCAGCTCGTGCTGCACCGCGACCTGAAGACCGCCAACATCCTGGTCGACGCCGAGGGCCGCGTGAAGCTGCTCGACTTCGGCATCGCCAAGCTGCTCGAGGCCGACGAAGCGGACGGCGAGTGGACCGCGCTCGGCCTGCCGCGGCCGCTCACCCCGGGCTGGGCGAGCCCCGAGCAGCTGCGCGGCGAGCCGCTGACGACGGCTTCTGACGTCTACTCGCTCGGCGTCCTGCTCTGCGTGCTCACCGCCGGCCGACCGCCGCACCCGGTCGAGCGCACCAGCTCGCACGCCGAGCAGGCGCGGCGGATCGAGGCCGCGGGGCGGGTGCGGCTGCCGGCGCTCGCGGCGGAGCAGGCGGCGCCCGGCGTCGAGCGCCAGCGCCTGGCCGGCGACCTCGAGCGCATCGCCGCCAAGGCGCTCGAGCCGGAGCCGGCCGCGCGCTACCGCAGCGTCGGCGCGCTCGCCGAGGACGTCGAGCGCTTCCTCGCCGGCCGGCCGGTCGAGGCGCACCCGCCGGCGCTCGCCTACCGCTTCGCGAAGTTCGTCCGCCGCCACGCGCTGACGGTGGCGGCGACCGCGCTCGCCGTCGTCCTGCTGGTCGCCTCCGGGCTGGTCAGCCTCGCCCAGGCGTCGCGCGCGCGAATCGAGGCCGAGCGCGCGGCGCGCCGGCTCGCCGAGGTGCGCGAGCTCGCCGGCAGCTTCCTGTTCGAGATCGAGACCGGCCTGCGCGACCTCGCCGGCAGCACGAAGCTGCGCGAGCAGGTGGTGACCACGGCGCTGCGCTACCTCGAGCTGCTCTCGAAGGAGGCCGCCGACGACCCGGCGTTGCTCGACGACCTCGCGCGCGGCTACGTCAAGGTCGCGGAGATCCAGGGCAGCCCCCTCGAGCCGAACCTCGGCCAGCCCGAGGCGGCGCTCGCCAGCGCCGGGCGCGCGATCGCCAGCGCGGCGCGCCGGGTCGAGATCGATCCCGCGAGCCCGGTCGCCCACGAACGCCTGGCGCAGGCGTTGCGCCTGCGCGGCGACCTCGAGAACGTCTTCGGGCGCGCCTCCGCCGCGCGCGCGAGCTTCGAGGAGGCGATCGTCGCGGCGCGCCGCGCGGCCGACGCCGATCCCGCGGACCTCGACCGCCGGCGGCTGATCGCCTCGCTGCTCCAGCGCGTGGCCTCCGCCGATCAGACCCTCGGCCGCACCGAACAGGCGGTCGCCGGCTTCGAGGCCAACCTCGCCGAGTACGAGCGGCTCGCGGCGCTCGATCCGGCCCGCTTCGACCGGAGTCTGCTGGTGGCCAACGCCCTGCTCGGCCACGCGCTGCAGAGCGCCGGCCGCGAGGCCGAAGCGATCGCCCGCCACCGCCGGGCGCTCGAGATCGCCGACCGCCGGCTGGCCGCCGCCCCCGATCACCCGGAGGCGCGCTCCGACTGGACGGGGGTCGCCGATCGCGCGATCCTCGCGCTGCTCGAACAGGGCCAAGTCGCCGAAGGGCGCGCGCTCGCCGAGCGCTCGCTCGCGCTGCGCCGGCGCATCTTCGATGCCGACCGCGCCAACGTCGAGGCGACTTTCGATCTCGCGACCGGCTCCCACTGGGTCGGCATGGCCGCGGTCGAGGGCGACGACCTGGAAGCCGCCGCGGCCGCCTTCGCCGAAGCGGTGCGGCTGTTCGAGCCGCTCGCGGGGCGCGGCTCGGACAACGTCTTCCACCTGCAGGCCCTGGTCTCCTCGCGCGGCCAGCTCGCCGACGTCGAGCGCAAGCGCGGCCGCCGCGCCGAGGCGCACGCCTTGTTCACCGCCGCGCGCCGCGACCTCGACCGCCTGATCGCGCTCGCCCCCGAAGGGACCGACTTCGAGCTGCAGAAGCAGGTCTTCGCCGAAGGGCTCGCGGCGACCGCTGGCGAGCCGCGCTAGCTGGCGTCGCGCGTCGCGCGCCAGGCCGCGACGAACAGCGCGGCGAGGACCAGGTCGATCAGGCCGACGCCGAGGACCGCGGTCGGGATCCGCCCGAGGGCGTAGAGCACGACCGCCGCCCCGCCGAAGGCGAGCTTCTCGACCACCGCGACCGGCATCGCCGGCCGGAAGCGCACCGGGTCCTTCGCGATCAGCAGGAACAGGAACTGCCACGCCAGCGCCACGCCGACGAAGCCGTAGAAGTGCTCGGGGTGGGTGATCGGCGGCGGGAAGTCGCGCCCGACCTTGTCCTCGAGAAAGTACTGCGGGGCGAGCGCGAGGATGCCGTAGATCGCGGCGATCCGGAAGACGCGGCGGGCGAAGTTCACGGGCGGGGCCTCCGGGAGCGAAAGATACAACCGGGTCGCGGCGGCGCGACCGCGCTACCGAGCGCCGGCCTCGTCCATGCGATCGGTTCCAGTCCCCCTCAGCCACGCCCGGACGGTGTTCGCGTGCGGCCCGCTGCCGAGCGACGGCAAGCGGATCCAGCCCCCCTGGCGGCGCTCGATCGCGACCGGAACTCCCTTTTCGCCGACGACGCGCACGAGGTCGGCGCGGTGGTAGCGCCGGCGCCGGAAGTTGGAGACGATCTCGAGCTCGGTCTCGCCCAGGGCGACCCGCGCCGTCGCCGCCTCCGCGATCGCGACGCCGCCGAAGACGGCGAACCCCACGAACGTCAGCCACACCCACCGATCGTCGGGCCGGCCGCGGAAGAAGAGCGCCCCCGCGGTGAACATCGCCTGCGCCACCGCCAGCAGCGCGTACATCCACGGCGACGTGCGGAAGACGCGGGGCCACTCCAGCGGCTTCGTCATTTCGATCGGGCTCCGCGGGCCTCAAACATGCCGGATCCACTGCCGCAGCAGCTCCCGGAGGGACGCGCGCTTCGCCGCGAGCTCCGCGCCGCTCGCGAACTCGAAGCGCGCCCGGTCGTCGTCAAGCCACTCGAGCAGCCTGCCGGGGTCGTCGATCCTCATCCCGCCCGCCGGCAGGTCTCGCGCCCTGGCGCCGCGGTGGAGGATCAGCCCGACGCCGACCTTCGACCGCAGGTGGACGGTGGCGAAGTACTCGCTCGTCCGGAAGCTCGGCGCGTTCCACTTGACCCCCTCCGCGATCGACGGGTCGACGCCGAGCACGAGCTCGCGCAGCGCCTGGATCTCCGCCTTCATCGGATGCTCGAGCTTCGCCATCAGCGCGTCGACGGCCGCGGTCGAGTCGCTGGCTTCTGGATGAGTCCTCGACAGTCGCTTCGTTGGCATCAGCGGCCCCCGCGTTCGGAATCGTACGATGAGTCGATCGCTACGAAAGCTCTGGTGTAGTCAGGTCCGCTCGCGGGGGCTTCGAGCTCGTTCGGACCGATACCTTTGTCCATTGTCTGGACAGTGAAGTCCGTCTTTGGATGGGCCGTCAGCTTGCCCAGCGACCCTCGTTCCGGATCCAACCGGAGCAGTGACGACAGGACACCGCGAAGTCCTTCGAATCGATCTCCGGATCACAATACGGACAGAACCACGAAGTCCCTCAGCCAGGCTGAGAACTCGGGGTCTTCGTCTCGGAGCTCGTCCGCTACCTCACCCGCACGATCCCAATCGATCGAGGTCAGGGCCCGGCCAGCCGCTCTTCGCAGATCGTCCGGAGCAGCGCTGCGGACGATCCGCTCGATCGCCGGGACTGCCGGCCGCGCCGACTCTCCGATCTCTTCGAGAGCGCGGAGTCCAGCGACCGCCACTTCGCCGCCACCCGCGACGAGCTCGCTCAACGCAGTCAGAGTCGCAGGATTCTCCAGACCCAGCAGGCCGGCCGCGATGGCTGCCTCGCCCCTCGACGCCGCACTGCCATGCCGGATCCGACGCATCAGGTCGGCTTCGAAAGGTCCGAGGAAGGGAGCCATCGATCGAGCTGCGTGCCGCGCCGAACAGTGCTCGCTATCCACGCTCGCGACCAGCTCCGGCAGGAACGCGTAGGCAGTCTGCGCATGCAGTCTGGACGCGGCACGGGCGAGTCGCCCGGCTCGTTCGCAGGGCGCGTCCTCCCACTCATCCTCGGTGCTCCCAGCCTCGCGACTCATGCACCCGCGAAGCAGTGCGATGGCCTCGGCTGCCGTAGAGGCTCTGGACGCGACGGAAAGCTCGTCCAGCTCCAAGGCCACCGTCGCCTCCATCGCCGCGACTCGCTGAAGAGTCGAACGGCCCTGTCGCAAAAGCGCGAGCTGAGAGCGGGCTTCCGGCGATTCGCCTCCGACCGCGGCGAGAGCGAAGGCTGCAGCGGTTTGTACCTCGCTCGACGCGTCCTCGAGCCGGCGAACGAGCGCCGCAGTCGACTCACCTCCATGCGCTCGAGGGCCGAACGACTCGAGGGCACGCGCCGCCGAAAGCCGGACGGCCCAGTCGGAATCCTCCAGCGCCTGTCGAAGCGGTCGCAGAGTGCGTTCCGCGAACTCGGGATACCGACCCAGGACGACCGCACCCCAGTATCGGTCCTTCGCTTCGCTCGAGCTCAACTGCTGGAGTCCGAACTGGACTTCGATCTCCGCGACTTCTACGACGCGCGCAGAAGCTCCCCCGAGGCCCAGGGTCAACGCCCAGAACGCGGCAACCTGGAGCAGACTCCGGAGGCTAGAGGCACCGATCTTCGGGCCGCTCCCGAAGCTCGTGACCCTCGTTGGAAGTATCTCTTGACCGAAGACTCGGGCCCGGGGCACCATCACCGCAAGACTAGTCACCTTCCAGAGCGCCGTCCACATCGCGCATCTTGCACCGGATCCGGCAGATCAGGCAGGAGTCGTTAGCTGCCCGGGCGCAGCGGCAGGTGCCGCGCGCCGCAGGTCGCGCAGTGCGGCGGGGAGGTGCGTTCGAGGGCGCCGCCGCACAGCGGGCAGTCGGGGCGCGACCAGGGGCGGACGGCGGCCAGGCGCGCGGCGAAGGCGGGCTCGGGGCGGTGGCGGAGGATCGAGACGAGCGTCGCGGCGAAAGCGATCGGCAGGGCGATGCGCAACAGCCAGGCCACCGCGACCTCGTCGGGGCGCTCGATCGGCATCATCCAGCCGGCGAGCGCACCGAGCAGCAGCAAGAGCGCGCCGGCGATCTTCCAGCCCCTGCGGGTCCGGGGCGCGGCGTGCGGCCGCGCGCCGCAGCGCAGGCAGAACCAGCGGCTCCAGAGCCCGATCGGCAGCAGCGGAATCCAGAAGACGTGGAGCACGTCGAGCGTGCGCACCTGGACCGAAGTCGTCGCCGCCTCGCAACGCCGGCAGTAGTCGCCGCGGAAGGCCCGCCGTTTCGGGAACCAGTGGTACCAGCCGTGGAGGACGATCACCGGCGGCGAGCTCCGCTCCCCCGCTCCGTTCAGACGTGCTGATCGATCAGGATCGGATTGCCGTCCGGGTCGACGACGACCAGGTGCGCCGGGCCGGTGGTCGACTCGTCGGCTTCGGTGGCCAGCGCGAGCCCCTGCGCCTTGAGCCGCGTCTGGATCTCGCGCACGTCGGTGAAGGTCGGCACCGGCTTGGCGTTCTGGTCCCAGCCCGGGTTGAAGGTCAGCATGTTCTTCTCGAACATCCCCTGGAACAGGCCGATCACGACGTCGCCGTTCTTGAGGATCAGCCAGTTCTGGCTCGCATCGCCGCCGAGTGTCGCGAAACCGAGCTTCTCGTAGAACGCCCGCGACGCCGCGAGGTCCTTGACCGCCAGGCTGACGGAAAACGCGCCGAGCTGCATTTCGTGCTCCTTTCTCGGGTTTCGAGCGCGAACGCTACCTCAGTCGGCCGGCCCGCCGCGCCCGGCCCAGGTCTGCGAGGTAGAGGGCGAACGGAATCCACCAGACCAGGTCGTTGGTCGCGATCAGGACGATCGTCTCGACCGGCCAACTCCCCCGCGCGATCAGCACCGCCAGCCCCGCCGGCCCCAGCACCTTGCCGAGCAGGCCGACCGCCGCGATCGCTCCCCCACTCTCGGGCCGGCGCGCCACGTCGAGGTAGAGCAGGCCGTAGATGCCGACCACCATCGCGAGGCAGGCGAAGACCTCCGGGTAGCGCGCCGGCTCCATCCCGGCGAAACGGAAGAGCCACTGCGGGTCGAGCGCCGAATACGCGCCCCAGGCGAGGTTGTAGATCCCCGCCGCGAGGAAGGTGGCGCGGTGGAGGCCCCGGCGGCGCAGGACGACCTCCGAAGGCGCCGTCACGGCCGGTCAGTCGCCTTCCGGCTCGGGCGCGCGGAACAGCCGGGCGCCGAAGGCCACCGCCAGCAGCAGGTAGATGGCGGTCGGCACCGCGACGACCGGCGCGAAACTCATCTCGATCGCCACCCTCAGCAGCAGCAGCGCCGCCGACGCCGCGTGGGCGAGGTTGGCGATCAGCAGCGGCCGCCCGAAGATCCCCTCGACCCGCGCGTAGCGGTTGGCCCAGTTGAGCATCGAGTAGCCGAACAGCGCGCTGCCCAGCACCTGGAGCACGGCGACCCGGCCGGGCGTCTCGACGTCCCCGGCCCAGCCGAGCAGCTCCTGCGGCGCGAACAGCAGCGGCACCGCCGCGGCGAAGTAGAGGACGGCGCTCGCCGTCAGCAGCGGATTGGGACGATCGCTCATCCGGAGAGCTTACCGAGGTCGGCGCCGAGAGCTCACTCCGGACCTCTTCCGCGCCACAGCAGCGCCAGGACGGCGAGACTGGCCATCGTTCCGAAGGGCAGATAGAGCAGCGCGACCGCCGCCCCGGCGGCGAGCGCTCCCCGGCCCCCGCGACGACCCGCGAGGAAGACCCCGAGAGCCGCGAGGTACGCGATCCCGAACGCGACGAAGAAGACCTTCACTCCGTCGCCGCGCGGGTCGATCCCGACCGCCCGCGGAATCGCCGCCCACGGCCCGAGCTGCCCCGCGTACTCGCCCGACCGCGGCGTGACGAAGTCGCCGGTGACGAGAGCATGGATTCCGTCGAAGGTCATCCAGCCGGCGGTGAGAAGCACCAGAATCGCGACGGTCGGCGTCTTCCATCGCATCGGTGCGATTGCAGGTTCGGGCCTCTCGTCCGGACTCACCGGGCCCAGCCCCTACGACAGGTAGCCGAGGAGCCGAAGCTGCTCGAGCTCTTCGTTCGAGGCCTCCGTGGGAGTCGGAACGGCCGCGGGAATACTCGAGGATTCCGGAATCACGACCTCCAGGCAGGCCGCTCGAAAGTCCGGCGTGAGGAATCGCCCCCCGACGGCGAGAATCACGCCGCCAACCGTTGCCAGGATCCGCTGGATTACGCGACGGCGAAAACCCTGCCGTCCAATCGCGCAGTCGGCCGTGAGGACTGTGCCGTCCCTGCGTCGATAGAGCAGTCCGCAGACCTCCCCTCGACCGTGTAGCAGCTCGAGCACTGCCGTCTCGGTCATCGCCGAGAGGTTGTAGACGTTTCTCCGGCACGCCGAGCAGAAGCGGACCCGTTCGTCGCCGACCATCTCCTCCCACCGCGCAGGGCAGGGGCGGGCGACTCGGACATTCTGCAGGGTGCGTTGCATTGGCATCCGCCGTGCCTCCGGACTCATCGCGGCATCATCGGAAGAACCGCTCCTTCAGAGACTTCTTGTAGCGACCCGTCGATTCGAGATACTGCTCGCGAGATCGGAAAACGACGAAGCTCGAGACCGCGCTCCAGGCGACGGCGGTCTCGTGTCCGACGAGCCACTGATCCGGACTGACTTCGGGAATCCTGCCCAAGAGGAAGAGGCGACCACCGATCTCTCGCCACTCGGGGTACTCGATGAGTGTCCAGGAGAACGCGTCCTCGCTCGTGCCCGCGCCCGAGAAAGCGCAATAGAGCAGGCAACCGCTGAAGTCGGGTCGGTCGTTCGCGTCCATGAAGGTCTCTCCGAGTCTTGGCCTCGCCATTCCACGAGTCGCCGGCGCCACGAACCGACGCGACGACCCTGTCACTCTCAGAACGATCGCGATGAGAGTGCAATGAGCTCGGCCGGAGCCTATCTTGGAGCTCTCTGCCTTTCGTTCGAAGTGACATCGACCACCAGCGTCCCAGCCTCGCCCGGAACGGACTCCATTTCGATGCAGCGATGTCGGATGGTCCGAAACTCGACCCGGGTCGGACTCGACCATCGCGGATCGAAAGCAGATGTGATGACGCCATCCTCCGACACCGGCGTGAATTCGAGCTCAAGCGCCTTTCCAGTCGCGAACTCGACGATTCGCGGAGTCCTGCCGCCATAGCACGCGCTGCCGTGCCAGCCGAGCGAATACGCTGCGCGGCGCCTGTCCGGAGACACTGCGAGCTCGCCGATCCCGCTTCCGTAGTCCGTGAAGAGCAACGTCCCTTCGCGCGCGCGGAGATCGACCCGAACGACAGCGATGCCGACATTCTGACCGACATCCAGGCTTACGTGGACGAACAGCGCCTCCGAAGCACGATCGAACAGGATCGGACGATAGCTTCGAATGCACTTCTCGTAACAGGGAAGATACTCATCCCCGAAGCACTCGTAGTCGCAAGGGACGACCGGCTGCAAGACGTCAGGTGTCATCCTCCAGACTGGCTCGAAGGTCGCTCGACCGGGTGGTCTCCACTGCAATTCAAGCCGTCCACCGCGATAGCGCGCCTTGAGGTTCGCTGCCTCGAAGACCTCGGTGTCACCCTCCCAAGGCCCTTGAATGACGACCTCGTCGAAAGCTCTCGCCGATGCGGACACCGTTCCGAGACAGAGCGCGGCCAGGAGAATCTGGGGACAACGTGTCGAGAAGGCGACCCTCCTCAGTCGAACGAGGATCGTAGAGGCTCTCGCGAACTCGATCGCCCTCCGTTGCCCGACCGTTCCTGTGGTCTCCATGGATTCCTCCAGATGCCCGCTGCTCGTCGATCGCCCGCCGCGCTACCGCCGCACCCGGCTCGGCAGGATCTCGAAGGGGTCGGCGCGGGGCATGGCTTCGAGGGCGCGGCGGATCGAGTCGGGCGGGACGACCAACTTGCGGGCGGCGACGTCCATCCAGGCGCCGGTGCTCTCGACCGTCGCGGCCTTCGTGCCGTCGGCCTTCCAGATCTCGTTGCGCAGTCGGAAGTGCGAGGCGTCGTCGCTCGCGGCGAGCAGCACGAGGTTTACCGAGAGCTCCTCGAGCAGGTGCACCTCGCGGTGGTAGTCCACGACGTCGCGGAAGACCACTGGGCCGACGTGGAGGCGTTGAAAGTCCGCCATCGCGACCCCCTGCTCGGCGAAGTGCATCATGCGCACTGTCGTGCACAGGTCGAGATAGGCCGCGTTGCCCATGTGGCGGTTGAAGTCCATGTCGGACCAGCTCGCCTGCACGGTCCATCGGCGCTCCGGGGTCACGCGCGCCTCCGGCTCACGGCGCGGCCGGCAGCGCCGCCCTCGCCTGCCGGAGGTCGACGGTGAGGTGCACGGTCCAGTCCCCCTCCTTCGCCTCGGCCGAGACCGTCACCGGGATCGCGGCGGCGTTCGCCTCGGGGAAGTAGGCGCCGTAGCCGCAGAACTGCGCCTGCCGGAGCTGCTGGCGCAGCGGCTCGTCGATGGTGAGCTGGAAGTAGCCGTCGTCGGTGAGCTCCGGCACCGCGAGCGACAGGGTGACCGGCCGCGCCGCCTTCGAGTCGGCGACCGTCACCGTCGCGGTGGTCGAGATCTTTCCCACGTGCGGCGCGGACGCCGAGCTCGGCCCGAGCGCGCGGTGCGCCCAGTCCCGGGAGTAGCCCATCTGACGATCGAACACGCCGACCTCCGTGGTCTCCGCCGCGCCGTGGAGCGCGGTGACCTCGATGGTGTGGTCGTAGACCGCCGTCCCGCAGCCCGCGGCGGCGAGCAGGCCGATCCCGAGCAGGACTCGTCGCATGGCGCGCCAGTCTATGCCGGCGGGCGATCGAAATCGATCCGTGCGACGTCGGCCCAGGGCACGTACTCGGGGCGCTCGCGGCTGTCGACGAAGATCAGCAGGCCGGCGTTGTTCGTGCCGAGGTCGCCGGCGAGCTCGAGCTCGAGCGTCTCGCCGTCGTGGAGGGTGACCCGGGCGCGGCCGGCATCGGGCTGGTCGGGGCCGGGCAGGGCGATCGCGGCGATCCGGTCGAAGGTGACGAGGTAGTCGATCCCGCCGGACGGGGCGTCGAGCGTCTCGGTCGACTCGCTCTCGTCGAGGTCGTAGACCAGCCGACCCGCCAGGCGCCGGCCCGAGCGCGTTGTGACACTGCCAGTCAGCGGACGTCCGGGCGGGAAGTCGTCATAAGCGGGGCCGCTTCCGGCCGCGCCGGCGTCGTCGAAGTCGACGCGCTCGAAGGCCTCCCACGTCACCAGCACCCGGCCGTAGCGCGGGTCGTCGACGAAGACGCCGCGATGGCCGTCGCCGGCCTCGCTGGTACCCGAGAGCACCAGCTCGCGGCCGTCCCGGTGCGTCACCCGGGAGCTCGAGGCGCCGTGCCGAGCGATCGAGCGGAGGGTGTCGAAGCGCAAGGCGAGATCGTCCCCGCCGCTCTCGCCGTCGAGCTCGTCGGTGCCGACGCACTCCTCCCGGTCCCACTGCACGAAACCGGTGAGCTCCCCCCGGCGCGTAAGCACCGTCCCGTGCATCCGGCCCGGCAGCTCGCCGAGCGCGGGGGTGGGAAGCAGATCGATGGCGGCGATCTCCGCACTGTCGAGGTCGACCACGCCGCGACCGGCGTCCCAGATCCGCAGTCCGTCGTCGATGTCGCCGGCTTCGAAGCGGTCGAGCACGACGACGGTCCCGCTCTTGAGCGTCACCCGCACGTCGGCGCCGCTCGCTTCGATGCGCGCGAGGTCGCCGAAGCGCGCCAGAAAGCGCCGACCGAGCTCGAGCGGCCGCTCGCGCCGGGCGATCTCGAAGCCGAAGATCTCGAGCGGACGGCTCTCGGTCGGCCGCAGCTCGGGCGCGACGTGGACGGCCCACGGGTTGTCGTCCTCGAAGCCGTCGAACAGGTCGCTCCAGAACGCCTCCTGGTCGCCGCCGAAGCGCAGCCTTCCCTCGTACGTCGCACCGGCGAGCGTGGCGACGCGGCCGTAGAGGAAGCCTCCCGACGCCTCGGCCGGCGCCGGCGCTTCCCCTTTCACGGGAATCGGAGCGGGCATCGTCGAATCGACCCGGGCGCTCGGATCGCCCAGGCGCAATCCGAGCACGACCAGGCCGACGATCAATGCCACCGCGAGCAGGATCCAGACGGTCTTCATGTCGAGGAGGATTGCAGAAGATCGTGGCGACCGCGTGGCACCGGGAAGGCACCGAGTCGGCGGACTCGGGCGATGGCCGGCCCGGTCAGTCGACTCGCGCGCTGGAATCCCGCGCGGCGCGCGGCTCAGACCGACGGCGGATGGCCCGGATCCTCGTAGGAGTGGTGAACGAGATCGCCGTCCGGATCGGAGTGGCCGACACCCGCGACGGTACGACTCAGGACCGACACGACAGACCGGATTCGCCGCTCGGACGCCTCGATTCTCGGACTTGACAACACATAAGCCTTTGCTTATCGTTTGATCGTGCAGAGCGCGGCCGCGGTCGAGACCAAGGTGTTCCAGGCGCTGGCGGATCCCAGCCGGCGGGCGATCTTCGAGGCGCTGACGCGCGGCGAGGCGCCGGTCAAGGAGCTCACCGCGCGCTTCGACATCTCGCAGCCCGCCGTGTCGCAGCACCTGGCGACGCTCAAGGACGCCGGGCTCGTCCGCGCCCGGCGCGAGGGGCGCTGCGTCTACTACCGGATCGAGCCGCGCGGCATCCAACCGCTGGTCGACTGGATCACCCACTACCGCGCGTTCTGGACCGAGCGCGTCGGACGCCTCGAACGACTCCTGGAGAGGCTCGACGGATGAAGCCCGCGAACGAGAACTCCGCCACGCCGCCCGACACCGTCGCGCTCGACTTCGACCTCGCCCATCCGCCCGAAAAGGTCTGGCGCGCGCTCACCGACCCGCAACTGCTCGCCGAGTGGCTGCTGCCGGTCACCGGCTTCGAGCTCGCGCCGGACGTCCGCTTCACCTACGAGACGCAGCCCTACCCCGGCTGGGACGGCAAGGTCTCCTGCCGGATTCTCGAAATCGAGCCGGGCCGCAGGCTCCGCTACCGCTGGGACGTCCCGTTCCTCGAAACCGTCGTCACCTTCACGCTCACGCCGACGGCGTCGGGCACGCGCCTCTCGATCGTGCAGGTCGGCTTCCGTGCCGACCAGAAGCGCGAGCTCGGCGGCGCGCGCTACGGCTGGAGAGCGATGGGCGAGAAGCTCACGCAACTGCTCGGGAGGATGCCGTGACCTGGAGCCGCCCCATCCGCCAGTTCCACCGCTGGGTGTCGATCGTCTTCACGCTGACCGTCGCCGCCAACTTCGTCGCCATGACCCAGGGACCGCCGCCTGCCTGGATCACCTACTCGCCGCTGCTCCCGCTCGCGCTGCTGCTCTTCTCGGGCCTCTACCTGTTCGTGCTGCCGTACCGCGGCAAGCGCGACGGGTGACCGGGGGACCCGCCGCCGCGCGGCGTCACCGATCGGTCGCCCGCGCGCTCGTTGCGTCCGGTCCCGGCGGGTTCGCCGCGCGCGGCGCGACCAGGGCGGAGGCGACGAGCAGGGTGCCGAGGGCGAAGTAGCCGACCTGCATCGCGCGGCTCGCTCCCGGCGGCGATCCGATCGAAACGACCTGGACGAACTCGAAGGCCATCACCACCAGCCCCGCGACCCCGGAAGCCGCCGGGCCGGTCGGACTGCGGCGAAGCAGGAGTACGGTCGCGGCGAGCGCCGATCCGCCCACGACCAGCGTCAGCGCGAGCCCCGGAACGACGAAGCTCCGGAAGAGCGAGCCGCGGAGCATCTCGACCGGCGGCGCGTGGAAACCGACGATCAGCGCGAGGCCCCCGGGGATGGCCGTCAGCGCCAGCAGGCCGGTGGCGACGATCCTCAGGGTTCGCACGGCGCGACGGCGACCGGACATCGGCCGGGAATCATGGCGCGGCGGCGAACGGCGCACCGGATCAGGCGCCGCCCGCCTTGCCGTAGCGGCGCTCGATTCCCGCGACCGACCCGGCGATCAGCCGTTCGAGGACTTCCACGTCGAGATCCGCGAGTCGCTTGAAGTAGAAGCACGACTTGCCCATCCGGTACTTGCCGACTTTCGCCAGCAACGCCTTCTGCTCCTTGCTCTCGGCCATGAGGTAGACCACGATCTCCCGCCCGCGGATCGCGAAACCGACGATGCAGATCTCCCCGGTCCGCCCGCTCTCGTAGGTGTAGCGGTAGGAGCCGTAGCCGACGATGCTCGGCCCCCACATTCTCGGCGGCTGTTTCGTCACCCTGCGGAGGATCGCCATCAGCTTCCTGCAGTCGGCGCGCTGCTCGGCGCTCGCGCGCGAGTCGAGGTAGGCCTCGACGCTGGCGCCGGTCGGCTGGGTCTTGAGCTCGGCCATCACGTTCTCCCCGGGCGGTGACGGTCACCCCGGTCAGCGTACGACGAGACCGCGGCTCCCGGAAAGCCCGCGCTACACTCCCCGCACCATGTCCGCGCACCGCGCCGTCCTGCTGGCGTGGATCCTCCTCGCCCCGGTCCCGGCGCCGAGCGGGGCCGAAACGCTCGGTGCGGTCGTCTTCCGGGTCACTCCGAACGAAGAGGCGGACCGCGCGGGACTCCGGGCGGGGGATCGCCTGCTGGCCTACTCGGCCGGCGACGATGCCAATCCGGCCCTGCCCGCGTCCGGCCCGATCGCGGAACCCCTCGACCTCGAACGGGTCCTGCGCGAGCACGGCGCGCGGGTCGCGGTGACGCTGCGGCTGGAGCGCGAGGGCGAGCTGCTCGAGCTGCCCGTCGAGCCCGGCACCTGGGGGCTCACGACACGCCCCGACCTCGATCCGGAGGAGCTCGACCGGCTCCGGGCGGGCCGCGCCGGGCTCGATTCGGGCGACGAAGCAGAGGCGCGCGCCGGCCTCGCGATCTGGCGCGAACTCGCCGGGGGCTGGCGCGCGGAGCACCCCGCGCGCGCGCTCTGGCTCGACCTCGAACGGGCACGCGAGGCGGGGCGTCGCAAGCTTCTCGCGGAGGCGCTCGACGCCGCCGCGTCGTCCGCGCGCGGCGCCGAGATCCTCGGCGAACCGTTCGCCGGCGCGCTCGCCGCCGAGTTGCGGGGCGTGGCGCACGAGTCGGCGAGCGAGTTCGACGCGGCCCACACGGCCTTCCTGGAGGTTTCGGAGCGACTCGCCGCGTTCGACCCGCCCGGCCTGCTCCTGGCCGGCGCCTACCAGCATCTCGGCCGCATCGCCTGGTGGCAGGACCGCCTCGATGACGCCGAGCGCGAGCACGAGCGCGCCCTCGCGATCCGCGAGCGGATCGCGCCCGAGGGACTGCCGGTGGCCGACAGCTACAACGACCTCGGTCTGGTGGCGTGGAACCGGGGGGACGTCGACGCCTGCGAGCGATTCCACCGCCGGGCGCTCGCGATCCGGCTCCGGCTCGCGCCCCTCGGCGTCAAGACCGCGTACAGTCACGTCAACCTCGGCATCGTGGCCTGGAAACGCGGCACGCTCGCCGAGGCGGAGCGGGAGTACTCGGCGGCGCTCGCGCTCTACGAACGGATCCGCCCCGACGGACCGGAGATGGCGCGCCTGCTCTCGAACATCGGCATCGTCCGCACCGATCGCGGGCGCCTGGTCGAGGCCGAGGCGATTCTGCTGCGCGGCCTCGAGCTGATGGAACGGTGGGCCAATCGCCGCGATATCGCCCATCTGCTCACCAACCTCGGACGACTCGAGATGAATCGGGGCGAGATCGAGCTGGCGCGCGGTTACCTGCGGCGGGCGCTCGCGGTCAAGGAGGAGCTCGGGCTGCGCGTCGACCTGATCCCGACCTTGCTCCTGCTCGCCGACGTCGCGGCGGACTCCGAGGAGCGCGAGAGCTGGCTGTCACGGGCTCGCACTCTGATCGAGGAGGACTCCCCCGACAGCCAGTATCTCGTTCCGACGCTGCTCGGCCTGGCCCGATCGGCGCGCGACCGGGGGCTCGAGGAGCGCGCCGCGACGCTCCTCGCCGGTGCCCTCGAGCACGCGCGGCAGGTCGCCCCGGGCTCGCTGGCCGAGGCGGACGTCCTCGCTGAAATCGGGCGGACCGAGCTCGCGCGCGGCGACGCCGAGGCCGGCGAGCGCAGCCAGCGCGCCGCCCTCGAGCTGACGCTCTCGATCGTCCCGGGCGGGATCGACGAGGCGCGCGGACGCCACCGGCTGGCGCGGGCCCTGGTGGCGCGCGGCGCGACGGAGGCGGCGCTCGCCGAGCTTGCCGCCGCCGAGGCGGCGCTCGAATCCGGGCTCTACGACCGGGAGGGAACCTGGGAGGAGCGCGCGCGATACGGGTCGTCGTGGTCCGAGCTCTCCTTCGACCACGCCGATCTGCTGCTCGGTCTCGGCCGGGTCGCCGACGCTCTCCGCGTCGCCGAGCGTTATCGCGGGCGGGAGCTCGTCCGCATGCTCGCCGAGCGCGATCTCGAGTTCCGCGAGCTCGGCCCCGAGCTGGCGCGACGGCGCGAGGTCGCGCTCTCGCGCTACCGTCGACTCCTGTCGCGACAGCGCGAGGCCGGACGCCGTCCGGCGGCGACCGAGATGGAGGAGCTGCTCGCGGCCCGGCGCGAGCTCGGGAAGATCGAAGCCGAAGCGGCGCAGGTCGCCCCGCGCGTGGCGCGCTGGCGCGACCCGGCGGCGCTCGGGCGCCCGCTCGACGAGCTCGACCTCGAGCCGGGCACCGTCGCCCTCCTCTATCTGGTCGGACCGCGACGCTCCTGGCTGCTCGCGCTCGGCCCCGGGGAGGGTGAGCTCTCCGCCCTGCCGGTCGCGGCTGGCGCCGCGGAGCTCGAGCGCCGCGTCGCCGAGCTCCGCCGCGAGCTTTCCACGCCCGGTGTCCGCTCGAGCTGGCGCCTGCGCGGCGCGGAGCTCGCCGAGCTCCTGCTCGCGCCGGTCGCCGACCGGATCCGGCGCGCCGGGCGCGTCCTCGTGCTGCCGGACGGCGCCCTCCACCAGCTGCCGTTCGCGGCGCTGCCCTTGCCAGGACCGGGCGGCGGCCGACTGCTGGTCGAGCTCCGGCCGCTGCACAGCGCGACCTCGCTCGGCGCCCTGCGCGAGCTGCGGCGGCCGAGCGAACCGGAAGCACGGCCG
Organism: Acidobacteriota bacterium; assembly: GCA_045862895.1. Classification (GTDB taxonomy): domain Bacteria; phylum Acidobacteriota; class Thermoanaerobaculia; order Multivoradales; family JAGPDF01; genus JACTMI01. The sequence goes on from BTUO01000005.1 coordinate 326,643, forward strand.
CTCCGCGTCGTCGCCTTCGCGGACCCCGCCTACGGCGCGCGCGCCGCCGCTCCGGAGCGCGCGCGGGACCTCGCGCCGCTGCCCGAGAGCCGGCAGGAGGCGGAGGCGATCCGGCGACTCTTCCCGGGCGCCGCCGAGCTCTGGCTCGGAGCGACGGCCACCGAGGAGCGCGCCAAGGAGGTGTCGCCCGACGTCACCCACCTCCACTTCGCCTGCCACGCCCTGGTCGATCCGCGCGCACCGCTCGACAGCGCCCTCGCGCTCGCCGCCCCCGGCGCTCCGGTCACCGGCGACGACGGGCTGCTCCAGGCCTGGGAGATCTTCGAGGAGATGCGGCTCGACGCCGATCTGGTGACCCTCTCGGCCTGCGACACCGCGCTCGGCGAGCCGCTCCCGGGCGAGGGCGTGCTCGGTCTCGTGCGCGCCTTTCACTTCGCCGGCGCGCGCGCGGTGCTCGCCACCCAGTGGCAGATCGCCGACCGCGCCGCCGCGCCGCTGGTCGCCGCCTTCTACGCCCGGCTCGGCGCCGGCGACGACGCGGCGAGCGCCCTGCGGGCCGCCCAGCTCGAGCTGCTGGGCGACCGCGCCACCGCGCACCCCTACTACTGGGCGGCGTTCCAGCTCTCCGGCGCCGTGCGCTGAGCGGCGGCCTCAGGGCGAGGTCGACGACCAGCGCGTGGTGTTGCCGCTCTCGAATCCGTCGGCGAACAGCTCGTGCTGCTCGTAGGCGCCGACGTCCTGCAGACCGCCGGTGACGCCGGGGAAGCCGTTCGGATTCGTCGCGTGGTCGTGCCCGCGCGCCTCGTGGCGCAGGTCGTTGTGCAGCGGGGCGTACCGGAACGTGTCGCAGAAGTCGACGACCGGCGACCCCGGCCGCGGCGAGAGCTCGCCGGCGGCGAGATTCCCGTAGAGCGGATCGACCACGGACACGAAGGTCGCGCTCGCGGGCAGCCCGACCGTGGAGGAGGTGACGAGGCAGTCCACCTGCGTGAACGCCGACCCGCCGGAGCCCACGAATTGCCCCGCGGTCGGCCAGAAGACGCTCGAATTGATCCTCCCGGTGCCGCCGTTGGAGAGGTAGAACCCACGGGCTTCGGTCGGGGTCCCGCCGTTGTCCCAGCGGTTCCGCGCCACCGTCGTGAAGGTCGCCCAGACGAAGGCGGACAACTGCGACTCGAACACCGCGTCGGCACCGGTGTTGCCGAACAGCTGCACGCTCTCGGTTCTGATCTGGCTGCCAGCGCCGCTGGCGTGGAGCACGCTGCCGAACAGCTCGGCCTCGGGAACCACGTTGCCCTCGACGAAGGTCTGGTTCAGCAGGACGTCGCCGCCTCCGGCAGCGGCCGCCGCCGAGCCGTTCGTCCCCGAGACGAGCTCGTTGAGCGACAGGGTCGAGCAGCGGTCGGCGTCGATGCAGGCGGCCGTCGGCGAGACGCGGTCCATCGTGATCGTCGCATCGTCGAAGGCGAACAGCCCGCCTCCGGTCACCTCGGCGAGATTCTCGTCGACGTGCGCGTTGTTGAGCAACGCCGTCGTCCCCGGCATGTGGGCGAAGATCCCGCCCCCCTGGTCGCCCGCGGTGTTGTCGAAGATCCGCAGGCCGACTCCCGCCCCGCCGGCCGCGATCAGGTCGGCTCCGCTCGCCAGGTAGATGCCGCCGCCGTCGAAGCCGGCGTCGTTGCCGTGGACCCAGGCGCCGTTGGCGAGCGTGATGCTGCAGCTCTCGACCGCGAAGATGCCGCCGCCGTTGAAGCTCGCGGTGTTCCCGGTCACGAGCCCCGCGGTCACCAGGGTGCCGCCGGTGCCGCAGACGATACCGCCGCCGCTCAGCCCGTCGTTGCCGTGGACCGAGGTCGTGAAGCCCAGAGAGGCCTCGGCATCGACCCCGGAGATGGTGAGCCCCCCGGCGGCGCCGCCGGTGAAGTCCGAGTCGTCGACGAGCAACCGGCCCGCCTCCTCGACCCGCACGACCTCGGTGGTCCCCGCGGCCGGTGTGACCAGCGTCAGTCCCTGCAGTCGGACGTCGCTCGCCGTACCGCCGTCGACCTCGACCACGGGCTGGTTGTTCCGGCCGTTGAGAGTCGTCCGGCCATTCGCGGTGGTGTCGGCGCAGTTGTCGAATCCGCCGCGCAGCAGGAGCACGTCCGGAAAGCTGGTCAGGTGCAGGTATTCGTTTGTGTAGGTCTGGTTGCGGGCGATCCGGATCTCGTCGTCCTGGCCGTTGAGCGCGGCCTGGAGGATCGCCAGGTCGATGTCGTTCTGGTCGCAGTTCACGTCGCCGACCGCTCCGACGCGGATGATCGCCGCCTCGCCGCCCCGGGCGCCCGCGAGGGCCAGGAGCAGCACGGCGATCGCCGCGGTCGCGCGGCGCGGTGCGGAAAGGCAGTGCTCGCGAATCGGGTCCATCGGTCACCTCCTCCGCCCCCCGGGGAAACCGGGGGGTCTGTCGGTTTCGTCTGGAGGGGACAGCGACCGGGACGGCGAATCGTTACCGGGATTCGGCGGAGGGCGGATCGGGCGCTGCGCCGCCGGCGGGCGCGGAGGCCTCGACGACCCGCAGCCGGTAGCTCGCGAACGGCCGGCCCGCCGGCTCCCCCGCCCGCTCGAGCCGGATCTCAAGCGGGCCGGCAGCGAGCCCTTCGCTCGACAGCTGAAGGGAGTAGGCGCCGTGCGCGTCGAGCCGCAGGCCCTCGACGATGGCGACGGTCCCGCCGTCGGCGGCCGTCAGGACGGCGCGCGCTTCGGCCGGCGATCGCGGAGCGGTCGCGAGCAGCAACAGCACGGCGCCCGGAGCCGCCGTCGGCGGATCGGACCGGGACGCGCCGCGCACCACTTCGCCGAGCGGCAGTAGCTCGACCACTCCGGGCAGGGCACGCGCGCCGACGGCGCGGGCGAGCTCGCGTTCGGACGCTTCGGCGCGGGCGCGCGCCCGCCCCGCCTCGGTACCGGCCGCGGCGAGCTCCCGATCGAGCGCGGCGCGGGCCCGGGTCTGCTCGCGCAGCGCCTCCTCGAGCCGGTCGGCCTGCCGCGTCGCCGTCACCGCCCAGGTCAGCGCCACCGCCGCGAGAGCGGCCGCAGCCGCCGCCGCGAGGCGCCCCGTCCGGCGCGCGCGCTGCGGTGGCGCGGCCGCCGGGGCGTCCGGCTCCCCCTCGAGCGCCGCGGCGGCGCGCGCCAGCGCGAGCGCTTCCCGGCACTCGGCGCAGACCTCGAGGTGGACCGCCGCCGCCCCCTCCGGATCGGCGCCGAAGGCGATCCCGGCGAGCTCCGCCGCATCGGGGTGGAGCCCGAACAGCCGCCCCGCCTCCTCGGTGCGGAGGCGCTCGGCGCGGCAGGCCGCGCACGTCTCGAGATGGCGCTCCACCCGGGCGAGCTCCTCGCCTTCGAGCGTCGCGTTGAGCAACCAGGGGAGCCGCTCGACGACCTCTTCGTGGTTCAACGTTCCTCCCTCCGCCCTGCTCGGCGCCCGGGCGTCGATTCGGTTACCTCGGCCGCGAGCGTGATCGCGCGCCGACGGCAGCGCAGAACGCGGACGCGCAGGGCCCCTTCCCCCACGCCGAGCAGCTCGCTCATCTCCCGGTAGCTGCGCCCCGCGAGCAGCAGCGCCCAGAGCCGGCGACAACCCGCGGGGACCGCGTTGACGACCGCGAGCAGCTGCCGCCGCGATTCGGCCGCGAGCAGGCCGCTGACGATCCCCGGCTCTTCGCCCCGTTCCGGATCGAGCTCGGTCCAGCGCCAGCGCGCCCGGCTGCGCATCCGGTCGATGCAAGAGCGCACGGTGAGGCGCCAGACGTAGCCACGCAGCGGCGCCCCCTCCGGGACGCGCGCCTCCCGCAACGCGACGAGCAGCTCGAGCAGGCAGCCTTGGACGGCATCGTCCCAGTCCGCGCCGAGCCGGAACCGGAACGGCGAGGCGGCGCGGCGCACCCATCCGGCGACTTCGCGGGCGGCGTCCTCCTCGCCGCGCTCCAGGGCCCGGGCGAGCTCGCCGTCGCTGCCGTCGCCGCTCATGGCGTGACGGCCGGGCACCCCCCGCGGGCGCGGGGAGCGATCCGCGCCCTCCGGGACGGCGATCGCCGCGACGGGATCCGCAGCGGGCTTCTCCGAGGTCTGGCAGTCATCGGCGCTCGTTCCCCGGTATAGCGGGGTCCGGGGACGAGGATACGGCGATCGCCGGCGGCCCGGCAAAGCCGGGCGGTGCGGCGCGACCCGGCGAACCGGTCTCTCGGAGCGTCGCGGCCGGAGTCGACGAGGAACCCCGTCCGGGCCGCCGGCCTCGGCGAGAATCAGCGATCGTGTCGATTCCTCCGCGACCTGCTCGTCGAACTTGCGGAAGCGGCCCGAACGGCGGGTCGTCGTCGCTGCCCGGTACGAAAGGAGCCTCCGCATGTCGAAGTTGCGCGTCGCCTGCTTCTCGATCTCGCTCGACGGCCATGGGGCCGGCCCCGATCAGTCGCTGGAGAACCCGCTCGGGGTGCGCGGCCACGAGCTGCACACGTGGGTCTTCGGCACGAGGACGTTCCAGCGGGTTCACGCCGACTTCGCGGGCGAGCGGATCGGCGCCGAGCCCGGCCGCGAGGGGGTCGACGACGACTTCGCGGCCCGCGGCTTCGAGAACGTCGGCGCCTGGATCCTCGGCCGCAACATGTTCGCGCCGTCGCGCGGGCCGTGGACCGACGACGGCTGGAAGGGGTGGTGGGGCGAGAACCCGCCGTACCACGTCCCGGTCTTCGTGCTCACGCACCACGCGCGCGCGCCGATCCCGATGGCCGGCGGCACCATCTTTCACTTCGTGACCGACGGCATCGAGGCCGCCCTCGACCGCGCCCGCGAGGCCGCGGCGGGCAAGGACGTCCGCCTGGGCGGCGGCGTCGCCACTCTCCGGCAGTATCTCGCGGCCGGTCTCGTCGACGAGCTCCACCTCGCCGTCTCGCCGGTCCTGCTCGGCCGCGGCGAGAACCTGTTCGTCGGCCTCGACCTGCCGGCGCGCGGTTACCGATGCTCGGAGGTCGTCGCCGGCGAGAAGGCGACCCACGTGGTGCTGGCGAAGTAGACGGCACCCCGCCGCGGCGGGAGATCGGCGTTCGATTCGCTCGAGCCGGCGGGGCGTCCAGTCGAGTTTCAGGTCCCGGACGAAGTCGCCGTCCGGGTCGATGTCGCGGAGCCCCGTCTGATCCCGGATCAGCGCGAACGGCGTGGTGCGGATCTGCTCCTCGCTCCAGGATTCGCCGGACTCGAGCAGCGCCTGCGCGTGCCGCGTCGCGAGGTGCTCGACCAGCTCGTCGACGCGCCCGAACGGCAGCCGCACTTGCGCCCACCGGGTCGAGGCGAGGAAGGTCCAAGCCGAGGCCGGGAGCGCGACGATGGCGCCGAGCCAGCCTCCCTCCGAGAAGGCGAGCGCCGTGGCGCCGAGGACCAGCACCGCGCCGAGATCGCGGAGGAGGGCCGGCCGTCGCAGGTCGGGCATCCGGAGCCCCAGCCGCCGCCCGAACGCGGGCCACTTCCGCTTGCGATCCGGCCGCGGGAAGAGCGGCTCGAGCGGCGAGCGCGCTCGAGCTCGCGCCGCGCCGCGAGACCCTCGGCCCCGAGACCGCGCCGGACGCGGTAGAACGCGCGCTGCGAGAGGCAGAGGCCGTCCTCGGCCACGTCCAGGCGGCTCACGAGGTAGTCGACGAGCTGATTCGGCGTCCGGAGTCGCTGCGCATCCTCGTCCGGGATGTCGATTCCGAAGCTCTCCTCGACCGCGAGGATCAACTCGACGAGCTCGAGACCGAAGGCGATTCCTCGACGCTACCGTCCCAGGCGCACCCACTCGGACTCGAGCGGCTCGACTCTCACGCGGCCTCCTTGCAGGAGGGAAGGTGGGCCTCGATGTACTCGTCGATCGCCGGGGCGCCGTCGGTCTTGAACCGGTCGAGCAGGGCACTGCGCCACTTCGGCTTCGTCTTCTGGATCGATTCGTAGGCGCGGAGCGCCGCCGCGATTCCGGCCCTCGATACGGCGCGGGCGTCCTCGACGCTCTCGGGGTGCTCGATCACGAACACGCCTGCGCCGAGGATGGCGTGGATCAAGACCACCGAGCCCAACTCCTTGTGTTCGTCGCTCACTTCGAGCAGTAGCGCCGCGCACCAGGTGAGCTGGACGTCCGGCGCTTCCACGAGCCACTTGAACAGCTCCGTCCGCTCCTCCTTCGCCTTGCGACCGACGGGATCGTCCTCGAGCGCCCTCACACCCTCCACGAAAGCCGCCTGGCGCTCCGTCGGCGCCGCCACCGCCGCGACCGCGGCGAAGATCAAGAGTCCCACGAGGGCGAGTCGATGCTCCATGGTCGTTCCTCCGACAGCGCTGCCGATCGAGTGGGGACGCGCAGCGAATCCCCTCCGCCGAATCGAAGTCTACGACCCGGCCGGTCGCCACGAGCGTTACGGAGCACCCAGCTCGACCTCCAGCCTCGCAAGCTCGCTCGCGATCCAGGGAGCGAGCGTGGACGAGCCGTTCCGAAGCCTTGCGACCAACGCTCTGCACCTCGACGTCTCGCCGAGTCCGAGGTACGACCAGGCCAGCGCCGCCTCGAATCCCGGATCCGGCCTCCTCTCGAGCGCCGTCTCCAGCGGCTCGGCGGCTTTGCCGTAGAGGCGCAGATTCAGGTAACAGCATCCGAGAGCGCCTTGAACGACGGGCGACGGGCTGATCGCAAGAGCCTGCCGATAGGTCTGCGCGGCTCCGGAGAATCGTTCCAGCTCGAAGAAACAGTTTCCCTTGGCGATCAGGAACTCCTCCTCTTCGAGCCCCACGCTCCAGTAGGCGACGTAGAGATAGACCAGTTTCGCAACGGCGACCGTCTTCCTCACGCATCGTCCCCAGTGCGGCTCACGCCGTCCATCGACTGCGGAGCTCTGTGGCGCGCCATCAGCGACGGGCAGCGAAACGGGCTGAGCCTGCGGAGCGCGGGCGCTCGAGCGAAGGGTCGGCCGACACGATCACCAACAGCGAAGCGGGGGACTGTGCAGATCGGCTCTCAGCACCTCCAGTGAGTGCCAGTTCCAGCCCGAGGACGTCCTCACGAAGATTGCCGCTGCCTTGTTGCGCTTGAGTTCCAGCTTTCCAAAAGCGGCGCAACCCGAGACCACGACGACACCCGCATCCTCCTCGGAGACCTCCTCGACTCGAAACCAGGCCAGCCCACCCTTCTCCTTCGATCGCTCTCGCTCCAGAAAGGACCGGAGCTCCTCGAGCAGATCCACTCGTTCTCGGGTCAGGCTCTCGGCCTGGAGACGCTTGCCCACGCGAACGACGGGTACCTGCGTCGCGGAAGCACAGCTTGCCAGGAGAAGCACAATGGTCGGCAGGAAGAGCAGGCGCACCTCACCGAATGTACTGGCGTTCGGCTGCGCAAGACAAGGGAGGTCGATACCGGCGGCCGACCGCGGGGAGCGTCCGCTGCAACGCGCAGCTCGCCGGGGCTGTCAGTTCCCCGCATGCGCCCGGGCATAGAGCCGCCCGGCGACCTCGCCGATAGTCGAAGCCTCTTCCACCCGGGCAACAAGATGAGGTGAGACCTTCGAGAGGCCGTTGCGAGCCCCCCAGATCGCGCTCGCCATCGCGCCCACCGTGTCGACGTCGCCGCCAGCGGCAGCGGCGAACGCCAGGAGCTCCTCGAACGACCCCCGGAGAAAGCGCGCGGCGAGGTAGAGTGCCGTGACGCACGAGAGAGGGGCCGTGATCCCCATGCCGAGCGCGGATCGAACCTGCCGCGGCGTGACGGGCCGATCCGCCTCGAGCCAGCTGCGCGCCTGGGCAAGCCGGGTCGAAAACTCGGCGCTCGCAGAGAACCGCGAGGTCCTGTCGAAGAGGACGAGGCCGTCGGGACATTCCAGGGCAGCGGCGGTGGCCCCCGCGATCAGCACCGCGCCTTCCATCCCGAGCGGATGCGCGTGGGTAACCTCCGCGACGAGTCGGGCAGCCACCGGGAGCTCTTCCGGACGGGGCTGAAAGAACAGGCCGACGACCGGCGAACGCATCGCGGCGCCGTTGCCGAGCGAGCCGCCCGGGTGGACCGACCGGCTCGCTTCTCGCCAATTGCGCCCGGCGCGAACGCGCTTCAGGATCTTCGCAGTGCCCGGCCCGTAGCCACGGTCCCACCGGTAACTCCGGGAGAAGCGAGCGGCCAGGTCGTCCTGGTCCACGGCGCCTCGACTGAGGAGGGAGAGGGCGACGTCGACCGACATCTGGGTGTCGTCCGTGAAACGCCGCAGGCCAGCGCGCGTAGATCCGAGGATTCTCCAGAGCAGCCGTTCGAGGGGCCCGCCCTCGTGCGGGGCTCCGAGCGCGTCACCCAGAGCCAGGCCGACGAGCGCACCCCGATACTGGTCCTCCGTGGGCTTCATGATCGCTCGCCGTGACCTTCTCCGATCAATGGAGTCCGAACGGCTCCTCGAGCAACGAGCCGCGACTCGCGCAGCTCGCCATCGAGCTCGAGCGCTCCCGCCCGCGGGACGTCCGCTCACGGACGCCGGTCACCGGACGGGTCTCAGGACGAGTCTGCCGTACGCGACGAAGGCCATGAGCAGACCCAACGCCGCGCTGAAGAGGATCGGCGCCGTCTCCCGGTACTGGACGTGAACCCAGATGAACACCAGGCTCTCGATCGCGAGGAGAACCGCCGCCAGCGCCGTCAGGCGTGGCCGCCAGCGCAGGGCGGCGGGGACGACGAGCCCGACCGCGCAGACGAGCTCCAGGATGCCCAGTGCCGTCCACGCCTCCCGCGGCAGCGCGCCGAACGCCGGGACGTCCCCGCTGACCTGGTCGAACAGGAAGACCTTCATGACTCCCGAGGAGCCGTAGAGAAGAGCGGCCACGACCTGAAGAATCCACAACAGGATGTTCATTGCCTGTCCCCCTCCCCCGCGCTCCGGACACGCGCTCCCGACCGACCCTCGCCGCCGCGGCCTACCCCCGGGCCGAGCGCTTCTTCGGCCCGACACCGGGCACGGCCGCGATCTGTTTCATCCACGCTGCGATCTGTCGCTCGTCGATGTCTGCCATGGTCGCGATTTCCACGCCCCGCGTCGACTTGCCCATCGCCACCGGCGTCACCGGCGGTACCGGCTCGAGCGTCACGCCGTTCACGAACATGAGCTTGACGTGGCCGGCGAATCCGCCGCAACAGAAGCACCAGCCGTCGCCGACGCCGTAGTACGCCATACCCCACTTCACGGAGCGCCGCAGGCCGGGCAGCGTCTTCGCCGCCAGGGCATCGATTCTCTCGGCGATGCCCCGCTGCGGCTGCGGCAGGCTGGCGATGTAGGCGAAGACCGGCGGGTCGCCGTCCGCGGCCTTCGCCGAGCTCGCCTTGCCGGTCACCATGGATTCCGGCAACGGCGCCGCCGTCGCTCCGGGTCTCGCCGCACGCTCGGCCGGCTTTCGACCGACAGGTCTGGAGGGCTTGCCTGGCTTACGGGCTGGCATGAAGTCTCTCCTCCCTCGGAAACGGGTCAACCTGACGAATCACGAGTCGAGCGACGCGCCACCAGCCGCGAACCGCGAAGCGGCCACCTCTGCGCAGCGCGTCCGTTCGAAAGAGGGGTTGGGCGGCATACCGTTCACCGCACCTTGACCCTGTGAAACCCTTGTTCATCCGGCGGCAGCCGTCGAAGCCGATTCACCGACAGCTTCTTGACAACTCGACCGTCCCGAACAATGTGAATGATCTTCTGCGCCTCGACACTACGGTCCTTCAACCTCACGCCCAGCAGGTAAGTGCTGCACTCTCCGGGTAAGACCGGAAACTCCAGTATCAACCTGCCATCCTCCGCCACAGGCAATGAACCCTGCCCGCCATCCTCGATCTGAACCGAGAAGGCTGACGGGTCCTTTGCCAGGACGACCATCTTCTCGGAGAACGGCGTGTTGTATCCCGGGAGCACCAGAACGCACCCGTTCGCCACGAATGCCACTCCAAGGAGTGCCACGAAACCCCCGCTGGTTCTCATGCCGTCTAACGGCTCATGAGCTGAGCGGTAACAGGGCGAAGCCGCGTTGCCCGCTCGAGCGAAGTGTTAGGCGACTAGGCTCAGACATAGCGGATGAGGTTTTCGAGGAGATAGTTGCGTGCTCTGTTTCCGAAAGTACGTGTTGCCCATGCGACGCTAAACAAGTGACCAGTAAGGAGCAACACTGCGTAGGCAATTGAGGTCAGAATGGTGTGCCGTTCCTCAAGCAGTACGAGCACGAATAGAAGAATGCCGCCAACTAGGAGTAGCAGAAGATTGTGAAACAAGAACGATAGGTCATACGTCAGCCTGACAGTTTGCCCATTCGCTTCTACGCGAACGCGGCCACTCGTCAGTTGAGTCCAGTATCCAGGCGCGAACCGAAACTTCGCGGGACCTCTGAACGACACCTTGTTGTCGGCTAGCTCGGAAACTCGATATCCGACACTCTCCAAGAAATTCGCGACGGCCTGAGGCATCAGGGCGACCCTGACAGGGCGACCAAATGGAATTGCTACCTCCCCCCTGGTCCAGAAAGGAAAGGGACGCATAGCCGCCTAACGGCTCATGAGTTGAGCGGCGCGCCACCAGCGGCGGGCCGCGAAGCGGGCCACAGCTGCGGAGCGCGTCCGCTCGAACGAAAGGTTAGACGGCGCGCCGATCACGAGGTTCTACGCTCCGACTCGACTCAAGCGCGCAAGGCCAATCTCAGCAACCGAGGCAATTGCAGCTGGGCCGGATGCGATTGCGGCCTCGAATACAGGACGCGCTCTTGGGTCCTCGAGGGCGACAAGGGCATCGATCGACCACAGACGTGTGCCGAGTCGAGCCGACCGTGCTGTTACCAGACAGAGGTCTGCAAGCCTGCACCAGTCGGGTTCAACAATCGCTTCGAGGGTGTGCCGTAGGCCTCGCATGATCTCGCCGGGGTCTCCAAAGGCGGCCCGCTCCAGGAATAGCCGCATTGCGCCGTCGAGCTTTCGCTCAGCAGCAACTTCGCACAACGCCACAAACACATAGGCCGTGGACTCCCAGTAGCCATCGTCCTCCCAGATTAGATCGCCTTCGTCTGCCAGTGCAGGCAGGGCGAGAAGCTCCTCGAGAATGGCTGCGTCAGGCCACACTGCGCGCTCGCGCACGTAGCGATCGATCGTCTCTGCTGGTAACTCCATTTCGGCCATCGATTCGGTCGCCGCGCCGTCTAACGGATCATGAGCTGAGCGGCGAGCGGGCCGCAGGCCCGCTTGTCCGCTCGAGCGAAGTGTTAGACGACCAGCCGATGACGTGGCGGAAGGCAAGTGCACCCACTAGACCAGGTAGGAAGTACGCGAAGACAACGAAAGGTCTTGGCGGAAGCTTGATGCCCTTGATGGCGGCGTAGGCAGCAGCCGACGCGAAGAGACCTCCCAGCAGGTAGTGGACGACGGTGAGCCGACCAAGGCGCCGAAACAGCAGAAACAGTGGAAGTGCTGCGAACGCCTCAGCGGCGAACGCAACGACAAGTGCTACGACGAATACGAGTCCCGCCAACGCGAGAAAGCCCCATACCGCCTCGAGACCGGCCGCGTCGGTGGCGAGCTTGTCGCCGCTGGTGAGCAAGGCGAAGAACCAGAGAACCAGTGTCGCGAGAGCAGCCGCCACCGCACCAACTGCGAGGCTTCGAAGGACGCGAAGGTATTGCATGGTCGTCTAACGGATCATGAGTTGAGCGGCAACAGGGCGAAGCCCTGTTGTCCGCTCGAACGAATTGTTAGGTGTCACGCCGACCTCGCTGACCAACGACCTGGAGTGCAGAGAAGGACGCAGCAACAACGCTAATCTCTCTTGTCTCGTGGTTCCAGTGATGCACGGTGTCGGCAAGAACGGTGGCATCGACGGCCGGCATGAAAACGAGTCGGTCGCCCGAGCCATTGCTAGCAATAGCGACGGCCGAGGCGGGGAAACCGGCCCAGTCGCGGGCGACGGCAGTCTCTCTCGCGATGTGGCTCGCAGTTCTAGCGGCTCGCTTTCTGTCGCTGGCGTCGAACACTGGATGCAGCTGCCAAGTATCGCGCAGCGCAATGACCTCTCCACCATTCGCATTCTCGAGGTGGGAGGCAAATGCGGCGGGGAATCGAACACCCAGCTTGGATTCCTCAACCTCGATCTGGGCTCTGCTCACTCGAAAGGGCATCTCGCTTGCCGTGACACCTAACGGAACTGGAGTTGAGCGGCGCGCCACAATGGCTGACCGGCGAAGCCGCACGCCGCTGCTGAGCGCGTCCGCTCGAACGACTTGTTAGCTTGCGAGCCACGGCTGCCGGGGATCGCCGACGTCATCGATACACCACACCCTCAAGAGCGACGATACAAGAGTGAATCTTGTCCTCTTCGTCTCTCGATAGCTCCTCGCGACAAAAGGCGCGGACATTCTCAAGAGACCGAAGAAGGTCCGCCCAGTCATCCGTGAGCGGATTGACGAGAGGATATGACTGAAGGACGAAGCGGAGTGGTTTGAGCTTGCGCTTGTCACACCACGAATCAACCAGCGTTCCTACCGATTGCAGAGCCTCGACGTGAGTCAAATGACTCTCCCGCAAGCTAACGGCTCATGAGTTGAGCGGCGCGCCACAATTGACGAGCCGCGAAGCGGGCCACCGCTGCGGAGCGCGTCCGCTCGAACGAAAGGTTAGGCGGCAAGTTGCGAGCGTTCATGAAGCGACCTCACGCTGACGCAGATGCCGCAAGGCCAAGTACGCAGCAACGCCCACTGAGAAGACGACCAAGCTGAGAAACCAGATGAAGGTAGGGATCTCACCACCCGAGAACGTCCAGCCGAGCGAGAAGTACTGCCATACGTAGCGAACCTCGAAGCCCATGACAACGAGGTAGGCCAGAAGCCAAGCCGTTACGTACCAGGCCAAGAAGGCCCCTGTAGCTCTCAACGTCGCCATGTCGATGAATCTCAGCCTTGCCGCCTAACGGATCATGAGCTGAGCGGCAACAGGGCGAAGCCCTGTTGTCCGCTCGAGC
>BTUO01000006.1:0-318911 GCA_045862895.1 Acidobacteriota bacterium
GCTTCGCGGTTCGCCGCCGGTGGCGCGCCGCTCAACTCATGAGCCGTTAGGCGGCACGATTGGAAATGGAGACTTATTTCGAGTTTCTGGCGACGAGCCTGGGACTTGTCCTTGTACTGTTGCTGTACTTGCGGGGCCGCAGGCGCGCCTCAAGAGTCTCGCGGGAACGCGATTTCGTCGAGAAGTCGGTCGATCTAGTTGTTTCGACGAGTCGTTTCCTGGACAACTTCGTCGCGGTCTTCGCTGTTGGCGTTGTTGTCTACCTGGCCTTCAGAGAGGCGCTGGTCGCGAAGATTCTTCTCGTAACTTTGATTGCTATGGCGGTGATTGCGCTCGTTGCGCGCCTAAGAAGTCGAGTAGATTCCCACGTCGGAGGCGGCGCTTGATTGCCGTGCCCTCTAACAACTCGTTCGAGGGGACGCGCCCCGCAGCCGTGGCCCGCTTCGCGGTTCGTCGCTGGTGGCGCGCCGCTCAACTCATGAGCCGTTGGGCGACATGAGCAGCGATCGATGAGCGACCGGCGTCCTGAGTCTTTGGGTGAATGGGTTGACTACGACCCGACATGGCTCGTTGTGGAAGCTGCTCAGCGCGCCCCGGAGCGCCCCGACCTGCAAGAGGCGCTTGCGCGATGTAGGCGGGCAAAGTGGGTGAGCGAGGCGTATCTCTATTTCGAAGAGGCCAGCCGACCCAACGAACCGGGTTCCTCGTGGCAGTTTGAAGAGAACGTGATCCTCGAATCGACCCCAGAAGGGGACCTTGTCCTCGACCTGCTCAAGGGCAATAGAGTCGGCGGCATTGAGTTCCTTAGTCGACTTTAGTGGCGTGTCGCCCAACACGACGCTCCGGCGGACAAGCGGGCCGCGCCCGCTCGCCGCCGGGCTCATGATCCGTGAGCCGACCGAGGCCGATGGAACGAGATGGGAGTCAGCATGATCGGTTTCTGGTTGGCTTGCGCCGGCGCTGCGACCGCTGCATTTCTGCTTTGTCGGAGGTGGTCGCACCTCGCCCTGTTCGTCTTGCCGCTGTCGGTCGCTTTGCCCTGGGCACTCGCGGCGTCGGAGGGACCGGGCGGACCCCGGTTCCCGGGCGTGCAGATGCTTCACATTCTTGGCGCCTGTGCGCTGGTCTTGCTGGCCAACCTCGCAGGCATGCTGCTCGGCGGATTCAAGGTCGTGTTCTTTACGCTCCATCGCGGTCGTGACGTCGCCTCAACAGGGAGTCGTGAACATGACCCGTCGTGACCGGTCGGCAGACCTTTCGTCCGAGCGGAGGCTCGACGCAGTCGTGGGCCGAATCGCGGCCCGGCACTGGTGGCTCGAGGCTCGGCTCAGGAGACATTGAACGGCATCTCTGACATCGTTGCCTCATGACCGGCAAGCTCCTGCCAGCAGCGCAGCTCATTGCCGACCGTCTGGCTCGTGAGATTCCCGAGCTTGCCTGGAGCATCGGTGCCAGCGAGTCCGGAGAGCTGGAGATGTGCGTTGCGGCACCGGACGGTTCGGCGGCGGGTGCGCTCGTTGTCATCACCCAGGAAGGCGATATCTGGGTGCGCTTTGCACCGCCCCGGCTGTTCTACGCGGTAGAGGACGTTCCCGAGCTGCTGTCGGTCGTTCGTGGCCTCATCTCGAGAGAGCTCGCCTTCAGGCGAACGTTCGATTCCGACGGATCCTGGCTTGGAACTACCCTGGTCGGCAATGCCGGCTTGGATCGCTCGGAGCTCGGTGAGCACGAGGTTGTCGTCGAATGGTGATGGCGACATGGCCGCAATGCCGCCTGAAGTTCCCCTCCGACGGACACACTCCGCGGCCGTGCCCCGCTTAGCGGCTGGACATGTCGGAGTCGACCATCAGGGACCCGCTGCTCGACGAGGCACTTCAGATCGTCACGCGATTCGGCCCGCAGCGACTGCGGCCCAAGGAGGAGAGACTGCTCGAGCTGCATCCCGGCACCCCGGAGCACCGGATGCGGGCGCTGTTCGACGAATGTTCGAAAATCGAAGCGTGGGCCTACGAGCTCGCCGGCCAGATCGACGCGAAGACCCTCGCGCGAGAAGAGGCACTCGAGCTGATTCTCGCCCGCTATCCCGACCTCACTTCCGACACCGCGAAACTGACTCTGTGGCACGGAACCTACTACTGGTGGCGAGACTACGGGTGAGAGGCCCTGGCTTCGGCCGGGTCTTGCCATCGAACCTGCGGTTCCTGCGGCTGCCACGCCGCGCACGTGCGCCGCGGAGCTCGTGGTTCCTGGCGTGACGACTCGCGTCGCGGGGCGCGTTACGCGGGATTGTGACTCGGCAGCGCGCGGCGCTATCCTGCGGGCGCGCCCCTGAGCTCGAACGCCGTGGGGCGGCACTGGGAGCCCTCATGGCTCGAGCAGCGACAGTCGACGGAGTGACCCTCGAGATCGCCACGATCGTGGCCCTCCTGACGCTCTCCGTCCCGCTCCCGGCGGTCGGCGACTCTCCTCTGAGGCCTCCTCATCGACACACGCAGTGCTCGCCGTCCGGGCAGTTCTGCGTCACCAGCGACCCGCAGGGCGGCACGTTCGTCCATCGCGCCGGAGAGGTCGGCGAGCCGCTCTGGTCGATACCGAAGTGGTTTCGCGTGCTGTACCTCGCGGACGATCCGGATCTCCTGGTGACCGGCTACGATGGCCAGAACCTCGTTCCGCTCGACGCGCCGGGGGACGTCGAGGTCCTGACCTTCTGGAGCCGCGGCAAGGTGGTCCGCAGCTACGAGCTGTCGGAGCTCGTCGCCGATCTCGGCAGGCTCCAGAGGACGGCGTCCCACTACCACTGGGGCAACTACCTGGGGTTCGACGACGAGGGGAACTTCAGGGTGACCATCGTCCAGGGCCAGACGCTCGTCTTCGATCCCGCCGAGGGCGCCCTCGTCGACCGCTCGCGGAGGATCGACTGACCGGTCGCGTCGGGACTTCTCCCGCGAGTCGCGCGACGCAGGGTTCCGACGAGGGGCAGGACGGCGGTCGCCTCCGCGACCTCTCGTTTCGAGTCGAAGCAGGAGTCCGTCTCGTCGTTCCAGCGGACCGGCACGTTGCGCGTGCGCGCCGCGGATCTCTTGGTTTCGTAGACGACAGGGCCTCCGGCGGTTCGGAGGCGAGGAGAGGCGATGAACGACGTGAGCGCCAACGCGAAGCAGGACGAGGCAGCCGCTGTCGAGGAGGCGCTGAGGAAGGAGCGCTACGAGCTCCTTCGACGCGTGGAGGACTTTCTGGAGGCGCCGATGCTGGTCCTCGCCTTCGTATGGTTGGCGCTGCTGGTGGTGGAGCTGACCTGGGGCGAGAGCCTGTTGTTCGAGAGCGTCGGCACGATCATCTGGATCATCTTCATCCTCGACTTCGCGATGGAGCTCGTGCTGGCTCCGGACAAGGTCGCCTACCTGAAATCCAACTGGCTGACCGCCTTGGCGCTCCTGGTACCGGCGCTGCGCCTGTTCCGTGTCTTCCGGGTGTTCCGTCTGCTCCGACTGGCCCGCGTGGGACGGAGCTTTCGCCTGCTCCGCGTCGTCAGCTCGTTGAATCGCGGAATGCGTGCGCTCGGCGCGAGCCTGAGTCGGCGGGGTTTCGGCTACGTCATCGCGCTCACGATGCTGGTCACGTTCACCGGCGCGGCCGGAATGTACGCCTTCGAGAACGGATCTCCGGGCGGTATGGAGAGCTACGGTGAAGCGTTGTGGTGGACCGCGATGGTCCTCACCACGATGGGCTCGCAGTACTGGCCGGAGACGGTCGAGGGGCGCGTGCTGTGCGTCTTCCTGGCGCTGTATGGCTTCGCGGTCTTCGGTTTCGTGACGGCGACGCTGGCCACCTTCTTCATCGGTCGCGACGCGGACAACGACGAAGCCGAGCTCGCGGGTGGCAGGCAACTGGCCGCACTCCGGGAGGAGGTCATCGCCTTGCGCGAGGAGCTTCGGCGAGCGGCCGCGGCGGGTTCCGGGGTCGCGAAGCGGGATCCGATGGAGGGGATGACCGGTCGGCAGGATGGGTGACGGTCCGGACCGGCATGGCGCGAAGCACCTTCCCGGTCCGGGCGCGCGGTGGACGCCGCTCCGCACCGCAACGGATGCCGGACAACTCGGCTGCGGAGGACCTGCGGGTGAACAGTGAACGAGGCGCCGACGTCGTGACGGGTCGCCTCTTCGAGGGTCGGCGGCAGTCTCTTCTCTCACCGCCGAAGGCGCGAACGAACGGCCGTCACGTCGGATGGGTGCCGGCCTCATCGAGCGATGCTCGCGGACGAAGTCTCGCATCGTCCCACGCTCGAGCAAGTCGGTCAGGCCGGTGTCCTTCGCGCCGGCCGAGCTCGGGATCTCCTCGATCCGGTCGGTCGTCGCCTCCGTGATACGTTCGGCGGCGGCGATTCAGCATGAACAGGAAGATCGGTGAGGTGGAGGCGCTCTTCCGCTACCCGGTGAAGTCGATGAGCGGCGAGCCGCTCGAGGCCGCCGCTCTGAGCTGGCACGGTCTCGACGGCGACCGGCGTCTCGCCTTCCGTCGGGTCGGCGACCGCAGCGGCTTCCCCTGGCTGACCGCCGGAAAGCTCCCGGAGCTGATTCTCCACGCCCCGCGGCGAGCAGAGGGATCCGACGGCGCAGGCCCGCCGTCGCACGTCCGGACTCCCGATGGGCAGGACCTGGACGTGTTCGGCCCCGAACTGGCAAAGCGGATCGGCGACCGCCATGGCTCACCGGTCGAGATGACCTACCTCGATCGCGGGATCTTCGACGAAGCCAGCGTGTCGTTGATCACCTCCGCCTCCGTGGCCGAAGCCGGCCGGCTCGCCGCGCGTCGCATCGACGTTCGCAGATTCCGACCGAACATCCTGATCGCCTCCGATCGGTCGATTCCTTTCGAGGAAGACCAATGGATCCACGGCGTCCTCACGTTCGGAGAGGACGCCGACGGTGCGGCCATCGCCGTTACGAACCACGACGAGCGGTGCGCCATGGTCAACTTCGACCCGGACTCCGGCGAGACCGACAAGGAAGTGCTGAAGGCGATCGTTCGAGCCAGGAAGAACCGACTCGGGGTCTACGGCACCGTCACCCGGCCAGGCCGACTTGGCGTCGGGCAATCCGTCTACTTCGAACCCCGACGTGAAGAGGGGCGACTCCGACTCGACGACGGGGATCCGCGGAGGGTGGAGACCGCACCGTGAGCGAGATCCAGCAGATACGAGATCGCGAAGCCGTGATCGAGGTCGTCAACAAGCTGTTCGTCGCGGTCGACACGAGAGACTGGTCCCTCGCGCACCGGTGCCTCGCCGAGCAGGTCCACTTCGACATGACCTCCCTGGGCGATCCGGGTCCCGCTCTGCGCGCTGCGCACGAGATCACCGCGGCCTGGCAGAGCGGATTGGCCAGTCTGCAGGCCGTTCACCATCAATCGGGCAACTTCGTCGTGCGGGTCGCGGGCGACGAGGCGGAGTGCTCCTGCTACGGACTGGCGTACCACTTCCGTCGGGTCCGATCGGGTCGCAACACCCGGTTGTTCGTAGGGAGCTACGACTACCGCCTCTCCCGCGCGGGCGAGTCCTGGCGAATCACGCATTTCAGGTTCGACCTGAAGTTCATCGACGGCAACCTGGAGCTGGACCGCGAGGATCCGGCGTGATCGAGACCTCGGCGGGATCGTCGTAACTTCGCACGGGACGACCGCGGCGGGCGCTCGGCCCGGCCGTCAGGGGCATCGCGATGCCGGGCGGCACCGTCGCGCGCTTCGGCCGGATCTCGACGCCGCGCGTAGGGTCGAACGGAGGGGTGCCATGGCGGTTCGATCGAAGCTCGCGGATTTCGCCGGACTCGCCGGCTGGATCGGGCTCTGTTTCACCGCGGCGGCGATCGGCGCGGTCGGGTCCGCGTCCGCCGGCGCCTTCTACGGCGAGCTGGTCCGACCGGCGTGGGCGCCACCAGGCTGGCTGTTCGGGCCGGTGTGGACGGTGCTCTACCTGCTCATGGCGGTCGCGGCCTGGGCGGTCTGGCGCGCGGCGCCGCTCGCCGCGACCGGCTCCGCGCTCGCGCTGTTCGTCGCGCAGCTCTTCGTCAACGCGCTCTGGAGCTGGCTCTTCTTCGCCTGGCGGCTCGGCGGCTGGGCGTTGGCCGAGGTGCTCGTGCTCTGGCTGCTGATCGCCGCCACCGCCCTGGCCTTCCGCCGGATCCGCCCGCTCGCGGCCGCGCTGCTGCTGCCGTATCTCGCCTGGGTGACGTTCGCCGCCCTGCTCAACTGGGCGCTGCTGCGAGCCAACCCCGAGCGTCTGAGCTGAGGGATCCGGTGACAGGATGGTCAACCATCCTGTCACCGGATCTCGCGGGTCGCTGGCGGTCGTGGCAGGATCGGCGGGATCGTGCTCGACGACCTGCTGGTCCAGATCCTCGGCGAAGCGACCCTGGGGCGGCTCGGGGAGTCCGAACGGACGAAGGCGCGCCGGCGCGTCGGGTTCGGTCTGCTCGGCACCGCGCTCGGCGTCGCCGGCGCGGTGCACTTCGCGCTGCGCCCCGAGCCGGTGACGAACGGCGCGATGTTCGCCAGCATGATCGCGGTCTTCGTCTTCCTCGCCGCCTTCTTCCTGTTCAACGTCGCGCTCCACCGGCCGTGGCGCTGGCCGGGGCTCGGCTTCGTCCTGAGCTTCGTCGCGCTGTTCGTTGCCCGGATCCTGTTCGGACCGTGAGGCGCAGGTGATCTGCCGCTCCTGCGGCGAGGACTACGAGGCCGACCAGGTGGCGGCGTGCCCGTACTGCGGCGCGGCGAACCCGCTCTCGTCGTTGCGCGGCGTCGCGGCGGACGAGATCGAGGAGCTCGGGCCGCTGGTGATGGTCGCGGAAGCGTGGGGCGACGACGAGCTCGACAGGATGCGCACCGCGCTCGAAGCGGAGGGGATGCCTCTGCTCGTCCAGCGGCGCAATCTCGCCGAGTCGATCGGCCTGGTCGCGCTGATGCGCCCGGAAGCGGAGCGCACCGAATGTCACGAGATCCTCGTGCCGGAGGAGCTCGTCGAGCGGGCGGCCGAGATCCTCGACGCGATCGAGCCGGGGGACGAGTGAGCAGGTCTCCCGGCGAAGCGCCCGCGGGCCGGTTCCTCACGGCGCGCTGGATCCACCTGGCGATGCTCAACTACGAGGTCGATCCGGCCGTGCTGGTGCCGCTCGTGCCGGCCGGGACCGAGCTCGACCTGTGGCACGGCAAGTGCTTCGCGAGCGTCGTCGGTTTCCAGTTCCTCGACACGCGCGTCCTGGGCGTCGCGGTGCCGTTCCATCGCGACTTCGAAGAAGTCAACCTGCGCTTCTACGTGCGCCGGACGGTCGGCGACGAAACGCGGCGCGGCGTCGTCTTCGTCAAGGAGATCGTGCCGCGGCGCGCGCTGGCCTGGGTCGCCAACGCGGTCTATCAGGAGAAGTACGTCGCGCTGCCAATGGCGCACGAGGACCGCATGGCCGCTTCGCCGCGGACCCTCGCCTACCGCTGGCGCTACGCCGGCCGCTGGTCGCAGCTGCGAGTCACCGCGGAAGGGGAGCCCTTCCTGCCCGCCGAGACCGCGGAAGAGACTTTCATCGCCGAGCACTACTGGGGCTACACCGCGCGGCGCGACGGCTCGACCCTCGAGTACCGGGTCGAGCACCCGCGCTGGCGAGTCTGGCGCGCCACCGGCGCCGAGCTCGACGCCGACGTCGCCGAGCTCTACGGCCCGGCGTTCGCCCCCTTCCTCCGCGGCCGCCCGGCTTCCGCCTTCGTCGCCGACGGCTCCGAGGTGATCGTCCGGCGCGGCCGGCGGCTCGCGGGCGCGACGAAGGTCAAGGGAGAGACGCGATGAAGTTCGACCTTGAGGAGACCCTCGACCTGCTCGGGCGCACGCCGGCGGTGCTCGACGCGCTGCTGCGCGGGACGAGTCCGGCGTGGCACGCGATCGACGAGGGGCCGGAGACCTGGAGCGCGATCGACGTCGTCGGTCACCTGATCCACGGCGAGGAGACCGACTGGATTCCGCGCGCGCGGATCGTCCTCGAGCATCGCGACGCCGTGCCGTTCGAGCCGTTCGACCGCTTCGCGCAGCAGTCGCGGTTCGCCGGTTGGTCGCTCGACGCGCTGCTCGACCGCTTCGCCGGGCTGCGGCGCGCGAACCTCGCGATCGTGCGCGGTTGGCGGCTCACGGCGGAGCAGCTCGACCTGCCGGGGCTCCACCCGGCTCTGGGCGCGGTGACGTTGCGCCAGCTGCTGGCGACCTGGGCGGCCCACGATCTCAACCACCTCGGGCAGATCTCGCGGGTGATGGCGAAGCGCCACGTCGAGGAGGTCGGCCCGTGGCGGGCCTATCTCTCGATCCTGCAGCGCTGAGCGCCGGTCTTTTCTAATCGATCCAGTCGGGTCGTGCGTCCCGCAGGTCGAGCGTGACCGGCTCGCCCGGGCCGCGCAGGCGGAGGCGGAGTCGATCGCCCTTCGCCTCGAGGACCTCCGCCGGATGGCGGGCGCCGGCCTCGACGAGCGTCAGCTCGCCGCGCTCGAACTCCCAGCGGCCGAAGGCCGGGGTCGAGCCGGGCGCCGTGAGCACCAGCGTGCGGTCGCCGAGGAAGACGTAGACCGATCCGACGGCGACCGCGTTCGAGGCCTCGACCACCCAGACCCGGTTGGTGAAGACCAGGCCGCCGGCGCGAGCTTCGCGCTCGCGCGCCGGAGCCTGGCGGTCGGTCCCCGGTTCGCGCGCCGGCGGGGCGCAGCCGAGCGCGAGGCCGGTCGCGAGGGCGAGCAGGGCGCCGAGCGCCGTGCCCCACGGGTGAGCGGACCGGAGCCGGGAGGTCGCGACCTGGCGCATGGCCACGAATCTAGCCGAGATCGCGCCGGGCGCTACGAACCGAGCCAGAGGGCGGCCGGGACGATCAGCCAGAGCAGGCCCTTGACCAGGAAGAAGAGGAATCCGGCCAAGCCGAGCCGCGCCCAGGGCGAGCGGCGGCGCGGAATGGAAGTGGCGGTCGTCGTCATCGCTGCGGGCTCCCGGAGGCTCGGGGACCGGTGAGCTCACCCACCGGCCTCCGAGCCCCGATCGATCGCGGTCGTCAGGCGGCGGTGGGGTCTTCGACCGGCGTGGTGGCGGCGCGGCGGGCGGTGCCGGGGACCAGCATCGGCACGCGGCGGCGGTAGCTCGCGTAGCGCTCGCCGTGCTCGGCGAGCAGATCCCGCTCCTCGAGCCGGATCGCGACCAGGATGTAGGCGGTGGTCATGAGCGCGAACACCAGGTGGGCGGCGGTCATCGTCGGGGTCGCCCAGAAGGCGAGCAGCCAGCCCACGTAGAGCGGGTGCCTCACCAGCTTGTAGGGGCCCGGCTCGACGAACGAGAGCGGACGGTAGGGCTGGCCGCGCAGGGCGAACCAGACCTGGCGCAGGCCGAACAGGTCGAAGTGGTTGATCAGGAAGGTGGTCACCAGCACCAGTCCCCAGCCGAAGGCGAAGAGCGCCCAGGCGACGCCGCGCGCGACGGCGGAGTCGGCTTGCCAGACCACGCCGCCGAGCGGCTGCCAGAGCGCGAACATCGCGATCAGGCAGAGGCTCGAGGCGAGCACGTAGATCGGCCGCTCGAGCTCGGGGGCGACGATGCGGGTCCACGCTCGCTTGAACGCGGGCCGGGCCATCACGCTGTGCTGGATCGCGAACAGCGCGAGCAGGCCGAGGTCGATGGCGAGCGCCGGCGCGATCGGCATCCGAGGCGCGCCGTCGAGGGTCGTCGGTACCAGCAGGCCGCCGACGAACCCCAGGGCGTAGAGGAAGGTGGCGAGGAAGACGAGATAGGCGAGAGCGCCGAAGGCGAAGATTGCGATGCGGCGGATCATGGCGAGGGCTCCTTTCGAGAAATCCGGCTCCGGTAGTGGCTACGAAACGGCTCGGCAAGCCCGCCACCCGGTGCGAAGGCCGCAGTCTGGCGGCGCGGACCGGCCCGCCGCATCCGACCGCTGTCCCGATCCGACTAGAATCCGGTCGCCTGCCCCCGACAGATGTCCCGGACCCGGTCGGTGGAGGAGTCAGCAACCGGTGAGCGAGCCGCCCCTGCGCCGAACCGTCCCCCCGGCCGTCCGGCAGGTCGTCCGGCAGGCCGTCCGATACCTGCGCACCCCAGACGGCGTGCGCCTGGCCTGGGCCGAATCGGGGCGCGGTCCGACCCTAGTCAAGGCGTCCAACTGGCTGACCCACCTCGAGCTCGAGTGGCAGAGCCCGGTCTGGCGCCACTGGATCCGCTTCTTCTCGGACCACTTCCGCTTCGTGCGCTACGACGAGCGCGGCTGCGGCATGAGCGACTGGGAGGTCGCCGACCTCGGACCGCAGCGCTGGGCCGGCGACCTCGCGGAGGTGGTCACGGCCGCGGCCGGGGCGGAGCCGGTCGCCCTGCTCGGCGTTTCGCAGGGGGCGGCGCCGGCGATCGAGTTCGCCGTCGCCCATCCGGAGCGGGTCAGCCACCTGGTGCTCTACGGCGGCTACAGCCAGGGCTGGCGGATCCGGGGCGACGAAGCCAGCCGCCGTCGGTTCGCCGCGATGATCGAGCTGATCCAGCACGGCTGGGGGCGGGAGAATCCGGTTTTCCGGCAGCTGTTCACCTCGCGGTTCATCCCCGGCGGCACCGACGAGCAGCTCGACTGGTTCAACGACCTGTGCCGCAAGACGACCTCGCCGCACAACGCGGCGCGGCTGCTCGAGGCGCGCGCCGACGTCGACGTTCGCGGCCGGCTCGGCCAGGTGCGCGTGCCGACCCTCGTGCTGCACGCGCGCAACGACGACGTGGTGCCGCTCGCGTCCGGGCGGATCCTGGCGAGCGAGATTCCGGGCGCCGAGTTCGTCGAGCTCGACTCGGCCAATCACATCCTGCTCGAGGACGAGCCGGCGTGGCAGCGCTTCCGCGACGCCGTGACCGAGTTCGCAGGCGTCGCCGCGCCGCCGGCGGGCACGGGGGACGACGGCGCCTTCGCCGCGCTCTCTCCGCGCGAAAGCGAGGTGCTGGCGCTGATCTGCGAGGGGCTCGCCAACGCCGAGATCGCCGCGCGGCTCGGCATCCGCGACAAGACCGTGCGTAACCACGTCTCGAACCTCTTCGACAAACTCGGCGTCTGGACGCGCGCCCAGGCGATGGTCTTCGCGCGCGACCACGGGTTCCCGGGTGCGGGCAGCCGGGCGAAGCCGGGCGCTCCGCGGAGGTGAGCTGCGGGGGTCGGGAAGCTTCACACGAGGGCCGGAAACGATGCGCATCGCGTCGCCGCCGGCTACCCCCCACCAAAGTGGGGCAACTCCTGGCGTGCCGGCGCGTACGAATCCGGTGAGCCGAGGTCGCGGTCGACGCGGCCGTCGGCGAACGGAGGAAGGGAGTCGCACTTGCGGGGATCGGGAGCGATGTTGCTCGGGTTGGCCCTCGTTGCCGCCGCGGCGGCGGCCGAGGGGGCTCCGGCGATTCCGGAGACCGACCGAATCCGACTGGCGGAGGGGTTCCGGCTCGCCAGCGCTCTCGGCGATCGGCTCTGGCCCGGGTGGAGCGAGGCGCCATTCGCGGTCCTGCTGGTCACGCCGGAGCACGAGTTCCTGATGCGGCATCCGCGCCCGACCGGCGACTTCACCCCCGCGGGCGAGGACGAACGGTTGGGCGGTCGAGTCTGGGTGCGGCCGCGCCGGTTTCCGACCGAATTTCTGGCGACCTTTCCCGCGGTCGCCGGGGTGCCCACCGTCGTCATCGGCCAGGCGCAGAACACCGAGGCCGCGACCTCGACGCGCTGGGTGATCACGCTGCTCCACGAGCACTTCCACCAGCTGCAGGATTCGCGCCCTGGTCACTACGAAGCGGTTGCCGCGCTCGACCTGGCACGCGGCGACACCACCGGCATGTGGATGCTCGATTTCCCGTTTCCCTACGACCGGCCGGAGGTGGTGGCCGGATTCTCGGCGCTGGCGCGCGGGTTGGGCGCGGCGCTCTTGGCGTCCGAAGGTACCGATCTCGAGCGGGCGTTCGCGAGCTATCTCGACGCGCGGGTCCGCTTCCGCGCTCTGCTCGACCCTGCCGAGGCCCGCTATTTCGACTTCCAGCTCTGGAAGGAGGGCATCTCGCGCTACACCGAGGCCCGGCTCGCGGAGCTCGCCGCCGCGGAGTACCAGCCATCGCCGGCGTTCGCCGCCCTCGACGACTTTCGCCCCTTCGCCGAGGTCGCCGCCGCGATCCGCCACGGCATCGACCGAGAGCTCTCGAGCGTCGACCTGGCCGCCGCGCGCCGCACCGTCGTCTACAACTTCGGCGCCGCCGAAGGTCTGCTCCTCGATCGCGTCCGGCCGGACTGGCGGGAGCGCTACTTCGGAGCCGGTCTCACGCTGGAGCGTCACTTCGCGGGGCTCGGCACGGCGCCGACCGCAGCGACGCGACGCGACCGTCCCACACCGTCCGACCCGCCCCGCGGCGTGAACTAGCGGACGTCGCGCCGGACCGGCGCCCGGTGCCCGAGCCTGGCGGAGCGCTCCGGGGCGTGGCGAGGTCCGAGCCGCGCGGGCCTCCGTCAGGTCAGAGGCAGCGACCGGAATCGGACCACGAGGTCGTGCCAGGGGCGGGTCGGGGCGAAGGTGAACCAGAGCGTGTGCGCGACGACGAACAGGGCGAACATCGCCAGCAGCGCGCGGCGGGCCGGCACCGGACCGCGGAAGGTGAAGACGAGCGCCGCGAGGAGCAGGTCGGTGAGCGCGAACGTCAGCACCGCGATCCAGCGCGGGTCGGGCAGCGGAGGAAAGTAGAAGTGGAGGATCCTGCCGACGACGGGGTCGATCATCAGCAAAGCCGTCGCGACCATGAAGCGGCCGTGGGCGGCCGGCGTCGCGCGGAAGGCGAGCCCGAGCGCGTAGCAGACGACGAACAGCGCCGTGGTGTGGAACGGCAGGTAGAAGAAGGCAGCCTCGGCGTCGAGCGTCGCCAGGTCCATCTGTGCCGTCCGGCGGTGCGCGAGCAGCGTGCTCGCGAGTGCGAACAGCAGCGCCACGATCCAGGTGACTCTGCCGAGCCGGCGGTGCAGCTCGAGCCGGCGTTGCTGGACCAGCAGGGGCTGGACGACGAGCAGCAGCAACCAGGTCACCGCGACCACGGCGTGGAAGTGCGTGTAGCCGTCGATCGCGGCGAACGGTCGCGAGACGTACTTCGGCCAGAACGCCGCGACCGCGAGCGCGAGCAGGAGGGCGACGAGCGGGACCGTCTTGCGGGCCAGGATTCCTCCGAGCGGCCGCGGGATCGATGGACGGGCATCCTACGGCGGGTGCTCGCCGGGCCGGGTGCGGCGAGGCCCGCCGGCCCCGGGGCACACGGAATTTGCTATCGTGGTACCAAGGTAGTAAAGTACCCGCCTGCCGGGGAACACTTCCCCCCGGCGCAGGAGGCCCGATGGGTCCTTACGATTCGGTACCGGTCACCCGCACCTACACCCAGCACATCGAGGCGCCGCCCGCGCGCGTCTTCCCGCTGATCTGCCCCGTCCGCGAGGTGGAGTGGCTGGAGGGGTGGGGCGACGCCGTCGAGATCGTCCACTCGCGCAGCGGTCTCGCGGAGGAGGGCTGCGTCTTTCGCACCCGTGCCGAGGGGCAGCCGGAGACGGTATGGATGATCACCCGCCACGAGGCCGACCGCGGCCTGGTCGAGTTCGTCCGCGTCACGCCGGGGCTGGTCGCGACCCGTCTCGTCGTCCGGATCGAGGCGGGAGCCGACGGCGGCTCGACGGTCCGGGTGACCTACACGTTCACCCCGCTCGGCGCGGCCGGTGCCGAGCTCGTCCGCGAGAAGCACTCCGAGGCGGCCTTCCGGCGCAGTCTCGAGTGGTGGGAGCGCTCGATGAACCACTGGCTGCGCACCGGGGAGACCCTGCGCGCCGAGGCGGCCTGAGCTTCGGTGGCCGCGCTCCGCGGCACCGCGCGTCGGCGACCGGCGCGCGCGTCGCGGGGCGCGGCGGGATCGGCCAGGTGCCGCTGTAGGCTCGCGACATGGTGAAGAAAGTGAATCCGGGCCCCGCGATCGTGGTCGAACGGGTGCAGACGGGAGTGCGCATCGAGAAGCGCCTGCTCAAGGTGCTCAAGGCGCTCGCCGAGCTCAAGGACCTCTCGCTCGGCGACCTGCTCGAAGGGATCGTGCTCCATGCCTTCGAAGGCAAGGCGCCGTTCTCGGCCGAGACGCTGCGCGAGATCGAGCGGCTGCGCGAGGTCTACCGATTGACGCTGCGCGCCGCCGACAGCCACCAGCTCGAGGAGCGCCGGCGCGCCTGAGATCGCCCGCGACAGAGGCCCGCCGCGCCCTTCGACGCGAGGTCGAGCGCCGCCGAAGTCAGGGCGCGACCGCGCTCCAGATCGCGGTGCTGGCGGACTCGAAGCCGTCGCAGTAGACCCCGATCGGGGAGTCGCAGTAGAAGCTGTCGTTGACCAGGAGCAGGACGGTGACGGTCTCGCTGCCGCTCGGAGGCAGCAGCAACGAGAACTGCCAGCCACCGGTGAAGTCGGCCGGACCGAACGGCAGGCCGGTGTTGTCGAACTCGGTGATCGCCGCGTCCGAGAGCAGTGCCGGGACGTCGCCGGCGCCGAGGGGCGCGACGAGGTAGCCGCTCCACCCGGGCGATCCGGAATAGGCGGCGCGCTGCGAGCCGGAGTCGGAGAGCTCGATCAGCCCGTTGGGCGACCACTGCGCGAGCCGCGCCGAGTCGTTGCCGAAGTCGGGACGGACGTCGAAGTCGGCGAAGTGGAAGATGTCGAGCGCGAGCGGCTCGACCGCGCTGAGGTTCTCGACGGTCAGACTCATCTGGACGAAGCCGCCGGGGGCGCCGATCTGGGGCCCGAGATCGAGCAGGATGGTGATCTCGGTCGCGGCGAACAGGCCGCGACCCGCGACGTCGTCCCACGCGATCAGCGACTCGTTGCCGACGTAGCTCTGCGAATCGGGTTGCGGCAGCGGGAACTCCCGCGTGTCGCCGGCGACGCGGAACCACCAGCCGGTTTCGAACAGGAAGTCGTCCGCCGGCGCCGAGCCGACGCCGATCAGGTCGGCGGTCGGCGTCGCGTCGAAGGGCGTCAGCGTCCTCCGGAAGGTCACGTCCCCGGCGGTCGTCTCCCCCTGCGCGAGCCCGGGGGCGGCCACGAGGGCGCCGAGGACGAGCAGGGTCCCGAATCGAATCCGCATGACGAAGGCTCCCGAAAGCCGACGAACGATAGCGCAGCTCGCGCCCGCCGGGCCGGAGCATCCGCGGGCGCGCGGGTCGCGTACGATCCCCGGCGGAGGATCGATCTTGTCGAACGGCTCGGGCGGCGAATGCGGCGGACGGTGGGGAATCGTGGCGAGGCTGGCGCCGGGGGCGCTGGCGGCCCTCGTTCTCGGTGGCTGCGTGACGATGCGGCCCTATGCCGAGGTGGCGGCGACGCTGCCGGCGGACAGTCTGGTCGAGGTCGAGAGCCGGCGCGTGCACGTGGTCGACGTCGGCGCCGGCGAGCCGCTGGTGTTGCTGCACGGCTTCGGTGCTTCGACGCTGATCTGGGACGCGGTGATGCCCGAGCTCGCGCGCTCGCGGCGGGTGATCGCGATCGACCTCAACGGCTTCGGCTGGACCGAGCGACCGCGCGACCCGGCGGCGTACACGCTCGCCGGGCAGGAGCGCCTGGTGCTCGGCGTCGCCGACGCGCTGGGGATCGATCGGTTCGATCTCGCCGGCCACTCCTACGGGGGAGCGATCTCGATCTTCCTCGCCTCGCGCCATCCGGAGCGGGTGCGCTCGCTGGTGCTGGTCGACTCGGCGATGCCGGCCTACGGCACGCTGCGGCGGCGCGACCGATTCGCGAATCGAGGCCTCACCGGGGTCTACGTGCGGACGATCGGGCTGACCCGGCGGCGGGTCCGCGCCGGCCTCGAGGCCTCGTACGCCGACGACTCGAAGGTCACCCCGGCGCTGGTCGAGGCCTACCTCGAGCGCCTGCGCGTCGAGGGGGTCGAGGACGCCTTCTACGGCCTGACCGCTCCCTCCGGCGCCCCCCCGGATCGCGTGGAGCTCGCGACGCTCGCGCTGCCGGCGCTCCTGATCTGGGGTTCCGAGGACGAGCTGGTCTCCGTCGCCGACGGTCGCGCCGCGGCCGCGGCGATGCCGGACGCGACCTTCGTCGAGCTCGCGGACTGCGGGCACTCGCCGATGGAGGAGTGCCCGGCCGGCTTCGTCGAGGCGGTCGAGCCGTTCCTCGAGCGGGTCGCGTTCCTCCCCTGAGGGGTGCGTCCTCGCGTCGGGGATTCCGGATCGCCGGGATCCGGCCCGCGGGCGCCGTCGCGACACGGAGGTCGTCATGTCGAGGAGAGTCGTCGGGTACGGGGCCCTGCTGGCGGCGATGGCGCTCGCCGCGGTTCCGGTGGTGGCGATCCGCGTCGAGATCCACACCCACTGGATTCCGGAAGCGGAGAACTCGTTCACCTTCCTGCTCGGCGACCGGGAGCTCTGTTCGTTCTCCGGGCGCGCGCCGGCCGGGCGCAACCTGAGCGACGGCGTCTGCCGTTTCGAGCTGCCCGCGAAGGCTCGCAGCCTGACCGTGCGTGGCAGCATCACCGACCGCGTCTGGGACTCCCGCACGGACAGGATCTCGCTGAATGCCGCCGCGGGCTCGCGGACCCTCGAGCTGCGTGACGCCAGCGCGATCACGGCGCCCCTGCGCGACGCCGCGCTGCCGGTGGCGGAGCGCTGGCGGCGGTCGATCGCGGCCGAGGCGCAGCTGGTCGCCGGCTTCGGGGGCTACTCGTCGCTCTCGCTCGAGGCGGCGGCCTCGGCCGCCGAGATCGCCGAGGCCGAGAAGCGCCTCGGCTTCGCGCTGCCGGCGGACTATCGCGAGCTGGTGAGCGCCGCGGGCGTGCCGCAGCTCGGCGACAGCTACGTCGCCCCGGTCGGGGAGCTGGTGACGGCCGACCGCACGATCCTCCACCAGTGGGGTTACGGCGACGCGGAGGTCCGCAAGTGGATGCCGGAGGCGGCGATCGAGCGACTGAAGCGGAGCGTCGTCCTCTTCTTCGAGGTCGGCGACGGCATGGGCGGCCAGCTCTTCCTGGCGCCGCCGAACGCGCCGTGCGGCGAGCGCTTCGCGACGATGTACTTCCACGAGGAGGACGGCATGGCCCCGGCGATGGCGGAGCTCGCCGCGGACCGCCTGACCTGCGCGAGCTTCGACGACACGCTGCTCGGGCACCTGGAGAGCCTGGTGCTGCTGCAGATCGAGTCGGATCTCGCCACCGAGACCGGCGAGCTCCTGTTCGACTTCTCGGCTCCGGTCCAGAAGCTCAACCTGCGCTACTCGGTCGGCGACAAAGGAGAGCTCGAAGTCGATCTCAGTCGGGAGTAGCGCACAAATGGTGACAGCCCCCAATTCTTCAGAACTTTGGACTGGGAGTTCCTGCGCGGACCCCCTTGACAAGCCGCTCCGAGAGGCCCATACTCCGCGCCCTTGTTTCGAGGAGCAGCGATGCGACGGTCGATGCAACATTCTGACAACTTCCTGAACGCGCGGCGCGCGGCGGCCGGAGACCGGGCATGGCCCGGAGTCGTCGGCCGGCAGTGCGCGCTCGGAGTCGAGGTGCGTCCGGAGGCATCGACCTAGGAAGATCGCGTGAAGCCGCGGGCTGCGCGAGAGCCTTCCGGGGTCGCCCCCCGGAAGGCTCTTTCGCTTTTCTGCGGCGTTCGCGAGAAGGATCGCGGGTCCTGTGAGGCCCGCACGGCCCATCGCGATCGGATGGGAGGAAGGGAGCGGTCCGCACGGACCGCGCGGCGCCCGCCGGGCTGGCATGTCCTGGCGGTCGTTCCGGCGCGGGCTCGGAACCGTGCGGGGGCTCGAGATCACCAGAGGTCAGCTCGCGAGAGCCGGGGTTCGAATCCCCAACCGCGAAGGACGCGGTCCCTTTGGTACGGGTAATTCGGTCGGGGGGCGCCCGCGAGGCGTCGCCTGCCCGGTGCCGGGCGAGGTCCGGACGACTCTTCGGTATCGGGCGACACGCGGAGCCGCCCTGCGGGCCGGATGCGGTTCGCGTCCGAGGTCCGCGAAGCGTGGGGCGGAGGGGCGCGCGGTGGAACGTGCGCGCTCCTCCGCCCCGGGGCAGAGCGGACCGAGGCGCGGCGAGCGCCGGCCTCCGCGGCCACGGGTGCGGCGCGCCGAGCCGGCGCTCTTCGACCGATGTCGTGCGATCTCGGAGGTTCGTCTTCCCCGCGCCGGGGAAGTTTCGTGAAGGAGGTGTCGTATGTCGCTTCTGAAGTGGATTCGCGTGCTGCACGGCCAGCGGGTAGTCGTCTATCGCGACGGTTGCCCGGTCGAGCTGCTGCGTCCGGGGCGCCACCTGCGTCTGGCGCTCGGGGGCGGGCTCGGCATCGAGCGGTTCTCGACGCGCGAGCCGTGGGTCGAGTCGATCTTCCTCGAGGAGATCGCGCGGTCCGGCGTGCTCGCCGGCGAAGCGGTCGTGCTCGACCTCGCCGCCGGCGAGCGGGCGATCGTGAAGATCGACGGCCGTTACGCCGGCGTGCGCGGAGAGGGCGTCTGGGCGGTCTGGACCGCCGACCGCAAGGTCGAGGTCGAGCGCTTCGCGATCGGCTTCGGGGCGCCGGGTGCCGGGCCGGAGCGGGATCCGCTCCGGCTCGAGCACCCGGCCCTGGCGGCGATCGTCCAGCTGCCGGGCGCGCGCGAGCAGCTCGAGGTCGCGGTCGTGCCGGCCGGCTCGACGGGGCTCGTCCTCGTCGACGGCCGGCCGCTCGCCTCCGGCGCCGAGATCGGCCCGGGCCTGGTCGCGTTCTGGAAGGGCGCCGGCAAGGTCCAGGTGGTGATCGTCGACCGGCGCGAGCAGACGCTCGACGTCGCCGGTCAGGAGATCCTGACCGCCGACCAGGTGACGCTGCGTCTCAACGCCCTCGTCGTCCACCGCGTGGTGGACGCCGTGCGCGCGGTGACCGGCGTCGACAATTTCGGGCAGGCGCTCTACCGCCAGGCGCAGCTGGTGCTGCGCGCGGTGGTGGGGGCGCGCGAGCTGGCGACGTTTCTCGCGGGCAAGGAAGAGGTCGTCTCCGAGCTCCGGGAGTCGCTCGCCGCGCGCGCCGCGGAGTTGGGGGTCGAGGTACTGGCCTTCGGCATCCGCGACGTGATCCTGCCGGGGGAGATGAAGGAGATCCTGAACCGCGTCGTCGAGGCGCGCAAGCTGGCGGAGGCGGCGCTGGTCACCCGGCGCGAGGAGACGGCCGCGATCCGCATGCAGGCGAACACCGCCCGGATCTTCGAGTCGAACCCGACGCTGCTCCGGCTGCGCGAGCTCGAAGTGCTCGAGCGGGTCGCCGACAAGGCGAACCTGACCGTGGTCCTCGGCGAGGGCGGCCTCTCCGAGCGCGTCGTCAAGATGCTGTGAGAATCAGGGGCCCGCCCCGGCGCCGGAAGCCCGGAGTCGGGACGGTCCCCGCTCTTTCTGAGTCACCCGATCCTCGAGATCGTGGGGAGGTCGCATGATCGTTTTCGGTTCGCACGAGAAGAACACCCTCGACCAGCTCGCCGACGTCGCCTCGCGCGCCGAGCGCGTGGCGCTGATGGCGGACGGTCACCTCGGCTACATCATGCCGGTGGGCGGGGTCGCGGCGTACCGCGACCGCGTGTCGGTCGCCGGCGTAGGATTCGACATCGCCTGCGGCAACTGCGCGATGCGCACCGACCTCGCGGTCACCGACTTCCCGCGGCCGCGGCTCGAGGCGCTCGCGGACCGGATCCGGTCGACGATCTCGTTCGGGGTCGGTCGGACCAACCGCGCCGACGACGCGCCGGTCGACCACCCGTTGTTCGACGACGAGGCCTGGTCGGCGGTTCCGGCGCCGCCGCGGGAGCGCGAGAAGCTGCGCCGCCTGGCGCGCGAGCAGCTCGGCACGGTCGGGTCGGGCAACCACTACGTCGACGTCTTCGCGGACGAGGAGGGGATCCTCTGGGTCGGCGTCCACTTCGGCTCGCGCGGACTGGGTCACACCATCGCTTCCGGCTTCATGTCGATCGGCGCGGGCAGGTCCTGGGGCGAGCGGGTTCCCGAGGCCGAGTCGCTGTTCGAGCTCGGCTCGGACGCGGGCGAGCGCTACTGGCGGCTGATGGAGCTCGCCGGGCTGTACGCCTACGCCGGGCGCGAGTGGGTCTGCCGCAAGGTGGCGGTCGAGCTCGCCGGCGGCGAGGTCACCGAGGTCGTCCACAACCACCACAACTTCGCCTGGCGCGAGAAGCACTTCGGCGAGGAGCTGGTGGTCGTGCGCAAGGGGGCGACGCCGGCCTTCCCGGGGCAGCCGGGATTCGTCGGCGGGTCGATGACCGACCTGTCGGTGATCCTGCGCGGTGCCGAGGCGACCACGGACGCCCAGCGCTCGGCGCTGTTCTCGACCGTGCACGGAGCGGGTCGCGTGATGTCGAGGAGCGAGGCGGCCGGCAAGCGCCATCGCTTCGGTCCGAAGGCGGGGCAGCTCGTGCTCGACGAGAGCGGGGCGCCGAAGCGTCCGGGCAAGGTGAGCGACGAGATGCTGCGCTCGGCGGTCGACGAGGCCGGCATCGTCCTGCGCGGCGCCGGGCCGGACGAGAGCCCGTTCGTCTATCGCCGGCTCGAGTCGGTTCTCGCCGCCCAGCCGGGCATCGAGATCCTCCACCGCCTGCGCCCCCTGGTCGTCGTCATGGCCGGCGCCGACGAGCTCGATCCCTACAAGGACTGAGCTCGATCACCGGTGACAGCCCCCGATTCTCCAGCGCCTTGGATCGACCCGTCCTCTCGAGAGGTCGGTCCGATCGGGAGCCTGGCGAACGAAGCGACAGCGGGGGCTGTCACGCATTCTTCAATAGAGTGGTGGGCGTGAGCGGCTTCGGGGTCCGTCAGGTCGGGGCGGTCGGCGCAATGCTCCTCGCGGTTGCCGCGACTCCGCTCGGCGCCGCGGCCATCACGCGCGGCCCCTACCTGCAGCGGGTGTCGCGCTCCGAGGCGATCGTCCGCTGGCGGACCGATGTCCCGACCTTCGGGCGGGTCTGGTGGGGGAACGCACCGGGGGCGCTGGAGCTCGACGCGACGTCGCCCTTCGCGACCACCGAACACCGGATGGTGATCGGTGCCCTCTCGCCCCGGCAGACGGTCTACTACGCGGTCGGCGACGCCACGGGCGTGCTCGCCGGTGACGACGCCGACCACCGGTTCGTCACCGCGCGCTCGGCCGGAGACTGGCGGCCGCTGCGGCTCTGGGTGCTCGGCGATTCGGGGACCGCCGACGCCGGCGCGATCGCGGTGCGCGACGGCTTCGCCACCTTCGCTGGAGGCGCCCCGCCGGATCTCTGGATGATGCTCGGTGACAACGCCTACTCGACCGGCACCGACGCCGAGTACGAGGCGGCGGTCTTCGACCTGTATCCGGAGACGCTGCGCGCTGCCTCGCTCTGGCCGGCGCTCGGCAACCACGACGCGTTCTCGTCGGATTCTCCGACGCAGTCCGGTCCTTACTTCTCGAGCTTCTCGCTGCCGCGCGGCGGACAGGCCGGCGGCCGCCCGTCCGGCACCGAGGCCTGGTACTCGTTCGAAGCGGGACAGGCGCACCTGGTGGTGCTCGACACCGCCGATTCGAGCCTCGCGCCCGGCTCGCCGATGCTGGCGTGGCTCGACCTGGACCTGGCCGCCAACCGGCGTCCGTGGACGATCGTCGCGTTCCACCATCCGCCGTACACCAAGGGCTCCCACGACAGCGACGACCCGGCCGACTCGGACGGCCGGATGATCGCGGTGCGCGAGCGGGTGCTGCCGATCCTCGAGGCGCGCGGGGTCGACCTGGTGCTCTCGGGGCACAGCCACGGCTACGAGCGCTCGTTCCTGCTCGACGGTCACTACGGACCGTCGGTCAGCTTCGAGCCCTGGATGCGGCTCGACGCCGGCGACGGCGACCCCGACGGCGACGGCCCCTATCGCAAGTCGCTCGGCGCGCACGGCGGCACCGTCTACGTGGTCGCGGGTTCGAGCGGCAGCGTCCAGGGGACGATCGAGGCGCACCCGGCGATCGCGGTCGGTCTCGAGGCGCTCGGCTCGGTGGTGATCGACGTCGCCTCGAACCGGCTCGACGTCCGCTTCGTGACGGTGACGGGCGCGGTCGCCGACCACTTCGCGCTCCTCGACGGCGACCTCGTCTTCGCGGACGGCTTCGAAGCGGGCGACGGGTCGGCCTGGGACCCGCCTTCGCCCTGACCCTCGGGGTCCGCTCCCGGTGTCCCGGCGCTGGTCGAAGCGCGGTGGCTGCACCGAGGACCGGAACTCAGGAATCTGGAGAATGACCGTTCGACGGGGGCTGACACCACTTCTTCTCGCATGACAGGCGACCGGCAGTCCGGGGACGGTCTCCGGGTCGGCGGCGGGGTGGCCGCAGGGGTCCCCGGATCGCGTACTCCAGGGGTGAGTCACCTCGGGTGGCGGGGAGGGGCAATGCGGAACCCACGCTGGTGGTCGCTGGTTTGGCTCGTCGGCATCTCGGTATCTCCTTCGGCGGCGCAGAATGCGCTGCTCAACCCTGACTTCGGCGTGGACGTCGCCGGCTGGCAGACCTTTCTCGGCAGCCTCGATCTCGACCCGATGCACGAAGACGCCGACGGCTGTCCCGAATCGTCGAGCGGCCGGCTGGTCGCCGCATCGCAGTCCGGCCCCGAGTTTCTCGGTCTGCTGCAGGCGACCGACTCGTGCCTCGACGTCGCTCCCCTCCAGGAGGTATGGATCGACGCGACGCTCTGGCTGCGCAGCGCCGGATTCGTCGCGGTCGGCTTGATCCTCCTCGAGTACACGGACGATGCCTGTACGACGTTCCTCGATCCGCCGGTCCAGACGGCGA
Source organism: Acidobacteriota bacterium (assembly GCA_045862895.1). Classification (GTDB taxonomy): domain Bacteria; phylum Acidobacteriota; class Thermoanaerobaculia; order Multivoradales; family JAGPDF01; genus JACTMI01. The sequence continues at coordinate 22,860 of BTUO01000006.1, forward strand.
TCGAGCTCTCCGTCGGCTCGACTCCGGAGGCAGAGCATCTGTCGGTCACGACTTCGGCGGGAGTCGAGTCGGTCGGCCTGCAGATCGATACGGGGGCGATCGTCCCGAACGCTCTCCTGCTCGACCGGCTCTATCTCGGCACCGCCGAGCGGGTTTTCGCGGACGACTTCGAAGGCGGCTCGACCTGTCGCTGGAGCGCCGGAGCGATCTGACGGAAGCCGGGGCGACGAGAAACTGCGTGCACGGCCATCGCAGGGCGGGGGGTCGCAGCTGCGAAGTCTCCGGTCAAGACGCCGCCGGACTCTGAATCGCGAAGGAGCGGTGGAACGGTTGGCCGTTGCCAGTTCGTCAGCGGCTGCCCATGGCGCCAGCCCCTAATCCGACGAAGCGCCCGAATCGGTTTCCTCGCGGGTCCCCGTCGAGTAGGTAGTCCTGGAGAACGGGCAGTCGGTAGGGCAGTCACGATCTCCTGCTCGCGCCAACGGAAGGGTCTCGTGGACGCCAGCCGGAGGTCGGACTTTCAGCCGGAATGGTTCAACAGTCGCCGATCGTGAACAGAGCCGGTATGCGAGCGAGTAGCGTGGGTCTTTCGTTTCGAGTAGCGTCCATGACGTCGAGAGATCCTCGCACGGAGGAGGTGGATCTTGCTCCGATTGCATCCATGTGCAAGTCGCATCGCAGCCTTCTCTTGCCTCGCGGGTGCTGTAGGCAGTATTTCGAAGGGCCAGCTACTCGGGCCCGAGTTTCAAGTGAATACGTACACCACTAGCTCGCAAGAACGGCCGGCAGTTGCCGCGATCGGGGATGAGAGCTTCGTGGTCGTGTGGGAAAGCTACGGCCAGGACGGTTGGCACCTGGGGGTTTTCGGACAGCGCTTCGGCGACGGAGCGCAGCCAATCGGAAGCGAATTTCAAGTCAACTCGATGACGGTCGGCAGGCAGTTCCGAGTCGCGGTGGCCGCCGAACCGAGCGGCGAGTTCGTGGTGGCCTGGGAGAGCTACTACGCGAACGACACGGATGTCTTCGCTCGTCGTTTCGATTCCGAGGGCAACCCAGAAGGGGAGGAGTTCCAGGTCAACAGCCGAACATCGGGTGGGCACTGCTGCGTCGACGTTCATCGGGATGGCCAGGGCGGCTTTGTTGCTCTCTGGGAGAACACTCTCTATCCCTCTCCATCCGAGATTCTCTTCCGTCGATTCGATTCCAGCGGCGTACCAATGGGCGAAGAGGTCTCCGTTGCAGGCGGCCATCCGTTGATTGGATCGCCGCGTGCCTCGATGCTCGGAATAGAAGGCTTGGCGGTGGTTTGGGAAGACCGCCCAGGGACCGATTGGGACGTGCTGGCCCGTCGCTTGGATCCGACGGGACAGCCATTGGGTGAAGCGTTCGTCGTCAGCAGTCAAGCGACGTACAATCAAAGTTCTCCGAGTGTCGGAGCGGACTCTGAGGGAAACTTCGTCGTGGTCTGGAACTCGACGATCGGTGGTACGGAGCAAGGCTTCGGGAGGCGATTCAGTTCGACAGGCAGCGCTCTGGGAGACGAGTTCGCGATCAACTCCTTCTACCCCTGGAGCGAATGGGAGATAGACCCTGTCGTGGCAGTTGATGGTTCGGGATCCTTCCTGGTCACGTGGCTACCTTGGGGCGTGGACGAAATCCTTGGTCAGCGGTTTCGTCCGACCGGCGCTCCGGCGGGAAACCGATTTCAAATCAACGAGTACACGCCCGGGCATCAGATGCATTCCGCCGTTGCGGCGAACGGCGCCGGGGACTTCGTGATCGTATGGGACAGCTACGGCCAAGACGGTTCACGACACGGAGTGTGGGGGAGACGACTCCGGATGCCGTACTTCGCTGACGGCTTCGAATCCGCGGATGTCTGCGAATGGAGTGCGACATTGGGCGGTGACTGCGTGTGACCACGGGCTCCTTCGACATCGCCGTAGTCGCTGACGGACGTCCTACGTCGCATCCTGCAACCGTCGAGGCGTGGCAGAGTCAGGTTCGCGTCAAGGGCCTTCGGTCAGCGTCCTCCTGAGTATTCTCGGGGGCCCCAGCGGACGCCCCGGGGATCGATGGTGGCAGCTCCCGATTCTCCGGAGCTCTGGAGTCCCTCTCCTCCAGGGATGTCCTGGATGCCAGGATTCTGGGAGGTGGGAGCTGTCACCCTTTCAAGGAAATCGGTGGCTGCCCCCGATTCTTCGTAGGATCGGAGGGTGAGTCTCGAGGAGCGGTTGCGGCGATGGTTCGGCGACGACGAGCCGACGCGGCTCGGGTCCGGGTGGACGAGCGGCGTGCTGGCGGTCTTCCTCGGCGCGGTCGGGCTCGCGGCGGTGGTCTGCTTCCATTTCCCGTCGCTGTTGACGATGCCGGAGCTGCGCGCGGTCTATCCGATGCGGCTGGTGCGCACGGCGGTCGAGATCGTGATCGGCGCCGCGTTCCTGCTCGGGCTGCTGAGCCTCGCGCTGCGCCGGCGCAAGGTGCTCGGGACGACCGGCGTCGCGCTCGCGCTCGCCGCCGGGCTCGCCGGCGGCGGGGCGGTCGAGGTCGACGGGCCGGTCGCGAGGTCGCCCTACCTCGGGCTCGACTGGTTCCTGCTCAACATCCTGATGCTCTGCGTCGTCTTCGTGCCGCTCGAGAAGCTGGTCCCGCTGCGCCCGCGCGGCTTCTTCCGCGCCGGCTGGGCGACCGACGGCGTCTACTTCCTCGCCAGCCACCTGCTGGTGCAGGTCTCGACGCTGCTGACGCTGGCGCCCGCCACCGTGCTGTTCGCCTGGGCGCGCAGCGAGCGGGTGACCGCGGCGGTGGCGGCGTGGCCCGTGCTCGTTCAGTTCGTCGCGATCGTGCTGGTCGCCGATCTCGCCGAGTACGGCATCCACCGGCTCTTCCACCGCGTCCCCTGGCTCTGGCCGTTCCACGAGGTCCACCACTCGAGCCGCGAGATGGACTGGCTGGCCGGCTCGCGGCTCCACCTGGTCGACGTCGTCGCGACGCGCGGCTTCACCTTCCTGCCCATCCACCTGCTCGGCTTCGAGCGCGGGCCGGTCGTCGCCTACCTCGCGTTCGTGTCGGTGCACGCCGTGTTCATCCACGCCAACGTGCGTCTGCGCTTCGGCGGACTCGAGCGGCTGGTGGTGACGCCGCACTTCCACCACTGGCACCACGCCGAGGAGCGCGCGGCGGTCGACAGGAACTTCGCCGTCCACTTCCCGTGGATCGATCGCCTGTTCGGCACCTTTCACGCGCCGCTCGAGCGCTGGCCCGAGCGCTACGGCGTCGCGCCCGATCGCGTCCCCGACGGCTACCTGGCGCAGCTCGCCTTCCCGTTCGCGCCGACCCCCGACGAGACCGAACCATCGCGTTGAAGGCGTCGTGGCCGATCCGCGGAAGCGGACCGGATCTCGAGCTCGCCGGCCTCTCGCACGACTTCCGGGAATCCGCGACCGGCGGCGTTCCATCCCGCGGCGGGGACTGTCCGAACGACCGAGGGGTGCGCGGTGCCGAAGCCCTCCCCGGCGAGGCGGGCCCCTGCCGCCCCCGCGGGGCGTGGCGGTGCTCGGCAGAGTCTTCATTCTGTCGAAAGCGACTGGGATCCAGGGGGGGGCGAGGGCACGAAGGAGACCGGCTCATGCGCACGGGCATCGCAGCGTCCACGTCCTCGATCCTCACCGCCTTCGTCCTCGTCGGCGCGGCGGGCGCCGAGCTGACTCCCGAGTGGATGACGCGGGTCGCCGTCGGCAACTCGCTCGCCGCCGGACCGCAAGGACTGGTCGTCCGCGCCGACGGGGTCTCCTTCCAGACCGGCACCACGGGCTCGTCCTCGAACACCGACGTGACGACCCAGGCGTTCGACACCGACGGTGCGTCGCTCTGGTCGCACACCTTCGACGGTCCCGCCTCCTGGCACGACCAGGCGCGCGGGATCGCGCTCGGCGTCGACGGCCACGTCTACGTCACCGGCAACACGCCGGGTCCCGGCAGCTACGCCAACCTGCTGGTGCTCGAGTACGACGCGGCGACCGGCGCCCTGGTCGACAGCATCCAGCTCGCCGCCGGACAGTGGACGTCGGAACACGGCGCTTCGATCGCGGTCGATGCCGAGGGCAACATCTACGTCGGCGGCGGCACGGTCGGCGACGGCGGCGACGCGTTGATCGTGTCGTTCGACGCCGAAGGCGACCTGCGCTGGCGCGAGACCTGGGACGGACCGGCGGAGTCGCCCTATTCCGGAGACACCGTCCTGGAGGTGCTGCTCGCGCCCGACGGCGACCTCGTGACCCTGATCCACGGGGTGATGGGCTCGCTGCATCCCGACTACGTCGTGCGCAAGTACGCCCGGGCCGACGGCGCGCTGCGCTGGCACTCGACCTGGGGCGTCAATGGTGGCGACTATCCGCGCGATCTCGAGCTCGACGCGCAAGGCGACGTCTACGTCACCGGCACCGGCATCGACTTCGTCGACAAGTACTCGACGGTCAAGCTGCGCGGCAGCGACGGCGCGCTGCTCTGGCAGGGCTACGACACGTACGACCATCACAACTCGGCGACCGCCCTCGCGCTCGACGGCAGCGGCGGCGTCTACGTGACCGGCTCGGTCGACCCGGACGGCGATCGCTCCAACTCGAACGACAACTTCTTCACCATCAAGCGCGACGCCGCGACCGGCGAGCACCTGTGGAGCCACCTCTACGGCGCCAACTGCCTGTACTGCTTCGACGCGCCGGCCGACGTCGCCGCCGATCCGGCGGGGCACGTCTTCGTCGCGGGCCGGACCTCGTCGCCGCCTTACGCTGCGGACGCCATCCTGCTCGTACTGGATGCCGAGACCGGGCTGGAGCTGGATCGCGGCATCGTGGCCGGCGCCAGCCCGAGCGAGGGCGTCGCTCCCGGCATCCTCCTGTTCGACGCCGACTTCGACCTCTACGACGGCGGCAGCTCGACCGACTACGACACCGGCCAGATCCAGATGGGCGTCACGAAATGGACCTCGCTCGTCGATCCGATCCTCCGGGACGGGTTCGACGACGGCAGCACCGCGGCGTGGAGCGCGGTCGTTCCCTGACCCCGGAAGCGCTCCCGCGACTGCGGTAGTCTGCGCCGCCATGACGGCCGGGCGCGACGCCAGGTGTTGAAGCGGCTCCTCGCCGACCGGCCGGCGGCGCTCGCGGCCGGAATCGGGCTGATCGTGCTCGCGGCCGCGACGGCCTGGTTCTTCACCTCCGCATCCGATCGCGGACCGACCGCGGCGCTCAGCGCCGACGGTTTCTACTACCACGCCTGGCTTCCGACGCTGGTCTACGACCGCGACCTCGATCTCGCCGACGAGTACGCCGTCTTCGACAATTTCTACTGCTTCGGCGCGGCTCCCTCGGGGCGGCCGGGCAATCCGTTCGGGATCGGGCCGGCGCTCTACGAGCTGCCGTTCTTCCTCGCCGGCGCGACCGTGGGGAAGCTCACCGGCGCCGCGCTCGACGGCTTCAGCCGTCCCGAGGTGGTCGCGACGATGCTCGCCTCGCTGGTCGCGTCGTGGGCGGCGATGTTCTTCGCCTGGCGGCTGATCCGCCGACGGCTGGGCTCGCCGTGGCTGGCGATCGCCGCGCCGCTGCTGATCATGGCGGGCGGTCCGTTCGTCTACTACGCGATCCGGCAGCCCGGCTACGCCCACCCGTTCGCGACGCTTTTCGCTGCCTGGCTGGTCGACCTCTGGGACTCGACGTTCGATCGCGAAGCGCCGCGATCGGTGCGCACCTGGGCGGCGCTCGGCGCGGTCTTCGGTCTGGCGGTGCTGGCGCGCACCCAGCTCGCGACCTGGGGCATCCTGCTCGCGATCGCGATCTTCGACGACCTGCGCCGCACCGCGCGCGCGGCGACCGGAAGCGCGGCCGGCGCCGGCGCGCGGGAGCTCGCCCGCGCGCTCGCGCCGGCCTGGCTCGCCGGCGCCGGCGCGACGCTGCTCGTGATCGCGCCGCAACTTCTTGTCTGGCGCTCGCTCTACGGCCGGTTCTGGCTGGTGCCGCAGGGGGAAGGATTCCTGCGCTGGGACGCGCCGGCGTGGAGCGAGACGCTGTTCTCGTCGCGCAACGGGCTGTTTGCCTACGCGCCGCTGCTCGCGTTCGCGCTGGTCGGCCTGGTCGTCGGGCTCCGCCGGGCGCCTCGCCTTTCGGGTGCGCTGTTCGCGGGCGTCGCGCTCCAGGCGGTCGCCAACGGTGCGGCGTGGGACTGGTGGGCGGGCGGCTCGCTGGGCGGCCGGCGCTTCGACTCCACCTACGTCGCGTTCGCTTTCGGGCTCGCGGCGCTGGCGGCGCCGATCGGGGGCGCGGTGAAGTCACCGGCGTTCCGCCTCACCGCGCGCGCCTGGGCTGCCGCGGTTCTGGTCGTCGCGCTCGGGCTGGCGCTCGCCAATCTCCGGCTCGTCGCCGTCACCGCGTCGCACACGGCGCGCATCGGCGGCGGCAAGCCGGCACCGGTCGTCTTCCGCGAAAGGTTGCCACGACCGCTCGCCCGCCTGGCCGGCGCCGCGTCGTCCGTGGCGACCTGGCCGGCGCGCGCGCGATTCGCCCGAATTCACGGCGTCTCGGCCGAGGCCTACGACTACGTCGCCGGCGTCCACCTGCTCGAGGAGCGATTTCCCGGCCTCAACTGCGACCCGAAGCCGCCGCGCCAGCGGCTGCGCCTGTCGAGCCAGCCGCGCCGGCTGGTCGGTCTCGCACGGGCCGCGGAGAGCGACGTCGTCCTGACGGGCGATCGGGCGCGCGTCCTGCTCGGCTTCAACCGCCATGGCCCGGTCGAGATCGAGCTCGGCGGCATCGTCGCGCCCGCCGGCACCCCGTCGGTGGAGGTGGTTCTCGACTTCAACGGTGAGCCGATCGCCAGCGCCTGGATCGGTGGCGAGCGCGCGTCGATCCGCGGCACCGCGCGCGAGCTTCGGCGTGGCGTCAACATCCTGGAGATCGGGGCGCTTGCCGGCACCCGATTCCGCTGGCTCGAGCTCTCCGGCCCGCCGACCGCGCTCGGTGACCGCGCTCCGTAGCCGGGGGCGGCGGCTGCCGGGTGCCCGGAGCGGTCCGAGAGCCTCCCGTCGTTTCTGGCACGTCGTTCGCAGTCTCCTCCTCGCAGCGGGCGCTCCTCACGGAGGGAGTGCGTGCCAACAGCGATCGGAGGTCCAGATGGCGAACTTGTTGACCCGAACCGAGCGAAAGTTGAAGAACAGTGCAAAAGAGACCGGCGAAGCCCTCGCGCACCGGCGAGCCGAGCTGTCGAGCGAGCTCGACGAGCTCCTGGGAACCCTCACCAACAAGGTCACCGACGTGCGCAGGGCGATCGCCGACGCCGCCGACGAAGGGGCGGAGGCGGCGAGCCACGGGCTCGAGGTGGCCATGCGCAAGGGGCGCAAGGGGGTTCGTCAGCTCGAGTCGAAGTGGAGCTCGATGGACACGCGGCAGAAGGCCGGTGTCGTCGCCGGCCTGGTGGCGGTGCTCGCCGCGGCCGCCGCGACGCCCACGATCGTGCGCAAGGTGCGCGAGGCGCGCAACCACTAGGGGCGGCCCCCGGTCCGTCGTGAGCTGCGCCTGACCCGGTTGTCAGGTCGGATCGAGGACGGGGTCCGTTCTGGCAGTCGGCGCGGAGCCCGGCGGCAGGACCGGTTGCGCGGCGGGCTCGTCTTTCGGCGGATTGATCATGATGTGCGCGCCGGCCGTGCCGGGGAACATGATCCAGGGCGCGCCCGGAGCCATCGGTGTTTCGGCGAGCCCGGTCGTCGCCGACGTCGCCCACGGCGTGTAGACGACGTAACGCCGGTACGGTTCGAGGACGGCGCCGTCCGCCGGGTCGATGCCGGTGCCGGAGAGAACGTAGAGCACCGCGGGCTCTTTCGGCATCGCGAGGGTGCCGGCTTCGGCCTCCTTCCAGCGAAGCTGCTGCCGCTGGACGTCGGGGACGCCCTCGGCCTTGAGCTCGCGCCCGCGCTTCATGTACGGCTCGAGCGACCGGGCATAGCAGGCGACCCGCACGCCGGGGTCGCCGGGAGGGTGGGCCAGGCAGATCAGGTCGTTGCTCCCCTCGCGCAACGTCACCAGAGCGCCCGACGGATCGTAGCCGAGCACCGTCGCTCCCTCGCGCAACGCCTCCGGCGCCGCCTGGACCGCGAGCGCGATCTGCCGCGACGCGGCCGGAACTTCGCCGGCGACCGCCGCCGGAGCGACCGCGAACGCTGCCGCGGCGAGCCACCTGGTTGTCATCTTTCGCATCGAATCCCCTCCTTCGAGGCCGGAACCCCGGCGACGGACCTCCGGCCGGCTGGAGCGCCCATTCTGGCGTGAGTCGAGCGGCGGTGGGGAGGGTCCGGCACAGGCCGGCGGCGGCGACGCCCGCGTCGCCGCCGCCGCTCGAACCGCCGTCGTTACTTGAACCAGGCGGCGATGATCCGCGCGAAGTAGTCGCGGTGCTCGCCGTTGTCGGTCATGCCGTTCGACGCGGCGGCGGCGGCTTCGCGCTCGCCCTCGGAGCGCTCGCCGCTGGACGCGCGTAGCGCCGCTTCGATCTGGTCCTCGCCGGCGGCGCTGGTCGAGATCGTCGCGATGTAGCGAACCGTGGGCGGACCGGTGTGGACGTCCTCGTACTGCACCGAGTAGCCCGCGAGCGCGCCGTCGGCCATCAACTGCTCGTAGACCGGCTTGGTGTAGGCGTTCCACATCTTCAGCCATGCCCCGCCTTCGCCCGGACGCATGACCTGGCGATTGACGTAGAGGAATCCGCCGTTGATCGCCCCGGAGCGGCGACCGCCGGACGCCGTGCGCAGCAGGAAGTCGTGGTGCCCGGCACCGACCAGCGCCGGGTGCGAGGGCGCCTTGGCCAGCGCGGCGAGCACCTTGTCCATGTCGGCGAAGCTCGCGGTCGTCCACCAGGTGCCGTGGGTGTTGCCGCCGTCGGTGTGAACGAAGGTCTCGTAGATGCCCCAGTCGAGGAGCACCCCCTCGCTGGCCAGCCGCTCGAGGATCGGCTTGTCCTGCTTCATCGTCCATTCGTGGTAGCCCTGCCACTGCGAGCGCGGCAGCGTCCATTCGGCGACGTAGGTGAAGGCCGGCGGCGCCTCGTCCTGGGCGAAGCTCGGGACGGGAACGGCGGCGAGCGTGGCGACGGCGAGCGCGGCGACGGCGAGACGGCGGAATCTCGGGATGGAATTCGACGACATGGAAACCCCTCCTGCGAAGGACGGGCTCCGAGATGGAGCCCGACCGCCGGCGTGCGCGTCGAGCGGTCCTCGATGCGTCGCCGCCAGAGCTCCGGCCACGGGCGAGCTACGACCCGTCCGCCGTGCAGGGGGCGGCGTCGAGAGGTGCCGGACGCGAATCCACCGGGAAGACCGATCCAGCGTAGTCGTTCGGCCCGCGGAAGTCACGGGAAATCGGAGCGCAGGGCCGGTCGGGGGCGGGATCTGGCCCGCGCCGGGCCGATCCGTCGCTTTCGGAGGCGGAGGCAGCCATGTCCACGACTTTGCGCACCCTCGCCGCCGCCCTGACGACGACCGTCCTGCTCGCCGCGCCAGCGGTCGCGGTCAAACGCCGCGCCTTCGTGACCTCGGTCTCGGGCAACGGCAACCTCAACTCCTGGCCGGACGCCGGAGGGCTGTTCGCTCTCGCCGCCGGTGACGCCATCTGTCGGGCGCGGGCGAACGCCGCCGGCCTGCCGTTCGCGAACTCCTATCGCGTCTGGCTGTCGACGGCGACGACCGACGCCTACTGCCACGTCCAGGGGCAGACCGGAGAGAAGGCCACCGGCTGCTCCGGCTCCCCGCTGCCGCGGGGTCCCTGGTACCGGGTCGACGGGACCACGGCGTTCGCGGCGGACCTGGACGAGCTGACCGGCAACCTCCACGAGGTGTACACCGGAGTCCTCCAGGAGGAGGACGGTACGGTGCTGACGGCGACCGACCCCTCCGGTTACTGGACCGGCACGTCGGCGAGCGGGGAGGGAGTGTCCGAGACCTGCTCGAGCTGGGTCGTGGCGGCGGCCGACGTCCAGGGCCGCACCGGCACGGCGCTGTCGAGCGCGGTGCGCTGGACGGAGGCCTTCTCGACGGCCTGCGACCAGGATCGCCGCCTGCTCTGTCTCGAGCCCGGGCTCAGCGACCCGGTGCCTGTTGTTCCATGGCAGCCAGCGGCGCTCGCGTTCGTGACCAGCATGACGGGCAACGGCAATCTCGGGCAGTGGCCGGTCGCGGGCGACGCCACCGGAATCGAGGCCGGTGACGAGATCTGCTGCGCCCTGGCCGCTATCGAGCACCTGCCGGCGCCGGAGTCGTTCGTCGCCTGGCTCTCGGACTCGCAGACCGACGCGCGCGACCGCCTGACTCTCGCCGGAGTACCCTATCGGCGGCTGGATCATCGGGTCGTCGCGACCTCGAAGGCCGACCTCGTCGACGGCACCAATCTGGACAGCCTGCACGTCGACGAGACCGGGAGCTACGTCGACGACTTCCTGGTCGTCGCCACGGGGACGCTCGCCGACGGTACCTGGGAGGGGTCGAGCTGCGACGACTGGACCGCGTCGCCTTCGACCAACGTCCGGAGCGGCTACGCCTCTTCGCTGAACGGCGGGACCTGGACCGCCGGCGTCGGCTCCGCCTGCATCACCAGCAAGCGCCTCTACTGCTTCTCGAACGTGGTCACGATCTTCTGGGACGGTTTCGAGCTCACGGGAGACGCCAGCCGCTGGTCGAGCGCCAGCCCGTGACCTTTCCGAGGGGATATCCGGAGGTTTCGGGGACAGCCACCGATCTTGCTCGATACCCGTTTCGCTGAATCGGATCGTCCTCGAACGGGGACGCTCGATTCAGGAATCTGGAGAATTGGGGGCTGTCACCATCCTGCGTCGGAGCGGGTGACGGGCGCTCGGATAGCCTCGGGCGGTGGGTTTCCTGATCGACGGCTCGAATCTCGGCGGCGTGCTGGGCGGCGGCGCCGGCGCGCGCGACGCGGCCGGCGTGGTGCGCCGGCTGATGCCGTGGGCGCGCGAGCGGCGCGACGAAGTGGTCGTCGTCTTCGACGGACCGCCGCGCGCCGAGGTCGCGGAGCGCTACGGGGCGCTTTCGGTCGCCTGGAGCGGCGCCACGTCCGCCGACGACCGGATCGTCGAGATGGTCGCGCGCCAGCCGGCGCGCTGGACCGTGGTCACCGCCGATCGCGAGCTCTCCGCGCGCTGCCGGACTGCCGGCGGGCGGGTGATGACCGTGCGCGAGCTCGCCGACCGCGCCGCGAGGCCGCCGCGACGGCGCCCGACGGCGCGCGCGGCCGAAGCCGCGACGGAGAAGCCGGCGCCGCACGCCCAGGAGCGCGAGCACTGGCGACGCATCTTCGGCGTCGGCGACGAGGGCGAATGACGGCGGCCCGGGCGCGGCGTCGGAGCCGCGCTCAGCGCTTCCAGACCAGCGAGACGCCGGTCGAGGTGTCGGTCTCCTCGAACCCGGCGGGCGGCTGGTTGTCGCGCTGCACCAGGTAGCTCACGCGCAGCGCCCAGGAGTCGGCGAGGGCGGCTTCGAGGGCGGTCTCCGAAGTGAGGCGCCAGTCGTCGGAGTCGTCGAAGCTCGGGTAGAGCAGCAGGCGCTCGGAGAGCGCGGCGGCCGGGGTGATCTGCCACGCCCAGGCGACTCCGGCCACGGCGCCCAGCCAGTCGTCGTCGGTGCTGTCGAGCCGGTCCTCGGTCGTCCAGGTCAGGCCGGCGTCGAACGCGAGCTCGTGGACCGGTCCGGTGAGCGCGCGCCAGATGGCGCCGCTCTCGACGATCGAGCGCTGATCGAAGCCGGCGAACTCGTCGCGCTCGTGGACCAGGCCGGCGAACAGCTCGAGCCGGTCCGACAGCGCACGCTTGCCGCGCACCGACGCCAGGTAGCGCTCGGCCGTCGCCTCGCCGTCGGTCTCGGCGCGGTGGGCGAGGGCGCGGATCTCGACGCCCCACGGCGCCGGCCGGCGATCCCACGCGGTGGAGAATCCGATCGTCTCGGTCTCGCTGTTGCCGGTGGTGGCGAGGTACGACAGCGCGAGCGACCCGGTCCAGTCCGGCGGCGGTGGCGCGGGCGGCGGGCAGGGGTAGAGCGCCTCCTGCGGCGTTCCGGCGGAGTCCTGTGCGACCAGGGGCGCGACGCCGAGCGCGAGGGTCGCGAGGGCGCCGAGCGCGAGCGGGCGGACGTTCTTCATGCGAGCGGTCTCCTCCGTGGGACGAACGGACTTCGAGGGCGCGATGGGTCACCCCCGGTCGAGCCCGAGGCTATCCGAAGGTCGCCGCGGGCCGGTGAGCGACTAGGATGAAATCTCACGCGCTCCCGGGCGCCTCGAGGCGCGCGGGGGGACACGGAGGATCACAGCCATGCCCACGAAGCCGTTGCGTTCGCTCGTCGCTCTCGCCCTGCTGTCGTTTCCCGCTTCGTTCGCGGAGCCCGCCGCGGCCGCCGACGACGCGCTCGCCGCCGAGCGCGCCGCGGTGGTCGAAGTGGTCACCGCCGCCTATGTCGACGGCATCCACAACTTCCGCGATCCGGTGGCGATCCGCAAGGGGTTCCACCCCGACTTCGAGATGCTGATCCTGAAGGACGGCAAGCTCGACAAGCTGCCGATCGCGAAGTGGATCGAGAACATCGAGGCGCGCAACGCCAAGGAGCCGCCGCCGACCGACGGCGTGCGCACGACCACCGCCGCCTTTCCGCTGGTCGAGGTCACCGGCACCGCGGCGATCTGCAAGGTCGAGCTGACCCGCGACGGCAAGCTGGTCTTCACCGACTACCTGGCGCTCTACAAGTTCGAGGACGGCTGGAAGATCGTCGGCAAGAGCTTCTACCGACACCCCTGAAGCTCCGGCCCCGTTGCGCGCCGCGCGACGGCGCGCGGGCGGACGAAGAGCTCGCCGAAGCCGGGGCCTGGCTGGCCGCGCGGGTCCGCCGTGGCCTCGTCGTCAGTTGAGCGCGCCGGGCACGGCGAGGGTGAAAGGGTCGATGCGGGCGCGGAAGCGCTCGCCGCTGCCGGCCAGCTCGAACAGGTAGTGGCCTTCCATGGTGCCGACCGGTGTCGGGAGCGGACAGAAGCTGGTGTACTCGAACGCCTCGCCGGGCGCCAGCACCGGCGTCTCGCCGACCACCCCGGGCCCCTCGACTTCCGAGACCTTCCCGGTGTCGTCGGTGATCACCCAGCGGCGCGACACGAGCTGGGCGGTGTCGGCGCCGGTGTTCTCGATCCGGATGCGATAGGAGAAGAAGAACTGGCGCTCGGTCGGGGAGCTGCGGTGCGGCTCGTAGCGGCTCTCGGCGACGACGCGGATGCCGCGGGTGGTTGTCTCGCTCATCATGGGGATGCTAGCCGATCGAGCGCCCGACCCGGCCCTCCGGAATCGAAGGCCGGGTCGGCGCCGCGGCGCGGCGCGGCGTCAGTTCGGCAGGACCACCGAGTCGATGACGTGGATCACGCCGTTCGACTGGTCGAGGTCCGCCGTCGTGACCGTCGCCGAGCCGCCCTTCTCGTCGAACAGGAGGACCTTGCCGCCGTCGAGCTTCGCCGTCAGCTTGCCCCCCGCCACGGTGGAGATCGCGACGCTGCCGCCCGCGTCCCGGATCATCTTCACCAGCTCGGTGCTCGAAATGTCGCCGGCGACGACGTGGTAGGTCAGGACCTTGGTCAGCGTCGCCTTGTTCTCGGGCAGGAGCAGCGAGTCGACGGTGCCGGCCGGGAGCTCGGCGAACGCGGCGTCGGTCGGCGCGAAGACGGTGAAGGGGCCGGCACCCCGAAGCGTGTCGACCAGCCCGGCCGCCGTCACCGCGGCGACCAGCGTGGTGTGATCGGCCGAGGCGGCGGCGCCGTCGACGATGGTGCCGGCAGCCTTCGGGGCGGTGGAGTAGGAGCCGGCGAACGCCGCGGTGGCGGCGAGCCCGGCGGCGGCGAGCACGGCGAGGAACGGCTTCGAGGAGTGGCGCATCGGGTTTCTCCCTTTCGAGGTGTCGGATCGGCCGCGATGGCGGCCGCTCGAAGGGGACTACGCCCCGGCGCGGAGGGCGGATGAGCGGCGCCTCGATGTGATCCGGAGCGGCGCTGCGTGCGTAGAGCGAGCGGGGCTCAGTCGCCTTCGAGCCAGTCCGAAGCCGCTCTGCTGCGCACGAACTCGATGCGCATCATCGGCTGCCACTCGCCGTCGGCGAGCCTCTCGGTGATCGCGACGTAGCGATCGTCGCCGTCGCGGGTCCAGCGGCTGCGCAGCGTCGTGGTGCGGCCGCCCATCTCGACGATCTCGTCGGGAAAGGAGAGTCCGTCGGCGGTCGGGTGGATGGCGCCGCGCACGACGCCGCCGGGGGAGTTGAAGTAAGTGAACTCGATCTGGCCGGCCGCCGAGTTCCAGCCGATCCAGGTCTCCCCCTCGTAGGGACCGGCGCCGTCGAGAACGCGGTGACGGCTGCGCAGCCAGGTGCCGCCGTAGCGCCAGTCGTAGCAGACGTGGTCGCGGGTCTTGCCGTCGGCAAACGTTCCCATCCAGCACGAACCGGCGAGCCAGTCGAGGGCGGCGAGCGGCGATTCGGCGGCCGGCCCGGCGGCGGTCACGCCGTCGTCGCGGACTTCGCGCCGGTAGACGACGGTCAGCGCTTCGCGCCACTCGTCGCCGTCGCGGCGCTCGCGCGTCACGCGAAAGGAGTCGGCGTCGAGGAGGTCCCAGAGACTGCGCGTCGCGGATGCGGTGCCCTCTCCTTCGTCCGTCGGGGGGAAGACCAGCCGCGCCCCCTCGAAGTGAGCCTCGGCGCGGCCGATGTGTCCGCTGCTCGCCCAGTAAGAGTAGACGAGGCGCTCGCGCGCGGCATCCCAGGCGAAGACGCTGTCGCCCTCGATCGCGCTGTTGCCGGTCGCGCTGCCGGCGTGAATCTCGATGGTGCCGCGCAGGAAACGGTCGTACTGCAGCGCGTAGCACTGGCGATCGGTGGCGCGGCCCTCGGCGTCGGTACCGGTCCAGCACGAGCCGGCGAGCCCGGCGAGCCAGCCGAACGGGGCGAGCGGCGGGGCGGCCGGCGGAGTGGAGGCCGGGGCGGTGGCCGGGGCGAGCGACAGGGCGAGGACGAAGATCGCGTGGGCGCGCATCGTCGGAGTCTACCCAGACGACCGCCGCGGTCAGGCGGCGCCGAGGACGGCGCGGGCGTAGAGCAGCGCGAAGCCGTGTCGCTGGACGTTCGCCTGCGACTGTGAGCCGGGCGCGGTGGTGACCACCGCGAGATCGCAGCCGTGACGCGCTGCGTCGGCGAGGCGGGCCGCGAGCAGCGCGCGCTGGACGCCGCGGCGGCGGAAGGCCGCGAGCGTCGTGGCGCCGCAGAGCTGGGCGATGCCGCGGTCGAACCGACAGCTCGCGGCGCCCGCCGGCACGCCGTCGACCCGGGCGAGGTAGTGCTCGAGCCCGGGGGCGCCGCCGAAGTCGTCCATCACCTGGCCGAGCGCGTCGCGCGGCAGCTCGTCCTCGGCGGCGCCGGTGCCGTCCGGCGCGGCGAAGCCCTCGACGGCGACCTCCCGCCAAGCGGCCTCGTCCTGCGGTCCGCCGGTGCGCGCGACGACGATCCCGGCAGCGGGTTCGCGCGCGGCGAGGTCGCTCGCGATCCGAAGTCCGAGGACGTGCTCGAAGGCTTGCAGGGCGAAGCCGCGCGCGGAGAACGCGGCGAGGATCGACGGATCGACCAGGGTCGAGATCTCGGCGCGGGCCGGCTCGCCGCCGGCGCGGGCGAGCTCGAGGATCGCGTCGACGTCCGCGGCACCGACCGGGCCGGCGAAGCCGAAGCCGATCGCCTTGTTCATGGGCGAATGAGCGCGGGCGAAGGCGGCGACGCCGCCCGCGAGCTCGAGGACCCGGGCGCCGGGATCGGGAATGGAGCGGACGATGCCGGCGGTGAGCGCGGCCTCGGCGCTCTCGATGCGCGCGGCCACGGCGAGGTCGGCGAACATCCGCCGATCCTAACCGGCGCGGCAGGCGAAGCGATCGCCGGGGACCGTCCTGGATGCGGGCGCTGGCCGCGCGGACCGTCCCCGGCGCGGCGGGATCAGAAGCGCAGCACGGCCTCGAGCCCGAGCTGACGCGGCTCGTTGGTCATGCCGGTCAGGTTGTTGAAGTCGATGCCGTTCTGGACGATCTCCTCGTCGAGCAGGTTGCGCGCGAAGGCGGCGAGCTCCCAGGTGCCGGCGGGGAACAGGTAGCCGAAGCGCAGACCGAGCTCGAGCGAATCGCCGTTGAACTCCTCGGACTCATAGAGGAAGAAGCTCTTCTCGCTCTGGTACGCCCAGTCGACGCTGCCCGAAAAGACGCCGTCGCCGACCGGCCGGCGGTAGTCGACGATGCCGTTGAAGATCCACTCGGGCGCGTGCGGCAGCGGGTTACCGTCGACGCGCGCCAGCCCCCCCACGATCGGGTCGAGCACCGTGCAGCCGCCGCCGCACGGCGCCACCGCGAGGTTCGGGTCGTCGATCTCGGTGTGGTTCCAGCTGGTGCCGAGCGTGATCAGCCAGCCCGAGCCCGGCATCCAGTCGAGATCGGCCTCGAATCCGTAGCCGTTGGTGGTGTCGGCGTTGAGCAGGGTGGCGGTGTTGAACTGGCCACCGACGGCGACCAGCTGCTGGCCGTCGACCTCGAAGGTGTAGCCGGCGAAGTTGAGTCGGAGTCGCCGATCGAGCAGCTCGGTCTTCACGCCCGCCTCGATCGAGAAGATCTCTTCCTCGTCGGCGATCGATACGCAGTTGGTCGCCGGGTTGGTGCCGCCTTCGAAGTCGGCGCAGAACAGGATGCGACCCTGGATCGAAGGGGCACGGAACCCGGTGCCGACGCGGCCGTAGAGGTTGACGTTGTCGTCGAGCGCGTAGGTCGCCGAGAGATCCCAGGTGACGAGGTCGGCATCGGTCGAGGCGCGGATCGGCGCGACGGTCGGCGTCTGGAAGGTCGGATCGGGGCGCTCGGCGGCGAAGTCCTTCTCGTCGGTGGTGTAGCGCAGGCCGGCCTTGAGCGTCCAATCTTCGGTCGGCCGCCAGTCGACCGAGCCGAACAGTGCCCACGACTGTGCGTCCTGGGTCTGGAACGCGAAGCCGTCCTGCGGATTGCCGGGAGCGAGGCTGTTGAAGCTGTAGGTTTCGGCGGTGAGGCTCTCGTCGAACCAGAAGAAGCCCGCGAGCCAGTCCCAGTCGCCGCCGTCGTCGCTCGCCAGGCGCAGCTCCTGCGTGAACTGGTCGAGGTCCGGAATGCCGTCGGCGCTCTCGGACGGGAACGGGATGAATCCGGGACCGAACGGCGGCGCGAACGATGCGCCGAAGCCGCCGTCGATGTCGCCTCGGCTGAACATGTTCGTGATCGTCTCGTAGCCGGTCACCGAGGTGAGCGTCGCGTCGCCGAAGTCGTGCTCGAGGCGCAGGACCGCGCCCTGCGACTCGATCTTCTGTTCGTTGCGGCCGTCCTGGAAGACCTCGTCCTGCTCGAAGCCGGTGACCAGGTCGTCCTCGCCCGACTTGAGGATGTTGGCGCGGAAGATGCGCGCGGTGCCGTCGACGTCCCAGCCGTGGAGGTTGAGCAGGGCGGCGAAGTCGTCGTTGGGCTGCCACGCGAACTGCAGCCGCCAGGCCCAGGTGTCGTGGCCGCCGAGCGCGTCGTCCTCGCCGGTGAATCGGTTGTCGACCCAGTCGGCCTGCGACTGGTAGAGGACCGACAGGCGCGCCGAGAGGGATTCGGTCAGGCCGCCGCCGACCGCGGCCTCGAGGTCGATGCTGTCGAAGCTGCCGTAGGAGGCGCGCACGCTGCCGTCGAACTCCGAGGTCGGCTTGCGGGTGTCGAACTTGACGATGCCGGCCGGGGTGTTGCGCCCGAACAGCGACCCCTGCGGCCCGCGCAGGACCTCGACGCCGTCGAGGTCGAAGAGCGGCATGCCCTTGACGACGGGATTCTCGAGCACGACCTCGTCGACGATCATCGAGACCGGCTGCGAGGCGTTGAGGTCGAAATCGGTGTTGCCGAGGCCGCGGATGTAGAAGCGCGGGAAGGCGCGGCCGAACGACGATTCGAGGGTCAGGCTCGGTACCCGGCCCGCGAGGAACTTGACGTCGGCGCCGCCGGCGGTCAGCAGGTCGAGCTTCTCGGCGTCGAGCGCGGTGATCGAGACCGGCACCTCCTGGAGGTTCTCCTCGCGCTTCTGGGCGGTGACGACGATCTCGTCGAGGACGACCGCCGGCTCGCCCTCCGGCGCGGCCTGGGTGGCGGGCGTCTCCGGCGGACTCTCCTGGGCGCCCGCCGGCACCTGGGCGACGCCGAGCAGGCCGATGGCGACGGCGATCATCGAGCGGACGAACGCGGCGGGGGTCGAGTGGACGACCATGGAATCCTCCTCGGAAAAGTGGCGGCAGTGTAGCACCGGGGTCGCGCGGCGACGACGTGGCGGCCTCGACCTCGCGAGGCTACACTCGCGTGATGCGTGAATCCTCCGTCGCCCGGCGCCGGGCTGCTCGATCGCACGGGCGCCACTCGTGGACCGGCCTGGTCGCGGTCGTGGCGCTGGCGGTTCCGGTCGCTGCGGCCGCTGCCGATCGCGCGGCCGAAGCGGAACGCCTGCTCGAGTTGCTGCGGCTCGAGCCGGGCCTCGCGGTCGCCGACGTCGGCGCCGGCAAGGGGGACTGGACGGTCGGGCTCGCGCGCGCGGTCCGGCCGGGGGGACGGGTGTGGGCGACGGAAGTCGACCCCGAGCTGGTCGACGCGATCCGGGAGCGTGTCGGTCTGGAGGAGCTCGGGCCGGTCGAGGTGGTGCTCGGCGCCGAGCGCTCGACCGGACTGCCGGCTGCGTGCTGCGACGCGATCCTGCTGCGCCTCGTCTACCACCACCTGAAGGAACCGGCACCGATCCTGGCCGACCTCGCCCGTGCGCTGAAGCCCGGGGGGCGAATGCTCGTGATCGAGACGGTTCCGCAGAAGGACTGGCGGCGACTCGAAGGAGTCCCGGAGCGGGGCGGGCACGGTATCGCCCGCGAGCGACTGATCCAGGAGCTCGCTAGCGGAGGTTTCGAGGCGGTCCAGGTCGTCGAGGCGTGGAACGAAGACCCCGAGCGCTACGCCGTGCTGTTCCGCGAGTCGACGGTCCCCTGAGCTCGGCAAGCGGCGCGGCGGCGCTGCGGGACGCGCTGGCGAGCGATTCCGGAGGAAGGTCGGCCGGACGCCGCCGCGCCCTGCCCGTCTCCTACGCAGGCGAGGACGCGGCGGATCTCCCGGTGCCCCGACGGCTCAGGCCGCGTGCAGGTCGGAGAAACGGATCAGGCGCCGGCGCTCTTCGTCCCAGAGCTTGAGACGGGCGCACTTCAGGCTCTCGCGGAAAGTCAGCCGCGGCGCGCGCTGCAGCAGCGGGCTCGACTCGTAGCACTCGCGCAGCCGGTAGTTCGGCACCTTGGCCGCCAGGTGGTGGATGTGGTGGTAGCCGATGTTGCCGGTGAACCAGTGGAGCAGGCGCGGCAGGTCGTAGAACGAGCTGCCCTCGAGCGCCGCGCGGTCGGCGTCCCAGCCGTCCTGACGCTCCCAGTAGGCCTCCTCGAACTGGTGCTGGACGTAGAACAGCCAGACTCCGGCGGCGCCGGCGATCACCAGGATCGGCAACTCGACCGCGAGCAGGGTGCGCCAACCGAGCCACTCGAGCAGCCCCCAGCCGATCAGGCCGATCGCCAGGTTGTTCCACAGCACGCTCGCCCACTCCTTCTTCCAGGCGAACGGGATGTCGAACGGGAAGCGGTGCTTGAGGATGAACTGGTAGCTGGGGCCGATCAGCAGCAGCACCGGAGCGCTGCGGTAGACGCGATACCCGAGCCGCTTGTACCACGGCCGCGCCAGGTACTCGCGGACGGTCAGCGTGCGCACGTCGCCGAACTCGCGGCGATCGAGGTTGCCGGAGGTGGCGTGGTGGATGGCGTGGGTCTTCTTCCAGTAGCCGTAGGGGAACAGGGTGATGACGCCCAGGAAGGCGCCCACCATGTGATCGAGCTTGCGGTTGGCGAAGAACGAGCCGTGCCCGCAGTCGTGCTGGATGATGAACAGCCGGACGTAGAGCCCGGCGGTGACGACGGCGGCCGCGAGCGTCCAGGCGTAGGCGCCGCCCGAGGCGACGTTCCACGCCATCAGCGCCCAGCCGGCGGCGAAGGCGAGGAGGGTGCTCACGAGCTGCCACCAGGCCCGGCCGTGCTGCGGACGGGCGAAGCGCGTGACGAGCTGGCGGAGTTGGGCTTCGGTGGCGGTCGCTGGTGCTGGCTGCGGATTCGGGTTCTCGGTCAATCGTCCTCCCGTCGAACCCGTTCATTCTATCCGACTTCGCCGCCCCGGCGCACGCCGCGGCGCGGCCGGAGCCGCGGCGACTCGGTGTCGCCGCGAGCCCCGGCACGGCGAGGCCCCGCCTCAGGCGAACAAGCGCGCGGGGTTCGCGATCGTGCGGCGCGCCTCGATCGCGAACGCCGCTCCGCGGCGGGAGACACGGCGTGCTTCGCGACGAAGGCGGACGCGACGTCGGGCTCCGAGGTCGGGATCCAGCAGGTACATGAGGCCGGCGCCGAGGGCGGCGCTGCCGAGGGCGGCGGCGAGGGTCGAGGCGTGCTTCATCTGGGCTCCTTTCGGGTCGCGCCGGCGAGGCGCTGCTCGAGAAACTCGCCAGCGAGACTCGAAGGGAGCAAGCGCCGTGCCTCCCGCGCCGGGCCGTCCGCGCCGCGTCGAACGCCGGGGGGCGCGACGCGGACGGTCCTCGGCGCGGAAGTTCGCAGAAAGTTCCGCGGTTCAGTTCTCGACGCCGAGCTTCGCGAGCTCGCCGCGGATGCGTGCGTGCTGCGGCTCGGGCGCCATGGCGAGCGCCTTGCGGTAGTTGGCGATCGCCTCCTGCTTGCGGCCGGCTGCGGCCTGTCCTTCGGCCAGGCTGTCGTGGACGTTCCACGATTCCGGATGCCGGCGGACGTTCTCCTCGAAGGTCGCCACCGCTTCCGCGGTCTTGCCCTGGCCGAGCAGGGTGTAGCCGTACTGGTTGAGCTCGGCCTCGGTCGCGCGCACTCGGGCGGCGTCGAGGATCGCCTTGGCCTCGTCCGGCTTGCCCTCGAGCTCGAGCAGCTCGGCCTGGGTGCTGCGATTGGTGAAGTTGTCGTTCATCGAGATCGAGCGCTCGACCCACTCGGTGGCCCGGTCGAGGTGGACCTTCTGGCCGAGAGCGTAGCGGGCGGCGTCGTTCCAGCGCTGCCAGAAGAACTGCGGCGCGCCGTGCAGCTGGAGCCGCAAGCTCTCGACGACGAGGTCCGGCGTGTCGACCTCGAGCCGGAACGGGACGCGCAGCTCCGCCCAGCGCAGCGCCGCGGTCACCGCGCGATCGCCCGGGTCGTCGAAGGAGTACTGGAGGAACTCGACGAAGGGCGCGGCCTCCGGGCGCACCGGCACCCGCAGCGCGTCGTCGGCCGCGTCGTAGCTGAAGCTGCCCCAGTTGGTCGAGATCTTCGAGACGATCAGCGTCCAGCCCTCCTGCGCCGGGATCATGTGCAGACCGTAGCTGCCGGCGGGGAGCTCGTGCCCCTCGAGCCGGAAGCGGGTCGAGGCCGTGAGCACGGTGTTCTCGTTGGCGCCGGCGCGCCAGACCTGCCCCCACGGCACCAGGCCGCCCCAGACCTCGCGGTCACGGACCGCCGGGCGCGAGTAGTTGATGTCGAAATCGGTCAAGCCGACGCGTTGCGTGACCGAGGCGGCCGGACTCGGCCGGGGCAGGCTGAGCGGGGGTCCCTGGGCGGCGGCGGGGCCGGCGCTCGCGGCGGCGAGGGCGACGGCGGCGGCGAGCGCGGCGACGGCGGACGATCGGCGGATGCGTGCGATCACGGTGCCTCCTGTTGTCCCGGGTCGGGAAAGGGTCTGGTGGAAGTACGTGCGCGCCCGCAGCCGGGGTTGCGCGGAGGGACGACGCGGGCCTGCGGCGTTTCGAATCCGGTCCGAGCCTCGGAGTCAGTCCGGGATCCGGACGGGCTCGCAGTGACCTCATTCCTTGTTTTCAAGCGTTTACGGTGCTTCCACGATCGGCACCGTGATTGCCCTTCCCGATACTCGATGGCGGGCCGGAGCCCGCCGCGGTTCACAAACGATGGAGGAAGGGACGATGAGAAACAACGTGAACGCGCGTCGAGTGGCGCTCCTCGGGCTCGCCGGACTGCTGGCTTTCGGGCTCGGGCCGGCCGCAGCAGGTACCGCGCCGCAGATGCCTCCAAACGACACCGCACCGGCGCCGCTGTGGCTCGAGGCGTCGGCGACGCAGGTGGTCGAGGGCGAGAGCTTCGAAATCGACGGGCACCTCGGTTTCGCGGTGCCCTACGAACTGACCGTCGAGCTGAAGTTCGGCGGCGACGTCGGCGGCAAGGACGTCGCCCCGGCGCCCGCGACCCTGGTCTTCGCCAAGGGGGAGCTCTTCGCCTCGGCGACCCTGACGGCCACCGAGGATGGCGAGATCGAGGCGGTCGAGACTCTGGTCCTCGCCGTCGACGACCCGCGCGTCGTGCTCCGACAGAAGCAGGCCGTCGAGATCGCAGACTCGGGCACGGTCCTCACGACCACGGGCTCGACGGTGCCCTCCCGGTTCCCGTGCGGCGAGAACCCGAAGCTCTCGATCGCTACCGACACCAAGTTCGTCGCCGAGGGCGGCGGCGCGGCGACGGTGACGCTGACGCTCGCCGAAGCGGGCTGCACCGATCTCTCCTATCCGATCGTCGTCGCGGGCGACGCGGATGCTTCGGAGATCCTGGTCTCGGCCGGCAGCTTCGAGCTCCCGATGGGAGTCACCTCCGCTTCGATCGTCGTTTCGGCGGTCGACGACGCCAGCGACGAGCCACTCGAGGCGATCGAGCTGCGGCTGGCGCCGACGCCGGAATCCGACCTCGAGGTGGGCGTCACCCTCAACCTTCTCGACAACGACGCGGACATCGCGCTCGCGAACCTCTCGGGTCCGCCACGGCTGGTCGCCGGCGAGCGCGTGCAGTTCCAGATCGCGGTGATCAACCCCGGACACAAGGAGCTGACTTCGGTGCGTCTGGTCGAGACTCCGATGGCGGGCCTGGTCGACGTCGAGTGGTTCTGCTTCGGCAAGAGCGGCGCCGAGTGCCCGGAGAAGGGCGTCGGATTCGTCGACCTCTCGGCGTCGATGCCGGCCTTCTCGGCGATCGTCGTGCTGGTCGACGGCCTGGTGTCGCCGGCGCAGCGCGACGCGCTGAACCACCAAGCCTCGGTGACGATCGACGACGGCACGTTGTCCGATCCCAACCCGGGCGACAACTCCGCCTTCGCCACCCACGCCGTCGAGGTCGTCGCCGACCTGGCGCTCGAGCTCGCCGTCGGTCCGTGGGATCCCTCGGCCGCTGAGCCCACGCTCACCTACACCGCCACCGTGCGCAACCTCGGCCCCTCGGACGCCTCGGGCGCCGAGCTGACCAGCCCGCTCGCGGCGCATCTCGCCTGGTCGGACGGCGATCCGGATTGCCTCGCGACGCCGGAATCCGTGAGTTGCACGGTCGGCGCGCTGGCCGCCGGTCAGTCGATCGGCCTCGACCTGGTGCTCTCGGTCCTCGAGCCCTATCCGTCCTACACCCTTCAGGAGGTCTGGCTGTCGCCGAGCGATCCCGATCCCTCGCCCAAGAACGACGAGGCGTTCCTCGACACCAAGCTCGACATCGTCGCTCCGACGATCGAGGAGATCGTCGCTCTCGGCGATCGCTCGAACACGCCCCTGGGTGCCTGCAGTCAGCTCGTCGAGACTCCGGTCCGCCTGAACGTCCGCTTCGACGAACCGATGGTGGCCGCCGAGGGCGACGTCCGCGACGGATTCCGCCTCTACCGCCCGGGTGCCGACGGTGATTTCGAGCTCGAGTCCTGTGGAGACGGCGGCTTCGCCTTGCCCGTGACCGACGACATCGAGGTCCAGATCCTCGGCGTGCAGTGGAACGAGGAGGCGACGGCGGTCGAGCTGTCGCTCCGCCAGGACCGCGCGATCGACGTCCCGGGCCCGTACCGACTTCTGGTCTGCGGCTCGCTCTCCGATCGCGGCGACAATCCGCTCGACGGCGACGGCGACGGCACGGGTGGCGACGACGCGATCGTCGGCTACCGGGTCGACGCGGGCAACCTGGTTCGCAACGGCCATTTCGACTGCGGCCTCGACGGCTGGACCGCCGTCGCGCCGTCGCCGGAAGACTGGACGCTCGGCGAAGACGCGAGCGGCAGCTCGATCTCGCGCTCGGCCCGGATCGACAACTCGGCGGCCTGGCCGTCGGTCGGCGCCGGACAGTGCGTGGAGACCGGAGGGGCCAGCCAGATGTCCCTCGAGCTTCGCCATCGGCTCTCGCCGGTCGTTCCCGACAAGGGCGAAGAGATCGTCTCCGGCGGACTGGTCGAGGCGTCGGTCGACGTCGCTTGCAGCTTCTACGCCGCGACGAGCTGCACCGAAGCCCTCGCGGGGGCGACCGGGATGGCGTCGCAGTCCGGTAGGACCGCGCCGACGGGCTCGTCGTGGTCGACCTACGGCGTGAAGCTCCAGGTTCCCTGGGGCGCGCAGTCGGTGCTCTGCACGGTCGCCGCCACGGGCGAGCTCCTCCCCTTCGTGCTCGAGATCGACCAGGTCCGGATGCTGGCGGTGGAGTGGAGCCCCACGGCCGGCCCGGTGGACGAAATCGGAGGAGCGTCCCTCGACTGACGCGACTCCGACTCCGGTCCGTCCCGCGGCGGCGGGGCGCCGGCGGCCGATCCGGTCGCCGGCGCTTCGCCGCCGCGGTGTGTCAGGCGCCGGGGGCGGGAGCCAGGAAGCTGCGACCGTGGGCTGCGGCGGACTCGGGGTTCTCGACGCCGGCCGGTCGAGAGGGACCCTCCGGACCCGGGAGCGGCGCGCGGCGACCCTCCATCGCGGGTCCGGGATTCGGACCGAGTCCCGGACCTGGACCGACTCGATTCGACACTTCGGATTTGTTTTCAGTGGTTTACGTCCCTATGCGGGCCGGCATCCCACTTGCGCTTCCAGTGTGCCGACGGGGCGGATCCCGTCGCAACCCCGTCCACTGGAGGAGCCGAAAATGAGAATCGCCAACCTCGCCGCCGTCGCCCTCGCCGGATCGATTGCCGTACTCGTGCCGTCGAGCCCGGTTCTCGCGGGCAAGACCATCGGGGCTTCGCCCTCGACCGCGCTCGCCCTGCGCTCGGGCACGAGCGACTGGCTCGGAGCCGACCTCGCGGTCTCGCTCGGTGCTTCCGCGTGGGATCCCGAGGTTTCGAGCACGCTCGTCTACACCGTCACCGTCACGAACGTCGGCAAGGCCGACGGCTCCTGGGCGACCGTGCGCAGCCCGCTCGGAGATCACGTGGAGTGGATCGCCGGGGACGACGACTGCCGCTCGATCGGAGACGCGGTGATCTGTGACATCGCGCCGCTCGCCGGCGGCGAGTCGAGGCAACTCCAGTTCGAGCTCGAGGTCTTCGAGCCCTATCCGCTGGAGACGATCCAGGAAGTGAAGCTGACGGCGACCGATCCCGACCCGACGACGACGAACAACTTCGCCCAGATCAGGACGGTTCTCGACGTAGAGGCTCCGGTCGTCGAGATGGTGCGGGCTCGGTACGGCGAATCCGGTCGGAGGCTCCGCGCGTGTACGCAGCTCGCCGCCGTTCCGAGCCGGCTCGAGGTGACCTTCAGCGAAGCGATGAAGACGGGTCCGACCCCGCGCTTCGTCGACGCCGTTTCGAGCTACCGCCTGGTGCGGCCCGGAGCGGATGGCGTCTTCGACGAGCTCTCCTGCGCGCAGGCGCGCGCGACCGGTTTCCCGTCCGACGACGTCGACGTCAAGATCCTGGCCGTCGCCTGGGACGAGGAGAACCTGACGGCCGAGCTCGCGCTCGACTCGATCTCCAGCGTGTTCGATGGCTCGGGGCACTGGCGGCTGATCGCCTGCGGCGGCCTGACGGACGTCGTCGGCAACGCGCTCGACGGCGACGGCGACGGCGAGGGCGGCGACGACGCGAAGATCGATTTCCGGGTCGACGTGGGCAACCTGATCGACAACGGCCACTTCGACTGCAACGTCGATCACTGGATCTCGGTGGGTGCCGAGCCCGAAGCGTTCGTGCTCGGCGCGGACAGCGAGCGGAGCGCGCTGTCGCACGCGGGCCGGATCGAGGGCGCGGCCGGCACCTTCACGGTCGGTGCCGGACAGTGCGTGGTGGGACCGGCGCCCGGCGCCTACCAGTTCTCGCTCCGGCATCGCCTGTCGCCGTCCTTCGGCGAGCCCGAGTTCGCACCGGTGGCGGGAGCCTGGGTCGGCGTGGCCTGCACCCTCTACGAGTCGTCGACCTGCGACGGCATGACCCAGCTCGTCGGCGGCGACGTGTCGTCCTCGGTGCCGGTTCCCGGCGACGGGACGTGGGGGAAGTTGGCCGAGAATCTCGAGATCCCGGAGAACACGGGCTCGATGCTCTGCACGGTCGCGGCCAGCAGCGAGGGCGAGGCGCTGACCTTCGAGTTCGACGGTATGAGGCTGGCGCCCGTCGCGGTGGAAAGCAGTACGTTCGGAGGCGGATCGACGTCGATGAATTCGGTGCGCTGAGGCGCCGCGGCGCTCGACGGAGGACGGGGGCCGGCGGGCCGCTCGCCGAAAGGCGGGTGACCCGCCGGTCTTTTTTTTTCCGGGGGGGCCGATCAGACGGAAGCGGGCTCGGCCAGATACCCGCGGCAGCGCTCGTCGGGCACTCCCGGAGCTGCGCTCCCGAGCGCGGCGCAACTGCTCCGGACCCGTTCGCGCGCGGCGTCGACGACCGCTGCCCGCTCCGCCGGGGCGTCGGCGGCGCCCTGCCAGGCGAGCAGCGCGGCAGCCAGCGACTCGAGCCGGCCCCAGTTGCCGCCGGCGAAGGCGTCCGGCCCGGCGAGCGCGTCGTCGAGCACCTGCGCGAGGTCGGCCGCGATCACCTCGGTCGCGTCGGGGGTCTGTTTCATCGCCTGGCGCAAGTACGAAGAACCCCACCGCAGCGGCGTCATCCGGCCGGCGGGTCCGTGGGTTCCGTCGTTGGCGGCGCGGGCCTCCTGCCAGGCGCGCCGGTAGAGCGCCACCGACTCGGCGGTGCGGCCGGCGTCGGCCTCGAGGCCGGCGAGCCAGCCGGTGTAGTAGTAGGGCGCCACCGTCGACGCCGCCTTCTCGGAGAGCAGCGCGCGCGTCTCGTCGGCGAGGCCGGCGTCCTCGAGCAGTCCGGCCATCGTGCTCATCACCGCCTGCATCTCCTCGTCGTCCCGGACGCGTCCCTCGGCCCAGCGGACGCGCTCGCGCACGCGGTCGAGCAGCTCGGCGGGAAGCGGCGCACCGTCGCCCGCGACGAGGCGAGCCAGCTCGATGCGCGGCGCCAGCGCCTCGAGCCGGTCGTTGGTGGTCCAGCTCTCGTCGTCCTCGAGCGCGCGCGCCGCGGCCTGCCAGGCCGCGATCAGGCGGTCGCGCAGCGCGCCGGGCTCGGGGGCGAGGCGGGCGACGACCCTGCCCGCGCCATAGAGCACGACCTCGATGTTGGCGGCGCGCTGCTCGCGATCGGAGAGCAACGTCTCGAGCGCGGCGACGAGCTCGTCGCGTTCGGTGGCGTCGAGCGGCGATGTCGACTCCTCGCGGGCGAGCTCGCCCAGGTGCGCGGCGAAGAAGCGCGAGCGCACCACCGGCCGATCGGTCGGAGTCTCGCGCCAGAAGCGCTCGAACAGCGCCTTGCGCCGGGTGTCGTCGAGTCCGGAGC
Source organism: Acidobacteriota bacterium (assembly GCA_045862895.1). GTDB lineage: Bacteria > Acidobacteriota > Thermoanaerobaculia > Multivoradales > JAGPDF01 > JACTMI01. Next base: position 50,625 of record BTUO01000006.1, read on the forward strand.
GCTCGTCCTGGTACCAGGCGTGGAAGGCGAGCAGCTCGAGCTCGGCCGGCGCCATGCCGGTCGGTCCGACCCGCTCGGCCTCGGCGATGCGCTCGGCGAGCGGCTTGGCGGCGTCGAGCGCGGTCGTCAGCAGCTCGGCGAAGTCTTCGACGCCGAGCACGCCGGGCAGCCGCGTCACCTCGCGGCCGTCGGGATCGAAGACGATGACGGTGGGGTAGCCCGCGGTGCCGAGCTTCTCGCCCCAGACCTGCGCGCGCTCGGTGTCGCCGTCGAGGTAGACCGGCACCGCCGCCGCCAGCCGCGCGCGGATCTCGGGCCGCGGGAAGATGCGCGTGCGCAGGGCGTGGCAGGGCGGGCACCAGACCGCGCCCCAGTAGAGAAAGAGCGGCTTCCTCTCGGCCGCGGCCGTCGCGAACGCCTGCTCGACGGAGCCTTCGAACCAGGCGATGTCGTCCTCGACCGCCACCTGCGCCGGTGCGGAGTCGGCCGCGGGAGTCGCCGCGGAATCGCCGCGACGGCAGCCCGCGGGCAGCAGCGCGAGCGAAGCGGCTACGACGACGGACGCGACGACTCGGGTGGCGGGACGAACGATCATCGGCGACCTCCTCGGCGCGGGCGACTGTAACCGAAACGACGACGGCCCGCCCCCGTCGAGGGGCGGGCCGTCTCCACGGCGGTCCGGACGAAGCGGGAGCTCAGGGCTGCGCGGCGCTCCACTCCGTGAGGTCGTTCTCCTCGAAATCGGAGACGAACGGCATGCCGGTCAGGGCGAGCTGGACCGCGTCGAGCGCGTCGATGCGGCCAGCGCCGAAGGTGTTGTTCGGGAAGATCCCGGCGCTGACGCCGCACGCCCCGCCGAAGGCCGGTTCGAAAGCGGTGTCGCGGATGATCTGTTCGATCTCGTCGACCTCGCCGGCGAGCTCGGGCTTGGCCGAGATCAGGAGCGCGACCAGCCCGGCGACGTGCGGGCCGGCCATCGAAGTGCCGGAGAACGAGGCGTAGCCGGTTCCCGGAATCGACGAGCGGACGCCGGAGCCCGGTGCCGAGATGTCCGGCTTCATCCGATTCGAGCCGTCGACGGTCACCGGGCCGCGGCTCGAGAACGAGGAGATCGAATCGGTGCTGGTCGTCGAGCCGACCGAGAAGGAGGCGTCGTAGATGGCGGCCGGAGTGTTCACGGTGCTGCACGAGGAGCCGGAGTTGCCGGCCGAGACCACGACCACGATGCCGGCCGCGCGGGTGTTCTCGACGACCTGCTGGAGAATGTCGGGAGCGACGCACCCTTCCGAGGGCGGGCAGCTCCACGAGTTGTTGATGACGTGGGGCGCCATCGCGGGGTTCGGATTCTGGCCGGCCAGGTCGGTCGGCGCGATGAACCACTCGAAGCACTCCGAGTAGGTCGTGGGGGTGCCGTTGCCCTGGTCCATGTTGCGGCAGCCGATCCAGCGGGCGCCCGGTGCCATGCCGATCTGATTGACACCACCGTCGTCGCCGACCATCGTCCCCATGGTGTGCGTCCCGTGCGAATCGTCGTCGCAGGGGACGGTCGAGTTCGCGCCGCAGACCCCGCCCCCCGAGTGGATCGAATCGTGCCAGTGGTAGTCGTGCGCGGCGGACGAGCCGGTCCAGCCGCGGTACATGTCGCGCAGGGCGGGATGCTCCCAGTCGTAGCCGGTGTCCTGCCCGCCGATCACGGCGCCCTGGCCGTCGAATCCCAAGGCCCAGACGTCGTCGGCGTTGACCTTGAGGATGTTCCATTCGATCGCCAGCGGCGCCAGCGGATCGCCGGCCTCGACGCCGTCCTCCACGGGCGCGACGAGGCTCATGCGGGGATTGGCCTCCAGGCGAGCGACCTCCTCGCGCAACGCCAGTCGTTCGGCGAGCGCGAGGTCGCCCTCGACTGCGAGGAAGTTGGCGACCCAGAAGGAGCGGTGCGGGACCTTGTCGCGCTCGAGCTCGACGATCAGGTCGGCCTGCATGCGGGCCGCGTGCGCGCTCAGCGTCTCGAAGACGTAGCGCCCCTTGGCCTCCTTGCCGCGGATCGAGGCGGCGGCGGAGAGGTCGGCCTGGTTGGCGAGGACGACGAGCATCTCGACCTTGCCGTCGGCGGCGTCGGCCATCGCGCGCACCAGCGCCGGGTCGATCTTCGGCGAGAGCTCGGCGGCGGCCGGAATCGGCGTCGCGAGCGCGGCCAGGGCGAGAGCGGTCACGGCGGAAACGCGTAGCACTTGAAAACCTCCGATCGTTCGGGGGGTGGGGACCGGGGCATTCTAGCGCGCCGGACCTCGTCGCGCTATCGTCCGGCAGTGGCCAACGGCCGGGCGCTACAGCGCTGGACCCTCGCCGAGGAGGTCGCGCACGCGGTCTCGCACGGTGTCGGGGTCGCGCTCGCGATCGGCGGCCTGGCGACACTGGTGACGCTCGCCGCCTTGCGCGGCGACGCCTGGCACGTCGCCTCCTCAGCGATCTTCGGCACCACGCTGGTCCTGCTCTACGGCGCTTCGACCGTCTACCACTCGATCCCGGCGTGGGTCCGCTTCCGCCGCACCAAGCGGATCCTGCGCATCCTCGACCACTCGGCGATCTACCTGGCCATCGCCGGCACCTACACGCCGTTCACCCTCGGCCCGCTGCGCGGCCCGTGGGGCTGGGCGCTGTTCGGCGTCGTGTGGGGCGGAGCGGTCGTCGGCATCGTCTTCAAGATCGTCGCCGTCGAGCGCTACCCGGTTTTCTCGACGGCGCTCTACGCGGTGCTCGGTTGGTGCGTGGTCGTCGCCTTCGAACCGCTGCTCGAGGCGCTGGCGCCCGGCGGCATCGCGCTGCTCTTCGCCGGCGGCCTCTGCTACACCATCGGCATCGGTTTCTACGCCTGGACCAGCCTGCGCTGGAGCCACTTCGTCTGGCACCTGTTCGTGCTCGCGGGCAGCGTGCTGCACTACCTCGCCGTCCTGCTCTACGTCCTGCCGCGCGGCTGAGGCGAGTGGTTCCGGCCCGCGAAAGACGCCGGGGCAGCCGCTAGATCCGGGCCGGATTTCGCTGGAGCTTCCTGATCCGGCCGATCTTTCCAAGAGGAAGGTGGCTTTTCAGAGCTGAGAGGCGCTCCTGCCTTGACGTCGCGCAGTGGCCTGAGAGCTTCAATCGGTCCACTCGTGACGGAAGGGGCCGGGTGCTGTCGCCGACCAGCGCGTCGTGTCGCCCGACTCGAAACCGTCGAGCAGCAGGCCGAATCCGCGGAACCGGCGCGCGTAGAGATCCACACTGGCGTCTCCGCCCTCGTACCACTCTCCGACCAGAACGGGATTTGAGTCGACGTCGAAGTCGGCAACCGGAACACCGAGATTCCAGGAGGAAGCTAGATCGAAAGGTGAGCCGACGAGTTCTCCTTGGGGAGAGTAGAGCGATCCTCTGACGAGATCGTCCGCGAGACGGGAAAGGAGCAGCCAGCTTCCGTCACGAGCGCGCTCGACGGAAACGTCGTCTGGTGCGGTGCCCAGGTCGACATCCGCCAGGATCTCTCCCGACGGCGAACAAAGCCGTGCTCGGTACCAAGTAGCGTGGAATATTTCGTTTCCCCACGAGACGACGGCCGAGCCGTCGGAGCCCGCGCCGAGCCGCAAGCCGATGATCCCGTAGTCGTCATAGCCTTCGGCGACGTGGATCTCCTCCCCGAGTTCCCCGTCGGCTTCGAAGGCTCGGACGTAGACGCCGAACCCGGGGCCCGGTTGGCGCGCATACCCCAGGATGAACTGGCCAGGTCCGAAGGCATCGACGTCGAGCCCACCGAGACGAGAATAGGGTCCGGTGGCGATCGGAAACGCGGGGCCCACGGGCTGGCCGCTTGCTCCCAGTTTCCGCCCGAAGATCGCCATGCCACCGTCATGGGGCGCTAGCCACACCGCGACGTATCCACCCGCCGGGTCGGCGGCCACGTCCGGTGCCGTGGGCGCGGGCTCGTCGGGCTGGTGAATCGCGAAAGGCGGGCCGATCGGAGATCCATCCTCGGTGAAGGCACGTCCAAGGACGTTGTGGACAATCTGATCCTTGCTGTGATTCCAGACGACGACGAAACCGTGATCGTCCGTCGCGACCTTCGGGTAGGTGTAGTGATTTCGTGGGCCGGCATCGACGCGAAACTCCGGCCCCACCGGATCGCCGCTGGTCGAAAAGTAGCGGGCGAAGACGCCATGATCGACCGGCGGTTGATCGAGAGTCTCCCAGACGACGAGAAACCGCCCGTCGGACATTCGCGCCACGTCGGGCGCGATCTGCAAGCCCTCGGTGGTCGTGTTGACCAACTGGGCGGGATCGATCGGGGTGATCTGCGCGCGTGCGGATTCGGCGACCGCTCCGACGATCACCGCGGAACCGGCAATCCACAGGTTGAGGCGCCGAGGAAGAATCCTGACCGGAGCTGTCGTCTTCCAGAGGGAAAGCGAGGGGCCCGCTTTGTCGACCACATATCGACCTCTCCTTAGACAATTGCTGGCGGAAGGAGCATACTCCTTACCGTTCGAACAATCCGTTTCCTGAGCGAAGAGAATGGCGTGGAATGATCTCCTGCTGATCGGCCGGACGTCATAGACGATTGGAAAGGACCGAATCGGGACACCTTCAGAGTCGCAAGGGAGGTACCAGATGCTCGACCGCCGCAGCTTCCTGTCGTCCGTCGCCGCCGGGGCGGCCGCGCTGGTCGCGGCGCCGACGGCTTGCGCTGCCGAGCGCGACCAACCCGCCGCCGCCGCGGGACCGCTCGTCGGTCCCGAAGGTGTCGTCGACTGGGAGCGCGTCCGCGCCGAGTTCGACCTCGACCCCGACTGGCTCCACTTCGGCAGTTTCTTCCTGGTGTCGCACCCGCGGCCGGTGCGCGTCGCGATCGAGCGCTGGCGGCGCGAGCTCGACCGCAATCCGCTGGCGCTCGAGCACCTGCTGTTCGACGGGGCGAATCCGGACAACCCGGTCGCGGCGGTCAAGCGCGCTCTCGCGCGATACCTCGGCGCGCGAGAGGAGGAGATCGCGCTCACCCCCAACACCACGACCGGCCTCGCCCTGGTCTACAACGGGCTGGCGATCGCTCCGGGCGAGGAGATCCTGACCACCGAGCACGATCACTACGTCCACCACGAGTCGATCCGCTTCGCGGCCGAGAAGTCGGGAGCGACCGTGCGCTTCGTCGCGCTCCACGACGGCGCCGCGCGGGCGAGCGCCGACCAGATCGTGGCGCGTCTGCGCGGCGCGATTCGCCCCGAGACACGCGCGCTCGGCGTCACCTGGGTGCACTCGTCGAGCGGCCTCAAGCTGCCGATCCCGGCGATCGCCGCGATGGTCGCCGAGGTCAACGCCGGCCGCGCGCCGCGCGAGCGCTGCCTGCTGGTGGTCGACGGCGTCCACGGCTTCGGCGTCGAGGACGTCGACGCCGCCGCGATGGGTGCCGACTTCTTCGTCGCCGGAACCCACAAGTGGCTGTTCGGCCCGCGCGGCACCGGCGTGGTCTGGGGCAGGCCCGAGGCGTGGCCGCGGGTGCGGCCGACGATCCCTTCGTTCGACCTCTCGGGGGAGATGTGGTCCGCGTGGGTCGAGCGCAGGCCGTTGCCGTCGACGCGGGCGAACTTCGTGTCGCCCGGCGGCTTCGTTGCCTACGAGCACCAGTTCGCCGTGGCCGACGCGGTCGCCTTCCACGAAGCGATCGGAAGAGCGCGGATCGCCGCGCGCCTGGCCGACCTCAACGGTCGCGTCCGGCACGGCCTGGCGGCGATCCCCGGGGTCACCGTCCACACGCCGCCCGATCCGGCGCTCGCCGCCGGCATCACCTGCTTCGAGGTGGCGGGGCTGGCGCCGGAGGCGGTCGTGGCGCGGCTCGCCGAGCGGCGCATCCACGCCACGACCTCGCCTTACGCGGTCTCCTACGCGCGCCTCGCGGCCGGCATCATGAACCGACCCGACGAGATCGACGCCGCGCTCGCCGCGGTCGCCGAGCTGGCGCGCGCGGCCTGAGCGCTCAGGGCGCCGTCGCCGACCAGCCCGACGTCGAGCCGTTCTCGAAGCCGTGGATCAACAGCGCGTCGCAGCGGGTGGCCTCGGGGCAGAAGTAGGCGCGATCGAAATGGAAGGCGATCGAGCCGCCCATCACCGACTTGCGCGCGCGTAGTCCGACGATCGCGCTGCGCGCTCCGGCCGGAGCCGGAACGGTGAGGAAGTCCGCGTGCTGCCACCCCGTGCCGTCGGTCGACGAGGTCGCCCCAAAGGCCCACTGGTGCAGCGAGGATCCGGTGCAGTTGTCGCCGTCGAGCCACATCACGCTGAGGCCCGAGGACCCGGCACTCTGGGCGCCCGCGGCGAGCCGGACGTCGGCTCCGACGAGAAAACGCTGGCCGACGTAGCCGGAGAGGCCGCTCACGCACTGCTTCGCGATGACGGTGATCCCTTCGGCCGAAGTGTCGTTGGTCAGCAGCAGCGAGCCCGACGCCGGGCTGCCGCCCTGGTCGATCGCGGAGTAGCCGATCGAGCCGACGCCGACGTTGTAGAGCGACCAGCCCGAAGTCGAGCCGTTGAACCAGCCGTTGCTGAGCAGCCCGTCGTAAGCGGCCCGGGCCGGAACGGCCGCCGCGGCGAGCGCGAACAGGGCGAGGGCGATCCGCCCGTTCGAGCGTCGAGCACGCCCCGAGGGGCGCTGAGGAAAGAGGGTCATGTCCAGGGTCTCCTTGCGATGTCCCGTCGCAAGGGGAACGCGCGGCCCGCCGGAAACGGCTCAGGTGGGGCCGGACGGCTCAGGCTTCGGTCAGTGTCCTGCCGCGGCCCGGGACGACCAGGACCGGGCACGGCGCGAGCCTCGCCACGCGCGCGGCGACGCTGCCGAGCAGCAGCCGGTCGAGCCCGGTGTGTCCCGAAGTGCCGAGCACGACCAGGTCGGCGCCGGTCTCGGCCGCGCGGTTGAGGATGGTCGGCGCCGGGGCGCCGTGCCAGACCTCGATCGCGGCCCGGCCCTCGAAGCCCAGCGCGGTGGCGAGCGTGCCGAGCGCATCGCGCGCCGCCGGTACCAGCTCGGTGACGATCATCGAAGTGGCGCCGAGCCCGGCCGGGTTCATCGGCAACGGTACCTCGAGGTCGGGGACGACGTGGAACAGCTCGAGCGTGGCACCGGTCGCGTCGGCGAGCGCGGCGGCGTCGGCCGCGGCGCGCTTCGAGGTCGCGGAGAAGTCGACCGGGGCGAGGATCCTGGTGAGCTTGCCAACCTCCCTGCCGTCGCGTCCCGGCACCACCAGCACCGGCCGTTCCGCCCGCCGCAGGACTTCCGACACGACGCTGCCGAGCAGCAGGTGCGCGGGGCCGCGACGGCCGTGGGTGCCCATCACGATCAGGTCGGCGTCGTCCGCCTCGGCGGCGTCGAGGATGCCGCGCTCGACCTCGGGGGCGCGCTCGATCGACTCGCGGATGCGCAGCATCCGGTCGCGGTGCGGTTCGAGCAGGGCGGCCATCTCCGAGCGCGCCAGTTCGCTCAGCCGCTCGTAGAGCTCGTCGGCTTCCGGGAAGTGGTGCTCGGGGTTGAACGGATCGGCGGTCCTGAGCGACAGCACGTGCAGCAGGTGGAGGTCGGCCTCGCCGAGGTCGGACCAGAGCAGGGCGTGGTCGAGCGCCGGCCGGCTGACCTCCGAGAAGTCGGTGGGGAAGAGAATGTGACGGAGACGGAGCATGGCAGCCTCCTGGCGCCGTCCGGCGCCGGTCCCAGTCTCTCGCGACCGCGGCCGCAGGTCACTACCCGCGAGGGCAGGAAGCGTCGTCGCGGGGGCCGAGGGCCGTGTGACCGGCTGCGCGGCGGCGGGCCGGCTCGTCGCGATAGCGTGCGCGGCGACCCCGACCCGAGGAGTTCGTATGACGAGCGCACGCCCCCTCGCCCTCGCACTCGCCCTGCTCGCGCCGACCGCCGCCGCCGCGCGATTCCCGTTCGGCGGCGATCCGGCGGACTGTTCGCTGGCCGAGACCGTGCCGGACCCGATCTACGCCCCGTCGAACGGCGTGCTGACGGTCCAGGTCGTGGTTCACGTCATCGCCAACGGCACCTGCGCGCTGGGGGATCTTCCCGACGACGTCGTCGCCGACCAGATCGAGGTGTTGCGCGAGGACTTCCTGGCGCTGCCCGGGACGCCGGGCGCGGCGGGAGCGGACACCGGCATCCGCTTCGTGCTGGCCTCGGTCGACCCGGACGGCGAGCCGACCGACGGCATCGAGCACTACTGCGACGAGCTCTGGTACCAGGACGACGCGCCGTACTGGGAGACGATCGCCTGGGACCCCGCGCGCTACCTGAACCTCTACGTCAACACCGCGGACAACGCGCGCGGCTACGTGCCGGTGCTGCCGGCGACGCCGGGAGCGCCCAACGGCCTGCCGGAAGATCGCGTGGTGATCAACACTCTCGCCTTCGGGCGGCAGAACCCGCCGCCGATCCCTCATCACGCCGGCGGTCGGACCTCGACCCACGAGATCGGTCACTACCTGGGCCTTTTCCACACCTACTTCGACGGCTGCGGCACGGCCGCCCCTCCGGGCTGCTACACGTCGGGCGACCGCATCTGCGACACGGCGCCCGACGCCGCGGCACAGGACGTCTGCCCGGTCGGCGCCACCAGCTGCGGCGGTTTCCTGTCGCCGATCGACAACTACATGCAGCTCACCGACGACCCGTGCCTGACCGGCTTCAGCGCGGAGCAGGGGATGCGGATGCGCTGCACGCTGATGCACTACCGCCCCGGGTTGCTCGGCCCGCAGGCGCTCTTCCTCGACGATTTCGAGCTCGGCGATCTGTCGCGCTGGAGCTCGACCTCGCCGTAAGGACCGGGTCATCACCGCTTCGTGCGGGTCGCGCGCCGACCCCGGGGACGAGCGCGAAAAAGAGAGAGAACGCCAAGGCCAAGGCCAAGGCCAAGGCAGAGACGTTCTGTTGAAGGAAGAGACCGCCCTCCCCGAGAGCGCGGGATCTCCGTGCGCCTCGGACGGGCCGCACGGCGCGGGCTGGCTGGTGCCTTGTTCTTCAACAGAAAGTCTCTGTCTTGCTGGGTCTCGGCTCCGAGGCCTCGGTTGGCGGATGCGGGTTGCGGAATCCGGGTTCTGAAGTACCCGCACGGACTGGAGGGAGCAGCGCCCGAGAATCAGCCCCGCGGCTCGAGGCCGAGCGCGCCGTGTCCGGCGAGAAATGCCTCCTGGGCCTCGAGCAGACCGCTCGCGCCGTGGAGGCGCAGACCGGCGACGCGTGCCTCGAGTCGCGTGCCGTCCGCGAGCTCGGTGAAGAAGCGGGTGGCGGAGAGCGCCGCCCCGGAGAGATCGGCGCCCGTCAGATCGGCGCCGGAGAAGTCGGCGCCTTCGACGTCGGCGCCGGCCAGCGAGACGCCCGAGAGCCTGGCGCCGCGCAGGTTCGACAGCGAGAGGTTGGCGCCCGAGAGATCGCAGCCGGTCAGGTCGGCGTCCGACAGGTCGCACGCCTTGAGCCGCAGACCGGAGAGGTCGCGCCCGGCCGGCCGCCAGCCGGCGAGATCGACGCCGAGCAGCACGCTCCGGGGGAGCCGCCACGGCGCGAAACTCCCCGCCGAACGGAAACGGGCGAGCTCTTCGGGGTCGACCGAGCCGGTGGTGAAGCGCTGGTCGCCGGGCCAGGGGTCGCCGGCGTTGTGGTACGCCGAGTCGCGCTCCCAGAAGCCGAGGCGGTCCTCGGCGAGCAGCTCGATCCGGCGCAGCCACTTCAGGCTCTTGTAGAAATAGCGCGAGGGCGCCACCGTGCGCAGCGGCCCGCCGTGCTCGAGCTCGAGCGGGCGGCCGTCGATCGCGTCGACCAGCCAGACGTCGGCGCGGGCGAATGCGAGCGGCAGCGAGGTGTCGTGGGCGCGCTCGGAGTAGGCCTCGAAGCGGACGAAGCGGGCCGCGGCGCGCGGCCGGGCGCGCTCGAGCAGTAACGCGAGCGGAACGCCGGCCAGCCGGGTGTCGAGTCGCGTCCAGCCGGTGACGCAGTGGATGTCGACGACGCGCTCGGCGCGGGGGAGCGCGAGCCAGTCCGCCCAGGCGAGCTCGAACGGCGCCGCCACCTCGCCGTCGACGACCAGGCGCCAGCGCTCGCGGTCGAGCGCGGCGGGCGACGGGGCGCGCTCGCCGACCACCGGGAACTTGCGGGTGAGCGCCTGCCCGGGCGGCAGGCGGAGAGGATCGGGCGCGGAGGTCATCGCGTCGAGCCTACGACGCCTCCGCGCCCGGCGGCCGTGCGAACCCCACTCGGGCTTACGACGCCTTGAGCTGCAGCACCTTGAGCGGCAGCGGCTCGAAGGCGACGTAGGTGATCTTGCCGTCCGGCGACACCTCGAGGCGCGCCGCCGGGTGGAGCTCGCCGACGCCGACGCCGTCGGCGTCGAGGGTGGCGTCGACAACCAGGTACGGATAGCGCGACGAGCGGGCCGAGCCGAAGATCTCGCGGTTCGAGAGCTGCCGTTCGACCACGATCAGCAGACGGCGCAGGCCTTCGTCGCGCGTCTCCTGGACGATGGCGATCGGTCGGCCCAGGTTGCCGTCGATCGACAGGCGACCGAGGTCCTCGTCGCCCAGGCGGTTGTAGAGAGCGCGTTCGCCCTTCTTGCGCGCGAGCGCCGAGTAAGAGGCGAGCTCGCTCTCCGCGGTGGCGCCGGTCAGGCGCAGGGTCAGGAACGAGCCGCCGACCGGATAGCTGACCGACGGGGCCAGCCACCCTTCGAGCCGGGTGAACTCCTGGGCGGCGGCGGGCGTCGCCAGGACGAGCGGCGCCGCGACGATCGCGGTGCCGAGAAGCAACGAAGCGAAGCGGTGGGAATATTTCATCTCGATCTCCTTTCGCGGGGCTCGTGAGCCCCCGCGTACCAGAGATCTAGCAAGGCGCGGACCATGCCCACCGGAGTCGGGGGGCGATCCTCACTTTCGGGGGGACTCCGCTTCGAGCTTCGGAACTTCTGTGCCGTAGACATAGCGTTCGAACCAGGGGCGCCATGGCGAGCCGGTCAACTTCTCGAGGAGGCCGACGACGTCGGCGGTGGCGAGCGGGCGCGTCGCGCCGTGGGCGACGATGGAGCGGAACCAGGTGAAGAAGAGTCGGTCCCCCAACCCCGCGTCCCCCGCTCGACGCCCGACCTCGGCGCGCAGTGCGTGCAGGACCCAGGGTCCCTTGCCGTAGAGCAGGTGGTAGCGGGCGTCGGCGTCCGCGTCGGTTCCGGCGAGGAACTCGGCGAGCAGGAGACTGGCGTCGTCGCCGAGAAAGTCCGTGAACTTCTTCCATTCGACCAGGTTCTGCTCGAAGGCTCGGCGCGCGAGTTGGGGATCGCCGGTCATGCGCTCGACGCACACGGCGGAGAGGTAGTCGGCGAAGCTCTCGGAGAGCCAGGCGTCCTCCGGCGAGCGAAGACGGACGACGTGCGGGAACCAGCCGTGGGCGACCTCGTGCGCGAGACGCGAGCCCGCTCCCTGGGCGGTGGCACCGGCCATCCGGCGCGTGCGGTGGCCGACCCGCGAGTTCGCCGCGTTGAGGAACTGCTCGCGGGTCAGGAAGATCAGGCCGGCCGGCGCCTGGCCCCAACCCCAGGAGTTGACCTCGACGACCTTGAGGTCGGGGAACGGATACGGACGCCCGAGCCACGTCTCGAGGCAGCCGCGGATGGACAGCACGTTGTTGCCGACCAGGCTCGCTTCGTCGCCCTTGCCGAATGCGTAGCTGGCGACCTCGACCCGCATCCCCTCGTACTCCTGGGCGATGGTGCTGTAGCGCCCGGCGAGCACGACGACTCCCCCGGTCGGTCCGGCCAGATCCGTGCGTAAGACATTGCGGTCGCCGGCAGTCGAGCGCTCGATCTCGCGACCCGGCGCGATCGGAGCGAACGGCGGCCGGGCGGCGACGCGGATTCGAAAGCTGGCGCGCTCCTCGCCGCCGACGCCGGGACGCGGGTACCACGAGCCGGGTCCGAGCATCCAGTAGCTGTGTCCCTCCGGACGGAAGAGAAGCTCGCCGCGGGTGCGGACGACGATCTCGACGAGCTCGCCGCGCGCGAGCGCCCGCGGCAGGCGAACGAGCAGCGCCGATCCGCGCCGGACGTGGTCGGCCGGCGCGCCGTCGACCTCGACGCCGTCGAGCTCGAGCTCGCGCCGGCGACCGCGTCCGTCGTAGCTGCAGTCGAGCAGGGAGAAGTGGAGCGTCGAGAGCCGTTCTCGCTCCGCGACGATCTTCGTCCGGCTCGAGATCACGGCGAGCTCTTCGCCCGCCTGTTCGACGTCAAGCTCGACTTCACGGGAGGTGAAGTCGTTTCCGGTCAGCTCGCCCCAGGCGCGGCCGATCGGCTGGGATGCGAGCTCGTCACTGACCAGACGGCCCGGCTCCCGGGTCCAGCGCGGATCGGTCCTGTGCAGTGCCGACAGCGTCTCGATCCGCGAGGTTCCTGCGCGCGGGTCGACGTCGAGGACGAGCGTCTCGCGACCGGCGTCGAGCAGCGCCCAGCGGAATCCGACGTCGCCCTGGTCGCGCGACAGGAGGAGGTCGCGCGCCGGATTGGTTCCGAACTGGAGCGACAACGCCCGGCCGATCCACTCCGGCAGGGGCGTCGGCCCCGCCGTGGGCGCGGTCTCCGCCACGACGAGATCGTCGCCCCAGATCGCCGCGCCGGCGAGCTCGGCCGCGATCTCGAGGACTTCGCCGCGCCGCCCGACCTCGAGACCCGCGGCGCGGCGCAGGTTGCGGCTTGCCACCGGCGCCGAGAACCGGTCTTCGATCCGGTACGTCCAGCGCGCCGGACCGGCGATCAGGACGCCGCAGGCGCGGTCGCCGTCGGTGAGCTCGTAGATGCGGGTACCGGGAAGCGGCCGGAGCTCCGCGCGCCCGATCACCAGGGGCGCGGAGAGAGTGATCTCTCCGCCGACCTTCGGTGTCTGGATCGCGTCGTAGCGCTCGGCGAGCGTGCGGCCCGCGGCCACCGCGGATTCGTCGGCCAGAGCAGGAGCGCCGGGCGCGACCAGCGCCGCGAGGAACGAGACTGCAGTCAGCGCAGAGCGGATTCCCATGGCGACTCCGGTCGGATCCGCGGGAATGCTACTCGACCTGCCGGCCGGGCGAGCCGGATTCGCCGATGCTTCTGCCGGGTTCCGGCGGCTCGCCGGCGCCCTGTTCCTCGTCGTAGCGCCCCTCTTCGAAGGCACGGCGTTCCTCTGCGGCGCGGGGTCCGCCCGGGCCGAGCTCCTCGCCGAGGGCCTTCATCGACGCCGCCAGGACGCCGCTGCCCGGTGCCGCTCTCCGGCGCTCGTATTCCTCGTCGCTCCACTCGCGGGGCGCCATCACCAGGCGCGCGAGGCCGAAGATCGCGGCGGCGACGAGCAGGACGACGACGATGGTCGCGACCACAGGGGCCATGGCGAGGGATCTCCTCAGTCGAAGGCGCGGACGGCGTCGAAGTTCTCGCGGGAGCTGTCGGCAAGTCCGGCGAGCGCGGTGGAACTCGGATTCTCCATCCACGGGTCCTTTCGACTCGCGATTCGAACACGCACGGTCGCCAGCGCCAAGTCGTTCGCTTCCGGCCCGTGACGGGGAACCTCGTCCGAAAAGACAGGAACGCGTTGGTCCTCTTTTCGCTTCGCGGCGGCGAAGCTCCCGAGCCACCAGCGCAAGATTTTCCCGACCGCGTGTCACGTTCGAGCCCGCTGCGGAAATGTATTTAGAGATGGGAACAGGCGCTGCACCCTGGTTGCGCTGCCGCTCTCTTGGGGCAGGGCGAAGGCCGGAGGTGTAGGTCAGCGGAGATCGGCGCGAAAGATTCTCGAAAAGATGATCCAGTATGGCAGCAGACTGCTTGACTTTGTCAGTTAAGCCGTGCCAGTTTCCGTGCGTTTTGCGCGAACCAACACCAGCCCGTCACGGGCGTCGGGGGGAATCGATGAGATTCGTCGGAAGCCTTTCAGTCGCAGCAGCGCTCCTGTGCACGCCCGTTTTCGCTCAGTTGGGGGGCGCAGGACTCTCGATCGCGGTCTCGGATCTCGAGGTCACGGTGTCCGGCGCGTCCGCCGGGGGCTCGGTCGTGGTCTTCGGCGTGGCCAAGCGCAGCGGGGACTACGTCCAGGTCGTGGAGAGGCGGGGCGAGATCCTCGTCGACTCCGACGCGGACGGGATCGTCTCCCTCGACGTCGCGGAAGGGGTTCCGGAGCACGGGGTCTGGTTCGCGTACGACGAAACTTCGAAGGCGTGGGTGATCTGGCCCTCGGACTCGCTCTCGGGCGTCCCGGACACCGGAGGCGGCGAAGGGGGGGAGTTGCCGGAAGTGGAGTGGACGGAGTATCTCGAAACGATGATCCTGCGTCCCGGAGGCGGGGCGTGGTCGGGCGCCGTGGGGGACGGGGGTCCGGCGGATCTCGACGGCCTCGCCAACGGCGCCATCCAGGTCGATCCGGCCTCTCTCGATGCCCTGGCGGGCTCGCTGATACCCGATGCCCCGGCGACCCCGAGCGCGGGTGACCTCGTCATCACCGTCGATCCGGACGGTCTCGTCGTCCGCGTCGAGTCGTGGAACTGAGGGGGGAAACCATGAATCGCTCGATCTCGAAGCTCGCTCCGATCGCGCTGCTCGCCGGCGCTCTGCTGACCCCCTCGACGGCCCCGGCCCAGGATCACCCGGCCCTCGAACGCGGCTTCGCCGCCGAGAAGGTCTACGACTTCTCGGGACTCGATTCGGTCAATCTGTTCAACGGCAACCTGACGCTGACCATCCCGCTGGGTCAGACGTACAAGGGCAACGGTGCCTTGTCCTATGGCTTCTCGCTGGTCTACAACTCGAACGTCTGGCAGTTCCAGCAGCGGCACGAGGGCCCACAGAACCAGATCGTCTACACTCAAGCTCAGCCGGTCGCCTCGAACAATGCGGGCATGGGCTTCACGGTCTCGATGGGCGAGTTGGTTCCGCCGACGCGGCCGGGAAACGAGACGCCCTACTGGGTCTACGTCAGTCCGGACGGCGCAGAGCACACCCTCTATCCGACGCTTCATCACGGTACCAGCGTGCCCGGCGGATGCTATTCCCGCGACGGCAGCTACCTCCGGATGCGGGGTCCCACGGCTGGCTTCAACTGCTCGAGCGCGGGGGGTACGACATTCTGGATCGATTTCCCGGACGGGACGAGTCATCGCTTCAGTCGAGGCACGGCATCCGGGAATCCGCCGCTGAAGCTGGACCGGATCGAAGACTCCTTCGGAAACTTCGTCACCGTCAATCAGGGGGCCAGTGTCTGGACGATCAACGACGGCATTCGGACCCACTACGTTCGATTCACGACCCGGCCTGCGAGCGGCATGAAGGTGGTGACCGAGGTCGATCTGGCGGGATTCAACGGCCAGCGGGCCAAGTACGCCTTCGACTACGGCACCGACGAGACGATCTCACGAAGCTGCAAGCACACCGACCCCAACCTCCCGCCGACGGTCACGGTGAGTTTCCTACGCTCCGTGACCCTTCCCGACGGCGCAGGCTGGTGGTTGATGAATGCCGGGGACAACTATCACACCGCTTGCACGGCTCCCGGCTCGAGCGTTCAGATCGACGATCTGCCGGGCGTGATCCGCAAGATCCGCCTCCCAACCCGGGGACAGATCGAGTGGGACTGGCAGCTCTACGGCTATCCCGTCCGCGACGTACAGGCGCGTGAGTCGCTGGTGTTCGGTTCCTCGGTCGGCGTCAAGAAGAAGAAGCTCCTCGAGGCCAACGGGACGGGTTACGACGTCGGCTCGAACGAGTGGACCTATACGTGGGAGCGCGTCTGCGGCAACGGGGGGAGTCCGCCGTGCCCGGTCCCACCCTGGGAGCGCAAGACGGTGGTTCGCGATCCGATGGGCAACGACACCGTCCATTACTTCGACGACAATCCGAACCGGGTCGGCTCGGGCTGGAACGCGACGGGCTGGGAGTACGGGCTGCCTTTCAAGAAGACCTCGGCCATCGACGGTCAGACGCGGTTCCTCTCGCGCCAGATCTTCGACGGGCCGGCTACGGGCGCCCCGGAGCGCTCGATCTACGTTGCCTACGACCACAGCAACCTGCCGAGCCCGACCGCGCCCGGAGGGTACACCGCCGACACCTGGATGAACTCGAATCGACGGATGACCAGCGAGAAGATCTTCTACGACGACGGCACCTGGGCGTCGACCGACTACAGCTCGTTCGACGGACTCGGCCACTTCCGGACGGTCTCGACGGACGGCCACAACTTCCTCCGGGGAAACGAGCGGACCGAAACGACCAACTACAACCCAGGGAGGACCTACCCGGGCAACTTCTCGATGCCCCCTTACCGCAACGGGAACGCTGGGAGGTGGAATCTCGGCCTCTACACCCACGTCGTTACGTCGGAAGTCGAGTCGGAGATCGGAAGCCCTTCGTTCCGCCAGGAGTTCGACTTCGATTTCGATTTCTCGACCTATGCCGGCACCGGCTTCCTCCAGTGCAAGAGGACGGTGACCTCCGGCACGCCGACCCTGCGCTCGGACGACGTCGTCACGATCTTCGCCAAGAATGCCGCGGGGAACATGACCTCGGAGTCCTGGTACGGCGGCGACCGTCAGAATGTCGGGATCGGATCGACCTGCTCGGCGGCGTCGACCTGGACCTATCGCACCGAGTACGACTGGTCGAACGGCGCGATCGCTTCGAGCCGCAACAAGGCGGCCAACGGTGTCCTGGAACCCCACTTCAATTTCGAGCGAACGATCGACACGAACACCGGGCTGACGCGGCTTGAGTACGACTCTTCGGGGTACAAGACCCGCTTCACTCACGATCTCCTGGGTCGCATGACGCTCGCTGAACCGCTCGGAAACGCGAGCTCTGAAGCCGCGGCGATGACCGAGTATGGTTACTCGCGCGCGGTGGGTGACATCCCCGCAAAGGTGTTCGTGAAGGTCAAGTGCCCTTCGGGGATCGGCTGCTCGACGGTTTACGCGGAGAAGGAGTACTGGTTCGACGCGCTGGGGCGGCTGACGATGGAACGTGTCCTTCTACCCAACGGTACCTGGGCATGGCGCGAGACGCTCCACAATCCGATCGGATGGAAGCGCAAGCAGTCCGAGTGGGGCCCCGGGGAAGCGAACCTGCACTACACCGAGTACTACGGCTTCGACCCGTTCGGACGGCCTGGACGAATCGTGCCGCCGGACGGGGCAGCGCACGAGATCAATCTGGAGTACTTCGGTGTGAGCCGCATCCAGCGTACCGTCAAGATCGGTCTCGGTCTCGGCGGTGGCGAAACGGCCGTCTCCTCGAGCGAGTACTACGACCGACAGGGCCGATTGGCGCGGGTCGACGAGAATTCCGGTCCCGGTGGTGAGAACTCCCGGAGTCAGTACTGGCACGACGCCATGGGCCGACTCCGGAAGGTGCGGCTGATCGACACTAGCGTCGTTCCGGACTTCTTTCAGGAGCGCTACTTCAACTACGACGGCCGCGGCTTCCTTCTCTCCGAGAGCCATCCGGAGAAGACCGGGAGCGTCGTCTACCGCGATTACGACGCCAAGGGGCACGCCTGGGAGGTCCAGGACGGCGGCACGGACCGCAAGCTCGGCTACGTGTTCGACGCTTCGGAGCGCCTGACCCGGGTGTCAGAGCTCGGCGGTCGAGTCCTCAAGGAGTTCACCTACGACCGGTCCACGACTTCGCCGAATCTCGGCAAGCTGCTGGAGGCGGTCCGACACAACTACGTCTGGGGTCCGTCCTTCGACCAGGACGTCAAGGTCACCGAGACCTACTCCTACGGCAGCTACGGGCGCCGAGTGATCCACCGCTCGACTCAGATCAACGTCGCCGGCGCCAATCAGGAGCGCTTCGAGCAGGGCTGGACCTACGACCGCGCCGGGCAAGTCACGCAGATCCAGTATCCGCAGGGTTTCGGCGGCATCTTCGGCAGCGGGACGCCGGGGCGGACGGTGGGTCAGACCTGGACCAACGGCTTCCAGACGGGGGCCGGTGGGGTGGCGTCCATGACTTACCATCCCAACGGTATGGTCGCCTCGATCGTCCACGGCAATGGAGTCCGCGTCACGATCGACAACGACGGAGTTGACATGCGGCGGCCGGCGTCGATCACGGTGAAGAACTCTTCGGGCGCCGTGCTCTGGGCCTCCGGCGGCTACTCGTACGACGGCGCCGGCAACATCAAGCAGATCGGCGCCGACAAGTTCCGTTACGACAAGGTTTCCCGCGTGAGGGAGGCTCAGCTCGACGTCGGCGGCGTCACCCGAAACCAGTCCTACGGCTACGACACGTACGGCAGCATTCAGTGGATCTCGACCGACGGGACGACGATCCAGACGACGACGAGCAAGGCGACGAATCGGCTGGCGAGCCACACCTACGACAACGCGGGCAACCTCCTGCACTGGAACGGCCAGTCCTACTGGTACGACCGGTTGAACAAGATGAACCGGTACTGCTCGACGTGGGGAATCACGCTCGGAAGCGACGAGGACGGCGGGGACATTCCGACGCCGCCGACGGGCTGTACAGGGGAGTACTGGCTCTCCATCTACACGGCCGACGACGAGCGGATCTGGTTCCGCAGGGTCGACGGCGCGTTCCAGAAGTTCACGGTGCGCGACCTGGGCGCCAACGTGCTGCGCCGCTTCGACAACGCCAACTACTGGCTCGACTACATCTACCGCAACGGCCAGGTGGTGGCGACGGTCAACCCGTCCGGTGCGGTGGCGAACTACCACCTGGACCACCTGGGCACGCCGCGCTACATCACCAACCCGTCCCAGGCGAAGATCTCGGAGCACGAGTACTTCCCCTACGGCCAGGAAGCGACCCTCCCGCAGATCGCCGAACCGACCCGCTTCACCGGCCACGAGCGCGACATGCTCACCACCTGGCAGAACCCGGAGGACGACCTCGACTACATGCATGCGAGGTTTCAGAGTCCAATCCTTGGTAGGTTTACATCCACGGATCCCTCCCGCCGCTCTGTGAGAGTGAAGATCCCGCAGAGCTTCAACCGATACACCTACGCGCTCAGCAACCCGATGCGGCTCGTTGATCCCAATGGTCGCGAGCCACTCACTGTAACGGCAACTGTCCTGGCCGTCGCGCAGAGAGTTGCAGTCGGAGCGGCAGTTGGTGTCGGTGTCAGGCTGCTCATCAATGAAGGCATTCGAGCAACTGTCAAACCGGACTATCCGAGGAGTACTGGGCTCGTGGGGGCGGCTGTGTCGGGTGGCGTTTCTGGCGGAGCTGCCCCAACGACTTTTGGAGCAACACTCATTGTTACCTCGCTTGGTTCTGGAGCGGGTCGGCTAGTTGACGACTTGGTGAACGGAGTCCCCGTTCAGAAGGCTCTTGAGAACTCGGTTGACGCTTTGAAGACGGGACTTGTAGGTGGTTTGGTACAGAATGCAGCTGTGAGTCGCCTTGCCATCGGCGACCTTGGAAGCCTCGGCACGACCGTGGCGGGTGGAGTTACGGCTTCTCTTTCGGAGGCGGCCAGCGAAGCACTTCCATTGCTCGATGAGCTCGAACAGGAGGGTGGACCAGACGAGGCTCGAGGTCGGCCAAGGCAACAAACCTGTCCTGAGGAAGGGGCTGGATGTAGTGATGCAACTTCAGGACGCGCACAGTGACTAGGAGTGTCACGCCCACCGCTGTCAAGCTCGTCCTCTTCATGACGGCAATCGGGCTCGGAGCGATAGCAGTTGGTGCGGCGATGTCCTCAGTCGGGAGCCAGTTCAAAGTTGTTCTGGTTGGGCTGGCCTCCTTCTTGTCCATGCTCCCGTTTCTACTGCGCCGATTCCGGATTGCGAGCAATTTGATAGGTCTCTTGGATCTCCTTCTCGCCGGCGCGGTCGCCGCCTCGGCGGTCTACGATGAGGTGAGTTCTGACCGGCCTGATTTTATGGCAGTAGGTGGGCTCCTAGTCCTCGCAGTCCTTTTGACGATTGCGAGCAGCACTCTCGTCAGGGATCTTCGAGCGCATTGAGAGCCAAGGAGGTGCGCGAGGTTGCGCTACATGGGATTCACTTGAAGGGCGCGAGAGAATAGATGACCGCAATGCCCCGGGGCATTCAGGATTGGCCCCGAAACCCGATGCGTTGCGAAACTCAACTCAGCGGCATCAGCGTCGGAGAATCAACCCCGCCCGTGAGTGCGCCGCGGTTGACGTCGACGCGAACCGTCGAGTCCTCCGGCGCCTCGCCGGAGAATCGGTCGAGGTCGATCCGGCTCTCGCGTGGGTGCTGGAGCAAGCGGACGGGCGGGCGGGCGCTGAGAACCGGGTCGAAGACTCCGAGGGCGACGAGCAAGCGCCCGAGCGCGGCGAGATCGAGGACCCGGTGGCCAAGGCGATGGGCCACCGCAGAACGCTATCTGCGCGCACGGACTTCGCGTAGGACGCGGGCGTCCTCCTGGTGGCGGGGGTGGTCGATGCCGCTCTTGATCTCGATCAGGGAGTCGAGGTCGATCCAGTTCGCCGGCGCGTCGCCGTAGGGCGATTCGATTCGACGCTCCCATGCCTCCTCGAAGCGCAAGCGACTCGAGCCCCCCGGATCCCGCAACAGGTCGATCCGGTTCGGCGGAAGCCCGAGCTGGACGATCTCGGTGAAAACGCCGGGTGTCAGTAGGTACGGGCTCCCGAATTCCGCGAGGGCCCGATTCGCGCGCTCCACGTTCGATGCCTCCGGGTCGACCCAGAGATCGATGTCCTTCGTGTAGCGGGGCTTGGCGTGGAATATGAATGCCAGGCCGCCGATGATGAGGTAGCGGACGCCGTGACGTCGAAGCAGCTCGAGGATGTCCTCGAAGTCGCGAACCGACTCCATTCGTCAGCGCTCGCCGCGCTCGGCGGCACGTCGGGCCGCCTCGGCGAGCTCGACGTCGCGACGGATCGCGACCAGCGCCGAGAGTCGCTCCTCTGGAGTTCGCTGCTGCCAGTAGTCGAGGTCCCAGACTTCGGCCGCTTCGAAGGTCGGCGCGCGGTTCCCCAGGATGCGAAGACGCCTCGCGCGGCTGCGCTCCTCCAAGGTCGAATGGTCGCCGCTCATTGCCGTCGATTCTAACCGAGCAGGGTACCCGGGGTCGGCACGCCTCGCTCGGCTCGGCGGCGCCGGCTCTGGGTCGTCGCCGGGCTCAGCCGGTCGGGATCGGCGCGGCGATCTCGATCCGAACCGCGAGCGCGCCGCCGTCGACCGCGACCCGCACCGTCGACCCCTCGGGCGCTTCGCCGGCGATCAGGGCGCGGGCGATCTTGCTCTCGAGGTGGTGCTGGAGGAAGCGCTTGAGCGGGCGGGCGCCGAAGACCGGGTCGAAGCCTTCGCGGGCGATCAGCGTGCGCGCGGGCTCGGTGAGCTCGAGGGCGAGGCCGCGGTCGGCGAGACGCTTGCGCAGGCCGTCGGCGAGCAGGTCGACGATGCGCTCGATCTCCTCGAGGCGGAGCGGCTTGAACAGGACGACGTCGTCGAGCCGGTTCAAGAACTCCGGCCGGAAGCGGGCGCGCAGCTCCGTCTGCACGGCGTCGCGCGCCGCCTCGGAGATCTCGCCGCGGGCGTCGACTCCTTCCATCAGGTGGTGCGAGCCGATGTTCGAGGTCAGGATCACCACCGTGTTCTTGAAGTCGACCGTGCGCCCCTGAGCGTCGGTCAGGCGGCCGTCGTCGAGTAGTTGGAGCAGGACGTTGAAGACGTCCGGGTGGGCCTTCTCGACCTCGTCGAACAGGATCACGCAGTAGGGCTTGCGCCGCACCGCCTCGGTGAGCTGGCCGCCCTCCTCGTAGCCGACGTAGCCGGGCGGCGCGCCGATCAGTCGCGACACGGAGTGCTTCTCCATGTACTCCGACATGTCGATGCGCACCAGGTTGTCCTCGCTGTCGAACAGCGATTCGGCGAGCGTCTTGGCGAGCTCGGTCTTGCCGACGCCGGTGGGGCCGAGGAAGAGGAACGAGCCGATCGGACGGCGCGGGTCCTTGATGCCGGCGCGCGCGCGCAGCACCGCGTCGGCGACCAGCGACACCGCCTCGTCCTGGCCGATCACCCGGCGGTGGAGGATCTCCTCGAGCCGCAGCAGCTTCTCGCGCTCCCCCTCGACCAGGCGGGTGACCGGGATGCCGGTCCACTTCGAGACGATCTCGGCGATCTCCTGCTCGGTGACCTCCTCGCGCAGCAGACGCGGACCCGCCACCGCGCCGCCGCCCGAGATCGACTCCTCGGCCGCGCGCACCTCGGCCTCGAGCTCGGGGATGCGGCCGTGGCGCAGCTCGGCCGCCTTGTTGAGGTCGTAGGCGCGCTCGGCGGCCTCGACCTCGAGGCGCGCGCGCTCGAGCTCCTCGCGCAGCTTGCGCACGCCGGCGATCGCCGCGCGCTCGGCGTCCCACTGGCCGCGCAGCGCCCGCTGGCGCTCGCGCTGATCGGCGAGCTCCTTGCGCAGCGCCCCGAGACGTTCCTTCGACGCCTTGTCCTTCTCCTTGGCGAGGGCGGCCTCCTCGATCTCGAGCTGGAGCACCTTGCGGGTCGCCTCGTCGAGCTCCTGCGGCATCGAGTCGATCTCGGTGCGGATCAGCGCGCAGGCCTCGTCGACCAGGTCGATCGCCTTGTCGGGCAGGAAGCGATCCGAGATGTAGCGGTTCGACAGCACCGCGGCGGCGACCAGCGCGTTGTCCTGGATCTTGACGCCGTGGTGGACCTCGAAGCGCTCACGCAGGCCGCGCAGGATCGAGATCGCGTCCTCGACCGAGGGGGCGTCGACGACCACCGGCTGGAAGCGGCGCTCGAGCGCGGCGTCCTTCTCGATGTGCTTGCGATACTCGTCGAGCGTGGTGGCGCCGATGCAGTGAAGCTCGCCGCGGGCGAGCATCGGCTTCAGCAGGTTGCCGGCGTCGGTCGAGCCCTCGGTCTTGCCGGCGCCGACGATGGTGTGGAGCTCGTCGATGAAGAGCAGGATCCGCCCCTCGCTGCGCTTGACCTCGTTCAGCACCGCCTTCAGCCGCTCCTCGAACTCGCCGCGGTACTTGGCGCCGGCCAGCAGCGCGCCCATGTCGAGCGAAAAGACGGCGCGGTCCTTCAGCCACTCGGGGACGTCGCCCTTGACGATGCGTTGCGCCAGCCCCTCGACGATCGCGGTCTTGCCGACCCCCGGCTCGCCGATCAGCACCGGATTGTTCTTGGTCTTGCGCGACAGGATGCGCACGACGCGGCGGATCTCGGCGTCGCGGCCGATCACCGGGTCGAGCTTGCCGGCGCGCGCCTGGGCGACCAGGTCGACGCCGTACTTCTCGAGCGCCTCGTAGGTCGCCTCGGGGTCGGCCGAGGTCACGCGCTGATGGCCGCGCACGGCGGTGAGCGCCGCGAGCAGCCGGTCGCGCGACAGGCCGGCCTCGGCGAGCAGTCGGGCCGCGGCGCCCGCGGGGCGCTCTTCGAGCAGTGCGACCAGCAGGTGCTCGACCGAGACGTACTCGTCCTTGAGCCGGCGCGCTTCCTCGCCGGCGGCAACCAGGATCCGCTGCAGGCGCTGCGTGACCAGCACCCGGCCGGGCTCGGCGCCGGCGCCCGGGCCCTGGACGCTCGGCCGTCGGGAGAGCTCGCGCTCGAGCGCCTCGACGAGCGCCGGCAGCGCGACGCCGGCGCGCTCGAGCAGCCGCGGCGCGACGCCGCCTTCCTGCGCGAGCAGCGCCCCGAGCAGGTGCTCGGCGTCGACGTCGGGGTGGCCGCGGCGTACCGCCTCGGCCTGCGCAGAGGCGAGCGCCTCCTGCGACTTCTGGGTCAGCTTCGAGAGATCCATCGTCCGTCACCCCCGGGCCCGCAACGCCCGCCAGAGTCCGTCATCGCTTCCACTTCCCGCACCGACTACAACAAGAGACGAAACCCTTCTGTTTCAAGACCAAAACCTAAGACCAAGACCAAGGCAAAAGCGTTCTGTTGAAGGAGGTGGTGGGCGAGTCGACCGCGACGAGCCCGAGGCGGCTTGCTTCGCGCCGCGGATACCACCAGCGCTCGGCGGCGGCCCCCCGCGCCGAAGGCGCCACCGTCTTCGTAGTTCCCTTCATGGGGAGTCTCTGTGTCCGAGACCACGACCAAGGCAGAGACGTTCTGTCGAAGGGGGTGGTGGGCGAGTCGACCGCGACGAGCCCGAGGCGGCTTGCTTCGCGCCGCGGATACCACCAGCACTCGGCAGCGGCCCCCCCGCGCCGAAGGCGCCATGGTTCTCGTCTCTCCCTTCATTGGACGTCTTTCGCCTTTCCGGTTTTCCGTTTTTCGTCTAACGGTCCTTCCGTCTCTCGGCTTCTCGGCTATTCGCCCTGGTCTCTGAACAGAAAGCCTTCGTCTCTGGTTTCGTCTCTCAGCGCCCGGCCTTCGACGCGTCGCGCAGCTTTTCGAACAGCTCGCGCTGCGCGGCGGTGAGCTTCTCCGGAAGCACGATGCGGATCTCCGCGATCAGGTCGCCGGGCTCCTCGCTCTGGCCGCCCTTGGTGGCGCCGGGGAAGCCGCGGCCGCGCACGCGGATCCGCCTGCCCGACGAGGTCCCGGCCGGAATGCGCACGCGCACCGTGCCGTCGAGCGTCACGAGCTCCGCCTCGCCGCCGAGCGCCGCCTCCCACGGCGCGACGTCGACGGTGGTCAGCAGGTCCCGGCCCTCGAGCCGGAAGCGC
Organism: Acidobacteriota bacterium; assembly: GCA_045862895.1. Classification (GTDB taxonomy): domain Bacteria; phylum Acidobacteriota; class Thermoanaerobaculia; order Multivoradales; family JAGPDF01; genus JACTMI01. The sequence continues at coordinate 75,270 of BTUO01000006.1, forward strand.
GCGTGGGGGAGCAGCTCGACCCTCAGGTGGAGGTCGCCCGCCGGCCCGCCGCCGAGCCCCGCACCGCCTTGCCCGGGCACGCGCACCGTCTGTCCGGGGCGGATCCCCTTGGGCAGGTTGACGCGCACGCGCCGCGCGGCGCCGCCCGAGGTCTGGAGCGAGAGCTCGCGCACGCCGCCGCGTGCGGCCTCTTCGAGCGGCAGGCGGATCGCGACCTCCTGGTTGGCGCCCGGGCGCGCCCAGCCGCCGCGCCCTTCGCTGGCCCACGTCCCCCAGCCGGGTCCGGCGCCGGCCGTCGTGCGTCGGCCGCCGGCCTGCGCGTTGGCGGCCTGGCCGAACAGCATCTCGAAGAAGCTCGAGTAGCCCGAGGGACCGGTGCGGGCGCCGCCGAACATCTCGGAGAGATCCTCGAAGGAGAACCCCTCGAAACCGGGCGGCGGCGCGCCGCCGCTCTGGCGCGCGTTCCAGGCCTGGCCGAACTGGTCGTAGCGGGCGCGCTTCTCGGAGTCCTTGAGGACCTCGTAGGCCTCGGCGATCTCCTTGAACCGGCTCTCGGCGTCCTTCTCCTTGGAGACGTCGGGGTGGAACTTGCGCGCGAGCTTCCGGTAAGCCTTCTGGATCTCGTCCGCGCTGGCGCTCCGCTCGACGCCGAGCACCTGGTAGTAGTCCTTGTAGTCCACCCTGGCCCCTCCCCGCGGCGACCGGCCTCTCGGAAGCCGGCCGCGACCGCCTCAGAAACCTGAGCGCGATCCAATCACATCTCTACAACGAGCGGGGAGCGGCGGGCATTCCGGCGGAAAAACAGAAAGCGCGCCCTCGAACGGGGCGCGCTCCGGTGTGGCGGCGCGGATCCGACCCGGAAATCAGGGGGCCGTCAGGCCGAACTTCTCGTAGTTCTTGGCGATGAAGTCCTTCCACTTGTCGGGGACTTCCTCCACCGGGTAGATCGCCTGGACCGGGCAGGCGTCGACGCAGAGGCCGCAGTCGATGCACTCCTCGGGGTGGATGAAGAGCATCTCCCAGTCCTCGCTCTTGCCGTAGATGCAGTCGACCGGGCAGACGTCCACGCACGCCGTGTCCTTGGTGCCGATGCAGGGCTCGGTGATGATGTGCGGCATCCTCGAAGTCCTTTCTCCGCGCCGGCGGCGGCCGGTCGGCGCCGGGATTGTATCCGCAACCGATCAGCGCTCGAAGCGCCGCGGCGAGAAGCGCGGGTCGATCGGGCGCCGCTCGACGATCCAGCCGGCGATCGCATCGCCGGTCCAGGGGGCGAGCAGGATGCCGTTGCGGTAGTGGCCGCAGGCGGCGACGATCCCGCGGTCGTCGCCGAGCGCGCCGACCAGCGGCAGGCCGTCGGGGGAGCCCGGGCGCAGCCCCGCCCAGGTCGCCGAAACCGCCGCCTCGGCGAGCGCGGGGAAGAGACGGCGCGCGAAGCCGAGCAGGCCGGCGAGCCCGGCCACCGTGGGGCGCTCCTCGAAGCCGGCCTCCTCGACCGTCGCGCCGACCAGCAGGCTCGAAGGGCCGCGCCGCACGACGTAGTCGTGGACGCCGCGCAAGCTGCCGCGCCACGGCCACGGCACCCCTTCGAGGCGCAGCATCTGTCCCCGGACCGGTCTTACCGGCAGCGGCGGCAGTCCGGAGATGGCACCGCTCCAGGCGCCGGCGGCGACCACCAGGCTCGCCGCGGAACGTTCGCCCGACGGACCGGAGACCCGCACGCCGCCCGCGCCGGTCTCGACGGTCTCGACGGCGAACACCTCGCTGAGCACGACGCCGGCGCGCCGGCAGGCGGTCGCCAGAGCGGCGGTCGCCGCGACGTTGTCGACCTTGTGCTCGCCGGGCAGGTGCAGGGCGCGCAGCGCGGCCGGCGCCAGGTCCGGGACGACGGCGCGCACCGCGTCGACGGCGATCGCCTTGATCTCCTCGCCGGCGGCGGCGGCGATCGCCGTCTCGGCGTCGAGGGCGCCGAGCTCGTCCTCGTCGAGCGCGACCAGGAATCCGCCGCCGGCGTCGTACTCGACGTCGGCGCCGCTCTCGTCGACGATCTCGTCGAGCCAGCCGCGCCAGCCGTCGCGCGCGCCGCGCAGGACGTCGATCGCGCCCGCCACCGAATCCCAGTCCGCGATCGGGGCGAGCAGGCCGGCGCCGGCGCTGGAGGCGCCGCCGCCGGCGTGGCGCGGATCGAGCACTTCGACCGTCACGCCGCGGCGCGCCAGGGCGCGCGCGGCGGAGAGCCCCACCAGGCCGGCGCCGAGCACCAGGACGTCGGGATTTCGTCGCATCGCGGCGATTCTACGTGGCGCCCGGCGCGGCCCGGGACCGGCACGCCGCGCGGCGGCAAGACGGCGAAAGTGCTGGCGTGGCCGCCCGGGCGGGGAGAGAATGACCGGGAGGGGTGGTTGCCGCGGTGCGGCACGAGACTTGACGTCTTTGCCGCACTGCGGTATAAATGCTCTGCGTCCGCCGCGCTGCGGCGACGAGGCGAGGCGGGTATCCCGGGGATGCGCGCCCGCGCAAAGGAGAGCCGATGATCCGGCGCATCAAGCGCTACGAGAGCCGCAAGCTGTACGACACCGAGGAGAGCCGCTACGTCTCGCTCGACGAGCTGGCGGCGTGGATCCGGACCGGGCAGCAGGTCGAGGTCGTCGACAACGCCAGCGGCGCCGACGTCACCGCCCAGACGCTCACCCAGATCATCCTCGACGAGGGGCGCCGCGGCACCGGTTTCCTGCCGAGCGAACTGCTGCACGAGCTCGTCCGCGCCGGCCAGCGCGCGGTCGAGTCGGGGGTCGAGCAGGTCCACAACCAGGTGGACCGGTTCGTCCAGGCCTCGATCGACCGGCTCGGTCCGGTGCGGCGCGCGCGCGAGGAGATGGACCGCCTGCGCTCGCGACTCGAGGAGCTCGAGTCGTCGCTGACCCGGCTCGAGGAGGAGCGGCCGCGGCCGGCACCCGCCCGCGCGGCCCGCCGCGGCGCTGCCAACAGCACGAACCCGACGACGGCCCGCCGCGCGCGGCGCCCGAAAGGAGAATCCTGATGACCACCCCGAAGAAGACCACCCGCCGCCCGGCGCGCAAGACCACCGCCCGCCGCGCGACCGCGCGTCCGACCCGGATGACGCTGCCGACGACGGTCAGCGAGGCCGGTGAGATGGCGATCGACACCGGTCGCTCGCTCTGGCTCGCCGGGCTCGGCCTGACCGGCACCGCGCTCGAGACCGTGTCCGACACGTTCGACACCCTGGTTGCCAAGGGCCGGCAGCAGGAGCCGAAGACCGTCGCCGCCGCCGAGAAGGTCGTGCGCGACGCCCGGCGCCGCGCCAACGAGGTGGTCGGCGAGGCCGCCCGCGTCTCGAAGCAGGGGGTGGAGAGCGCCCTCGAGGCCCTGGGCGTCGACAGCCGTCCCCGCCAGAAGAACGTCTTCCACCGTCTCGGCGACCTCGCCGAGGCGATCCTCTGACGCGGCCGCGGCCGCGACGGGAGAAGAAACCATGGCCACGCGCAAGTCCGCCACCCAGCACGACGTCCAGGACAAGCTCAAGGAGACCGCCCACAAGATCTGGCTCGCCGGCCTCGGCGCCTTCTCGATGGCCGAGCAGGAAGGCGGCAAGCTCTATCGCTCGCTGATCAAGAAGGGCGAGCAGTACGAGGAGATCGGCAAGGAGCGCTTCGCCGGCGTGCGCGACAAGGTCGAGGAGTTCGCCGAGACCGCGCGCGACAAGGCCGGTGAGGTCGCCGTCGAGGTCGAGAAGCGGGCCGGCAAGGCCTGGAGCAAGGTCGGCGACAATCTCGACGACGCCGTCTCCGGAGCGCTCGCCAAGGTCGGTGTGCCGACCAAGGACGAGATCACCCGACTGACGCGCCGGATCGAGGAGCTGACGGCGTTGGTCGAGAAGAAGGTCGCGGGCGGCAGGAAGCCGGCGGCGAAGCGGCCGGCGGCACGCAAGGCGACGCGCAAGCGGAGCTGAGCGCGGTGGCGAGGAAGCGGCGGGGCCTGATCGGTCTGGCGCTGGCCGGCGGCGGGCCCGAGGGCGCGGTCTGGGAGATCGGCGCGCTGCGGGCCCTCGACGAGGCGATCGAGGGGATCGACCTCAACGAGCTCGACGTCTACGTCGGCGTCTCGGCCGGCGCCTTCCTCGCCGCCAACCTCGCCAACAACCTGACCACCGCCCAGATGTGCCGGGCGATCGTCAAGCACGATCCCGGCGAGCATCCGTTCACGCCCGAGACCTTCTTCACGCCCGCGGTGGGAGAGTTCTTCCGCCGCGGCGTCTCGGTCCCCAAGCTGCTGTTCGAGGCCGTCGCCGGCTTCGCCGCCAACCCGCGCGATCGCTCGCTCGCCGATTCGCTGACCCGGATGTCGCGCGCGCTGCCGGTGGCGGTGTTCGACAACGAGCCGATCCGCCAGTACCTGCGCACCATCTACACGATGAAGGGGCGCACCGACGACTTCCGGAAGCTCGACCACGAGCTCTACGTGATCGCCGCCGACCTCGACCGCGGGGTTCCGGTGATCTTCGGCTCGCCGGGGCTCGACCACGTCGCGATCTCGCGCGCGATCCAGGCGAGCTCGGCGCTGCCCGGCCTCTATCCGCCGGTCGAGATCGACGACCGCCGCATCGTCGACGGCGTGCTGCTCAAGACCCTCCACGCCTCGGTGGCGCTCGACCAGGGCGTGAAGCTCCTGTTCGCGTTCAATCCGATCGTGCCGGTCGACGTCTCGCGCGCCCACCTGACGGAGCTCGAAGCCCACGGCGGGCTTCACGGCGACCCGCCGAAGTCGAACGGCAACGGCGCCGCGGGCGAGTTCGACCTCGAGCGCCGCGGTCTGCCGACGGTGCTGTCGCAGACCTTCCGCACCCTGATCCACTCGCGCCTGACGGTCGGCATGAAGCAGTACGAGACCCGGTACAAGGACGCGGACGTGGTCCTGTTCGAGCCCGACCGCGAGGACACCAAGATGTTCTTCACCAACATCTTCAGTTTCTCGGCGCGGCGCCGGGTGGCGGCGCACGCCTACCGCTCGGTGCGCCGCGACCTGCGCGAGCGCTGCGACGAGATCGGCCCGGTGCTCGAGCGCCACGGCCTGCGCCTGCGCTGCCACGTCCTCGAGGACGAATCGCGCGACCTCTGGGAGGGCGTCGGCCTGCCGCGCGAGGACGGCGTCACCCCGACCCGCCAGACCCTCCACCGCCTCGACCGCGCCCTCGACCGCATCGAGCGGCTGCTGCGCTGACGGCCGGCGCGGCGCTCGTCGGTCAGCGGTACTCGATTTCGCGCGCGACCAGCATCAGCGGGTAGCCGCCGAGGTGGCCGTAGTGGGCGCCCGGTTTGGAGAAGAGGGTGCCGACGACGCGGACGCGGTGCTTCGGGGCGCCGGGTTTCGGCGCGCCGATGACCTTGGCGTCGGCGGCGTGCGAGAGCCAGATCTTCCGTTCGAGGGCCGACACCTCGAATCGCTTCTCGTAGGTCCCTTCGATCTCGATCGTCGCGCGGTCGAAGCGCGCCGGGTCGGCGAGCAGCTCGTCGACGGTCGCGACGCGGATCGGGGCGGGGAGCGCCAACGGCTCGATCGTCTCGACGCGGATCACGTAGCTGCGGCGCTCGCCCCGGCGCAGCTCCGGGTCCTCGATCAGCTCGCCGCGGACGCGGATCGGCGGCAGCAGGACCCGGTCGAAGCGGCGGCGGTAGCGGTCCGGGTCGTCGAGCCGGAAGGCGGCCGGCACCAGCGACAGCTCGCCGCCTTCCGGAAGCGACACCCGCACCTGTCCGTACTCGGCAGTGGCGAGCCGCTCGGGAGTCGACGGACCGATCAGCGATTCGACGATGTCGATCTCGACCCGGCGACCGGTCAGAGCCGGGGCCTCGGCCAGGAGCTCTCCGGGACGCATCGGCGCGCTCGATTCCGAGCCGGCCAGGACCTGGGCCGTGGCGAGCACGAACCCGGCGAGCGACACGAGCGGAGAAGCGGAGGAGCGCACGATCGGCGAATCCTACTCTCCGGTCCGGTCGGGGCCCGTGTTCCGGTTTTGTCCCCAGGTCATGCGCGACTGTCGGAGCGAGTCAGGGCTCCAACGTAGAGATCGACGTCGTACTCGAGCCGGACGGTTCCGTCCTCGGCGTGGGCCCGGAAGATGCGCTCGAGCTCGGCGAGCATCGGGGCGTGGTCGGGGTGGCCGGCGGCCGGGACGTAGGAGGAGGAGAGCAGGCGCGCGCGCAGGCCGTCGAGGTCGAGGTCCTGGTGGTTGGCGAAGCGGCGGTGTGCGAAGGGGCCGCCGTAGAGGGCGGCGAGGCGCTCGCGCGGCAGACCGCGGTGGCCGACCTGGCGGTAGTCGGTGCCGAAGGCGAGCAGCAGCGCCTCGTACTCCTCGAGCAGGGGCGTGCCGGCCGCCCGGCGCGCGTTCCAGACCAGGGCGACCGAGCCGCCCGGGACCAGGATCCGCTCGAGCTCGGCGCGCGTCTTCGCGACGTCGAACCAGTGGAAGGCCTGGAAGGCGATCGCGACGTCGATCGAGGCCGGCGCCAGTCCGGTCGCTTCGGCCGAGCCGGCGACCGAATGGAAGGTCGGGTGCGAGCCGAGGCGCGCGGCGGCGGCGCGGCGCATCGGTTCGTTGGGCTCGACGGCGAACAGCTCGAAGCCGCGACCGAGCAGCGGCTCGGTCGACAAGCCGGTGCCCGAGCCGAGGTCGGCGATCCTTGCGCCCGGGGCGAGGCCGGTCGACTCGATCAGGGCGTCGTAGAGCTCCGGCGGGTAGCCGGGGCGGCCGCGGAGGTAGTCGTCGACGCGGTCGCTGAATCGTTCGGTGACGGGGCGCGCGGGGCTCACGCGCCGGATGTTAGCGCGGCGCCTCGAGCGCGAGCGCGCGGACGCCCCGCCCCAGCGCACCCTCCAATCGCGCGAGCGCGGCGTCGCTGCCGGCGTCGCCGCCCGTCGGATCGACGAGCAGGAGCGCGAGCGGCACCGGGCGCGCGAGCGCCGCCGCGGCGTCGAGGCCGATCACGACCTCGAGCTGTCCGGCGCCGGACGCGGCGGCGCGACCGCGCAGCTCGGCGGCCTCGCGCTCGGTCGCCGCGACGGCGACCACGCGCGCGCGCGGCCCGACCAGGCGCGCCGCCGCCAGCGCGGCCTCGGCGACCCCTGCGCCGGCCAGCAACAGCTCGCAGCGCGGCTCGACGCCGACGGCGATCAATCGCTCGATCCAGTCGCCGATACGGCTCGCCGCGGCGTCGTGCGTCGCGCCGTCGGCGCGGGGCGGCAGCGGCAGCGGGGCGGTGTCCCCCATGGCGGACCTCCAGAAGATGGCGCAGTCTAGTCCGGCCCCGCGCGAGCCGGCCACCGACCGACGGCGGCGACCACCCCCGACCATCGTCAGGGGGCGCGCTTTCGTCTATCGTTGAATCGGAATGACGGAGCGCGAGACGCCAACGCCCGGCGCGCCGATCCCGGCGCCGTCGCCGCTCGCCCCGGGCGAGCGCGGCACGCCGTTCTCGCCGGTCGACGTCGCCTGGCTGCGCATGGACGAGCCGGCCAACCTGATGCACATCCACGGCGTGCTGGCGCTCGCGGGGGAGGTGACGCTCGAGACGGCCACGCGGCGGATCGGCGAACGGCTCGGCCGCATCCCGCGCTTCCGGCAGCGGGTCGCGCTCGACCGTGGTCGCTACCTCTGGGTCGACGATGCCGGCTTCGACATCGCGCGCCACGTCGTCGAGGAGCGCCTGGCCGAGCCCGGCGGCGACCGCGAGCTCGCCGCCGCCATCGCGGCGCAGTCCGGCCGCTGGTTCGACCGCCGCCACCCGCTCTGGGAGTTCCGCATCTTCCAGGGCTACCGCGGCTCGGACACCGTCGTGCTCGCCCGCATCCACCATTCGATCGGCGACGGCGTCGCGCTGATGATGGTGCTGCTGGCGCTCACCGACCTGTCCGAGTCGGGTCCGCCCACCGTCGAAACCGGGACCTCGACCGAGGGGCGGATCGTGAACCCCTTCCTCGAGATGCTCGACGCCGGCTCGACCGCGGTGTTCGAGGCGGCGCGCGCGGTGGCCGAGAAGGTGATGCCCGAGACGCTGCGCCTGATGCTGTCGCCGGTGGAGGCGTTCGCGCGCGCCGGGGCGCTGGCGCGCGGCGCGGGGTCGACCGCGGCGCTCGGCCGGCTGGTGGCGCGCTCGTCGGACCCGGAGTCGGCGTTCAAGGGGGAGCTGACGGTGGAGAAGCGGGTCGCCTGGACCGCGCCGATCCCGCTCGAGGAGATCCGCTCGCTGGCGAAGTCGCTCGGCGGCACCATCAACGACGTGCTCAACGCCGCGATGGCGGGCGGGCTGCGCCGCTACCTCGCGCGCACCGGCGAGCCGCCGCGCGACCTCGCCTTCCGCGCCGCGATGCCGGTGAACCTGCGCCCGCTCGAGGAGATGGCCGCGCTCGGCAACCGCTTCGGCCTGGTCTTCCTCGACCTGCCGGTGGGGATCGCCGATCCGCTCGCGCGATTCGACACCATGCGCCGGACGTCGCTGGCGCTGCGCCGCACCGCCGAGCCGCTCGTCGTGCACGGCCTGCTGTCGCTCGCCGGCCGCTCGCCGATGGCGCTCCAGCGTCTGCTGGTCGCGATCTTCGGCTCGAAGGCGACGGCGGTCTTCACCAACGTGCCAGGACCGCGCACGCGGCTCTGGTTCGCGGGACGCCCGCTCTCCGACATCTACTTCTGGGTGCCGCAGGCGGGCCGGCTCGGTCTCGGCGTCTCGATCTTCAGCTACGCCGGCGTGGTGCGCATGGGCATCGGCACCGACGCCGGCCTGGTCCCCGACCCCGAGCGCATCGTCGACGGCTTCACCGCCGAGCTCGACGCCCTCGCCGCGCGCGCCTGAGCGGCGGGCTCAGCGCTTGCGCCAGAGCGCGAGCAGGAGGCTGCCGGCAAACAGCGGCACCCACGAGTACCAGGGCGCCTTGAACGCGACCAGGATCGCGGCGGCGATCATGCACGCGCCGGCCAGCAGCGTCGTGCGCAGCCCCGCGAGCGGGTTCTCCGCCGGGCGCTTCTGGGTCGCCTCGAGCAGCTTGAGGCCCTCGGTGATCAGCATCGGCGCCTTGACCAGCGCCTCGAGCAGCTCGGGGGTGCCGCGGATGCCTTCCTTGGCGAGCTTGAGCGGCGAGAACTGCGCGATGAAGATGTCGTTGACGTGGCGCTGCGAGACCTGCTTGACGTCGAAGCCGGGTTTCAGGATCTGGCCGACGCCCTCGAAGGTCACCAGCGCCTTGACCATCAGCACGGTCTCGACCGGGAAGTACATGTCGAAGCGCGCGCCCTGCGCCACCGACTGCAGGATCAGCCGCGCCAGCGGATACTCCTTGAAGTTCGAGGTCTTGGCCCAGCGCCGCGAGGTCTCCTCGACCTCGCGCCGGAAGCCGTGGGCGTCGCCCTTGCGGCCGGCGTCGGCGACCATCGCGAGATAGCGCGCGGCGTTCTCGCTGTCGCCGGTGACCAGGCAGAAGTAGTACCACATCAGCGTCCGCTTCAATTCCTCGTTGAAGCGACCGACCATGCCGAGGTCGATGAAACCGACGCGCGCGCCGGGCAGGACCAGGAGGTTTCCCGGATGCAGGTCGGCGTGGAAGAAGCCGTCCTTGTAGAGCATCCGGATGATGGCGAGCGCGCCGAGGTCGAGCAGCTTGTCGCGCTGGTCGTCGGTGAGCGACTGCGCTTCCGCCGAGGTCGGCTTGATGCCGTCGAGAAACTCCATGGTCAGCACGTCGCGCCCGGAGTACTCGCGGTAGATCTTCGGGAAGACGACGTCCGGGGTGTCGCGGAAGTTCGCCGCGAAAGTCTCGGCGTTGTCGGCCTCGCGGCGCAGGTCGAGCTCGCGCTGGGTGTAGTCGGTGAACTCACGCAGCACCCGGCGCGGCTGGAAGCGCTCGAGGAAGGTCTGCAGGAAGCGGCCGAGCAGGTTGAGCAGGATGGTGTCGCGCTTCAGGATCTCGCGGTTGCCCGGCTTGACGATCTTCAGCACGACGTCGTCGCCGTCGACGGTGCGCGCGCGGTGGACCTGGCCGATCGAGGCCGAGCCGAGCGGGTTGGGGTCGATCCACGAGAACATCACCACCACCGGCCGGCCGAGGTCGGCCTCGACGATCTCCTTGACCCGGTCGAGCGGCACCGCCGGCAGCCGGTCGAGCAGGTTCTTGAGCTCGTCGGTGATGGCGGTCGGGAACAGGTCCTCGCGCAGCGACAGCACCTGGCCGAGCTTGATGTAGGTCGGCCCGAGGATCTCGAGCCGCCGTCGCAGCTGCACCGGGAACGGCAGGTCCCGGAGCTCGGGCGCCAGGAACGGCGAGGCGAGCCGTCCGATCACGCCCGCCAGGCCGTGGAAGCGCGGGTAGGGCTTCTCGCGCGAGCGCGCCCAGGACCGGATGCCGCCGAAGATCAGGCCGAGAACGTGCTTCTGGGTGACGAAGTAGCGGCCGATCAGGCCGGGCGGCCGCGTCTCGACCAGCAGCGGGAACTCCCCGACCATCGCCGCCTCGGGCGCGGAGTCCCTGCGCGCGGACGCGGCGGCGCGGCTCACCGGTTGCGGCCGTACTTTTCGTGGCTCGACACCCAGTCGAGCGACGAGATCGCCGAAGCCAGCGAGATCTCGCCGGCGAGCGCCACGCCGGCGACGATCTCGGCGAACTTCTTGACCTTGCCGCGGCCGGAGCAGCCGAGGATCTCGAGGCACTCGCGCTGGGTGGCGAGCCCGGTGCCGCCGCCGTGGGTGGCGACGATCAAGGACGGGATGGTGATCGAGATGTAGAGGTCGCGCTCCGGGGTGACCTCGGTGTAGACGATGGCGGCCGACGACTCCGCGACGTTGGCGACGTCCTGCCCGGTGGCGATGAACATCGCGGTGATGCCGTTGGGGGAGTGGCAGCCGTTGTTGTTGGCGCCGGAGATGAAGGCGCCGACGTTGGCGACCTGGGCGTGGTACTGGAGCTGCTCGGGCTCGACCCGCATGTTCTGGATCAGTACTTCGCGCGGGATGGTCGCCTCGGCGACCACCCGCTTGCCGCGGGTCTTCATGACGTTGACCTGCGACGCCTTCTTGTCGGTCGCCAGGTTGGACTCGAGGTAGAACTTGCGCACCTTGTCCTTGACCGCGTCCTGCTCGAGCACCCACGAGCAGGCGGCGAAGGTGGCGCGGCCGACCATGTTCTGGCCGGCGGCGTCGCCGGTGGCGAAGTTGAAGCGCAGGTAGGCGAACTTCGAGGCGAGGTAGGTGTCGATGTAGAGCAGCTTCGCCACCGAGGAGGTGGACTCGGCCTGCTCGCGGACCTGGGCGAGGTTGCGCTCGATCCAGATCGAGAACTCGCGGGCTTCGCGCGCGGAGTCGAAGACGAAGACCGGGGCGCGCTGCATGGCGTCGGCGAGCACCGTGCAGGTGACACCGCCCGACAGGTTGAGCACCTTCATGCCGCGGCTGTAGGAGGCGACCAGCGTCCCCTCGGTGGTCGCGAGCGGAATCAGGAACTCGCCCTGGGCGTGCTCGCCGTTGACCAGCAGCGGTCCGGCGAGGCCGATCGGCACCTGGGCGACGCCGACGAAGTTCTCGACGTTGCCGCGGGTGGTCGCCGGGTCGAACGAGTACCGGGCGACGTGCTCGACCGTCTTGCCGGTGACCTCGGCGACGAAGCGCTGGCGCCGCTCGGCCCAGGCGCGGCTGTGGTCGTCGGTCTTGTCGTAGGGAATCGTCGTCCGCCGCGGCCCCTCGTCGGCGATGGCGTCGTGGACCTTGAACGACAGGTCGCCGAAGGGCCGGGCGTCGAACTGGATCTCGATTTCGTGGTTGCCGCGCTCGAGCGCGTCGAACCCCCCGAGCTCGACCGTCACGATCTTGCGCAGCGGCAGCTCGAGCGGGGCGTCCGGGGTGATCGACCGCGCGGCGCGCGGGACCCCGTCGCCGCAGTCGAGAGTGACCGCGGCGAGGTCGGCGGGGCGGCCGTCGATCGCGACCCCGCGCAGGGCGGTGACGGTCGTGTCCGAGAGCCGGTTCTTGAGCGTGAAGCGCACGCCGCCCGTCGTGTTGGCCAGGCTTCCGAAGGTGTAGAGCTGTTTGAGGAGGAGTGACGGTACCTTGAAGAGCATGGCCGGAAGTCCTTCCCTTCGTACGAGTTCCACCCATGCTAGCATCCGGCGGCTCGGCCCGCAGGGCCGCGCGGGACCATCCGAAATGGCCAATCTCGTCGTCGTCGGCATGCAGTGGGGAGACGAGGGCAAGGGCAAGATCGTCGATCTGCTCTGCCCCGCCTTCGACGGCGTCGTGCGCTATCAGGGCGGTCACAACGCCGGTCACACCGTCAAGTTCGGCGACCGTCATTTCGCGCTGCGCCTGATCCCCTCCGGTATCCTGCATCCGGGCACCCCCTGCGTCATGGGCAACGGCATGGTGGTCGCCCCGGACGCCCTGTTCGAGGAGCTCGACCAGCTCCACGCGGCCGGGGTCGAGACGAAGGGGCGCCTGTTCATCTCGAACCGCGCGCAGGCGCTGCTGCCGGTGCACGCCGAGCTCGACCGGGCGCGCGAGGGGGCGGCGGGGGCGGGCAAGGTCGGCACCACCGGGCGCGGCATCGGCCCGGCCTACGAGCTCAAGGTCGCGCGCTTCGGCCTGCGTCTCTCGGAGCTCGCTTCGCCGCGGCTCGAGGACCGGCTGCGGGCGCAGCTGGTGCGCGTCGAAGCCGAGTTGACCTCGCTCGGTGGCGAGCCGCTCGGGCAGCCGGGACCGGTGGCCGACCTGTGCCGGCTCTGGCACGATCGGCTCGAGCCCTATCTCGCCGACACCGAGCACCTGCTGCACGGCTGGATCGATCAGGGGCGCTGCCTGCTGTTCGAAGGCGCGCAGGGGTCGCTGCTCGACGTCGACCACGGCACCTACCCGTTCGTCACCAGCTCGAATCCGACGGCAGGGGGCGCCGCGACCGGCACCGGCGTGCCGCCATCGGCGTTCGACGGCGTGCTCGGCATCGTCAAGGCCTACACGACGCGGGTCGGCGGCGGCCCCTTCCCGGGCGAGCTCACCGACGAGCGCGGCGAAGCGCTGCGCAAGCGCGGCAACGAGTACGGCACGGTGACCGGCCGGCCGCGCCGCTGCGGCTGGTTCGACGCGGTGGCGGTGCGCTACGCGGTGCGCTTGAACGGCACGCGCTCGCTGGCGCTGACCAAGCTCGACGTGCTCGACGACCTCGCCGAGATCCCGGTCTGCGTCGGCTACCGCCACAAGCAGAAGGTACTGACCGAGTTCCCGTCCTGCCTCGACACGCTCGAGGAGGTCGAGCCGGTCTACGAGGCGCTGCCCGGCTGGAAGACCTCGACCGTCGGCACCCTCGACTTCGCCGACCTGCCGGCGGCGGCGCGCGACTACGTCGCCTTCCTCGAGCGCCAGGTCGGCGCCCGCGCCGACCTGATCTCGACCGGTCCGCGCCGCGAGGAGACGATCCTGCGGCCGGACGGGCCGCTCGCCGGCTGGCTCGGTCCCCGGCTCGACAGCGTCCTCGACCAGCGCGGCGCCTGACGGCGCCGGCGCGCGCCCGGCGTCGAGCGCTCGCCCCTCGCGCCGGCGCACGCGGTAGCTCCCTCCGGACCGTCACTGCGGGGTGCGCTGCGGCCGACGGCCCGCGGGAGTACACTCGAGGCCCTTCCCGACATCGTCCGAGCTCGTTGCGTCAGGCGCTCCGCGCCAGGAGGTGCAACATGAATCGGCATCGATCCCCCGTCGTCGTCGCGGCCGCGCTGGTCGCCGTGCTGTCCGCCCCACCGCAACTCGCAGCGCAGGAGATGGCGCCGGCCGGCGAAGGGCTGGCCCCGGTCGGCACCGCCTTCACCTACCAGGGGTTCCTGACCCAGTCGGGCGTGCCGGCCACCGGCGCCTGGGACTTCCAGTTCCTGCTGTTCGACGCGGCCGTCGCCGGCGCGCAGATCGGCGTCACGTCGGTGGCCAACGACCTGCCGACTTCGGCCGGCGTCTTCACGGCCACGGTCGACGTCGGCGTCGCGGCGTTCGGCGGCGGCGCGCGCTGGCTCGAGATCCGGGTGCGACCCGGCGCGAGCGGCGGCGCCTACACCCCGCTCACGCCGCGCCAGCCGGTGACGCCGGCGCCGATGGCGCTCTCGCTGCCCAACGTCTACACCGACGAGGCGAGCAACTTCGTCGGCGTCGGTCGCGACTTCCGGATTTCGGGCAACGAGGTCTTCGGCATCCGCCACAACGGCGTCGCGAACGACTACGGCGGCATGTACGTGGAGACCTCGAACGCGGGCGGCTGGCCGTTCTACGGCTACGCGACCAACGGCTCCTTCCGCGCCTGGCATTACTACAACGGCACGGACGGCGACTGGCGCCTGTACAACGCGGGCATCCGGCTCACCGTGCCCAACGAGGGCGGCCTGAGGATCGGGCCCTCGGCCGACTACAGCCTGGTGATCGAGAACTCGACCGGAACCGACGGTATCCGGATCTACGACACCGGGGACGACGCGATCCAGATCGGCAGCGACCCGGACGTGTCGAACTACGGCGTCTACATCCCGTCGCCCGGGGTCTCCGCTTACGGTCTGTGGCCCAACACCGCGGAAGCGGCCGGTCAGTGGGCGCTGTTCACGGTCGACAGCATCGAGGCGGCCAACGTCTTCACGGCCGGCGTCACCCAGATCGCCCGGGTGGGCGCGGACGCCGAGCTCGTCCCCGGCGACGTGGTCGCGGCGGTCGGCTTCGGCGCCGGCATGCCCGGCTCGATCGAGCTGGTGCCGGCGGTGATCGCGGCGGACGGGGCGACCCGCGAGGCGGTGATCGGCGTGGTGCACAGCCGGATGGCGCTGGTGCCGGTTCCCGGCGACAAGAAGGGGCTGGATTCGGTGGGCCTCCACTCGGTCCCGGGCGTGGCCGTCGAGGGCGATTTCGTCGCGATCACGGTGCAGGGAGTGGCGCTGGCGCGAGTCGCGCCGGACGCGGGGATCGAGGCGGGGCAGCGGCTGACCGCTTCCGACACCGCCGGCCTGGCGCGGGCATTGCGCACGGTGGTGGTCGACGGCGTGACGCTCGCCGAGAGCGCGTCGACGATCGGCGTGGCGCTCGCCTTGCCGACCGAAGAAGGGCTGGTTCCGGTCTATGTGCGCGCACGCTGAGTCGACGACGATGCGTTGGCTGCCGGTGATCCTGCTCTCGCTGCTGGTCGCCGCGACCTGCGCGGCGCCGGCGGCGGGGCAGGCGCTCAACCTCCAGTGGCGCACGATCGACGCCGGCGGCGGCGCGTCGAGCTCGGGGGTGACCGCGGTGCAGGGGACGATCGGCCAGCCCGACGCCGGCGCCCCCATCGGCACGCCGAGCTACGCGGTCATCGGGGGCTTCTGGCGCGGCGTCCGCGAGGTCCGCAACCGCCTGATCTTCGCCGACGGCTTCGCCACCGGCGACTCGAGCGCCTGGTCGTCGACGACGATGGTCGCCGCGACCGCGGCGCGCCAGCCCCGCGTCGCCGAGGCGGTGCCGGCGGCGAGCTCCGACGCACCGCTCACGCCGCCGGAGGAGCCTTCCGGCGGCTGACGACCGTCGCGGCGCCGCCGTTCAGCTTCTGGAGGTCCGCCCCGTCGGGTAGAATGCCCGGCGGGGCGGGCCCTTAGCTCAGTCGGTAGAGCAGCTGGCTTTTAACCAGACGGTCGGGGGTTCGATCCCCTCAGGGCCCACCAGCCCGACCCGAACGACCCGGCCCCACCGGCCGAGCCGTGAGGCGAAGGCCGCGAACGTCGGTTCTTTGCCGCACCCGCACCACCGCAGTCCACGACGCCCCCGTCGTCTAGCCAGGTCCAGGACGTCGCCCTTTCAAGGCGCAAACACGGGTTCGAATCCCGTCGGGGGTACCACCTCTCGCTTCGCTCGCTCAGCGCCCCTGCCCGGGATTCGGATCCGCCTGGGCCTCAACGGCCCGGCGGATGGCGAATCCCGTCGGGGGTACCACCTCTCGCTTCGCTCGCTCAGCGCCCCTGCCCGGGATTCGGATCCGCCTGGGCCTCAACGGCCCGGCGGATGGCGAATCCCGTCGGGGGGTATCACTTCTCGGTTCTAGGTTTGCCCCGACTGGAGGATCCGCCCCACGTTCTCCGGCGCGAAGAAGGTGGCCGGGGAGATCGTACCCGCGTTCATGCGGGCGAAGTCGTCGCTGGCTTCGCGGCTCCGGTGGATCGCGCCGAAGAGGGGGAGTTGCTCGGGCGGCGGGGGTTCGAGGGTGGCGAGCTGGGTGGTGAACTCGTACATCGCGAGCGAATCCTCGTCGCGGGCGTGCTGGTAGGCCGACATCGCCTGCTCCCAGTCGCGGCCGTGGTGGAGGTGGTCGACGAGGGCCGACGCGAGCGACTCGGCGTCGCGGAAGGCGTCGTGGATGCCCTGGGCGGTGATCGAGTCCTTCAGGTAGCCGGCGTCGCCGACCAGCGCCCAGCCCGGGCCGTACGGTTTGCGGAACCAGTTGGGGATCACGGCGCCGGCGAACTTCTCCTCGCGCTTCGCGGCGTTCAGGCGCTCGGCGAAGTGCGGAGCCAGCGCGATCGTCTCGTGGAAGTGGCGCTCGACGTCGCTCTTCTTGTCCTGGAACTCGGCGGCGGGCCAGCCGGCGATCACCAGCGTGAGGCCGTCGTTCGTCGGCACCGCCGCGAAACCGCGGTACGGGCGGATGTAGATCTCGAAGCGGCCGTCCATTGGCAGACCGGAGAAATAGCTGTAGTAGCCCGCCAGCAGCGCCGGCTTCTCGTTGTAGCTCTCGGGGTTCACCGCTTCGGCCAGCTTCGAGCGCCAGCCGTCGGCGCCGATCACGATGCGCGCGCGCTCGGTGACCGACGCGCCGTCGCGCGTCGTGCCGCGGATGCCGGTGACCCTGCCGTTCTCGGTCCGGACCTCGTCGACGCGGAATCCCTCGCGCACCTCGGCGCCCGCCGCGGCCGCGGCGTCGACCAGGATCGCGTCGAGCACCGTGCGCCGCGGGCAGTAGGCGACGGGCGACTCGCCGGTTCCCGGCGCGCCGGCGATCGTGAACGGGCCGAAGTCGTAGGCGTAGGTCGAGATCGGCGGACAGCCGGTGGCGATCAGCCGTTCGAGCAGCCCCCAGCGGGCGAGTCGCGCGACCGCGAGCGGCTGCACGACGTGCGTCGAGATCGTGTCGCTCGGAAACGTGGCGCGGTCGACCAGCAGCACCCGCAGGCCCGCGCGCGCCAGCAGCATCGCCGTCGGCGAGCCGGCGCAGCGCGCGCCGACCACGATCGCATCCCAATCCGGAGCCATGGCGATCCTCCCTTCGGGCCCGGAGCGTCCCGGGCCGATGTCGGTTTCGCCGGTTGGATGCCGGGAGGGGAGGCGCGGTTTCGGCCCCGTCAGGGCGAGACGGTGCTCCAGGTGTTGTAGCCGAGGACCTCGAAGCCCGAGTAGAAGATGAAGTCGTCGAGGCCGAGCGCGTCGAGGTTGATCTGGTACGCGCCCCCCGCGTCGGCGTTGTCCGAGAGCGTGACCACCACCACCGCGTGGCCGTTGAGCAGCGCCCGGTCGGGGACCTGGGACTGCTCGCCGCAGAAGTCGTCGGAGAACGCCTGCAGGTTCGCGCACGGCGCCGCCGGGTTGAACGCGGCGGGCTCGCGGTCCAGGCGCTGGTAGACCAGAAGCACCGTGTCGAGCGAGGTCGAGAAACAGGAGGAGGCGGTGAAGAGCACCGGCGGCTGCGCGGGCAGGATCACCTCGTGCGCCTGGTAGCGCACCGTGGTGCCGGACGTCGAGATCGTGCACGAGGAGCCGCTGCCCTCCGGACGGCCCCAGCTCGGATCGGCGCTGTCCAACGTGCCGTAGAGGTGGTGGTTGTACTGCGCGCGCGCGGAGGAGGCCGCGAAGAACGCGACGAAAACGAGGGCGGCTGCGGGCACGGCGAAGCGCCGGTCGGGCATCGAATCCTCCTTTCGTTCGGGGGGCATTACATCATCCCGGGACGGTCGAGCCGAGCCGCGACCCGCGACCGCCGGTGGCGTAGACTTTCGCGCAGATCCCGAGGGTGCCGCCGCGAGAGCCCGGCACCGACCCCCCAGACCCGGGGGCGGTGCCGCGGCGAGCGTGCGGGCTCCGGAGCGCAAAGGAGCGCTCGCCATGCACCATTTCCATGCGCAGGACCGCCCGTTCGGGCGGAGAGGATTCGCCGGGGCGCTCGCCCTGGCGCTCGCGTTGACCTCCGCTGTCGTCGCTCAGGAGACTCCGGCTCCCGAGGCCCAGGAGCCGGCCGAGGAGTTCGGCGAGACCATCGAGGTCGCCAGCCGGAGCTCCGACCGCTCGCGCACCGACACCCCGGTGCCGGTCGACGTGCTGCCGATCGAGCAACTCGCCACCGACAACGGCCAGCTCGACCTCGGCCAGCTGCTGCAGTTCGCGGCGCCGTCGTTCAACTCCAACCGGCAGTCGGGCTCGGACGGCAGCGACCACGTCGACGCCGCCACCCTGCGCGGACTCGGTCCCGACCAGGTGCTGGTGCTGGTCAACGGCAAGCGCCGCCACAGCTCGTCGCTGGTCTACATCTTCGGCACCCGCGCCCGCGGCAACGTCGGCACCGACTTGAACACGATCCCGGTGGCCGCCATCGAGCGCATCGAGGTGCTGCGCGACGGGGCGGCGGCGCAGTACGGCTCGGACGCCATCGCCGGCGTCATCAACATCGTGCTCAAGCGCGACGCCGGCCTCGATGTCACTCTCGCCGGCGGCGCCTACACGGCGGGCGACGGCGAGCACGGTCAGGTCGCGGTTCACTACGGGATGGAAGTCGGCGCCGGCGGCAGTCTCAACCTGACCGGCGAGATGCTCAATCGCAACGCGACCAACCGCGCCGGCCCGGGCGAGCCGCGCACCATCGGCGACTCGGACACCGAGAACTCGACGCTGTTCTTCAACCTCGACGTGCCGGCCGGCGAGACCGGCAGCTTCTACGCCCACGGCGGCTACAACCAGCGCGACGGCCTGGCCGGCGCCTGGTACCGCGGCGGCGTCGGCAGCGACGACATTCCTTCGCGCAACTCGGCCGAGATGTACCCGGACGGCTTCGTCCCCGACATCGGCACCGACATCGAGGACCTCTCGGCCGCGGTCGGCTGGCGCACGCTGCTCGGCGACTGGGCGTTCGACGTCAGCACCACCTACGGCTCGAACGAGATGTCGTACCTGATCAGCCACACCCTCAACGCCTCGATCGCGACGTTGAACGACGGCATCTCGCCGACGGAGTTCGACGCCGGCGGTTTCGAGTTCGCCCAGCACACCACCAACCTCGACGTGTCGCGGCTCTTCAGCGGCGTCGCGAAGGGGCTGGGCGTGGCGGCCGGCCTCGAATACCGGCGCGAGACCTACGAGATCTTCGCCGGCGAGGCGGGCTCCTACGCCGACTTCGACGGCGCCGGCGGCGGCAACGCCGGCTCGCAGGGGTTCCCCGGCTTCCAGCCGGTCGACGAGGTCGACGCCGACCGCGACTCGACGGCCGCCTACGTCGACCTCGAGCTGCAGGCCACCGACCGCTTCTTGGTCACCTTCGCGCTGCGCGGCGAGGACTACAGCGACTTCGGCAGCACCGTCGACGGCAAGCTCTCGCTCGGCTTCCGGGTCAACGAGGACTTCAACCTGCGCGGCTCGACCTCGACCGGCTTCCGCGCGCCGTCGCTCCATCAGCGCTATTTCAGCTCGACCTTCACCGACTTCATCGCCGGCGAGGCCGCCGACGTCAAGCTGGCGCCCAACGAGAGCGAGCTGGCGCGCCTGGTCGGCATCCCGGCGCTCAAGGAGGAGACCTCGAACAACTACTCGCTCGGCTTCACCTGGACCCCGGGCGACGCCGTCGAGATGACCTTCGACGTCTACCAGATCGACATCGACGACCGCATCGTGCTGACCGGCGGCTTCACCGGCGACGACCCCGACATCGGCCCGATCATCATCGCCCAGAACCTCGCCGAGGCGCGCTTCTTCACCAACGCCATCGACACCCGGACCCAGGGCGCCGACCTGACGCTCGCCCATCGGCGGCCGCTGGGCGGCGGCGATCTCGCCCTGTTCGCGGCGCTCAACTACAACGAGACCGAGGTGACCGGGATCAACACCGCGCCGGGGCTGGCGGGCAAGGAGGACATCTACTTCAACACCCGCGAGCGCCTGTTCGTCGAGGGCTCGGCCCCGGAGTGGAAGGGGGCGTTCGGCGGCGACTGGCGGATCGGGCGCTGGAGCACGGGGCTCCGGCTGACCTACTTCGGCGACGTCGTGTCGGGCACCTGGACGCAGATCGACGATCCGACCGCGCCCCCGCAGCGCTACGACCCGGTGCTCTCGACCGACGTCCACGTCGGCTTCGACCTGACCGATTCGATCCGGCTGGTGGTCGGCGGCGTCAACGTCTTCGACGAGGTGCCCACCGAGCAGGACCCGAACGAGACCGAGAACGGCGCCCGCTGGGAGAACGTCCAGATGGGATTCAACGGCGCCGGCTACTTCGCGCGCATCTCGTTCCGGACCGACGGCCGCTGAGGGAGACGGCACGGGCCGGCCCCGTGGGGGCCGGCCCGTGGTGGCGCGGCGCGCGCCGCGCTGGGGGCTGCGATCTCAGGCGGGAGCCGCCCGCGGTTGCTCCCACCACAGCAGGGCGGGTCGCGGGCGGTCGCGTGGGACGACGGCGTGTCCGAGCGCGGCGAGCTCGGCCGCGGCCAGGGCGGCCAGGGCCGGCAGCGCGCCGCGCACGGATGCCGAGAGCGCCGTGCCGGCGGCGACCCGTTCGGGGACGACGCCGATCACCACGACGTGGCGGGGTTCGAGCCCCTCCACGGCGAGCGTCGCCAGGGCCTCGCCGAGATCGGGCGAGTGCGGCGACGAGCGCGGGGAAGGGGGACGCCGCGCGGCGTCCCCCCGATATACGACGATCTTTCCGGGCGCGCCCTCGGCGCGCACGGTGTCGATGACGATGACGGCCTCGGCGCCGCGCAGGTACTCGGCGAAGTAGGGCCCCGGGGTTCCGAGGTCGAGGACCTCGATCCCGATCGGCAGCTCGAAGTCGGCCTCCAATCGGGCGAGCGCGGCGGCGCCGGCGCCGTCGTCCCCCATCACGATGCTGCCGAGCGCGACGACGGCGGTCGCCGGTGGCGCCACGACCGCGCCGATTCCGGATCGCGCGGCGGGCTCGAGAGTGGCGAGCGCCATCGCCGTCACCTCACAGCGCCCGCACGCTGGCGATCTCGTTGCCCTCGAGGTCGAGGGTGTGGATCGCGCAGGCGAGGCAGGGGTCGAAGGAGTGGATCGTGCGCACGACCTCGAGCGGACGCTCGGCGTCGGCGACCGGGTTGCCGAGCAGCGAAGCCTCGTACGGCCCCGGCTGGCCGCGCTCGTCGCGCGGCCCGGCGTTCCAGGTCGAGGGCACCACCGCCTGGTAGTTGGCGATCTTGCCGTCGCGGATCACCACCCAGTGCGACAGCGTGCCGCGCGGCGCTTCGTGGACGCCGAAGCCGCGCTGCTCGCCCTTGGGGAAGACCGGCGCGTTGAAGATCTCGAAGTCCCCCTTGCCGATGTTCTCGGCGAGCGCCTGCCAGTGCGCCAGCGCCAGGTCGGCGAGCACTCGCGTGCGCACCATGCGCGCGGCGTGTCGGCCGAGCGTCGAGTGCAGCACGGCGGGGGTAAGCGCCACGCCGGCGAGCTTGCCGGCGGTCGCGAGCGCCTCGTCGACGTACTTGACGCAGAGCGGGTGCTTCGCGGCGTAGCCCGCCAGCACCTGGGCGAGCGGCCCGACCTGCATCGGCCGGCCGTCGAAGCGCGGCGACTTGACCCACGAGTACTTGCCGTCGTCCTGCCACTCGGAGTACTTCGGGACCGTGTCCTCCTCGTAGGGGTGGCGGGTCCAGTCGCCGTCGTACCAGGCGTGGGCGATCGACTCGGTGACCTCGGCGCCGAAGCGCTCGTCGGTCCAGCGGTCGAACGGGCGGAAGGTGCCGAGGTCCTTGTCGAAGATCGTTCCGCCGGGCAGGTCGAACCGGGTCGCCGCGGCGTCGAGCGGCAGGTCGGGGACGGCGAGGTAGTTGGTGACGCCGGCGCCGTAGCCGAGCCACTCCGGGTACATCGAGGCGACCGCGACGACGTCGGGCGCGTAGACCTGGTGGACGAAGGTCGACACCTCCGCGAGCAGGTCGCGGATGGCGTAGAGCTTGGTCATGTTGAGCGTCGCCTCGTTGTCGAGGTTGATGGCGTTGGCGACGCCGCCGACCGCGAGGTTCTGGATGTTGGGCGTCTTCGAGCCGAGGATCGCCACCACCTGGTTGGCCTTGCGCTGGTAGTCGAGCGCCTGCAGGTAGTGGCTGACCGCGAGCAGGTTGACCTCCGGCGGCAGCTTCATCGCCGGGTGCCCCCAGTAGCCGTTGCGGAAGATGCCGAGCTGGCCGCTCGCCACCAGCGCCTCGACCCGCGCCTTGACCGCCTCGAGCTGACGGGTGCTGTTGCCCGGCCAGGGCGACAGGCTCTCGGCGAGCTTCGAGGCCGCGGCGGGGTCGGCCTTCAGGGCCGAGACGACGTCGACCCAGTCGAGCGCCGACAGGTGGTAGAAGTGGACGATGTGATCGTGCATCGCGTGCGCGATCAGGATCAGGTTGCGGATGAGCTGGGCGTTGAGCGGAATGGGGAGGCCCAGCGCGTTTTCGACCGCACGCACCGAGGTGATGGCGTGGACGGTGGTGCACACCCCGCAGAAGCGCTGGGTGTAGAGCCAGGCGTCGCGCGGATCGCGCCCCTGGAGGATGATCTCGATGCCGCGGAACATCTGTCCCGACGACCAGGAGTCGCGCACCCGGCCGCCGTCGACCTCGACGTCGATGCGCAGGTGCCCCTCGATGCGGGTGATCGGGTCGACGACGATTCGGGTCATGTCGGGCTCCTTCAGCGGGCCGGCGCCGGGCGACCGGCGAGGATCGGGAAGCGACGCACCGCCCAGACGTAGAGAGCGATCTCGGCGGAGAACAGGCCGATGGTGATCACCATCTCGGGCAGGGCGGGGAAGTAGGAGAAGTGCGCTCCGGGCTGGAAGGCGACGAGATAGGTGTCGACCCGGTAGAGAGCGCCGCCGGCGACCAGCAGCAGCGCGGCGCGGGTCTGCCAGACGGGGTGCGCGCGGCGGGCGGCCGAGAGCAGGATCGCGGCGGCGGCCAGGTGCAGGGCCACCTCGGCGACGAACCACGCCCCCTTGGGGCCGGCGACCAGGCCGAGCTCGCCCGACCAGGCCACCTCGGCGACGCGGAACAGCGCCCAGAAGCCGCCGACGAACATCGCGACCTTCGACAGCGAGGTGAGCATCGCGGTCTCGCGCTCGCGCCCGAAGGCGCGCGCCGAGAAGCTGGCCTCGGCGACGACGACGCCGTAGCCCATCACCAGCGAGGAGACCAGGAAGAGGAACGGCAGCCAGCTCGAGAACCAGAGCGGGTGGAGCTTCGGTCCGGTGAGCAGCATCATGGTGCCGAGGGACGACTGGTGCATGGTCGGCAACAGCACGCCGAGCGCGAGCAGGAACGGGAAGGCGCGCTCGAGCCGACGCAGCCAGGCGGCGGCCCGCTCGCGGCGCCGGGGATGGCCACCGCGCTCGATCTTCTCGAGCAGCGCGGGCGAGGCCTCGATCAGCAGCACGAAGACGTAGGCCAGGATGCACAGCGCCACTTCGAGCTGCGGCGAACCGGACCAGCGCCAGAAGTAGAGCGGCACCTTCCAGAGCTCCCACCAGCGGCCGAGGTCGACGACGACGCCGAAGGCGCCGAGCGCGTAGCCGAGCAGACTGGTCAGCACCGCCGGGCGCACCAGCGGGTGGTAGCGGCCGCGGTTCAGCACGTAGACCAGCAGCGCCACGGCGTAGCCGCCGCAGCCCAGCGCGGTGCCGACCACCACGTCGAGGGCGATCCAGATCCCCCACGGGTAGCCGTCGTGGACGTTGGCGACCGCGCCGAGGCCGAAGAAGAACCGCCAGGCCAGGGCGACGGCGCCGAGCGCGGCGAGCGCGACGAGGACGCGGGTGCCGCGGTTCCAGAACGGGCCGCCGACCGGCTCGTGGACGTGCGAGGCGGTGGTCATCGCGCCTCCTCCCCGGCGCTCTCGCGCTTGCGGTTGCGCAGGATCACCGCGGCGAGCACGCCGTAGAGCGCCACCGGCGCGATGAACCCCTTGTAGATCGACTCCTGCACCGTGTAGGCGACGGTCGGGACGCTGTCGGCGGCGTAGGCGGGCAGGCCCAGCTTGTCGAACGGCACGTGCGCCAGGTAGAGCACCTGGGTGCCGCCGGCCTCGGTCTCGCCGTAGACGCGGTCCTCGAAATAGCGCCCGGGAGCCTCGGCGATCCGCCGCTTCGCCTCCTCGAGCAGCTCGTCGCGGCGGCCGTAGATCACCGCCGAGCGCGGGCAGACTTCGCAGCAGGCCGGACCGTGGCCCGCCGGGTAGCGGGTGAAGCCGTCCGAGCCCTCGGTCGCCGCGGCCCCGCCGATGCGATGCCGACAGAGCTCGCACTTGACCAGCTTCGGGATCGCCTTGCCGAACTCGAACTTCGGCACGTTGAACGGGCAGGCCATCTGGCAGTAACGGCAGCCCACGCAGTAGTCGGGGTTCCACGACACCACGCCGGTTGCCGGGTCCTTGTGCAGGGCGCCGAGCATGCAGGCCGAAGCGCACGCCGGGTCGACGCAGTGCATGCACTGCGCCTTGACGAAGGAGCGCCGGTCGCCGTCGCGCCAGAGCTTGATGACGTTCTTGGTGTTGCCGTCGAGGTCGGTGGGCGCCAGGTGCAGGCCGTCGGCGTCCGTCGTCGGCGCGAGGTCGTTGGCCTGCTGGCAGGCGAAGACGCAGGCCTTGCAGCCGATGCAGCGGGTGGTGTCGTAGAGCATCCCCATTGCCGCTGCGGGCGGGTTCTTCTTCTCGTACGCGCGCGCCGGGGCGACCCCGGCGGCGGTCGCGCCGCCCGCGAGCGCCAGGCTCTTGAGCAGCGTGCGCCGGTCGGTGGCGCTCACGGCCTCACTCCTTGCCCTTCGCCGCCGGCTCTTCGGTGCGCCGGGTCGCGACCCAGGCGGCCCCCGCGGCGGCGCCGATCACCGCGCCGGCGACACCGGTGGCGAGCGGGCTGACCACGCCCTTCTCGGCGTGGACCGGCGGATAGGTGTCGGGCGGGGTCGGCCGCTCGATGTCGACCGTGGCGTGGATCGGCGCGCGGAACGCGAGCTTCTGCTCGGTACAGCCGAAGCAGGGGTGGCCGAGGCCGATCGGCCAGGCGTCGACCACCTCGCCGAAATGCTGCACGGAGCAGTTGGCGTGGGTCGCGGGGCCCTTGCAGCCGAGCTTGTAGAGGCACCAGCCCTGGCGGTGCCCCTCGTCGCCGAAGCGCTCGGCGAAGCGACCGGCGTCGAAGTGGGCGCGCCGTGGGCAGTGCTCGTGGATGGTGCGGCCGTAGGCGAACTTCGGGCGGCCGAGCTCGTCGAGCTCGGGCAGGGTGCCGAAGGTGGCGTACTGGAGCGCGGTGCCGAGGAAGTTGTAGGGGTTGGCCGGGCAGCCGGGAATCGTCACCACGGTCTTGCCGGCGAGCACCATCGGCGTGCCGGTGGCGCCGGTCGGGTTCGGGTCGGCCGCGGGGATCCCGCCGAACGACGCACATGAGCCGATCGCGATGATCGCGCCGGCCATCTCCGCCGCCTCGTTGAGGATGTCGACCGCGTTGCGGCCGCCGATCCTGCAGTAGATGCCGCCCTCGGCGAGCGGGGTGGCACCTTCCGTCACCAGGATGAACTTGCCGCGGTTCTCCTCCATCGACGCCATCCGCGCCTGCTCGGCGAGGTGACCGGAGGGCGCCATCAGCGCCTCGTGGTAGTCGAGCGAGATCAGATCGAGGATCAGCTCGTCGAGCGCCGGCTTGGTGGTGCGCAGCAGCGACTCGGTGCAGCCGGTGCACTCCTGGAAGGAGAGCCAGATCACGGAGGGGCGGCGCCCGGCGGCGGCCGCCTCGGCGAACGCCCGTCCCGCGGAGGCGGGCAGGCCGATCGCGGCGGCGGCGAGCGTGCAGATGCGGAGGAAGTCGCGGCGGTCGAGATCCTGCCGGACTTCGGGTCGCGGTCGGGCCCGGGGCGGAACGAGCATCGGCAGCATGGGTACCTCCTGTGCGCCGAGCAGGGAGGGCGACCGGCGGGGTGGTCGAGCGCCTTCCGGGGTGGTGGCTGCATTCGGCCACCGTCCGACAACACCCGCGACACCCGAGCGGAGGGGAGGGCGCCGCTTCGCGGGGTGGGAGGGGGCGCCCGGGGCGGTGCGACACTGCCCGGCAGGCGGAGCCGACCGTGCACGAATACTCCATCGTCCAGGCCCTGCTCGAGCGCGTCGCGCTCGAGGCGAAGCGCCACGGCGCGAGCGCGGTCGCCGAGGTGTCGGTCGCGGTGGGCCGCGACTCGGGAGTCGACCCCGGCCTGCTGGCGACCGCGTTCGAGCTGGTGCGCGCGGGCACGGTCGCGCGCGACGCGCGGTTGACGCTGCGCGAGGTCGAGCCGCGCTGGGTCTGCTCGGACTGCGCGCGATCGATCGCCGCCGGCGCGGTGCTGCGCTGCGCCGACTGCGGCGCGCCGGCGAAGCTGATCGAAGGCGACGAGCTGGTGCTCGAACGCCTGGAGCTGGAGGTGGCCTGATGTGCGACGACTGCGGCTGCGGCGACCCCGAACGGGTGCCGGTCGAGATCGCCGAAAGCCTGCTCGCCGGCAACGCGGCGACCGCGCGTCACAATCGCGAGCACTTCGACCGCCACGGCGTGCTGGCGATCAATCTGATGGGCTCGCCCGGCTCGGGCAAGACCGCGCTGCTCGAGGCCACCGCGCGCCTCGGCTCGCGGCTGCGCATGGCCGCGGTCTCCGGCGACCTCGCCACCGACCACGACGCGCGGCGGCTCGAGGCGGCCGGCATCCCGGCGCGGTCGATCACCACCGGCTCGGCCTGCCACCTCGACGCGGCGATGGTTCACGAGGCGCTCCACCACGTCGACCTCCACGCCCTCGACGTCTTCGTGGTCGAGAACGTCGGCAACCTGGTCTGCCCGGCGGTCTACGAGCTCGGCACGCACGCCAACGTCGTCGCGCTCGCGGTCACCGAGGGCGACGACAAGCCGCTCAAGTACCCGGTCATGTTCCGCGGCGCCGACCTGGTGGTGATCACCAAGCTCGATCTGCTGCCACACGTCGACTGCCAGCTCGATCGGCTCGACGACGCGCTCGCGCGGACCATGCCCGAGCCGCGCCGCATCCGTCTCTCGGCGCGCACCGGGGAGGGGGTCGACGACTGGCTCGAGTGGCTGGCCCGGCGCCACGCGGCGGTTCTCGACGCGGCGGCGCGAGCCGCGTCCGGCACCCACCACCATCCCCACCACGCCCCCGCCGCGCCGGAGCTCTGACCTCGTGGACGGCCCGGCGCTCGCGGCCCTCGTCGCCTCGGCGGCGACGATCGGCGTCGTCCACACCCTGCTCGGGCCGGACCACTACGTGCCGTTCGTGGCGTTGGCGCGCAGCCGGAGCTGGAGCCTCGGCCGCGCCCTGTCGGTGACCGCGGTGTGCGGCGTCGGCCACGTCGTCGGTTCGATCGCGCTGGGCGCCGTCGGCATCGCGCTCGGCTGGGCGGTGTCCGGGCTGGTCGACGTCGAGTCGTTGCGCGGCGATCTCGCGGGCTGGGCGCTGCTCGGCGTCGGCATCGCCTGGACCGCCTGGGGGGTGCGCAGGGGATTGCGCCGGCGCCCGCACGCCCACCTCCACGTCCACGGCGACGGCGTCGTCCACCATCACCCTCACGGCCACGCCGGCGCGCACGCGCACCCCCACGACGCGCCGGCGGCCGGGCGCGGCCTCATGCGTCGCTGGCTCGGGCCCTGGTCGCTGTTCGTGGTCTTCGTGCTCGGTCCGTGCGAGCCGCTGATCCCGCTGCTGATGGTGCCGGCCGCCGACGGCGGCTGGAGCGCCGTGGCGCTGGTCGCGGCGGTGTTCGCGGCGGCGACGATCGCGACCATGCTGGCCGCGGTCGCGCTCGGAGCCTCCGCGCTCGCGCTGGTTCCGGCGGCCGGGCTCGAGCGCTGGTCGCACGCTGCCGCCGGCGTCGCGCTCGCCCTGTGTGGCGTCGCGGTGACGCTGGGTCTCTGAGCGGCCGCGCGATGAGCCGGACCGACGAGCTCTCCCGCCGCGAGCTGCTGGCGGCGTCGCTCGCCCTGCCGCTCGGCGCCTCCTGCGCGCGCACGCCGCCGCCCCCGCCCGGCACGCGCGTGCCGCTCGCCGCGATCCCCGCCGGCGCAAGGCTGCGCGTGCTGCACCGCGAGGAGCCGGTCGAGCTGCGTCGCGAGGCCGGAGAGGTGCGCGCCCGTTCGCTCTGGTGCACCCATACCGGCTGCGAGGTGCGCTGGGTCGAGGTCGAGTCGATCTACCGCTGCCCCTGCCACGAGGCGACGTTCGCCGCCGACGGCCGCGTGCTGAGCGGGCCGCCGCCACGGCCGCTGCGCGAGGTCGAGGTCGTGCTCGAGGGGGACCGGATCCTGCTGCCCGATCCGGCCCCGGTCGCGACCGCCACCCTGGCGTCCGACCTCAGCAGATTCGCGGCAGCTGCTCGCCGGTGAGCAGGTCGACGATCCGCGAGCCGCCGATCGGGCTCACCAGCGTCACCCGTCCCGGACCGTCCTCGACCACCTCGCCGATTACCGCGGCGCCACGCCCGCGCGGATGCGAGGTGAGAGCGTCGAGCGCCGCTTCGGCGGCCTCGGCCGCGACCACCGCCAGCAGTCTGCCCTCGTTGGCGACGTAGAGCGGGTCGAGCCCGAGCAGCTCGCAGGCGCCGCGCACCGCCTCGGCGACCGGGATCGAGCGCTCGTCGAGGCGCACGCCCAGGCGCGCGCGGTCGGCGATCTCGTTGAGCGCCGAGGCGACGCCGCCGCGGGTCGGGTCGCGCAGCACGTGGAGCGCGCCCCCGAGGCGGGCGAGCAGCACGGCGACCAGGTCGTCGAGGGGCGCCGAGTCGCTTTCGATCGGCGAGTCGAACTCGAGCCCCTCGCGTACCGAGAGGATGGCGACGCCGTGCTCGGCGATCGGGCCGGAGACCAGCACGACGTCGCCCGGTCGCGCGCGCGACGCGTCGATCTCGACGCCGGCCGGCACCAGGCCGACGCCGGCGGTGTTGATGTAGACGCCGTCCCCCTTGCCGCGGTCGACCACCTTGGTGTCGCCGGTGACCACCGGCACGCCGACCGCGAGCGCGGCCGCGCGCAGCGAGTCGACGACGCGCTCGAGGACGCCGAGGTCGAGCCCCTCCTCGAGGATCAGTCCGCAGGAGAGCGCGAGCGGCCGCGCGCCGCACATGGCGAGGTCGTTGACGGTGCCGTGCACCGCCAGCGAGCCGATGTCGCCGCCCGGGAAGAACAGCGGTCGCACCACGTAGGAGTCGGTGGTGAAGGCGATGCGGGCGCCGCCGGCGTCGAGCACGGCGCCGTCGTGCAGGCGGTCGAGCGCCGCGTTGGCGAAGGCCGGGACCATCAGCCCTTCGATCAGCTGGCGGGTCAGCCGACCACCGCCGCCGTGCGCCATCTGGACGGTGGGGTAGTCGGAGATCGGCAGCGGACAGGCGCCGGCGGCCGGGTCGACGAAGGCGGGATCGCTCATGTCGTCCTCGCGTAACGGAAGTAGGCGGCGCAGGCCCCCTCGGAGGAGACCATCGGCGCGCCGAGCGGACGCTCGGGGTCGCACTGCGTGCCGAAGGCCGGGCACTGGTCGGGGCGCACGCGGCCGCGCAGGACGTCGCCGGCGACGCACAGCGGCGACTCGTCGGCGGCGATGCCGCCGACGTCGAAGCGCAGCTCGGCGTCGTAGCGGGCGTACTCGGGGCGCAGCCCGAGCCCGGAGGCCGGGATCGGCCCGATGCCGCGCCACTTGCGGTCGCGCACCTCGAAGACTCTCGCGACGAGCTCCTGCGCCGGGACGTTGCCGTCGTGCGTGACCACGCGCGCGTAGGCGTTCTCGACTCCGTGGCGGCCGTGCTCGAGCGCGCGCACCGCGGCGAGCACCCCGGCCAGCAGGTCGACCGGCTCGAAGCCGGTGACCACGATCGGCAGCCGGTACTTTTCGGCGATCGGCCCGTACTCGTGGTACCCCATCACCGCGCAGACGTGGCCGGCGGCGAGGAAACCCTGGACCCGGTTGTCGGGCGAGGCGAGGATCGCCTCCATCGCCGGCGGCACCAGCACGTGGGAGACCAGGACCGAGAAGTTGTCGAGCCCCTCGGCCGCCGCCTGCCAGACCGCCATGGCGTTGGCCGGCGCGGTGGTCTCGAAGCCGACCGCGAAGAAGACGACCTGGCGCTCGGGGTGGCGCCGCGCGAGCTTCACCGCGTCGAGCGGCGAGTAGACGATGCGCACGTCGCCGCCGGCCGACTTGACCGCGAGCAGGTCGGTGGTCGACCCGGGGACGCGCAGCATGTCGCCGAACGAGGTGAAGATCACTCCCGGGCGGCGGGCGATCGAGAGCGCGCGGTCGATCTGCTCGAGCGGCGTGACGCAGACCGGGCAGCCGGGACCGTGCACCAGCTCGACCTGCTCCTCGAGCAGGCGGTCGATCCCCGAGCGCAGCAGAGTGTGGGTCTGGCCGCCGCAGATCTCCATCAGCGTCCAGCGGCGGCTGCACTCGCGGGCGATCGCCGAGAGCAGCGCGCGCGCCGCGTCCGGGTCGCGGAACTCGTCGACGTAGCGCACGGCGGTCAGCCTCCCGCCACCGAGCCCGGCGCGGTGTCGCCCGGCTCGAGCTCGCGGGCGAGCTCGCCGGAGGCGGTGAGCTCCTCGAAGATGCGCCGCGCCTCGCGCTCGTCGATCGTCGAGATCGCGAAGCCGACGTGAACGACGACGTAGTCGCCGGGCATGACCTCCGGGGTGAAGGCCAGGCAGACCTCCTTGACGATGCCGCCGAACTCGACGCGGCCGTTGGCGACGCCGAGCGCGTTGGGCTGGACGTCGAGGACGCGACCGGGGACTCCGAGGCACATGGCGACCTCCTCAGCTTCTCGCCGCCGCGGCGGCGCGCGCCACGGCGGCCTGCCCGAGGGCGATGCCGCCGTCGTTGGCCGGCACCTGGCGGTGGATCAGGACCTCGCGGCCGGCCGCGTTCAGGTGCGCGGCGAGCTCCGAGGTCAGACGCAGGTTCTGGAAGCAGCCGCCGGTGAGCGCCACGCGGCGGACGACGAAGCGGCGCGCGAGCACCACCGCGGCGCGGGCGAGGGCGGCGTGGAAGCGGGCGGCGATCTCGGTGGCTCCGGCGCCGGGGGCGGGTGCGGGGACCAGCGCGGCGACCCGCGGCCGCCTGTCGTGCTCGTGGTGCTGGGCGCGCGGCCGCTGGAACGGCGCCAGCGCCGGCGGAGCCGGGGTCTCGATCAGGTCGAAGCCGCCGTTGCCGGCGCCCGAGGCCGTGCCCGCGGCGAACTCGAGCGCCATCGCCGCCTCGCCCTCGAACGACGAGCGCGCCGCGAGGCCGGCGAGCGCCGCGATCCCGTCGAACAGGCGCCCGGCGCTCGAAGTCAGCGGCGAGCGCACGCCGCGCTCGAGCAGTCGCGCCACACCGCGCCGCTCGGCCTCGCCGATGCCGGTGTGCGCGAGCGCCCAATGGCCGGCCGCCGACTCC
Organism: Acidobacteriota bacterium; assembly: GCA_045862895.1. Classification (GTDB taxonomy): domain Bacteria; phylum Acidobacteriota; class Thermoanaerobaculia; order Multivoradales; family JAGPDF01; genus JACTMI01. Next base: position 106,954 of record BTUO01000006.1, read on the forward strand.
GGCCCTTCGAGCTCCGCCAGCAGCGCCAGCGCGACGCGCCAGGGCTCGCGGATCGCGGCCTCGCCGCCGGGCAGCGGGAAGGGGCGCAGGCGCGCCACCCGTTCGAAGCCGGCGGCGTCGCCGAGCAGCACCTCTCCTCCCCACACCGTGCCGTCGGGACCGAAGCCGGTGCCGTCCCAGGTGAAGGCGAGCGCGGCGCCGGCCGCGCCGTGCTCGGTCAGCGCCGAGGCGAGGTGGGCATGGTGGTGCTGGACCGCGACGCGCGCGAGCGCGCGCGCCTCGCGGCCGGCGCGCTCGTAGAGGCCTGCCGCGGCGGCCGCCGCCGCGATCGCCCAGCGGGTGCTCGGATAGTCGGGGTGGAGGTCGTGAGCGATCGCGGCCGGCTCGGCATCCCAGATCCGCACGAAGTCGATGGCGACCCGCTCGAACGCCGCGCGCGCCTCCGGAGTCTCCAGGTCGCCGACGTGTTGCGACAGGAAGACGCGCGGACCGAGGGCGAGCGCCACGGCGTCCTTCTGGTGGGCGCCGACCGCGAGCACGGTCGGGCCGCCGGCGGCCACCGGCATCGGCAGCGGCGCGTAGCCGCGGGCGCGGCGCACGATCTGCGGCGCGCCGAGGACGACGCGGGCCACGCTGTCGTCGACGTGGCGCGCGATCGGCCGGTCGTGGCCGAGGAAGAGGTCGGCGATGCCGCCGAGACGGCGACGCGCCTCGGCGTCGTCGATGGCGATCGGCTCGTCGGAGAGGTTGCCCGAGGTGGCGACCACCGGGAAGCCGAGCGCGCGCGCCAGCAGATGGTGGAGCGGCGAGGCCGGAAGCAGGACGCCGACGAACGGATTGCCGGGCGCCACGGCGTCGGCGAGGCCGGCGTCGGGGCGCCGGCAGAGCAGCACGATCGGCGCCGCCGCGCTGGTGAGCAGCTCCGCCTCGACCGCGCCGACGCGCGCCAGGCGGCGCGCCGCGTCGAGGTCGGCGACCATCACCGCGAGCGGCTTCGTCGGACGGTGCTTGCGCGCGCGCAGCCGCGCCACCGCTTCCTCGTCGCGGGCGTCGACCAGCAGCTGGAAACCGCCGACCCCCTTGAGCGCGACGATGCCACCTTCGGCGATCGTGCCGACCGCGGCGGCGAGCGCGCTCGCGCCTTCGGCGACGAGACGGCCGTCGGCGGTCGCGAGCTCGAGGCGCGGGCCGCAGCGCGGGCAGGCGATCGGCTGGGCGTGGAAGCGGCGGTCGTCGGGGTCCTCGTACTCGGCGCGGCAGTCGGGACACATCTCGAATCCGCGCATCGAGGTGCTCGGGCGGTCCCACGGCAGGTCGAGCAGGATCGAGAACCGGGGTCCACAGTCGGTGCAATTGGTGAACGGGTAGCCGTGGCGGCGCGCCGAAGGGGCGAGCACTTCGGCGAGGCAGGCCGGACAGGTGGCGAGATCCGGCAGCACGGCGACGGATTTCTCGGCCGCGGCGTCGCTCTCGCGGATCTCGAATCCGGGCTCGCCGGTCGGCTCGAGCCAGTGCTCGGTGATCGACTCGATCACCGCCGCGCGCGGCGCCGCGGCGCGCAGCCGCACGCGGAACCGCTCGATCGCGTCGCGCCGGCCCTCGATCTCGAGGCGGACGCCGCGGCTGTCGTTGATCACGCGGCCGGCGAGGCCGAGCTCGCGCGCGAGCCGGTGGACGAACGGCCGGAAGCCGACCCCCTGGACGGCACCGCAGACCTCGACGGCGAGACGAGCAGTTCCGTTCGCCGGCGACCCGGCCCGGAATTCGAGCAATGCCGGCCCGCCGCCGTTCGCCACGGCGCTCCCGCTCGGGCGATCGTCCCCCATGGCGTTCGACGGTAGCTCCGGCGGGCTCGGGACGCACCGTCCCCGAGGGTGGGCGGGGTCGGGTAGCATGGCGGCGGCTTTTCGACCCGTCGTGTCGCGACTACGACTGTTCGCCGCCGGCCTCGCCGTCGATCTGCCGCTGGTAGCACTGGCGGTGGCGACCCGGATCCGTCTCGCGCTGCCGCCCGGTGACGACGCCTACATCGTCCTGGCGGTGGTGCGCAACGCGCTCGCCGGCCTCGGTCCCCACCTCGACCCGGGCTCGGGCGACGCGGTGCTGTCGACCCTGCTCTGGCCGCTGCTGCTGGCGGCGCTCTCCGTTGCGGGCCTGGCGCCGGTCGCGGCCCTCGGGCTGCTCAGCCTGCTCTCGGAGATCGCGCTGGCGCTGGTCGTCTGGCGGCTGGGCGAGGTGCTCTCCGGCTCGCGCGCCGCCGGCGCGCTCGCCGCGGCGGCCCTGATCACCAACCCGGTGCTGCTGCTGCCCGCACTCTCCGGCATGGAGACTCCGCTCGTGCTCGCGCTGGTCGCGGCGGGCGCGCTCGCCGTCGCGGGGGATCGTCCGGCGGCGGCCGCGGTGGCGATCGCACTGTTGCCCTGGGCGCGGTTCGACGCCGCGCTCGCGGCGCTGGTTCTGGCCGCCTTCGCGGTGCGAACGCCGCGCGGACACCTGGCGTCCTCGCGCTGGCGACTGGCCGCCGGCGCGGTTGCCGGCGGCTCCGCTTTCGTCGCCCACCGCGTGGTCTTCGGTTCCTGGCTGCCGGTGAGTGTCACCGCCAAGGCGGCCGCCGGCGGCGCCGGAGCCGACGGAGCGGCCGCGGTGGCGCGCGAGTTCGCACGGGCCATGGCCGGGGAGTCGGCCTACTGGCTGGTCGAGCCGACGGCCCACTTGCTGCTGGTCCCGCTCGCGATCTGGGGGGCGATCCGGCTGGCACGTTCCCCGGAGCTCGGTCCGCGCGCCGCGCCGCTGGTGACCTGGGGCGCGCTCTACGTTGCCGCCTTCGTCGCGTCCGGGCGCAGCTACGCGGTCAACTTCCCCTGGTACTTCGCGCCGCCGCTTCTGGTCGCCGCCTGCCTGGCGGCCGCCGGCGCGGCGCCCGCCCTGGAGGCGCTGGGACGCAGCTTGCGAAAGCTGTCGCCGACCCTTCCGGCAGCGGTCGCGCTCGGCGCGGGGCTGCTCGCCGCGCCGCGGGTCGAGGACGGCATCGTGCGGGTGCGGGCTTCGTTCGTGGCCCACCGCGAGCGGGCCTACGCCGCCGCAGCGCTCTGGCTCGATCGCTACGGCCGGCCGGCCAGTGTCGCCAGCAACGAGGTCGGGACGCTCGCCTGGCACCTCGGCCCGGAAACCTCGATCGTCGACCTGTTCGGCCTGTCGCGCCGACCCGAGGAGCGCGGCGTCGACGGCGTCGCGCTGGCGCTCGCACGGCGGCCGGAGGCGATCGTCACGCGCATCGACTTCCGCTGGCGGCGGGCGATCGAGACGGCCGACCCGGACGGCTGGGTCTGGGTCCGGGCCGGGTCGATCGATCTCGGCCTCGAGCCGGCCCTGGCGCGGCGGCTCGAGCCCCACGCCGGCGAGCTGACGCGGATCTACCGCGGGCTGGGATCGGCGGGCGGCGAGGCCGGCGGGCTCCGATAGAATCCGGACGTGGCCGACCGCTGCCCCCGCTCCGCCCCCGCCCGGCGCCGCGCCCGCCGCTTCGCCGTGCGCCTGCACAACGCGCGCGGCCGTGGCTCGACGGCCGTGCTGCGGCGCCTGCTCGGCCCCTCCTCCTGGCGCTGCCACCCCCACGCCTCGCCCCATCCGGAGCGGGAGCCGGGGGAGTAGTCGCCGTCCGCTTCAGCCCCTTCCCGCGTCGAGCGCGGCCGCGATCTGCGCGGCGTGGTGGCGTCCGTGCCAGGCGTAGTGCAGCACGCTCTCGGCGAGCGTCCAGGGCTCCGCACGCTGCGGATGCCGGAAGGTGCGGCCGAACAGCGCCGGGTCGAGCGACTCGAGCAGCAGTGCCCAGCGGGTGTGGAGCGCGGCGAGCAGCGTCAACGAGGTGGCGACCGGCGCGCCCGTCGCGTCGGCGAGGTTCGACCAGGCCACCTCGTCGTACGGGCGGATCGCCGGATCGTCCTCGGTGAGCGCGAGCCGGTGGCGGCAGTAGGCGTTGACGTGGCTGTCCGCGAGATGGTGGACGAGCTGGCGGACGGTCCAGGCGCCGGGGCGGATCGTACGGTCGAGCTCGTCCGCGGCACGGCCGGCGACGAGCTCGGCGAGATCGCCGGGCAGCGCGGTGATCGCGGCGATCGCGGCGCGCAAGTCGTCGGTGGCGATCGTCTCCGGTCGGACCCAGGGGCCGAGGGGGTAGCGGGGGTCGGTCATCCCGCCTTTCTATCGCATCGGCGTCGATCGCATCCCGTTCACGGCAGTGCGACGTCGCGCCACTCGCCGCCCGAGATCTCGCGCGCCGCGAGCTGCCAGACGATCGCGCGCACACCGTCGAGCCGCTCCGGGTTCCGGGCGAGCTCGGTGGCGAGCGCCTCGCGCGTCGCCGAGGCGCCACCGGCGTTGCGCGCGATGCGGTCGACCGGCAGGCCGAGATGGAAGGCCAGCCGCTCGGCGAAGCCGGCGCCCGACCCCCAGCCGAGATCGCTCTGCGAGTAGATCGCGGTGAAGCTGTCGCCGAGCACGAGCACCGGAGCGCCGCGCTCCGGCCGCCAGGGTGTGCCGTCGGCCGCCGACACCGGTCGGGTCGTCACCCGCTGGCGCGGCCGCTCGCCGGGCAGGCCGAGCAGTGCGTCGAGATCGCCGGTGCCGTCGACCGTCGACTCGCTGTCGCGGAATCGTCCGGAGTCGCCGGCGGCCAGCTCGGCCAGCGCGCGCAGCTCGACCGCGACCGCGCGCGCGACCTCGTCCATCGCTTCCGGCCGCCAGTGGGTGTCGCGTTCGAGGTAGGCGGCGCCGCCCTCCCGCGCGCGACGCGCCAGCCGCGGCGCGAAGTCGGCGACCGCGACCCCGGCCGCTTCGAGCGCGGCGAGCAGACGCGCCTCGACCGGCGAACGTAGCGGTGCGTCGGGGGTGCCCGCGGCGAAGCTCCGCGGTTCGATCGCGAGCTTGACCGGGGTCGGCACCACCAGCAGCGCGATGCCGCGCGATGCCAGCTGGTCGCGGAAGGCGACGACGGCTGCCGCGGCGCGGCCCGCCGTCGGGGCCGGCCGGCGCCGGGTCAGGTGGTCGAAGTCGGCGCGGAAATGGAGCCAGCCGTCGCGCCCGACGTAGGCCTCCTCGTTGCCGTAGCCGGCGACGCCGGTGAGCAGGCGCTGGCCGTGCGGGCGCAGCGCTCGGGCGAGCACGCTCCCCTCGTCGAAGCGGCGCTCGAGCTCCTTGGCGACGAGCGCCGCACGGCTCGCGCGCGGGAACGCCCCGGGTTCGACGGCGATCGCGGGAAGGGTCGCCGCGACCCGCGATTCGCCGCGCGCGCCAGCGGCGATCTCGAGACCGACGCCGAGGGCGAGCAGGGCGAGGCCCGCGCCGAGCATCGCGAGCGCGGTCGGGCGCGCCACCACCGTCGCCGCCATCTCGGCCAGGGCCTGGCGCTCGCGCGCCTCTGGATCGATCGCCATTTCAGAAGATGAAGTAGATGAAGGGGTTGAACTTCTGCGTCGCGAGCGCGGCGACGGTGGCGAAGAGCAGGGCGAGCGACGCGAGCGCGCGAGCGGGGGTCAGCGTGCGCGTCCAGGTCCAGGCCGGCGGCGCGCCCCAGACCACGACGGCGGCCGCGGCCAGCGAGCCGACCAGGTAGGGGGTGCCGAGCAGACCGCCGAGCAGCGCCGCCTCCGGCGAGGGCGCGTCGAGCCCGATCAGACGGGCGTAGTAGCCGAGCGTCGTCGCGAAGTCGGGCGCGCGGAACGGCACCCAGGCCAGCGTCACCCACAGGAAGGTGACCGCCGTGCGCAGGGCGTCCGGCAGCCGGCCGTAGAGCCGCTCGACGCCGACCGCGCGCTCGAAGGCGAGCAGGCCGCCGTGGATCGCCCCCCACAGCACGAAGTTCCACGACGCGCCGTGCCAGAGGCCGCCGAGCAGCATCACGACCGCGAGGTTGACGTAGGTGCGGCGCGTCCCTCGCAAGCTCCCCCCGAGTGGAACGTAGAGGTAGTCGCGCAGGAAGGTCGACAGCGACAGGTGCCAGCGGCGCCAGAACTCGGTGATCGAGCGCGCGCGGTAGGGCGAATCGAAGTTCTTGGGAAAGACGAAGCCGAGGAAGAGGCCGAGGCCGATCGCCATGTCCGAGTAGCCGGAGAAGTCGAAGTAGATCTGGAACGAGTAGGCGACCAGGCCGGTCCAGGCGTCGAGCGCCGAGGACGACGCGGCGTCGAACACGGTGTCGGCGATCTTGCCGCAGGGATTGGCGAGCAGCACCTTCTTGGCGAGCCCGACCGCGACGAACGCGACGCCGCGCGCGGCGCGGGCGAGGTCGTGCCGGCGCGAACGCAACTGCTCGGAGACCTCCGAGAAGCGCACGATCGGCCCGGCCACCAACTGCGGGAACATCGACACGAAGCAGGCGAAGTCGACGAAGCTCTTCATCGGCCGGGCGTGGCCGCGCCAGACGTCGATGGCGTAGCTCATCGACTGGAACGTGTAGAAGCTGATGCCCAGCGGCAGCGTCACCCGCAGCGCGGTCTCGATCGTGGCGGCGTCGAGGCCGAGCGCGTCGGCGATGCCGTTCCAGCTGCCGACCGCGAAATCGAAATACTTGAAGAAACCGAGCAGCGACAGGTTGCTGGTGATCGAGACCACCAGGGCGACGCGCTGCCGGCGGGTGCGCGGTCCGCCGACCGGCAGCGGATCCGGATCGGGGCCTGGCGCGAACGGCGAGACGCCCGCCAGCACCAGTCCGCAGATCCAGTCGATCGTGGTTGAAAAGAGCAGCAGCAGGCAGAAGGCCGGATGGGTCCAGCCGTAGAAGACGTAGGAGACCAGGGTGAGGACGAGGTTTCGTGCGCGCGCCGGCGCGGCGAAATAGAGCGCCAGCGCCGCCGGCAGGAAGCCGAACAGGAAGAGGTACGAGCTGAAGACCATCGCTCGCTAGCGCCCGGCTCCGATCCCGACGTCGGCCCACAGCGGTCCCGCCGTGGGGGAGTCGTCGGAAAGGTAGAGGCTCTCGAGCTGCGGCTGCGCGTCGAACGGCTCGAGACGCAGGCGCGCGCGCGCGCCGGGAGCGAGCGCGGCGGCCACGGTGGCGCGGCCGTCGAGCAGGGCCCAGCGCGCGACGCGGATCTCGCCCGGCGCGAGCTGACCCGCGATCACCCGCTCGACGCGCCAGCGCTCGACCACCAGCGCGCGGCGGTAGGGGGAGATCTCGTCGAGCGTCGGCACGCGCGAGCGCGCGACGAGCACCGCGTCGACCTCGGCGCTGGCGACCGCGGGCGCGGCGGCCAGGGCGGCGAGCGCGCGCTCGGCGTCGGCCGCGATCTCGGCGGCGGAGAGCTCGCGGGCGTAGATGGCGAGGTGCGACAGCCAGCCGCGGAAGGCGCCGTCGGCGTCGGGCTCGAAGCCGAGCGTCAGCCGCCGCGCCTTCCACGGGAAGAAGTCGCCGGACCATTCGGGGGAGGCCGCGAGCCGGCCGTCGAGGTAGAGGCGCAGGCGGCCGGGCGAGTAGCTGAACGCGAAGTGGCGGGGCGCGTCGCCGAGACCGGCGAGGCGCGCGGGCGCTCCGCCGCCGGCGCCGGTCGGGCCGGTGCGCACGCGCAGCTCCAGCGCGTCGCCGGCCTGACCGAGCCAGAGCCCGCGCTGGCGCGGGTTGGTGCCGAGGGCGAGCACGGTTCCGCGGGTGCCCGGAGCGGTCGACGCCGGCTCGATCACCATTTCCACCGTCACCGCATTGACGCCCTGGAGCGCGTCGGCCACCGCCGCGGCGCGCGCGCGCGGCGACTCGGCGCCGCCGCCGGCGAGCGCCAGGCGGCCGCGGCGGTCGCTCCAGACCTCGCCGATTTCGTCGAACGCCTCACTGGCGGCGCCGTCGGCGATCCGGTTGGCGCGGTCCGCCCCTTCCCAGAGCAGGACCAGCGCGTCGCGCGAGGCGGGCCATCCGGAGGCCGCGAGCTTCGGCGCCGGCGGCGCCGGGGGCGCCAGCTTGGGTGCCGCGCGCATCCCTTCGCGCCAGACGTCCGGATAGCGGTCGACGCCCGGATCGTCGGTCACGCGCGCCGGCGGCCCGGTGGGCAGCAGCGTCGCGGGGTCGACCGGGATCACGAAGACGTCGTAGTCGGCTTCGAAATGGTCGTGGCCGCCCCCGGACGCGGCGTAGCCGAGCAGGCCGCGGTCGCGCGAGAGCATCGGGAAGTAGAGGTAGCCGCGATCGGCCGGCAGGCGCGCGTCGTTCTTGGCGAGGATCGTCCAGGTGCGACGGGTGGCCAGCTCGATGGCGTCGATCGGCCCGCCGGCGCCGGCCGACCAGACGCCGACCTCGCCGTCGGGTGCGACCCAGGCCTGGCAGCCGCCGAGCGGCGTCGCGAGAGCGACCTGGCCCGTCGCCGGATCGCGCGGCGAGAAGTGCGCGGTCGAGGAGGTCGCCCAGCGGCCCGAAGGATCGATCAACCACCCCTCGCCCTCGGCGGGCCCCTGCGCGAGCAGGCGCGAGGTACCGGTCGAAAGGTCGGCGAGGCGCGAGCCGCCGCCGGGTCCGATGTAGGCGAGCTCGTCGTCGCTCCACCAGAGCGCGGCACGGTGCTCGCCGTAGTGGCGCGCGGCCGGCGCGACCAGGCCGCCGCGTCCGGTGGCCACGCCGATCCAGCGCAGCTCGCCCTCGGTCTCGCCGTAGCGCCGCGCGCCGCCCGGGATCGAGAGGTAGGCGACGCGCTCGCCGTCGGGCGACAGGTGGGCGCAGCAGTGATCGCGGCCGCGCTCGTCGGGCGTGAGCTGGCGCGCCGGCGCGCCGTCGAGCGGGCGGAGCCAGATCCGCCAGGCGCCGGTCCGGTTCGACTCCCAGACCACCACGCCGCGTCCGAGCTTCGCCTCGGCGAGCGAGCGGGCGCGGCCGGCGCCGCTCGCGGCGACCGCGATCGCGACGCCAGCGACCGCCAGCAGCGTCGCCACGCCCGCGCCCACCCAGAATCGCCGGAATCCCGTCCCGCGCACCCTCACCCGACCGATTCTAGGGGACACACAAGAGGGACACACGAACGGGGCGCGGGATCCGTTTCGGTCGCCCGTGGGCCGGTGCCCGGTCAGAAGTTCTCGTCGAGGCCGCCGCAATAGCGGTAGGCGGGGTTCGAGTAGGTCTTGGTCCGCTGCGTGACGGTGTCGGTGATCTTCAAGTGGTACTCGAGGTTCGACAGCGCGCCGTAGAGAACCAGCAGGCGGTTGCCGAAGTCGAGGGTCTTGACCAGCAGCTCGAGGTTCGAGGCCGAAGTGAAGCCGAAGGCCCCGGTCAGGTTGGTCAGCTTCTTCGGGATGCCGCGCCCGGAGGTGCCGTTGTACTGATTGTGCCAGTCGACCTCGAGCGCGAAGCGGTCGTCGAGCAGGCAGAGGGTGTCGGCGTCGGGCCGGCACGTACCCTGGATTCCCGCCGGATGCGGCGTGGTGGCCGCCGCGAACCGGGCGGCGACGGCCGCGCTCGGGAAGCCGTCCTCGTCGAGCCCGCCGCAGTCGCCGGCCGTGTTCGAGTAGGTCTTGACCGTGCCGGTGCGGGTGTCGCGGACCGCGATCTCGAAGTGGAGATTGGTCAGCTGGCCGTAGAAGACCTTGATGACCCCCCCGAAGTCGAGCACCTTGACGATCAGCTCGTAGTTCTGCCGGTCGGTGAAGTAGAGATAGCCGGCGACGTCCGAGGCGCGCGTCGCGCCCGCGCGGCCCGACGTGCCGTTGTACTGGTTCTCCCAGGTCGCGGTGACCTCGAAGCGTCCGTCGAGCAGGCAGAGCGTGCCCACCGGGCAGGAGCCCGGTCCGGGCCCCGGCGGCGGGGGCGGCGGAGGCGGGACGCCCCCCGGCCGGTAGAGCGTGCGCAGCGCGTCGAGGTCGTCGGGCTCGAGGCCGGCGCTGCGGGTGTCGTTACGGTCGATCAGGTAGTACATCAGCGCGTCGCGCAGCCGCTGGTCGGTTTCGCCGGGGTTCTCGCTCGAGTGGTCGATGCCCAGTGTGTGGCCGAGCTCGTGAGCGAGCAGCCGATCGACGAAGCGACCGGGGAAGGGGGAGTCGGCGTACCAGCATTCGAGTCCGTCGTTGGTGACGATGTCCCCCTCCTCGATCCGCCAGTGCTCGGCGCCGTTGAACACCGAGGTCTGGCCGAAGTGCCACCAGCCACCGAAGGCGAGCGTGCCGCCGAGCTCGCAGTCGAGGCCCTCGATCTCGCCGTTGGGATCGCCGATCAGCAGCACGTTCGAGCCGTCCGCGCTCTGCAGCCCGCCGATGGCCGTCGACTCGCCGGCCACGGTCAGGTGGAGGGGCGTGGTCGGCTCGAGATTCCACGTCTGCTGGGCGCGATGGAAGTGATCGGCGCCGCCCGTGGCGATCCCGGACAGGCTGCCGTTGCGCCGCCAGGCGACGCTGCCGCCACTGTCGAAATCATTCCAGCGGACGTTGCGCCCCTGGTTCTCGAACAGCTTGAAGGCGCGGGTGAGCGACCGCATCTCGCGCTTCGACGGCCGGAAGCGGTAGTCGGCCGGACGCGGCGAGCCGGCGACGCGATCCGCGATCCAGGCGACGAAACGCCCGTCGTCGCGCGCGGTCGCCGCCGGCGCGCGGCGCCGGCGGTGGCGCGCCGGGACGATCGTGACCTCCGAGAGGTCCTGCAGCGCGGCGGTCCGGCGGCCGTGGCGGACCCGGTGGAAGAGACCCTGGGGCAGCTGGTGGACGCGGTGAACTCCGTTCGACTCCGCTCCGAGGAAGAGCAGGAGCTGCGCGCCGCGCCGAAGCTCCGGCACGCCGACGACGCGGAGCGTCGCGCCCCCCGGGATGGTGCCGCCCGGCAGCTCGACGACCAGGGCCGAGGGGAGACCGGGACCCTTGAGCTCGCGCTCGACCCGGAACAGCCAGCGGGTCACCGCGCGGTCGCCGACGTTCGGCAGCTCGGCCTCGACGCGTCCGGTGACGATCACCGGCGCTCGGTCGACCAGCGCTTCGTCGGGGATCGGGGCGATCGTGGTCGCCGCCGTCGGCGCGCCGGCGAGGAACGCGGCGACGACGAGGAAGTTTCGTGAAACGTCGCGGAGACTGTCGACCATGGAGGATCCTCTCGGGAGGCGGAAATCGGCAGGGGTCGAACGATCCGGCGTCCAGTCTTGCACAGCGGATGCCCGCGTGCGACTCCGCGACCGCCGGGATCCTCGAGTCAGGATTCGTGAAGCGGTTCTTGCGTGTCTCGGATGTCTGTCCCCGGTCCGTGGCGCGTCGGGTGGGGATCAGCGCGTGCCGCGAATCTCGCGTTCGACGGCGTCGGCGAGGCGCTCGTAGTCGGCGGGCTCGTTGTAGATCTGGGCGGAAATGCGCAACTGCAGCCGTTCCTTCCAGGCGCCGAGGTGGACCTCGATCGCGTGCTCGAAGAGCAGACGGTCGCGCAGGGCGACGGCCTGCTCCCGGGTCGAGCCGAGCGCCTCGGGCAGGCGGATCGTCGCCATCGTGCCGATCATCGACTCGGGGGTCTCGAACGGTACCCCCCAGTGCTCGGCGAGACGGCGGGCGCTCGCCCAGGCGAGCTGGTGGTTCCAGGCCCGGATCCGCTCGACGCCGATCGCCTCCTGGAGCGCGACCGCCGCCGGCGCGGCGAGCGCGGCGGTGGGATCGCGGGTCCCCGGCCAGTCGAACTCGGCGGTCAGCCCCTGGTCGAGCCCCCAGGAGACGACCGGCGAGTGCAGCGCGGCGCGCGCCGCCGGCGACGTCCACAGAAAACCGAGCGAGCGCGGCGTCCAGGCCCACTTGTGGAGATTGGCGACGTAGACGTCGGCGCCGATCGACGGCAGGTCGAGCGCGATGGCGCCCGGGGCGTGGGCACCATCCACCAGTGTCGTGATGCCGCGCTCGCGGCAGGCGGCGCACAGCCGTTCGATCGGCAGCACCAGCGCGCTGCCGGAGGTGACGTGGTCGATCACCGCCAGCTTCGTCGCCGGCGCCAGCGCCGCCGAGAAGGCGGCCACCACCTCGTCGGCATCGCGCACCGGTTCCGGCAGCGCGACCAGGCGCAGGGTCGCGCCCCGCCGTCGCGCGGCGTGGCGGGCCGCGGCGTGGATGCCGCCGTAGCCGAGCTCGAGCGCCACGATCTCGTCACCGGGCGCGAGCGGCAGGCTCGCCAGCGCGGCGTTGGCGCCGGTCGTGATGTTGTCGACGAAGACGAAATCGTCGCCGGAGGCGCCGAGGAAGGCCGCGACCACGTCCGCGGCGCGGCGCAGCCGCGGCTTCTCGCCGCCGCCGGTGCCGAAGCGGATCTCGGAGAGCTCGCGCAGCAGGAACTGCGACGGCCGCCGCTCGAGGTCGTCGCGGATCCGCCGCTGCTCCGCGAGCACCGCGAGCGGCGTGACGCCGACGGTGCCGTGGTTCAGGTAGGTCACCGCCGGGTCGAGCGGCCAGAGCGGGAGCGACGGGCGGCCGAAGGTCGTCACGTGAGGTCCGGAGTGCGCCGCGGATCAGGTCAGGCCGGTGACGCGGACGACTTCTTCGAAGGAGGTCACCCCTTCGGCGAGCTTGCGCAGGGCCGACTGGCGCAGCGTACGCATGCCGTTCTTGACCGCTTCGCGCTTGATCTCGGGAGCATCCTTGCCCTCGACGATCATCGGCTTGATGGCGTCGTCGACGGACAGCAGCTCGAAGATGCCGCTGCGGCCCAGGTAGCCGGTGCCGCGGCACTCGTGGCACCCCTGCCCCTCCTTGACTTTGATCCGCTTGCCGGGCGGCACCGACAGGCGCAGGCTCGCCGCCTCCTCGGCGTCGAGCGAGCGCTCGCCGGCGCAGTGCGGGCAGATGCGGCGCACCAGTCGCTGGGCCATCGAGCCGATCAGCGTCGAGCTGATCAGGAAGCGCTCGACGCCCAGGTCGATCAACCGCCCGATCGAAGTCGAGGAGTCGTTGGTGTGCAGGGTGGAGAAGACCAGGTGGCCGGTGAGCGCCGCCTGCACCGCGTACTGCGCGGTCTCGGGGTCGCGGATCTCGCCGACCATGATGACGTCCGGGTCCTGGCGCAGGATGTGGCGCAGGGCGTTGGCGAAGTCGATGCCGATCTTGGGCTGGACCGCGGTCTGGTTGAACTCCTCGAGCACCATCTCGATCGGGTCCTCGATCGTGGTGATGTTGCGCTCGCGGCTGGCGATCGACTTGAGCGCGGAATAGAGGGTCGTCGTCTTGCCCGAGCCGGTCGGTCCGGTGACCAGCACGATGCCGTGCGGCCGCGAGATGAACTCGTTGAAGGTCAGCATCTCCTCGGGGTAGAAGCCGAGCGAGGAGAGATCCTGGGTCAGCACCTCGGGGTCGAAGATGCGCAGCACCATCTTCTCGCCGAACGCCACCGGCAGCGACGAGATGCGCAGCTCGACCTCCTTGCCGCCGCGCATGGTCTTGACCCGCCCGTCCTGCGGCCGTCGCTTCTCGGCGATGTCGAGCCGCGACATGGTCTTGAGTCGCGACACCACGGCGTTGTGCACCACCTTCGGCATGGTCTGGATGTCGTGCAGCACGCCGTCGATGCGGAAGCGGATCAGCGAGGCGTCGCGCTTGGGTTCGACGTGGATGTCCGAGGCGCGCGAGTCGAAGGCGTGCTGGAGCATGAACTCGACGGCGTTGACGATGTGCTGGTCGCTCGACTCGATCTCGGACTCGTTCTTCATGCGAACGAGCTGCTCGAGGTTGCCGAGGTCGATGCCGGTGGAGAGGTCCTTCTCGGCGCGCTTGACCGAGTGACGCAGGCCGTAGAACTCGGTGATGGCGCGCAGGATCTCGGGTTCGGAGGCGACCACCAGCTCGAGGTCGCGGCCGGCGATGCGGCGGAAGGAGTCGATTCCCTCGATGTCGAAGGGGTTGGCGCAGGCGACGCGCAGTCGGCCGGAGATCATGGTCAGCGGGATCATCCGGTGCCGCTTGGCGAACGGCCGCGACACCCGCGCCTCGATGAAGTCGGCGTCGAGCGCCAGCGGATCGATCCGCACGTGCTCGAGCTTGGCCTCGGCGGCGATCGCCCGCGCGATCTCGTTCTCGCCGACGGTGCCGCCGCCGTTCTTGAGGTTGGTGAACCGGTAGGAGGAGACCAGGTCGTAGGCGACCGCCTTCTGCTCGTAGGTCATCGCCGAGCGGACCTTGTCGCCGAGCTGGCGCGCCTCGCGCTTGACCTCCTCGGCCTGCTCCGCGGTGATCAGCCCCTGCCGGGCGAGCACGTCGGCGACGAATCCGGGCGAGAGCGACATCGGCCGGAGTGTAGCCGAACCGCGCGCGTCGGGCAGCGGCGCGCTGCGCCCACGGCCTGCCAAGAGTCTGGACCGTGGCTCGGGCCGGACCTAGACTCGCGGGGAGGTGGAGATCGCCGGGCGCTGGGCCGCGGCGGGGTGGTCCGCTCGACAATGTGGAGGCACGGCGGTTGATCCGGCTCCCGCGACGCAGGATGTGGCAGCTCTCGATGGGTCTCGTCGGCCTGATGGCGTCCGGCGCCTGGTTCGTCTCCTTCCAGCGTGCGACGATGTTCCCGCGCCACCTGGTGGCGCGGGCCGGCCCGCCGCCGCCCGCGGATGCCGTGGTCGTCACGCTCGACACCGGCAAGGAGCAGGTCGAGGCGTGGCTGCTGCCCGCCCTGGGCGGTGAGCCCGGGCAGGCGCCGCTGCTGCTGTTCGCGCACGGCAACGCCGAGCTCGTCAACTTCTGGCCGGCCGAGTTCGAGGAGCCGCGCCGGTGGGGCCTGGCGGTGCTGCTGGTCGAGTATCCCGGTTACGGCCGCTCGACCGGCCGGCCGACCGAGCGCTCGGTCGCCCGCGCGATGGCCGCCGCCCACGACTGGGGGTCCTCGCGGTCGGAGATCGACCGCACGCGGATCGTCGGCTACGGCCGCTCGGTCGGCGGCGCGGCGATCGGCCTGCTCGCGCGCGACCGCGCGCTCGCCGCTCTGGTCCTCGAATCGACCTTCACCAGCGCCCCGGCGATGGCCCGTCGCCTGGGGGTTCCCGGTTTCCTGATCCGCGACCGCTTCGACACGCTGGAGGCGCTGCGCCGATTCGCCGGACCCGCGCTCGTGCTCCACGGCACCCGCGACTCGATCATCCCGTCCGAGGAGTCGCGAGCCCTTGCCGCCGCCCATCCGCGCGCCGAGCTCCACCTGCTCGCCTGCGGTCACAACGACTGCCCGCGCCCCTGGTTCCAGCTGCAGCGATTCCTGCGCACGAACGAGATCCTCCCGCCGCTCGCGGACGAGCCCGCGTCTTCGAGCCTGAGCGCCGAAGCGGCGCCCGGCGCCGACGCGAGCTGAGATGGAGTCGATCCTCTGGCGCTGCCTCGACGTCCCCGGACACGACGCCCGCCGCCTCGAAGAGGTCCGCCAACGTTACGCCTGCTCCGGGGTCCCGCCGGGCTCGGGTAGAGTCGCGGGACTGATCGGGAGATCCGCGAGATGAGATTCGCTCGGATAGCCGGCTTGGTCTTCGCCGTGGTCGCCCTCGCGCATGCCTGGCGCGCGGCGCAACAGCTTCCGATGCAGGTGGGCTCGCTGTCGGTTCCGGTCTGGGTCTCCTGGGTCGGAGCGCTGGGCGCGGGGCTGCTGAGCGTCTGGGCCTTCCGCACTCGGGACTAGGGACCGCAGCCGCTCGCCGCGCACTCGCTGCCCGCCGCGCGGCGGGGAAGCGATCAGGAATCGCGCGGCAGTCAGCGCTGGGTTCGTGCCGGTTCGTGCCGTGGAGACGTCGATGAGTCGAGTCGTCGGAGTCGGTGGGATCTTCCTGAAGTCCAAGGACCCGGTTGCATTGCGTGCCTGGTACCGGGAGCACCTCGGGATGGAGATCGAGGACTGGGGTGGCCTCTCGTTCCCGTGGAACCGGGCCGACGGTCCGGGCACGAACGGAGCGACGATCTGGAGCGTGATGCCGGAGAGCTCGAAGTACTTCGACCCGAGCCCGGCGCGGTTCATGGTGAACTTCATCGTGCGCGATCTGAACGAGCTTCTCGCGGCGTTGCGCGCCGAAGGTTGCGACGTCGACGAGAAGACCGAGGAGTCGGAGTTCGGCAAGTTCGGCTGGGTCATGGACCCCGAAGGCCACCGCGTCGAGCTCTGGGAGCCGCCGAAGCCCACGGTCGAGGAGTGACGAGAAAGATCGGGCGGGCGTCAGTCCTCGCGGGAACCCTGGGTCCGAGGCGGCGTCGAGCTCACGGTTAGAGTGAAGGGGTACGCATCCGATTCCCAGACGATGCTCGACTCCGTCCCCCGTACTCCGAATGCCGCCGGCGAAGCCAGGTCGGACGCTCATCGTTCTCCGTCGAGGGCCTGGCTCCCGCTGGTCACCTACGGCACCGTCGGCGGGTTGTTGCTGGCGCTCCTGCGCTGGGTGGAGTACCGCTACCTCGTGATCGAGCATTCGTTCGAGATCTACGGCGGGCTGGTCGCGATCCTGTTCGCGGCCGTGGGGATCTGGCTCGGAACGCGCCTCGCGCGAAAAGCGCCGGAGCGGCTCGTCGTCGAGGTGCCGGTACCCGTCGAGGTGCCGGTCCCCGTCGCCGGCGAGGCGGAGTTCCGGCTCGACGAGGCGCGGCAGCGGGAGCTCGGGATCACGGCGCGCGAGCTCGAGGTCCTGGTTCTGATCGCGGCGGGGCTCTCGACGCGCGAGATCGCCGGCCGGCTGTTCGTCTCCGAGAACACGGTCAAGACTCACGCCGGTCGTCTCTTCGACAAGCTGGGCGCCCGGCGCCGGACCGAGGCGGTGCGCCGGGGCAAGGAGATGGGCCTGATCCCCTGAGCCGGCTCCGGTGGGGTCACCCGAACGGGCGATTCTGACCGGGCTCGCGCGAAATCGCCCGTTCGGGTGACGACGGCGGGAGGGGGAAGTGGCTAGCTTGCGGCCTCACCAACGGCGGCGAAGCCGCGAGGAGGCAGCGATGTCGATGAAGCGGACGGTCTGGACCTGGGGCCTGATCTCGGGCGGAGTCTCGAGCGCGCTGATGCTGGCGGTGGTGCCGTTCGCCGACCGGATCGGCTTCGACCGCAGCGCGATCTTCGGTTACACCGGGCTGGTGCTCTCGGCGCTGATGATCTTCTTCGGCGTCCGCTCCTACAAGCAGAACGTCGCGGGCGGACGGCTCACCTTCGGCAAGGGGTTCAAGGTCGGCCTGCTGATCGCGCTGATCTCGAGCCTGCTCTACGTGGCGACCTGGCAGGTCGTCTACTTCCAGTTCATGCCCGACTTTCTCGAGAAGTACGGCGCTCACGTGGCCGAGAAGGCGAGACAGGACGGCAAAAGCGCGGCCGAGATCGAGAAGATGAACGCCGACATGGCGAAGTTCCAGGAGCTCTACCGCAATCCGCTCTTCAACGCGGCCATCACGTTGATCGAGCCCCTCCCCTTCGGCCTCGCCGCCGCGGCGATCTCGGCCGGGATCCTGCGCACGCGGCGCAACACGGCACCGGCGTGAGGTCGAGTGGTTAGCCGATGCCACCTCCGGTATTCTCGACGTCCATCGAATCGTGAAGGCGGGGAGGGAAGGGTGAGGATGAGGGCGACAGTCGCGGTCACGCTCCTGGCGACGCTCCAGTCCGTGACGCAGCTCGGAGCGCAGCAGACCCCGATCGAAGCGTACGCGGCCTGCGTTCAGATCGTGACCAGCGATGCGCCGATCCCCGAGGGCGCTGCCGAGACTTGCGAGCGGGCTCGGCAGGTCGGCCTGCCGAGCGCGGACTACGCCCTCGCCCTGGTGCTGCTGCACGCGGGGCCGCCGGAACGTCATGGAGAGGCGATTTCGCTGCTCGAGGGCGCCGTCGCGAGTGGGCATCCCGGTGCCGCTCTCACGCTCGGAGCCTCCTATCTGCGCAGCGAAGACGCTGCCGTTCGACAGCGTGGGCTCGATCACCTCGACTTCGCGTACTGCAGCGGCCACCCGCAGGCCCGGGAGATCGTGCAAGGGTGGAAGGACGGCAGTGTTCCGAGTTGCCCGGAGTCAGCCGCTCTCGAGATGACCGGAACCTGGACGGCGTCTCTCGCCTGGGCGACAGCCCAACCCGGCGAAGGATCTCAGCCGCCCAGGCTGCAGGTGCGGCTCGGAGGCGCGACCGCTCAAGTTCGGATCGAGTCCGACGGGAAGTGGATCCCGGTCAAGGACGGCTCCTTCACGGTGACCCAGCTCGACGGAACGGCGATCGTCCAGTCTCTCGACTCCGGCTGGGATCTCGACGGCGAGTGGGTGGAATCTTGGGTGGTCCACCTGCATCGCCTCGACTCCGCTCGGGCGAGGATGACCCTCCTGCGTTCGGTCCGCAATGTCCACCTGCCGATCGATTCGGAGTGGAAGGTGTTCTCCTACCTAGCGGTCGGAGAGGCGACGCGAACCGACAGCTGAGGCTCGAGAAGGGAAGACGGTGCGCTCGAGACCGGCAGGAAACGATCGATCGTCGGCTCGCAGCTCGATCATTGGCGAGACCGACCGTCTGATGGCCGCCTGGCGCACGAGCCATCGGGTGACGGTCTACCTCGTCGAGAGTCTCTCGCTCGAACTCTGGTCGGCCGGCATCCTCGGGCTGCCGCGCCGGACCATCCGCGACCTCGCCGCGCACCTGCACAACGTCCGCTGCTCCTGGATCAAGATGATCGGCGCCCGCCACGGCGTCGCGGTGCCTCGTGCGGTGAACGCACGAAAGGTGCGGCCCACCGCACTGGTGCGGGCGCTCGAGCGGAGCAGCGAGGGCATCGTCGACCTGATCGAGCTCGGCGCCGCGCGCGGCGGCGCCGTTCCCGCCGCCGCCTGGCAGAACTTCCCGACCGATCTCGCGCACCTCGTCGCCTACTTCGTCGCCCACGAGGCCCACCACCGCGGCCAGATCTGCCTGGTCGCCCGGCAGCTCGGGCACCGGCTTCCGATCGAGGTGACGGCCGGACTCTGGCAGTGGAAGCAGCGGTCGCGCGAGTAGGGCCGCAGGGCTACATCGCTACTGCGCCGTCGCCGACCACTCGCCGGTGTCGCCCGACTCGAAGCCGTCCACGAACAGAACCACCGAGGCGTAGACCAGCGCCGCGCCGGCGTCGGTCGTGTCGGCTCCGGTCTGGGCGCCGAGGAACTCGATCAGGTCGTCGCGGGGGGCGGTGATGGCGAGGTCGTCGCCACTGTGGCCGGAGAAGCGTCCGGCGGCGGCGGCGTAGCCGAACTGGCGGTCGGAGAAGACGATCGAAGTGCCGAGCGGCAGGCCCTGCCGGCCATCGGCGGTGATCCCGGCCGGGGAGCCGAAGAGGACGAAGCCGATGCCCCAGTCGGCGACGCTGCCGACGGTCTCGCCCGGCGAGCCGATCACCAGGTCGTCGCTGCCGTCGGCGTCGAAGTCGCCGACCGCGAGCTCCGCGCCGAAGCGATCGTTCGGCTCGCTCGCGGACGGAGGCAGCGAGTCCTGCAGCCAGAGCGTCGACGAGAAGTCCTGGTGGAAGACGTCCATCAGGACGTGGACCGCGCCGACTCCGACGTCGCCCGCGAGGTCCTCGCCCGGGACCCCGACCGCGATGCCGGCCGTCACGCCGCCGTCGAAGCGGCCGACCGCGAGCGCGGAACCGAAGTTGTCGCCGTCCTCCGGCACGCCGGCCACTCCGGGCGTCGCCTGCGAGTAGATGCCGAGGATCGTGCCGCCCGGCGCCGGGTTGTTGAGCACCACCAGCGCGCCCGCGGCCGCCGCGCCGTCGACGTCGAGGCGGGGGACCCCGATCACGATCTGGTCCTGGCCGTTGGCGATCACCGGGCCGGCCGCGAGCGCCGCGGCGAACGCGAGACTGTTCGCCGGGGCCACGACGTTGACGATGCCGTCACCGGGGCGATAGAAGCGGCTGCCGGCGGTCGACAGGCCACCGACGCCGCCGAAGAAGACGTGGAGCGCGCCGAGATCGACGTAGGTCGGCACCCCCTCCTGCGTCTCGCCGGGGGCGCCGACCGCGAGGTCGTCGAAGCCGTCGTCGTCGAAATCTCCGACCGCGAGCGCGGCGCCGAAGTGATCGTCCGGCTCGGAGTTGCCGGCGACGCCGGCGGTTTCCTGGTCGAGGCCGATCGAGCCCAGGGCCGTGAGCCCCGCGGCCGAGCCGGGCAGGACGTGGATCATCCCCGCCGACTCGAAGCCTCCCAGGTCCTCGAACGGGACGCCGACGACCAGATCGTCGAAGCCGTCGGCGTCGAAGTCACCGGCGGCCAGCGCCCAGCCGAAGAAGTCGTTCGGCTCGGCCGAGTCGGCGATGCCGGCGGAGTCCTGGTTCCAGACCTGATGGCCGGCGGCGGCCAGGCCGCCGTCGGCGCCGTAGAGCACCAGCACCTCGCCGGCGACGCCGTCGCCGCCCACGGTGCCGCGCGGCATCGACAGCGCCAGGTCGTCGTAGCCGTCGCCGTCGAAGTCGCCGGCGGCCGCGGCGTGGCCGAGCCATGCGCCGGCCTCCGCGCCGGTCGAGAGCCCCGGGGAGTCGGCGCTCCAGAGCTGCGAGCCGGTGAGACCGAGCTGCGCGGCCGCGGGCGCGGCCAGCGCGAAGAGCGGGAGGACGAGCGCTGCCGCCCGGACGGCGCGACGGCCGCGGTGTCGAAGCGAAGGGAAGGCGTTCATGGCTGCTCCTGTGACCACTCGCTGGTGTCGCCGGATTCGAAACCGTCGACGAAGAGCGCGATCGAGGCGTAGATCCGCACCGCGCCGGCGCCCGGCTCCCCCTCGATCTCGACCTCGGGCAGCGAAATCGCGAGGTCGCTTCCGGAGTGTCCGGAGAAGCGGCCGGCGGCTAGGCTCCAGCCGAAGGCGACGTCGGGTTCGACCTGCACGACGCCGAGCGGCAGCACCTGGGCACCGGCCGGCGTCAGGCCGAAGGGGCCGCCGTAGAGGACAAGTCCGGCGCCGAAGTCGAGACCGGGGACTCCGTAATCCTCGCCGGGAATGCCGACGACGAGGTCGTCGTGACCGTCGGCGTCGAAATCGCCGATCGCGAAGGCGTGGCCGAAGTTGTCGCCCGTTTCGCTCTCGAGCCCGGCAACTCCGTCCTGGGTCCACAGCGAGATCTCGATCGATTCGGTGGCGATGCCGCGGAAGACGCGGACGTCTCCGGCCTCCGCTGCTCCCGGGAGATCCTCGCCCGGGGAGCCGACGACCAACTCGGAGTTGTTGTCGCCGTCGAAGTTGCCGATCGCGAGCGCGCTGCCGAAACGGTCGTCGGGTTCCGCGTCGCCGCTGAGGTCTTGCGTAAGGTAGGCGAAGACGATTCCGCCTCCGGCTGGATTGGCCAGCATCGCGACCGCGCCGGCGTCGCTGTCGCCGCCGACCGTGGCACCGGGCATGCCGATCGCGATCACCTCCAGCCCGCCGCCGAGGATCGAAGCGGCCACGAGCGCGAAGCCGAAGTGCTTGCCGTTCTCCGGCTGAACCGTCGGAGAGATGACGGCGTCGCCCGGCCGGTAGAAGCGGGCGCCCGCGACATCCAGCCCGAGCGCCGTGCCGAACAGCACGTGGAGCGCGCCGAGATCGGTGAACGCCGGCGCCCCTTCGACGTCTTCGGTCGGGACGCCGATCGCCAGGTCGTCGATGCCGTCGTCGTCGAAGTCGCCGGCCGTGAGCGCGTAACCGAAGAGGTCGCCGGCCTCGACCGCGTCGTCGATGCCGGTGGTGTTCTGGTGGAAAAGGCGGTCGCCGTCGCTCGAGAGACCCAGCGGACCGCCGGGCAGAACGTTCACCGCGCCGGCGTCGTCGCCGCCGACGAACCCCTCGCCGGGGACGCCGATCGCCAGGTCGTCATCGCCGTCGCCGTCGAAGTCGCCCGCGGCGAGAGCCCAGCCGAAGTAGTCGCCGATCTCCGCCGCGTCCACGACTCCCGGCGAAGCCTGGCTCCAGAGCTGATGGCCTTCGGCGCCGAGCCCGCCGGGTCCGCCGTAGAGAACGAGCACCTCGCCGGCGTCGGCATTGGTCACGACCGTGCGGCGTGGGACGCCGATCGCCAGGTCGTCGAAGCCGTCGGCGTCGAAGTCGCCGACAGCGAGAGCGTGTCCGAGCGAAGCGTCCGCCTCCGGCTCGGTCGCGAGGTCGGGGTGCGCGGCCGACCAGGCTTGCGTCTGTACCAGGCCGAGCTGAGCCGCCGCGGGAGCGGCGGCCAGCAGAAGGACCGGGGCGAGCGATCGCAACGAGGAGCGCACGGTCGCCTCAGTTCACGACCTGCGACCACTCGCTCGTGTCGCCCGACTCGAAGCCGTCGAGGAACAGCGCGGCGGAGTAGAGGACGTTGACGGCTCCGGTGGCGGCGAAGGCGCCGACGGTCTCGAACGGCGCGCCGATCGCGAGGTCGGCTCCGGAGTGCCCGGAGAATCGTCCGGCGGCGAGCGCGAATCCGAACTGGTCTTCGGCTTCGGAGGGGTCGATGGTCTGGATCCAGATCTGGTCGCGGGTGTCGGTCAGGCCGGTGCCGGCCTCGCCGTAGAGAACGTGGAGAATGCCGGCGCTGTTGATGGGGCCGAGGTCCTCGAGTGGCGCCGCGACCGCGAGATCATCGACGCCGTCGGCGTCGAAGTCGGCAGCGACCAGCGTCTGCCCGAAGTGCTCGTTGAGTCCCTCCTGCTCCGGGGGCAGGTCGTTCTGGGTCCAGATCTGGTGCGCGTCGCCGTCGAAGTCCAGCACGATCACCGCCCCGATGTCGCCGAGCAGGGGGTTCTCACGGTCCTCCTCGGGCGTGCCGACCGCGAGCTCCCACAGGCCGTCGCCGTCGAAGTCGCCGGCGGCGAGCGACGCGCCGAAGCGGTCGAAGTCCTCGGCCGCGCCGGGGACGTCCGGGCTGTCCTGGGTCCAGGTCGAGTCGAACAGCGCGCCAGCGAGGTCGGAGATCAGAATCACGGCGCCGGCCTGATCGGCGCCGCCGACGTCGTGCCCGGTGGCTCCGACCGCCAGGTCGTCGCCGGCGAACAGGGGAACGAAGTCGGCGGCGGCGAGCGCGCCGCCGAGCCTTTCGCCGGGTTGCGGCTCGCCGAGGATTCCGTTGCCGCGGTAGAGGGTGAGCGACTCGCCGGCGGCCAGGCCGAAGATCGAGCCCCACAGCACGTGGACGGCTCCGGCATCGTCGGCCGCTTCGGCCTCGATGTCCTCGCCGGGGGCGCCGATGGCGAGGTCCTCGATGCCGTCGCCGTCGAAGTCGCCGACCGCGAGGGCGGCTCCGAAGCCGTCGCCGGGCTCGGCGACCGCGTCGATGGTCGCCAGGTCCTGGTGCCAGAAATCGTCGAGGTCGCCGTTGAGGCCGTCGGCGTCGCCGTAGATGACGTTCACCGCGCCGGCGTTGGAGTCGGCGCCGATGTCCTCGAGCGGCACGCCGATCGCGAGGTCGTCGCAGCCGTCGGCATCGAAGTCGCCGGCCGCCAGCACCTGACTGAAGCGGTCGTTGGGCTCGGCGTCGTCTTCGATCACCGGGCTGTTCTGGCCCCAGACCTGGTTGAAGCCGAGGTCCACCCCCGCCTCGGTCGAATAGAGAACGATCATCCGTCCGCCGTTGTCGGCGCCGATCAGGTCCTCGCCGGGCATGCCGATGGCGAGGTCGTCGAGGCCGTCGCAGTCGAAGTCGCCGGCGGCGAGCGCGTAGCCGAAGTTGGCGTCGGCCTCGATCGCGATCGGCATGCCGGGGGTGTTCTGGCTCCAGAACTGTGTTGCCGTGGGGCCGAGCTGAGCGGCCGCCGCGTCGGCGGTCAGCGCGGCGAGGAGGACGATCGGAAGGCAATGTACACTGCGACGCATGGGTCGCTCCTTTCGGTTTCGGAGGGCACGTCGGCCCCGTTTCCCTGGATCCCTAGAACGATCGGACGCCGGCGAATCCCTCACCCCGGCCGGAGCTTCGTCGCCCCGGTCGCACCCGCCGGCATGAGCGACGCGGCCTTCGCAGGAGGCGCGTCCGGGGACGTCCGCGGCGGCGACGGCGACCGCTTCGAGCGCCTGCGCGGTCGACTCGCGAGAGCCGTCGCACGGGTCTGTCCTTCGTGGCTGGCCGCCGACCGGGACGACCTGGTCCAGGCCGCGATGCTCAAGGTGATGGCGGTCGGTCGCGAGCGTGAGGGGAACGACGAGCTGTCGTCGTCCTATCTGCACCGGGCGGCCTTCAGCGCGGTGATCGACGAGCTGCGCGTCCGCCGCCGCCGCTCGGAGGTGTCGCTCGAGGCGGACGAGGGGAGCGAAGTGCCGGAGACGCGACAGGCCACCCCCGAACAGACCACCCGGGCGCGTGAGATCGGTCGCGGCCTGCGCGCCTGCCTCGCCGCGATGAGCGGCGACCGGCGCGTCGCGCTCACCCTGCGCCTGCTCGGGGACTCGGTACCGGAGGTGGCGCGGCGGCTCGGCTGGCCGGACAAGCGCGCGGAGAATCTGGTCTACCGGGGGCTCGCCGACCTGCGGACGTGTCTCGAACGAAAGGGGCTGAAGCCGTGAACCGCGACCCGCGCGATCTGGCCGGCATCGACGAGTTGAGCCGGGCCTGGGCCGAGGCCGATGCCATCGATTTCGCGAACGAAGCCGAAGCCGCCGCCGCCGACCCGGAGCGGATCTGGCGCGTCGCGGCGGGCGAGTCGAGCGACGGGGAGGTCGAGGCGTTGGTGCTGGCCGCGGCCACCGATTCCCGGATTTCGCTCGCCTGGCGCCTGGCCCGCGAGCTCGGCGCCGGCGACGAGGCGACCGAGGGTGAGCGGGCGACCGAGGGTGAGCGGGCGACCCGGGCTCGCCCCGGAACGCGGCGTGCGGCTCGCGGCGCCTGGCGTGCCTGGCCGATCGCGGCCGCGCTCGCCGCGACGGTGTTGGTCGCCGTCGGAATCGAGCTGCTGCAGCCGGACCGACGCGCCCCGGACTCGATCTGGCGAGACGGCGCCGCCGACGCCCCGCTGGTGAGCCCGAGCGAGGATGGCGCGCGACGGCCGCGCGGCGCCTTCGTGCTGCGCTGGCGCGGCGGGGACGAACCGTCGACGCGCTACACTGTGCGGGTCACCACCGACGACTTGGGGTTGGTCTACGAGGTTTCCGACCTCGCCGCGTCGCAAGTGACCGTACCGGAGGCGGCGCTCGCGGCCTGGCCGGCCGGGACGACGCTCTACTGGCAAGTGGAGGCCCGCGGGCCGGATGGCCGGCTCCGCGCCTCGCCGGCCGTTCGTGTCGTGATTGCCGACTGATGGCCGCGCGAGGCGACCGAGGGCATCGACAAGGAGAGACGCCCATGATCCCGATCTTCAGGATTCCGCAACACCGGTGCTCCCGAGCCCTCCCCAGGCTCGCGATCACCCTGCTCTGGCTGGCCGGCTCCGCGCTGGCGGCGGAGTCGTCGGCGAGCGTCGTCCGGACCACGTCGAGCACCGGCTTGATCACACTGCACCCGGGCCACTCCGTCGCCCTGACGCTGGTCGAGACGGGCGGTCCGGCCGCTCAGCCGGGCACGGTCGTCCTCGAGTTGCTGAACAAGTCCGATGCCGTGATCGCGCGGGCCCGCGGCGAGCTCCGCCCGGGCCAGCCGGTGCGCCTCAGTTTCGACGGTCCGATCACGGGCAGCCTCCTGCTGCGCGCCAGGGCGCGCGTCGTGACCTCGATCGAGAACCTGAAGAGCGCGCCGATCCTGACGCTCGAGGTCTTCAACGATCAGACGCTCGACTCCTTCGCGGTCCAGACCTGCCGGATGAAGTTCGATCCCAAGGGGACGGGCGGCGAAGTCCTGGGCAACTGCGGCGGCTGCGAGACCTGGTCCGAGACCGACGGGATGTAGGCCGTGCCGCCCCCCGGACGGGAGCGATTCGCGCGCCGTCCGGTCCCGTCTCGCCACCAGCGCCGCCGGGCGGCAGGGCTCGCGGGCCTGCTGATGCTGGCGGGCGCGGTCGCGCGCGGCGAGTCGCTCGCGGAGTGCGAGCGGCGCGTGCTGGCGAGCCCGGAGACCTACGAGGAGTACCTCTGCTTCCACAGCGTGGCGCGGGCGAGCGGCGACTGGCAGGGGGCCGACGAGCGTCTGGCCGGGCTCGCTCCGCGACTGCCGTTCGACGGCTGGGCACTGCTGCTGCGCGGTCACCTGGCTCAGCTGCGCGACGAGCCGCGGTCGATCGACTTCTATCGTCGGGCGGCCGCGGCGTTCGCCGTGCGCGGCCTGGCGCGCGGCGAGATCCTGGCGCGCCATAACCTGCGCAACCTCCATCACCGGCGCGGCGAGGCGGAGGCGGCGGCCGCCGAGGTGGACGCCGTCGTCGCCGCCGCGGAACGGTCCGGTGACCCCGGACTGCGCGCTCAGGCGCTCGTGGTTCGCGGTACCCACCGGGTCGAGACCGGGGGAGACCTGGCCTCGGCGCTCTTCGACCTGCGGCGCGCGCTCGACCTGCTGGCCGACGACGGCCCCTACGCGCAGCGCAAGCTCGCACACCTGGCGCTGGCCAACGCCGCCTTCCAACTCGGTCGCTACGACGAAGCCGTGGCCACCTACGAGGACCTGATCGAGCTCGCCCGCGGGCAGCAGGACGCGACCGAGGAGGCCACGGCGCTGTTCAACGTCGCCAACGCGCGCCAGCGCCAGTTCGAGGACCGCCCGCGTCCCGATTCGCTCGACCGGCTCGATCCGCTCGCCGCTTCGGCGCTCGACGCGGCGCGGCGGGCGGGTCATCGCGGGGTCGAGGTCCGCGCCGGCGCGATCCTGGGACAGGTCGCCGCCGGGCGCGGTGACCTCGAAACGGCCCGCGAGCGCTTCGAAACGGCGCTCGGCGTCGCCCGCGAGCTCGGCCACCCCGAGCGCGTGATGATCTGCCTCTGGCTGCTCGCCGATCTCCTCGCCGAGAGCGAGCCCGCCGCCGCCCGGTCGTACCTCGACGAAGCGACGACGCTCGCGCTGGCCACCGACAACGATCGGCACCTGGTGTACGCCTGGCAGGCGCGAATGCGACTCGACTGGCGCACGCGACCGCGCGCCGAAGCCGCCGCCAGCGCCCGCGAGGCACTCGGCGCGATCGAGCAGCTCGCCTCGCGCCAGGGCGACGAGGAGGCGGGAGTCGGGTTGTTCGGCGCCTGGGCGCGCGACTACCGCTGGTTGGCGGGACGGCTGCTCGAGGGAAGCGATGCCGATCTCGGCGCGGCCTTCGCGGCGATGGAACGGATGCGGGCGCGGGCGCTGCTGGCGACGCTCGACGCCGTTGCCGAGCGCCGGGGTGCGGTGGACGGTGCCGGTCCGGACGCCGAACGGGAGGCTTCGGTGCGAGTGGAGCTGATCGGCCTCCAGCGCCGGTGGCTCGCCGCGCGCGGCGATGCGGCGGCGGTCGTCTCGGGCGAGCTCGAGCGCAAGGAGCTCGAGCTCGCCGCGCTGCTCGCCGAACGGGACCGGCGCGAGCGCGGTGACGCGACGGTGCGCGAGGTCGCGGACCTCGATCGCGTGCGCGCCGGCTTGCGACCGGGCGAGGCGCTCGTCGTCTATCAGCTGGCGCCGGGTCGTGATCTCTACGGTCGATTCGCCGGCGGCTCCTGGGTGCTCACGGTGACCGCCGATCGCGTGCGCGTCGACCGCCTGCCGGATCCCGCCGAGATCGAGCCGAAGATCGCCCTCTTCCTCGGCCTGATCGAGCGGCGCGACGGCTCGGAGGCGACGGCGGCGCGGCACCTCCACGACCTGCTGCTCGCCGCGCCGCTCGCCGGGCTGCCGGCGCCGCCCGATCGCCTGATCCTGGTCCCCGACGGCGCGCTCTTCGATCTTCCGTTCGAAGTCCTGCGCGCGTCGGCAGGCGACCCCGAGGAGCCGCACGGCGCCCGGTTCGAAATCGCCGTCGTACCGTCGGCGACCGCCTGGCTGCACTGGCGCTCCGCGCGCGCGCCGGCACCGCGGCGCAGCGCCCTGGTCCTGGCCGACCCGGCGCTGGTCGTCAGTCCCGGCACGGTCGAGGAATCGCAGGAGCCGCGCGAGGAGAACGGCGGCTCGAACCTCGCTCCGCTCCCCGGGGCCCGCCGTGAGGGGCTGCGCCTGGCACGCCGGCTCCGCCCCACCAGCGAGGTGCTGGTCGGAGCGGCGGCGAGCGAGGCCGCCCTGGCGCGCGACGATCTCGGCGCCTTCGCCATTCTCCACCTGGCCGCGCACGCGGTCTCGGATCCGCGCCGGCCGCGGCGATCGGCGGTCCACCTCGCCACGGCGAGCGAGCAGGAGGACGGGCTGCTGCAGGCGCGCGAGATCGCCCGTCTGCCCCTGGCCGGCCGGCTGGTGGTGCTCTCGGCCTGTCGCTCCGCGGCCGGTTCGGTGGGGGAAGGCGAGGGGCCGATGAGTCTCGCGCGCGCTTTCCAGCAGGCCGGGGCGCGCGCGGTCGTCGCCAGCCGCTGGCTGCTGCGCGACGACGAGGCCGAATGGCTGATGGGAGAGCTCTACGAGCGGCTCGCCGCGGGTCGGAGCCTGGGCGAAGCGATGCGCGAGGTGCGCGCGGAAGGCTGGTCCGCCGGCCGGCCGGCGGCGTCCTGGGGGGCTTTCGTGCTGCTCGGCGAGTCGGACTTCGCGCCGCTCGCGGGAGTCCCGCTCGCCGGCGCCGGCGCGATCGGATCTCCCAGGGTGGTCGCGGCTTGCCTGGCCGTGCTCGCGGTCGGTGCCCTCGCGTTCCGACGGGTACGCCGCCTTCGGGCCCGCCGCGGCACTTCGTCCTGAACCGGCGTCGCGGCGCCCGGCGCCGTTGTCGATAGAGTCCGCGCGCTTGACCGCGCTGCCGTTGCCCCTGTTGCTCGCCGCCGTCGCGGCGCTGTCGTGGTCGTTCTGCGACCTGACGCGACGGATCCTCGCGCGCCGCATGCCAGCTTGGGCGCTGTCGGTCTGGGTCACCCTCGGCGCGTTGCCGCTCCTGGTCGTCTGGTGCGTGGAGCAGGGGGCGTGGTGGATCGAACCGGCGGCTTACCTGGCTCCCGGTCTCGGTGCGATCGGCATCAACCTGTTCGCCAACTTCGCGTTCTTTCGATCGCTCCAGCTCGCGCCGCTGTCCGTGACGCTGCCGATGCTCTCGTTGACGCCCGCCTTCTCGCTCGGCCTCGGCGCCCTCTTCCTGGGCGAACGGCTGGAGTCGCGCGCGTTGGCGGGCGCGGGCCTGGTGGTGGCCGGGGCGTTCCTGCTGGCCTGGCGGCGCGCGGGCGGGGAGGTCTGGCGCTTCGAGCCGGGCAGCTTGCTGATGGGGCTGGTCGCCCTGGCCTGGTCGATGACGCTGCTGCTCGACAAGGTCGCCATGGGGCACGCCGCGCCGCCGCTCCACGCGCTGATCGTCCACGGTGGCGTGGCCCTGGCGGGCCTGGCCGTCCTGGTGGCGCGGCGCGAGCTCGCCTCGCTCGGCTCGATCCGCGGTAGCGGTGGGCTGCTCGCGGCCACGGTCGCCTTCAGCGTGCTCGCCTTCGGCGCTCAGCTCTACGCCGTGCGCGACCTGCCGATCGGGCTGGTCGACACGATCAAGCGGGCGGTCGGTGGCGCGCTGGCGGTGGTCTGGGACCGCGCCTTCTTCGGCGAGCCGGTCACGGCCGGCAAGCTGGCCGCGGTGGCGCTGCTCTCCGCCGGCGTCGCGCTGCTGACCCTGTGAGGCCGCGGCCCGCCGCGGAGCGCCACGTCGGCTAGAATCCGTCGCGCCGGCCACCGGCTCCGTCATGTCCCCACGAACCCCGCTCCTCCAGGCCCGCGCGTTCGTCGCCGCCGGTCTCGTGACCTGCTGCGCGCTGGTGGCACCGGCGGCGCAGGCGCGGGCCGCCGAACCGTGGGACGCCGGGCTGCCGTTCGTGCGCGCCTACGAGGTACCCGACGGACTGCCGCAAAGCACCGTGCATGCCCTGCTGCTCGGCCGCGACGGCCGGCTCTGGGCGGGCACGCAGGACGGCCTGGCTTCCTACGACGGGCGCGCCTGGACCGACCTGGTGCTGCCGACCCACCAGCGCTCGAACTTCGTGCGGGCGCTGCTCGAGACCGCGGACGGCGCGCTCTGGGTCGGCACTCAGGGCGGAGGGCTGCTGCGTCGCTCGGGCAACGTCTGGACGGTGTTCGGCGGCGAGGAGGAGGCGGGGCCCGACGACGTGCGGGTCAACGCCCTGGCGGAGACCGGCGCGCCCGGCTCGCCGGCGCTCTGGGTGGCGACGCACTCGAGCGGGCTGGTGCGCTTCGATGGCCGGCGCTGGCGGCAGTGGACGACGGCCGACGGTCTGCCGGCCGATCGGGTCTGGGACCTGCTGCCGGTCGCCAGCGACGAGGGCGAGCGGCTCTGGCTCGCCACCGAGGCGGGACCGGCCTATCTCGTCTTGCCCGACGGGCCGATCGTGCGGCCGGAAGGAGCGCCCTCGACCAGCGCCAGCAGCCTCGCCGTGCGCGTCGACGAGAAGGGGCGGTCGGAGATCTGGGTCGGCCTCTACGGCGGCGGCCTGAGCGGCTGGATCGACGGCGCGTGGCGCAATGTCGGGGCGGAGGAGGGTTTGCCCTCCCTGTTCCTGACCGACCTGGCGCCGCGCGTCGGCGACCCCCAGCTGTTCTGGGTGGCGACCGACGGCGGCGGCCTGGCCCAGTTCGACGGCCGGCGCGCGACGCCGATCGACGTCGGCGCGGCGCTGTCGTCCGGGGCGATCTACAAGGTGCTCGAGACCGACACGCGCGACGGCGCCGCAGCGGTCTGGCTGGGAACGCGCAACGACGGACTGCTGCGGGTGATGACCGGCTTCTGGCGGTCGTTCGTCCCGTTCCCGGAAATCCCGCGTTCGACCGTCTCGGCGTTGATGCTGCGCGAGGACGCGCCGGGCGGGCCCGAGCTCTGGCTGGGGACGGACGGTTTCGGTGTCGCGGTCTGGCAGGATGGGGACTGGCGTCGCTTCGCCGCGAGCGACGGCTCGCTCGGCCGTGACGCCGTGCTGGCGATCGCCGAGACGCGCGCCGTAGGCTCCGGGCGGCGGGTCTGGGTCGGCACCCGCAACGGTGGGCTTTCGGAGTGGGACGGCGTCCGGTGGCGCCGCCACGATCACGCCTCCGGCGCGCTGCCCAACGACCTGGTGCAGACCCTGCACGAGACCGTCGACGGCGCCGGCCGCGGCACGCTCTGGGTGGGCACGCGCGAGGGGCTCGCCCGCTTCGACGGCAGCCGCTGGTCGCGCCCCGACCCGGCGGCGGGTTGGCCGACGAGCTCGATCCTGGCGCTCGCGTCCGACCGCCGCCCCGACGGCTCGGTCGACCTCTGGATCGGCTCCTCGACCGGCCTCGACCGCGCCGGCGCGGACGGTCGGCTCCGGCATTGGGGCGATCTCGACGGCCTGCCCAATCCGACCGTACACGCCCTCCACCTGCGCGGCGAGCCGGGGCGGCGCGAGCTGTGGATCGGCACCGACGGCGGCGGTGCCGCGATCCTCGATCCCGACGCCCCCGAAGCGAAGCTGCGGACGATCGAGCAGGCGGGCTGGCCGTCGCTGCCCAACGGCGTCGTCTACGCGGTGCTCGAGGACCGCTTCGGCCGGCTCTACCTGCCGACCAACCGCGGCGTGGTCCGGCTGTCGCGGCCGGCGGCCGGCGGCGCGCGGCTCGAGCTGATGACGGTCGAGCACGGGCTGCCGAGCAGCCAGGCCAATCGAGGTGCCGCCGCGGTCGACGGTCGCGGCCGGATCTGGGTCGGTACCGTCGACGGCGCCGCGGCGCTCGACCCGGCGCGCGAGCCCGAGGCCGGCTCCGCCAAGCGGATCGTGGTCGCGGGCCAGCTGACCGACCGCTCGAACCGCGAGCTCACGCCCGGCACCCGGCTCGGCCACGACCAGGCGCGGCTGCGCTTCCGCTACACGCTGCTGTCGTTCTTCGGCGAGCCGCTGACGCGCTACCGCACGCAGCTGTCGGGGCACGACAGCGCGCCGACCGACTGGAGCGCGAGCGGCGAGCGCGAGTTCGGCCGGCTGCCGCCGGGCGACTACGTCTTTCGCGTCTGGGGGCGCGACGCCGACGACCGGGTCTCGGGGCCGGCCGAGCTCGCCTTCACGGTACTGCCGGCTCCCTGGCAGACACTCGGCGCGCGCATCGGGATGCTGGCGGCGCTGGCGCTCGGCGTGCTGCTGATCGTGCGCGGCCGGGCGCGCGTCCACGAGCGGCGCGAGCGCGAACTCGAGGAGCTGGTGGCGGCGCGCACCGCGCGACTGGCGCGCGCCAACGCCCTGCTGATCGAGCTCTCGTACGTCGACGCCGTGACGTCGATCCCCAACCGGCGCCGCTTCGACGAGCTGCTGGTCGCCGAGTGGAAGCGTTCGGTGCGCGCGGCGCTGCCGCTGGCGGTGGTGATGATCGACATCGACTGGTTCAAGGACTTCAACGACAGCTACGGCCACCAGCGCGGCGACGACTGCCTGCGCCAGGTCGCGGCGGCGCTCGCCGACGGGCTGTCGCGCACCGGCGACGCCATCGCGCGCTACGGCGGCGAGGAGTTCGCGGTGATCCTGCCGGCCACCGACCTCGAGGGGGCGCGCCGCGTCGCCGAGCTGCTGCGGCGGCGGGTTCAGACCCTCGGCATCCCCAACCAGGCCTCGCTGTACTCCGGAGTCGTGACGGTGAGCTGCGGCGTCGCCGCGATCGAGCCCAATCTCGCGACCGACGCCCAGGTGCTGGTGGCGGCGGCCGACCGCGCGCTCTACGAGGCGAAGAAGGCCGGTCGCAACCGGGTCGTCGCGGCCAGCTGAAGCCGGTTCAGCGGGAGCGCCCCGGCCACGGGGAGGCGAGGGCGCGGCCGGCGGCGACGTGAGCGGCGAGCTCGGCCATCGAGTCGCCGCCGAACTTCTCGAGCACGGCGTCGGCCAGCACCAGCGCGAGCATCGCCTCGGCGATCACGCCGGCGGCGGGCAGGGCGGTGACGTCGCTGCGCTCGTACTGCGACGCGTGCGGCTCGCCGGTGTCGAGATCGACCGAGGGGAGCCCTTCGCGCAGCGTCGCGATCGGCTTCTTGTGGATCGTCACCACGACGTCCTCGCCGTTGGTGACGCCGCCCTCGAGCCCTCCGGCGCGGTTCGTGGGGCGGTGGAAGTTGCCGCCGGACGCCGGTTCGATGGCGTCGTGCGCCGAGGAGCCGAAGCCGCGCGCGGCGCGCGCCGCGTCGCCGATCTCGACTCCCTTGACCGCCGGGATCGACAACATCGCCTGCGCGATGCGGCCGTCGAGCTTGGTCTCCCAGGAGACGTGCGATCCGAGGCCGGCGGGGACGCCGTGGGCGATCACCGTCACGGTGCCCCCCAGCGTGTCCCCTTTCGCCCTGGCCTCGTCCACCAGCGCCACCATCGAGGGCTCGATCTCGCGCCGCACGGCACGCAGCGGCGAGGCGTCGTCGACCGCGGCGAGCGCCGCCCAGTCGGGGAGCGGGTCGTCGGCGCCGATCGAGCCGAGCGAGCGCACGCCGCTGGCGATCTCGACGCCGAGCACCGACAGCAGCATGCGCGCGAAGGCGCCGCCGGCGACGCGCGCCGCGCTCTCGCGCGCCGAGGCGCGCTCGAGCACGTCGCGCAGGTCGTGGCGGCGGTACTTGAGGCCGCCGGCGAGGTCGGCGTGCCCCGGACGCGGGCTCCTGAGTCGGCGCAGCTCGGCGAAGGCCGGGTCGATCTCCGCGGCATCGGCCGACATCGCCCGCCGCCAGTTGGCGTAGTCCCGGTTCTCGATCCAGAGCGCGATCGGCGAACCGAGGGTTTCGCCCGCGCGCACGCCGCCGCGGATCTCCACCCGGTCGTCCTCGATCTGCATCCGTCGTCCGCGGCCATGGCCGTGCTGACGGCGCTTCATCTCGCGCGCGAGGAGATCGCGGTCGACGGCGAGGCCCGCCGGCATCCCCTCGAGGATGGCCGTGAGCCCCGGACCGTGGCTCTCGCCGGCGGTGGTCAGGCGCAGTCGACGCACGCGGCGAGCTTATCGGAGAGCGCGGACGGGGCTGGGTCTGTCTCCCTCCGGGCCCGGACTCCGAAGATCCAGGGCAGTGGGATGACGGAGAACATCCGCGGGCGGCGGGGAAGGGAGACGGAGATGAGTCACGGAGACGAGCGAGAGTCCGCGTCGGCGGCGGGAGGCAGGTTCCGACGGATCGCGGTGGCCCTGGCCGGATGGCTGGCGGCGACCGGAGTTTCCGCCCAGGTCTGGGAGGTGGGCGAACAGGGCCTGGTCTTTTCGACCGGTCCCCAGGGGGTCGGGCAGTTCGGTCAGGTCACCGCGAGCGGCGACTTCAACGGCGACGGCTACCGCGATCTGGCGGTCGGGGCGCCGTTCTGGGACGCGCCCGCACCGACCGCCGCGGAGAACGCCGGCAGGGTCCAGATCCATCTCGGCTCGAGCCAGGGGCTGTCGGAAACGCCCTTCCTCGAGATGATCGGGGCCCTCGTCGACATGGGGCTCGGCTCGGCACTGGCCGCGGGCAACTTCGATCCGGATTTCGCCGACGAGCTCGCGATCGGGGCGCCCGGGTTCGACCTCCTCGGAGTCGAGTCGGCCGGGCGGGTGTTCGTGCTCGATTCAGATGGCGGGGCCTGGACCCTCACGTTCTGGACCCAGGGCCAGGAAGGGCTCCCTGGAACGGCCGAAACCGACGATCGCTTCGGCGAGGTCCTCGCGGTCGGCGACTTCGACAACGACGGCCGGGGGGATCTCGCGGTCGGCATTCCGTACGAGGACGTCCTGCTCGTGGATTCGGGCGCCATCCAGGTGCTCTACGGCTCCGCGACCGGACTGACCGCCGACGGTGCCCTGCTCGTCGTCCAGTCCACCGTCGTGCCGCCCGAACAGGCTGGTGCCGCGATGGGCAGAGCGCTCGCCGCCGGGGACTTCAACGCCGACGACCAGTTCTGGGACCTCGCGGTCGGATTTCCGGGCTTCGATGTGGGCGGCGTCGGCAACGCGGGCGGCGTCGCCATCCTGTTCGGCGGCTCCGGCGGACTCTCGACCCTCGGCGCCCAGCTCATCGACGACAACGACGTCGGCGGCGCGTTGAATGTGGACGACGGGTTCGGCTGGGCGCTCGCCGCCGGCGACTTCGATCGCACCACCGGCTGCTGGATGAGTTTCGATTGCCGCACGGACCTCGCCATCGGCGTTCCGGGCCAGACCGTCGACGGCGCCGACGACGCCGGCCTCGTCGTGTTCGCCTACGGAGGCGCGGGTGGCATCCAGGTCGGCGGCGCGCAGCGCGTCGATCAGGGGGACCTGTCGCCGCTCGTCAGCTCTCCGGAGCCCGGAGATCGCTTCGGCTCGGTGCTCTGGAGCGAATACCTCGGCAGCTCGCAGCTCGACGGACCGCCCAGCGACTTCACGCCGTCGGCCGACGACCTGGTGATCGGCGTCCCCGCCGAGAACTGGCTCGGCACGGCGTTCCAGGGGGTCGTCCACCTGGTTTTCGGCAGCGCCACCGGGCTCAATGCCACCCCGGGAGGCTGGCAGCTCGCCAACCCCGGACTGAGCTCGGCGCCGGCGGCGGCGTTCGACAACTTCGGTTACGCGATCGGTGTCGGCGATTTCGACAACGACGAATGGGATGACCTGGCCATCGGCGTCGTCGGACGCGACGCCGGCGCCTCCAACTCCGGCATGGTCCAGGTCCTCTACGGCGCGCTGTTCGCCGACGGCTTCGAGTCGGGAGGGACCTCGAACTGGTAGCCGCCGGCCGCGAAAGCGGAGACCTCCCTGGCGTCCTGCCGGGAGGGCTCCGCGCTGCTGTGGACGGCTCGACTGCGATCCGCTGCCTCCGGGGTTACACTCGGCGGCGATCCGGACCATCGACCCGCAACGGCACCGGGAGGTCTCCAGTGAACGGCGAACCGGAAGCAGGCAACTCGGCGAGCACGTCGTCACCGTCCACCGTCGGCCATTTCGCGCGAGCGGCGCGCCCGAGCCCGCTCGAAGACACGCGGGTGCGCGCCGGCGCGATCGTGGTGGTGGCGCTGCTCGCCGCCGCGGTGATCGCCGCGCTCGCCGGGCTCGCGGCGGCGCGCTCCGCGCGCGCCGAGCGTGACGCCCTGGCCGCCGAGCTCGACAGCCTCAAGACGGCGAGCGCGGAGGTTACCGCCATCCGCATGCGGGCCGAGGCCGCCGAGGCGCGGGTCGAGGTGCTCGACGCGCGCGCGCGCCGCCTGCTCGCCCCGGCGGCGGGCCTGCCGACGGCGAGTCTGACGCCGGTGGCCGAGGGAGACGGCGATCCCGCCGAGCTCCAGTTGGCGGCACAGCGCGAGCCCTATGTCCTGCTCCGCCTCCAGACCGGGCGCACGACCAAGGTGAGCGGCGTCCGGGTCCGGCTCCGTGATCGCGACGGCGGCGAGGTCTGGACCTCGGAGGCGGTGGCTTCGGACGCCGAGGGAGTGATCCCCGTCCTGGTACCTTCGACATTGCTCGTTCCGGGCCTGGTCGGGGTCGAGGTCGAAGGGACGGTCACCGCCCGATACCGCTTGCGAGTCGTCTCGGCGGGCGGCTGACTCCGCGCGCGAGGCGGGACGGACGTTAGAATCGTCGGGTCTCTGCCGCCGTCGCCTGGAGGGCACCGGATGCGTCGACTCCTCGTCGTCCTGAGCTGCTCGTTGCTCTGCGAAACCGCCGTCCGCGGCGACAACCTGCTCGCCAATCCGGACTTCGACTCCGAGGTCACGTCGTGGGTGGTGGGCTGTGGGTCCACGCCGACCTGGCTCGACGAGGACGCCACGGGGTGCCCGGGCTCCGGTTCGTCGCACCAGAGCGCCGGTCCGTGCCAGGGCTTCCAGGGGGCCGGCCTCGGGCAGTGCATTCCGGTGCAGGCGCTCTCGACGCTTCACGCTTCGGCGTGGTTCCGCGCCAACGAAGGTTTCGGCGGTGTCCTGGTGGCGTTCTACGAGAACCTCGAATGCCAGGAACCCAACGTCGGCCAGGAGCTCTCGCCGATGTTTCCTTCGACCGGGGAGTGGCAGCCCGTCGAGTTCGAGAACCTGTCGATCCCTCCGGGTACCGTCGCGATCCTGCTCGGTTTCGGCGCGCTGTCGCCGGGCAGCACGCTGGTCGTGGACATCGACAGCGCCTACGTCGGCGAGGCGCCCCTGATCTTCCGCGACGGTTTCGAGGGGGACCTCGAGGGCTCGATCGCCGCCTGCGCCTGGTCCTCGACCTCGGGCTGAGCGAGTCGGGCGCCGTCAGTCGTCGACGGCGTCCGGCAGGAAGCGCTCGAACGGAGCCTTGAGCTCCTCCGGGAAGCGCACCGGCTTGCGCTGGACCGCGTCGACCCAGACGTGCTCAGTCGAACCGGTCGCGACCAGCTCGCCGGCGCGCTCGATTCGATAGTCGAACGTCACGCCGCGGCTGCCGACGCGCTCGACCCAGCACGCCGCGGTGACGACGTCGCCATAGCGCGCCGGCGCCCGGTAGGAGAGGGTCGCTCCGGTCACCAGGAGGAGCAGACCGCGCCGTTCGATCTCGGCGTAGTGGAAGCCGGCCGCCAGGCAGAGCCGGGTCCGCGCCAGCTCGAACCAGACCAGGTAGTTGGCGTGATGGACGACGCCCATCTGGTCGGTCTCGGCGTAGCGGACCTCGATCTCGACGTCGACGTGGTGAGGGGGCAGACCGCGCACGGCGGTAGAGGATAGCGCGGACGATGCTGCGATATTCTCGCGGGCTCCGGAGCGCGCCGTGCCGATCTATCCGTACCAAGGGAAGTCGCCGAAGTTGGGGGAGCGGGTCTTCCTGGCCCCCGGAGCCTGCCTGACCGGCGACCTCGAGGCCGGGGACGACTGCTCGTTCTGGTTCCACGTCGCCGCCCGCGGCGACGTCAACGTCATCCGCATCGGCGCGCGCACCAACGTCCAGGACGGCACCGTGCTCCACGTCACCCACGAGACCCACCCGCTCTCGATCGGCGACGACGTCGTGATCGGCCACTCGACCATGATCCACGGCTGCACGCTCGAGAGCGGCTGCCTGATCGGCATCGGCGCGCGCGTGCTCGACGGCGCGGTGGTCGAGAGCGGCGCCCAGGTCGGCGCCGGCGCCGTGGTCACCCCGGGCACGCGCATCCCGGCGGGCATGCTCGCGGTCGGCA
Organism: Acidobacteriota bacterium; assembly: GCA_045862895.1. Lineage (GTDB taxonomy): Bacteria > Acidobacteriota > Thermoanaerobaculia > Multivoradales > JAGPDF01 > JACTMI01. Next base: position 144,880 of record BTUO01000006.1, read on the forward strand.
TCCCGGCCCGCGTCGTGCGGCCCCTCTCCGATGCCGAGCGCGACGGCATCGCCGAGATCGCCCGCCGCTACGTCGGCGTCAAGGAGCGCTACCTGACCGAGCTCGGGCGCGGTTGGTGATCGGAGGGGCCGCGACATGAGCCCACGATTCCAGGCCCCGAAGGGGACCCGCGATCTGCTGCCGCCGGAGACCGCGATCTGGGCCGCGGTCGAGGCGACCGCGCGCCGCGTCTTCGGCCGCTACGGCTACGGGGAGATCCGCACGCCGATCTTCGAGGAGACCGAGCTGTTCGCGCGCGGCGTGGGCGAGTCCTCCGACATCGTCGGCAAGGAGATGTACACCTTCGTCGACCGCGGTGGACGCAGCGTCACCCTGCGGCCGGAGAACACCGCGTCGGTCTGTCGCGCCTACCTCGAGCACGGGATGCAGAGCCTGCCCAAGCCGGTGCGGCTCTTCTACGTCGGCCCCCAGTTCCGCTACGAGCGGCCGCAGAAGGGGCGCTACCGCCAGTTTCACCAGATCGGTGCCGAGCTGGTCGGCGGTAAAGGGTCGGAGTCCGACGTCGAGATCCTGCTGATGCTGGTCGCCTTCCTCGGCGAGCTCGGCTTCGCGGATCTCAGGGTCCTGATCAACACCGTCGGCGACGCGGCATCGAGGAGCGCCTACAAGGAGAAGCTCAGGACCTACCTGCTGCCATTGAAGGAGAGACTGTCCGAGGACAGTCGGCGTCGGCTGGAGACCAACCCGCTGCGGATCCTCGACAGCAAGAGCGCCGAAGAGCAGGAGATCGTGGCCGCCGCGCCCAAGCTGTCGGATTCGCTGTCCGAATCCAGCCGCGCTCACTTCGATGGGGTCTTGTCCTCACTGAACGCTTTCGGTCTCTCGTTCCAGGTCGAGCCTCGCCTGGTCCGCGGACTCGACTACTACACGAACACGGTCTTCGAGATCGTCTCGGAGGGGCTCGGCGCGCAGAATGCGATCTGCGGCGGCGGCGCCTACGAGGGGCTGATCGAGGAGCTCGGCGGCAGTCCGACCTACGGCGTCGGCTTCGCCATCGGCGAGGACCGCTTGCTCGAGGTCCTGCCCGCGCACTCGCCGGCGCGCGGCGCGGCGCGGGCGATCCGCCCCGTCCTCGTCGCCTGGGCCGGCGGACAGCTTCCCGAGGGCGCAGCGCCGACCTCGCCGACCTTCGACCTGGCGGAGGAGCTGCGCCGCGGCGGCATCGCCGCCGTCGATGCCGGTGGCCGAACCGGCAAGGCGCTCTACGCCTATGCCGATCAGCTGGCCAGCCCCTGGCTCGCCTTCCTCGGCGAAGCCGAGCTCGCCGCCGGCACGGTCAAGCTCCGTGACACCGCGACCCGCGAAGAGCACACCCTCCCGCGCGCCGAAGCGATCGCCCGGCTCCGCGCCGCCCCGGCGGAGACCCGATGAGCGCCGCTCCCAGCCGCCGAAGTGTGGAAGCGACCCGCGGCCCGGCGCCAACGCGAGCGCGAACGCCGAGCCGACGCCCCGAGCGCTCTGAGGTGTCTTTCCCTTCTGTGGAAGCCTTTGTCTCTAGTCATACGTCTCTGAACAGAAGCGTCTCGTCTCCGTCTCGCGACGAAGACCGCGGAGAAGCCGGATGAAGCGCACGAGTGCAGGCACGTTGAATCGGGAGCGGATCGGCGAGACGGTGCTGCTCCAGGGCTGGGTGCAGCGCCGGCGGGATCTCGGCGGGCTGCTCTTCCTCGACCTGCGCGACCGCAGCGGCGTCGCCCAGGTCGTGGTGCGCCCGGAGGAGAGCCCCGAGCTCGCCACGGCGCTGGCGCCGGTGCGCTCGGAGTGGGTGGTCGAAGTCGAAGGCGAGGTCGTCGCGCGCGAGGCGGTGAACCTGAAGATGCCGACCGGCGAGATCGAGGTCGTCGCCCGCCGCGTCGAGATCCTCACCCCGTCGGATCCGCTGCCGTTCTCGCTCGACCCCGACGCCGAGGTCTTCGAGGATCTCCGACTCAAGTACCGCTATCTCGACCTGCGCCGCCCCGAGCTGCAGAGAAACCTGATCCTGCGCCACCGCATCGTCCAGGAGACGCGGCGCTACTTCGACGAGCAGGGGTTTCTCGAGATCGAGACCCCGATCCTCACCCGCTCGACGCCCGAAGGGGCGCGCGACTACCTGGTGCCGTCGCGCGTCCACGCCGGCGAGTTCTACGCGCTGCCGCAGTCGCCGCAGCTGTTCAAGCAGATCCTGATGATGGCGGGGTTCGAGAAGTACCTGCAGATTGCGCGCTGCTTCCGCGACGAGGACCTGCGCGCCGACCGCCAGCCCGAGTTCACCCAGATCGACCTCGAGATGTCGTTCCCGACCGAGGAGACCGTCTACGAGCTGATCGAAGGGCTGTTCGCGCGGGTCTTCCCGATCGTCGGCGTCGAGCCGCCGGTGCCGTTCCGGAGGCTGACCTGGGCCGAGTCGATGGCGCGCTACGGCGTCGACCGGCCGGACCTCCGCTTCGAGGCCGAGATCCGGGACGTGACGCGAGAGGCTGGAAGCACCTCCTTCCAGGTCTTTTCAAAGACTTCCCTGGAAGGAGGTGTCGTTCGCGCACTCGTGATTCCCGCGGGCGCCGCGGTATCGCGCTCGAAGCTGGATGCCTGGGGAGCGATCGCGAAGAAGCATGGCTTGCCCGGGTTGCTCAGTCTGAAGCGCCAGGACGGCCAAGCCGTCTTTTCCATCAAGGAAGGACTTTCTGTTCCCGAGCGGGGCGCCCTGGCCGACGCGCTAGCGCTCGCCGAGGGCGACCTCGCTCTGCTCGCGGCAGGGAACGCCGCGACGGTCGCCCCGGCGCTCGGCGCGCTGCGCCTGGAGCTGGCGCGTCAGCTCGGATGGATCCCCGAGAACCGCTGGGAGTTCCTCTGGGTCACCGACTTTCCGCTGCTCGAGTGGAACGCCGGCGACGGCCGCTGGTACTCGATGCACCATCCCTTCACCAGCCCGGATCCGCGCGACCTCGACCGGCTCGAGAGCGACCCGGGCGCGGTGCGGGCGCGCGCCTACGACGTCGTGCTCAACGGCACCGAGCTCGGCGGCGGCTCGATCCGGATCCACGACCCGCGCGTGCAGTCGCGCGTCTTCTCGGTGCTCGGAATCGGCGAGCAGGAGGCGAAGCGGCGCTTCGGCTTCCTGCTCGAGGCGCTGCGCTACGGTGCGCCGCCGCACGGCGGCCTCGCGCTCGGCCTCGACCGCATGGTGATGATGATGGCGGGCGCGCCGTCGCTGCGCGACGTCATCGCGTTCCCGAAGACCGCCTCGGCGACCTGCCTGATGACCGAGGCGCCCTCGCCGGTCGAAGCCGCGCAGCTCGCCGAGCTCGGCATCGCCGTCGCGCCGCGCAAGTCGGGCGGCGGCTGAGGTCGCGGTGAGCGCGCCGCCGGTCGAGTTCGAGCTCCGGCACGATCGCGGCGTGACTTTCCACCGCTTCGGCGCCGGCGTGCTGGCGTCGTCGGCCGACCTGCTCGGACCGATCCTCTCCGGGCGCCGTGTGTTCGCGATCTCCTCGGCGCCGATCCTCGCGCTCCATCGCACGCGGCTCGAAGCGCTGCGCCCGCTCGCCGCCGGCTTCGAGCTGCTCGAAGTGCCCGACGGCGAGGCCGCCAAGACGGTCGAGGAGGCCGGGCGGCTCTGGCGGCGCCTCGCGGCCGCCGAAGGCAAGCGCGACTCGGTGGTCGTCGCCTTCGGCGGCGGCAGCGTCGGTGACCTCGCCGGGTTCGTCGCGGGCGCGTTCCTGCGCGGCGTCGACTGGATCCAGGTTCCGACCACGCTGCTGGCGCAGATCGACGCCGCGATCGGCGGCAAGACCGCCGTCGACCTGCCGGAGACCAAGAACGCGGTCGGGCTCTTCCACCACCCGCGGGCGGTGGTCGCCGAGGTCGAGCTGCTGGCGACGCTCCCGCCCGCACAGATCCGCTCCGGGCTGGTCGAGGCGGTCAAGACCGCGGCGCTGCTCGACCCGGAGCTGTTCGACGACATCGAGCGCGAGCTCGACCGCCTCCGGGCCGGCGAGCCGGTGGCGCTGGCGCCGGTGGCGGCCGCGGTGGCGCGGCGCAAGTCGGAGCTGGTCGAATCGGATCCACGCGAAGCCGGCGACCGCGCGCTGCTCAACTTCGGCCACACCGTCGGCCACGCGCTCGAGGCGGAGATCGGCTACGGCCGGATCGCCCACGGCGACGCGGTGGCGCACGGCCTGCGCTTCGCGCTCCGGCTCTCGGTCGCCGCCGGCGGCGACCGCGAGTTCGCGACGCGGCTCGGCCGTCTGCTCGATCGGCTCGAGGTGCCGGCGCTGCCCCCCGGGCTCGCGCCCGGGGCGCTGGTCGCGCGCCTCGGGCGGGACAAGAAGGGGAGCGAGCGGGGTCTCGCCTGGGTGCTGCTCGACGGCCCCGGCCGCGGCCGGCTGGAACGCGGACTCCCGGCAGCCCGGATCGAGCCGGAGCTGGCCCGGTGGCTCGCCGGCGATCCGTCTCTATAATGCCCTCTCAGTGAGCTCCTCCCTGCGCCGACTCCGACTGCGGCCTCTGGTCTTCCTGCTGCTCCTCGGCGCGGGCGCGGTGCCGTTGGCGATCGCCACCACCCTGGTCATCGGCCAGAGCCGCGAGCTGCTCGAGACCGAGGAGAAGCGCTATCTGACCGAGTCGGCGCAGTCGCTGTCGCGCGAGCTCAACGACTACCTGGCCGGCACGCGCGCGCGGCTCGATCAGCTCGGCGCCAGCCTGCTCGCCTTCCCGGGACCCGAGGACGTCGACGCGCGGTTGCGCGAGGGGTGGATCGGTCCGATCCTGTCGCGCTTCGTCCCGGCCAATCCGCACCTGTTGGCGCTCGGCGTCATCGACCTCGCCGGCGAGGGGCCGCGCATGGCGCCGACCGACCTCGACCCCGAGCTCGCCACGGCGCTCGACGAGGCCTTCGGCCTGGCGAAAAGCCGGAACGTCGCGGTCTGGCGCTTCGCCTACTCGCAGGCGACCAACGAGCCGGTCGCCGCGATCGCGGTGCCGGTGGCCGACGACGCCGGCCATCCGGCGGTGGTGGTGCAGGCGCTGGTCCGGCTCGAGCTGATCCAGGCGATCTTCGAGCGCGAGGCGCAGGGCAGCGTGGCGGTCTTCCTGGTCGACCGCGACGGCCGGCTGATCTGGAGCGAAGGGGCCGACGACCGCACCCGCGCCGCGATCGCCGGTTCCAACCTGGTGCGCGACTTCGCGCGCAAGCCGCTCCACCTGACCGCCGAGTACGTGGTGCCGACCGAGACCGGCGCGGTCGCCATGCTCGGCCAGGTCAGCCCGGTCGAGGAGAGCGGCTGGGGCGTGGTGGTGCACAAGCCGGTCGCCGCCGCCTTCGAGGCCGCGCGCCGGATGGTCTGGAGCGCGGCGCTGGCGACCGTGCTCCTGCTGCTGCTCGCGCTGGCGCTCGCCTTCGCGGTGTCGCGCTCGATCGGCGAGCCGATCCGCCGGCTGATCGCGACCACCCACGAGATCGCCGCCGGCAACTTCGGCAAGCGGCTCCCCGAGGACCGGCTGGTCGCCGAGATCTCGGACCTCGCCGCCGACTTCAACCGCATGAGCGGCCACGTCGAGGGCTACGTCGGCCGGCTCGAGCGCGCCGCCAAGCAGAACCGCGACCTGTTCATCAGCTCGATCCGGGCGTTCGCGGCGGCGATCGACGCGAAGGACCCCTATACCCGCGGCCATTCCGAGCGGGTCGCCGAGATCTCGCGCACCATCTCGCGCCACCTCGGGCAGAGCGAGGAGTTCCAGCAGAAGCTGTGGATCGGCGCGCTGCTGCACGACGTCGGCAAGATCGGCATCGAGGATCGCATCCTGCGCAAGGGGGGCGTGCTCACTGCCGAGGAGTTCGAGACGATGAAGACCCACCCGGTCGTCGGCGCGGACATCCTCGGTCCGATCGAGCAGCTCAAGGAGATGATCCCGATCGTGCGCTGGCACCACGAGAACTGGAACGGCCGCGGCTACCCGGACGGCCTGCGCGCCGAGGCGATCCCGGTGATGGCGCGCATCGTCGCCGTCGCCGATTGTTTCGACGCGATCACCACCAACCGGCCGTACCAGAAGGCCTACGAGAAGCGCCACGCCGCCGAGGTCATCACCAAGCTCGCCGGCTCGCGCTTCGACGCCAAGATCGTCACCGCGTTCCTGCGCGCCTACGAGATGGGCGACCTCGAGAAGCTGGTCGGCGAGGCGCCGTCGCCCGCCGCGATCGAGGTCGAGTTGCCGGCCGCCGCCAACATCTGAGGACCCGATGGCCTACGAGTACATTCTCGCCAACCTGCTGGCGCACAACGACGGCGCTGTCGGCGTGCTCTTCCTCGACGACTCGGGCGAGACGATCGACGTCGCCTGCTCGGAGTTCAGCCCGTACCAGATGAAGGTGGTCGGCGCCTACGTCGGCATCTACCTGCGCCAGGCACAGCAGTTCATGGCCAACCTCGGCCAGGGCGAGCCGCGCCTGCTGCACATCGAGAAGGAAGCGCTCCACCTCTACGCCCGGCCCCTGCCCGACGGCTACTACGTCGTCCTGGTGCAGCGCCACCCGGCGCTCACGGCGGTGGCGCGTCGCACCCTCGACGACGCCGCCGGGCAGCTCGGCCGGGAGCTGTTCGGCACGCCCTGATGGCGGCGGGCACGACGCTCTGGGGCCGGCTTCGCGCCGGACTCGCACGCACGCAGGAGCGCATCGCCGGAACGCTGGGGGAGGCGCTCGACCGGCCGGCGACGCTCGAACCGGCCACGCTCGACGACCTCGAGCAGGCCCTGATCGAATCCGACCTCGGCGTGGCGACCACGCAGCTGCTGCTCGAGCGGCTGCGCGATCGGGTGCGCCGCTCGGATCTCGGTCGCGACGGGCGCCTGCGCGAGCTGCTGGCCGAGGAGATCGAGCGGCTGTTCGCCGACACCCCGACCACGGTCGATGTCGGCGGCTTCCCGCGCGTGACCTTGGTGGTCGGGGTCAACGGCGCGGGCAAGACGACTTCGATCGCCAAGCTCGCGCGCCGCGAGCTCGACTCCGGCCGACGCGTACTGCTGGCCGCCGGCGACACCTTCCGCGCCGCCGCGATCGAGCAGCTGGCGATCTGGGGAGAGCGGCTCGGCGTCGAGGTGGTCCGCCAGGGGCAGGGATCGGACCCGGCCGCGGTGGTCCACGACGCGCTCCGCGCCGCCCAGGCGCGCAAGGTCGACCACCTGATCGTCGACACCGCCGGACGGCTCCACACCAAGGAGCACCTGATGGCCGAGCTCGCCAAGATCCGGCGGGTGATCGACCGCGAGGCGGCGGGCTGGACGGTGCGCACGCTGCTGGTGCTCGACGCCACCACCGGCCAGAACGCGCTCGCCCAGGCCCGGGCCTTCCTCGCCGCGGCCGCGGTCGACGGCGTGCTGCTGTCGAAGCTCGACGGTACCGCGCGCGGCGGCATGGTGGTCGCGGTCGCGCGCGAGCTCAATCTCCCGGTTCTCCACCTCGGGGTCGGCGAGAAGGCCGAGGACCTGGTCGACTTCGACCCGCGCGAGTTCGCCGCTGCGCTCGTCCGCTGATCCGCTCGCGCGCGCCCTGGCGCTGGCCCGGCGGGGCAGGGCCACCGCGTCGCCGAATCCGTGCGTCGGTGCCGTGGTCACCGCCGGCGCCGAGGTCGTCGGAGAGGGGTGGCACCGCCGGGCCGGCGAGCCGCACGCCGAGGTGCTGGCGCTGGCTGCCGCCGGCGCTCGTGCGCGCGGCGCCACGCTGCACGTCACGCTCGAACCGTGCGCGCACCACGGCCGCACGCCGCCCTGCGCCGAGGCGGTCGTCGCCGCCGGGATCCGCCGCGTCGTCGCCTGCCACCGCGACCCCGACCCGCGGGTCGGTGGGCGCGGATTCGAGCGGCTGGCGGCGGCGGGGATCGAGCTCGACGTGGGTCGTCTCGCGGCCGAGGCGGTCGAGCTCAACTTCGCCTACCTGGTCACGCGCGTCCTCGGGCGTCCGGCGGTGACGCTGAAGTGGGCGGCTTCGCTCGACGGGCGGATCGCGACGGCGACGGGCGCCAGCCGCTGGATCACCGGAGAGCGCGCCCGCCGCGAGGCGCTCGAGCTGCGCGAAACCCACGACGCGATCCTGGTCGGCAGCGGGACGGTGCTCGCCGACGACCCGCGACTGACCCGACGGCTCGGCCGCGCCGGCCGGCCGATCCTGCGCGCGGTGGCCGACCGCCGGCTGCGCACTCCGGCCTCGGCGCGCCTCTTCGACGAACCGGGACCGGTGGTTGTGTACACTGAATGTGCCGACGCCGGCCGCCGCGCGGCGCTCGAGCGCCGCGGCGCCGAAGTCGTGGTGCTCGCGACGGTGGCCCCCGCGGCGATCCTCGACGATCTCGCCGGTCGCTCGGTGCTCGGCGTGCTGGTCGAAGGGGGCGGACAGCTCGCCGGCGCTTTCTTCGACGCGGGGAACTGGGACAGGGTGGCGGCCTTCGCGGCGCCGATCTTGATCGGCGGCGAGAAGGCGGCGCCGGCGATCGGCGGCGCCGGAGCGGGGAGCCTGGCCGCGGCGGGGCGACTGGCGCGCGTGCGCCGGCGCCGACTGGGAGAGGACCTGCTGGTGACGGGGATTCGCGAAGAGTGTTCACGGGCCTTGTTCGAGAGCGTGGGCGTCTGATCGCCGATCCGCGGCCCTCGCCGCGGGGCGGAGTCCTGCTCGAGATCGCCCATTCGGCCGAGCTCGGCGCCCGCCTCGGCGTCGGCGCCAGCCTGGCGGTGGCGGGGGTCTGCCTGACGCTGGTCGAGTCGGAGCCGGCGCGCGCCGTGGTCGAGCTCTCGCCCGAGACGCTGGCGCGCACGCGATTCGGCCGGATGCGCGCCGGCGCCGAGGTGAATCTCGAGCCGGCACTGCTCGCCGGTGAGCCGCTCGGCGGGCACTGGGTTCAGGGGCACGTCGACGGCGTCGTCGAGCTCTCCGCGCGGCGCGATCACAGCGACCACAGCCGCTTCACCTTCGCCCATCCTCCGGCTTTCGATCCCTGGATCGTCGAGAAGGGATCGGTCGCGATCGACGGTGTTTCGCTGACCGTGGCGTCGCGCGACGTCTCGAGCTTCGACATCGCGCTGATCCCGCACACGCTCGACGTCACCACGCTGGGGGCTGCGCGGCCGGGCGCGCGCCACCACTTCGAGGCCGACATCCTGGCGAAGTACGTCGAGCGCGCGCTCGGCGGCCGCCGACTCGCCGGAGAGGCGCGGTGAGCTGGCGGGAGCTGGCACCCGAGCCCGCGCGCTGCTGGATCCGACACCTGCCCAAGCGCTGGCCCGCACCCGAGCGGCCGGTGATCGATCCGGCCGAGCGCCGGCTCGCCTGGCCCGGCGGCGACGGTGCGGTACCGTTGCCGCGGCCGCCGGCCGGGCCGCGCCTCGACGTCGTCTTCGTACCGGTGGTGCCCCGCGCCCGTCGCGCCGAGCGCGAGCGCTGGATCCTCGACCTCGAACGCGGCGGCGGCGCCGCGCTGGTCGCGGTCGAGCTCGACGAGGCGGCCGAGCCGGCGGCGACGGGGACGCGGGTGGTCGATCTGCTCGAACCGCTGCTCGCCGGAGCGCCGCCGTCCGCCCTCGACCTGCTGCCGCCCGAGGTCTCGGCGCTGTTTCCGCTGCTCCCCGGATTGTCGGGAGACGTCGAGTCGTGGCGGCCCTGGCTCGCGGCGCTGGGCCGGTCGGGGCGGCGCGCGGTGGTCGGGCTGGCGCCGGAGCTGACCCCGCCCGACCGCCGGCAGCTCGCCGAGCGCGCCGGCGACGAACGATTCGAGGCGATCTTCCACGGCGAGGCGCCCTCCGAGCCGGAGTTCGCGCGCGCGGCGTCGGCCGCCGGCCTGGAGCCCTGGTTGGAGCGACCGCCCATCGACCTGGCGCCGCGGCGAGCGCGCAATCGCGAGATTTCTACGTTGCTGGCCGAGGCGGGCGACCTGCTGGTACGGCTCGGGAGCGGCGAGGCGGAAGGTGCCGCGCTGCTGGCTGGGGCGCGGCACCTCGAGGCGACGCCGCTCGACGTCGCGGCGCTCGCGCGCGAGGGCAACCTCGCCGTGCTGTCGTGGCTGTCGGCGCCGGCGCGCGAGCTGGTCGAGGCCCAGGTCGCGCACGGTCGCGTCGAGCGCCTGGAGCGGTTGCGCGCGGCCTGGCGGGGCGGCGAGGCGACGTGACCGGTTCGCTCGGCGTCTACGTTCACGTTCCGTTCTGTCGCACGCGCTGTCGCTACTGCGATTTCTACCGGGTCGGCGAGAACCGGGGCCGGATGGACCGCTTCGTCGCCGCGCTCGGCCGCGAGATCGACGGCTGGAGCTCGCTCGGCGGACGGCGGGTGGAGACCATCTTCCTGGGCGGCGGCACCCCGTCACTGCTCGAGCCCGGCGAGATCGGCGCCATCCTCGGCCGCCTGAGCGAGCGATTCGAGGTCGCCGGGGACGTCGAGATCACCGCCGAGGCGAATCCGTCGGACCTCACCGACGAGCGACTGGCCGGACTTCGCGCGGCCGGCGTCAACCGACTCTCGATCGGCGTGCAGTCGTTCTCGGACCGCGAGCTCGGCCTGCTCGGCCGCCGGCACTCGGCGACGGACGCGGGGCGCGTCGTTCGCGGCGCGCGCGCCGCCGGGTTCGACAACCTCTCGATCGACCTGATGATCGGCATCCCCGCCCAGACCGACGGCTCGTTCGCGACCTCGCTCGCGCGCGCCGTCGACCTCGGAACCGATCACCTCTCGCTCTACCTGCTCGAGGTCCACGCCGGCTCGGAGATCGACGGCCTGCGCCGCACGCGTCCGAACCTGTTCGGCGGTGACGAGGCGCAGAGCCGCCGCTACCTCGCGATGCGCGAGCGCCTGATGGCTGCCGGTTTCCGCCACTACGAGATCTCGAACTTCGCCCGCCCGGGCTTCGAGTGTCGTCACAACCTGCGCTACTGGCGCTGCCGCCCCTGGCTCGGGCTCGGCCCCGCCGCCCACTCCTTCGTCGACGGCCGCCGCTTCCGCCACCTGCCCGACCTCGAGGCCTGGCTCGCCGACCCGCTCGCGGTCGAGGAGCTCCCGAGCGACCCCGCCGCCGAGCGGGTCTTCCTCGGCCTGCGCCTCGAGGAGGGGATCGAACCCGAGCTGCTCGAGGCCGCGGGCGTCAGCGCGGAGGAGACCGCACGTCGCGTCGCCCGCCTCGCCGATTTCGTCGAGCTCAGCGACGGCCGGCTGCGCCTCACGCCCGAGGGGCGCCTGCTGTCGAATCCGGTGCTCGCCGAGCTATTGCGATAGAGCGGACGGCGAGACCCGACGACTCGTCGCTCCAGCGGGATTCGGAAGTGACGATGCGTCGAAGGGAGAGGCCTGCCGGGTTCGATAGAGTCGCTGGCTGATGCGGATGATCGATCTGCGCTCCGACACGGTGACCAAGCCCGACGCGACGATGCGGCGGGCGATGGCGGAGGCCGAGGTCGGTGACGATGTCTACGGCGAGGACCCGACCGTCACGGTGCTCGAGCAGGAGGCCGCGGCGGCGATGGGATTCGAGGCGGCCCTGTTCGTGCCGTCCGGGATCATGGGCAACCAGATCGGCCTGCGGCTGATCACGCCGCGCGGTACCGAGCTGCTGTGCGACGAGCGGGCGCACGTGGTGATGTTCGAGGCGGGCGCCGCGGCGGCGGTGTCGGGGATCCAGACGCGGCCGCTGCCGTCCACCGACGGACTGCCGGACCCGGAGCGGTTCGCGGCGGCGCTGGTGCGCCCCGGCGGCTACCGCGAGCCGACCGGCGCCGTGGCGCTCGAGAACACCCACAACATGGCCGGCGGCCGGGTCTTCGGTCGCAGCCGCATCGAGCCGATCCTCGAGCTCGCGCGCGGGATCGGCGTGCCGGTCCACCTCGACGGGGCGCGCATCTGGAATGCCGCGACGGCGCTCGACACCACGCCGGCCGAGCTCGCGCGCGGCTTCGACACGGTGATGTTCTGCCTGTCGAAGGGGTTGGGCGCTCCGATCGGGTCGCTGATCTGCGCCTCCCGCGCGCGGATCGAGGCGGCGCGCGAGATCCGGCGTCAGCTCGGCGGCGCGATGCGCCAGGTCGGCGTCATCGCGGCGGCGGGGCTGGTCGCGCTGCGCGAGGGGCCCGCGCGCCTCGCCGACGACCACCGGCGGGCGCGGCGGCTCGGCGAGGCGCTCGCCGGCCGCGCGGACGTCGAGATCGAGCTCGGAGAGCTCGAGACCAATATCGGCATCTTCAGCGTCCGTTCGCGCGGAGCGGGCGATCGCGAGCCCGCGTCGCGCTGGGCGGCGGCCGCGGCGGAGCGGGGGGTCCGGGTGTCGGCGATCGACGAGCGGCGGGTGCGCTTCGTCACCCACCGCGACGTCGGCGACGACGACATCGAGCTGGCCATCGAACGACTTGGAGGGATCGGATGACGCTTGGATTCGACCGGATCGCGCGCGGGCTCGGCGCCGCGCTGCTGATGATGGCGACGGCAGGCTGCACGGAGAAGGGCACGGAACCCGCGACCGAGACGGAGACCGCCGGCGCGGACGCCGCCGCGACCGACGCGGCCGCCGAGGCCGAGCGCAATCGCGAGATCCTCCAGCGCAGGATCGATGCCGGGCCGGTGATCGGCGCCGCACCGTCGGCGCCGAGTCAGATGGTCGAATCGGCGATCGAGGAGTTCCACTCGGCGCAGCAGGCGATCCTCGGGACCGACCTGGTCCTCGGCATCGGCCATCTCGAGCAAGCGGTCGCGCTCGACCCGGAGTTCGGCGAAGCCTGGTTCCAGCTCGGCGAGGCCCGGCACCTGCTGGCGCTGATCCGGGTCAGCAACGACGTCGAAGCGGAAGCGCTGGCGCTCGAGCGCGGCGCCATCGACGCGCTGCGCATGGCGCGATCACTGCTCGACCGCGGTTCGGCGCGCACGCTCGACGCGTTCGACCTCGACGCCATGCGCCGGGAGACTGTGGAGAAGCTCGGTCAGCTCGACCCGTTCCCGGCCGACGATCGGGCTGCGCTGGCGCGCCTCCACGATCTGGCCAACGAGATGGCGAGCGAGCTGCCCGTTCTCGACGAAGAAGGCGGAGGGGGGTCGGAGGGGGAGGCGCCGCCGGACGACCCCGCCTCGATCGCAGCGGACTCCGCGGCGACGCTGTGAGCCGCGCTCAGCCGCGGCGGCGGGCGACGAGGTCGATCTCGACCCGGGCGGCCTTGGGCAGCGCGGCGGCCTGCACGGTCGAGCGCGCCGGCCGGTGATCGCCGAAGGCTTCGGCGTAGATCCCGTTGAGCGTCGCGAAGTCCGCCATGTCGGCGAGGTAGACGGTCGCCTTGACGACGTCGCCGAAGTCGCACCCGGCCGCGGCCAGCACCGCACGCAGGTTCTCGAAGACCCGTCTCGCCTGCGCCTCGAAGCCGCCCGGCACCAGCTCGCCGGTCGCCGGGTCGAGGCCGACCTGCCCCGAGGTGAACAGCCAGCCGTCGGTCGAGACCGCCTGCGAGTAGGGACCGATCGCGCGTGGCGCGCCGTCGCTCGCGTGGAAGTCGATCATGCGCTCTGCTCCCGCTCGTCGAACTCGACGACGCCGATGTAGGGAAGGTTGCGGTAGCGCTCGCCGTAGTCGAGACCGTAGCCGACCACGAACTCGCGCCCGATTCGAAAACCGGTGTAGTCGATCGGCACGTCGACCTCGCGCGCCTCGTGCTTGTCGAGCAGGGAGCAGAGGCGGACGTTGCGCGCGCCGCGGAAACGGAACAGGTCGAGGATCGTTCGCACGGTCCAGCCGGTGTCGACGATGTCCTCGACGATCAGCACGTCGCGGCCGCGCACCGACAGGTCGATGTCGCGCTTGATGCGCAGCTCGCCGGCCGAGGTACCGCCGCCGTAGCTCGAGGTCTGGAAGAAGTCGAGAGTCACCGGCACGGTGAGCTTCTCGGCGAGATCAGTGACGAAGAAGACCGCCCCCTTGAGCACGCCGATCACCACCAGTCCGTCGGTGCCGAGGTGGTCGCGATCGATGGCGCCGGCCAGTTCGACGACGCGTCGGTCGATCGCCGGGCGCTCGATCAGCGCGCGGATTCTGTGGCTATCTTTCTCAGCGGCCATGGTTTAGAATCCCTCGAACCTTTTTTGCGTGATCTAGTGACCGAACACGAACTGTCGGCCCAGCATCGCCGTTACGTCGATCTCGCCGGTCGATTCAAGGCCGGCTGGACGTTTCATCAGTTCCTGCAGGGCCTGCAGAAGTTCTTCGTCGAGGCGGAGATTCCGCGCTATCCGTCGGACTTCCAGGAGATCCACGCGATCCTCCGCCAGGTCGCCGACCAGCTCACCGGCCCCGAGAACGCCAAGGTCGCGAGCGAGCTCGACCGCGCCGCCAAACAGCTCGTCCAGATGATGGCGCTGCTCGCCGCGGCCGACGCCCGTGTCGCGCCTCCGCTGCTGCGGCAGTTCTTCGAACGGGTGCGCAACTACGACGATCAGATCCTAGCGCAGATGGTGCGCTTCTACCTGATGCTCGCGGGCGAGGAGGGGCTCTCCGGCGACCGTCTCGACAAGGTGGATTTCCTGATCACCAAGCTCGGCGAGGAGGTCGACCCGGTCTCCGGATCCGTGATCATGCGCGACCGCGCCCGCCTGCGCCCGATCTTCCAGGGCTTCTGGGCGATGTTCGACGACCTCGCGCCCGACGTGTCGTGGCTCGAGGACCGTCGCAACGAGATCTCCGAGTTCCGGCGCGAGATCGGCACGGTGGCCGACCTCGACGCGCTGGCCGAGAGCCGGGTGGTGCCGCGCTACCGCGAGACCAAGCAGATCCTCGGCCGCTACCTGCTCCATCCCGACGTGCTGGCCGCGGTGGTCGAGACCAACATCGCGATCAAGAACAAGGTGCGACAGAACTTCAAGGCCGAAGAGGAGCGCATCCTCTCGGAGTCGCAGCGCATCCTCGAGCTCGAGGGACAGGTACCGGTCGACATCCAGCTCGACCAGGAACTGACGGTATTCCGCCATCGCTTCGAGGACTTCGAGCGCAAGCACCGCACCGACAACGTGAAGATCGAGGACATCGCCTTCCTGCGCCGCCAGGTCGAGGACCTGATGCCGCGCCTGATGCGCTCGGGTTCGGGCGTACACGCGCTCGAAGCGCCGGTCCGGCAGGACGAGGGCGAGGCGGCTTCCGACGGGCCGACCGACGAGAGTCTGACCACCCACTTTCGAGAGGTTCTCGAGGGGCTTCACGGCACCGACAGTCAGGCCTCGCCGCGCGAGGTCGCGTTGTCGCGGGACCTCTACCACCTGCGCCTCGAGCCGCGCGAGGTGATCGCCTACCGCCGCCTGCACGTGGCCCCGGAGGGGGACTCGGTGGTCGAGAAGTTCCTGCTCGAGGCGGCCGCTCTGCGCCTGAAGATGAACGAGGAGGCCGGCGAGATCACCGAGATCCTGGACGAGACCGCCGTCACCCGCGACGCCCCGGTGTTCGAGCGCGCCCGCATGACGGTGCGCGTCGGCGACGCGTACGTCAGCCGCTTCGGCCAGCTGATCGACGACGCGGTCCGCTCCGGCGCCTTCGCCGAGGCGCAGCAGCTCCAGCTGCTGCGCATGCGTCTGATCCGCGACTACTCGGGTCTCTGGCTGCTGGTCAACCGGCCGGCGTCGACCTGATCCGACGCGCGGATCAGACCGCGCCGCGCTGAACCCGCAGCAGAAGCTCCACCCGGCCGGTCACGCCGAGCTTCTCGTAGACGTGATGGAGGTGGAGCTTCACCGTCCCCTCCGAGATGCCGAGTCGCTGCGCGATGACGCGGTTGCGCAGTCCCTCGGCGACCATGTCGACGATCTCGCGCTCGCGCGGGGTGAGCGCGCCGCTGCCCGGAGCGGCGCCGGCGGCGCGGGCACCGGCCTCGTCGAGGGCGCGCGAGACCAGCGCGGCGTCGAACCACTGGCCGCCGGCGTGGATCCGGCGCGCGACCTCGACCAGCAGCTCCGGCGCCATCTCCTTGAGCACCAGCCCGCGGGCACCTTGCCGGAGCGCTTCGACCGCCTGCGCCGGCTCGATCGCGGCGGCGAGCAGGAGCACGCGCGTCGCGAGCCGGCGATCGCGCACGGCGGCGAGCACGCCGAGGCCGTCGACGCGCGGCATGCGGACGTCGAGCACGACCAGGTCCGGGTGCTCGCGCTCGATGGCGGCGATCGCCTCCTCGCCGTCGCGGCAGCGAGCCACGACTTCGAAGTCGGCTTCGGTCCGGAACAGCTGTTCGAGTCCGTCGAGCACGATCGGGTGATCGTCGGCGAGCACGACGCGGATCACGACGAACCCGCCGAGTCGAGCGGCAGCTCGATCGCGATGCGGGCACCTCGCGCGCCCGAGTCGAGGCTCAGCCGGCCGCCGCGAGAGGCGACGCGCTCGCGCAGGGAGCGCGGACCGCTCGCCATCCGGGCGAGCTCGTCCTGATCGAACCTGCCGCTGAACGGAAAGCCGCGGCCGTCGTCGGCCACCACCAGCTCCAGTCGGTCACCGGCGCCGCGGGTCAGACGCACCGAGATGCGGCGCGCGCCACCGTGGCGCACGGCGTTGACCAGGGCCTCGCGCACCAGGAAGTAGAGGTCGCGCTCGGTCGGCTCGGGCAGGTCGTCGTCGAGCGGCTCAGCGTCGAGGTCGATCTCGAGCTGCCACTCGTCCTCGGCGCGCTGAATCAGCTCGGCCAGGCGCTGCGCCAGATCGAAGCCGCGGCGGTCACCGGCCGTGGGCTCGAGGTCCTGGATGACGAAACGCAGGTCGCGCTGCTCGAGCGCCACCAGCCGCTGGAGCTCCTCGAGGCTGCGCTCGGCTTCGGCGGGCGCCTCGGGGACCAGGCGCCGGGCCGCGGCGAGACGCAGGCCGAAGCCGGTGAGTGACTGCAGGACGCCGTCATGGAGGTCGCGCGCCAGCCGTACCCGCTCCTCGGCGGCGCCCGCGACGCGAATTCGTCCGAGCAGCTCGAGGCCCTCGATGCGGGCACCGGCGAGCGCCGCCGAGATCTCGGCGAGCACCAGGTCGTCCGAAGTCGCCGCACGCGGCTCGACGACGAAGGTGCGCAGGCGCACGAGCTCGCCGCGCCAGGCCGCCGACAGCAGCGTGCGCGCGTCGAGGCGCTCGGCGAGCTCGGGCGCGAGCGGCGCCTCGCCGTTCCAGCGGGCGAGGCCGCCGGCGCGGTGGAGCAGCACCTCGCGTCCTCCGGCCCGTTCGGCGAGCAGGAAGCCGCTCTGGCCGACCTCGACGTCGATCAGCGCTTCGATCGGACGCTCGAGGACGAAGCGGCGCAGCGTGCCGTCGCGCCGCGCGGCCACGTCGGTGCGCGGCGTCTCGCCGGAGGACCAGGCGAGCGCCACGCCACCTCCGGGATGGATGCGCTCGACGTGCGCGACCAGCTCGTCGAGCAAGGACTCGGGCTCGCTTCCGGTGACCGCCGGCCACGACGCCAGCAGCGACATCTCCGAGCGGTTGCGCTGCTCGTGCCAGCCGAGATACCCGAGCAGGAAGGCGACGACCGCCATGTAGACGGCTCGGATCACCCATTCGTTGAGCTGGAAGGTCGGGTCGCGCAGCACCTCGGAGAAGTAGTAGCCGAGGGCGAGAAACGTCGCCAGGCTGGCGATCGCGGTCCACAGGGTCCCTCGCCAGCGCCAGCGCAGGGTGGCGCACACCAGCGAGAAGACGAAGTAGGCGATGAACGGGCTGGCCGGCCCCGAGGTGAAGTACATGAAGACGGAGAAGAAGAGCAGGTCGAAGCTGTGCTCGAGCAGCGCCGCCGTTTCGCTCGAGCGATTGGCCCGCCAGCGGTGGAGGGCGAGCGCGACCGAGTAGGCGAGGTAGGTCGCGAGCAGGCCGTAGGCGATCGAGGCGTACTTGGCGGGCTCGGAGGGGTCGCGCCAGAGCGCGAGCAGCGACGAGCCGGCCAGCACGACGCGGCCGGCGGCGATCAGGCGTTCGGCGCGGCGGCGAGGCGAGAACGGCAGCTGCACGCCGCGATCCTATCCGCGGCTCCGGGTCGAAGTCGGCTGATCGAACGATAGAGAGGGTGGCTCTACCCGAGGTTGGATTCCCCACGGCGGTCCGCGGCGGTAACCTCGTCGCCATGTCCAGAATCCGCGCGCTCCCGTTCGTCTCCGTGATCCTGCTCGCCCCGCTCGTGCTCACCGGTTGTCCCAAGAAGAAGCCGCAACCGGCGCCGGTCTCCGCGCCGGTGACGGTGGCCGCGCCCGTCGCGCCGGCGCCGACGGGCCCGACGGAAGGGGACCCGGTCGAGAGCCCGCTCGACGGCGAGCTGGTCGCCGCCAACGAGCACGCCTACCGTTCCGGGCTGCTCGGCGACGTCTACTTCGACTTCGACCAGGCGACGCTGCGCGAGGAGGCGCGGGCACGCCTGTCGCGCAACGCCGAGTTCCTGCGCTCGCGCCCGGAGTTCGTGGTCCAGATCGAAGGCCACTGCGACGAGCGCGGAACGAACGACTACAACCTCGCTCTGGGCGAGCGCCGCGCCCAGGCCGTGCGCGAGTACCTGACGCAGCTCGGCATCGCCGCGACCCGTCTGCGCACAGTCAGCTTCGGTGAGGAACGTCCGAGCTGCACCCAGCCCGACGAAGCCTGCTGGCAGCGCAACCGCCGCGCCCACTTCCTCCTGGTCGACCGCGTGAGCGCGAACTGAGGTCTCCTGGGGCGTCGCGACCGGGTCCGAACCCCGGCCGCGACGGCCGTGGCCAGCGGCGTTCATCGCGGCGCCAGCGCCGAAACGGCCCGGTGCGGTCCTCGGCGCGCCGCGAGGTGACGATCGCTGAGCCGACTCGCTCAGGCTTCGGTCAGTCGGGGATCGGAGAGCAGCGCCGCGAGCAGGTCGCGGACGCGGCCGGCGGCGGCGCGGCCGGCTTCGAGGACTTCTTCGTGGTTCAGCGACTCGCCGGTCACCCCGGCGCCGGGGTTGGCCACCAGCGAGACGACGAGGCATCTCATGCCGAGGTGGCGGGCGGCGATCACCTCGTGCACGGTCGACATGCCGACCAGGTCGGCGCCGAGGACGCGCAGCATGCGCACCTCGGCGGGGGTCTCGTAGGCGGGACCGGGAAGGCCGGCGTAGACGCCGTCGGTCAGCTCGAAGCCGAGCTTGTAGGCATGCTCCCGCGCCAGCGCCCGTAGTGCGGGGTCGTAGGCGTCGACCATGTCGGGGAAGCGCGGGCCCCAGCTCACCGGCGGCTCGCCGTGGAGCGGCGTGCGGCCGGTCAGGTTGATCTGGTCGGAGACCGCGGCCAGCGTTCCGGCCGGCCACTCCGGGCGCACGCCGCCGGCGGCGTTGGTCATGACCAGCACGCGCGCGCCGAGCAGCGCGGCGAAGCGGATCGGGAAGACGACCTCGGCGGGCTCGTAGCCCTGGTAGCCGTGGATCCGCCCGCGCTGGTAGAGCACGCGCCGTCCGGGTGCCGGCTCGAGCAACTCGATCTCGTGCTGGTGGCCGGCCACCGTGCGCACCGGAAACGGCAGCCACTCGGCGAGCGGCTCGGCCGGTACGACCGGCGCGCCGAGCGGCACCGAGAGCCCCGAGCCGGCGACCACGAGGACGTCGGGATCGGGTCGTCCGAGCAGGCGCCAACGTTCGACAGCGACGGCGAGGGCTTCGACGCGGTGATCCACGGCTGCCGATCCTATCGCCGGGAAGGCCCGGTACGTCGCTTGCACGCGAAACCGCCCGGGAGGTCCTCACCATGATCGGACGCGGGGCCGGTGCCGTCCTGATCGGGATCGGACTAGCTGCCCTCGCCTCGCGGGGCGCCGGACAGGCGCCGCCGCTGGCGGTCTTCGGCGAGGAGGTGGAAGTGCGCGTGGTCGAGATCGACGTCGCGGTCCGTGACGGTAACGGGCGGCACGTCGCCGGGCTCGAACGCGAAGACTTCCGGCTCACCGTGGACGGACGAGTCGCCGCGATCGATTTCCTCTCCGAGCAGCGAGCAGCGCCGGGAGAGTCGGCCGTCACGGCGGCACCAGCGAGCGAAACCGACGTCGGCGGGATTTCGGTCCCGGGGGCAATGCCTCTGAACCTCCTGGTCTACGTCGACGAGGAGTTTTCGCTGGCGATCGACCTCGAGCGCGTCCTGCGCGGGCTCGAGTCTCAGCTCGACCGTCTGCGGCCGTTCGACCGCGTCGCGATCGTGGCCTGGGACGGCCACCGCCTCGAGCGGCTCCTCGACTGGACGCCGCCGGGTCCGGCGGTGCGCGAAGCGCTCGCCGCGGCGCGTCGGCGTCCGGCATGGGGGCTGCGCTCGCGGCTCGACCTCGGCGGCCGCTGGGCACCGATTTCGGATCCGACCGGTGAGCTCTCCGACCTCGGCGCCGATCCGGGATGGTGGCTCGCCCACGCCACCGAGGAGCCCTGCGCCGGGGCCGTCGAACCGGACGATCCGACCTGCGGCTCGCGGTCGGGTGCGCGGCGGCAGGTCGAAGCTCGGTTGCGCGTGAGCGAAGTGCGCAACCGACTGGAGCGTGCGGCGCGCGCCGCCGCCGCGGCGGTCCGCTCGATCGAACGGCCAGCGGGGCGCCGAGCGCTCGTCCTGCTCTCGGGGGGGTGGCCGCTGTCGGCGGCCGTCCCCCTCGGATCGGGCCGTCACCCCTTCGCCTGGACCGAGGCACCGGCACTGCGCCTGCTCGATCCGCTGCTCGACGTCGCCGACCAGCTCGGCTACACGATCTACCCCGTCGACGTGCCGGGCATGCTCGCGGCGTTCGGAGCGGACGTCGAGCGCTCCGGTCCGGGCGTCAGGGGGCCCGACTTCGCGTCGGTGCCGTCGATCCCGAACCTGTCCGAGGCCGCGTACCACGACAGTCTGCGATATCTCGCCGAGCGCACCGGCGGCGTCGCTTTCCTGAACGGCCGTCGTCGCGTGGCGCTCGCCGGAATCAGCGAAGACGCGCGCGACTACTACTCGATCGCCTTCACCGCGCCGCGCCGAAGCGACGACCGCGCCCACCGCATCGAAGTCGAGGTGGGGCGACCGGGCGTCGAAGTGCGCGCCCGCCGCGGCTATCGCGATCTTTCCGACGGCACCGAGCTCGACTTCCGCCTCGAGGCGGCGCTGCTGGACGGCTCGGGCCGGGCGACGGAGTCGCCCCTGCGGGCATTCGCCGGCGAGTCGCTGCGGGACGGTCCTTTCCGGATTCGCCTGCCGCTGCGCCTGGAGGTGCCGCGCGCGGCGCTGGCGGGAGTGGATTCCGGCGCGACGGATGCGCCGCTCGTCGCCGATCTGCGCGTCGCCGCGGTCGACGTCGACGGACGTCGCACCCTGGTCGGTCCGGTTCCGATCGAGCTCACGACCAGTGCCTCCGACCCGACCCTCGTCGAGGCCGAGGTGCCGTTGCGGTTCCGGCGCTCCGATCACGAGATCGCCGTCTCGCTGTTCGACCGGGGCACCGGCACCCACCTCGTCACCGGCCTGCGGCTCGCGCGCTGAAGGAGCCTGGCGCCGCCCTTTCGGGCTATCCTTTCGCTCCCATGTCGGAGCTGGAAGAACAGATCGCGTTCCGGCGCAGCAAGCGCGAGCGGCTGCGCGAGCGCGGCGTCGAGGCCTATCCCGCGCGGGCGCCGCACGACTTCGAGCCGACCGAGCTGCGCGCGCGCTGGGGGGAGAAGGACGCCGCCGCGCTCGAGGGGGAGAACCTGCGCCTGCGCGTCCCCGGCCGCGTGCGCGCCTATCGCGACCAGGGCAAGCTGGTCTTCCTCGACCTTTCGGACGGCCGCGACAAGGTCCAGATTTTCGTGCGCAAGGACAAGCTCGACGACGGCTCGCGCGCGCTGCTCGACGAAGTCGACCTCGGTGACTACCTGCTCGCCGAGGGGATGCTCGGCCGCACCCGCACCGGCGAGCTGTCGATCTTCGCCGAGCGGCTGACGATGCTCGCCAAGGCGCTGCGGCCGCTGCCCGAGAAGTGGCACGGGCTCGCCGACGTCGAGGCGCGCTACCGGCAGCGCTACCTCGATCTGGTCGCCAACCCGGAATCGCGGCAGGTCTTCGAGACCCGCGCGCGCATCGTCGCCGGCATCCGGCGCTTCCTCGACGCGCGCGGCTTCCTCGAGGTCGAGACGCCGATGATGCAGCCGGTTCCCGGCGGCGCCGCGGCGCGGCCCTTCGTCACCCACCACAACGCGCTCGATCTCGAGCTGTTCCTGCGCATCGCGCCGGAGCTCTACCTGAAGCGCCTGGTCGTGGGCGGCCTGCACCGGGTCTACGAGATCAACCGCAACTTCCGCAACGAGGGGATCTCGACCCAGCACAACCCCGAGTTCACGATGCTCGAGTTCTACCAGGCCTACAGCGACTACCACCAGCTGATGGACCTGACCGAGCAGCTCGTCGTCGAGCTCGTCGACGAGGTTCACCCGGGGAAAGACCGAAAGCTTTCATATAAGGGAAGGACGATCGACTTCAGTCCGCCGTGGCCTCGCTGGACGATGGCGGACGCCCTCACCCAACTCGCGAAGGTGCCGGCCGAGCGAACGTCTACAGCGGAGGGGCTGTTGGCGGAGTTTCGTTCTCGCGAGATCGAACCGCCAAAGGAGGCGTTCGGAGCGACGCCCAACCCCGCTGGACCGTCGTTGCCGGGGCCCTCGAAACCGTCGAACCTGCGCGCCGCTCCTCTCTATGGAGTCTTGTTGTCTTCGCTGTTCGAAACGCTCTGCGAGGAGCATCTGTGGGGGCCGGTGTTCATCATCGACCATCCGGTCGAGATCTCGCCGCTGTCGAAGCAGAAGCCGGAGGACGGGCGATTCACCGAACGCTTCGAGCTCTATCTGGCGGGCATGGAGGTGGCCAACGCCTTCTCCGAGCTCAACGACCCGGACGTCCAGGCCGAGCGCTTCCACGCCCAGCTCGCCGCGCGCGACGCCGGCGACGCCGAGGCGCATCGCTTCGACCACGACTACGTGCGCGCGCTCGAGCACGCCATGCCGCCGGCCGGCGGCGAGGGGATCGGCATCGACCGGCTGACCATGGTCCTCACGGATCGCCACTCGATCCGCGACGTCATCCTGTTTCCGCTGCTGCGACCGGAGGCCATGGCCGAAGGTGTCGAGGTGGAAGGCGGCGGCGCCGGCGTGGCGACGGGGGAGCCGGGCGCTCCCGACGGCGACGCTTGAGCCGGACCCTGCCGTTCCCGGTCTACCTCGCGCTGCGCTTCCTGCGCAGCACCCGCAAGGACGCCTTCACCAGCTTCCTGTCGGCGGTGGCCGCGCTCGGCATCGGGCTCGGGGTGGCGGCACTGGTGCTCTCGTTGGCGGCGCTCGCCGGCATGCAGCGCGCGCTGCGCGGCGAGATCCTGGCGCGCACGCCGGCGCTCGCGATCTCGCTGCCGCCGGGCACCGACGCGCTCGAGATCTCGCTCGCCCTCGGTCGCGAACCGGAGGTCGCGGGGGTGCAGCGGATCCTGCCCGGCCGCGGCTGGCTGCTCGCGTCGGGCCGCGCCTTGCCGGTCGAGATCGTCGGCTTCGAGGGGGCGGTGCCGCCGTCGTTTCCGGGCGCGGCGGGTTCGATTCCCGGGCTCTATCTCTCCGACGCCGACGCCGCCCGCTTCGGCCTCGCGCCGGGCGAGGTGGTCACCCTCGCCGCGCCGAGGCCGACGCTGACGCCCCTGGGACCGCAGCCGCGGCTGCTCTCGATGCGTCTCGCCGGCGTCTTCGCCGGCTCGGCGACCGACGAGGGGTCGCGGGCCGCGATGCCGCTCGAGCGCGCCGAGATCCTGCTCGGCGCCGACCGCCCGGTCCGGCTCGAAGTGGCGACACGCGACCTCGACGGAGCGCTCGCGCTCGCCGAGCGGTGGCGCGGCCGGCTGCCCGAGGGCGGCCGGCTCGAGACGTGGCAGGACCTGAATCGCCCGCTCTTCTTCGCGCTCGCCCTGGAGCGCACCGTGCTGTTCCTGGCGGTCTCGCTGGTGGTGGCGGTGGCCGCCGTGGCGCTCTACTCCGACCTGCAACTGGTGGCGGCGACCAAGCGGCGCGAGCTCGCCCTGCTCGCCGCGATGGGAGCCGACCGCTCGGTGTTGGGACGGGCGCTGCTGACGCTCGGCGGCCTGCTCGGCGGCGCCGCGGCGCTCGGTGGCGGTCTGCTGGGCTGGGGAGCGGCGGTCGTGCTCGATCGTACGGGGCTGTTTCGCCTGCCGCCGGGGATCCTGCTGTTCGACCGGCTGCCGTTCCACGTCCGGCTCGGCGACGTAGCGGCGGTGGTGGCGGTGACGGTACTGCTCACGCTCGCCTGCTCGGCGCTGGCGGCGGCGCGGGCAGCGCGCGGCGACCTGATCGCGGGGCTGCGACGGTGAGCGTCGCTGTGGTCGCGCGCGGCCTGGTCAAGAGCTACCGCGACGCGTCGCGGACGGTCGAGGTACTGCGCGGCGTCGACCTCGAGCTGGCACCGGGGGAACTGGTGGCGGTGGTCGGGCCCTCGGGCTCGGGCAAGTCGACGCTGCTCCACCTGCTCGGCGGACTCGACCGGCCCGACGCCGGAACCGTCGAGGTCGGCGGCCAGCGCATCGAAGCGCTCCCGCCCGCGGCGATGGCCGGGTTCCGCAACCGCACCGTCGGCTTCGTCTTCCAGTTCCACCAGCTGCTCGCCGATTTCACCGCGCTCGAGAACGTGGCGCTTCCCGGTCGGATCGCGGGGCGTTCCGCGCGCGAGCTCGAAGCGCGCGCGCGGGCGCTGCTCGAGGAGGTCGGCCTCGGCGAGCGCGCCGATCACTTCCCGGGTCAGCTCTCGGGCGGCGAGCAGCAGCGCGTCGCGCTCTGCCGCGCGCTCCTGCTCGAGCCGCCGCTGGTGCTTGCCGACGAGCCGACCGGCAACCTCGACCCGGCGGCGGGCGAGACGGTGTTCTCGTTGCTCGCGGCGCTGGTCGAGCGCCACGGCACCACCGCGCTGGTGGTGACCCACAACCGCGAGCTGGCCCGCCGGTGTGCTAGGATCCTGGTGTTGGAAGCCGGGCTGCTTCGCAGCGGAAATATCTGAGGGCGCTCGACTTCCGCGAGGGAACGGAGGCCGGACGCCGTGTTCGAGAAGTTCAACGAGAAGGCCCGCCGCGCGCTGTTCTTCGCCCGCTACGAAGCCTCCAAGCTGGGTAGCCGGGTCATCGAGTCCGAGCACATCCTGCTCGGCGTCCTGCGCGAAGGCGAGGAGTCGGTCGCCGAGCTCTTCCGCCGTTTCCAGATCAAACCGGACGACATCCGCCGCGAGGTCGAAGGCGAACGCGTCTTCGTCGAGCGCATCAGCTCGACCGCGGAGCTGCCGCTGTCGGAAGAGGCCAAGAAGATCCTGGCCTACGCCGCCCACGAGGCCGAGTCGATGTTGCATCCGTCCGTCGGCTCCGAGCACCTGCTGGTCGGCATCCTGCGCGTCGACGGCTGCCTGGCGCAGCGCATCCTCGCCCAGCACGGCCTCGACGTCTACTCGCTGCGCGAGGACGTCATCGCGATCGCCAAGGAGCGCGAGACGGCGCAGCAGAAGAAGGAGCTGCCCTTCCTCTCCGAGTACAGCCGCGACCTGACCGCGCTCGCGCAGCAGGGGGGCTTCGACCCGCTGATCGGACGCGAGCGCGAGGTCGAGCGCATCATTCAGATCCTGTCGCGCCGCACCAAGAACAACCCGATCCTGCTCGGTGAGCCGGGGGTCGGCAAGACGGCGATCGTCGAAGGGCTGGCCCAACGCGTCGTCGAGGGGCGGGTGCCGATCTTCCTGGCGACCAAGCGGGTGCTCGCGCTCGACCTGTCGCTGATCGTCGCCGGCACCAAGTACCGTGGTCAGTTCGAGGAGCGCCTCAAGGGGATCCTGAAGGAGCTCAAGGAGAACAAGGACATCATCGTCTTCGTCGACGAGATCCACTCCCTGATCGGCGCCGGCTCGGCCGAGGGCTCGCTCGACGCTGCGAACATCCTCAAGCCCGCGCTCTCGCGCGGCGAGATCGCCTGTATCGGCGCGACCACGCTCAAGGAGTACCGCAAGTTCATCGAGAAGGACCGCTCGCTGCTGCGCCGCTTCCAGGCGGTCAACGTCCAGCCCCCGTCCAACGAGGAGACGATGTCGATCCTCGAGGGGGTCAAGGAGCGCTACGAGTCGTTCCACAAGGTGCGCTACGCCGACGACGCGCTGCGCACCGCGATCTACCAGTCGACCCGCTACATCACCGACCGTTTCCAGCCGGACAAGGCGATCGACGTGCTCGACGAGGCCGGCGCCAAGGTGAAGCTGCGCCGGGTGCGCGACACCCAGAACCTGCGCCGCCTCGAGCAGGAGATCCGCGACGTGGTGCGCCAGATGAAGCAGGCGATCTCCGACAAGAGCTTCGAGACCGCGGTCTACCTGCGCGAGCGCGAGATCGAGCTGCGCGAGGACCTCGAGCGGATGGGCAAATCGGCGTCCGAGGACGGCGAGCTCGAGGTCACCGCCCGCGACATCGAGGAGGTCATCTCGGCCTGGACCGGAATCCCGGTCTCCTCGCTGCAGAAGGACGAGGCCGAGAAGCTGATCCACATGGAGGACTGGCTGCGCCGTTACGTGATCGGCCAGGACGCCGCGATCAGCGCCATCTCTCGCGCGATCCGCCGCTCGCGCCTGGGGGTCGCCAGTCCGCGCCGGCCGATGGGTTCGTTCATCTTCCTCGGCCCCTCCGGGGTCGGCAAGACCGAGGTGGCGCGGCGGCTGGCCGAGTTCCTGTTCGGCTCGCAGCAGGCGCTGGTGCGCTTCGACATGAGCGAGTACATGGAGAAGCACGCGGTGTCGAAGCTGATCGGCTCGCCGCCCGGCTACGTCGGGCACGAGGAGGGCGGCCAGCTGACCGAGCGCATCCGGCG
Organism: Acidobacteriota bacterium; assembly: GCA_045862895.1. Taxonomy (GTDB): domain Bacteria; phylum Acidobacteriota; class Thermoanaerobaculia; order Multivoradales; family JAGPDF01; genus JACTMI01. The sequence continues at coordinate 171,727 of BTUO01000006.1, forward strand.
CCAGCCCTACTCCGTGGTGCTGTTCGACGAGATCGAGAAGGCGCATCCGGACATCGCCAACCTGATGCTCCAGATCCTCGACGACGGCACGCTGACCGACGCCTACGGCAACCAGGTCGACTTCAAGAACTCGCTGGTGCTGATGACCTCGAACCTGGGCAGCAAGCTGGTGCTGCGCGGCGGCCGCATGGGATTCGGCGGCCAGAGCGAGGAGGAGGCGTTCCGGCGCATCGAGGAGGAGATCCTCTCCGAGCTCAAGCGTTCGTTCAGCCCGGAGTTCATCAACCGGGTCGACGAGGTGATCGTCTTCCATCCGCTGGGCCAGGCCGAGCTCGACTCGATCGTCGACATCCTGCTCGCCGAGGTCAACGAGACCCTCGCCCAGCGCCGGCTCGCGGTGGAGCTGACGCCGGCGGCGAAACGGTGGCTGCTCGACCGCGCCGGAGTGGACCCCTCGACCGGCGCCCGTCCCCTCCGGCGGACGATCCAGCGTCACGTCCAGGACGCCCTGTCGGAGCTGCTCATTCGCGCCGGCGAGGGGGAGGCCGAGTCGTACGAAGTGGACCTCGAGGGCGATCAACTGACCTTCCGGGCGCGCCGGCGCGAGCTCGAGCCGACCGGCGTCTGAACCGTCCGCCAACCCCGCTCCGGGGTCCCCGGGCCCCGGCCGCGGACCCTCCGGTATTCCGTTTGCAGCGGTTTTCAGGGATGATCCAGCGCCCGACAGGTGTCATGCGCCCCTCAAAGATCCTGATCCTCGCCCTGCTCGTCGCTCTCGTGCCGGCCGTCGCCGCGGCCGAGACCGTCCGTGCCATCGAGTTCCGCGGCCTGCGCGCCCTCGCGGAAGAGACCCTGCGCTTCTATCTCGGGATCGAGGAGGGGCGCGAGCTGGACGAGGTCGCGCTCAACAGTGCCGTCCACGAGCTCTGGCAGCGCCGCCTGGTCGACGACATCCGGGTCGCCAAGGAGCCGCTCGGGGACGGCGTCAAGGTGATCGTGACCGTGGTCGAGCGGCCGATCCTGCGCTCCATCGACTACGCCGGCATCAAGCGCATCTCGCGCACCGACATCAACGACCGCATGGCCAAGGACCAGATCGACGTGCGCGAAGGCGACCCGCTCGACCTCGGCGAGATCCGGCGCCTGGAGTCGGCGATCGAGGAGATGTACCGCGAGAAGGGGTTCCGCTTCGCCGACGCGCGCTGGCGCCTCGAGGAGGTCTCGCCGACCGAGCGCCGGGTGCTGTTCGACATCGACGAGGCCGAAAAGGTCCGCATCGGCAAGATCCGATTCGCCGACAACCAGGTCTTCGGCGACCGCCGCCTGCGCATGGCGATGAAGAAGACCAAGAAGACCAGCCTGATCACCCGGATCCTCAAGAAGGACATCTACAACCCGGCGACCGTCGAGGAGGACCTGACGGCCGTGCGCGACCTCTATCGCGCGGCCGGCTACAAGGACGTGGATCTCGGAGACCCGGAGCTCTCGGTGGTCGGCCGCGGCGGCAAGCGGCGGCTGGCGATCGACATCCCGGTGGTCGAGGGGCCACGCTGGAAGCTGGGCGAGATCTCGATCGAGGGCAACGAGAAGTTCACCGACGAGGCGCTGCTGCGGCGCTTCGAGAAGCCGCGAGGCGGCTGGCTGCGCTCCAAGGCGCTCGACGAAGGGCTGACCGCGGTCGACGAGCTCTACCGCAACTTCGGCCACATCTTCGTCGAGGTCGACTCCGAGATCGTCGAGCGCGACGGGGGGGTCGCCGACCTGGTGGTGCGCATCGACGAGGGCGACCAGTACAAGGTCGGCCGACTCGAGTTCGAGGGCAACACCCGCACCCGCGACAAGGTGCTGCGCCGCGAGTTCCGCGTCCAGGAGGGGACCGTGCTCAACATGGGCGCGGTCAAGAGCAGCCTGTTCAAGGTCAATCAGCTCGGCTACTTCAAGCTCGACGAGGACGAGCCGATCGGCTTCGAGAACTTCGACAGCGAGGAGAAGACCGTCGACCTCAAGGTCCACGGCGAGGAGGCCGACCGTACCGAGCTCCAGGTCGGCGGCGGCTACAGCGAGGGCTACGGCTGGTTCGGCCAGCTCTCGGTGCGCACCCAGAACTTCCTCGGGCGCGGCGAGACGGTCGGCGTCTCGTTCCAGTCGGGCCGCTACGCCAACGAGTTCGACGTCTCGTACTTCGTTCCCTGGTTCCTGGACCGGCCGCAGTCGATCGGTGTCCAGGTCTTCGATACGCGGCTCGACTACAGCGACATCTTCGACTTCGAGAACGAGCGCCAGAGCCGCGGAGCGGTGGCCACCTACGGTCGCAGCTTCGGGCTGTTCCAGAGCCTGTCGGTCAGCCTGACGAGGTCCGAGCTGACCGGAACCACGACGGTGTCGAGCCCCGACGGGCCGATTCCGATCGAGACCGATCTGTCGAACTCGTCGCTCCGGTTCAATTACGCCCGCGAGAGCCGCGACAACCGCTTCGAGCCGACGGTTGGCACGCGCCTGTTCGGATCCCTCGAGTATGCCGGCGGTTTCCTTGGCGGCGACAACTACTTCATCCGTCCCGAGGCGGGATTCAGCTGGTTCAAGCCGCTGCTGCCTCCCGGTCGGGTCCGGCCGGTGTTCGCTTTCAACCTGGAGGGCGGACTGGTCGACCCGTTCGACGGACGCGAGCTCGACTACTTCGAGCGCTACTATCTCGGTGGCGAGAACAGCGTCCGTGGCTTCAACTACCGCGCGATCACGGTGCGCTGCGAGGGCGGCGAGCCGTTCCCCGGGCGCGAGGAGCCGTGCGCCGAGGACGAGCTGGCCCGCGACCCGTTCTTCCGGCCCCTGGGCGGCGACAAGTACGCCCAGGTCAACGTCGAGATGCACCTGCTGCTCGGCGGCCCGTTCCGCATCCTCGGATTCTTCGACGCCGCGAGCGTCTTCAGCGAGGACCAGTCGATCGACTACGACCGGTTCCGGACCTCCGCGGGCATCGAGCTGCGCATCTTCGTCCCGGTGTTCGGCGCGCCGCTGCGTTTCATCTACGCTTCGAACCTGGACCCGCTGCCCAACGACAACTTCGAGTCGTTCCAGTTCAGCATCGGATCGACCTTCTAGCCAGAAAGGGAAGGAGCATCGAATGAAGGAGGGGATCGTGAACGTTCTCCGGGGCGGTCTGCTGGCCGTGGTCGCCGGTATCGCGCTGTCGGCGGCGCCCGCCGCCGCGCAGTCGACCAAGATCGCCGTGATCGACGTCCGCCGCCTGGTCACCGACTCGGTCGCCGGCAAGGAGGCGCTGGCCAGGCTCAAGACACTTCAGGATCAGAAGGTCGCCGAGGCGCGGACCAAGCAGGAGGCGATCGACGCGCTGCGCAAGCGGCTCAACGAAGGCCGCCTGTCGCTGGCCGACGACAAGATCGCCGAGCTCGAGAAGCAGCTCGAGGACCAGGTCACGGCTTACCGCCGGTTCCAGGAAGACGCCGAGCGCGAGCTCAACAAGACGCAGGAGCAGTCGTTCGCGGAGATCGAGCGCCGGGTGGCGCCGATCATCGAGCAGGCCGGGCGCGAGGGCGGTTACACGCTGATCTTCAACAAGTACCAGAGCGGGCTGGTCTACGCCGACGAGGCCTCGGACATCACCAGTCAGATCGTGACCCGCTTCGACGCGGCCACGGCGGCGCCAGCGGCTCCGTAACCGCGTGCGCCGCACCCTCGGAGAGCTCGCCGCGGCGGTGGGCGGCCGGGTGATCGGGGACGGAGCGCGGCCGATCGAGGGCATCCGAACGCTCGAGACCGCCCGCGCCACCGACCTGTCGTTCCTTACCGGTGCGCGCTACCTGGAGGCCGCTCGCGCGAGCCGGGCCGGCGCGATCCTGGTCGCGCGCGAAACCGACGGGCTCGCCGCGGACCAGCTGCTGGTCGCCCAGCCGTCGGTCGCCCTGGCGCGCCTGCTCGAGCTGTTCCATCCGGTCGTGCCCGTCGCGCCGGGAATCCACCCGACGGCGGTGGTGGCGGGCGACGCCGAGATCGCCGCCGACGCCGAAGTCGGCCCCTACGCGGTGATCGGGGCGGGCGCGCGAATCGGCCCGCGCGCAACGATCGGCGCCCACGTCGTGATCGGCGAGGGCTGCGTGGTCGGCGACGGTTCCGTCCTGCATCCGCACGTCGTGCTCTATCGCCGCACGCGACTCGGCGCACGCGTCGAGGTCCACGCCGGCGTCGTGCTCGGTGCCGACGGCTTCGGTTACGCGACCGATCGCGGCGTCCACCACAAGATTCCGCAGGTCGGAGACGTCGAGATCGGCGACGACGTCGAGATCGGCGCGCTGACCGCGATCGATCGCGCTCTGCTCGGCACGACCCGCGTCGGCGCCGGCACCAAGATCGACAATCTCGTCCAGGTCGGACACAATGTCGAGATCGGTCCCGCGTCCATGCTCTGTGGTCAGGCCGGAGTGGCCGGCAGCGCCCGCCTGGGCGCGGGCGTCGTCCTCGCCGGCCAGGTCGGAGTCGCGGGTCACCTGACCGTCGGTGACGGTGTCCAGGTCGCATCGAAGTCGGCGGTCTACGACTCGGTGCAGCCCGGGGTGGCGGTCGCCGGCGTGCCGGCCGGCCCGATCGGCCGCTGGCGCCGGCAGCAGGCACTCCTGAGGCGCCTCGAAGGTCTGTTCCGCCGCGTGCGGGAGCTGGAGCGTCGAGCCGGCCTCGGCCGGACGGAAACGGAGAGCGAAGGGGAGGGCGGGTCTTGAGCGAGACGAACTGGGACAGCCGCTGGATCATGGGCGTGCTGCCGCATCGTTATCCGATGCTGCTGATCGACCGCGTGCTCGAGATCGAGCCGAGGAAGCGCATCGCGGCGCTCAAGAACTTCACGATCAACGAGGAGTTCTTCCAGGGCCACTTCCCGGGATTTCCGATCGTTCCCGGTGTGCTGCTGATCGAAGCGATGGCGCAGGCGGGCGGCATCCTGCTGCTCCACGACGATCCGCATCGCGACGAGAAGCTGCTGTTCTTCGGGGCGATCGAGCGGGCGCGCTTCCGGCGGCCGGTGGTGCCGGGCGACCAGGTGCGCTTCGAGGTCGAGGTGCTGCGGCTCAAGGCCATGCACGCCAAGATCGCCGGGCGCGCGCTGGTCGACGGCAACGTCCACGTCGAGGCCGAGCTGCTTTCGACGTTCGTGCCGCGTGGCGGCAGCGAGGGTAGGGCGGAGGGGGGCACGGATTGAGCGCCCGGATCCACCCGCTGGCCTCGGTCGACCCGTCGGCGCGCCTCGACGACGGCGTGACGGTCGGCCCGTTCGCGGTGATCGGCGCCGAGGTCGAGATCGGCGAGGGCACCGACGTCGGGTCCGGAGCGCAGGTGCACGGCCCGACCCGCATCGGCCGCGGCAACCGGATCCACCCGCAGGCGGCGATCGGCGGCGATCCGCAGGACCTGAAGTTCGCCGGCGAACGGGTGCGCCTCGAGATCGGCGACCGCAATCAGTTCCGCGAGTTCGCGACGGTCCACCGCGGCACCGGCAAGGGCGGCGGCCTGACCAAGATCGGCGACGACAACCTCTTCATGGTCTACGCCCACGTCGCCCACGACTGCAAGGTCGGCAACCGGACGATCTTCGCCAACAGCGCGACGCTCGCCGGACACTGCGAAGTCGACGACGACGCCATCGTCGGCGCCTTCTCGGCGCTGCAGCAGTTCGGCCGCATCGGGCGCCACGCTTACATCGGCGGCTACTCGCGGCTCCTGACCGACGCGCTGCCCTACGTCAAGACGGTCGGCATGCGGCCGGCGGTGCTGGGAGTCAATCGGATCGGCCTGCAGCGCAAGGGGTTCGACGCCGAGCGTGTGGCGGCTCTGTCGCGCGCCTTCCGGATCTTCCTGCGCTCGGGGCTCAACACCACGGCCGCACTCGAGCGGCTCGAGGCGGAGTTCCCGGGCAACGCCGACGTCGCCTACCTGATCGAATACGTGCGCACGGCCCGTCGCGGCGTGATCCGCGCGCTGCCCGGCCGGCGCGGAGGCGAAGAGGGTGGCGGCGAGGACTGACGGCGCGCCGCTGCGCGTCGGCGTGTTCGGTACCGGCGCGCTCGGTCGGCACCACACGCGCATCCTCGGCGGTCTGCCGGGGGTCGAGCGCGTCGGCATCTTCGACCCGCGCCCGGAGCAGGCGGCCGCGGTCGCGGCGGAGTACGGCGCGAAGGCGTTCGACAACTTCGAAGCGCTGGCGGGGGAGATCGACGCCGCGGTCGTCGCAGCGCCGACCGTCGCCCACGCCGACCTCGGCGTCGCGCTGCTCGAGCGCGGCGTTCACGTCCTGGTCGAGAAGCCGATCGCCGCCAGCCTCGAGGAGGCCGACCGGCTGATCGAGTGCGCGGCGCGCGCCGGCCGGGTGCTGGCGGTCGGCCACGTCGAGTTCCACAATCCGGCGGTCGAGGCCCTGCTCGGCGCCGGCGGCCGGCCGCGGTTCGTCGAGATCGAGCGGCTCGGCGTGTTCACGCCGCGCAGTCTCGACGTCGACGTCATCGCGGACCTGATGATCCACGACCTGCAGATCCTGGGCGAGCTCGATCCGTCGGAGATCGTCGAGGTGCGCGCGGTCGGCATCCCGGTGCTCTCGGAACGCATCGACATCGTCAACGCTCGGCTGGCGTTCGCTTCCGGGCTGGTGGCCAACGTCACCGCGTCGCGGGTATCGAGCGAGCGGGTGCGCAAGCTGCGGGCTTTCTACCCGGACCGCTACCGCTCGCTCGACTACCAGGCGCAGGAGATCAAGGGCTACCGGCTCGACCGCGACCACGGCGAGAAGCGGATCCTGCCCGAGGCGATCGCGGTCGAGAAGGCCGAGCCGCTGCGCCGCGAGCTCGAAGAGTTCCGCGCCGCGTGTGGCGGTGAGCGCTCGCGCGTGGTCGGCGGCGCGCAGGCGCGCCGCGCCCTCGCGGTGGCGATCGCGGTGGCGCGCGAGGCCGTGCCCGCGTGATAGCCTTCGCCGGGACTCGGCGCCCCCGCCGCGTTCCGGTCTTCCCGACCCCACAGTCCGAGCGGTACGAAGCGCGGAGGTTGCGATGAGCGAGGTACGGATCGGTGTGATCGGCGGCAGCGGCCTCTACGCCATGCAGGGCCTTGAGGTCGAGGAGGAGCGCCGCATCGAGACCCCCTGGGGCGATCCGTCGGACGCGTTCGTGATCGGCCGACTCGACGGCCGCCGCGTCGCTTTCCTGGCGCGTCACGGCCGCGGCCACCGGCTGTTGCCGACCGAGCTCAATTTCCGCGCCAACGTCTACGGCTTCAAGAAGCTCGGCGTCGAGTTCCTGATCTCGGTCTCGGCGGTCGGCTCGATGAAGATCGAGTACGTGCCCGGCCACATCGTCGTCCCCGATCAGTTCTTCGACCGCACCCGGCACCGGCCCGACACCTTCTTCGGCAACGGCCTGGTGGCGCACACCTCGCTCGCGCGCCCGGTTTCGGCGGCGCTCGCCGACGTTCTCCACGCCTCCGCGAAGGCCGAGGGGGCGACGGTCCACAAGGGGGGCACCTACCTCAACATGGAGGGGCCGCAGTTCTCGACCCGGGCCGAGTCGATGGTCTACCGGCAGTGGGGGATGGACATCATCGGCATGACCAACCTGCAGGAGGCCAAGCTCGCGCGCGAAGCCGAAATCGCCTACGCCTCGCTGTCGATGGTCACCGACTACGACTGCTGGCACGAGGAGGAGGAGGCGGTCACCGGCGAGGGCGTCATGGAGGTGTTGCGCAAGAACGTCGCGCTGGCCCAGCGCGTCGTCCGCCGCGCCATCGCGGCCCTCGACGGAGTCGAGAACGACTGCGCCGACGCCCTGCGCCACGCACTGATCACCGACGCCGACCTGGTCCCGGCGGAAACGCTGGCGATGCTCGAGCCGATCCTCGGCAAGTACCTCGACCGCTCCGGCCCCAAGCCGGCCTGGAAGCGCTGACGACCCGCCCCGTGCCGCCGCCGGCAGGCCCGACACGTCGGACCGGGCGGAGCGTCGAGGACGAGAGACGAAAACGAGGCTCTTCTGTTCAAGACAGAGACTCGAGACTCAAGACCCAAGGCTCGAGACTCGAAGCTCAAGACGTTCAGATAGGGAAAGACAGGAGATGCGAGGGCGAGCTTCCGGGCGGTGTTGGCTCGACGGCGGCCGGCGTCACGAGTCGAGGTGCTCGGATCGACCGCTCCGGTGGCAAGGCGCATCTCCCGACCGTCTCGCTTCGTCTCGAATCGCGGCCGAGCACCGGAGCCTCCAGATCGCCGCAACCGACCCCGTCTTTGAAGTCTCTCCCTTCTGTGGAAGTCTTTGCCTTCGTCTCGTCTTGAACAGAAAGGTCTCGTCTTGGTCTCGGTCTTTCCTGTAGCGGATCGGGGATCGCGTTGAAGCGGAAGCGGATCCTGGTCACCAACGACGACGGCGTCTACTCGGAGGGGATCCGGCTGCTCGCGCGCGAGCTCGCCACGTTCGCCGAGGTCGTCGTGGTCGCGCCCGACCGCGAGCAGAGCGCCACCGGACACAGCCTGACGTTGTCGCGTCCGTTGCGCATGCAGAAGCTCGAGGAGGGGTGGTTCGCGGTCGACGGAACGCCGACCGACTGCGTCAACCTCGCCGTGCTCTGGCTGCTCAAGGAGACGCCGCCCGATCTCGTGGTCTCTGGAATCAACTTCGGCACCAACATCGGCGACGACGTCACGTACTCGGGCACGGTCTCGGCGACCTTCGAGGGGACGATCCTCGGCTTCCCGTCGATCGCCTTCTCGCAGGAGATCTCCGAGGGCTTCTCTTTCGCGCGCAGCGCGGAGTTCGCCGGACGGCTGGTCCGGCTGCTGCTCGCCGATCCGGTGCCGAGCGACCTGCTGCTCAACGTCAATTTCCCGGCGACACCGCCCCGGGGCGTGATCTTCACCCGCCTGGGCAAGCGGGTCTACCGGCAGTCGGTGATCGAGAAGGAAGACCCTCGCGGCCGCAAGTACTACTGGATCGCGGGCACCCCGGATTGGCAGGAGGACGAGGGGACGGACCACGAGGCGGTGCAGCGCGGCTTCGTTTCGGTGACCCCGCTGCACCTGGACCTCACGGACTATCGCGGACTGGAGGCCTACGCCGGCCTGGCGGCGAAGGTCGACGGGCTGCTCGACGAGGACGCGCCGCGTGCTCGATGACACCTATCTGCGCGAGCGTATGGTGCGCGAACTGGTCGAGGCGCGCGGCATCCGGGATCCGCGCGTGCTCGCGGCGATGCGCGAGGTTCCGCGCCACCTGTTCGTGCGCGAGCACCTGATGGCTCAGGCCTACGGCGACCAGCCGCTGCCGATCGGGTCGGCCCAGACCATCTCGCAGCCCTACGTGGTCGCGCGGATGACCGAGCTGCTGGAGGTCGATCCCGCGCACAAGGTGCTCGAGATCGGCACCGGCTCCGGCTACCAGACCGCGATCCTCGCCCGCCTGGCGCGCTGGGTCTACAGCCTCGAGCGGATCCCGGAGCTCGCCCACCAGGCGATCCACCGGATGCGCCAGCTCGGGATCCTCAACGTCAAGATCCAGGCCTTCGACGGCACCGTCGGCTGGAGCGAGGTGGCGCCGTTCGATCGCATCCTGGTCACCGCCGGCGCGCCGGCGCCACCCAAGGCCCTGGTCGAGCAGCTGGCGCCGCGCGGCCGGCTGCTCATCCCGGAAGGGGACCGTCGGCGGCAGCGGCTCGTGCTCTACGAGCGTTTCGCCAAGGGGCTGCGGCGGCGCGAGCTCGACGAGGTCGCGTTCGTCCCGCTGGTCGGGCGCCACGGTTGGAACGAGGGCGAAGCCGGGTGAGCGTCCGGAGCTTCCGGGTGACGGGCCGGGTGCAGGGGGTCGGATTCCGCGCCTTCGTCGTCCGGCTGGCCGCTTCGGTCGGCGTCGCCGGGGCGGTGCGCAACGACGCCGACGGCGCGGTCACCGGCTTCGCCGAGGGAGACCGCGAGTCGCTCGAGCAGTTCCGGCGGGGCCTCGAGCGCGGGCCGGCGTACGCGCGGGTGGAACGGGTCGAGGAAGCGGAGATCGCGTCGCCGCCGGAGCGCGGCGACTTCGACGTGTCATTCTGAATCGAGGAGGCAAGGTGGAAGATCTCAAGGCCTACATCCGCGAGGTGCCCGACTTTCCCAAGCCGGGGATCAACTTCTACGACATCACCACGCTGCTCAAGGACCCGCTCGCCCTGCGCATGACGGTCGACCGGTTCACCTGGTTGTTCTCGAACGGCCACCGTCCGCACAAGGTGGTCGGCATCGAGTCGCGCGGATTCATGTTCGCGCCTTCGCTCGCCTACAACCTGAACGCCGGATTCGTGCCCGTCCGCAAGCCCGGAAAGCTGCCGGCGAAGACCGTTTCCCAGAGCTACGACCTCGAGTACGGCAACGACCGGCTCGAGATGCACGCCGACGCTGTGGCGCCCGGCGAGAAGGTGCTGATCGTCGACGACGTCGTCGCCACCGGTGGCACCGCGTACGCGACCGCGAAGATGGTCGAGAGCCTGGGCGCCGAGGTGGTCGGTTTCGGCTTCATCATCGAGCTGACCTTCCTGCCCGGCCGCCAGAAGCTCGATGGCTACGAGGTCGAGTCGCTGATCCGCTACTGATAGACTTCGCGGCCGGGCGGCTGTAGCTCAGCTGGATAGAGCAGGAGCGTCCTAAGCTCTTGGTCGGGGGTTCGACTCCTCCCAGCCGCACCAAGCCGCAGCCCCACGCACGACCGACGGATCACGCGGACGACGCAGGAATCTCTTCGGAGGAATCGGCGAATCATGGCCCACGACCTGTCGCGGGAAGACCTGAAGCGCAACCAGCTGGGCGAGGCCCTGGAGGCCGGATTCCACTTCGCCGAGGGGCACGTGAAGATGCTCCTGGCCGCGGTGGGGGGGGTCCTGGCCGTGGTCGCGATCGTCTGGGGCGCTTTCGCCTGGCGGACGTCGCGCGCCGAAGCGGCGAGCGAGTCGCTGGGGGTCGCTCTGCGCGCGGCGGGCGCCCAGATCGTCGAGTCGGGGGCCAACCCGGATCACCCGCTGGAGCCGACCTACCCGTCGGCGGCGGCACGCGACGCCAAGGCCCGCGAGCTGCTCGAGAAGACGGTCGCCGAGCACGGCTCGAGCGGCGCCGGACAGGCGGCCCGCCTGCGATTGGCGGAGATGGCCTTCTCCTCCGGCGATCGTGCCACCGCCCGGCAGCGCTACCAGGAGGTGCTCGAGGGTGCCGCGGGGACGCTCGCCGCGACGGCTCGAGTCGGACTGGCCGAGCTCGACCGCGTCGAGGGGCGCGGCGCGGAGCTCGCGACGGCGCTCGAGAAGGAGCTGGCGGCCAAGGCCGGACCGCTGCCCACCGACGCGCTGCTCGGCGAGCTGGCCCGCACCTACGAGGCGCTCGGCCGGAGCGCCGACGCCCGCGCCACCTGGAAGCGCCTCGCCGACGAGCACCCGGCCTCGGCGTACGCCGGCCTCGCCCGGCAACGCCTGGCCGCGCTCGGCTCCGCCGCCTGATCGGCCCCGCGCCGGTGCGCGACCCGTACCGCATCCTCTCGGACCTGCGCGCCGGCCGGCGTCTGTCGGCCGAAGACCTGGCGGGCGTCGCGCGCGGCGCGGCCGACGGCAGCTGGTCGGATGCCCAGCTCGGCGCCTTCCTGATGGGCGCCGCGATCCGCGACCTCGAGCCCGAGCAGACGCGCGCGCTGACCCTGGCGATGCTCGACAGCGGCGAGCGCTGGCAACTCGCCCGCGACGTTCCGAATCTCGCCGACAAGCACTCGACCGGCGGCATCGGCGACAAGGTCTCGATCGTGCTGGCGCCCTTGCTGGCCGAGTGCGGCGTGCCGGTGGTGATGCTCACCGGTCGCGGCCTCGGCCACACCGGCGGCACCGCCGACAAACTCGAGTCGATTCCGGGCCTGCGCCAGGAGCTCGATCGCGCCACGGCCCTGCGACTGTTGCGCGAGACCGGGATCGCGCTCGGGCTCGCCACCGCCGGCATCGCCCCGGCCGACCGCAAGCTCTACGCGCTGCGCGACCGCACCGGCACGGTCGACTCGCTGCCTCTGATGGTCGCCAGCATCCTGTCGAAGAAGCTGGCCGCCGGCGCGGCCGCGATCGTCTTCGACGTCAAGGTGGGCGACGGCGCCTTCCTGCCCGACCCGACCGAGGCGAGGCGACTGGCCGATCACCTGGTGGGAGTCACCGCCGGTCTCGGCACCCGTGCCGCCGCGTTGCTCACCGACATGAGTCAGCCGCTGGGCGACTGGGTCGGTCACGCCGCGGAAGTGCGCGAGTCCCTCGATTGCCTGGAAGGGGCGGGACCGGAGGAGACCGTGGAGGTCACTCTGGCCCTCGCCACCGCCCTCGGCGACCTGCTGGGCGTCGACCTCGGCCGCGACCGGTTGCGCGCCGAGCTCGCCTCCGGGCGGGCGCGTGAGCGATTCGCGCGCTGGGCGGTGGCGCAGGGCGCGCAGGCCTCCTGGTTCGAGCGGCCGACGCTGCCGCTGGCTCCGGTCGAGCGGGTGATCACCTCTCCGCGTGCGGGGGTGGTGGCGCGCGTCGCCAGTCGCCAGCTCGGGCTGCTGCTCGGCGAGGCGGGCGGGGCTCGCCGTTCGGTCGGTGCCGAGCTCGACCGCGGCGTGGCGCTGCGCTGGGTGGCGCGGCTCGGACGCCGCGTCGAGCCCGGCGAGGAGCTCGCCCGCGTCTACCTGCGGCGCGACGACAGCGAGCTGGTCCGGCGCTTCTCGGAGTGCATCGTGGTCGCCGACGAGGGCGCCCGTCCGGCGCTGATCGCCGGCGCCGTCACCGTCTGAATCAGCGCGCGAGCGGCGCCTCGGCGACGCGGTCGCCGAAGCGGAAGGTCGCCCGGCCGCCGGTCACCGCGACCGCCGGCGGATCGTCGTTCGGACCGGCGATCCGTGCCCGCTCCGACTGCCGCCCGTCGGCGGCGATCTCGGAGAGCACCCAGGCGTCGGAGCGCGCGTCGTACCAGAGCAGGCGCGGCGTGGCGCCTCCGGCGACGAAGCTCGGGTCGATCGAACCTGGGGCGCCGGGCTCTCCGATCTCCTGGAACCGCTGGCCGTCGAACTTCGCCAGCGTCACGCGGTACTCGTTGCCGTCGAAGCGGCTCCACGCGATCAGTGCGCCGCCGGGGACGGCGACCGCCACCGGCGTGATGTCGGGGACACCGTTGGCAACACCCACGATGGTCGGCTTCGTCCAGGTCGGGCCGGAGCCGACGCTGGCGTGAATCTCGTCGTCTTCGCCGTCGAACGCCGACCAGACCAGCAGCGTGCGGCCGTCGTCGAGCGCCGTGGCGGAAAGCGCCAGCTGACTGCCCGGTCCGGACGGCGCGATTTCGAGCGGTGCGCCGAAGCCGGCGCCCAGCCAGGGAGCGAAACGGACGCCGTAGCTCTGGCGGTCGGCACCCTCGAGCCAGGCGACCCCCGCGAGTGCGTTTCCGGCCACGACCGGTGCCGGCTGCTCGCGGAAGCGGGCGACCGGGTCGCCCGGCGGCGGCAGCTCGATCATGCCGGCGGCGGTCTGCTGGACCAGGAAGAGGTCGAGCCGATCGCCGGCCGGGCGGGTGCCCGTCGCGACCCAGCCCGCGCCGGCCGCCACGACCTGTTCGATCGCGGCACCGGCCGGCAGCGCGAGCCGGGTCGACCGGCCGCCGCGCTCGACGCGGAATCCGGCGTCGTCGCGCCAGACGATCGGCGCGTCGTCGCCGGCAGCGCGGGCGGCGAGACGATCGGCCGCCGCCGGTGCGGCGGCGGCCAGGGCGAGCACGACGGGGAGCCAGGAGGCGCGACTCATGGTGGGTCGAATGGTACTACGGCGCAGTCGGGGCGGGGCGGCGCGAGCGCCGTTGCTATCATCGCCGCCATGCGCGCGGCGGTGCTGGCGGTCGGCTCGGAGCTGCTCTCGGTCGATCGCCTCGACACCAACTCGCTGCGTCTCGCGGCGGTCTTCGAACGACACGGCGTCGAGCTGGTCGGCAAGGCGGTCGTGGGCGACGACGAAACGGCGATCGCGAGCGAGCTGCGGTCGATGGCCGGACGTGCCGGCCTGGTGGTGGTCACCGGCGGTCTCGGTCCGACCGCGGACGACGTCACCCGCGAGGCGGTCGCCGCGGCGCTCGGCCTCGAGCTCGACGACGACCCGGAGGTCTGGGCCGCGATCGAGCGCCGCTTCGCCTCGTTCGGCCGCACCCCGTCGCCCAACAACCGGCGCCAGGCGCGCGTGCCGCGCGGCGCCCTGGTCCTGGCCAATCCTCGCGGCAGCGCGCCCGGGTTGCGCCTCGACCTGCCGGAGGGCGCCATCTTCCTGTTCCCGGGCGTGCCGTACGAGCTCGACGGGATGATCGAGCGCGATCTCGAGCCCTGGCTGGCCGAGCGCTCCGGCGGTCGCGGCATCGAGCGGCGCACCCTGCGCACGGCGATGCGCCCGGAGTCGGAGATCGACCTCGCGCTCGACCCCATGTACGCCGAGTTCGGCCGCGAGTGGATTACGGTGCTGGCGGCGCCGGGCGAGGTCAAGGTGCAGGTGGTCGCCGCCGGCACCGCCGAGGAGCGGCGGCGGCGCCTCGACGTCATGGCCTCGCGTGTGCGCGAGCTGCTCGGTGACGCGGTCTACGGCGAAGGCGACCAGCTCCGCCTCGAGGACGTGGTCGGGTCACTGCTCGCCGCCGGCGGACGCTCGATCGCCACCGCCGAGTCGTGCACCGGCGGCCTGCTCGCCGAACGGCTGACCCGCGTTCCGGGATCGAGCGGCTGGTTTCCGGGCGGCGTGATCGCCTACTCGAACGCGCAGAAAGTCGACCTGCTGGGGGTGACCGAGAGCGATCTGGCGACCCACGGCGCGGTCTCGGAAGTGGTCGCGCGTGCCCTCGCCGAAGGGGCGCGCCGGCGCTTCGGCACCGATTTCGGCGTCGGCGTCACCGGCGTGGCCGGACCGACCGGCGGCACACCGGAGAAGCCGGTGGGCACCGTGCACCTCGCGGTCGCGGCGCCGGCGGGCACGCGCCATCGCCCACTGCGTCTGCTCGGCGATCGCGAACGCGTGCGCTGGCAGGCGACGCAGGCGGCGCTCGAGATGGTCCGGCGCTCCCTGCTCGAGCTCGGCAAGGGCGCGGCGGCGTGAGCGGTCGCGATCTGGGCGTTCTCGCCGGCGCCTACTTCGTCGGGTCGATCTCGTTCAGCTTGCTGATCGTCCGACTGCTGTCGCGGATCGACCTGCGCACGATCGGCAGCGGCAACGCCGGCGCGACCAACGTGCTGCGCGCGAGCGGTCGCTGGCCGGCGCTGCTGGCGCTGGCGCTCGACGTCGCCAAAGGGGTGGCGCCGGTGCGCATCGCACAGGCGCTGGGCGCGACCGCCGAGGTCGCGGCCGGTGCGGGGCTCGCCGCCGTCCTCGGCCACGTCTTCCCGGTCTGGTTCGGCTTTCGCGGCGGCAAAGGGGTGGCCACCGGATTCGGCGTGTTCTTGGCGCTGTTCCCTCTGGCCGCCGCGTTGGCGCTCGGCCTGTTCGTCGGCGTCGTCGGCGCCACCCGCATCGTCTCGCTCGGCTCGATCGTCGCGGCGGTGGCGCTGCCGCTGTTGGCGCTCGGCCTGGCGCGCGGCGGGTGGGCGCCCGCGATTCCGACCGGGGTCGCGTTGATCGCCACCGCGGCGGTCGCCATCGTGCTGGCCCGACACCGCACGAACTTCGCCCGGCTGCTGGCCGGGACCGAGCGACGCCTCGGTTCGCGGAGGACGGCGTGACCCGGGTCGGCGTGCTCGGCGCGGGCTCGTTCGGTACGGCGCTGGCGGTGCACGCGGCGCGGGCCGGGCACTCGGTGGCGTTGTGGGCCCGCCGCGCGGATGTCGCGGCGGAGCTCGACGCGCGACGCGAGAATCGGCTCTACCTGCCGGGGGTCGAGCTGCCGGCCGAGATCGCCGTCGATCACGACTACGATGCCGTCGCCGACGCCGAGATCCTGGTGGTCGCCGTGCCGTCTCACGGCTATCGGGCGGTGCTCGCCGAGGCGCTGGCGGCGCGCGGCTCCCGGCCGGTGACGATCGTATCGGCGACCAAGGGGATCGAGGCCGACACCCTGGCGCGCATGAGTCGCGTCTCCCTCGAGGAGGGCGAGCGTTGCGCGCTCCCGGCCCGCTTCGCCGTGCTCTCGGGCCCGACCTTCGCGGCCGAGCTGGCGCGCGGGGTCCCCTCCGCGGCGGTGGTGGCGAGCGACGAGGCCGATCTCGCGGCCGGCCTGTGCCACGCGCTGGCGACGCCGACGCTGCGCCTGTACTCCACCTCGGACGTGGTCGGCGTGGAGCTGGCCGGTACCGCCAAGAACGTCATCGCGATCGCGGCCGGCGTCCTCGCCGGCCTCGGCCTCGGCCACAACACGCTGGCGGCGCTGATCACCCGCGGGCTGCACGAGATGACCCGGCTGGCGGTCGCCTGGGGCGCCGACCCGGAGACCTTGCGCGGACTGGCCGGTCTCGGTGATCTCGTGCTGACGTGCACCGGCGGGCTGTCGCGCAACCGTCGCACCGGCATCGAGCTGGCGCGCGGCCGCACGCTGGCCGAGATCGAGCGCGAGACCTCCGAGGTGGCGGAGGGCGTGCGCAACTCGCTCGCGCTGGCGCGCCTGGCGGGGGAGCGCGGCGTCGAGCTGCCGATCATCGAGCAGATGTGCGCGGTCATGTACGAAGGGCGCCCGCCGGAGCGCGCGATTCGCGACCTGATGACCCGCGAGCTGAAGGAAGAGTCCCGCCTCTGAGCCCGCTCGGGGCGTGCTACTCTCGAAACGAATCGTCCGTCGGACATGTCGCGCCCGGAATCCGACCCCGCTCCGGTCTTTCGCGTCGACGCCGCGGCCCGCTCCCACCCCGGGCTGGTCCGGAAACGCAACGAGGATCACTTCGTCTTCGGCCGCTTCGGCCGCTTCGTCGAGATCGGCGGCACCAACCTGCCGGCGGAATCGCCGGTGGTGCGCCGCGAGGAGGCCGCCTTCTACGCGATGGTCGCCGACGGCATGGGCGGGCGCGCCGGTGGCGACCGGGCCAGCCGCCGTGCGCTCGAGCTCTCCTACCTGCTGCAGCTGGCGCGGCGCGACTGGATCCTCGATCCGAAGCCGGAGGACCTGCCGGAGCTGATGCGCCGGATGGAACATCATCTCCAGGAGGTCGACCGCCGCCTCGCGCGCGACGCCGAGAAGCTGCCCGGCTTCGAGGGGATGCGGACGACTCTCACCGCCTGCGCGGTGATCGGCTCGGAGCTGATCGTCGGCCACGTCGGCGACTCGCGCGCCTACCTGTTCCGGCGCGGCCGGCTGCATCCACTGACCCGGGACCAGACGATGGCGCGGCTGCTGGCCGATCTCGGGGAGATCGAGTCGCGAGAGATCGAAGATCACCACCTCTCCCACGTCCTGACCCAGGCGGTGGGCGCCGGGGAGGAGCTGGCGGTCGACGTCCGCCATCTGCCGATCCGCGATGGCGACCGGCTGCTGCTCGCTTCCGACGGGCTGACCGCGGTGGCCTCCGAGGAGGAGGTCGAGCGCCTGATCGCGGCCTGCCCGGAGCCCGAGGCGGCGGTGGAGAAGCTGCTCGAGCTGGCCCTCGACCGCGGCGCGCCCGACAACGTCACGTTGCTGATCGCCCGCATCGCGGAGGTGGCGGGCGGACGCTCGGCGGCGGCCGGGCGCTCCGTCTCGACGTCGCCGGAGTGAGCGGCGCGGGAGCCGATAGACTCGCCAGTCCATGGCCTCGCACCAGCTCGTCCTGATCCTCGACTTCGGCTCCCAGTTCACCCAGTTGATCGCCCGTCGCGTGCGCGAGAACCGCGTCTACTGCGAGGTGCACCCGTTCGACCTCCCGATCGCGGAGATCCGGCGGCGCGCGCCGATCGGCATCGTCCTGTCCGGAGGCCCGCAGAGCGTCTACGACCACGGCGCGCCGCTGCCCGATCCCGGGATCTTCGATCTCGGCGTTCCGGTGCTCGGCATCTGCTACGGCATGCAGGCCGCGGCCCGACAGCTCGGCGGCGACGTGCGTCCGTCGACCCGCCGCGAGTACGGGCGCGCCGAGCTCGCCGTCGAGCGGCCGGGGACGCTGTTCGCCGGGCTCGGGCCGCGCGAGACGGTCTGGATGAGCCACGGCGACCACGTCGCCGCGCCGCCGCCGGGCGCGGTGGTCACCGCGCGCAGCGAGAACGTCGACGTCGTCGGCTTCGAGGACGAGGGACGTGGCCTCTTCTGCATCCAGTTCCACCCGGAGGTCAGCCACACCCGCAACGGCGGCGCGATGCTCCACAACTTCCTCTATCGCGCCTGCGGGGCCCACGGGGACTGGACGATGGCGGGTTACCTCGAGGAGGCCGCGGCGGCGCTCGCCGCCCGGATCGGGAACGACCAGGTCCTGTGCGGCATTTCGGGTGGCGTCGATTCGGCGGTCACCGCGGCGCTGCTGCGGCGGGCCATCGGCGAGCGGCTGGTCTCCGTGTTCGTCGACACCGGCCTGCTGCGCAAGGGCGAGCGCCGCCAGGTCGAGATGAGCCTGGTCGAGGGGCTGGGGATTCCGGTAATCACCGCCGACGCCGGCGCCGACTTCCTCGGCGCGCTGGCCGGCGTCACCGACCCCGAGGTCAAGCGCAAGACGATCGGCCGCCTGTTCATCGAGGTCTTCGAGCGCGAGGCCAGGAAGCTGCGCGGCGTCCGCTACCTGGCGCAGGGGACGCTCTACCCGGACGTCATCGAATCGACCTCGGTCAAGGGACCGTCGGCCGTGATCAAGTCGCATCACAACGTCGGCGGGCTGCCCGACCGGCTCGGTTTCGAGCTGGTCGAGCCGCTGCGCTGGCTGTTCAAGGACGAGGTGAGGCAGCTCGGTCGCGAGCTCGGGCTGCCGGAGGAGTTCATCGGCCGCCACCCGTTCCCCGGCCCCGGGCTCGCCGTGCGCATTCCGGGCGAGGTCACCGCCGAGCGGGTGGCGCTGCTCCAGGAGGCCGACGCGATCTTCCTCGAGGAGCTGCGCGAGGCGGGGTGGTACGACAAGGTCTCGCAGGCCTTCACCGTGCTGCTGCCGGTGCGCTCGGTCGGCGTGATGGGCGACTTCCGCACCTACGAGCAGGCGGTCGCCCTGCGCGCGGTCGAGACCCACGACTTCATGACCGCCGACTGGAGCCACCTGCCGCACGAGCTGCTCGGCCGGATCGCCAACCGGATCGTCAACGAGGTGCGCGGCATCAACCGGGTGGTCTACGACGTCACGTCGAAGCCGCCGGCGACGATCGAGTGGGAGTGAACGGAGTGGATCCCGTGGTCCTCGACGGCGGCTCGCTGGATCTGGAGTCGTTCCGCGCGGTGGCCCGAGACGGGCGCCGGGTCGTTCTGTCCGACCCGGCCCGGCAACGGATGCGCGCGGCGCGGTCGGTGATCGACCGTGCCGTCGCGGGGGGCGAGGCCGTCTACGGCGTCAACACCGGCTTCGGCAACCTGGCGAGCGTGCGCATCGCGCCGGGCGACCTCGGAACGCTCCAGTCGCGGCTGGTGCTCTCGCACGCGGCCGGCGTCGGCGAGCCGCTGCCCGAGACCGCCGTGCGCGGGATGCTGCTGCTGCGCGCCAACACCCTGGCCCGCGGCTTCTCGGGAGTGCGCGAGGTGGTGGTCGAGCGCCTGCTCGAGCTGCTGGACCGGGGAATCCATCCGGTGGTGCCGTCGCGCGGCTCGGTGGGCGCCTCGGGCGACCTGGCGCCGCTCGCGCACCTGGCGCTCGCCCTGATCGGGCGCGGCGAGGTGACGGTCGGCGGCGAGCGGCGTCCGGCGTCCCAAGCGCTGGCGGCGGCCGGGCTCGAGCCGCTCGAGCTGGCACCGCGCGAGGGGCTCGGCCTGATCAACGGCACCCAGGCGATGACCTCGCTGCTGGCGCTCGCCGCGCTCGAGGCGCGCCGACTCGTGCGCATCGCCGACCTGGTCGGCGCGCTCTCGACCGACGCGCTGCGCGGCACCGACGCCGCGTTCGACGCGCGGGTGCAGGCGGTGCGGCCCCATCCCGGGCAGAGCGCCTCGGGGGCGAACCTCTGGGGGCTGCTCCAGGGCTCGGCGATTCGCGAGTCGCACCGGCAGGGGGACGTGCGCGTCCAGGATCCTTACTCGGTGCGCTGCATGCCGCAGGTCCACGGCGCGGTGCGCGACGTGCTCGCCGACGTCGAGGCGAAGCTCGCGATCGAAATGAACGCCGCGACCGACAACCCGCTGGTCTTCGCCGACCGCGGCGGCGAGACGGTCTCGGGCGGCAACTTCCACGGCCAGCCGATGGCCTTCGCCGCCGACTTCCTGACGATCGCGCTCGCCGAACTCGGCTCGATCTCCGAGCGGCGTACCGAGAAGCTGACCAATGACGCCTTCTCGGGGCTGCCGCCGTTCCTGGTCGCCGACGCGGGACTGAATTCCGGATTCATGATGGCGCAGGTGACCGCGGCGGCGCTGGTCTCGGAGAACAAGACCCTGGCGCATCCGGCCTCGGTCGACTCGATCCCGACCTCCGCCGACAAGGAGGATCACGTCTCGATGGGGATGTGGGCGGCGCTCAAGCTCGGGCGCGTCGCGGAGAACGTCCGGCGGATCCTCGGCGTGGAGCTGGCGGCCGCCGCCCAGGGAATCGACCTATTGCGACCGCTGCGATCGAGCCCGCCGCTCGAGCGACTGCACGACGATCTGCGCCGGAGGATCGCACCCTGGACGGAGGATCGCGAGATGTCGCCCGACCTCGAGGCCGCCGACCGCTTTCTGCGTGGAGAGGTCGAAGCGCACCTCGCCGGTCTCGCCTGATCGGCGATTCCGGACGGCGGTGCGGTCTGGAAAGTGGGAAACGAGGGTCGGGGGGTGCGGCCCGGGGGAGCAGATCGCGGTCGCGCTGGAGGCCCGCGGAAGACCTCGCCGTCGACCGCGGAGACGCGCCGTGCTGTCCTCGCCGCCGGAATGGCAGCTACGAGCGACGAACCCGGCCGGAGGCTCGCGATGGCCAGGCTTTTCGATGCCGCTCGACGCTTCGGATGAGCGGGGAGGGTGATCTGCCGGTTCCCTCGGACCGCCCCGACCCGACCGTCGAGGGTCATTGAAACGCCGGAAAGCGCGGTTGTCAAGGCGCCAGAAAGGCGCCGCACCACGCCGAGTCATCCGGAAAATTGGATCTCATTGATCCGCTTCGAGCTACCGGGAAGTTACAGTTCCGAGTCGCGCCGCTCCGCGCCGCGAGCTGGCCCGGCGAGCCTCAGGGCGCCCGTCCCCCGCCGGCCGTAGAATCGCGGCATGACCCTTGTTTCGACGACACCCCGCACCGTGCGCGCGCCGCGCGGGACCGAGCTCTCCTGCCGCGGCTGGCAGCAGGAGGCCGCGCTGCGCATGCTGATGAACAACCTCGACCCCGAAGTCGCCGAACGGCCGCAGGACCTCGTCGTCTACGGCGGATCCGGCAAGGCCGCGCGCGACTGGGAATCGTTCGAAGCGATCGTCGCGACGCTGCGGCGACTGGCCGACGACGAGACGCTGCTCGTCCAGTCCGGCAAGCCGGTCGCGGTCTTCCGGACCCATGCCGACGCGCCACGGGTGCTGATCGCCAACTCGAACCTGGTGCCGCGCTGGGCGACGATCGACGAGTTCCGCCGCCTCGAGGGGCTGGGGCTGACGATGTACGGCCAGATGACGGCGGGCTCCTGGATCTACATCGGCACCCAGGGGATCCTGCAGGGGACCTACGAGACGCTCGCCGAGTGCGCGCGCCGCCACTTCGCCGGCACGCTGGCGGGCCGGCTCACGGTGACCGCGGGCCTGGGCGGCATGGGCGGCGCGCAGCCGCTGGCGGTCACCATGAACGAGGGGGTCTGCCTCGCCGCCGAGGTCGACCGCTCCCGGATCGACAAGCGCCTCGAGACCCGTTATCTCGACCTCGCGGCGGCGGGCCTCGACGCGGGCATCGACGCCGCGCTCGAGGCGCGCGAGCGCCGGCAGGCGGTCTCGATTGCGGTCGAGGCCAACGCCGTCGACCTGCTCGAGCGGCTGATCGCCCGCGGTGTCGTGCCCGACGTCCTGACCGACCAGACCTCGGCGCACGACAACCTGCACGGCTACGTGCCGCACGGGCTGCCGTACCGCGCGGCGCTCGAGCTGCGGGCCGCCGACCCGGCCGACTACGCGAGGCGCGCCATGGCCTCGATGGGGGCGCACGTGCGCTCGATGCTCGAGCTGCAGCGGCGCGGCGCGGTGGCCTTCGACTACGGCAACAACCTGCGCGGCCAGGCACTCGACGCCGGCGTCGCCGATGCCTTCGACATCGGCGGCTTCGTGCCGCTGTTCATCCGCCCGCTGTTCTGCGAGGGCAAGGGGCCGTTCCGCTGGGCGGTGCTTTCCGGTGACCCGGAAGATCTGGCGGCGACCGACGCCGCGATCCTCGAGACCTTCCCCGAGGACGAGGCGCTGGCGCGCTGGATCCGCATGGCCCGGGAGCGCGTCGCTTTCCAGGGGCTGCCGGCACGCATCTGCTGGCTCGGGTACGGCGAGCGCGCGCGAGCCGGCAAGGTGTTCAACGAACTGGTCGCGTCGGGCCGGGTCTCCGCCCCGATCGTCATCGGGCGCGACCATCTCGATTGCGGCTCGGTTGCTTCGCCGTTCCGGGAGACCGAGGGGATGCGCGACGGCTCGGACGCGATCGCCGACTGGCCGATCCTCAACGCGCTGGTCAACGCCGTCAACGGCGCGACCTGGGTCTCGGTCCACCACGGCGGCGGCGTCGGCATCGGCAACTCGCTCCACGCCGGCATGGTGATCGTCGCCGACGGGAGCCCCGAAGCCGCGCGACGGCTCGAACGCGTGCTGACCAGCGATCCGGGCATGGGGGTCGTCCGCCACGCCGACGCCGGTTACCCCGAAGCGCTCGCCTGCGCCCGCGAGCGCGGCGTCGACCTGCCGATGGCGTAGGCCCCGGCGGAACCCTTGCATCCCGGGCCCGCCGAGATGAGCCGCCCGCGCGCGATCTCGACCGCGGTGGACCTGGCGTGCCTGGCGGCACTGGCGGCCGCGTTCCTGGCGCTGCCCGCGGCGTTCGCACTGGCTCCGGCGGCCGTGCTGGTCGCGCTCTGGCGACATCGCGTCCAGGTCTCGCGCGAGCGGCGCGCCGGGGAGCTTCTGTTCGGCGGCGCGCTCCTCCTGCTCGCGGCTGCGGCCCTGGTCGCGGCGATCGGAAAGCGGCCGATTCCCGAGGCCGAGCGGCTGGCGACCGAACATCGCGCCTGGCTCGAAGGACTGCGTGAGCGGGCGACGGCGACCGCCAGCGCCCTCGCCGGCACCGGCGCCGACGAGGCAGACCGGCGCACCGCCTTCTCGACGCTCGGACGGTCCGCCGCCGGCGAGCGGGACCTGACCTTCCTCCTGCTCGATTCCGACGACGCGCCCTTCGCCTGGAGCGGCCGCGGCCTGCTCCACGATCTGGCGCCCGAAACGCTGCCGGCGCGCGGCTTCGCCGCGCGCCAGAGTGCCACGGCGGCGACGCTGCTCGCGGTCGAGCCGGTCGCCGGGACGCGCGGATGGCGGTTGGTGGCGGGGGAGAGCCGCGAGCTCTCGGGTCCCGCGCCGATCGCCACGTCCGCCCAGGGCAGCGTCGTGGGCGGCCGCTGGCGACTCGAGAGTGCCGGCGATCCGGGCACCTGGCGACTCGCCTGGAGCGTTCCTCCGGTCTCGCGGGCGCCGGTCTCGGCGTCGCGTCTGCGCGCGGCCGCCGTCGTCACGCTCGCGGTCGGCTTCTGGGTGATCGCCGTGCTGCGCGCGTCGGGCCGACTGCTGCTGTCGGGCACCGTGGTCCCGCGTCGGCACCCGGCGGTCGCGGCGCTGGCGCCCGCGGCGACCGCGCCCGCGATCGCCTGCGCCGGGCTCGTCGGGTCCGGCGGCGCGGCCCTGGCGCTGCTGCTGGCCGGAGCGGCCGCGGCGATTGGGTGGTACGCGGGCCGGCACTGGCGTGGTGCGGCCTGGACGGCGTTGCCGGCCGCGCTGGTCGGCCCGGCGCTCGCGCTGTTCGCGGCCGGGGGCCCCGAGCTGCCCGCTCTCGGCAGTTCTATCGTTGGTTCCGCCGCGGCCGCCTCGTGGCGACTCGCGGCGGTAGCGGCGGTGTTCGGGGCGGTGGCGCTGGCCGCTTCGGCGCCGTCGCGGCACGAGGTGGCGAGCCGGGGCTGGGCGGCGGCGCTGCTGGCTCTGGTCGCGGGGGCGGCGGTCGACTTGCCGGCCCTGGCGCTCGGCCTGGTCGCGCTCGCAGGTCTGGCCACGGCGCTCACCGCGAGCCGCGCCGCGCTCGCCGCGCCGTCGTCGCTGGCGGCTTTGCTGCTGCTCTCGGCGCTGGTGGCTGGCGCCGCCTGGAGCGCCGGAGAGCGCTGGCGGGCGACCGAGCGGGCGGAGCGCTCCGCTGCGACGCTGCTCCCTCCGGGCGACGACGCGCTCGCCGCTCTCGTCTCCGCCGTCGACGCCGGGCTCGGGGCGATCGATCTGTCGACCCTGCTGCCGGTCGCGCAACCGCCGGCCGAGTCCGGAGATCTCGCCTTCGCGCTCTGGCGCGACTCGCCGCTGGCGCGATTCGACGCGGTCTCCGCGCTCACCGTCGAGGGCGAGGGTAGGGAGTCCAGCTTCTCCTGGGGGCTGCCTCTCGATGGCAGCGGACGACCGGATCTCGCGCCGGAACGGTGGGTCGACCTTTCGCGGGTGACCTGGGCCGATTCGCGAATCGAGGGCGAGAAGCGCAGGACCGCGCCCGACGGCTCCGAATGGACGATCCGCTGGTGGCTGGTGCCGCGCGCCGGCTTCGGCGCCGGCGGTGCGGACGCGGGGGATCTGGCCGCCGGCCTGCTGCGCGCCGGCGGCGCCGAGCGACACCCTTACGGCCTGCCGACGGCGGCGCGCTGGGCGACCTGGGGCCCGGACGGCCAAGGCAAGGGCTCGTCGTGGGAACAGGGGACGCCGCCGTTCGCGGAGCTGCCCGAGGACGGCCGGTCGGCGCGACTGGACACCCCCGAGGGGCCGGCACGGACGGTGGCCCGCCGCGGTCCGAGCGGCGCCGCCGCCGTCTTCGTGCCTCGCCTCGATGTCGCGACGGCGCTCGAGCGGACCGGCGCGGTCGCGGCGGGCGGCCTGCTGCCGATCGCGCTGCTCGCCGTCGCGGGGGTCGCCGCGGCCCTGCCGCGCAGTGCCGTGCGCGATCTCGTCCGTCGCGCGCTGCGCTCCTATTCGAAGCGGCTCCTGATCGTCTACGCGTTGCTGCTGCTGATACCGACGGCGCTGCTCTACCTGCTGCTGTCGAGCACGCTGGAGCGGCGCGTCGAACGCGAGCAGGAGCTGGCCGCGCGCTCGGCGCTGCGTTCGGCGCAGCGCGTGCTCGGCGAGTACGTCCTGACCCTGGCCCCGGGATTCGGCGTCGGCACGGCGATCGACGACGCGCTGCTCGAGCTGCTGGCGCGGGTCGTCCAGCACGAAGTCCACCTCTACTGGGACAGCGAGGTCTACGCCTCGTCGAAGCGTGACCTGTTCGCGGCGGGGTTGCTGCCGCGGCGGCTGCCCGGCGAGGTCCAGGAGCGGCTGGCGCTCGCCGGCGACGCCATCGCCGTGCGCACCAGCCGGGCGGGCGAAGTTGAGTACCTCGAGCTCTACTCGCCGCTCGAGGTCCCCGGCGAGTCCGGGCGCGAGGTGAATCTGGTGCTGTCGATGCCGCTTCTCGCCCAACAGGAAGAGGCCCTGGCGGAGGCGGACCGGTTGCGGCGTCGGGTGCTGCTGGTGTCGATCGCCCTGCTGGTCGCGCTGGCGACGACCGGCAGTGTCCTGGCCCGCCGCTTCACCCGTCCGATCGAGGAGATCGTCGCCGGTACCCGTCGGATCGCCGGTGGCGCCGCGGCGCTCGGATTCCGACCCGAGGAGGCCGAGCTCGAGGCGCTCGCCGAGGCGATCGACCGGATGGCGGCGCGCATCGCGCAGGGGCGCGAACGCCTGGTGGCCGAGAAGCGGCTGGTCGAGAGTGTCGTCGAGTCGGTGACCGCCGCGGTGGTCGCGGTAGATGCGGCCGGAAGGGTGCTGATCGCCAACCGCGTCGCGCGCGACCTGCTCGGCGCCGAGCCGGGCCGGCCGCTGGCCGAGTCGCTGGCCGGGCACCCCGGCCTGTCGGAGATCGCCGCGCGACTCGGCGAGCGGGACAGCGCCGCCTTACGCACCGGCGTCAGACTGCAGGATCCCGGCGGGGAGGGGCGCGAGTGGACGGTGGTCCGGGTGCCGCTGGGAGACGCCGGCGAGGCCTCGGCGCTGATCGTCGTCGAGGACGTCACCGACGTCGTCCGCGCCCGCCGCCTGGAGGCCTGGGCGGAGATGGCGAGGTTGATCGCCCACGAGATCAAGAATCCGCTCACCCCGATCCGGCTCTCGGCCGAGCACCTGCGCGAAGTGTGGCAGCGCGACCGCGAGCATTTCGAGGGGGTGTTCGATCGCTGCACGGACAACATCCTGCGCCAGGTCGAGGAGCTGCGCTCGATCGCGACGGACTTCTCGGCCTACGCGCAGATCCCGCGCATCGAGCGCCAGGAGGGCGATCTCGTCGCCGCGGTCGCCGCCGTCGCGGAGGCTTACCGGGCGGCACCGCCGCCGGGCGTCGAAGTCCGCTTCCACGCCGGCTGCGAACACCTGATCGCGAGCTTCGATCCGAAGCTGCTGCCGCGAGCGGTGCGCAATCTGCTCGAGAACGCGATCCGCGCCTCGGCGGAGCGGGGACGCGTCGAGATCGTGGTCGAACGGCGCGACGCCGCCGCCGAGATCACGGTCTCCGACCAGGGGCCGGGCGTGCCTCCCGGACAGCTGGGACGGATCTTCGAGCCCTACTTCTCGACCCACGCCACCGGCACCGGTCTCGGGCTGCCGATCGCGGCGCGCATCGCCGAAGAGCACGGTGGCTCGCTGGTCGCCCGCAACCGCCCTTCCGGTGGATTCGAGGTCGTCGTTACAATCCCTTTGAGTTAAACTATAAACGCTTTATGTAGAGTGCTTTACGGCGCGTGCTGACAGGCTGCGGCACAGGCGAGGCACAACGGCTCGAGTTTTCCACAGGGGAGTTCGGCAGGCTGCGGACTGTGCGGACTGTGCGGACGAACTTTTCACCCTTCTACTCTCTCTCCCTTCCTTCTTCTTCTTCTTCTGAATAGGAAAAGGACAGTCCGCACGGTCCGCACGGTCCGCGAGGCCCGTCCTATAAGGGTTTGCGGCGCGGACGAATTGCGGACGATTCGGGCCGAACAGTCCGCGAGCCCCGCCCGCAGTGGCTTCCTCGCGGTCGACTGCTTTACCAAACTTCCCACCCTCGGCCGGACCCCTGGCGCCCTGGTCGGGACCGTCTCGCCGGCCTCGAAGTGTGCCGCCAGTGTGCCGGCCGAGCCTTGGCGATCCATGAATAGTCTGGGATAGTTAGACTTAGTGAGCTACAGAGGGGGATTGAAGATCCGGCGAGTCTCTGTTAGCCTAGATTCGTGGCCAGTTGAGGCGGCCCGGGGAGCGAGATCATGGCGACGATTCAGAGGCGCGAGACGAGCGACGGGGCGGTCAAGTACAGGGTGCAGGTGCGGCTGCGCGGCTACCCGCCGCAGTCTGAGACCTTCGACCGGCTGACCGATGCGAAGGCCTGGGGGGAGCGCGTACAGGCCGAGCTACGGGCCGGCACGTACCTGCCGCAGGTCGAGGCCCGCAAGCACACGTTCGCCGAGCTGGTCGAGGCCTACACGGCGAACAGGAAGGCGAACCGGCGCCACGACCCCAAGCAAGCGCACCAGCTACGGTGGTGGGTGGAGCGGCTCGGCCCGCACTTCCTCGCCGCGATCACGCCGGCCCGCATCGGCAAGCTGCGCGACGCGCTCGCCAACGGCGACACCCCCTCGGGAAAGCCTGCCTCGGCCGGCACCGTCAATCGCTACCTCGCCGCGCTACGGCAGGCCTTCGCCTACGCGGAGCGCGAGCTTGAATGGATCCAGACGAACCCGGTACGCCGCGTCACGAAGCCGGCCGAGCCGCAGGGCCGGGTGCGCTTCCTCGACGACGACGAACGCGCCCGCCTGCTCGCCGCGTGCCGCGAGTCGAGCGACGCCCGTCTGCACCCCCTGGTGGTGCTCGCGCTCGCGACCGGGGCGAGGCGGGGAGAGCTGCTCTCCCTTCGTTGGGAGGACGTGGACACCGCGCGCGGCGTGGCGACCCTGCACCGGACGAAGAATGCCGACCGCCGAGGCCTCGTGCTGACACCGCCCGCTCTGGCCGCTATCGCCGAACTGAAACAGCGCCGCGTCGTCGGGGTGCCGTGGATCTTCGCGGACCGTCGAGGGCGCCGGAGCTTCAATGAGTACGCATGGCGCGAGGCTCTCGCGGCGGCCCGCATCGAGGACTTCAAATTCCACGATCTCCGGCACTCGTGCGCAAGTTACCTAGCGATGGAGGGCGCGTCAAGCGTTGAACTCGCGGCCGTGCTCGGACACCGAACGCTCGCGATGGTCAAGCGTTACAGCCACCTTTCGCAAGGTCACGTTGCCGATGTCGTCGGGCGCATGGCCGATAAGTACCTCTCGGAGACGACGGCAAAGCCGGAGCCGGGCGCGTGAGTGATTCAGCCTCCCGGGCGCTCGACCTCCTAACGCTCGGAGAGATTCGACGAAGCGCGGAGGGCCGGCGCCTGCTCGACCTCGCGCTCGGAACCGACGACGCCGCACGCGAGGCTCGCGAACGTCTCGACGTGAGCGCTTCCGTGGTCGAGCCCTGGCGGGAGTTCCGCCGAAAGAGTCTCGACCGCGAACAGCGAGCGCTGGCCGGCTGGAAACGACTCGGCGCGCGCGCAGCGGCGGGGGAGTCCGACGCGCTGGTGGAGCTTCTGAGCCTCGCGCGCTTCCTGGTGCGGGAGCGCGTGCCGAAGCTCGGGAACCTCGACCACGCGATGGTCGAGGCAGTCTCGGCCGCTCTCGGCGGTGCAATCAATCGGGCGCGGCCGAAGGCGACGAAGCGACACCGCAGGAACCGAGCAACCGCGCTTGAGATCGCGGGCCAAGTGCAGCACTTAGAGGCGGTCTACCTGGATCGGACGGGCTCTCTCCGGCCGGTGGTCGCCTTCTGCAACATCCCTCCCGATCTATTTGGACCCGCAGACCTGATACACGGCGGCCTGAGTACCGAGGCTGCGGTTGCTGCGGTCGCGAGGCAGCGCGGCGTTACGGAGCGCACGATCTACAACTACCTCCGCACCGCGCGCGAGGCCGTCCCTTCCCCAAAGGGCACGAAGCGCAGCCGCCGATAGCTTCGCCCCAGCGACTGAAAGGGAAGCCGGCAACTCCTGTTCAGTAGCTAACAGCACCGTACCGTGGCGGTCGTGAGAAGCGACGGCCGCACTCCCTCCCAGCCAACACGCCTTCACGGCACCCCCGGCGGTCCGCACGTCGGCGCATCCCTGCGCTCGTCTGTGCGGGCCTATGCGGATCTGTGCGCGTCTGTGCGGCGATCTTCAACCAACGCGCCCGGATTCATTCACAGCGCGACAGCGCGCCCCTACGATCACAACGTCGAGCCGTGAGTGTCGCGTCTCGACATAGACCAACGGAGGAACGTACGATGACCAACCCCGCCGCAGCCGTCGTACCGATCCGCAGCCCGCGCCTGCGCCCAGCGACCTCCGGCCACGAGCTGGTGCCCGGCACCACGCCTGCCGCGTTTCGCTGGTGGCTCTTCTGCCGTGAGCAGAACGGCCTCGACTCGGCCGTGATCCGGATCGGCCGCCGTCTCTACGTCGACGAAGACCGCTTCTTCGCCTGGCTCGAAACGAAGCGCGAGCGCCCGGCCGCCTGACCATGAACACCGCCGCCGCGATCCTCCATGCGCTCCGATGCGGCCCGCTCGATTCGGACCGCCTCCGCGCCCGCGTCGGCGCCGACGAGGAAGCGTTCCTCGACGCACTCGGAGAGCTTGCCCGCGAGCGGCGCGTGCCAATCGAAGGGAACGCGGACCTCTCGCGCGTCACCGTCTCGGCAGTGGAGGCCCGCCCGTGACGATCACCCCGGGCAGCGTCGAGACCGCGTTCACGGAAGAGCGCTGCCCGCTCGGTTCGGAGCCGCACCTCGCGCGCCGCTCCGAACGCCTCGACTATTTCTGTTGCGCGTGGTGCGAGTTCTACGGCACCCATGCGGAACTGCTCGACCGGATCGCGGACGAAGCCGCAACCGCCATTGCGTCGTGGGGTGAAATGGGCCTAACAGGATCGCCGGCACACCGCGCCCGCATGACCGCGACGGCGCGTCGTCTCTTCAAAGGCGGCTTCGACGAACCGACCGCAGCGCGAATGCTCGAAGCGCTCGCGGCCTTCGAGCGGAACCCGATCACCGCCACGGAAGCGCTCGCGATCGCCCGCCTCGGCCGTGCTCTCGAAGCCCCAGCGCCGACCCGGAGGGCCGCTTGACGACGCCCCTGCTCATGCTCTGCCACCCGGCCTACGGAGTGCCGGAGCGAGCCGAACCGATCGACGGAGAGGGTGGGGAGCGCGTCTACTTCACCAGCGAGAACGGCGAGGCCTTCCACGTCGACAGGATCCGGGGCCGATGGGGGGAGCCGACCTTCGCGACGATGCCGGCGGACTCCGAGCCGGCGCCGTTCACTTCGGAGCCGCCGGCGCCGACACCCACGCCGCGCCGGGCCTCGAATCCTGGCGACAAGGCCGCGAAACGGCTGCTCAACCTTTTCGACTCCAAACAGGGCCAGATCATCCGCGACCCGGCCGGCAAGCGCTATGCCGTCGTCAATACGGGGCGCCACTGGGAGACCTTGGACGCGGACGGACTGCGCGGCTACTTCGCGTCCGCCTCGGCGGCACGCGGCGATCTGCCGGGAGACAGCGCGATCCGCGAGGCCGTGTTCGCGGCGTTGTCGCGCGAGGCTCGGCCCGAACACGTCTACCTGCGAGTCGGCTCGACCGATGCCGGCCGCCGTCTCGTGCTCGACCTCGCGGACGAAGCGCGCCGCGTCGTCGAGATCGACTCGGAAGGGTGGCGGGTCCGCGACCGATCGCCCGTCCTGTTCCGCCGGCCCGGAAGTCTCCGGCCGCTTCCCGATCCTGTTGACGGCGGCAACCTGGACGAGCTGTCGGACCTGTTCGGCCTCGAAGGCGAGGCGAAGATTCTGGCGCTCTCCTGGCTGCTCGGCACGCTGGCGCCGGCGGGACCGTTCCCGATGCTCGTATTCCTCGGCCCTCAAGGGTCCGGAAAGACGACGGCGGCCCGCGCACTCAAACGTCTGATCGACGACACAGCGGCGCCGCTGCGAGCACTGCCGCGAGACGAGCGCGAGCTTGCCGTCTCGGCGCAGCACTCGTACCTCATCGGCCTCGACAATCTGTCGGGAATCTCCGGCCCGATCTCCGACGCGCTCTGCCGACTGGCCGGTGGCGACGGTTTCGCTACACGCAAGCTCTACAGCGACGACGCGGAGACGGTGCTCGAAGCGGCGCGCCCCGTGATCGCTACGACCATCGGCGAGCTCGCGCTGGCGCGTGCCGACCTTGCCGACCGGGCGCTCGTCATTCAGTTGGAGCCGCGCCGGCGCTTCGTGCCGGATGACGAACTCGAGGCCGCGTTCGCAACTGCTCGACCCCGGCTGCTCGGCGCCCTGCTGACTGCCGCATCGGTCGCGTTGCGGAACCTCGGGACGACCTCGCGCAACGGCCTGCCGCGCATGGCGAGTTTCGCGCGTTGGGTGCTGGCGGCGGAGTCGGCGATGCCGTGGGCGGCGGGGGACTTTATGGCCACCTACGCCGGCAACCGCGAAACCGTCGCTATCAGCGGCGTCGAGGGCGACGCGCTCGCACAGGCCGTGCTCGAACTGGTCGCGATCGACGGAGGGCGCCTGGAGACGACGGCGGGGGAGTTGCTGTCGCGCCTGGAGACTCGCGAGTCTCTCCGCCGGAGTTCGGATCTTCCGAAGAATCCGCGAGCGCTCGGCGATCGTCTGCGGCGCCTCGTGCCGGGCCTGCGCGCGGTTGGCTATGTCGCGACGATCCGCCGCGAAGGTCACGACCGGGAGCGCCGCTGGGTAATCCGACGCGCCACAGGGGCCGACGAATGAACGCGACCACCACCGCGACCTGTAGCTGGTGCGGCGCCCTTCTCGACGACTCCCCGCCGCGCGAAGGGACCTGCTCGCCGGAGTGCTCGGCAGCGGACGCGCGGTGCTCGCTTCTGCCGCACGAACTCGACCGCGCGGAGTTCCTCGCCGGGCAGCGAAACCCGGAGCCGCTCATCGCTCACGAGCTTCGGTTGACGCCGCACGCTTGGGGCCGCCTGCGCGCTACCGATCGCGGCCTCCGTGACGCGCTGGCGCGCGGCAGGGCGCGCGAGCACAAAGCGCTCGTGGACGCGCTCTACGCCGAGGCCGTAGACGGTGGAAACGTGCCGGCCGCGCTCTTCCTGCTTCGCTGCCGCCACGGCTACGACGACAAGAGCGCCGACACAGGCGCCCGCGTCAACGTGACGGTAAGTCTCCCGCCGCCCTTGGATGCCGCGCAATGGCACAAGCTGCGCGCGATTGTGGGCGGCAAGGCGACGCCTGCCACGATTGACGTAACGCCGCGTGCCGAGCTTCCCGCAGAGGGTGCCGCATGAAGACTGCCGAGCCGATCGTCGAGCCGTGGCTACGGCTGACCGGGTATCAGGAATCCGTGCTACTCGTGCCGGAGTGCTACGACCTCGCACTGCTCGGCGGACGCGGCGGTGGTAAGTCCTACGGAATGGTCGCGCTCGCGATCCGCCACGTTGCACAGCACGGGGCGAGGGCGCGCGTCCTGTTCGTCCGGCAGAGCTTCCCGGGCCTGCTCGACGTAGAAACCACGCTCCGCGAGCTGGTGCCGCGAGCCTTCGAGGGTGCGGTCTACAACTCGCAAAGTCACGTTTGGCGAGTGCCGAACGGTGGCACCATCGAACTTGGCATTCTCGAAACCGCCGCGGACCTCACTCGCTACCAAGGCAGAAACTACTCGCTCGTCATTCCTGACGAAGCGGGCGAATGGGCGGACTTCGCGCTGGTCGATCGGCTCCGCGCAAACCTTCGAGCGCCCGAGGGGGTCCGCTGCCGCTTCGTCCTCGCCGGCAATCCTGGCGGCCCCGGGCACGCAGGCCTCGCGAAACGCTTTGTGCTCGGCCGCGAGCCGTGGGTGCCGTTTGTCGACAAAGCGACGGGCGCGGAGTTCGTGCTGTGTCCCTCGACCTTCGACGATAACGAGCACCTCGACCGCGAGGCCTACCGCCGGCAGCTCGAAGCCGCGACGGCAGGCGATCCCGAACTCGGGCGCGCGTGGCTCTCCGGCTCGTGGACGATTCAGCGCGGCGCATTCTTCGGCCTCGCTCTCGACGAGTCGCGCGCCGCCTTCGGCCCGTGGACGCCGGACGAGTTCCACGCATGGGCGGTGGAGTCGGGCCGGTATCGAGGCGATCGCTGGCGGCCGGAGCTTTTCCTCGCGCACGATTTCGGAGTCGCGGCGCCTAGCGTGACGTTCGTTCTCTGGCGCAGCGACGGGCGAGCCGGCCCGGACGGGCGCTTCTACTCGCGCGGCTCCGTCCTGGCGCTCGACGAACTCGCGACGAACGAGCCGAACAGTTTGACGCGCGGCATGGGTTACACGGTCCCGACTCTCGCCGAGCAGATCGTCGATCTTGCGAAGGCCTGGCGGATGCGGCCGCACGGCTGTGCGGATGACGCGATCTTCGCGAAAACCGGATCCTCTGCCGGCAGCATCGCGGACGAGTTCAAGCGCGCGGGCGTCGACTTCACTCCGGCGAGGAAGGCCGATCGCGTCACGGGTTGGTCGCTAATGCGAACGATGTTCTCGCAGGCGGGCGCTCCGGACGTTCCGGGCCTGTACCTCTCGCGGCGCTGTGTCTACGCGTGGCAGACGATTCCGTCCCTGCCTCGCGATCCTCGCCGCCCCGAGGACGTGGACTCGCGCGCCGCAGATCACGCGGCCGACGCGCTCCGGTACGGCGTCCTATGGCAGCCGGCGCAATTCTCAACCGCTGAATCCGCCTCACTCATTGGGATCTAGTTCAACCGCAGGAAGACAAGGAGCTACACAATGGCAACCGATCACAGCCTCACCAACCGAATCGCCGAAGGCCTCGCGCCCGCTCGGCCGCTTCCGCGCTTCGCGGGTCCGAACGAAATCGAAGGCCTCGCCAACGAAGCGCGCGGCATCGAAACGACCGTGCGCAGTCTGTTGCACGAGTACCAGAACCGGCTCGGCGATCGGTCGCTGCTCGATTTCAACGAGCGAGTGCAGCGCGAAAAGAAGAACGCGATCCAGAAGGAGCTGGACGAACGGCTCGCCGGTCCGGTCGGCAGGCTCCGCGAGATCCGCAACGCACTCGCGGATCAGACCGAGCACTACGCCTCGGGCGCGATCGAAGCGCGCGCGACCTTCGCGGCGATCACGAAGAATCCGGCGGAGTTCATGGCGTTCGATCGTCTATTCGCGTCCGCGACCGGCTCGGAGCTGGTGGAGCTGGCGCGGTACGTCTCGCAGCCCTCCGTCGCGCGCATCGACCTGGCGCTGCTCGCACAGCGGCGAGCCGAACAGGACGGCGGCGACGTGCAGGACGTGGTGCGGTCGATCGTCCGCTCGTGCCCGCGCCCGCCGGCCGAGACCTCGACCGCAAAGAGACTGGAGAGTCTCATCGCGGAAGTTGACTTGATCCTGATCGACGCCGAGGCGCTGCGCGGCGGCAACGTGGCACACAAGCGGCTCGAAGCGGCTTTTCGTCGCGGCGGCCTCGGCAACCAGACGGCGCCCGCCGTCGCTTCCTGAGGAGTTCGGACATGGCACACACTGTGACGCATTCCCGCCGCGTTCCGCCCGTCAACAGCTTCGGGCACGGCATGGTCAAGCTCGACCCCTCCGACCCCGCGCGCTACGTCGAGAGCGCGGTCTACGACGTGGCGACCGGGGAGAGGCTCGTCCGCTTCCCGGTCGACGCGCGCGAGATGGTCGCGAGCGGCGCCTACAGTTTGGACCCGCCGGAGTCGGAGGGTCCGGAGGCGGCTTGAAACTCAATCAAATTCCCCCGGGCCGGCGCGGCTGGCGCGCGCTGGCGGCGCGGCGTCCGGCCCGTCGCGCGGGGTGCCGGCCTGGGGCCCGGTTGGTGCCAGTTTCGGCGGGATTGGTTAGAGTGCCGGCAGAATGCCGAGTAGATGGCGTCTGGTCGCGCGCGAAGGACTTCGCGGTCCTGGTGTGATTGTTGTTGTGGTCTCTACGGCAACGACCGTGGTGGCGCTCGTCACATCCGTGCTTGGAATCGAGGCATGGCCACCAGTCTTCTTCGCGGCTGGTGGGGTCCTGCTATTTGCTGGCTACTTCGTGCTTGCAAGTCGGATCATTAGCAACGCGGAGAGCCATAGTGCCGAGTTGTCGGCACTTCGATCTGAACTTCGGGACCTTCGAGCTTCTCATGAGGACGAGGCACTACGTGCCCGGTGGGAACGGGAGTTCGGCGAAGGTCTGACCGCTCTAACGGGAAGGGAACTATTGAACCGGGCTGGAGCTGAACTTGAGCGGCTAGACAATCTAGCAATGTCTGGGGGTGCCCGCGAGCGTCGACGTTTCGACGAGTTCGCGAAGACGTTTCTTGCGCTTTACGCGAAGACCTTCGGCACCTCAGGCAGGCACTTTGCCGACCAGCACGGACGGATCGAGGAGATGAGCCAGAGGCACCGACTGGTAAGCCTTGGTGATTCAGATGCCGAGCGGGAGGACTGAGCGGTTAGTCGCTAGTGACCGTCGCAAGCTCCTCTAGTAGTTCATCGCGGCAGTCGCATTCTTGGCGGCTACGAAGGAGTCAGCCGGCACCGTTAGGTCGATAAGTTCTCCGAGCTTCTCGCGGTATCGAATGTCTATCGGGCCCCTGCCTGCGCAGAGGTCGTTCAAGACTTCGCACGGCGGCTTTCCGCTATTCGCCTTAAAGAGAATCAGGCGAACCCGCCGATCGGTGTCGAGTGCAACCTGGTCCTTGATTCCCAAGTCGAAACGCTCGACCTTGCGGATAGCGGAGCTGCACTCAACGTAACCCGAAAAACCGTGGCGCTTGGCATTCGGTTGCACGACTTCGAGGAATGCAACGACCTCGCGGCGATCCCAGAGCACGCGAACTTCGTGACCGTCTTCGAGTTGGATTTCGACCGCGACCCAATCGTGACCAGTGAAGCGGTCCTCGAAGTCGCGGCCCTTCCACGTTGGCATGGCGAATCCCTCCGCTTTGACTGGTGCAGGTGAGCGCCGAAGCCGGTCGAACCTGGGGGGCACGTATCGTCTCGGCGCTCACCCGCCCAATCTGTATGACGAACGAGGAGGCGAATCCGGACACGAAGCGACGACAAGGGAGGATGAGGCACTGGAGATTTTCGGGACCTCCAGTGCCTCCCGGCCAAGTTGCGCTGCGGTGCCTCGCCTTGCCATGCCATGAGTGAACCTGTGGCGGCGTCCGTTGCCCGGCGGCAAGTAAGGCAAGCCCTCTAGAGGGCCCGGGGCGGCCGGGTCGAGTGAGCGGAGGATAAGAGCCCCCCGCCGGCACAGCGGCGACCCTCGGCGAATTCCGGTGCGGCCGGCACACTCGGCGCCTTGGGTCAACCTACTAGACGAACGAAGTTGCCGAATCGGACACAAGAATACTGGCAGTCATGTTCCCGCCAGCGGGCTACACGGGCCCTTCACGGGCCCGGGAAGCGCCGGGCGGCGGCATCGGGAGTATTCTCCGCGAATGAGCAGCGAGAGTCTTTCTGTCACTTTCGACACGGGCCGGGAGAAGCGATTCTCGAATCTGAACGAAGTTAAGGACTGGGCGGACAGCGAGCGGCGCCTGGCCAAGTGGATGACCGGCAGCTTGATCCAGTACCAATCGAAGCTTGGTGCGCTTGTCCACAGCTTCAGAGAAGACCTAACTAACCTCTCGGCGCACTGCGACAGATCTGACGAACCGGACGCTAGGCGACTCCTTGAGAAGATCCAGGCTAGCTACCAAGGCCTCCTATCCGAGTCGCGAGCGCCGACTTTTCTGGTCGAGTTGGCCTCAAGGAACCCGAAATTCGCGAGCGCCGTATTGGCCCTTGCGCTAGAGCGGGACAAGTCGGCACCACATGAAAACAATTCAACGATATACCCTCAGTTTTGGGCTGCTGAGGCGCTGTTGACAGCGTTTCGCCTCTCGCCCGACGTAGTCCGGGTCGACATTCAGAAACTCGTAATTGAAGCAGAGAGGATTCGTGGGCTCCTAACGGATGCACTGGAGAAGTTCACGAGCAAGTCTGAAACTGCATCTTCGAGTTTCGACTCCTCGGTAGCTGAGCGCGAATCCATGTTCAGTGCTGAACTCGCGCGTTTTCGTTCGGAGTTCTCGGACCTTATGAGCGAATCGCGGAAGGAGTTCGAGAAGCAACGCGGTTTCTTTGTTCGCGAGCTGTCACTTCAAGCGCCAATAACCTACTGGAAATCAGTCGCGAAGTCTGCCGGCATTTGGTCGAGGATCTGGGGAATCGCGTTTGCTGCGGAAGTAGCGCTGCTCGTTTGGTTCGCATACGTGAATTCCGAAGGGGTCCTAGCCTTCCTGGTGTCCAACAAGGAACGCCTTGACCTTGGACTAGTCATCGCGCTTGTCATCGCCACGAGCACACTAGTGTTCTGGGCTATGCGAATGACGGCGAGGATCTTTCTAAGCAACTACCACCGGTCCGCCGACGCTAGAGAAAGATTCACCATGCTTCAGACGTTCCTAGCGCTGCGTCACGAGAACAAGCTTGAGGACGCCCACATTGCACTGGCTCTTGGCGCTATCTTTCGGCCGGGTTCAACTGGCCTCGTTAAGGATGACGCGGCGCCAGAGTTTGGGACCGCAGCAATCCTGAGTCGCTTCGATCGAAAGTAGCGAGCGGGTCGCGATCGTCCCCCTGGATTGACTTCCAGCGGCGCGGTGCTGCTGCAAGCTCGATCGCAGCCCGGCAGAATTGGCGTTTTCGGCGGTCGATTACTCCGCGGCGAGCCTGCGAGACATTCTCGCGGCGTAGCTCGACCATGACGAGGCAGGCAGCACCCGGGGCGACTTCGATTGCCAATTTTAGTGGTCGAGGGGTATGACATGAAGGCACCCACCGATGCGGCGTTGCTGCGCCGAGTCGTCTACTCGATGCAGGACGTCTACGAGGCGCGCCTAATGCTCTGCTTCGCAGAGAGCGAGATTCCAGAAGTTCGACAAGACCTCCGGGGGAGAATGGTTCGGCTCACGCGACTGTGGGGCCTATACAGCGCGGCAGTGGTCGCCTACTGCCGACCGTTCACAAGAAGTGAGAAGGGCGAGTTTGCGGCGCGACGCCTGCCGAAGGATGAATTTGAGCGGCGGCTCGACAAGATTGAACTTCTGGACACTCACCACAGGATCATCGCAACAAGGGACCGGCTGATTGCACACGGCGACCCGCACACTCGGCGGCTCTCGATCACTGGATCACGTACGGGCTCGAAAAGTCGCTCGATATTGGCCTAGACACCTGGCCGAGATCACTAGACGACCTGGACGTTCCGTCGTTTCAGGCTCTCGTCGATCGCGTGCTCTGGTTGCTGTCTATGGAGTGGCTCGGAGATATTCGCGACAAGCTGCCGCCAGAGATCGACCTCCCGCCCAGCGCTGACCACAAGCTGGCGCCCTGGGAACCCAAGTGAATACCGCATCGTCAGGACAGTAGGCTCTCGGCTATGTCGATCGGAACCCTGGACGGCGGCCTGCCCGCCGGCCGTGGGTACGTCCACGGCGCCCGGAACTACTACTGCCGCGAATGCGGCGCCTACACCACGGTCGGACCCAACGAACCGGACCCTAAGCGCTGCGCGACGCCCGGCTGCCAGCGTCCCTACGGTTTCGGGCGGCACGTCCCCGTCGAGGCACCCGTCCGGTCGCGCCGTTGATCCCGAGCGGGCGCACACGGCGCTCCTCGGGTACGCTTGGAGCACGATGCTTCCCGGCCCCCTCTCCTGTGCGCTTCCCGATTCGCCGCGCGTTCTGCCGGTCGCGGAGTCCTTCCATTGCGACCGATGCGGTAGAGACATCCACGTGCTCAGGGGAGCTCCGGCACCACTCCAGTGCCCTACGCGGGGCTGCGAGCGAATCTGGCCATTCGGGCCTCTTGCTCCGGACCGCCCGCCGCGCCGGCGAAGATAGCGTGCTCACAGACCGCGGAGGAGCCCGCAGCGGCCCCGCCTTGACCTCGGAGCCTGCCGACCCCCTGGCCGCCTTCCCTTCGGCCCGCGTCGGGGCCGTGCGCGAGCAGCTACGGCGCGACCTGTACCGCGAGCCGACCCGCGCCGAACTCGTGACCTGGTGCCGGTGGTGCTCGACCTCGGGCGCGTGGGCGCCGGACGATAGGCTCTCGACGGATCCAACCTCGGAGGACGGATGAGCATTCTTCGGAAGCTGCTCGGTAGTTCGCCCGAGGCACCCGCCGACCTGCCGCCTGAGATCGACGCCGCAATCCGGGCACAGCTCACCAGCCCGGACGAGATCACTCTTCCGATTCGTTCGCCCGAGGAAATCGGACAATGGCAAGCTGAGTTCCTCCGCGAAACCGATCGGGCGCTCCAGCGGGTGCAGGACTTCAACCCGGCGGCCGAGCTGCCCTACGACGGCGCGCCCGAAGGCGGCTTAGCGGGGATGGTTAGCGCCCGCTTCGATCTCTGGGACCTGGAGATGGAGCTTGACCCCGCGATGCGGACGCCCCGGCGGCTGGCGCTCTATCGCGATGCTAAGGAATGGGTCCGGGACCGAGCCGCCTTCATGCTCGCTCTCTCCGAGCAGGGTCCGCCGGCCTTCGAGCGGGCGATGGCCGCGTGGCCGGGGCCTCCCGCCCCGCTACGCCTGGAACTGGATATCGACTGGCGCTCCGTCCGCGCCCGAATGGACGAAGCACGGGCGGAAGAGACCGACCTCGACGACCTCGACGACGAGACCGACGACGAGGATTGACCCGGCGAGGCCGGGAACTGCACTCGACCGCACCCGCCAACGCTCACCCGCACGAATGCGGACGCACTGCGGACTGTCGGGGGGCATTCGTCCGCATATCGTCCGCGTCAAGAGTTGGCAATTTTCCGCAGATTCCGCGGCACACTCTCGGCACAGCTCGCGCCAATACCGGCGAGATTCGGCCTTAGTGGGGGAGTGTTGAGGCTTGCGGGAAGTGCTCGAATTACTAGCGGTTGAGGCTTGCGGCGTGTTGGTTTGTGTTGGATTGGCCCGAGTTACAATCCCCCTCGCATGAGCTCCCATCGACTCGCCGCCGCGCTCCGCTTCGCGGGCGCCCTGCTCTGCGCCGGAACCGCGCTCGCCTGCCTCGCGAGTCGTCGCGACGCCCGCGCGCCCGGCGCCGCCGTCTGGGTCGGCGCGGCGTCGGAGGCCCCTTCGGCGCAGGCGCTCGAGCGCCTCTCCGGGCAGGGCGTGGCGGACTACTTCGTCGAGGTCGCCCGGCTCGGGTGGAGCGCCGGGCGTCCGGTGGTCGAGAGCCTCGCGGCGCCGCGGCTGGCGCGACGCGAGCGGTCGACGCTGGTCGTCTCGGGCTCCTGGGCCGCCGGCGGTGTCGACGCGGAGGGTGCCGCAGCCGAGCTGGCGCGGGCGATCCAGGGACTGATCATCACCGCGGAAGGCGCCGGGCGCGCCCCGATCGGCGTCCACTTCGACCTCGAAGTCGAAGGCGCGCCGGGCGACTACGCGCGGACGCTGGCGGCGCTCCGCGAGGAGCTCGACGGCCGCCTCGACCTGTCGGCCAGCTTCGGCCCCGGCCAGCTCGTCGATCCGGAGGCGGCGAAGCGGCTGGCGGAGCCGCTCGACTTCGTGGTCGCCTTCCTCTACGGCCAGCGTCCGGGCGAGGACGAGGACGCCCGCGCCTGGGACCTGCAGAGCGTCGAGGCAGCCGTGCGCGAGCTCGAGCGGCTCGACCGGCCCTACTACCTGGCCGCCGTCACGGTCGGCACCGCCAGCTGGCGCGCGCGCAATGGCGCCGTCCACGCGACGTCCGCGAGCCTGGACCTCTCCGCGCTGGTGCGCGAAAACCGCCTCGAGCTCAAGCGCGGCTTCTCGCTCGAAGGGATCGATCGCCAGGTCTACGAGTTCCGCGCGAAGGCGCCGGTCGAGGTCGCCGGCTGGAAGCTGGCCCCGAGCGACTCGGTGCGGGTGGTGCGGGCCGCGACGAGCAACGTCGAGGAGTTCCTGCGGCGGTGCGGCGCCTGGGGCGCGGAGCGCCTGCTGGGGCCGCTGTTCTGGCGCCTGCCCGAGCCCGGCGAGCGCCTGGCGCTGACCGCCGCGAACCTCGCGGACGCGCTGGCGCCGAATCCCTCGCTGCCGGCGCTCGAGCTGGCGGTCGAGCGCGACGCCGACGCCAAGCGGGACTGGCGCCTGCGCGTGACTCTGGTCAACCACAGCGACGAGCCGACCGACCTGGCCTTCTTCGACGCCAACTGGGTCGAGCTCACGGTCGAAGGCGCGCGCATCGCCGACGTCCATCACGGACAGTTCGCCCGATTCGAGCTCTACCACGAGGGGGAGCGGGCGACGATGCGCGCGCTGCGCGAAGCGGACACCGTCCGGTTCTGGGCGCCGATCGTCGACGGCCGGCAGCGGATGATGAGCGGTCCGATCCAGCTGCTTCGCACCGGTTCGCGGCCGCCCGCGGTGCGCACCTCGGGTCGGTTCATCCTGACCGACGGCTCGATCGTCGAGGTCGCCTCGCGCGAGTGGACCTTCGAGGGCGCGCGATGAGGCGCGCGGGGGCGCTGGTCGCCGCCGTCGGGATCGCAGTGCTCGGCTGTCGCACCGCCGGAACGGTGCGCGAGCCGGCCACGGAGGGGGTGACGCCGCCGCCCACGGAGATCGAACGGCAGATCGCCGGCACCGAGCCGCGGCCGGGACTGATCGTCCTCCACCTCGACCGCGCCAAGGGACGGTTGCTGGCGACCTTGCCGCCGGCCTCGGGCCCCGGTGGACTGCTCGGGAGGTATCTCTACGTCGAGGCGATCGCGACCGGCCTCGGCTCGAACCCGGTCGGCCTCGATCGCGGCCAGCTCGGGGCGAGCCGGCTCCTCGAGCTGCGTCGGGTGGGATCGCGCGTCCTCTTCGAGGTCCCCAACCTCCAGTTCCGCTCGCTCTCCGCCGACCCCGACGAAGCGCTGGCGGTACGTCAGTCGTTCGCGACGTCGGTGGTCTGGGCGACCGAGGTCCTCGCCACCGACCCGGACGGCCGCGCGCTCGTCGACCTGACCGGCTTCGCGATCCGCGACGCGCACCGCATCTCCGAGCGGCTCAGGTCGACCGGCCAGGGTGTCTTCACCCTCGACCGCGAGCGTAGCGCCGTCGATCTCGACGCCTGCCGCGCTTTCCCCGACAACGTCGAGCTGGAGGCGATCCAGACCTTCTCGGGCAGCGAGCCCGGCCCGG
Organism: Acidobacteriota bacterium; assembly: GCA_045862895.1. GTDB lineage: Bacteria > Acidobacteriota > Thermoanaerobaculia > Multivoradales > JAGPDF01 > JACTMI01. The sequence continues at coordinate 214,237 of BTUO01000006.1, forward strand.
AAGTCTCGGCCGTCGCTCCGGAGCCGGGCTCGCTGACGTTCGTTCTGCGCCAGTCGCTGCTGAAGTTGCCGGAGGACGGTTACCGCCCGCGGGAGCACGATCCGCGGATGGGTTCGTTCGCGCTCCAGTTCGCCGACTACTCGGCGGCTCTCGATCGGCCGATCGAGCGGCGCTGGATCGCGCGCCATCGGCTCGAGAAGGTCGATCCCCAGGCGGCGAGCTCGGCGGTGCGCGAGCCGATCGTCTACCACGTCGACCGTGGCGCCCCGGAGCCGGTACGCACGGCGCTCGTCGAGGGCGCGCGATGGTGGGCCGAGGCATTCGAGCGGGCCGGTTTCGAAGACGCGTTCCGCGTCGAGACGATGCCCGAGGGGGCGGACCCGCTCGATGCCCGGTTCAACGTCATCCAGTGGGTCCACCGCGCGACCCGGGGGTGGTCCTACGGCGGTGCCGTGATCGACCCGCGCACCGGCGAGATCGTCAAGGGGCACGTCTCGCTCGGGTCGCTTCGCATCCGGCAGGATCGCCTGTTGTTCGAGGGGCTCGCGGGCGTGAGGCGGACCGGCACCGGCGCGGCCGACGATCCGATCCAGCTCGCGCTCGCGCGCATCCGGCAACTGTCGGCGCACGAGGTCGGCCACACGCTCGGCCTGGCGCACAACTTCGCCGCATCCACGGCCGGCCGCGCCTCGGTGATGGACTACCCGGCGCCGCTCGTGACCGTCAACGACGACGGTCAGCTCGACTTCGGCAGGGCCTACGCGGTCGGGGCAGGGGACTGGGACCGGGCGGCGATCCGCTGGGCCTACGCGGAGTTCCCGCCCGGAGCCGACGAGGCCGCCGAGCTCGACCGCATCGTTCGCGAGACGCTCGACCGCGGCCTGGTCATGCTCACCGATTCCGACGCGCGCGGCGACGAGTCCGCGCACCCGCTGGCCAGCCTCTGGGACAACGGCGCCGATCCGGTCACGGCGCTCGAGCGGACGATGCGCATCCGCCGGCTGGCGCTGGCGCGCTTCGGCGAACGCAACCTCGCCTCGGGTCAGCCGACCTCGCACCTCGAGGAGGTCTTCGCCTCGGTCTACCTTCACCATCGCTTCCAGCTCGCCGCGGCCGCCAAGGTCCTGGGCGGAGTCGACTACCGCCACGCGCTCGCCGGCGACGGTCAGCCGACGCCGCGGCCGGTGGCTCCGGAGCGTCAGCGCCGGGCGCTCGACGCGCTGCTCGCCACGCTCGGTCCCGAGGTTCTCGACGTGCCGGAGTCGGCGCTCTCGGTGCTGGCGCCGCGCCTGCCAGGGGCGGAGCGCTCGCGCGAGCAGTTCGCCGCCCGCACCGGTCCGACCTTCGACGCGCTCGGCGCGGTGGCGACCGCCGCCGACCTCTCCCTGCGTGCCCTGCTCGAGCCGGCTCGGGCGGCGCGTCTGGTCGACCAGCACCGCCGCAACGTCGATTCGCCGGATTTCTCCGAGGTCCTCGACGCCCTGATCAGCCGCGCCTTCCTCGACCCCTCGGCGCTCGAGCCGCGCGCGGCCGAGGTGGCGCGGGTGGTCCAGCGGGTGGCGGTCGAGCGGATGATCGAGCTTTCGGGCGACGCCGACGCGGCGCCCTGGGTGCGCTCGCGAGTCGACGCGGCGCTCGCCGACCTGCTGCAGCGCGCCGACCGCGTCGAATCGATCGACGCCTCGGAGCGGGCTCACCTCGCCGGGCTCGCCGCCGAGATCGGACGCCACCTGGCGCGACCGGCCGCCGCGCGCGAGCCGGCACGTTCGGCGCTCGCCGCACCGCCGGGCGAGCCGATCGGCGACACGGGGCTCGACACCGGCCTGGCCGCGTGCGAGCTCGAGTGGCCTTGAGCCGCGGCCTCGGAGCTTTCGTGCTGCTCGTCGCCGTCGCGGTGACCACCGGTGCCGAGGCCAGCGCCGGTACCGCGCCTCCCGCGCCTGCGGTCGGCGTGCCGCGCGTCGTCGCAGTGCGGCCGCACGATGCCCGCGCCTACGTCCAGGGACTGCTGTTCCACGACGGCCGCCTCTACGAGAGCAACGGTCAGTACGGACGATCGCAGCTGGTCGAGATCGATCCCACCAACGGACGCGTCCTGCGCAGCGTGCGGTTGCCGTCCGACGAGTTCGCAGAAGGCCTGGCGCGGGTCGGCGACCGGCTGATCCAACTGACCTGGCGCGAGGGCGTGGCGCGCATCTGGCGGCTGCCGGGGCTCGAGCCGGCGGGGGAGTGGCGCTACGAGGGCGAGGGCTGGGGGCTGACCTTCGACGGCGAACGCCTGATCCAGAGCGACGGCAGCGCCGTGCTGACGTTCCGGTCGCCGGAGGACTTTCGCATCCTCGGCCGGGTGACAGTGAGGCGGGGCGGCAGCGCGGTGCCCTACCTCAACGAGCTCGAGTGGGTCGAGGGCGCGATCTACGCCAACGTCTGGATGAGCGACGAGATCCTGCGCATCGATCCGGCCAGCGGCGAGGTGACGGCGGCCTGGGACGCCTCGGGTCTGCTCGACCCGGCCGCGCGCGAGCTCGGCGCCGAAGTGCTCAACGGCATCGCCTGGGATCCCGGCCGCCGTGTCTTCCACGTGACGGGCAAGTACTGGCCCAGCCGCTTCGAGGTCGAGCTGGCGCCGCCGCCGGCGCGCTGAGCGATCGCGGCAGGTTGTTGGCGCGCCGCCGCGACCGATACACTGCTCCGGCCCGAAAGGGGGAGGAGCCAGATGAGCGAGACGCAGTGGTACGTGGCCGTGGGCGGCCGCCAGGAGGGCCCGATGCCGGAGGGCGACGTGATCGCCAGGATCCGGACCGGTGCGGTCGACCGCAGCGCCCACGTGTTCGCCGCCGGCATGGCGGGCTGGGTCGGGATCACCACCGTCGCGGCCTTCGCCACGGCGTTCGGCGGCGCCGCGGCACCGCCTCCGCCGCCGCCCGCCGGCGGCGCGGCCCACGACATCGACTACGAGGTGGTCGGCGCCGAGATGCAGTTCGTCGAGATCACGCTCGACCCGGGCGAGGCGTGCATCGCCGAGGCCGGCGCCTTCTTCTACATGGATCCCGGCATCCAGATGGAGACGATCTTCGGCGATGGTTCGGCCGCTTCGTCGGGCGGCGGGTTCATGGGCAAGCTGCTGTCCGCCGGCAAGCGGGTGCTGACCGGCGAGTCGCTGTTCATGACCGTCTTCTCGAACTCCGCCGGGAACCGCCAGAAAGTGGCGTTCGCGGCCCCCTATCCCGGTCGGATCGTGGCGTTCGACCTCGGGCAGCTCGGCGGCACCATGCTCTGCCAGAAGGACGCCTTCCTGTGCGCGGCCAAGGGGATCTCCGTCGGTATCGCCTTCCAGAAGCGGCTCGGAGCCGGCCTGTTCGGCGGCGAAGGCTTCATCCTGCAGAAGCTCGAGGGCGACGGGCTCGCCTTCGTCCACGCCTCGGGAACGATCGTCGAGCGCGAGCTCGCCGCGGGCGAGACCCTGCGAGTCGACACCGGCTGCCTGGTGGCGTTCGAGCCGCGTGTGCACTACGACATCCAGATGGTCTCGGGCGTGAAGACCTTCCTGTTCGGCGGCGAGGGGCTGTTCTACGCGACGGTCACCGGACCCGGCCGGGTCTGGCTGCAGTCGCTGCCGTTCGCGCGCCTGGCCTCGCGCGTGGTGCAGGCCTCGGGCGTGTTGCGCGGCGGACGGCGGGAGGAGGGGTCGATCCTCGGTCCGCTCGGCAATCTCCTCGACGGGGACGGCTGAGCGTGCGCTCTCCGATCGGGTGGGCGGCCGCGGCGGTCGGCGTCGTGTTGACCGCGTCGCCGGCGCGCCCCGCCGAGCCCGCGGAGCCGGCGCGGGCCGACGCGGCACGGGTCGCGAAGGCGCTGGCCGAGGTCTACCCGGCGCTGGTCAACCTGACGGTCGTGGACGAGCGCTTCCACGATGGCCGCGCGATGCGCGGGCCCGGCGCGGGCAGCGGCGTGATCGTCACCGCCGAAGGCCACGTCCTGACCAACTTCCACGTCGCCGGCGACGCGACGCGCGTGACCGCGACCCTGACCGACGGCGAAGTGCTGGACGCCGAGGTGGTGGCGCACGATCCGCTGACCGATCTCTCGGTGCTGCGACTGCGGCTCGAGGATCGCAGCCGCGGTGCGGCGCCGCTACGGCCCGCGCGCTTCGGTGAACGCGCGCTCGAGGTCGGTGACCCGGTGCTGGCGATGGGCAACCCGTTGACGCTGTCGTCGTCGGTCACGCTCGGCATCGTCTCGAATCCGCGCCGGGTCTTCACCGATTTCCTGGGCAACCGGCTCGAGGACCTCGACCTCGGCGACGGCGGCCCGACCGGGCTGTTCACGCAGTGGATCCAGCACGACGCCCTGATCCTGCCGGGCAACTCCGGCGGCCCGCTGGTCGACCTCGAGGGCGCCGTCGTCGGAATCAACGAGCTCGGCGGAGGCGGCATGGGCTTCGCCATTCCGGCCGCGATCGCGCGCGAGGTCCTGGCGCAAGCGCTCGCGCACGGCCGCCTGCGCCGCTCCTGGCTCGGCTTTTCGATCCTGCCGGTGGCGCGGCTCGGCCGCAGCGACGGCGCGCTGGTGTCGTCGGTAGTTCCGGATTCTCCCGCCGCCCGGGCCGGTCTGGAGCCGGGCGACCTGCTGCTCGCCATCGCGGAGAGGCCGGTATCGGCACGCTTCTTCCCGGAGGTTCCCGAGCTCTATCGGACGATCGCGGCGTTGCCGATCGACGCCGAGGTGCGCCTGCGGGTCGAACGGCGTGGGGAGGCTCGGGAGCTGGTCGCCCGCACCGTCGAGATGGAGGAGGCGCGGGGCCGCCAGGGCGAGCTGCGCCGCATCGGTGCCACCGCCCAGGAGATCACCGGCCCGATGGCGCTGATGCGCCAGCTGCCGCCGCGCTCGGGGCTGCTGGTGACCAGTTTGCGCGCCGGCTTCCCGGCCGCGTCGGCCCGCCCGCCGATCGAGGTCGGCGACGTCGTCACGGCGGTCGGCGGACGGGAGGTCCGCTCGCTCGAGGCGCTCGCCGCGGCGCTCGACGCGGTCGAAGGCAGCGAGGCACTGGTCGCGCTGCGTCGTGACGAGGCGGAGCTGCTCTCGGTCGTGCGCTTCTCGGACAACGCTTCGGCGCGCTGGGGTGGCGAGCTGCCGAAAGCCTGGCTCGGAGTCCAGACTCAGGTGGTCACGCCCGAGCTGGCGCGACTGATGGGAGCTCCGGATCAGCGCGGCTTCCGCGTCACCGAGGTCTATCCCTGGACCGAGGCCGCCGCGGCCGGGCTCGCGGTCGGCGACCTGATCACCGCGCTCGACGGCGAGCCGATCGAGGCCGAGCGCGCGCAGGACGCCGAGAACCTGCGGCGAGCCTTCGAGCTGCTTTCGATCGGCGGCCGCGCCGTCCTCGATCTGCTGCGCGACGGCCAGCCGGTGAAGCTCGAGGTCGGGATCGAGGCACGGCCGCGGTCCGCCGACGAGGCGCGCTCCGCGCGCCAGCGCGAGCTCGAGTTCGGCGTGCGCGACGTCACCTTCCTCGACCGTATCGAACGCCACTGGACCCGCGAACAGGCCGGAGTCATCGTCACCGACGTGACGCCGGGCGGCTGGGCCCAGATGGGCGGGCTCGAGCCGACCGACCTGCTGCTCACCGTCGCAGGTCGCGAGATCGTCGACGTGGAGTCGTTCGAGAGCGCGATCGCCGAGGTCCTCGCCGAGCGGCCGGCGGTCGTGCCGATCTTCGTCCGGCGGGGCTGGCGCACTCACTTCGTCTTTCTCGAGCCGGAGTGGGCCGAGCTCGAGCTGCCCGCGGGAGGCTCCCGATGATCCGCTACCGTGTCGCCGCCACCCTCCTCGCCGTGGCCCTGATCGCCCCGTCCGTCGCCTCCGCCGCCGACTGGGGCGCGCTGGTCACGCGCTACGCGCCGGCGGTGGTGAATCTCAAGATCTCGCTCAAGACCGAGGCCGAGAACGGCGGCGAGCCGGACGAAACGACCCAGGAGGTCCAGGGGGTGGTGGTCGACCCCGGCGGGCTGATCCTGGTCTGGAATTCGCACTTCTCGCCCAACCGTTTCCTCGAAGTCTTCGCGCAGATGGGCGGCGGCGACTTCCGGATGAAGGTGACACCGACCGACATCCGGGTCTACCTCGACGGCGACTCCGTGGATCATGCGGCGTTCCTGGCCGCGGCGGACTCCGACCTCGACCTGGCCTTCGTGCAGCTGGTCGAGCCGCCGGCCAAACCGCTGTTGGCGGTCGACTTCTCGGCGCCCGCGGAGGTCCGCGTCGGCGACGAGATCGCGGCGGTTTCGCGCCTGACCTCGACCTTCGACCGCGTGCCGTACTTCGACCTGCTGCGCGTCGCCGGCGAGATCCGCAAGCCGAGGCCGGCCTGGATCGTCTCCGGCGGCAACGCCACCCAGCTCGGCATGCCCTACTTCGCGGCCGACGGGCGGCCCGCCGGAGTGCTGGCGACGGTCACCTCGAAGGCGCGCAGCGACGCCGCGATGAACGCCGGCAACCTGATGGCCGATCTGCTCTCGCTGGGCCGCGGACAGGTGGAGGTGGGGCCACTCGGCGTGTTCCTGGTGCCGGCGGCGAAGGTGGCGCCGGTGATCGATCAGGCGCGCAAGCGCGCCGCCGAGCTGCTGGCGGAGCGCCGCGAGGCGCCCGCGCCGCCGGCGCCCTGAACGCTCAGCGCTCGCCGGAAATCGGCGCGCTCTCGACGCCGAGCATCCGGCCCCACGCGGAGCGCAGTTTCTCGGTCAGGTCGAGATGGGGAAAGAGCTCGCGGACCTCGTCGCGCGAAACGAACCGCCAGATGTCGTCCCAGTCGGCGTAACGGAGCAGATGCGAGACCGCCCAGGCGCGGCGCTCGAGCGTGCCGTGCGCCAGCAGGTGACGGAGCTGTCCGGCGGACATGGCGGCGTCCGGGAAGAAGTAGAGGGATTCGCCGCGATCGAGGTCGGAGCGATCGGTTCCCGAGGCCTGCATCGTGAAACGAGTATAGCGACCCGCGCCGGCAGCGCAAGCGCTTGACCCCTGCGCCGGTGCTCGGCTAGATTGACCTTTCCGACGGGCGGGCATAACTCAGCTGGTAGAGTGTCAGCTTCCCAAGCTGAAAGTCGCGGGTTCGAATCCCGTTGCCCGCTCCAACTCGAAATTCCGACGGCGGCCGCGAGGCCGCCGTTTCGCTCTCGCGCCGTGTCATCGCGGCAGCGGCAGCTCCTCGCCGGTCACCGCGCGCCAGAGGTCGACGAAGTCCGCCGGGGGCGGCGCCACGATCTCGAGTCGCTCGCCGGTGCGCGGATGCGCGAAGGCGATCTTCCAGGCGTGCAGCGCCGGCCGCGCGAACTTCACCAGGGGCCGGGCCCGTGCGGCCGGCAGCGCGCGCCAGCGGGCCTCGCCGTAGACCGGGTCGCCGACCAGCGGGTGTCCGAGGTGGCGGGCGTGGACGCGGATCTGGTGCGTCCGGCCGGTGTGCAGCACGAACTCGACGAGGCTGACCGGACCGCGACCGGCGACGCGACGCCAGCCGGTCTTCGCCGGGCGGCCCGCGGCAACCACCGCCATGCGCTGGCGCTCGCGGGGGTGGCGGCCGATCGGCGCCTCGACGACCCCCTCGGCCGCCTTCGGCGTCCCCCAGACGATCGCCAGGTAGCGCTTGTCGACCTCGCGTCCGGCGAAGGCGCGGGCCAGTCGGGTGTGCGCCGCGGCGTTGCGCGCGACGAGCATCACGCCGCTGGTGCCGGCGTCGAGGCGGTGGACGATGCCGGGACGCCCGGGTCCGCCGACGCCGGCGAGCTCGGGGTAGGCGGCGACCAGGTGGTGGACGAGGGTGCCGGTTCGGCGTCCGGCGCCGGGGTGGACGACCAGTCCCGGCGGCTTGTCGATCGCGAGCACGTCGGGGTCCTCGTGGAGCAGCACGAGCTCGCCGGCCTCCGGGCGGACCCGTTCGTCGACGGCGGGCGGTGGCTCCCAGGTCAACACCTCGCCCGCGCGCAGCGCGGCCCCGGCCTTCTCCACGGCGGCGCCCGCCACCGTCACCCGTCCGGCGCGGATCCACGACGCGACGCGGCTGCGCGGCAGGTCGAGGTGGCCCGCGAGCGCCCGATCGACGCGCTCGCCCGACCATTCGGGCGGCACGACGAGCCGGCCGGCGCCGGTGCCGGTCACGCCTCGTCCGGCGTCGGGGCCGGCGCGCGCGACCACTCGAAGAGCAGGATCGCGACGCCGATGCAGATGGCGCTGTCGGCGACGTTGAAGTCGGGCCAACGATAGCTGCCGAGGTAGACGCCGACGAAGTCGGTAACCCCGCCGCTGGCGATGCGATCGAGCAGATTGCCCACGGCGCCACCCAGCACCAGCGCCAGCGCCACGAGCGCGCGCCCGTGCTCGAGCGGCGTGCGCGAGAAGAACCAGCCGACCAGGCTGAGCACCGCGATGCCGAGCAGCGCCAGGGCGATCGTCCCGATCACGCTGCCGCCCGACGCGAACAGCCCGAAGGCGACGCCGGTGTTGCGAACGTGCGAGAGGTGGAGAAACGGCAGCAGCTCGTGCGAGCTGTGCAACGGCAGGTGGCTCTCGACCAGCCACTTGGTCCACTGGTCGAGGGCGAGCGTGGCGCCGGCGAGCGCGACGTAGCGCCCCTTGCCGCGCATCGACTCGGTCAGGGTCATCGACTCGCCTCCGCGCCACGGCCTTCGAGCACGACGACCGCGGCGGCGGTCCGCGCGTCGTGAGTGATCGACAGGTGCAGCGCCTCGACGCCGAGGGCGCGCGCTCGCTCGCGGGCCGCGCCGTGGAGCTCGAGGCCGGGAGCCCCGCCCGGGCGCCGCACCACCTCGATCTGGCGAAAACCGACCCCCTCGGCCCAACCGGTCCCCAGCGCCTTCATCGTCGCCTCCTTGGCGGCGAACAGCCCGGCGACGTGGGCGGCGCGGCCGGCGGTGCCGGCGGCCAGCCGTGGCTCGCCGTCGCGACAGATCCGGCGGACCGCCGCTTCGCCGTGGCGATCGAGCATGCGCTCGATACGGGTGAGGTCGACCAGGTCGAGGCCGATGCCGAGGATCCGGTTCATGTCGAGCTCGTCGCGGCGCGGACCGCCGCCACGATCTCGCGCGTCCGCTCCGGATCGAGGAACGCGCGGATGCCGGCGACCCCGTGGGCGCCGGCCGCGATCGCCGCCGCGGCCCGCGCGGCGTCGTCGATCCCGCCGACGGCCAGGACCGGAGCTCCGCACCGAGCGGCTCCGGCGAGCGAGGATATCCCCCGCGGCTCGATCCGACCAGCCTTCGAGGGCGTGGCGTGCAGCGGTCCGAAGAGCACGTAGTCGGCGAATCCTTCCGCGACGGCGGCTTCGACCTCGCGCAGCTCGTGCGTGGAAGCGCCGATCAACAGGACAGGACCCGCGATCGCACGCACCGCGGCGGGTGGCAGGCCCCGGGCGGGCAGGTGGATGCCATCCGCAGCGGCCGCCAGCGCGACGTCGGCCCGACCGTTGACCAGCAGCAGGCCCGGCCGCGGAAAGCGCCGTCGCGCGGCGCGCGCGAGCGCCAGCAGCTCGCGGTCCGACGCCGACTTCTCGCGGATCTGCAGCGCGTCGACTCCGGCTTCGGCCATCGCCGCGCACCACGCCTCCCAGTCGCCGCCGAGCGCGGCGCGGTCGGAGATCGCCAGGATCCGCGGCGCCTTCACGAGGAGCGATGACGGCGCAGGAATTCGTCGAGGTCGTGCGCCGCCCAGACGAGATGAACGAAGCCGAACCCGCTCGCCAGTCCGCGCAGCCACCCGGTACCGAGCCACCCGGATCCGAGCCATCCGATGCCGAGCCAGGCGCGCAGGGCCACGGCGGGGCCGGCGAGGCTCAGGCGTTCCCAGGTCGGTGTCCAGGGCAGGACGACGAGGAAGAGACCGGCTTCGAGACAGTAGACGAAGAAGAGGGCGCGAAACGCCGAGTCGAGCCGCACGAGCGGGCGATCCTAGCGCACCCGCCCGCGCGACTCGACGAGAAGGTCAACGCCCGTCGTCGCGGGAACGGCGCGACGGCGGCGGCGAGTCCCCGCGCGAGGAGCTGCCGCTCGACGACGTGCTGCGGGAACCCGAGGAGCTCGAAGTGCTCGGCGGCGGTCCCGAAGGCCGTGACGAAGGCGGCTGCGACCGGGGGGTCACCGTCGGGCGCGGACTGGTCGAGGTCGGGGGGCCGACCCGCGTCGTCGGCCGCGGGTTGGTCGGAGCGGACGGCGTCACGCGGCTCCCGGTCGGCGGCGTCGGCACGACGACGCGCGAGGGCGGCCGCGAGTCGTAGCTGCGCGGAGTTCCCGGTGTCGTCGGGCGAGTGTCTCCACCGCGCGAATCGTAGGTCGGCGCCGGCGCGTCGTAGCGGCGGCCGCCAAAGACCCGCTGGACCGGCGGCTCGGCGCGCGGAGCGGGCGCTCGATAGCCGGTGCCGTCGTCGACCACCGTCGGTCGGACTTCGCGGCCCGAGCGCCACCCCTGGCGGTCGTCGGCGGGAGGAGTCGGCTGCGGGCGCGTCGTCGGGCGGTCGACCGTCCAGCGCTGCCCGGGCTCCGGACGCGTCGCGGGCGGAACGGCTCTCGGATTGGTGCCCGGGACCGTGCCTCCGCGCGGGCCGGTGTCGGTCCGAGTCGTCGGCGGGACGACCCGCGGATTGGTGCCGGGAACCGTGCCTCCGCGCGGGCCGGTGTCGGTCCGGGTCGTCGGCGGGACGACCCGCGGGTTCGTGCCGGGAACCGTGCCTCCGCGCGGGCCGGTGTCGGTCCGGGTCGTCGGCGGGACGACCCGCGGGTTCGTGCCGGGGATCGCGCGTCGGCCGACGGCGGGTTCGCCCGCGTCGCCGCCGCTGCGGTCGACGCCGACGGTCGGACGCACCGGGCGCGGCGGCGCCTGCCGGTCCTCGTTCGCGATCGTCGGCCGTACGCGGTCCGAGCCGACCGCCCGGGCGCCGTCCTCGCGCGTGGTCGCCGGGCGGACGCGGCGGCCGCGATCGTCGTCGTCGATGTTCGCCATCACCGGCACGTCGCGCAGGCGAACCCGGTCACCGGCGCGCGGGCCGACCGCTTCGACCACCGTCGGCGGCAGGTCGCGGCGGCGCGCGACGAAGTCGGTGACGTCGGGCAGGTCCTCGCGTCCGTGCCGTCCACGGGCGCGCCGCTCGAGCTCGGTGAGGATCTCCGGACGGTCGAGACCGTGGCGCGGCAGGTCGCGCGTGTCGGTGGTCAGGATGCCGCGCGGAACGCGCGGCCCGTGTTCGCGTTCGACGTCGTGCGGGCCGCGGTTCCAGTGCCGCCAGTCGCGGTCGCAGACGCGACGCCGCGGCCGGAAGCACCAGTCCCGGTAATCGTTCCACGACCCGCCGGCCCAGCCGTAGGTCCCCCAGCCGAAGCCGCCGTAACCCCACGAGCCGTACCAGGAGGTGTAGTAGCCCACCGGCACCCAGCCGGTCCAGCTGTCGCTCCAGTGCCAGTAGACCCAGGCCGGCGAGTAGACGCGGCCCGGGCGCCAGACCCAGCCGTAGCCGGCTAGTCGGCTCCAGGAACCGTAGTGGTAGGGGACCCAGCCCCAGGGCTCGTAGGAGACCCAGGTCAGGCCGCTCGGCGTCCACTGCCAACGACCCTGCCAGTAGGGCCGCCAGCCGACCGCTACGGTCGGGCGCCAGTACCAGGAGGAGTCGTACTCGATCCAGCTGCCGTGCTGGTCGAGGGCGGCGGCCTGGTAGGCCAGCTCGGGCTCGACGTAGAGCGTCGCCCGGCTCGAGCGCTCGGCCTGGCGATCGAAATCCTCGCCCCAGCGTTCGAGCGGGCTCGCGGCGCCGGCGGCCAGCAGCTCGACGTCGCCGCGCCCTTCGCTCCAGGCGACGGCGGCGTCGCCGGTCCGGACCACGGTCGACCCGCGGCGGGTCACCAGCTCGGCGAACCCCTCGCGAGCGACGACCTCGGTCCAGCCGGAGAGGTCGGCTTCGATCCGGTAAACGCCCGGTTCGTGGATCACGATGTCGACGCCGGGGGTGCGGATCTCGGGCAGCTGGTCGCCCAGCGCGTCCTCGCCGACGACCAGGACGATCTGGCCCTGGTCGAGATCGATCCGGGTGGTCCGGTCGCCACGATCGCCGGAGTAGGCGATCCGCGTGAGCGTCAGCGTGGTGCCGCCACCGAGGCGCAGGAGGTTGCGATCGGCGAGGACGATCTCCAGACGGGCGCCGCGGGCGACCTGCACGAGATCGCCGGCGAGCAGCGGCTGGTTGGCCTCCGCCGGCTCTCCGATGCCGTCGCCGTCGGAGGCGAGCGTCGCCTGGCCTTCGAGGGCGCGCACGTAGGAGTAGCTCTCGAGCTCGCCCAGCTCGCGCTCGGCGAGCGCGGACGCCGGCAGCGCCGCCGCGATCGCGGCGACGGCCAGCAGCCTCGTGAAGTCCCGGAAGTTCGTTCGCATCGTTCCTCCCCGGCGCACCGCGCCCGTTCCCGCGGGGATGAAACAGCAAGGTCCGCGCCAGGCCCCCGCCCGTGTCGGTCGACCGATGTCGCGGGAGCGCCGCGACCGGAAGGGGAGGCCGCCGCGGCGACCGGCACCCCTCGACAGGCCGCGCGCCCCCTGCTAGTTTACCCGGCGGAAATCCCGGCCGATCGCGGAAGGAGCCATGCTCAAGAAGCTCTTCGGCAAACGGGAGACGTCCGCCTCGCTCGAACCCGAGCACTCGATCGACGACCTGATCGTGCTCGAGCGCTGGGAGGAGGCGATCGAGCGCCTCGAGGCGCGGGTGAAGTCGAACTCGCGAGACCTCCACGCCCACCTCAAGCTGGCCGACGTCCTGCAGGCCTCCGGCAAGAGGGCGAAGGCGCTCGATCAGTATCTGCTGGTCGTCGACTCGTACTCCGAGGAAGGATTCCACGACCGGGCACTGGCTCTGCTGAACAAGCTGGCGCGCTCGTCGCCCGGCGACGAGCAGATCCAGCTCCGCGTCACGCGGCTGCATCGGCTGAAGGAGCTCGAGCACAGCCGGGTCCTGGCGATCGAAGGACTGATGTCGGGGCAGCAGGACAAGGAGCTCCTGGATCGGCTCTCTCCGATCGAGGCGCAGCAGATCTGGACCAGCGTCGCCAGCTCGGACCTGGTGCGGCGGCTGGGAGGCGAGCAGCTCAAGCGCCTGTTCTCGGGTGCGGCGCTGACGATCTGGGAACCGGGCGAGGTCGTCGCCGAGCGGGGCAGCTCGATCGAGCGGATGTTCCTCGTGGTCAAGGGCCAGATCGAAGCGATCGTGGCGGTCCCCGACGGCCGGAGTTTCCAGCTTCGAGTGCTCACCACCGGCGACCTTTTCGGCGAGCGCGCGCTGCTCGAGCACAAACCCTGGCCGGCGACCTATCGCGTCGTCGAGCGGGCGCGGCTGCTGCGCATCGACAAGGCCGGTCTCGAACGCTCGATCGCCGGCAATCCCGATCCGCGCCAACTGCTCGAAACCTTGCGCGGTCAGCGGCACGATCGGGAGGTGGCAGCGGCTGCGGAAAAGCTGTTAGCTTCCCCCGCCTGATGGCGGTCCGGGAGATCCTGCTCTATCCCCATCCGGTCCTGCGCCGGCCCACCCGCGAAGTCGAGAGCTTCGGCGACGAGCTGCGCCGCGTCGTCGACGACCTGGCCGAGACCATGTACGCCGCGCCGGGCGTCGGCCTGGCCGCTCCGCAGGTCGGCGTCGAGCTCCGGGTGGCGGTGGTCGACGTCGCGCCGGGCGCACCCGAGTCGCGCCTGCACGTGCTGGTCAATCCGCGGATCGTGGCCGCCGAAGGGCGTCAGACGAGCGAGGAGGGCTGTCTGTCGATCCCGGGCTTCGCGGAGAAAGTCGACCGTCCCGAGCGGATCCGGGTCGCGGGCGCCGACGTCGACGGGCGTCCGATCGAGCTCGAAGCCGGAGGTTTCCTGGCCCGGGCGTTCTGCCACGAGATCGATCACCTCGACGGCATTCTGTTCTTCGAGCGGCTGACCGGGCTGCGCAAGGAGATGGCCCTGCGCCGCCTGCGCAAGCTGCCCTACGTCGAGGACACCGCATGACCGGCGTCACGGCTGCTCGGCACCCGGCAGCGCCGCGCGAGGTCCGCTTCTTCAACACCCTCGGCCGCCGGCTGGAGCCGTTCGAGCCGCAGGTCGCCGGCGAAGTGGGGCTCTACACCTGCGGGCCGACGGTCTACAACCACGTCCATATCGGCAACCTCCGGACCTTCCTGTTCGAGGATCTGCTCAAGCGCGCGCTGGTCTTCCTCGGTTACCGGGTGCGCCACGTCATGAACCTGACCGACGTCGACGACAAGACGATCCGCGGCGCCGCGGAGCAGGGCGTCGCGCTCGACGACTTCACCGGTCCCTACATCCGGTCGTTCTTCGACGACCTCGCCGCGCTCAACGTCGCGCCCGCCGACGTCTACCCGCGCGCGACCCGGCACGTCGCCGGCATGCAGGCGATGATCGCGCGTCTGATCGAGCGCGGGCATGCCTACGAGAGCGACGGCTCGGTCTGGTTCCGGATCGCGTCCGATCCCGACTACGGCAAGCTCTCCGGCGTCCGCCTCGACCAGGCGCGCACCGGCGAGCGGGTCGCCGCCGACGAGTACGAGACCGAGGACGTGCGCGACTTCGTGCTGTGGAAGGGGGCGAAAGCCGGCGAGCCGGCGTGGGATTCGCCGTGGGGACCGGGCCGTCCCGGTTGGCACATCGAGTGCTCGGCGATGAGCGCGGAGTACCTCGGAGAGAGCTTCGACATCCACTGCGGCGGGGTCGACAATCTCTTCCCGCACCACGAGAACGAGATCGCCCAGAGCGAGTCGGCGAGCGGCAAGCCGTTCGTCCGCACCTGGCTGCACTCCGAGCACCTGATCGTCGAGGGACAGAAGATGTCGAAGTCCCTCGGCAATTTCTTCACCCTCAAGGACCTGCTGGCCAAGGGCATCTCGCCGCGCGCGATTCGATTCGCGCTGATCTCGGTCCACTACCGGCAGAAGCTCAACTTCACTTTCGAAGGGCTCGAGGCTTCATCCGCAGCCTTGAGACGCGTCGACGAGATGCGCTATCGCTTGAGTCACGCTGTCGAAGGCGCCCAGTCCGACGAAAGGCTCCAGAGAAGGGTCGAGGAGTTTCTGGAGCGCTTTCGCGTGGGACTCGCGGACGACTTGAACATTTCGCTCGCCTTGGCCGGACTCTTCGATTTCGTTCGCGACGTCAACAAGTCGATCTCGGCCGAGGAGCTCGGCGCCGGCGACATCGCCAGGATCGAGTACGCGTTGAAGCAGGTCGACACGGTCCTCGGTGTGCTCGACATGGAGCGCGGCGAAGCCGGCCCCGCGGGTCGATCCGAGGGGATCGCGGAAGAGGAGATCGGACGCCTGGTCGAGCTGCGGCGAAGAGCCAAGGCCGAGAGGAACTTCGCGAGAGCCGACGAGATCCGCGAGGAGCTCGCCGGAAGGGGAGTGATCCTGGAGGACACTCCCCAGGGGACGCGCTGGAAACGGTCGGAATAGCCCGATGAGCCACGCCGGCTTCGACGGATTCGGCGGGCTGCCCCACACCCGGGCGCGCGGCGCGGCGGCGGAGGAGGCCGCCGAGCGCCACCTCACGGCGCACGGCTACCGGATCGTCGCGCGCAACGTGGTGACAAGGGTCGGTGAGATCGACATCGTCGCGCTCGACGGTGAGACCCTCTGTTTCGTCGAGGTCAAGGCGCGCGCGAGCGCCGAGTTCGGCCGCGCGGTCGAGGCGGTGGGGCGGCGCAAGCAGGAGCGCTTGATCCGGGCCGCATCGATGTTCCTCGCGCGCAACCGGTCCAAGCGCGCCTGCCGGTTCGACGTCGTGGCGCTCGATCGGCGCGAGGACGGGGGCTGGGAGGTGACCCTGGTTCGCGACGCCTTCGGCGTGCGCTGAGCTCGACCGAGGGGGAGCCGCGAGGTGCGGTTCGCCTTGACAGGTGCGCGGCCCGTTGGATATCTTGCCGCGGCCCGGGCGGGAATAGCTCAGTGGTAGAGCACAACCTTGCCAAGGTTGGGGTCGCGGGTTCAAGTCCCGTTTCCCGCTCCAGATTCTGATAAATTCCGGGGACCGCACGAGCGATCGCGCGGTCCCCGTCGTCTTTCCGGGGCGACGTAGCCAAGTGGTAAGGCAAGGGTCTGCAAAACCCTCATTCGCCGGTTCGATTCCGGCCGTCGCCTCCAGTGCCCACCCCTTCCGAAACCCGCATCCGGGCCGGTCGCCATCGCTGCGGCGTGCTCGAGCCACTAGAATCGGCGCTGGTCCACCGCGCCGGAGTGGCGAAATGGCAGCCGCAGAGGGCTTAAACCCCTCGGCCCTTCGGGGCGTGCAGGTTCGAGTCCTGCCTCCGGCATCGTGTGACTCGTGCGGCATCCCGCGCCGGGGTGCGCGACGGACCGGATCGATCGATCCGGTCCGTCAGGATCCGCGGGCAGCCCGCCATGGGTCGGCGGCGCCCGGCGGACGGTGGGATCAGGAGATGGTGATCGGCTTCGGCTCGTGCAGCGCCTTCTCGGGCACCGGCAGGTGCAGCTCGAGGACGCCGTTGCGGAAGTTGGCCTTGACCGACTTCGGGTCGATCTCGAAGCCGAGCGGGATCCGCCGGTAGAAGTTGCCGTAGGTCCGCTCGCAACGCCAGTAGTCCTTCTCCTCGACCCTCTTCTCGTGCTTGCGCTCGCCGGTCAGGACCAGGGCGTCCTTGTCGACGGTCAGCTCGATGTCGTCCTTCTTCATCCCGGGCAGATCGACGTCGACGACCAGCTCGTTGCCCTCGCGCGTCACGTCGACGCGGGGCATCCACTCGAACTTGGTCATCTCGCCGCGGATCGTCCGCGGCAGGGCGCGGCCGAGCATGCCGAAAGGCGACTCCCAGAAGCGCTCGAACTCGCCCATCATGCTGTTGAACATCTCGTCGATCGTCGGCAACCGATGCGAACGCAGCTCGCTCCGAGCCGGGGTCTTTTCCAGGGCGGTAGGCATACGGGGCTCCTTTCCGGAAGCGGCCCCCTGAGTGGGAGGCCGAAACCAGTGTGGTACGCCGGCCCGCCCGCGCACCGCCGCGGAGGGCGGGGCAGGAGTCACGTCCGGGCGGGGGAGCGCCCGCCCGGTCGGGCGGGATCAACCGACGAGGGTAGTGGCGAGCCGCGGCGGGCGGTCGAGGTGGCGCTTGACCGCGCACTGGTCGACCGCACGGGTGATCGCCTCACGGTACTTCTCGGGGAATCCCTCGGGCAGCGTCATCCGGAGCTCGAGCTCGGCGACCCGCGCGGGCTCGGCGGGTTCCCGCCGCTCGACCAGTTCGACCGCCAGCCCGGCGCGGTCGAGGCCACGGGCATCGAGGAAGCGCGCGGCGTAGAGGCCGGCGCAGGTCGCCAGGGAGACCAGGAACAGGTCGAAGGGCGCCGGGGCCGAGTCGGCGCCGCCGCCGGCCGGTGGCTGGTCGGTCACCACCCGGTGACGGCCGATGACTCCGGCGACCCGGAGGCCCCCCTCGAGCTCGACCGCGATCCGGCGCTCGATCGTCGCCGTCGGATCCGTCACTTCTTGTCGGCCGGAACGATCCGGTTTCGCAACGCGTAGGCCACGACCTGCGCGCGGTTGTGCAGGTGCAGCTTGTCGAGGATGTTGCGCACGTGGAACTTGACCGTGTTCTCGGAGACTCCGAGCCGGTCGGAGAGCTTGCGGTTCGAGGTCACGCCCTCGACCAGGCACTGCAACACTTCGAGCTCGCGGTCGGTCAGCGCGTCGGGGTCGTCCTTGCGCTCCGGGGCGGGCTTGGCGAACTCCCGCATGAGCTTGCGGGCGAGCGCGGGGGTGAGCGCCGGCTCGCCGCGCGCGACTCCCTCGAGGTGCTCGAAGAAGTCGCCGGCGTCGAGGTTCTTGAGCAGGTAGCCCTGGGCGCCCGACTTGACCGCCTCGAACAGATTCTGGTCGTCGTCGGAGGCGGTGAGCACCACCACCTTGACCTCGGGCAGGTCGGCGACGATCAGGCGGGTCGCGGCGAGGCCGTCGACCTCGGGCATCGACAGGTCCATCAGGACGACGTCCGGCTTGTGGCGGTGAGCGAGGGCGACGGCTTCGCGGCCGTTGCGTGCCTCGGCGACCACCTCGTGGCCGCGGGCCGCGAGCAGCCCCTTGAGGCTCTCGCGGAACAGTGCGTGGTCGTCAGCGATCACCAATCTCATCGTCGAGGCTCCCCCTCGGTTACCGGGCCTCGGCGCGCCGCGCCGGAAGCCGGAGCGTCACCGTCGTCCCCCGATCGGCGACGCTCTCGATCTCGAGACGTCCACCGATCGACTGCGCCCGCTCGCGCATCGTCGCGAGCCCGAACCTCGGCATCCCGCCGGCGGTCGCCGCGCCGGGATCGAAGCCGCGGCCGTCGTCCGCCACCCGCAGCAGGACGACGTCGTCCTGCTGGCGGAGCTCGAGGCTCACCTTGCGCGCTCCCGAGTGCTTGCGCACGTTCGCGAGCGACTCCTGGGCGATGCGCAACAGCTGCAGCTCGCTCGCCGCCGTCAGGGCGACCCCGTCTCCGATTTCGATCCGGGCATCGATCCCCGTCTGGTCCTGCCATTGTGTCACGTACTCGACCAGGATCTCGTCGACCGGCCGGTCGCTGCGGGCGGAGGCGCCGGCCGAGCGCAGGGCCAGGATCCCCTCGCGAACCTCGGCGTAGACGTCGCGGCTGGCTGCGGCGAGGCGGTCGAGCTGGGTGGTCGCCTCGGCGACGCGGCCGGAGCGCAGGTACTCGCGCACCGCCTGCGTGCCGGCGTTGACCGAGGCCAGCACCTGGGCCAGCCCGTCGTGCATCTCGTGGGCGAGCCGCAGGCGCTCTTCGGCGATCGCCAGGCCGCGAAGCTGCTCGTGCAGGTATGCGGCGTCGATCGCGAGGGCGGCCTGCGTGGCGAATCGGGTCAGCGCGGCCTCGTCCTCGAGATCGAACTCGAGCTCCTCGCGCTTGTCGGCGAGGTAGAGGTTGCCGCGAAACGGCGAGCGGCAGACGATCGGCACCGCCAGCAGCGAACGCATCGGCGGGTGGTTGGCGGGGAAGCCGACCGAGCGCTCGTCGCGCCCGAGCTCCGGCATCCGCAACGACTCGCCTTCGTGGAGCACCACGCCGAGCAGCCCCTTGCCGACCGGCGGGTTGCCGATGCGCGCGCGGTGCTCGGCGTCGATGCCGCTGGTCAGGAACGATTCGATCCGGCCGCCGCTCTCGTAGACCGCCAACGCGCCGAACCTGGAGTCGAGCAGCGCGCGGGCGCGGTCGACCACCTTCTGCAGGATCACTTCGAGGTCGAGCTCCCCCGAGACGTCGAGCGCGGCGTGGTGCAGAGCGAGCAGCTCGGCGCTGCGCTTCTCGGAGCGGCGGTGAATGCGCTCGACGAAGTGGAAGGCCAGGCCGAGCAGGAAGACCGCGCCGAGCGCGGCCACGGCGTTGAGCAGGAGGCGGGCTCCGGGGCTCGCGAGAAAAGGGAGGAGCTGGGTGCGGATCGCGTCGAGCAGCAGGACGTAGGCGGCCACGCCCGCGAGCGCCATCCACTTGAGCCTGGTGAGTTTCATGCCGGCGCCGGGAGGATAACAGGGCGGTTCCGGCCGGCGGCATCCGGTGCCGCGTTCGCTCGGGGTCGCTGGTGCGGCCGGGTGGCGACGGACTAAGATCCGGGCGTGCTCGACGTCCTGACCCCGGCCAAGGGGCTTCCCCAGAGCGAGGAATCGGAGCGGGCGGTGCTGGCGGCGATCCTGCTCGACCCGCGGCTGCTCGCGGCGGTCTCCGGGCGGCTGCGCGCCGACGACTTCTACCCCGATCGTCATCGCGCCATCTATGCGGCGATGGTGGAGCTGCAGGAAGAAGGGACGGCGATCGACCTGCGCACCCTCCAGGCGCGGCTCGAGCGCCAGGCCGCGCTCGACGGCATCGGCGGCCTCGCCTACCTGGCGGGACTCGACGTCGACCTGCCCGATCTCGGCCGCTTCGACTCCTACGTCGAGATCGTCAAGGAACGCTCGGTCCGGCGCCGGCTGATCGACGTCTGCCGCGAGGTCACCCGCGACTGCCTCGACGGCGGCACCGACGCGACCTCGGCGCTGGCCCGCGCCGAGCAGGCGGTGATGGCGCTCGGCGAGGAGGCGATCCGGCGCGGCTTCGTGCCGCTCGCGCGCATCCTCGAGGAGACCCTCGAAATGCTCGAGGACAGCCCGGGCAAGGGGCTGACCGGCCTGTCGTCGGGCTACCTCGATCTCGACCGCATGAGCCACGGCCTGGCGCGCGGCGCGCTGATCATCGTCGCCGGCCGGCCGGGAATGGGCAAGACCACCTTCGCGATGAACGTCGCCCAGCACGTCGCGATCCGCCAGCAGAAGACGGTCGGCGTGTTCTCGCTCGAGATGGGGCAGCAGGAGCTGGCGCTGCGGATCCTGGCCTCGGAGTCCGAGGTCAAGTTCGGGAAGCTGCGCTCCGGGCTCTATTCGCAGACCGAGGCGATCCAACTGATCGAGACGATGAAGACGATCAGCCGCTCGCCGCTGTTCATCGACGACTCGGCCTCGCCCTCGATCCTGGAGGTCGCCTCCAAGGCGCGGCGGCTCAAGGCCGAGAAGGATCTCTCGCTGCTGGTCATCGACTACCTGCAGCTGATGCAGGCCGGCGGCCGTTTCGAGAACCGCAACCTCGAGATCGCGGCGATCACGCGCGCGTTCAAACAACTCGCCAAGGAGCTCGACATCCCGGTCGTCCTCCTGTCGCAGCTGTCGCGCCAGCCGGAGCGCCGCGGCGGCGACCACAAGCCGCAGCTCGCCGACCTGCGCGAATCGGGCGCGATCGAACAGGACGCCGACCTGGTCTGCTTCGTCTATCGCGACATCGTCTACAACGAGGAGGCCGACCCGCGCGAGGCCGAGCTGATCGTCGCCAAGAATCGCAACGGCGAAACCGGCACGGTGCAGCTGGTCTTCTTCGGCGAGCAGACCAAGTTCCTGTCGCGCGCGGCTCCGGGGCAGGAGGCGCCCTTTGCCTGAGACGGCTCCGGCGCTGCGCCGGGCCTGGCTCGAGATCGATACCGGCGCTCTCGCCCGCAACTTCCGCCGGGTGGCGGCGGCGGTCGCCCCCGCGCGAGTGCTGCCGGTGGTCAAGGCCGACGCCTACGGCCACGGCGCCGGAACCGTCGCCCGCGTCCTCGAGCCGGAGGGGGCCGCCGGCTTCGCGGTGGCGCTGGTCGAGGAGGGGATCGAGCTGCGCCGCGGCGGCGTCACGGCGCCGGTGCTGGTGCTGTCGCCGACGCCACCCGGCGCCGAGGCCGCGGTGCTCGATCACGATCTCGTGCCGGTGGTTTCGGCGCCGGGCCAGCTCGAGCGCATCGCCGCCGCGGCCGCCGCCGCCGGCCGGCGGATCGCCGTTCACCTGAAATTCGACTCGGGCATGACCCGCCTCGGCTTCGCCGCCGAGGAGGCCGGCGCCGTGCTCGAGCGCGTCCGTCGCGAGCCGGCGCTCGAGTTGACGGGACTGCTCTCCCACCTGGCCGAAGCGGAGACTCCCGAGAGTCCGGCCAACGCGCGCCAGATCGAGGTCTATCGCGGCCTGGTCGGACTGCTCTCGACCGCGGAGCGCGAGCGGGTCGCGCTGCACCTCGCCAACAGCGCCGGGGCGCTGTCGATCCCCGGCAGTCGCCACGGCCTGGTGCGGATCGGTCTGGCGCTCTACGGCGTCGCGCCGGCCGGCTCGTCGTTCGCGCTCGAGCCCGTGATGGCGGTGGTCTCGGAGCTCGCCCAGGTGCGCGAGGTGCCGCCGGGGACGCGCGCCGGCTACGGTGGCCGCTGGACCGCGAGCCGCCCGAGCCGCGTCGGCGTGGTGCCGGTCGGCTATGCCGACGGCTACCCCTGGCGCGCGGAAGCAAGGGCGTCGGCCCTGGTCGGCGGCCGGCGCGCGCCGCTCGCCGGCGCGGTCTCCATGGACCTCGTCCTGCTCGACCTGACCGACACCGGCGGCGAGGTCGGCGAACGCGTCACCCTGGTCGGCCGCGACGGCGGCGAGACGATTCCGGCCGCAGAGCTCGCCGCGCACGCCGGCACGCTGGTCTACGAGATCCTCTGCCACTTCGGGCTGCGCCTGCCGCGGCGCGCGGTCTCGTCCGGCGACGCCGCGGGCGCGCGCGACCGGCAGGAGGCGATGGCCGGGTGACGGTCCTGCCGGCGCCCGTCGAGGCGTTCCTCACCGAGGTCGGCCGCTCGTTCACGATGCTCGGCCGGGTCCTGGCGTGGACGCCACGCCGTCCGTGGGACTTGCGCGAGCTGGTCCGGCAGATGGTCCGAGTCGGCGTCGACTCCCTGCCGGTGGTGGTGCTGACGGCGCTGTTCACCGGCATGGTCTTCGCCCTGCAGACCTTCTCGACGCTGCGCCGCTTCGGTGCCGAGGGGTTCGTCGGTTCGCTGGTGGCGCTGTCGATGGTGCGCGAGCTGTCGCCGGTGATCTCGTCGCTGCTGATCGCCGGACGCTGCGGTTCGTCGATGGGAGCCGAGCTCGGCACCATGCGGGTCACCGAACAGATCGACGCGCTCGAGGTGCTCGCGACCGACCCGGTCCACTACCTGGTGGTGCCGCGGGTCTGGGCGACGGTGCTCACCTTGCCGCTCCTCATCGTGGTCGGCGACGTCGTCGGCATCGCCGGCGGCTACCTGATCTCGGTCGGATACTTCGGCTCGAACCCGGTGACCTACGTCGAGAACACCTTCCGCTTCATGGATCTCGACGACGTCACCTCGGGCCTGATCAAGGCCGCCGTCTTCGGGATGATCGTCGCGGTGGTCGGCTGCCAGAAGGGGTACCACACCCGCGGCGGCGCCGAGGGGGTCGGGCGCGCGACCACGCGCGCGGTGGTGCTGGCGTCGATCTCCATCCTGATCGCCGACTTCTTCCTGACCAAGCTCCTGTTCTGATGTCCGCCGCGCCACCAGCGACCAAGATCCGCCTGACCGGAGTCAGCAAGCGCTTCGGCGACAAGGTGGTGCTCGACGGGCTCGATTTCGAGATCCCGGAGGGGGACACGGTCGTGGTGCTGGGCGGGTCGGGCAGCGGCAAGAGCGTGCTGCTCAAGCACATGATCGGCCTGCTCCGGCCCGACTCCGGATCGATCGTGGTCGACGGCGTCGAGCTCGACACGCTCGACGGCGCCGAGCTCACCGAGTTCCGTCGGCGCTACGGCATGGCCTTCCAGGAGGGCGCGCTGTTCGACTCGATGAGCGTCTACGACAACGTCGCCTTTCCGTTGCGGCGCGCCGGCTGGGACCGAGGTCGGATCGAGCAGCGCGTGGCCGAGTGCATGGACATGGTCCACCTCGAAGGCGCCGAACGGAAGATGCCCGCGGAGCTGTCGGGGGGAATGCGCCGGCGCGTGGGCTTCGCGCGGGCGATCGCGCTCGAGCCGCGCATCCTGCTTTTCGACGAACCGACCACCGGGCTCGACCCGGTGATCAAGGCGGTGATCGACGAGGTGATCGTCGAGCTCCAGGTGAAGCTGGGCTCGACCGCCGTGGTGATCACCCACGACCTCGACAGCGCGTTCCGGATCGCCGACCGCGTGGCACTGCTGTTCCGGGGGAAGATCGTCGCCTGCGCGCCGCCGGCGCAGTTCCAGGCGCTCGACGACCCGCGGGTCGTCCAGTTCATCCGCGGCCTGCCGCGCGGGCCGTTGACCGAGTAGGCGACGGGGAAGAGGAGTCGCGATGCCGCAGTCCGTCAAGGTCGGAATCTTCATGACCGTCGCGCTGGTGCTGCTCGGCTGGCTGATCCTCCGGGTCGAGGACTGGAGCCCGTTCGGCGAGGAAGGGGAGCGCGTCGACGCGGTCTTCGAATCGGTCGAGGGGCTCGACGACAAGGCCGCGGTGCGGGTCGCGGGCGTGCGGGTGGGGCGGGTCGACGGCATCCGGCTCGACGCCGACGGTCGCCGGGCGCGGGTGACGCTGCTGCTCGACCGCGGCCTGGCGCTGACCGAGGGGACGGTCGCGGCGATCGCCAACCTCGGCCTGCTCGGCGACAAGTACGTGCAGATCGAGCCGGGACCGCCGGGCGCGCCGCGGCTCGCCCCGGGCGCGGTCCTGCCCGGCCGCACGCCGATCAGCATCGACCAGGCGTTGGCCAAGATCGAGAGCATCGGGACCTCGATCGAGGGCTTCGTCTCCGGCGGCGAGGGGGGCGGCCTCGGCGAGCTGGTGGCGAGCATCCAGGCCACGGCCGACGAGCTGCGCGCCGTGATCGCCGAGAACCGGGGCAGCTTCGGCGGCACCGTTCGCAACTTCGAGCGCTTCAGCGCGACGCTCGCCGACGAGCTGCCGCGCCTGACCGACCAGATCGAGCGGGTGCTCGGGCAGGTCGACGGCGTCGTCGCCGACAATCGCGAGGGTCTGCGCGAGACCATCTCGAACCTGCGCGAGGTCACGGCGAACGTCCGCACCTCGGTCGACAACCTGAACGAGATCACCACCAAGATCGCCAGCGGCGAGGGGACGATCGGCAAGCTGGTCAACAGCGACGAGGCCCACGACGAGCTGATCTCGGCGCTGGGCAGCGTCGAGGACGGCGTCTCCAAGCTCTCCGACACGCTCGGACGGGTGCAGAAGCTCCAGCTCGACATCGGCATGGAGAGCGCATGGCTCGCCGACATCGAAGAGGCGAGGAGCGCCGTGCGCTTCGACGTCCTGCCGCGCGGCGCCGAGAGCCCGCGCATGTACCGCTTCGAGCTGGTCGGCGACCCGACCGGGCGCCTCACCGAGAAGTCCGAGACGACCACCGTCACGCTGCCGGACGGCTCGACCGAAGTCACCACGATTCAGCGCTTGACCCGCGAGGAGCGGCGCTACGAGTACTCGGCCCTGTTCGGATTCCCCTTCGCCGAGCGGCGGGGCGCGCTGTGGGCGGGGTTGATCGAGAACACCGGCGGCGCGCAGATCGACTACGCGATCGTCCCGGACCGGCTCTGGCTGTCGCTGGCGGCCTACGATTTCGCGCGCGAGCTCGACCTCGATCCGCATCTGCGGCTGACCGCCGAATGGCGCCCGTGGCGCAACGTCTACTTCACCGGCGGCTGGGACGACCCGCTGGTCGACGAGGCGAGCTCGCCGTTCGTCGGCGCCGGCGTTCGCTGGAGCGACGAGGACCTGAAGTACCTGCTGGGCTCGGTGCCGAGCTTCTGACCCGGTCCGGCTCCGAGTGAAGGAGCCCACAGGCGACCGGCCCGCCCCGGGCTAGAGTCCGCCGACCGGAGGCTGCCATGAATCGAATCACCGTCGCGGCGATCGCGTTCGCGTCGCTCGCGGTCCCGACGGCGACCCGCGCCGAGATCGGGCTCGATCTCTCCTACGTCGACACCTCGTCGCCGGCCTGGCAGCGCTTCGTCGACTGGGTCGACCTCGCGCTCGACGGCACGCCGCCCTACGGCTTCTCGGCGACCGACGCGGCCTACGTCTACCGGGTGACCGGCAACGCGCTCTACGCCGACCTGGCGATCGACACCGTCGAGGCCCACGTGGTCGAGGCCGAGGCCGCGATCGCGCTCGGTCAGGCGCCGCCGGTCGCCGGCGACCAGTACCTCGAGTCCGGTCCGATGATCCACGACGTCGCCCTGGTGCGCGACTGGTGCGACGCGCTGCTCACCCCCGCGCAGCGCCAGCGCTGGGCGGCCTACGCCGAGCAGACGGTCTGGAACATCTGGCACCACCAGCAGGCGACGTGGGGCGGCCAGCCCCATCCGTGGCCGGGGTGGGGGACCGACGACCCCGGCAACAACTACTACTTCAGCTTCCTCGAGGCGACGATGTACTGGGCGCTGGCGAGCGAGAACCAGGTCTGGCTCGACCTGCTCGAGGACGAGAAGCTGCCGCCGCTGGTCGCCTACTTCGGCGCGCTGCCGGGGGGCGGCACCCGCGAGGGGACCGGCTACGGTGTCGCCATCATGCGCGTCTTCGAGCTCTACCGGCTCTGGCGCGACTCGACCGGAGTCGATCTCGCTGCGGCTTCGCCGCACCTGACGAACACGATCGACTACTGGATCCATGCCACGGTGCCGACCTTCGATCGCTACGCCCCGGTCGGTGATCTCGCGCGCGAGTCCTACCCCTGGCTCTACGACTATCACCGCCGGCTGGTGCTCGAGGCGCGCGCGATGACCCTCGTGCCCGCCGCGCGGGCGCGCGCCGCGTGGTGGCTCGACCGGATCTCGATCGGGGAGATGACCAGCGGCTTCAACTATCGCCACGACCTGCTGCCCGCGACCGGCACGCAGCAGGCTCCGAATGTCTTCTTCCACCACGCCACCGGCGCCGGCCACCTGTTCGCGCGCACCGACTGGGGCCCTCAGGCGGTGTGGGCGAGCGTGGTCGCCGGGACTTTCGACCAGTCGCACGCCCACCAGGACCAGGGCGCGTTCAACCTCTTCCGCGGCGACTTCCTGGCGGTGACCGAGAACGTCTTCAGCCACAGCGGCATCGTGCAGGAGACCGAGCACCACAACCTCGTCCGGTTCGTCCGCGGCGCCGCCACGGTGCCGCAGCGCCGGGAGACCACGTCGACGATGACCGCGGCGCGGGTGGGCGGCCGGATACGCATCGACGCCGACCTGTCGGCGGCCTACCTGCCCGCCGACGGCGTCGATGCCTGGTCGCGCCGGCTCTGGCTCGACGGCAACGGCCTGCTCGTCCTCGACCAGTTCACGATCGACGGCGACGTCGAGGCGGTCTTTCAGGTCAACGTCCCGGTCGAGCCGGTGATCGCCAACGGCATTGCGACCGCGGGCAACCTGAGGGTCGTCCCGATCCTGCCCGAGGACGCGACGATGTCGGTGGTCGACTGGCAGGCGGTCGATCCGTCGGAGTACACCGGAGGCGGCTTCAAGATCGAGATCCGCGGCACCGGCGACCGCTTCGTCGTCCGCCTCCAGCTGCCGCACGTCCTCTTCGTCGACGGTTTCGAGACCGGCGGCCTGCACGCCTGGGAGCTCGGCACCCTCTGAACGACGGATCGGTGCTGGCGCGGCGGTCTCCGGCGCAGTAGCCTTCGCGCTCCATGGCCGCGCCGCGCACGATCTACGCCTGTCAGGCGTGTGGATACCAGTCGACGAAGTGGCTCGGGCGCTGTCCGGAGTGCGGCGCCTGGTCGAGCTTCGTCGAGGAGCTGCGCGAGCCCGCGCGCGCGGCGTCGGTGGCGCGCGCCGGTGGGGGAGCGACCCTGGTGCCGCTCGCCGAGGTCGAGCAGGAGGAAGTCGTGCGCTCGCCCTCGGGGCTGGCGCAGCTCGACCGGGTGCTCGGCGGCGGCGTCGTCGAGGGGGGCGCCGTGCTGCTCGCGGGCGAGCCCGGCATCGGCAAGTCGACGCTGCTGCTCCAGGTCGCCGAGCGGCTGGCCTCGTCCGGCAGATCGGTGGTCTACGCCAGCGCCGAGGAGTCGCCGCGCCAGTTGCGGCTGCGCGCCGAGCGGCTGGGCGCCGCGTCGTCGACGGTGCTGGTCGCCGGCGAGACCCGGCTCGAGCCGCTGCTCGAAGCGCTCGAGCGCGAGCGGCCGCGGGCGATCCTGGTCGACTCGATCCAGGCGCTGCGCAGCGACGAGCTCGAGTCGCCGCCGGGTTCGATCGGCCAGGTCCGGCACTGCGCCAACCGCCTGGTCGAGCACGCCAAGCGCGGCGGCGCCGCGCTCTTCCTGGTCGGTCACGTCACCAAGGAGGGGACGATCGCCGGACCGAAGTCGCTCGAGCACCTGGTCGACACCGTGCTCGCCTTCGAGGGGGAACGCGAGTCGGAATACCGCATCCTGCGGGCTTCGAAGAACCGCTTCGGACCGACCGGCGAGCTCGCGATGTTCGAGATGCGCGAGAGCGGCCTCGAGCCGGTGCCCGACCCGTCGAAGGTGCTGCTCGCGAGGCGGCGTCGCGGGGCGCCCGGCTCGGCGGTGCTGCCGACGCTGTCGGGCTCGCGTCCGCTGCTGGTGGAGACCCAGGCGCTGGTTTCGCCGACCAGCTTCCCGTCGCCGCGGCGGATGTCGGTCGGCCTCGACGCCAACCGGGTGGTGCTGCTGGTCGCCGTGCTCGAGCGCTTCGCCCGGCTCGGGCTGGCCGACCGCGACGTCTTCCTGAACGTCGTCGGCGGGCTGGCGCTGCGGGAACCGGCGGCAGACCTCGCGGTCGCGGCGGCGCTGATCTCGGCTTCGCGCGGCGTCGCCCTCGATCCCGAGGCGGTCTGGTTCGGCGAAGTCGGCCTGCTCGGCGAGATCCGGCCGGTGGGCGGCGCCGACGCACGGTTGCGCGAGGCCGCAGCCCACGGCTTCCGGCGCGTCTTCCTGCCGCGCACCGACGGGTTGCAACCGCGGGCGGATCTCGAGCTGGTCGAAGTCTCGACGATCGAAGAGCTGGCGGCGACGGTCGGCGGTTGAGCGCGCCCGCTCAGCGCCGGGTGCCGGGCCAGATCAGGTCGGGCGGCGGGTCGGCCGGCCGGCCGAAGACGTAGCCCTGGACGAAGTCGACGCCGAGCTGGATCGAAGCCTCGAGCTCCGACTCGGTCTCGACCCCTTCGGCGATCACCTGCGCCTCCATCCGGTGGCAGAGATCGACGAGCGAGGTCAGCAGCCGGAACTGTCGCGTGTCGGGGGTGAGGCCGGCGATCAGATCGCGGTCGAGCTTGACCACCTCGGGCTCGAGGTCGGAGATGTACTTCAAGTTGGAGAAGCCGGCGCCCAGGTCGTCGATGGCGAGCGAGACCCCCTTGCGCCGGATCTCCGCGAGCACCGAGTGACACTGCGCGAAGTACTTGAGCGGCACCGACTCGGTGATCTCGAGCGTCACCGGCCAACGATGCCGGAACATCGGGTCGTCGGGGCGCACCAGCCAGCCGTAGTCGAACTCGTGCGGGTGTATGTTGAGGAAGAGCGGATAGCCCTGGGCGCGCTTGACCGCCTGGTCCCGGTGCAGACGCCCCAGTTCCGCGACGCGCCCGGCCTGGATCGCGACCTCGAACATCTCCGGAGTCGAGGCGAAGACGCCGGCGCGCGGCCGCGCCAGCGCCTCGTAGGCGTAGAGCCGGCGGCGGCGCACGTCCGCGATCGGCTGGAAGGCGACGTCGACGGTGCCCTGGTCGACCGCCTCGTGAACGGCGCGAACCTTGTCCGCGGAGAACATCGGCTCCGCGGCCAGCCGCGTGGTCACGCCAGCTCCGGATCCCGCCCGGTCAGTCGGCGGAAAGCTTCGGCGTAGCGCTGGCGCGTCCCGTCGACCACATCCGCCGGCAGCTCGGGCGGAGCCGACTCGCGGTCCCAGCCGGAGGCGTCGAGCCAGTTGCGGACGAACTGCTTGTCGAAGGAGGTCGGCTCCTCGCCCGGCCGCCACAGCGAGGCCTCCCAGTAGCGCGACGAATCCGGGGTCAGCGCCTCGTCGATCAGGACGATCTCGCCGTCGATCCATCCGAATTCGAACTTGGTGTCGGCGAGCAGCAGCCCCTGAGCCTCGGCGCGCGCGGCACCGGCGCGGTAGAGGGCCAGCGTCAGGTCGCGCAGCCGGGAGGCGACGTCGGCGCCGAGGTCGGTGGCGACGCGCGCGAAGTCGACGTTCTCGTCGTGTCCGACCTCGGCCTTGGTCGCCGGCGTGAAGATCGGTTCCGGCAGCCGGCTGGCGCGCTCGAGGCCGGCGGGGAGCGGCACGCCGCAGACCGCGCCGCCGGCCCGGTACTCCTTGTAGCCGCTGCCGGCCAGGAAGCCGCGGGCCACGCACTCGAAGGGGATCACCTGCGCCTTGCGCGCGACGACCGCGCGGCCGGCGAGCAGGTTCGCGTGCGGGCGCAGCGCGGCGGGGAAGTCGGCGACGTCGGTGGCGACCAGGTGATTGGGCACCAGCGTCGACAGCTCGCCGAACCAGAAGTTGGTCAGCTGGTTGAGGATCTTGCCCTTGCCGGGGATCGCGGGCCGCAGCACGTGATCGTAGGCGGAGAGCCGGTCGGTGGCGACCAGGAGGAGCTCCTCGCCCAGGTCGTAGACGTCGCGGACCTTGCCGCGGCGGGGGGCGGGAAGCCCCGGGATCTCGGTCTGCCAGACGGCGTCGATTCGCTCCATACCCGTCGTCGTCCTCCCGCGCGGGATGATCTCACGCTCCGAGCGTGGCCCGGAACTCGCGCTCGATCAGATCGACGAGATGGCCGCCGCGCAGCTCGAGCAGCGTGTGGTCGCCCCACAGGCCGGCGTCGACGATCTCGTAGATCGGGGTGTTGTCGAGTCCCTTGAGCTGCGCCATGCCGAGCTTGCGGAAGCCGGCGAGCAGGCTGTGGCCGGGCACCTCGAGCTTGACCGCGATCCAGGTCCGGTCGGCGTCGACCAGGCGGAAGACCCGGTCGAACGGATGCTCGCCCGAGAGGCGGGCGACGAATTCGCCGGTGGCGACCACGCCCTCGTTGATCAGCGAGCCGCTCTCGTTGATGTAGGCGTAGAAGCCGCGCTTCTCCTCGGTCTTGTCGACGACGTCGACGTTGCGCCGGGTCATCGGCGCGAAGAAGCGGTTGACCGTGGCCTCCGGGTAACCGTTGGTCACCAGCAGGGTCTTGATCTCCTCGATGTCGCGATTGCCCTTGCCGGTGGTCAGCCGGGTGAGCTCGACGACACCGTGACCGAAGAACTCGTAGCGCTCGCTCTCGCTGGCGGCGCCGATGCGGATCGGCAGCAGCCGGTACTGGCCGTGGTTGAGCGCGATGCGCAGGCCCTTGCTGAACGGGAAGCCGCGAGTCAGCGCCTCGCGGTAGGCGCGCTGGATCAGGATCGCCAGGCCGACCAGGTAGCGCGCCTCGCGGCTCGAGTAGAAGGCGCCGTCGCCCAGGTACTTCTCGAGCTTGGCCCGGTGCTGGCTGGCGAGTCGGTTCACCTTGCGCTGGAAGCGGAACATCATGCGGAACGAGCGGTCCTGCTCGAGCGCGCCCGAGCGGCGCAGCAGCGTCACCGTCTCGGTGAAGTCGGAGATGTCGTAGATCAGGCCGAAGCGCGAGACCACCGGGTCGACCACCCACGGCGCCATGAAGTCGAGCGGCCGGGTCGCCGCGGAGAGCTTCACCGGTTCGGCGGCGCCGCCGGGTCGCGCGCCGCCGCGCGAGCGCGCGACCAGGTCTTCGCCCTGCCGGTCGCACAGCAGAACCGAGCGCCGGAACGCCTGCATCAGCTCGAACTCCTTCAGCTTGAGCAGCAGGCTCTCCCAGACCTGGACCAGGGGCGGCGGCAGCAACTGCTCGCCGTCCCATCCCGACCGGCTGGCCAGGAACGTGACCATCCCCGGACGGTTGAGGTGGGTCCGCGGGTCGTCGGCGCGCGACAGGCCGAGCACCGCGGCGAGCCGCGCCAGGTCCGGATCCCGGCGCAGCTCGTCGGCATACCACTCGACGACCCGCATCAGGCGGGTGCGGAAGTCCCGTCCGTCGAGCCGGAGGCAGCCGGTGAAATAGCTCGACAGCTCGGCGAGGTTCGGGCTGACGTGGTCTTCGGTGAGGATCAGCACGTTGTCGCGCATGCGAGTGAACAGCGCCGGGAAGAGCTGCTCCTCGTCCTCCTCGGTGTCGCTCGACAGGCGCTGGACCAGCTCGTAGTTCAGGTTGGTCAGCCGGTCGATGACCTTCTGGAAGACGCGGTACTTGAGGGTGTCACCCCAGTCGCGGCCGGCGGTCAGGTCGCGGCGCAGATAGCGCTTGGGTGTGTCCTTGAGGGCGCGCGCCATCGTCCCCGAGTGCCAGAGCCAGAAGATCGCCGGGAAGCTGCGCCCGTAGCTGGCGGTGGTGACGTTCTCGGCGGCGCGCATCAGCAGCAGCCGGTAGCTCTCCCAGGCGCCCTGGAAGGTCTGCGCGTCGAACGACGAGCGCTGGAGCACCGCCAGCTCGACTTCCTCTTCCTGGACGACGTAGGACTCGAAGGCGCGGTCGAGCGACGCCAGCTCGGCGGTGGCGAGCACCGGGAAGCCGACCAGCGGCGTCGCCGCTTCGTCGTCGAGGTAGATGCGCTGGAGCGGCGGCAGGCTGCGCTCGGCTTCGGGCAGCACCCGCCGGACCTCCTCCGGATCGCGGTGGAGGAAGTTGAGCGGGCCGGAGAGCAGCTGGACGATGGGCACCATGGGAGCGTGGCGCGGCCGGGACCCTATCCCAATCGGAGCGGGAGGCGAGGGTGTCGCGGTCGGGCTGATAGGATCTTATCGTCCGGCGCGTCGCCCCGACCCCATGGACCGAGCCCCCACCCTCGCCGTTCCGCCGCCGATCGTCCACCCCGAGCCGTTCCCGGCGCCGGTCGACCTCGACGTCTCGCTGCTGGTGCCGGTGCTCGACGAGGAGGGGACGGTCGAGGAGCTGGCGGCGCGCTCCGCCCGGGTGCTCGACGGTCTCGGACGCAGCTTCGAGATCCTGTTCGTCGACGACGGCTCGCGCGACGGGACGGTCGAGCGCATCCGCGCGGCGCGCGAGCGCGATCCGAGGGTCAAGCTGATCCGCCTGCGCCGCAACTTCGGCAAGGCGGCGGCGCTGACCGCCGGCTTCGACCGCGCCCGGGGCAGGATGATCGTGACCCTCGACGGCGACCTCCAGGACGATCCCGAGGAGATCCCGCGCATGCTCGAGGCGCTCGAGGCGGGGGGGTTCGACCTGGTCTCGGGGTGGAAGCGCGAGCGCCGGGACCCGGCGTCGAAGACGCTGCCGTCGCTGCTGTTCAACTGGGCGACGCGCAAGCTGGCGCAGGTCGACCTCCACGACTTCAACTGCGGCTTCAAGATCTACCGGCGCGAAGTGCTCGAGCAGGTGCCGATCTACGGCGAGCTCCACCGTTACATCCCGGTGCTCGCCAGCCGGCGCGGCTTCCGGGTCGGCGAGCTCGCGGTGCGTCACCATCCGCGCCGGAGCGGCGTCTCGAAGTACGGCTGGGACCGCTTCTACAAGGGGCTGCTCGATCTGCTGACCGTGCTGTTCATCACCAAGTACACGCGTCGGCCGCTCCACCTGTTCGGGCTGATCGGCATGCTGTCGTTCGGCGCCGGCTTCGTGATCGACGCCTGGCTCGCCTTCCTGTGGGCCTTCCGCGGCGAGTCGCTGTCGAACCGGCCGCTGCTGATCCTCGGCGTGCTGCTGATGCTCGCCGGCCTCCAGGTGCTGACCACCGGGCTGCTCGCCGAGATGACCACGCACCGGACCTTCCAGCGCAGCGACAGCTACTCGGTCCGGGAGGTCCTCGATTAGCTCGCCGAGCGGCCTGTCGGTCCTCTTCCTCACCCAGACCTATCCGCGCTTCGCCCACGACAGCGCCGGACCGTTCATCCGCGATCTCGCGCGCGGCCTGGTCCGCGGCGGCGACCGGGTGCGGGTGCTGCTGCCGAGCGGACCCGACGTGCCGGCGTCGTGGACGGAGGAGGGGGTCGAGGCGGTCTCGTTCCGCTACGCGCCCCGGCGCTACGAAGTGCTGGGCTACGGCCGCTCGCTGCGCGCCGACGAGGCGATCAAGGGGCCGGCGAAGCTGGTGGCGCCGCTCTACCTGCTCGCCGCCCGGCGCGCGCTCGCGCGCGAGCTCGCCGCGGCCCGGTGGGATCTCGTCCACGCCCACTGGATCGTGCCCAACGGGATCGCGGCGGCGCCGCTCGGCCGGCGCGTGCCGCTGGTGATCGGACTGCACGGCAGCGACGTCTTCCTCGCCGAGCGCTCGTACCTGCGGCCGGCCGTTCGTCGCGCTCTGCGGCGCACCCGCGTGCTGACCGCCTGTTCGCCCGAGCTCGCCCGCCGGGTCGAGGCGATCGGCCACGACCCGGCGCGCAGCCGGGTGATCCCCTACGGCGTCGACGTCGCCCTGTTCCGGCCCGACCCGTCGCGCCGCGCGATCTGGCGCGAGCGGCTCGGCATCCCGGACGCGGCGCCGATGGCGCTCGGCGTCGGACGGATGGCGACCAAGAAGGGGTTCCACGTCCTGGTCGCGGGGCTCGAGCGGCTGTTCGCGGCGGTGCCGGAGGCGCACCTCGTGCTCGCCGGCGGCGGCGACCGCTTGGCCGAGCTCAGTGCCGCGGCGGCTCCGTTCGCCGGGCGGGTACATTTTCCGGG
Source organism: Acidobacteriota bacterium (assembly GCA_045862895.1). GTDB lineage: Bacteria > Acidobacteriota > Thermoanaerobaculia > Multivoradales > JAGPDF01 > JACTMI01. Next base: position 248,290 of record BTUO01000006.1, read on the forward strand.
TGCGGTCCTGCACGACTCGCTGCCCGACCTCTACCGCGCCGCCGATCTCTTCGTCCTGCCCGCGGTCCACGACGCGCGCGGCAACGTCGACGGTCTGCCCAACGTCATCCTCGAGGCGATGGCTTCCGGGCTGCCGGTGGTGGCCACCGCGATCTCGGGGATCCCGCTCGCGGTCGAGGACGGCGTGACCGGCCGGTTGGTCGCCGCAGGGGACGGCGCGGCGCTGATCGACGCCGTGGCCGATCTGCTGGCGCGGCCCGAGCCGCGGCGCGCGATGGGCGAGGCCGCCCGCCGGCGTGCCGAGCGCGATCTGACCTGGGATGCGGTGGCGGCGCGCTACCGAGACGCCTACCGGTTGGCGCTCACTTCAGCTCGAGCCGGATCCTGACCGGCTTACCGGCGCGCAGGACGTCGAGCAAGACCCCCTGCGCGCGGCCGGCGGCCTGGGCGCGCAGGGTTTCGGCCGACTTCGCCGGCTGACCGTCGATGCGCAGCACCAGATCGCCCACCGCCAGGCCGGCGCGCTCGGCGGCGCCGCCCGGAACGACCTCGTCCACCACCAGCCCGCGGATGCCGAGCGGCTCGTAGTCGGCGGCGGAGAGGCGCGCGCCGAGCTCGGGGCGCGCCCGCTTCGGCGGTGGCGAGCCGCGGCGCCCGGAGGACTGAGCCGCCAGGGCGGCCGCCTCGCGATCGGCGACCAGCCGGTCGAGGACGCCGCGCACCTCGACGTTGTCCGGATCGATCTCGAGCACGGCGCGGAACGCCGCTTCGGCGGCCGGGAAATCGCGTTGGGCGAGGGACACCGAGCCGAGGTTCTGGGCGACGTCGGCGCGCCCGGGCGCCAGCGCGCGCGCCCGCTCGAGCGCCTGCCGCGCCCCGGCGGCGTCGCCCTGGCGGTCCCGCGCGAGGCCGAGCAGCATCCAGGCGTCGACGTCCTCGCCCGCGAGCTCCACCGCCCGGCCCGCGGCCTCCGCGGCGCCCGCGGCGTCGCCGCGCGCGTAGAACGACTCGGCGCGCAGCACGGCGGCCGCCGAGGCGACGCCGGCGCGGTTGGTGGGATCGAGCTGGATCGCGTTGCGCCACGACTCGAGCGCGCCCTCGACGTTGCCGAGGCCGCGCTGCGCGCGGCCGAGGTGGAGCCAGAGGTCGGGGTCCTCGGGGCGCTCGCGGGTCCCCTCGAGCAGCAGCGCGACGGCCTCGACCCAGCCCGATCGCTCGATCTGCGCCAGCGCCAACGCGCGGGCGACGTCGACGTCGCGTCGATCGAGGTCGCGCGCTTTGCGCAGGGCGGCGTAGCCCTCTTCGGCGAGACCGAGCCGCTGGCGGGTCAGGCCGAGGTTGAACCAGGCGCGGGAGTCGTCCGGATCGAGCCGCAGGGCGTCCTCGAGCGAGGCGCGCGCGACCTCGTAGTCGCCGCGCGCGAAGTAGAGGACGGCGACGTTGTTGAGGGTCTGGCTCTTGAGCTCGCGATCGAGCCCCTTCGGCCGGGAGCGCTCGAGCGCAAGCACCCGTTCGAATCCGGCGAGCGCCGCGTCGGAGCGCCCCTCGCGCAGGTCGACCAGGGCCAGGTTGTAGAGGATGTCGGGGTCGTCGGGGGTGAGCTGGAGCGCGCGCTCGAGCTCGCGCCGCGCGTCGGCGTGGCGACCGACCCGGAGGGCGTCGACCGCCAGGGAGGTGCGCTCGGCGGCCTCGCGGGCGCGGCGGTCGACCGCGTCGCGCTGTGCGTCCTGGAAGAGCGCCACGAACTCCGGGGCGTAGAGCTCGGCGCGCAACGGCGTCGCCGGCGCGGCGAACAGGACCTCGACCAGCCGGCCGTAGGCGACTTCGCGGTCGCCGAGCTGGAAGGTGAGCCAGGCGGCGGTGATCCCGAACCGGGCGCGGGCGGCGTCGTCGCCGTGGCGTGCGGCGAGGTCGAGGTAGAGCTCGAGGGCCCGCGCCAGGTTGCCGTCGGCATACTCGCGCTGCGCTTCGGATTCGGCCACGGCCATCTCGTCGAGGGGCTCGGCCGGAGCCGCGGGATCCTGGGTGGCTCCACCCTCGGCCGGGAGGTCCTCGACGTCGATGCGAGGCGGCGCCTGCGCGGCCGCTGTCGGCGGCATCGCCAGCAGCATCCCGATCGACAGCGCCATCGACAGCGCGAGCGAGCTCGCGAACGGTGCGGCGGTCGACGGGACGGGACGGGGCGAGGGGCGGCGCATCGGATCGGCGGGACGCCGCGGAATCTACCAGAGCGATCCGGCCGGGCCGGACCGGATCAGCCGCCTTCGGCGGGGCGCTCGCGGACCTGGGTCGGCTGGCGGCCGTCGACGTCGAAGGTGACCACCGTTTCGATACCGCTCTTGACCGTCACCGTCTGCGCCACCGGCGGTGTCGTGGCCCCGGCGGCGAAGACCTCGACGAAGTGCTCGCCGGGGGCCAGCCACCGGCCGCGGACCGGCGCCGCGCCGAGCAGCTGGCCGTCGAGCCGCACGGTGCCGGGCCGGGTCTCGAGGTGCGGCTGGACGCTCAACCGGCCGGGGCGTTCGATCGGCACGGCGATCCGCTCGGTCTCGCCCTCTTCGAGCCGAATCTTGACGCTCTTCTCGAAAGTGTAGGCCGGAGTCTCGAGGCGGAACTGGAGCGTGTGGCTGCCGGGCGGCAGCTCGACGGTGCGCTGCCGGTCGAGTCGGAGGCGCTGGCCGCCGACTCGGACTTGCATCGCCGGATCCCACGCCGCGGCGAGGACGACCTTGCCGGGCACCGGCTCGGGCTCGGGCTCCGGTTCAGTTGCCGGAGGCACCGGCTCGGGCTCGACCGCCGGCGGAGCGGGGCTCGGCGTGGGCGTGGCCGGTACCGGCAGCGGGGCGACCGCGGGTTCCGTCGCCGGCGCGACGGCGGGCGATTCTGGGGCCGGCGACGCGCCGGAGGTGCCGACGCCGCGTCCGAGCACGATCGCGACACCCGCGAGCACGATGACCGCGGCGAGCGCGGCGAGCCACCGGCCGAGGCCGCGCGGCCGCCCGCTGCCGAACGCGGTGGTCGCCATCGAGCGGCTCTGGACGCGCGGCGCGTCGGCATGCCGGAACTCGAGCTCCTCGAGATCCGGTCGCTGCGCGGCCGGCCGCGCCGGCGGCGAGGGCGGTGGCGGCGGGGCGGGCCGGCTGGCGGCCTGCGTGCGCTGGGTGGCTTCCCCGACCGGACGGCGCTGGATCAGGCGCTCCAGCGCCGCGACGAGCTCAGCGGTCGGGGCGTAGCGGCGCGCCGGCTCCTTCTGCAGGCAACGCTGGACGATCCAGTCGAGCTCGACCGGCAGGTCGGGGATCTTGGGCGCCAGCGGCGCCGCGCGCTCGTTGAGGATCTTGTAGAAGATCGCCGAGATCTCGGCGGAACGGAACGGCCGCTCGTGCGCGAGCAGCTCGTAGGCGAGGATGCCGAAGGAGAAGATGTCGGTCCGCGCGTCGACCGCCTCGCCGCGGATCTGCTCGGGCGCCAGGTAGGCGGCGGTTCCCAGCGTGATGCCGGCCTGGGTCAGGTGGCTGGTCTGGTGCGCGAGCTTGGCGATGCCGAAGTCGAGGATCTTGGCGGTGCCGTCGTCGAGGATCCGGATGTTGGCCGGCTTGATGTCGCGGTGGACGATGCCGCGCGCGTGCGCGAATTCGAGCCCGCGGGCGACCTGCACCAGCCAGAGGATCTTCTCCGGCAACGGCACGAACTCGTTGCGCTTGATCTTGCGGTCGAGGTCCTCGCCCGAGAGGTACTCCTGGACGAGGTAGGGGGTGCCGGCCTCGAAGCCGAGCTCGAAGACGGTGACGATGTTGCGGTGCTGGAGGCCACCGGCGATCTCGGCCTCGCGCTGGAAGCGCTCGCGGGTTTCGCGGTCCTCGACCGAGCAGGTCTTGATCGCGACGTGACGCTTGATGTGCGGGTCGTAGCCCTTGTAGACGACGCCGAAGCCGCCGACTCCGATCTTCTCGACGATCGAGTACTTGCCGAGCTTCTCCATGCGCGCGCGCCGCGTCGAGACGATAGCACGCGCCGCGCTGGTGCTCAGGGCGTCGCGGGCGCCGGCGCGAGCCCGTCGCGCAGATGACGCCAGGTCGCCTCCAATGCGCGCCGGTCGGCGCCGAGGGTGAAGGCCGGCCGCGGCCGCACGACCGTCCGCACGGTCGCCCCCGCGGCGCGGGCGGCGTCGAGCGCGCTCGCTCGGTCGGCGGTGTCGGCGCGGCCCGCATCGAGCAAGACCAGCAGATCGACCGCCGGGGCGGTCGCCGCCGCGGCCAGCTCCCGGCGCCGGGCGGCGACGCGCGGGTCGGCGGGGTCGCCCCAGCGGGCGACGAGACGGGATCGCTTCGGCTCGGCGGCGAGGGCGATCCGGTCGAGGGGCGCCAGCGGGTCGGACGCGGGATCGATCGCGACCACGCCTCCGAAGCCGGAATCCGGACGGGCGGCGACCGCGACCGCGATCGCTCCGGACCAGGCGCCTTCGCCGACCAGCAACACCGGCAGCCCCGCGGCGCCGCGACCGCGCAGCTGCGCCAGCGCCCGGGCCGCTTCGCTCGCGGTCGCAGCGACCGGGTCGCCGTCGGTGGCGGCGCGATCAGCGCGGCCCGTCCCCGGTGCGCCGCGCGGCACCACCAGCAGGGTCGCGACGCCGCGCGACGCGAGGAACGCGGCGAACGGCGCGAAACGGCCGAGATCGGGCCGGCGTTCGACCGGAAGCAGCCAGACCACGGCGCCGATCGCGTCGGGTCCGGCCGGCCAGAGCTCGGCGGCGCTCGCTCCCGGGCCGATCTCGACCGCCTCCGGCGTCGGCAGCCGGTGCGGGTCGAGCCGTGGAGCGAGTCCACGTGTCGCGGGCGCGAGCAAGAGATCCGGGGGCAGGCGGCTCAGCTCGCGTGTCGCGCGCGCGCCGGTGACGGCGAGCCAGTCCTCCTCGGGCCCTGCCGGCGACGCCTGGACGACCCGGGCGCCGGAGCCGAGCGAATCGGGCAGGCGCAGGTCGCGCCACCTCGGGTCGCCGACGATCGAGCGAGCGACCCGCCGCCCGTCGCAGCCGGTCTCGACCACCTCGGGTCCGCTGCCGGAGAACGGCAGGCGATCGAGGCACGAGCGGTCGAGAACCACCGTGCGCTCGCCGTTCGCCAGCGCGATCCGCTCGAGGCGCGGCAGGTCCGACTCGTCGTCGCTCTCGAACCAGAGCGCCGAACCGTCGGCGTCGAATCCGAACGGGCGGAAGCGCCCCGCGGCCGAGGTCGGCAGCAGCAGCCGCCGCTCGTCGGTCCGGCGGTCGAGCAGGATCACCTCGTCGGCCTCGTCGTCGACCGCACGCACCAGCGCCACGAGGAGCCCGTCGCCGGAGATCGCGGCGGCGCGGAATCCGGGCGGCAGAGTCGCCAGCGACCGGCGCGCGAAGCCCGGCGGCCGCAGCTCGACGACCTCCTCGCCGGCCTCGCCTTCGCGGGCGAGGCGAATCACCTGGCCGTCGGGCGCGACGCCGAGCAGCCTCTCGCCGACGCCGGGTGCGCCCAGCGCGCGGACGACGCCGGCTTCGACCAGGGCGAGCGCCGGCGGTGCCCCACCGCCCGCGTCGACCTCCACCAGTGTCCGGCCGCCGGCGAGCGTCGCGGCGAATCGGTGAGAGGCGGCGAGGCCGGGAGCGATGGGCTCGGGGCGGCGTCCCGGGGCGATCCGCACGACGCGGGAGCCGTCGACCCCGGTCTCGTCGGCGAGCGCCCACCCGGCGGGGTCGACCCAGGCGAGCCGGTGATCGACGCTTTCGAGAAAGGTCGCCAGCGGCCAGGTCGCCGCCGGCAGCGGCGGCGGCGTGCTCCGCTCGGGAGCGCGGCAGCCGGTCGAGGAGCAGGCCAGAAGCGCCACGGCGAGAACGCGCGCGGCGAGTCGCTGGTAGAGTCGGCGCATGTCGGATCGCAAGTATAGGCAGCGCGGCTACCAGGATTCGGGCCGACCGCCGGACCGCGGCGAGGGCGAACGCTCGGGCGAAGGCGGCGCTCCGCGAGAGCGCCCCGCGGGACGTCCGGATCCGCGCGAGAAGCCGCGCGGCCGCGGCCTGGGGGCGCCGACCGCGGAGGTCTTCCGGTGCGCGCGCTGCGGCCGCGAGGAGGCGGTCGGGGTCGCGATGGCCACCGACGCCCGCTGCGCCCAGTGCGGCACCGACCTCCACGCCTGCACGAATTGCGCATCGTTCGACTCCGGCGCGCGCTTCGAGTGCCGCCAGCCGGTGCCGGCGCGGGTCTCGCCCAAGGACCGCGCCAATCGCTGCGAGCTGTTCGCGCCGCGCCTGCGCGCGGAGTTCGCCCGCGAGCAGCCGGCCGCCGAGCGGCCGAACGACGCGCGCGCCGCGTTCGACGCCCTGTTCAAGTTCTGACGGCCGCGGCGCCCGGCGTCACTCGGACGCCGGCGGCTCGTCCCCCAGCGCGCCGCGCAGGAAGCCCTGGACCATCTCGCGCGAGCGCTCGTCGAGCTCGAGGAAGCGCAGGCGCAGCCGCCAGCTGCCGTCGCCGCCTTCGATCCGGCGCGCTTCGACCACCGAGGTCGGGGCGGTCAGGGTCGAGCCGTCGAGCTGGAGCTCGACTTCGCAACCCGATCGCGGCTCGAGCCCGAGCGTGGTTTCCACGGTCAGCCCTTCGGCGTCGAGCTCGACGACCCGGAACTCCGCGGCCGAGCTGACCTCGACCGCGTCGGTCTCGGCGATGCGGAAGCGGCCGAAAAGACGGGTCTCGAGAGTCACGATCGCGTGCTGCTCGAGGAAGTCGACCAGCTCCCGGGCCTGGAGTGACAGAACGTCCTCGAACTGGACCCCGGCGCGGTAGACCGGAAGCTGTTCGCCGTCGGAGCCCGCGCGCGTGCCGTGCAGGAAACACCAGACGACGTGGCCGTCCAGGCGCAGCGTGCGCGTGCCGTCGCCCAGGCGCAGCGACAGGCGTCGCTGCGGCGACAGTCGGGTGTGGGTCTCGACCGCCAGGCCCGACAGGCTGATGTCGAGCACCGTGCCGTCGAGCGAGACGACCAGGCTGCCGTGGCTGTCCGGGAGCCGGACGCGCTTGCTGCGACGACGTTCGGAATCGTTGCTCACGGGACCCCCTCAGCCTCCGATGAACGACATCTCGACCCGCCCCTCGCGGCGGCCGCCGCCGGCGCGCAGCTCCGAGTAGCGGTCACCGCGGCCGCGCCAGACGCGATCGAGCATCGCGCGCAGCTCCGGGTCGCCGGCGCCCGCGCGCAGCGCTCGCCTGAGGTCGGTGCCGACGGTCGCGAACAGGCAGGTGAACAGCCGTCCGTCGGCAGACAGCCGCGCCCGCGTGCAGTCGCCGCAGAACGGCGCGGTCACCGAGGCGACGACGCCGATCTCGCCGGCGCCGTCGCGGTAGCGCCAGCGCCGCGCCACCTCGCCGCGGTAGCCGGGCTCCACCGGCTCGAGCGGCCAGCGCTCGGAGATGGCCGCCACGATCTCGCGCGCCGGCACCACTTCGTCGAGCCGCCAGGAGTTGGTGGCGCCGACGTCCATGTACTCGATGTAGCGCACGACGTGTCCGCTGCCGCGGAAGCGCGAGGCGAGCGGGACCACCGACTCCTCGTTGAAACCGCGGCGCACCACGACGTTGATCTTGATCGGGGCGAGGCCGGCGCGCTCGGCCGCCGCGACGCCGTCGAGGACGCGCGTGACCGAGTAGCCGACGTCGTTCATCCGGCGGAAGGTCTCGTCGTCGAGGGAATCGAGGCTGACCGTGACCCGCCGCAGGCCGGCCCGCGCCAGCGGCACCGCCTGGTCGGCGAGCAGCGAGCCGTTGGTGGTCAGCGCGAGGTCGACTCCGAGCGGCGCCAGGCGCCGCACCAGCTCGGGCAGGCCCCGGCGCAGCAGCGGTTCGCCGCCGGTCAGGCGGATCTTGCGCACGCCGAGCTGGACGAACAGACGCGCCAGCCGCTCGATCTCCTCGAAGGAGAGCAGCTCGCGGTGCGGCAGGAAGGCGTGGTCGGGACCGAAGGCTTCGCGCGGCATGCAGTAGGGGCAGCGGAAGTTGCAGCGGTCGGTGACCGAGATCCGCAGGTCGCCGAGCGGGCGGCCGAGGGTGTCGCGGGGGCCGGGGGCGCCGTCGGTCACCCGGCCATCGTACCTCGGCCGCGCGCGGCGGGGGTGGGTCCCTCAGCGGTAGAGGAACTCGGGCCAGAGCGCGTTGAGCGCCAGGGTGTGCACCGGCTCGAAGAGGTAGGGGAAGACCCGCCAGGCGAGCAGCATCCCGGCCAGCGCCAGCATCGGCTGGCGCAGGAACTCGAGCCAGTCGTGGCGCCAGCGCTCGGGCAGCACGAGAGTCAGGGCGGCGCTGCCGTCGAGCGGCGGCAGCGGCAGCAGGTTGAAGACGCCCAGCACCAGGTTGAGCGAGAAGAGAATCGAGAGCAGAGTCGCGGCGCCCGCCATCGACCCGCCGGCGGGGGCGACGGCGACGCTCGAGAAGGTCGCCGCGGTCGGCGCCGAGAACAGGTCGAGCCAGACGCCGACCCGGATCAGGAACCCCGCCAGGATCGCGATCAGGAAGTTCGAAGCCGGACCGGCGAGCGCCATGAAGGCCGCCCGCCGCGGGTGGCGATCGGCCCAGGCCGGGTCGTACGGTGCGCTCGCCCAGCCCATCATCCACTGCCGGGTCAGGGCGAAGGAGAGGAGCGGCACCACCACCGTGCCGATCGGCTCGCGGATCACGTGCGGTCGCGGGTCGAGCGAGACCTGGCCGCCGAGATAGGCGGTGGGGTCGCCGAGCCGGAGCGCCGCCCAGGCGTGGGCGGCCTCGTGGCACGAGGTGGAGAAGAGGAAGGCCGCATACCAGGCGAGGCCCAGCGCGACGACGTCGAGACCGATCTCCGGCATCGGCGCGGATCCTGCCACGCCGGGCGACGCCCACGAAACCGATAGCATCGCCGGGACGAACGGACGCGGGGTGGGGGCCAGCGGCGTCTTCGCCGCTGGCCGATCCGGAGAGACTCGGACGCGACGCAGCGGCCCGAATCGGAGCGGACCGGGAATCGAAAGGCCGAGACAAGGCTCTTCTGTTCAAGACCAAGGCAGAGGCCAAGGCAGAGGCCAAGGCAGAGGCCAAGGCAGAGGCCAAGGCAGAGACTTTCTGTTGAAGGGACAAGACAAGACACAACAGGGACGAGGCACAGCCGTTGGGCGGGTCGGGTCGGTGGGGCGCGGGTGGTGTTGCGGCGCCCGAGACTCGGGGCGCGTGGCGGACGAGGAGATCTTCGAATGCTCATGAGAGACGCTGGGAACGTGGAGAACTTCGGGCTCGGACCGGTGCCGAGGCCGGAGGCGGACGCCGCCCGCCGGCCCGGTGCGGCCGCGACGACGGCCCGAGATGCTCGTGAGACCCGCGGCGTCCGCCCGGCGGTTGCTTTTCCCTTCTATGGAAGCCTTTCGTCTTGGTCCTTTTCGTCTTGCCCAGATGGAAGCCTTCCGTCTTGGTTCGTTTCGTCTTGTCTCGACAGAAGGGTCTTGTCTCTCGGCCGGCGTGCTCCGGCGCCCGCGGTGTTGGCGAGCTTGGTGCTCGTCGCGGCGCTGGCGAGCGGCGGTGCGCCGGCGCTGGCGCAGCCGGCGCTGGTGCCCGCGGCGGCGCCGGCGGCGTCGGCCGAGATGCGCGCCGGTGCGGCCGGCCTGCAGGCCGAGGCGCTCGGCGGCGATGGCGCGTGGGAGCTGGTCTCGTCGCTGGTCACCGAGGTCGGGCCGCGCTTCGCCGGGTCGCCCGGAGACGCCGCCGCGCGCGCCTGGGCGGAGGCGAAACTGCGCTCGCTCGGCTTCGCGAAGGTCTGGAGCGAGCCGGTCACCGTTCCGCGCTGGGTGCGCGGCGCGGAGCGCGGCGCGATCGTCGCGCCCTGGCCGCAGGAGGTCGCGGTGGTGGCGCTCGGCGGCAGCGTCGGCACGCCCGACGGGGGTCTCGAGGCCGAAGTCGTCGAGGTCGAGTCGCTCGAGGCGCTCGCCGCCCTGCCCGACGCGGCCGTGCGCGGCAAGATCGTCTTCGTGTCGACGAAGATGTTCCGTCACCCCGACGGCGCCGGCTACGGCGCCGCGGTGCCGATGCGCACGCGCGGTGCGTCGGAGGCGAGCCGGAAAGGGGCGGTCGCCATCCTGATCCGCTCGGTGGGGACCGACTCGAACCGGCTGCCGCACACCGGCACCACCCGCTACGCGGAAGGGGTGGTTCCGATTCCGGCGGCGGCGCTCTCGGTCCCCGACGCCGACCTGCTCGAGCGGCAGGTCGAGAGCGGACAGCCGGTCCGCTTCCGGCTCGAGCTCGGCTGCCGGATGGAGGGGGAGGCCGAGTCGGCCAATGTCTTCGGCGAGATCCCGGGCCGCGAGAGCCCGGAGCAGATCGTCCTGGTCGCCGCCCACCTCGACTCGTGGGACATCACCCCGGGCGCGCAGGACAACGGCACCGGGGTCGCGCTGGCGATCGAAGCGGCGCGGCTCGCGGCCGGCGCCTCGCCGGGCGGCGCGCCGCGCCGCACGATCCGGGTCTGGCTGACCGCCAACGAGGAGTTCGGACTCTCCGGCGCCCGCGCCTACGTGGTCGCCCACGAGGCGGAGGCCGACCACCACGTCCTAGCGACCGAGGCGGACGCCGGAGGCGGCAGGGCGCTGCGGTTCACGACCCACTTCGCGCCGGCGGACGAGGCCGCGGCGAAGGAGCTGGCGGTGCTGCTGCTGCCGCTCGGCGTGCCGATGGCGGAGGGCCTGGCCGACGGCGGCGCCGACCTGTCGCGCCTGACCGTCTTCGGCGTGCCGCTGGTCGATCTCCGCCTCGACGGATCGCGCTACTTCGACGTTCACCACACCGCCAACGACACGCTGCTGCAGATCGACCCCGAGGCGCTGCGGCAGTCGACGGCCTCGCTGGCCACGGTGCTCTGGTGGGCGGCCAACCGGGAGGCACGAGTGGCGCAGATCGAGAAGCGGGCGCCGCGGTTCTGAGGTCCGACGGCGGCGCCCCGCGCCGCCGTCACTCGCGTTCGAGGTAGGTGTAGCCGGCGAGCCCCTGCTCGTAAAGACGCAGCACGCTCTTGGAGTCCTCGAAGGTCATGCGCCCCGCGCGCAGCGACTTCTCGGCGGCCCGCCGCACCCGCGCGACCAGGTCGTCGCGGTCGTAGCTGACGTACTTGAGGACGTCGGCGACCGTGTCGCCGGTGAGCACGTGGTCGATGTGGTACCCGCCGCCGTCGGCGAGGGTCACGTGCAGCGTGTTGGTGTCGCCGAACAGGTTGTGCAGGTCGCCCAGGATCTCCTGGTAGGCGCCGACCAGGAAGATGCCGAGGTAGTAGTCGTCCTCGCCGAACGGATGGAGCTCGAGCACCGGCTTGACGTCGCGGCGGTCGATGAAGTGGTCGATCTTGCCGTCCGAGTCGCAGGTGATGTCGGCGAGCACCGCGCGTCGGGTCGGCTCCTCCTCGAGCCGGTGGATCGGCACCACCGGAAAGAGCTGGTCGATCGCCCACGAGTCGGGCAGCGACTGGAAGACCGAGAAGTTGCAGAAGTAGGTGTCGGAGAGGGAGCGCTCGAGCCCCTCGAGCTCCTCGGGCACCTCGTCGAGGTCGCGCACCATCCTGAGGATCTTCTGGGTCAGCGCGAAGTAGAGGTCCTCGCCGAGCACCCGCTGAGTCAACGACAGGTGGCTCAGGTTGTAGAGCGAGAGAATCTCGTCGCGATAGCCGCTGGCGTCGTGGTAGGCCTCGAGCAGGTTCTTGCGCGAGACCTCGCGCCAGGTGTCGAAGAGGTAGCGGATCGGCGCCGGGGTCCCCTCGGGCAGGCTGTCGGGGAGGCTGCCGACCCGGAACTCTCCGACGCCGAGCACGTCGAGCACCAGCAGCGCGTGGTGCGCCACCAGCGCGCGACCGGACTCCGAGACGAGGATCGGATGCGGCACGCCGACGGCGTCGCACAGCTCCATGGTGCCGAAGACGATGTCGTTGGCGTACTCCTGCATCGTGTAGTTCATCGACGAGGAGAAGTTGGTCTGCGAGCCGTCGTAGTCGATGCCGAGGCCGCCGCCGACATCGAGGTAGCCGAGCGGCGCGCCGAGCTTGACCAGCTCGCAGTAGGTCCGCACCGCCTCCCGCAGCGCCTCCTTGACGTTGCGGATCGAGGAGACCTGGCTGCCGAGGTGGAAGTGGAGGAGCTCGAGCCGGTCGAGCAGCCCGTTGGCGGAGAGGAACTTCACCGCCTCGTGCAGGCCGCGCGCGCCGAGCCCGAACTTCGAGCGGTCCCCGCCGGAGGCCTCCCAGTGGCCGGCGCCGCGCGCCGACAGGCGCGCGCGGACGCCGATCGACGGGCGCACGCCGGTGCGCTCGGCGACGCTCGCGATCAGCTGCAGCTCGGAGAACTTCTCGACCACCAGGATCACGTGCAGCCCGAGCTTCGAGGCCATCAGCGCGGTCTCGACGTACTCCTCGTCCTTGTAGCCGTTGCAGACGACGATGGCCTCCGGATCGTCGAGCATCGCCATCACCGCCAGCAGCTCGGGCTTCGATCCGGCTTCCAGGCCGAAGTGGTACGGCCGTCCCGCCTCGACCAGGCGCTCGACGACGTAGCACTCCTGGTTGACCTTGATCGGGTAGACGCCGCGGTAGGTGGCGCGATAGCCGTACTCGCCGATGGCGCGCAGAAAAGCCTCGTTGAGCTCGGTGACGCGGGCCTTGAGGATCTCCGAGGAGCGGATCAGCAGCGGCGGCGCGATGCCGCGACGGCGCACCTCGTCGACGAGCTCCTTGAGGTCGATCGCGGGCGAGCCCGGTCCGCCGGGCTGGACGATCAGGTGGCCGCGCTCGTTGGCGGAGAAGTAGCGGTTGCCCCACTGGGCGATGTTGTAGAGGTCGAGCGAGTCGTCGACCGACCACTTGCGCGGCATTCCGTTGCTGGCCATCCCGTGGAGTCTCCTCCCGCCCCGGCGCGCGCTCTGCGCGTCCGGGCGCGGGACATTAGCACCCGGCGGAGCCGAGGCGCGCCCGGGTCGGGCGCAAGCGGCCGCGTCGCGCGAGGTTCAGGGCACGGAGGCGTGATCGACGATCACGCCGCTGACGGGGTCGACCTCGACCGCGTGCGCCGTGAAGCGCGAGGCGGCCGCGGAGAAGACCACGGTGAACGGCCCGGGTCGCGATTCGAGGCCGCGCGCCAGGTCGGTGAGGGAGCGGATCCGGGTCGAGCGGCCGGCGACGTCGAAGGGGGCGATGTCGACCAGCTCGTCGTCGCCGTCGCGGATCTCGGCGAGCACCCAGATCGCGGCGGGATCGACGTTGGTCACCGACAGGATCACGGTCTCTCCGGCGTCGAGGTCGATGCCGGAGATCGACTTCGACGCCGAGGTCCAGCCCGAAGCCGGCCGTTCGGCCTGCGGATCGGAGGGCGAGGCCAGGCCGTGGCGCCGCAGCGTGCCCGACACCGAGAGCGCGCCGGTCGGCGACCCCGGCGGCAGGTAGTAGGTGACCTCGAGACCGCCGCGCATCCGGGTCTCGCCGAACAGCGTCGCGATCGCGTCGGGCACGACCACGGTCTCGCCCGGGTCGAGGAAGATCCGGGTCTCCGGGAGCAGGCCGGTCTGGAAGCGCGGATCGTCGCGGATCTCGCCCAGCACCTTGAGGATCGCCATGCCGCCGATCGCGCCGCCGTTGGTCAACCGGACGTCGGTCTCGAGGTCGTCGGGGAGCGCGCCGTCGCCGCGGGCGAAGACCGGCAGGAGCGACGTGCGCGTCGCGAAGCTCGGCGTCGCGCCCGAGACGGTGACGTTGACCGACTTGGTGCGGGTGCCGTTGGAGTTTTCCGCGGTCAGCGAGACCGTGTAGCTGCCCGGCGCCAGGTACATGTACTGGACGGTTCCGGCCTGCGCCGCGCTGGTTCCCGAGATGGTGCCGCCGTCGCCGAAGCTCCACTCGAGGTAGGTCACCGGATCGGGCAGGTTGGCGCTGAAGGTCACCACCGCCCCGGTCGCGATCGGCGACGGCGGCGCGTTGATCGTGATCCGCGGCGGCTGCACCAACTTGACCACGGGCGTGAACACGTTCGCCAACTGGTCGAAACCGAGATTGCACGGGTGGCCGACCGGATCCGAGGTGGACCAATGCTGGTAGTAGGTCTGAAAAAGATTCGGAAGACCCATGAAATGGTTGTAGGTCTCCGCGAGTGGCCAGCCCCTTTGATTCGCGAGCGTTCGGATCAAGCTGTTGAGCGCCGCGGTCTGGGTGTTCGAAGCGTCGACCGGAGCCTGCGGATAGCGCGGAATCACGGTCGCAAGAACCACCTTCATGTCGCGATTCTGTGCTCGCAGGCCGAGCTCGCGAAGGTCGTTCCGTGTACTTTCGACGCTTACGTTCGTCGAAATGTTGTTCGACCCCTCCATCAGCACGAAGACTCTTGCGCTCGCATGTTGATTCAAGACCGAGTTGATTCGCGAGAGCGCCTGGTAGGTCTTCTCGCCACCCTTGCCTTCGTTCGCAACGGAGACGTTGTAGCCCTGCGAGTTCAGCCGGTCGACCACCCGCCCCGGGTAGCCGCACTGGTTCGGCGAGCGTCCGAGGTCCTCGATGCATTCGTTGGTGCCGTTCGGGTTGGCGCCGTCGAACCAGCCGTAGGTGATGCTGTCGCCGAAGGCGATGAACTTTTCGGCGGCCGACGCCGGCCCGGCGAGCGCCAGGGCGAGGGGCAGGGCGGTGGCAAGGAGGTGTCGAGGGTTCATCGGCGGACGGGTCGGGCGAGCGACAAGTCTATCGGATTCGCGTCGGAATCCGGAGATAGACTGCCGGCGTGACCCCGAAGCAGCCGTTGCTCACGGAGGCCGAGGCGCTCGCGGTGCGCTCGGCGGTCGAGCGCGCCGAGGCGCTCTCGGGCGCCGAGATCGTGCCGGTGGTGGTGCCGGCCTCCGAGGGCTACGAACTGGCGACCTGGAAGGGGGCGGCGCTCGGTGCCCTCACCGGGCTGCTGGTGGCGGCGCTCGCCGCCTGGCTGCGCACGCGCTGGGGGCTTGCGGCCGCCGAGCTGCTGCTGCCGCCGGCGGTCGGCGCGCTCGTCTTCGCCCTCGCGGCGCGCTGGTCGCCGGTACGGCGCCGGCTGATCGGCCGCGCCGGGCTCGAGACCACGGTCGAGGGGGCGGCGTGGGAGGCGTTCGTCCGCCACGAGGTGTTCGCCACGCGCGACCGCACCGGGCTGCTGATCTACGTCTCGCTCGCCGAGCACCAGGTGGCGATCCTCGCCGACTCGGGGATCCATCCCAAGATCCCGCAGCGCGAGTGGAACGACCTGGCGCGCTCGATCGGTATCTCGATGCGCGAGCTGGCGCCGGGGGCGGCGCTGCTCGCGGCGGTCGAGCGCGCCGGCGAGGTGCTCTCGGCCCGCGGACCGGCCCGGCGCCCCGACGACGCCAACGAGCTGCCCGACGCGCCGGTCGCCGGCTGACTCGGAGGGGTGCCGGTGCTATCCTCCGGCAAGTTTCCGGAAACGCGAGATCAGCAAGGGGAGCGGGGTTTCGCTCCCGATCCAGGGGGAGTCCAGTCATGAGCGAGCCGTCCGTTCCGCCCGCCCCGAAGAAGGGCATGTCCACCGGCATCAAGGTCCTGCTCGGCTGCCTGCTGGCCGCCCTGCTGCTCGGCCTCGGTACCTGCGCCGCCTGCTACTGGGGTGCCAAGAAACTCGGCAAGAGCGTGAAGGATTACGCCGAGAAGATCGAGAAGGACCCCGACGCCTTCGCTTACGACGCCGCGCTGTTGGCGCTGCGCGCCAATCCCGACCTCGAGGTGATCGCCAAGGACGACACGACCCGGACGATCACCGTCCGCGACAAGAAGACCGGCAAAGAGACGACGCTGACCATCGAGGACCTCCGCGAGGGCAAGTTCTCGGTCGAAGAGGACGGTAAGGTCACCTCGATCGACTTCGAGGCCGAAGGCGAGGCCGGCGCGCTCGTCGTCCAGTCGGGCGAGGACAAGGCGGTGTTCGGCGCCGGTGACACCGGTTCAATCCCGGGCTGGATCCCGTCCTATCCGGGCGGGCGCGTCGAAGGGGTCAACTCCTTCGAGGCCGGCGGCGAGAAGAGCGGCACCTTCGTGATCAAGACCGCCGACGACATCGCCACGGTGGCCGCTTTCTACGAGGAGCAGATGGGCGGTCTCGGCCTCCAGGTCGACAAGGCGAGCATGAACGTGAAGGGCGCCGAGACGATCAACCTGACCGGTCGCTCCGAGGGGCGCACGCTCAACGTCACGGTCTCCCACCAGGAGGGCGAGACGCAGGTCATCGTCGCCTACAGCGAGAAGAGCTGACCGCGGCGCGAGTCGAGACCGGCGCCCGGAGCCCGCGAGGGCTCCGGGCGCTTCGTTTTTCGGGCGGATCGCGAGAGGATCGGAAGATGCTGCGGCGGCAACGCGAAGGCTCGATCGTCTGTCCCAACTGCGGCCGCCTGGTCGGCGTGCGCGACGAGGCCTGCCTCGGCTGCGGCACCCGCAACCCGAGCCTGTGGGGGTTCGCCCCGGCGCTGCGGCGGCTGGGGGGGGATTTCGCCTTTGGGACGTTTCTCGTCTTCGTCTGCGGCGCGCTGATGTTGATCGCACTCGCGATGAGCGGAACGCCGACCGGCGGCGGTGGCATGTTCTCGCTGTTGGCGCCAGACGTCCGGGTCCAGCGGCTACTCGGCGCGTCGGGTGCATATCCAGTCTTCGTCCAGGGTCGTTGGTGGACTGTTCTCAGCGCCGGCTGGCTCCACGGCGGCCTCCTGCACATCGTCTTCAACATGATGTGGGTGCGCAACCTTAGCCCCGCGGTGAGCAACCTGTTCGGAGCTGGGCGGATGCTGATTATCTGGGTGGTTGGGGGTGCGACAGGCTTCACCCTCAGCTCGATCGCCGGCTACTTCCTCTTCGGAGTCCCTATCCTCGGGACTCGTGCCGGGACGACGCTCGGGGCCTCGGCGGCCATCTTCGCGCTGCTCGGAGCGTTGGTGGTCTATGGCCGGCGAACCGGGCAGAAAGCCATGCGGAAGCTCGTGTGGGGGTGGGTGGTCGCCGGCTTCCTTTTTGGGTTACTTCCGGGAATCGACAACTGGGCTCACTTGGGCGGCTTCCTCGGGGGCCTGCTGGTTGCGAGGATCCTCGATCCCCTCCGCGAGGAGAAGCCGATCCATATCCTTCTTGGAGTAGTTCTCCTTTCGATTTCCCTTCTAGCCGTCGTGGTTTCGTTCCTGACGGGATACCGAGCGCTCGAGCGCTGATCCGATGGTCGAGGAGAAGCCCCGCGGTCGCACTCCGCGCGCGAAGCTCGACGCCGCTTGGCGCGAGGCGCGGGCGCTGGTCTGGGCGCACCGGCGCCGGCTGGCGGGGGCGTTCGGATTGCTCGCGATCGGACGGGTCGCCGGCCTGGTGCTGCCGGCCTCCTCGAAGTACCTGATCGACGACGTCGTCGGCCAGGGGCGCACCGAGATGCTGGTGCCGCTCGCGCTCGCCGCCGGGGCGGCGACCCTGATCCAGGCCGGCACCTCGTTCACGCTCGCGCGGCTGCTCGGCATCGCGGCGCAGTTCGAGATCTCGAAGATGCGCCGGCGCATCCACGCCCACGTCCTGCATCTGCCGACGCGCTACTTCGACGCCACCAAGACCGGCGAGCTGATCTCGCGCGTGATGAACGACGCCGAGGGGATCCGCAACCTGGTCGGCACCGGCCTCGTCCAGCTCGCCGGCGGCATCCTGACCGCGACGCTGGCGTTGGGCGTGCTGTTCTGGCTCAACTGGCGGCTGACGCTGCTGATCCTGGTGGTGCTCGCGCTGTTCGGCGGCGTGCTCGCCTGGGCGTTCCGCAAGCTGCGCCCGATCTTCCGCGAGCGCTCCAAGATCGCCGCCGAGGTCAACGGCCGGCTCGGTGAGTCGCTGGGTGGCGTGCGCGTGGTCAAGGCCTATACCGCCGAGCCGGAGGAGGAGCGGGTGTTCGGAACCGGCGCCGAGCGCCTGTTCGCCAACGTCAAGAAGACGATGACCGGCATCTCGGCGGTCACCGCCGGCTCGACCGCGCTGCTCGGCGTCGTCGGCACGGTGCTGCTGATCGTCGGCGGCCGCTCGGTGCTGGCCGGCACGATGACGCTGGGCGATCTGGTGATGTACGTCTTCTTCTCCGGCCTGCTCGCCGCGCCCGCGGCCGAGATCGCCTCGATCGGCACCCAGCTCACCGAGGCCTTCGCCGGACTCGACCGGATCCGCGAGGTCTTCTCCGAGACGCGCGAGGACGCCGCCGACGCCACGCTCGAGCCGGTGCCGGAGGTCGAAGGCGAGGTCGAGTTCGAACGCGTCTCGTTCGAGTACGAGGCCGGCCGGCCGGTGCTGCGCGACGTCTCGTTCCGCGCCGCCGCCGGTTCGACCACGGCGCTCGTCGGTTCGTCGGGTTCCGGCAAGAGCACCCTGATCGGCCTCGTCCTCTATTTTCACCGTCCGACGACGGGCGTGGTTCGTGTCGACGGGCGCGATCTCACCCGCCTGCGCCCGCGCGACTACCGCTCGCACGTCGGCGCGGTCTTCCAGGACAACTTCCTGTTCGACGGCACGATCGCGGACAACATCGCCTACTCGCGGCCGGCCGCGTCGCGCGAGCAGGTGCTCGGCGCCGCGCGCGTGGCGCACTGCGACGAGTTCGTGTCGCGCTTCCCCGACGGCTACGACACGCTGGTGGGGGAGCGCGGCGTCAAGCTCTCGGGCGGGCAGCGCCAGCGCGTGGCGATCGCGCGCGCCATCCTCGCCGACCCGTCGATCCTGATCCTCGACGAGGCGACCTCGAGCCTCGACAGTGAGAGCGAGGCGATGATCCAGGACGGCCTGGCGAAGCTGCGCGCCGGACGCACCACCTTCGTGATCGCCCACCGCCTGTCGACGATCCGCGCCGCCGACCAGATCCTGGTGCTGGAGGGGGGCGAGATCGTCGAGCGCGGAACCCACGCCGAGCTGCTCGCCGCCAACGGCCGCTACCGTCAGCTCCACGACCGCCAGTACCGGCTCGAGAACGACCGTTTCGTCAACCCGGGCGAGGACTTCACGCCCGAGCCCGAGCGCGAGCAGGCCGCCGCGCCGGTGCCGCCGCCCGGGCGGCTCTAGGTCTCGTCGACGGCGACGAGAGCCAGCTTCTCGGCGCGTGGCAGGCGCTTGAGGCGGGCCTCCTCGCGCAGCGCCTCGCTCCAGGTCGCGACCTCGCGCGACCAGACCAGCTCCACCGGGCGCCGCGACCGGGTGTAGCGCGAGGCGCGACCGGCCTCGTGCTCGCGCAGCCGGCGCGCGAGGTCGGCCGCGGCGCCGGCGTAGAGCGTGCCGTCGCGACAACGCAGGAGGTAGACGAAGGGCACCTTCGGATGCTACCGCCGTCGACGACGGGCGCTCGGCGTTCGAACGGGAGCCCCTGGCCGCGCTCGATCCCTCCTGCTCGACGCATTCGAAGTAACATCCGCGCGGTCTCCCCGAATCTCATGGAACCCCTCTTCGGGTGCTTCGCGGTCCTGATCGTGCTCGTCCTCGTGGCGGGTCCGATCGTCGCGTTGGTGCTGGCGCTGCAGGCGCGCGGCGCGATCCGCGGGCAGTCGGCACAGATCCTCGAGCTGCAGACGCAGGTGGAGGTCCTTCGGCGCCGGCTCGCGCGGGAGGGCGTCGTGCCGCCGGCGCCCGACGAGCTGCCGACCGCGGCCTACGCGGTGCGGCCGGAGGCACGCCCCGCGTCACCGGCTCCGCCCGTCGCGCCCCCGCCAGCTGCGCCGGCACCGGCACCGCCGGTCGAAGCGCAGGTGCCGGAGCCCGTGGCGGTGCCCGCGCCGGTGTTCGCGGCGGCCGAGACGGCCCCGGCGGAGCTGTCGTCGCCGGCGCCGGCCGCGCCCGGACTCGAAGAGCGGCTGGGCGCCCGGTTGCCGGTCTGGCTGGGTGGAATCGCGCTCGCCGCGGCGGGCGCCTTCCTGGTCAAGTACTCGGTCGACCAGGGATTCCTGTCACCGCCGGTGCGCGTCGCCATCGGGCTGATCTTCGGGATCGCGCTGCTCGGACTCGGCGAGAAGCTGCGCGGCGGTTCGGTTCGGATCGCGCAGGCGCTCTCCGCGGCCGGCGTCGCGGTGCTGTACGCCGTGCTGCTCGCGGGCGTTCGGCTCTACGGGTTGATCCCGCCGCTCGTCGGGTTCGTGCTGATGGCGGCCAACACCGCGGTCGCCGTGCTGCTTTCGCTCCGCCACGGTCCGATGGTGGCCCTGCTCGGTCTGGTCGGCGGATTCGCGACCCCGGCGCTCGTCTCGCAGGGTGCCGGCGAAGTACGAGGATTGATGACGTATCTGCTGGTGCTCGACGTCGGTCTGGTGGCGGTGACCCGGCGGCGGCGCTGGCCCCTGCTGGCGCTGGGAGCCCTGGCCGGTTCCCTCGGCTGGGTCGCGCTCTGGCTCGCCGGTCCGTACCGCGAAGGCCACTCCGTGGTGCTCGGACTCTTCCTGGTCGCCTCGACCGTCGCCTTCGCTGGCCGCGCCTTGGTGCGCAGTGCCGCGCCGGAGCCGGGCGGAGAAGAGCCGGCGACCCGCTGGCTGCCCGCGCTCGCGGCCGCCGGCGCCACCGCCCTGCTCGGAGTGGTGGTGGGCGTGGCCGGCTACGGCGCGCTCGAGTGGGGCCTGTTCGTGCTGCTCGCCGCCGGATGCTTCGCGCTCGCCGCGCGGCGCGACGAGCTGTTCGGCCTGGCACCCTTCGCGACCGCGGCCGCGTTCGCGCTGTTCGCGGTCTGGGGGTTCGACCTCGCTCCGACGGACGCGCGCCGGTTCGTGATCACGCTCCTGGTCGTCGGCGGCGGCGCGGCGCTCGCCGCCTGGGCGATCGGCACCCGCGCCGCCCGGCCGGCGCGCTGGTCGGTGCTCGCGGCGGCGGGCTGGATGCTCTTTCCGGCGCTCGGCTACACGTCGACCCGCGAGCTGCTGGCGCTACCGTGGGCGCTGCTGGCGGTGGTGCTGGGTTTCGCGGCGGTGGCGCTGGCGGTGCCCTACGCGCGCCGCCGCGGCGCGACGAGCGAGGGCGAGGCGGCGCTCGCCGCGCTCGCCGTCGCCGCGACCGCCCACGCCAGCTTCGCCCTGCCGCTCGCGCTCGACCGGATCTGGCTCTCGGTCGGCTTCGCGCTCGAGGTGCCGCTGCTGATGGCGCTGGCGCGCCGGCTGCGGGTCGACGCGCTGAGCCGCCTCGCGCTCGGCGCCGGGGCGATCGCGGCGGCGCGACTGCTGCTCAATCCCGCGATCGTGAGCTACGAATTCGGGTCGGTGCCCCTGCTCAACGGTCTGCTCTGGGGCTACGGGGCCCCGGCCGCGGCGCTCGCACTGGCCGCCGCGATCGCGCGCGATCGTGACGACGAGTCGAGCGCGCGCTGCTTCGAGGCTGGCGCCGCGGCGTTCGCCTTCGCGCTGGTCACGCTCGAGGTGGCCCACGCTCACGGCGGCGGCTCGCTCGTCCACGCTCCGGACCGCTGGTCGATCGCCCAGTGGGGGAGCCAGGCGGTCGCGTGGCTGGTTCTCGGGCTCGCCTTCGTCGAGCTCGGTAGGCGGCGCGGGCATGTCGTGCTCTCGGTCGCCGGCCGGATCGCGATCGCGCTCGCGGGTGCCCAGGCGCTCCTGGTGCACGGCGTCGTCCGCAATCCGGCCTGGACCCTCGACACGGTGGGGGCGACACCGGTGGTCAATCTCCTGCTCTGGGCGTTCGCGGCGCCCACCGCTCTCCTGCTGGTCGCGGCGCGGCGGATCGAGGCGGATGGCGGCGCGAAGCTGCCGACGCCGGCGCGCGTCGCCGCGGCGCTGCTCGGCTTCGCCCTCGTCACGCTCGAGGTGCGGCAGCTCTTCCGAGGGTCGGTCCTCTCCGTTGGCGACGCTTCGAACGCCGAGCAGTTCGGCTATTCCGCGGCCTGGGCACTGTTCGGTACGGGTCTGCTGGTCCTGGGCATCGCGCGTTCGGCCAAGCCGTTGCGACTCGCCGCGCTCGCGGTGATGCTGATCGCGGTGCTCAAGGTCTTCCTGTTCGACACCTCGGAGCTCGAGGGGCTCTACCGCGTCTTCTCGTTCCTGGGCCTCGGCGCGGCGCTGCTGGCGCTCGCGCATCTCTATCAGCGCTACGTCTTCCGGCCGGTGGCTCGCCCGTGATCTCGCCGACACCGCAGCGCATGCGGCGACGCGCCGCCGCCTGGCTCGCGGCGCTGGTCGCGTTCGCCGTGGCGGCGCCCGTCGCTGCGGTCCGGCAGATCCGGGAGTGGCCGATCGAGGTCGCCGCGCCGGGCCTGATCGAGGTCGAGCTCGACGCCGCCGCCCTCGCTGCCCTGACCGACGCCGGCGGCGTCGTCGTGCTCGACGGCGCGGGTGCGACCGTTCCCGCCGCACGCCGCGAGCGCGATCCCGGGACGAGCTGTCGGTCCGTCGAGGTTCGCGGCCTGGAGCGGTCGCACGATCGCTGGCGGCTGCGGTTGCACGTGCCCGGGGGGAGCTTCCGCCACGATGTGTTGCGCTTCGAGCTCGACTCGGTGGGCCTGGGCGCCGACTGCCGGTTGGTGGCGGTCGGCCCCGACGGCCGGAGCGAGCTCGCGCGCGGCGATCTGTTCCGGATCGGCGAGGCCGAGGGGCTCGCCGGGAGCCGGCTCGGCTACCCGCCGACCGAGGCCACGGAGCTCGAGCTGGACTGGCCCGCCGAGGCGGGGTTCCCGACGGTGCGAGCGGTCGAGGTCTGCGCTCCGGCGGCCGGTGACGAAGGTTCGTGGCTCACCGCCGGCGAGCTCCGGAGCGAGGTCGTCGGCGCCAGGCAGGTGCGTTTTCGAGCGCCCCGACCGGCGCTCTCCGTGCCGGTCTCGGCGCTCGAGATCGAAGTCGCGAAGGCGCCGGCCGAGGCGGTCGGATTCCGGTTGCGGGCAGCCGGTGCCGGCGGCTGGCGAGAGCTGGAGCGCGGAGTCTGGTCGAGCGACCGACACCGCCTCCGACTCGAGCTCGGGTCGCTGCGCGCGGACGAGCCAGCGCTGCTCCTCGACCTCCACGGTTCGGCGCCGGATCGAGTCACCGCGCGCTGGCGGGCGGTACCGCAGCGGGTCCGCTTCGAGGCCCGCGCGGCGGGCCTCCATCGGCTGCGCATCCCGGGTCGGCGCGCAGAGGCGCCGTCCTCCGGCGGGCAGGCCGTGGTCGTCGACCTCGGGGCGAGCGCCGACGCGGGGCCGGGCGAGCCGCCCGCCGTCGCGCTCGGAGCGCCGGCGCCGGCGGTCGACTTCGCGGCGCGGTGGCCGGTGCTCGCCGCCGCGCAGGCGGGCGAGCCGATCGCGCTGGCGATCGAGGAGACGGTGCGCGCGCTGGCTCGGCCGGATCTCGCCGACCTCCGGCTGATCTCTGCCGGCCGGTGGGTGCCGTCGCGGATCGAGGCCGCGGGCGAGGCGACGTCGCGCCAGCGGCTCGCCGCCGTGGTGCCGCAGCCCGACGGGGACGGCACCAGCGTGGTCGAGCTCGACCTGTCGGCCGCAGAGCTCGGCCGCGCGCCCCACCTGTTCTTGCGGGCGCCGGTCGAAGCGGCGCCGTTCGAGCGCGAGGTGCGCCTCCGGATGAGGATGACGGTGGCCGGGCGCGAGGAGACGCGGCCGCTGGGAAGCGCGACCTGGCGCTGCGCGGACGGCGGGTCGGTCCCCTGCGAGCTCGCGCTGCCGCTGCCGGCGCGGGTGGAGGGTCGCCTCCACGTCGAGCTGTCCGACGGTGACAGCGCGCCGCTGTCGTCGATCGACCTCGAGCGTATCGGTGACGGCGATCGGCTGGTGGCGCTCTGGCCGGGCGGCGAGGTCGAGCTGGCGGCCGGCGCGCGCGAGCTCGACCCGCCACGGTTCGACCTGGCGCCGCTCGAGATCGCGCTCGAGCTGTCGGCGCCGACGCCCGCGCGCCTCGGTCCGGCGTCGGAGCCGGAACCCGCGCCCTGGTACGAACGGTACGCGCGGTGGCTCCTGGTCGCAGCGGTGGTCCTCGCCGGGGGCGGCCTGCTCGTGCTGCTGCGTCGCCTGGTCGTCGCCGGCGCCCCGCCGGAGGAGCCGGGCTAAGATCGCGCCATGCGCCACGTCGCCGCCCTGCTCGTCGCCGCCGCTCTGACGCACGCACCGCTCGCCGCCGCGGACTGGACCGGTTCGGCGGGCATCGAGATCCGCGCCGAGGACGCCCGGGGCAAGGACGTCGCCGGTGCGCGGGTGACTCTGGTCTACCTCGGCGCCGACGGCGCCGACGGTCCGGCGCCGGTCGAGACCGACGCGCGCGGGCGGGTGGCGATCGGCGGCCTCGCCGGCGGTCGCTGGTCGGTCACGGTCGAGCGCGCGGGGCACATGACTTTCCGTGGCGAGATCGCGATCGAGCCGTCGGGACGGGCGGAGCTGCTCTCGGGATTGCAGGAGAACGTCGCCGGTGCCGTGGGGCCGATGCGCATCCGGATCTCGCGGGCCAAGAACGCGCCGCCGGCGCTGCCGCGGAGTGGCGGCGTGGCGAGTGCGGTGACCGCCACCGCGCCTGCGCCGGCGCCCGCTCCGACACCCGCGCCCGCTCCAGTGACTCCAGCGGCCCCGGCACCGACTCCCGCGCCGAGGCCCGCACCGGTGACTCCGGCGACCCCGATACCGGCACCAGTACCCGCTCCGGTGGCTCCAGCGGCTCCGGCACCGACTCCCGCACCGGCGCCCGCTCCACTGCCTCCGGCGACCCCGGCACCAACTCCGGCACCAGCCCCCGCTCCAGTGGTCCCGGCGGCTCCGGCACCGGCTCCCGCGCCGAGGTCCGCTCCATTGCCTCCGGCGGCCCCGGCACCGGCTCCCGCGCCGACGCCCGCGCCGGTGGCTCCCGCGGCTCCGGCACCGACTCCGGCACCGGCGCCCGCTCCGGTGGCTCCGGCGACGCCGGAACCGACTCCGGCACCGGCGCCCGCTCCGGTGGCTCCGGCGACGCCGCCACCGTCTCCGGCACCGGCGCCCGCTCCGGTGGCTCCGGCGAGGCCGGCAGCGACTCCGGCAGCGGCGCCCGCTCCGGTGGCTCGGGCGACGCCGCCACCGACTCCTGCGCCGACACCCGCTCCAGCGACTCCGCCGACCCCGGCACCGACTCCCGCCCCGGCCCCCGCTCCGGCGGCTCCGGCGCCGACTCCGGCACCGGCGAGGCCGGCCTCGGCCACGGTCGCCCGGGCCACCGGGGTCGCGGGCTCGACGTCGCGCGTCGAGATTCGCGTGGAGCAGGGGGGAGCCGGCTGTCCGCTCGACCTGGCGGGCCGGCTGGCGCTGCTGCCGCTCGGATCGTTCGAGCGCCTGGCCGCTTCGCTGCCGACGGGCTGCGTCGTGCTGCGGATCGACCTGCCGGCCGGCGCGCCGGTGGGCGCCGTGCGCTACCAGGCCCTCGCGGACGGGATGGGTGCCGCCGACTGCCCGCCGGGCTCGGCGTGCGCGATCCCGGAGTGCGGCTTCCCGGCGCCGGCGGTGGTGCGCCGGACGCCCGACGCCACGGTGGTGTTCGCGGTCTTCCAGTCGCTGGCGGCCACGCCGCGCGCGGCCGCGCTCACGGTCGAGCCGGGGTCCTGACGGAGCGAGTCAGCCCAGTCGCTCGACCTCGACGCGGGCGTCGTTGAAGCAGGCGCCGCCGCCGAGATCGGCCAGGGTGTCCGGCGCCAGCGCGTTGGCGGTGGCGCCGTTGCGGGTGTGCTTCGCCCACAGCCCCTTGGGCAGCTCGACCACCCCCGGCCGCATCGCCCGCGAGCGGTGGGCGGTGCAGATCACCTCGCCGTAGTCGTTGCGCACCCGCACCGGGTCGCCGTCCTCGATGCCACGCGCCGCGGCGTCGTCCGGGTGGATCTCGAGGGGGACCGGGCCGCGCACCAGCTGCCCGAGGCTCGACGAGATCATGCGGTTCGTCGCCGGCGAGACCAGTGCGAGCGGCCGCGCCGCGTCAGCGGGGTCGGGGCGGAAGGCGTAGAGGCCGTCCGGCGCGGCCTCGCGGTCGAGCTCCTCGGGCACCAGGTGGACCTTGCGGTCCGCCGTCTTCGGGAAGACGTCGACGAACTGCACCGGGCGCTCGCCGCAAGCGGGCGTCGCCCACTTGCGCGCCGCCAGCTGGGCGCGCAGCTCCGGACCGCGTCCGGTCGAGTCGAGCAGGCGGTCGGCGATCGCGTCGTCGTCCGGGATCTCGTCGCGCCGAGCGACGCCCGCGCGCACCGCCAGCTCGGCGAAGACCTCGTTGTTGGGCCGCGCCTCGCCGACTCGCCGCATCACGGGCGCCGAGCGTTGCAGCACGTAGGCGCCGTAACCGCGCGACATCTCGCGGTGCTCGAGAAAGGTGGTCGCGGGCAGGACGAGGTCGGCGTAGGCGGCGGTGTCGGTCGCGACCGCGTCGAACACCACCGTGAACAGGTCCTCGCGCTCGAGGCCGCGCCGCACCAGGGTCTGGTGCGGAGTGGTCGCGAGCGCGTTCGAGTTGTAGACGAAGAGGAGGCGGACGGGCGGCTCGGCGTCCGGCGCCAGCGCCGCGCCGAGGCGATTCATGTTGACGATCCGCGTCGCCGGCTCGGGCCCCGCGATCGACGCGAGGTCGAACCTCCACGCGCCGGAGTTCGACATCGTGTAGCCGCCGCCGCGCACGCCGAACTTGCCGGCCACGGCCGGCAGCGCCAGGATCGCCGCGACCGCCGAGCCGCCGTTGCGATTGCGCTCGACCCCCCAGCCGCAGCGGATCAGCGCCGGCGAGGCGGCCGCGTAGAGCGCGACGAAGCGTTCGAGGTCGGCCGCCGGAACGTCGGCGGTGACCGCCGCGCGCGCGATCGTCCACGGCTCGGCGCGGCGGCGCAGCTCGTCGACGCCGGTGGCGTGGGTCGCGAGGAACCGGGTATCGGCATGCCCACTGGCGAACAGCTCGCGGATCGCGGCGAGCGCGACCGAGACGTCGGTGCCGGGTCGCACCGCCAGGTGGAGGTCGGCCTGGGCCGCGAGCGGCGTGCGGCGCGGGTCGACGACGACCAGCTTCGCGCCGTTCTCGCGCGCCGCGCGGAGCCGCGACATCAGGTGGATGCCGGAGGCCTGCGGGTTGGCGCCCCAGACCACGATCAGCCGGGCCGCCGGGAAGTCGTCGTAGGCGACCCCTTCCATCTTGCCGTAGAGCCCGGTGGCGGCGCGACCGGTGGGCGCGGCGCAGACGGTGCGCGCCAGACGCGACGCGCCGAGCCGGCGGAAGAGCAGGGCGTCGAGCGTGTCCTGCGTGAGCAGACCGTTCGATCCGCCATAGGAGTAGGGGAGGATCGCCTCGCCGCCGAAGCGGTCGCGGGTCTCGACCAGTCTGGTGGCGGCGAGGTCGAGCGCCTCGTCCCAGGAGATCTCGACGAAGCGTCCGGAGCCCTTCGCGCCGTCGCGCCGGCGCGGGCGCAGGATCCGGTCGGGACCGTGGACGTGCTCCGGGTAACGGCGCACCTTCGAGCAGATGTAGCCGTCGGTGACCGGATTGCGGTCGGTGGCGCCCTCGACCCGGAGGACACGGTCGTCGGAGACCGTGACCTCGAGCGAGCAGGCGTCGGGGCAGTCGAGCGGGCAGTGGGTCGCGAGGCGCGCGGGCTGCGGCATGCCGGGGAGTCTAGCGCCGCCTCCGGCGGCGGGAGTCAGCCGTTCGACCCGCCGGCGAGCGCGCTTGCCACCCGCGCCAGGAACTCCTCCAGGTCGCCGGTCGCGGGCAGCACGATCTGCCAGACCCCCTGGGCGTCGCGCTCGATCCTGCCGTCCCCCTCGCCGACCAGCGGTACCCGGATCGCCTCGCGCGACACCCCCGCCTCGTCCGCGATCGCGAGGATTCTGCCCATCAGCGCCGGATCGAGAATCCGGAACGGCATCGTCTTCATCCCACCCCCCAATCCAATCGCTTGAAGAACTGGTGACAGCCCCCATCGCTACCCGCTCTCGCCCCTCTCCTCGAGAAACAAGAGGCAACCCTCCCCTCGAGGTCAGAGGAAGAAGTCCGCGAACGGCTCGACCGAAGGGTCTACCGCGTAGCTCGTGAGGTCGGTGACGCCGGCGCGGGCGAGGACCTCGTCGTCGACGAAGAAGTTGCCGGTCGCCTCGCGCGACGGGCGGGTGAGGATCCAGTGCGCGGCGTCGGCGAGGATCTCGGGCTTGCGGCTGTGGCGCATCATCGGCTCGCCGCCGATCATCGCGATCGCCGCGGTGGCGATCGCCGTCCGCGGCCAGAGCGCGTTGACCGCCACGCCCCGCTCGCGGAACTCCTCGGCCATGCCGAGCACGCACATCGACATGCCGTACTTGGCCATGGTGTAGGCGACGTGTCCGGCGAACCACCTGGCGTCCATGTTCAGCGGCGGCGCCAGGTTCAGGATGTGCGGGTTCGCCGCCGTGAGCAGGTGCGGCAGCGCCGCGCGCGAGCAGAGATAGGTGCCGCGCACGTTGACGCCGAACATCAGGTCGAACTTCTTGGCCGGGGTCTCGAGCGTGCCGGTGAGCGAGATCGCCGAGGCGTTGTTGACCAGGATGTCGAGTCCGCCGAAGGTCTCGACCGTCTTGGCCACCGCCGCCTCGATCTGATCCTCGAAGCGGATGTCGCAGGCGATCGGCAGCGCGCGGCCGCCGGCGGCCTCGATCTCGGCGGCGGCGGTGTGGATCGTTCCGGGCAGCTTCGGATGCGGCTCGGCGGTCTTCGCCGCGATCGCCACGTTGGCGCCGTCGCGCGCCGCGCGCACGCCGATCGCCAGCCCGATGCCGCGGCTGGCGCCGGTGATGAACAGGGTCTTGCCCTTCAGCGATCCCTCGGTCATGCGCGAGCCTCCGGCGGTGAGGTGGAGCGGGCCGCCCGGCATTCTACGCGGCGCGCCCGTCCGGCCGTCGCGACGGGGCGGACCGGTACCGTTTGGATGCGGGTCCCCTTCTATGGAAGTCTCTCGCCGGCAGGACCGGGGATCTCCAGAGGAGGCGACCATGCGCTGGGAAGGAAGACGTCGCAGCTCGCAGGTCGAGGATCGGCGCGGATTCCCCGGAGGCGGACGCGGGCTCGCCGCAGGCGGCTGCGGCACGGTCGTGCTGGTGATTCTGTTCGCCTGGCTGACCGGATCGGACCCGCTGGCGCTGCTCCAGCAGGTGCAGGAGACCGGCGGCGTGGCGGTGGGCGTCGACGCTCCGACGGCACCGGCGGGGCCGCAGACGACCGGTGATGCGCAGGAGGATCGGCTGGCCGAGATGGCCTCGGTCGTGCTCGCCGACACCGAGGAGACCTGGGGCGAGATCTTCGCCGGCGAGGGGGCGCGTTACGAGCTGCCGACGCTGGTGATCTTCCGCGGCTCCGTGCAGTCGGCGTGCGGCTTCAACAGCGCCGCGGTCGGGCCGTTCTATTGCCCCGCCGACCGCAAGCTCTACCTCGACCTCTCCTTCTTCGACGACCTCCACCGCCGCTTCGGCGCGCCGGGCGACTTCGCGCAGGCCTACGTGATCGCCCACGAGGTCGGCCACCACGTCCAGAATCTGCTGGGCATCGCCGAGCGGGCGACCCGCGCCCAGCAGAACGCGCGCTCGCGGGAGCAGGCCAACCGGATCTCGGTGGCGATGGAGCTCCAGGCCGACTGCCTTGCCGGCGTCTGGGGCGCGGCCGCGGCGGAGCGCGGCCTGCTGGAGCCCGGCGACGCCGAAGAGGGCCTGGGCGCCGCCGCCGCGATCGGCGACGACCGCATGCAGAAGAGCACCCAGGGCTACGTCACCCCGGAGAGCTGGACCCACGGCTCCTCGGCGATGCGCGTCGAGTGGTTCCGCAAGGGCCTCTCGACGGGCGACCCCGACCAGTGCGACACCTTCGGCGCCGGCGTGCTCTGAGCGGGGGCCGCGCCGTCCTCGCCGCCGCGGCGTTTCTCGCCGTCGCCGCATGTGGCAGTGAAGGCGACTGGCAGCGGCTGGAGGAACGTTGGGTGGAGCAGGCCGGCTACCACCCCCTCGAGCGCTACCCGCCACGGGAAGCCAACGCGAGCGCGCGGAGAATCGAGGAGCTCCTGGCACCTTACGGAATCAGCCTTGCCCCGAGCAAAGCGCCCGGACGTCCCGCGGTCGACCCGAAATCTCTCGAACGTAGCTCGAAGCTCCATTCCGCGATCGTCGTGCATCTGCGCGACGATTCGCTGAAGGGTCCTGATGCGTTGCCCGCACAGGTGAGCCAGGGTCTCGACCAGCTCGATGAAGCGCTGAAGGAAGTGCGATCGATTCTGTCCGGCGATGAACCCCCACGTTGGGAGCTCGACCTCGGCGCAGGTTTCGACATGCAGCAGCCGGATTTCGTCGGACACCTGAAGCTCCACACGCTGCTGCTCGCGGCCGCGTGGAGAGCGGCGCGCACCGACGCGGCCGAGAGCGAAATGTGGCTTGAAGCCGCGAGTCGCCTTCGGCGCGGGCTCGTCGAGGATCCGCTCCTCGTCGCGCAGCTGATTTCGATCTCGGAGATGCAGACGACTCAGCGCGTGCTCCGAGGCCTGTCGTACCTCCCCGTGGAATGGAGAAACCTGCTTCCTGACGATCTGCTTCGCGACAGGGCCTTCGAAGCTCTCCGCGTCGAGAGCTGGTTGTTCATTCAAACCGGGAGAAGCGGAGGCGTCCGATCGGGTGGGAACGAATCGTGGACCTCCAGATTCTTCAGCTATCAGGGCGCCCGGGGGGCCATGATCGCGATCGATCGGGCCATCGAGAAGCTCCGACGGACAGACCTTCGCAGCTTCGATCCCGAGCGATTCAATGTCGAGATCGCCGAAGTGGTCCCGAGATGGAACATCATCGCCCGCATGACTCTCACGAACAGCCTGCCGGTCCCGGTCAAGGCGGCTCGCAGTGATCTCGATCTGGAGCTGACTCGGCGAGCACTCGAGCTACGGGAGCTTCTTCAGGTCGGCAAACGCGACGAGATCGACCTCGAGAGCTCGCAGGAGTCGACCGTGGCACCAGGGATCGAATGGAAGACCGCCGTCGATTCGGGATTCGTGCTCGTCCGCGCCATCGGCGGCGAGATTCCGACGCAGAGCCAGTACCCGCTACCGCTCGAGCACCGGATTCCAATCCCTTCTCTGGAGTAGTTCGCCTTGCGGCGCACGTGACACCGATCCGAGCGGGGGCCTCCTCCGCTAGGCTGCGCTCCGCGCCGATGAACTGCTTCGACCCCCGAGTCGCCGCCTGGTTCGCGCGCCGCTACGGCGCGCCGACCGAGATCCAGGCGCTGGCGTGGCCGCGGATCGCGGCGGGGGAGAACCTGCTGGTGGTGGCGCCGACCGGGAGCGGCAAGACGCTCACGGGGTTCCTGTGGCCGCTCGATCGCCTGCTGACGGGAGGCTGGGACGGCGGCGGGCTGCGCGTCCTCTACGTCTCGCCGCTCAAGGCGCTCAACGCCGACATCGAGCGCAATCTCCAGGAGCCGCTCGCCGGCCTGCGCGCCGCGCTCGAGGTGGAGGGAGCGGAACCGCCGCCGTCCGTGCGCGTCGGGGTGCGCAGCGGCGACACGCCACCCGCCGAGCGGGCCAGGCAGCTGCGCCGGCCGCCCGAAATCCTGATCACCACCCCCGAGAGCTTGAACCTGCTGCTGCTCTCGAAAGGGGCGCCGCACCTCTTCTCGGGCCTGCGTCTCGTGCTGCTCGACGAAATCCACGCCGTCGCCGGCACCAAGCGCGGCACCCACCTGATCACCGCGGTCGACCGGCTGGTGCGGATCGCCGGCGACTTCCAGCGCGTGGCGATCTCCGCCACCGTGCGACCGGCCGAGCGCATCGCCCGCTTCGTCGGCGGCTGGCGGCAGCTCGCCGGCGCCGGCGGCGAGGCGCGCTACGAGCCGCGGCCGATCGCGGTGGTGGCGTCCTCGGCGCGCAAGCATTACGACCTCGCGGTGCGCGCGCCGCTGCCGGCCGGCGCCGAGCTGGAGGAAGGGAGCGGACCGGTCGCCGAGAGGAGCGGCGACGAGCTCTGGCGCGCGCTCGCGGCCGATCTCGTCGAGCGCATCGCCGAGGTGCGCTCGACCGTGGTCTTCACCAACAGCCGCCGCACCGCCGAGCGCGTCACCCGCTTCGTCAACGAGATCGCCGGCCGCGAGCTCGCCTGGTCGCACCACGGCTCGCTCGCCCGCGAGCTGCGCACCGCGGTCGAGCGACGCCTCAAGGAGGGGCGGCTCCCGGCGATCGTCGCCACCAGCTCGCTCGAGCTCGGCATCGACATCGGCGCGCTCGACCGGGTGATCCTGGTCCAGGCGCCGCGCTCGCTCGCCTCGGCGGCGCAGCGCATCGGCCGCTCGGGGCACGCCGTCGGCGGCACCGCCCGCGGCCTGTTCTATCCGACCCATCCGCGCGATTTCCTCGACGCCGCGGTGGCCGCGCGCGCGGTACTCGAAGGCGAGCTCGAACCGATCCGTCCGATCGCTGCGCCGCTCGACCTGCTGGCGCAGACCATCCTCGCCGCCGTCGCCCGCGAGCGCTGGAGGCTCGACGAGCTCTACGACCACCTGCGCACGAGCGACCCGTTCCACGAGCTGACCCGAACCCTGTTCGACCTGGTCGTCGACATGCTCGCCGGCCGCTACGCCGAGGCGCGCATCGAGGAGCTCAAACCGCGGGTCGCCGTCGATCGCCTCGAGGGGACGATCGCGGCGCGCCCCGGCGTCGCGCAGCTCCTGGCGCGCGCGGGCGGGACCATTCCCGATCGGGGCTACTTCCGGTTGCGCACCGAGGACTCCGGCGCGATTCTCGGCGAGCTCGACGAGGAGTTCGTCTGGGAGCGCTCGCCGGGGGACGGCTTCGTGCTCGGCGCCCAGGCCTGGCGGGTGCGCGCGATCACGTCGCAGGAGGTGATCGTCTCGCCGGCGCGCGGCGGCGCGCTGATGGCCCCGTTCTGGCGCGCGGACCGCAACGACCGCGGCGCCTTCTACTCGGAGCGGGTCGGCGCTCTGCTCGAGAGCGCCGACCGGCAGGCGGCGGGGGATTCGTTCGCGCGCGAGCTGGTCGAGCGCCACGCCTTCGAGCCTCCGGCGGCGTCGGGGCTCGCCGCGCTGCTCGCCGAGGCCCGGGCCCACCTGGGGGGCGCGCTGCCGCACCGGCGGCGCGTGGTTTCCGAAGAGTCGCCGGAGCGCGCCGGCGACCGCGGCCGCACCCAGGCGATCCTCTACACCTTCTGGGGCGGACGGGTGAACCGGCCGCTGGCGATGGCGCTCGCCGCGCTCTGGCAGGAACGCGAACAGGAGCGCATCGAGGTGCTCGCCGACGACGACGCCCTGCTGCTGGTGCTCCCCGCCGGCGCCGATCCGACCGCGCTGCTCGCCGCGCTCGATCCGGAGCGGGTCGAGGAGCTGTTGCGCCGCCGGCTCGAGTCGAGCGGATTCTTCGGTGCCCACTTCCGGCAGAACGCGCAGCGGGCGTTGCTGCTGCCGCGCGCCGGGCCGCGGCGGCGCACGCCGCTCTGGGTGTCGCGGCAGAACGCGAAGAAGTTGCTCGAGGCGGTCGAGCGCTTCGACGACTTCCCGCTCGTGCTCGAGACCTGGCGGACCTGCCTCGCCGACGAGTTCGAGCTCGACGTGCTGCGCGAGCGGCTCGCGGAGGTCGCCGCCGGCCGCGTCGAGCTGCGCCGGGTGCGGGTGGACCGGCCTTCGCCGCTCGCCGCGGGCCTGGTCTGGCAGCGCACCAACACCCGCATGTACGAGGACGACGCCGCCGAGGCGGAGCGACCCTCGGCGACGCGCGCCGATCTGCTGCGCGAGATGGCGCTCGCGGCCGGCGACCGACCGGCGCTGCCGGCGGCGCTCGGCGAGCGCTATCGCGTGAAGGCGCAGCGGCTGGCGCCGGGCTACGCGCCGACCGACGCCGAGGAGCTGCTCGAGTGGGTCAAGGAGCGGCTCTGGATTCCGGAAGGGGAGTGGCGGGAGCTGCTCGAGGCGATCGAGCGCGACCTGACCGCGGCGGGGGCACCTGGAGGAGTCGACGACCTGGTGGCCGCGGCCGCGCCGAAACTGGTGCGGGTGGCGGGCGCGGCGGGCGAAACGGCGATCGCGGCCGCCGAGAGCGCTCGGCTGGTCGCGCGGATCCCGCGGCTCGCGCGCGCGTTCGCGGTGGCGGAGGCGTTGGAGAGCGGTCGGGAGGAGAGACGAGACTTCTCTGTTCAAGACGAAGACCAAGACCAAGACCAAGACGAGAGACGTTCTGTTGAAGGAGGGGATCGTTCGGCGTTGGTGGCGGGAGGGGAGCTCTCGGCGTTGGTGGAGTGGGTGGGGGCTTGGTTGCGGTTTCAGGCGCCGCTTTCGGTGGGCGAGGTGGCGGGGCGGTTCGGGCTGGCGGTGGGGGAGGTCGAGACGGCGGTCGGCGAGCTGGTGCGGCAGGAACGCGCCGTCGTCGGGGCGCTGATCGACCCGGGAGATCTGCCATCTGGCGGAGAAGTTGTGCGCCAGGTGGCGGCGCGGTCGGCGGTCGAGACGATGCTGCGGTGGCGGCGCGCGGAGGCGCGGTCGGGGGCGGCGTTCGGGTTCGAGCCGCTGCCGATGGCTCGGCTGCCGTACTTCGTCGCCGAGCGTCATGGGTTGGTGGCCCGCGGTCAGGGCGTCGAGGGGCTGCAGCGCGCGCTCGAGCGACTGTTCGGGGCGGTGGCGCCGGCGGGGCTCTGGGAGCGCGAGATCCTGCCGGCGCGTGTCGAGGGCTACCAGCCGGCGCTGCTCGACGCCCTGTTCGAAGAGAGCGAGCTGGTCTGGTTCGGTGCCGGGCGCGAGCGGGTCGGATTCTGCTTTCGAGACGACCTCGACCTGTTCGCGTTGCGAGAGACGGAGGCGCCACTCGATTCCGGATCGCTCGAGGGTCGGCTGCTCGCCGCGCTCGGTTCGCGACCGCGGGGCGCCGAGCTGGTCGAGCTCGCCGAGGAGCTCGGGGTCGCCACCGCCGAAGCGACGCGCGCGCTCTGGGCGCTCGCCTGGCGCGGCGAGGTCGCTTGCGACTCGATGCGGGCGCTGCGCCAGGGGGTGCTCTCGCGTTTCGAGCCGGCCGACACGGCCATCAAGGTCGAGTCCGCCGCCGGGGGCTTCGGGCGCTCGGGCTCGCGGCGCGGAGCCTTCCGCCGCTGGAGCGGCAGCCGTCCGTTCGCGGGGCGCTGGATCGCGGTACCCCGTTCCGTCGACCGCGACGCACTCGCCGAAGAGGAGCGCAACGCCGAGCGGGCGCGCTCTCTGGTGGCGCGCTGGGGGGTGGTCTGCCGGGAAGTGGCGGCGCTCGAGTCGCCGGCGCTCGCCTGGTCGCGGTTGGCGCGCACGCTGCGCCGCCTCGAGCTCGCCGGCGAGGTGGTCGCCGGACAGTTCTTCGCCGGCGTCTCCGGCGTGCAGTTCGCCGCTCCGTCCGATCTCGAGCGGCTGCGCGCGCCGATCGAGGGTGGCGCGATCTGGTGGCAGTCGGCGGCCGATCCGGTCTCGCTCGCGGGAACGGAGCTGTCGGAGCTGCGCGCCGCGCTCGGCCGGCGCGTGGTCGGCGCGCAGATGGTCTGGCGCGGCGAGCGGCTGGCGCTCGGGATCCGGCGCTCGGGCGCCGAGCTCGAGTTCCGGGTGCCGGAGGGCGCCACGGAGGAACCGGCGCTGCTGGCGCCGCTCGCCGTCGCGCTGGTGCGGGGTTTCGATCCCGAACGGGCGATCGACGTCGAGTCGATCGACGGCGCGCCGGCGGCTTCGAGCCCCCGCCTCGGCGCGTTCCGTGCCTTCGCGCTGACGCGCGAGGCCGGCGGTGGCGTCCGCCTGCGCCGGCGCTGGAGCTGATCGCAGCGAAGCGTTGCACGCCGGGATCGGCGCGCCGCTTGCTATCCTGCGCCGGTCGATCGCGCCGCGCGTCGCGGCCGGTCCACGAATCGTCCGGGGCGGGTCGCGTCGCGCGCGCCCCGTCCGGAATAGAGAGGAGTCCCTGGATGCGCCACCTCCTGCGGACCGCCGCCCTCGGGCTCGCGGTCGCCGCCTTCGCCGCCGCGCCGGCCGCCGCCGGCGAGCACCGGATCGGTCTCGGCTACCACTATTTCGAGACTCTCGACGACCTCGAGCTCGACACCATCGACGACATCGACGACAGCGGCAGCTCGCTGGTCGCCTCCTACCAGTACCTGCCCGGCGGACTGTTGCGCTTCGAGGTCGATCTCGAGTACTGGGAGGACGGCTTCGGCGGCACCAGCGGCGAGGCGGCCTACGCGCCACAGGTCTACGTGCTGCTCGGACGCGGCTTCTACGGCGGCGTCGGCGTCGGCATCACCCACAGCGACGGCTTCACGATCGAGGACTCCGACTACGACGACGAGTGGTCGGATCCCTGGTTCGCGGCGCGCGCCGGCGTCGACCTGCTGCTTCTGCCCAAGGTTCACCTCGACATCAACGCCAACTACCGCGCCGACGCGTTCAACGCGCTCGACGAGGCCGAGTCCGACGCCATCACGCTCGGCGCCTCGCTGCGCATCGGTTTCTGAAGACCGGATACGGAGGAGAGACGACATGGCTACTCGCAACGCGACCGCGGTCTGGAACGGCGGTCTCAAGGACGGCAGCGGCACGGTCCGCCTGGGCAGCGGCGCTTTCGAGGGCGCCTATTCGTTCAGCAGCCGCTTCGAGGAGGGGACCGGCACGAATCCGGAGGAGTTGATCGGAGCCGCCCACGCCGGCTGCTTCTCGATGGCCCTCTCCGCAGCGCTCGGCAAGGCCGGTTTCGCGCCGAAGCGGATCACCACCGTCGCCAAGGTCCACCTGCGCATGGGTGACGCCGGCCCCTCGATCCCGAACATCGAGCTCGACTGCGTCGCCGAGGTCCCCGGCATCACCCCGGAAGCGTTCGCCGAGCAGGCCGAAGGCGCGAAGCAGAACTGCCCGGTCTCGAAGGCCCTCGCCGCCGTCGAGATCGTCCTCCACGCCCGCTTGGCCTAGGGACCTACAGAGGGGCACACAAAAGGGACACACAAGAAGGGCTGGTTCGAAGGGATTCACCCGAAGGACGCGCTCGCGAAGGCGCGTCCTTTTCGTTTGTGTGTCCCTTTTGTGTGTCCCCGGGGCGGGGGGCTATTCGAGGCGGAGGGTAACCCGGTCGCCGGCGTCGCCTTCGCGCACGTCGATCGAGAGCTTCGCCTCGCCGCGGGCGATGCGGCGGCCGAGGTCGCCCGGCGGATCGATCCCCATCATCAGGCACTCGGCGACCTCCCAGGGCATCTCGACCACCGCGCGGTCGCCGTCGTCGCCGCGGGTCTCGAGCTTGAGCGAGCCGCGCGCGCGGCGACCGATCACCAGGTCGCCGTCGTCCTCGTCGCGGTAGCGGTGGAAGCCCCCTTCGCCCTGGCGGCGCAGGTCCTCCATCATCGCCCGGGTCTGGCGGTCGGCGTCCCCGTCGCACTCGACGTCGGCCGCCGCGATCAGCGCGCCGAGCCAGCCGGAGGAGGCCTCGATGCGGACCTCGTCGCCTTCGGCGCTCTCGACGTGGAGGGAGAAGCTCGCGGGCTCGGCCTTCTTGGTCTCGCCGGCCAGGGCGGGGGCGGCGAGCAGGGCCAGGGTGGTCACGAACAGCGCGGACGTACGCATGGCGGTTCCTCCTGCCGAGCTCCTACGCTCCGGACCGTCCGGGTGTTTCGCGCTCCGGCGTAGGATCGCCGGGTGAAGCGCATCGCCCTGATCGCCGCCGCCGCGATCGCCCTGGTCGTCCTGTGGAGCTGGTGGACGAGCGACCGCCGCCGGCTGGCTGCCCGGCTCGACGAGATCGAGGGGTTGTTCGAGAAGTCCCGGGCCGAAGATCAGCTGACCTCGTTCGGCAAGACCCGCGCGATCGTCGAGCTCTTCGCGCCCGGTTTCGTGGTGCTGGCGCGCCCCTACGAGGCGCCGATCACCGACCGCCAGCAGCTGGCGGGCATCGTCCAGCGCTATCGGGACGGCTCCGAGCGCATCGAGATCTCCGACTCCGAGCGCAGCTTCGAGATCCAAGCCGCGCGCGGGATCGCCGAATCGGCCGCCCTGTTCGCGGTCGCCGGCGGCGCCGGCGGAGGCGGCGAGCGCTTCCGCGCGCGCATCGCCTGGGCGCGGATCGACGGCGAGTGGCGGATCCAGGAGTTCGAGATCGTCGAGGTGCTCGAGCCGGGTGGCCGGCTCGGCTTCTAGGAGCCCGCGGCCGGGGCGCCGAGCATCCAGGCGAGCGCGAAGATGCCGACCATGGCGAAGGCAACCGCGAGCCGCAGCGCGGTGGCGAGGACCAGCCCGATCCAGGCGCCGACGCCGGCGCGGCCGGCCTGCTTCCAGTCGCGCCGCGCCAGGTACTCGGCGCCGAAGGCTCCCAGGAACGGTCCGATCAGGAGGCCGACCAACCCCAGCGAGAGACCGGCGAGCAGCCCGACGACCGCGCCCAACAACGCCCAGCGACTGGCGCCGCTGCGTTTGAGACCGAGCGCCGCGCCCGCGAGGTCGATCCCGAACGAGACCAGCACCAGCAGGGCGAGCAGCGCCAGCGTCCACGGACCGACCCGCTCGAAGCCGTCGCTCCAGGCGGCGATGAACAGACCGGCGAACACCAGCGGTACGCCGGGCAGCGCCGGCAGGACGGTGCCGGCGATGCCGGCGACCACCAGCGCGGCGGCGAGCAGGAGGGCGGGTTCCACGGCTGCGCAGTCTAGCCGCCCGGGGGGACGATGAGGATCGTGCGCCATCCGCCCACCCGCGCCGCGCTGGTCGCGCTGGCGGTCGGCCTGCTGGTGCTGGCGCTCAAGCTCGCCGCGGCCTGGCGCACCGGCTCGCTGACGCTGCTCTCCGACGCCCTCGAATCGGTGGTCAATGTCGTCGCCGCGGCGGTCGCAGTCCTGGCGGTGGGGATCGCCGCGCGCCCGGCCGACGACAACCACCCGTTCGGCCACGCCAAGGTCGAGTACCTGTCGGCCGGGCTCGAGGGGGCGCTGGTGATGGTGGCGGCGGTGACCATCGCCTGGCAGGCGCTCGAGCGCTTCGGTCGGGAGCCCCGGATTCCCGAGCTCGGTCTCGGTCTCGCGATCTCGGGGGTCGCGACGGTGCTCAACGCGCTGCTCGCGGTCTACCTCCTGCGCAGCGGGCGACGCCACCACTCGCCGGCCCTGCTCACCGACGCGCTCCACGTCCAGAGCGACGTCTGGACCTCGGTCGGGGCCTACGCCGGATTCGGAGTGGCGTGGGCGACCGGTGTCTGGGAGCTCGACGCGCTGGTGGCGATGGGCGTCGCCGGCCACATCCTGTTCGCCGGGCTCGGCGCGCTGCGCTCGTCGGTCGGTGGCCTGATGGACGAGGGACTGTCGAGCGCCGAAGTCGGAGCGATCGCGGCGATTCTCGCCGCCGAGGGGCCGCCGGTGATCGAGCACCACGACCTGCGCACCCGGCGCGCCGGCAAGCACCTGTTCGTCGAGCTCCACCTGGTGGTGGCCGGAGCGACCACGGTCGAAGCCGCGCACGCGATCTGCGACCGCATCGAGTCGTCGATCGGCGAGCTCCACCCGGTCGCCCACGTGACGATCCACGTCGAACCCGAGGGCGAGGCGCGCGGCGGCGATCGCCCGCCGACCTGAGGCGAGAGGCGATTCTCTAGAGCAGCTCGAGCCCGAGCGGCTCGACCGCTCGCGCTGGAGCCGACGCCGCCGTCAGCGCCAGCACGACCACCCGCGGCGCGACCGGCAGGGTCAGCTCGCGCGCGCCGTCGACCGGCAGCGCGATGGCGGCGAGCAGCGCCCGCTCGACCGCGAGGTCGCGGCCGCGACCGTCGCGCAGGAACGGCGAGACCCAGGCGATCGGGGCGCGCCGCACCTGTTCGTCGCTCACCCCGCGCCCGAGCCGGCGGCGGCTCTCGGCGTAGAGCGGAGCGCGCCAGCCGGGGAAGCGACGGCGGTGGAGCCGCCCGCCGACCTCGAAATCGACCTCGGTGGCGTCGTCGGCGGAGGCGGCGAGCAGCCAGAGCTCGGTGCTCCCTTCGGGAAGTGTCAGGAGCTGGCCGTCGAGGACGAACGCCTCGCGGCCCGATCCGACGTGGCCGAGATCGAACCGGACGCTGCCCTGATCGAGACGGGCGGGAACGAGCTCTCTCGGCAGGTGGCGGCCGCGCCCGTCGAAGCCGGCGCCGTCGCGGGCGCCGCGCGCCAGCGTCACGACCATGTCGCGGGGACCCTCGACGGCTCGGAACTCGATCGCCGGCGGTGGCGCCGGGTGCGGCGAGAGATCGAGCCCGATCGTCGCGAG
Source organism: Acidobacteriota bacterium (assembly GCA_045862895.1). Classification (GTDB taxonomy): domain Bacteria; phylum Acidobacteriota; class Thermoanaerobaculia; order Multivoradales; family JAGPDF01; genus JACTMI01. The sequence continues at coordinate 288,486 of BTUO01000006.1, forward strand.
GCCGCCCGCTGCGAGCTCCAGATCGAGCGGTGCGGCGGGGTCGATCGGCGCGCTTTCGCGCTCGCGGCCGTCGAGCAGGGCGCCGCCGAGAAGGGTTGCCGTCGTCGCCACCCGAACCGCCGCCGGGGCCGTGCTCCGGTTGGCCAGGCGCACCACCGTGCGCTCCGGCGCGTCGTCGGCCACCTTCAATGCCTGCGCCACGACCGCGCCGCCCTCGAACCCGACCAGGTGGAGCGAGCGTCCGGCGCCGCCCTCGCCCGGGTTGGCGGCGAAGGCGAGGATCGGCGCCGCGAAGCGCTCGGCAGCGCGCGCCGGCGACCCCCGCTCGGCGCGCCCGTCGAACGGCGCCAGCGCGAAGCGGAAGCGGTGGCGGCCGAGGTCCTGCGTGCGCTGGTGGCGCCACTTGAAGCTGGCGCGTGGCAGGTGGAGCCAGGTCGAGCGCAGCGTCGAGGGGTCGGGGTGGTCCCAGCCGGCGAGCACGTCGGAGAGCACCGCCACGCCGCGTTCGCCGTCGTCGAGCGCGGCCCAGCCGTGCGCCGGGACTTCGTAGAGCGACTCGTCGCCGACCGGTCGACGCACCGGCGCCAGACCGGTGTCGTAGGTGGCGTCGCCGCCGGCGCCGGCCAGGCGGAATGCGCACTTGAGCAGCCGCCGCGGCGCGAGCGCGTCGAGCTCCACCGCGCACTCGAGCCGGTCGCCGGCCTCGCCGGCGGCGAGCGACCAGAGCTCGCGCACGCGGAAGCCGTCGCCGGCGCGCTCGACGGCGACCGACGCGCGCAGCGGGCCGTGCTCGATCAGCTCGCGACCGACGAGGGTCGCGCCCGCCGAGACCGGGCCCGCCGCCAGGTCGCGCCAGAGGATCTCCCACGACGGGTACTTCGAGGAGCGGTCGTCGAAGCGCTCGAGCTCGACCGGGGCCGCGAGCAGCTCGCGTCCGGCGTCACGGTCGATCAGGCTCGCCAGTCGGCCGGCGTCGTCGAAGCCGGCGCGCAAGCGGTCGTTCTCGAGGCCGTCGTCGAAGGCCCGGGCGCCGCGCTCGCGCGGCACCGGTTCGCCCTCGACCAGGGCCACGACCGCGAAGCCGAACGGCGGCAGGCTGGCGGGAAACAGCAGCGTCCGGCGGCCGGCGCGGTCGCGCCCGACCTGCGCCGGCAAGGGCCGGCCCTCGGCCGAGACCAGCCGCGGCTCGCTCCCGGGCGCGCCGTCCCAGGGGATCTCGACCAGGTCGCTGCGCGGCGTGCCGATCGGATTGAACAGCACCAGCGGGCGACCGGGGCCGCTCCGGTCGAGGGCGCGCGCTACGTGGGCGACGGCGTCGAGCAGCAGCTCGGCGAGCTCGTTGCCGGCGAGCGCCTGGTCGGCGAGCGAGATGCGATAGGCGGCGGGAATCGAGGTGCCGGTCAGGTCGTCGTGCATCTGGCGCGCGAGCAGCCGCCACCAGGCCTCTTCGAGTCGCTCGGCCGGGTAGTGCCGGCCGAGGTGCGCGGCGGTGGCGGCGGCGGCCTCGGCGGCGCGCGCCAGCCGTTCGTTGGCCCGGTTCCAGCGCTTGAGCGCGAGCTTCGCGGTGTAGCAGCCGGTGCCGTGCTCGCGCAACAGCAGCTCGCCGGTGTGGAGCGGCAAGCGCGCGCGCTCCTCGGCCGAGGTCTCGAGGTAGATCCGCTCGGAGCCGCCGTGGCGCACCTCGATCGGCCCGTCGGAGTCGAGTGCCCGCTCGAGGCCGGCGATCGTCGGCTCCGGCGGGGCGCCGCCGCGGTCGCCGATACCGACGTAGGTCATCAGGCGGCGCGGCCGGCCCGCGCGCTCGAGCGCGGCGAAGCGCGCGATCCACTCGGGATCGCGCGAGAGGTCCCCCTCGATGCGGCCGCTGTACTCGCCGGGGTCGAGCGCCGCGAGGATCTCGGCGCCGTCGCTCCCGCGCCAGCGGCCGTAGGGGAAGGGGATCGCCCGTGCCGCCCGCAGCAACGCGCCGCGCCGCAGCTTCTGGGTCGAGAAGCCGACGAGGCCGGCGTGGGCGGCGAGCGTCGGCAGCGTCGCCGGGAAGCCGAAGCAGTCGGGCAGGAACAGGTCGACGCTCTCGCGTCCGAGCTCGCGGGCGAACCAGCGCTGGCCGTAGTGGATCTGACGCAGGATCGACTCGGGGTGGGGCAGCAGCGTGTCGAAGGCCTCGACCGCCGCTCCGGCGACGTGCCAGCGCCCCGTGGCGACGCGCGCGGCGAGCCTGGAGAAGCTCTCCGGGTGGAGCCGTTGCAGGAGGCGGTAACGATAGGCGCCCTCGAAGGAGAGGACGTAACGGGGCCAGCGCTCGAACAGCGGCTCGTTGGCCGCGACCGTGTCGGGCAGGTAGCGCTCGGCGGTCGCCTGCTCGCTCCAGCGCCACTGCGTGTCGAGATGAGCGAGCGCCACGACGTGGAGCCGGGAACGGCGGCCGCGCGGGCCGGCGGAGTCGGAGGCGGGATCGCGCACGATGCGAGCGGATTCTACGGGCCCGGCGCGCCGGGGTCGCGGCGGAGCGCTGCGCTAGACTGTCCGGCGTCATGAGCGCACCGTCGAGCCGCGGGCCGGCGCGCCCCGAGGTGCTGGTGACCACGGAGTGGGTCGCGGCCCACGCTGGCGACCCGGACCTTCGCCTGGTCGAGTCGAACGAGGACCCGCTGGTCTATCCGTCCGGGCACATCGCCGGCGCGGTCGAGATCGACTGGGCGCGCGATCTCAACGACCCGCTGCGCCGCGACTACCTCGATGGCGAGCACTTCGCGGCGCTCGCGCGGCGCCACGGCATCTCGCCGTCGACCACGGTGGTGTTCTACGGCGACAAGAGCAACTGGTGGGCCTGCTACGCCTTCTGGGTCTTCCGGCTGTTCGGACACGAGCGCCTGCGCATCCTCGACGGCGGCCGACAGGCCTGGCTCGCCGAGGGGCGGCCCTTGACGCGAGAGGTGGCATCGTACCCGCCGGCCGACTATCCGACGCCGGTGCGCGACGACCTCCGCGAGCGGGTGTTCCGCGGCCAGGTCCTCGATCACGTCCACGCCGCCCGGCCGCTGGTCGACGTCCGCAGCCGCGAGGAGTACACCGGCGAGCGGCTGCACATGGAGGCCTATCCGAACGAAGGGGCGCTGCGCGGAGGCCACATTCCGGGGGCGAAGAGCATCCCCTGGGCGCGCGCGGTCGATCCGGCCACCGGACGCTTCCTGCCGGTGGAGGAGCTCGAGCGCATCTACCTCGGCGAGCAGGGGCTGTCGCGCCGCGACGACGTCGTCGCCTACTGCCGGATCGGCGAGCGCAGCAGCCACACCTGGTTCGTGCTGCGCTACCTGCTCGGCTTCGATCGGGTGCGCAACTACGACGGCAGCTGGACGGAGTGGGGGAATCTGGTCGGTGTCCCGATCGAGCGCTGAAGCCGCCTTGCCGGCGCGCCTGGCCGAGACCCTCGAGTTGGTCGGGTCGCTCGAACGTGCCGAGCGCGTCGATGCCCTGATCTCGCTCGCCGACCGCTTCCGCGACGTGCCGGAACGGATCGCGCGCCGGCCGTTCGACGAAACCGCCCGCGTGCCCGGTTGCGAGTCGCAGGCGTTCGTCTTCGCCGAGCCGCGCCCGGACGGCACCCTCGACTTCCACTTCGCGGTCGAGAATCCGCAGGGGCTGTCGGCCAAGGCGTTCGCCGTGGTCCTCGCCGAGTCGCTTTCGGGAGAGCCGCTCGAGCTCGTGGCGGCGGTGCCGGCGGCGGTGGTCGAGCGGCTGTTCGGCCGGGAGCTGTCGATGGGCAAGAATCTGGGGCTGACCGGAATGCTGCAGTTCGTCCAGCGGGAGGCGCGGCGCCGACTGGCGTCCGCCGGTGCCTGAAGCGCCGCGCCCGCGGTTGGGAACAGGGGAGGGGGAGCGATGTCGCGAGCGATCTCGAAGGTGGCGCGGACGGCCGGCCTGGCGCTGGCCGTCGTGGTGCTGGCGGTGCCGGCCGCCGGCGACGATCTCGCCGGCGCGCTGGCGGCGATCGACTACGGCAACGACGCCGCCGCTCGCGCGCCGCTCGCGGCTCGCGCCGCCGAGGCCAGTTTCTGGCAGGCGGTGGCCGAGCGCGGCGATGCGCGCAAGGCCGCGGCCGGTCGCGCCGCGGCGGCGGCCGGCGACGAGGTCGCCTGGATCCGCGCCGGCGCCCGCGCCCTGATCGCGGCGGTGGACGGCGATCGCTCCGCGGCGGCGGCGGCCTGGCGCGAGACGGTGGCCGCCAACCCGAACGACGCCCGACTCTGGAAGCTGCTCGGCGACGAGCTCGAGGCGCTGGGGGATCGAGCCGGGGCGCAGGACGCCTGGGAGCGGGCCGTCGCGGTCCAGCCCGGACACCCGGCCGCCAACCTCGCGCTCGGCGACCTGCGCCTCGAGAACGGCGACTTCGGAGGCGCCTTCAACGCTTACAACCACGCGATCGACGAGCGCGGCGAGCCGATCTCCGCTTGGATCGGGCGCGCCTCGGCGAAGCTCTACCTCGGCGATGTCGAGGGCGCCGTCGCCGATCTCGAGGAGGCGTCGCGGCGGGCTCCGGCCGGGCCGGTTCGTTACCGCGCTCTGATGGGCGTCGTCTACGTCCGCGCCTACCAGCGGCAGCTGCCGGCCGGGCTCGATCGCGCCGAGGCCGCGGTCCGCATGTGGCAGGAGCTCGGGCGCGTCGACATGGTCGCGGCGACCGCCAACGCCACCGCCCGCGTGCTGCTCGAGACCGGCGACGCCGACGGCGCGGCGCGCTGGTACGAGCGGGGCTGGCAGGCGATCGAGGCGTCGTCGATGCCGGCGGCAGAGCGCACGATCTGGCGAGTCCGTTCGCTCCACGGCCTGGCTCGTGCCGCCGCTGCTCGCCGCGAGCTGGGGTCCGCCCGGCAGTTGGCGGCGGAAGCGAACACGCTGATGGCCGGCGACGCCGCCAACGCCGAGCACTATGCCTGGATCGGTCCCTACCTCGAGGGCTACCTGCTGCTCGCGGAGCGCAAGCCCGAGGCGGCGCTGGTCGAGCTCCAGCGCTCGGAGGTCGAGCGCCCCTACATCGCTTACCTGATCGCCGAGGCCCATGCGCGCAGCCGCAGCCGGGAGCAGGCACGAGCCTGGTACGAGCGGGCCCTGGCGGCGTCGACCGGCCTCGACCCCGAGTCGGTGATCGTGCGGCCGCTGGCCACGGCCTGGCTGGCGAAGAACCGCTGAGCACCATGCCGGCCGGCGGCGGGCCGCCCGCCCGAGGCGGCGGGGCGCTCGCGGTCGGCGCCGGCATCCTGGCCAGCCGCCTGGCCGGCTTCGCGCGCGCGGCGGTGACCAGCGCCGCGTTCGGCGTCGGCCCGGTGGCCGACGTTCTGCAGACCGCCCTGCGCGCCCCCAACCTGCTGCAGAACCTGCTCGGCGAACAGGCGCTGTCGGCCTCTTTCATCCCGGTCTACAGCCGACTGCTCGCCGAAGGGCGCCACGAGGCCGCGCGCCGCTTCGCGGGCGCCGCCTTCGGGCTGCTCGCGGCGGTGGCGGCGGCGATGGCGCTCGCCGGCGTCCTGCTGGCGCGTCCGATCGTCTCGATCTTCGCCGTCGGCTACCTCGGCGACGCCGCGCGGGTGGCCGCCGGCGAGCTCGCCGTCGATCGTTTCGAGCTGGCCGTGGCGGCGGTGCGCTGGACCTTCCCCATGACCGCGTTGCTGGTGCTGTCGGCATGGGCGCTCGGAGTGCTCAACAGCCATCGTCGGTTCTTCCTGTCCTACGTCGCGCCGGTGGTCTGGAACGGCGCCATCGTCGCCGCCTTGCTCTGGGGGATGCTCGGCGGCGAGCGCGACGGCGAGCGACTGCTGATCGTCGCGTGCGCCGGAGCTCTCGTCGGCGGCCTGCTCCAGTTTCTGGTCCAGGTCCCGGCCGTGCTGCGCGAGCTGGGTGGGTTCCGGCCGTCGCTTTCGACCTCGGTCGAAGGGGTGCGCGAGGCGTTCGGCGCCTTCGGCCCGGCGGTGGCCGGGCGCGGCGTCGTCCAGCTCTCCTCCTACCTCGATCAGATCCTCGCTTCGCTGCTCGCCGTCGGCGCGGTCTCGGCGCTCGGCTACGCGCAACTGCTCTACCTGCTGCCGGTGGCACTGTTCGGCCAGTCGCTCGCGGCGGCGGCGCTGCCCGAGCTGGCGTCGGCGCGGGCGGGGGGCGGCGTGGACGGCGAGCTCGCCGCCGCCACCCGTCGTGCGCTCGGCCGCGCCGGCTCGCTCAACCTCCCGACCGCGGTCGCGTATCTCCTGCTGGGACCGCTGATCGTGGGAGCCCTCTATCGCCTCCTTCCGGGGCGCTTCGGCGTCGCCGAGACCTGGCTGGTCGGCCTGGTGCTGGGGGGCTATGCGTTCGGGCTGCCGGCGTCGACCGGCTCGCGGGTGCTGCAGAGCGCCTTCTTCGCGCTCGGCGACACCGGTACGCCGGCGCGCGCCGCGGCGCTGCGAGTGGGGCTCGGGGCGGTCCTGGCGGTCCCCGCGATGCTGTCGCTCGACCGTGTCGCGTTGTCGGCGCTGCCCGGTCTCCAGGTCCTCGGGTCGACTCCGCTGCGGCTCGGGGCGCTCGGCCTGGCGCTGGCGGCGAGCGTCGCGGCGTGGGTCGAGTGGGTCTGGCTGTCGCGCCGGCTCGAGCGGCGGATCCCCGGCTTCCGCTGGCCCGTGCGCGAGGCCGGCGGTGCGCTCGGCGCCGCGCTGGCCGGCGGTGCGGCGGGCTTGCTGGTCTGGCGCCTGTTGCCGGCGGACTGGCCGCCGATCGCGATGGCCGCGCTCGCCGGCGGTGCCTTCCTGGCCGGTTTCGTCGCGGTGACGATGGCATTCGGTTTGCCTCTGCCGTGGCGCGTGGGATCGACCGGGCGAGGCAGCGATCGGCCATGAACGGGCGCAAATGGCTCGCGGCGCTCGCGCTGGCCGGTCTCGCTCTCGGCGGCTGCGCCTCGGCTGCCGGACCGTCGTCCACCCGACAGCGGCTCGCGGTCCAGATTCGTGAACTGGGCGTCGATCCCGACGAACTGATCTACCCGTTCGAGCCGACCGAGGAGATGCGTCGCTGGGTGCGCGAGGAGGTCGCCTCGGTCGGCACGCCGGCGGAGCGCCTCGATCGGCTGCTGCGCGGGCTGCTCACCCAGGACCAGCCGCTGACCTACGATCGCGGCGTGACCTCGACCGCCGCCGAGGTCTGGGAGACGCGCAAGGCCAACTGCCTGTCGTTCACCCATCTTTTCGTCGGCCTGGCGCGCGAGATCGGCGTGCCGGTCTACTACCTGCGTGTCGCCGACCTGCAGAGCTACGAGAAGGACGGCGACCTGGTGGTCGCCTCCGAGCACGTCACCGCGGCCTACGGTCCGCCGGTGGCGCGCAAGGTGCTCGACTTCAGCGCGCGCGAGATCTCGCCCTACCATCAGACCGAGGCGATCAGCGACCTGCGCGCGCTGGCGCTCTTCTATTCGAACCAGGGCGCGGACAGGATCCGCACCGGTGAGAACCGCGAAGCGCTCGAGCTTCTCGAGACCGCGGCGCGGCTCGATCCGGATCTGGCCGACGCCTGGCTGAACCTCGGCGTCGCCCAGCGCCGGATGGGCCGGCTGCGCGACGCCGAGGCCTCCTACCGGCGCGCCCTCGAGGCCGACCCGGGGGTCAGCTCGGCCTACTACAACCTCTCGTCGCTGCTCGAGCGCCTCGGCCGAGCCGAGGAGGCGCGCGCGCTGCTCGAGCTGATCGACCGCCAGCGCAATCGAAATCCGTTCAGCTACCTCGCGCTCGGCGACCTGTCGCTGCGCGAGGGACGGATCGACGAGGCCGGGCGCTACTACCGCCGCGCCCAGCGCCTGCATCCGGATCACGCCGAGCCGCTCGCCGCGCTCGGCCAGTGGGCCTTCGCCGCCGGCCGGCGCGACGACGCCGAGCGCTACCTGCGCAAGGCCCGGCGCCTCGACCCCGCCGAGCCGCGGGTCGGCGCCCTCGACCGCACGCTCCACCCCCCGAGCCAGAACGGCTGAGCGCCGCCTTTCGCGGCTGCCAGCGGCCCGGTCGCCCCGCTCGCGGGACGCCGACGCGAAACCTCGGCTCGGAGCGGGCGTAAGGAGGGGTGACGCGCGAGTCGTCCGAGAGAGGGAGCACATGAGCAAACCCATGAAGGTCGTCGTCGGTTCGATGGTGGTCGGAGTGGCCGCCGTCGGTTTCTTCCTCTGGTCCCGAAACGCCGGCGCCAAGCAGGAGGACTTCAAGCGGATCAAGGTCGAGCGTGGCACCATCGTCGACAAGGCGCTGGCGACCGGACAGGTGGTTCCGGATCAGGAGATCCAGGTCAAGTCGCAGATCTCCGGCATCGTCAAGACCTGTTTCGTCGAGGTCGGCGACCGGGTCGAGGCCGGTCAATCCCTGTTCACCATCACCCCCGATCCGACGCCGCTCGAGCTCGCCGAGGCCGAGCGCGAGGTCGAGCTCGCCCAGGTCGGCTACGACAAGGCGCAGCAGGACCTCGAGCGCTCGCGCTCGCTGTGGTCCGGAGGGATCGTCGCCAAGGACAACTTCGACTCCCGCCAGAAGGAGTTCGAGCAGGCGCGCATCACCCTCGAGCAGACCCAGGATCGCCTGGCGCTGCTCAAGGAAGGGCGCATCGTCCGCCGCGGTGGCGCCGCGGTCGACTCGATCATCCGCGCCTCCACCTCGGGCACGGTGCTCGAACGTCGCGTCAACCCGGGCGATCCGGTGGTGCCGCTGACCACCTTCCAGGAAGGTACCGTGATGATGACGCTCGCCGACATGTCGACCCTGGAGTTCCGCGGCACGGTCGACGAGATCGACGTCGGCAAGCTCGAAGAGGGGATGCCGGTCCGCATCCAGATCGGCGCGCTGCCGGGCAGCACGGTGCCGGGGTCGCTGACCCGCATCGCGCCCAAGGCGCGCGAGAAGGAGGGCGCCACCGTCTTCGACGTCGAGGTCGCGATCGACACCGCCAACTCCGAGGTCGCGCTGCGCGCCGGCTACTCGGCCAACGCCGACGTCATCGTGCAGGAGAAGACCGACGTCCTGCTGGTGCCGGAGCGGGTGGTGACGCTCGACGGCGACAAGGCGACGGTCGAGCTTCCGGGGCCGACGCCGGAGGCCGAGCCGATCACCCGCGAGATCGAGGTCGGACTCTCGGACGGCCTCAACATGGAGGTCGTCTCCGGCCTCGCCGAAGGTGACGAGCTGGTCCAGCGCCCGCCCAAGAAGATCGAGTGAGCCGACGATGTACCTGCGCAACTACTTCCGGCAGTTCCTGCGCGACGTCCGCGCGCAGAAACTCCGGCTCTTCCTGACGGTCTTCGGGATCGTCTGGGGGACGGCGGCGGTGACCCTCCTGCTGGCCTTCGGCGAGGGGCTCCACAAACGGGTGCTGGTGAGCCAGAAGGGGCTCGGCGACGCCATCGTCATCGCCTGGCCGATGCGCACCACCAAGCCCTGGGAAGGGCTGCCGCGCGGCCGGCCGATCCGGATGACCGACGAGCAGATCGCTCTGCTGCGCTCGGAGGTCGAGGAGATCGACCGGATCAGCGAGGAGTACCAGCGCGACGGCGCCCGCATCGCCTGGGGGCGCAAGACGCTGGCCTCCGAGATCACCGCGGCCAACGTCGAGTTCGGCACGATGCGCAACCTGATCCCTCAGGAAGGGGGCCGCTTCTTCAACGAGCAGGACCTGGCCGAGCGCCGCCGCGTGGTCTTCCTCGGCGATCAGCTCAAGAAGGACCTTTTCGGCGAGTCGGCGAATGCCGTCGGCGAGTCGGTCCGCATCGACGGAGCGCCGTTCCTGGTGGTCGGCGTCATGGTCACCAAGGACCAGGACTCCTCCTACAGCGGCCGCGACAAGGACAAGATCTTCCTGCCCTCGACGACCTTCAAGGGGATCTACGGCCCGGAAGTGATCGACAACTTCGTATTCCAGGTCGAGGACCCGCTGGCGGTGGCGGCGGCGAAGAAGAAGGTGATCGAGCTGGTCGCGCGCCTGCACCGCTTCGACCCGACCGACGAAGAGGCCGTCCAGATGTGGGACACCACCGAGGGGACCAAGTTCCTGACCACCTTCTTCGTCGCCTTCCGCGCCTTCCTCGGCGTGGTCGGCGCGCTGACGCTGGTGGTCGGCGGTATCGGCGTCTCCAACATCATGAACGTCGCGGTCGAGGAGCGCACCAAGGAGATCGGCATCAAGATGGCGCTCGGCGCCAAGCGCCGCTACGTCATCGGCCAGTTCCTGTTCGAGACGCTCTTCATCACGCTGCTCGGTGGCCTGCTCGGCTTCGTCATCTCGTGGGCGATCTGCGCGGTGTTCCCGAAGCTCGGGCTCGAGGACTACGTCGGCACGCCGGCGATCTCGGCGCAGGTGGCCACCATCACGACCCTGATCCTGGGCGGCATCGGCCTGCTCGCCGGTTACTTCCCGGCGCGCACGGCGGCCTCGCTGCGCCCGGTCGAAGCGCTGAGGATGTAGCCCATGCTCCGCTTCGGACTGATCTGGAAACTGTTCCGGCGCTCCGCGCACATTCAGAAGAAGCGCATGGCGATGACGGTCGCGGCGATCGCCTGGGGGACCCTGTCGATCGTGCTGCTGCTGTCCTTCGGCGAAGGGTTGAAGCGCAACTTCGCGCGCGGCAGCCGCGGGCTGGGGGAGGGGATCGTGGTGGTCTGGCCGGGCTCGACCTCGATCGCTTTCGCAGGGTTTCCGCAGGGGAGGAACCTGCGGTTCTCCCCGGAGGACGTCGACCTGTTGCGCGCTTCGCTCCCGGACGACGTCGTTTCGGCCTCCTCCGAGATGATCCGCTGGGGCAACAACGTCGCGTTCGGACGCAAGACCTTCTCGAAGCCGATGAAGGGCGTCGAGCCCGAGTACGGCGAGCTGCGCAACCAGATCCCCGAGGAGGGGGGCCGCTTCCTCAACGTGCGCGACGAGCGCGAGAAGCGGCGGGTCGCCTTTCTCGGCAACGGCGTCAAGGAGGAGCTGTTCGGCGAGGCCGACGCGGTCGGCGAGACGATCCTGATCAACCAGGTGCCGTTCACCGTGATCGGCGTGATGACGCCGAAGATCCAGATGGGAAACTACAGCGGGCGCGACCAGGACCACGTCCTGGTCCCGCTGTCGACCTTCAAGGCGATCACCGGCCGGCAGTACCTGTCGAACTTCGTGGTCAAGGCGAACAGTCCCGCGGACAACGAGCGCCTCAAGCAGGGCCTGTTCGAGGTGCTCGGCGGCAAATACCGCTTCGATCCGAAGGACGAGCGCGCCCTGGGGATCTGGGACACCGCGGAGTCGCAGCGGATCACCACCAACATCGGCCTCGGCATCGAGATCTTCCTCGGCATCATCGGTGCGCTGACGATGATCATCGGCGGCGTCGGCGTCGCCAACATCATGTACGCGGTGGTCAAGCACCGCACCAAGGAGCTCGGCGTCCAGATGGCGCTCGGTTCGCGCCGGGCCTGGGTGCTCGGGCCGCTGGTGATCGAGTCGCTTTCGCTCACCGCTCTGGGCGGTGCGATCGGCGTCGCGGCCGGCGTCGGCATCGTCCAGCTGCTCGCCTTCGTCCAGTCGAAGTCGGACAGCGACGCGCTGAAGTTCCTCGGCGCCCCGACCTTCTCCCCGACGGTCGCGTTGGTCACCATCGGCCTGCTCGGCGGGATCGGATTCCTCGCCGGCTTCTTCCCGGCCCGGCGCGCGGTGTCGATCCAGCCCGCGGCGGCCCTGCGCTACGAGTGAAAGGCGAAACGGCATGAACCTGTTCATCGGCAGGAACGGCAAGAAGAACGGCGAGTCGACGGCGCAGGAGCGGCCGGCGATCATCGAGATGCGCGGCCTGCGCAAGGTCTACTCGACCGGCGCCATCGAGGTCGAAGCGCTGCGCGGCGTCGACCTGACGGTCCGACCTGGAGAGTTCGTGGCGATCGTCGGGCCGTCGGGTTCGGGCAAGTCGACGTTGCTCAACATCGTCGGCTGCCTCGACGTTCCGACCGGTGGCTCGTACCGACTCGACGGCGAGGAGGTCGCCGAGCTCGACGTCGACGATCTCGCCGACATCCGCAACCGCAAGATCGGTTTCGTCTTCCAGAGCTTCAACCTGCTGCCCCAGATCACCGCCTACGAGAACGTCGAGATGCCCCTGCTGTTCAAGGGCGCCGGCGCGCGCGAGCGCAAGGACCGCGTCGAGACGCTGCTCGCCCAGGTCGGCCTCGCCGACCGCATGCACCATCGGCCGGTCGAGCTCTCGGGCGGTCAGATGCAGCGGGTGGCGATCGCGCGCGCGCTGGCCTGCGACCCGGCGCTGCTGCTCGCCGACGAGCCCACCGGGAACCTCGACACGTCGTCCGGACAGGACATCATGGGGCTGTTCGAGGAGCTCGCGGGCAAAGGGCACACGCTGGTGCTGATCACCCACGACAACGCCCTGGCGCGGCGCACCCGGCGCATCGTCCGGGTCCAGGACGGACGCATCGTCGAGGACAACCCGGTCACCGCGGCCGCCTGAGGGCGGGCGATTGAGGGGACGGCGGTGGGGAGGTATCCTCCGCCCCATGTCCCGAAACCGAGTGATCCGCCCGCGGAGCGCGGCGGGCGCCGCCGTCGCCGCGGCCGCCGCGCTCGTCCTCCTCTTCGCCGCCGGCTGCGCCTCGAACCCGGCGACCGGCAAGCAGCAGCTCAACTTCTACTCCGAGGCGGAGGAGATCGCCATCGGTCGCGAGGCCGACGCTCAGATCACCACCGCCATGGGGCTGGTCGACGATCCGGCGCTCCAGGCCTACGTCGACAACCTCGGCCGGTCGCTGGCCGCGAAGTCGGAGCGGCCGGGGCTGCCGTGGTCGTTCAAGGTGATCGACGACCCGGTGGTCAACGCCTTCGCGCTGCCCGGGGGGTACATCTACGTGACGCGGGGGATCCTCGCGCACATGGGCTCGGAGGCCGAGCTCGCCTCGGTGCTGGGCCACGAGATCGGCCACGTCACCGCGCAGCACGGCGTCAACCAGATGTCGAAGCAGCAGCTGGCGATGGGCGGGCTGCTGGTCTCGGCGATCCTGGTTCCGGAGGTCGCCGACGCGGCGGGTCTCGCCCAGGCCGGGCTCGGTCTGCTCTTCCTCAAGTACGGCCGTGACGACGAGCGGCAGGCCGACGATCTCGGCCTGCGCTACATGACCCAGGGCGGCTTCGACGCCGGCGAGATGCCGAAGATGTTCACGGTGCTCGAGGGGGTCTCGCAGATCGCCAGCGCCGGACGCATTCCGAACTGGCTGGCGAGCCATCCGGAACCGGCGGCGCGGCGCGAGCGTACCGCGCAGTTGATCGCCGAACGGCGCTACGCGCCGGGACAGGTCAATGCCGAGGGGCTGCTCGCGCAGGTCGACGGTCTCACCTTCGGCCACGACCCGCGGCAGGGCTTCTTCGTCGATTCGACGTTCTACCACCCGGGACTCGCCTTCCAGCTCGAGGTCCCGACCGGCTGGCGCGCGCTCAACGAGCGCGAGCGGGTGGTCGCGGTGCACCCCGAGGGGGTCGCCCAGCTCGAGCTGCGAGTGACCGATCAGGCCTCGGCCGACGAGGCGGCGCGCGCCTTCCTCGCTCAGCAGGGCGTCACGTCGATCTCGTCGCGCAGGACGAAAGTCAACGGCCTGTCGGCCGTTCGCGCCGACTTCTCGGTCGCCAATCAGCAGCGCGCGCTGTCGGGGCGGGCGACGTTCGTCGCGCACGGGGGGAGGGTCTTCCGGTGGATGGGCCTGGTCTATTCCGACCGGGCCGTGGCCGCGGCTCAGGCGTTCGAGAAGTCCCTCGCCAGTTTCAAGGCGCTCAAGGACAAGTCGAAGCTCGGCGCCGAGGCGCAGGTCGTGCGCGTCGTCGAGCTGCCGCAGGCGATGACCTTCGAAGAGTTCCTGCGCCGCTATCCGTCGGACGTCGACGCCCGCCAGATGGCGCTGATGAACCGCATCGACGACCCGACGCGCCAGCTCCCGGCCGGTACGAAGCTCAAGCGGATCGAAGGCAGGAAAGCGGGCGAACAGACCGCCGGGCCGGCGCCGCAGTAGCGCCCCTCAGTCCACCACCGATCCGCAGGTGGCGTTGATCACCGCGCCGGTGATCGCCCCGGCGTCGTCCGAGGCGAGGAAGGCGGCGGTGCGGCCGATCTGATCGAGGGTGGGGAACCGGCCGAGCAGGGTGCCGCCGCGGGCGCGCTCGGCGAGCAGCGCCTCGACGGTGGTGCCGGCGCGGTCGGCGAAGCCCCGAAAGACCTCCCTCGCGTGCGAGACTTCGAGCGCCTCGGGGATCGCGTCGGCGCGAAGACAGACGGCGCGAATGCCGTGGGGTCCGAGCTCGCCGGCCAGGACGCGGGTGAAAGTCTCGATCGCGCCGCAGGTGGTGCCGTAGCCGAGGAAGCCGGCTCCCGACATGCGCGAGCCCGGCGTCGAGAGGGTCAGGATGGCGCCGCCGCCGCGCGCGGCCATGGAGCGCGCGACGGCCTTCGAGGTCAGGAAGACCGAGCGCAGGTAGGCGTGGAGCGGGAGCTCGAACTCGGCGAGCGTGAGCTCGGCGATCGGCTTGCCCTGGACGTGCGGGATGCCGATGGCGTTGACCGCGACGTCGATGCCGCCGGCGCTGTCCGCGATCGCCTCGGCGTGCGCCTCGACCGCCCACTCGTCGCGGGCGTCGACCGGCACCGCCAGCGCGCGCCCGCCGTCGGTCGCGATCTCGCTCGCGGTTCGCTCCAGCCGCGCGACCGTCCGTCCGGCCAGGAAGACCCGCGCGCCCTCCCGCGCCATCGCCTTGGCCACCGCGCTGCCGATCGCCCCGCTGCCGCCGTAGATCACCGCGTTCCGGCCGCCCAGTCGCATGTCGCTCTCCGTTCGTGGTCGTCACGGGCGACGCCTTGCGCACGAAGACGTCGCGCCCCCGAGGAGGCGACGAACGGGCTCGGGCGGATTCGACGTTCGCCGGGCGGCGTCGCTCCGCGCCTGACGGCTGGACGGAAGCCGATCCGGTGCGGTCGTACCGCGAATCGACCGCCGGCGTCGTGGCTGTTGCAGGATCGTCCATCGCGAGCCGCAATCGGATAGAAAGCGCCCATGGCGCCCGCTCCCCCGGCCGAGCCCGTACGAGCGCATCGACCGATCGCCGAGGCGTCGCGCCGTCCGCTGCACCGCGTGGTGGGCGGCCTAGGGTTCGTCCTCGGCGTGGGGTCGATGGGCGCTTTCGTGGTCTGGCAGGCTGTGCTCCCCCGGCTGGAGGGTTCGACGCCGTTGCGCCCCGGAGCGCTCGCGGTCGCCATCGATCTCGCGCTGGTCGCCAGCTTCGCGCTGGTCCACAGCCTGCTGGCCCGCGAGGAACTGCGGCGGCGCCTGTTCTCCCGGCTGCCTCCCGCGCTCGAGCGCAGCGTCTACACCTGGATCGCCGCGCTCCAGATCGCCGCCCTGATCGTGCTCTGGCGCCCGCTGCCGGGGCTCGTCTGGACCGTCGGCAGCGAGTCGGCGCGGGCCCTGCTCTGGACGTTCCACGTCCTCGGCTGGCTGGTGGCGGTCGCCGGCTTCCATGGCGCCGGAGCGACTCATCTGTTCGGCCTCGCCCAGGCGAGCGCGAGCGCGGCAGGGCGCCCCTACCTCGAGCCACTTCTGGTCACCTCCGGCCTCTATGCCCGGATCCGGCACCCGCTTTACACGGGGACGCTGCTCGCCCTCTGGTCGATGCCGACCATGACCAACGGTCGCCTTCTGCTCGCCGCGACGCTCACCGCCTACATCGCGATCGGCGCACGACTCGAAGAGCGCGACCTGGCGCGCCGGCACGGCGCCGGCTACCGTTCCTATCGCGAGCGGGTGCCGGGTTACGTGCCGATTGGAGCTCGAGAAGGCTCGTCGAAATCCGAATCCGATTGATTCCTCGCACTTCGCCTGGCGCGAGGTCCTCCCTCATTACAGCCAGCGGGGCGTGCGCCTTCGATAGGTTTCCCAGTCGTCCGGAAAGGTCCGAGCCAGCCACGGTTCCTCGAACCCGACGACGCGCAGGTGGAAGGCGATCGCGACGCAGCCGGCGTAGACCAGGTGACCGCCGGAGTCGAAGGTTACGCCCCAGCCGGCGAGGATCGCGAGCACCGCGACGTACATCGGATTGCGCGAGTAGCGGTAGAGCCCGACCGCCACCAGCCGGCGCGGCGGCGACCAGGGCGCCAGCGTGCCGCGGCCCGCGACGTAGAAGTCGCGCACGCACCAGAGCAGACCAGCGAATCCTCCGGCGAGCAGCGCCAAGCCCCAGGGCCGAACCACCTCGGTCCTCCCAGTCCGAATCAGCCAGGCCGCCGGCACCGCGAGGGCGACGATTCCGGGCAGCGCGAGGAAAGCGAGCAGCGCTCTGAGGAGGAGCACTTCGAGTCCCTCGAGGGCGTCAGCCCAGCTCGGCTCCGGCCTCGGCCAGCAGCTCGCGCAGCACGCTGCGGTGGCAGCGCGCCTCGTCCTCGCAGTAGCAGCCGACCGCCAGATCGGTCCGGTGCGAGAGTGCGGCGAGCAGGGCGAGGAGGCGGGCGTTGTCGGGCTCGGCCATCTCCGCGCGGTACTTGCGCGCGAAGACATCCCACTCTTTCGCCGTCGTCGCGCCCTGCGCCACCTTGACCAGCTCCGCGCTGGGCGCGAGCTGCGGCAGCCAGAGGTCGTACCAGCCGTCGGCCGCGATGCGTTCCTTCGGCACCCCCCGCGGCGGCCGGCGCACGGTGCCGAGGCGGAGGCCCTCCTGCTTCGATCGCGGACTCCCGAGTCGGACCACGCGCAGGGCCATGCAGGAAAGCCTACCTCGGAAACACCTGCGGCCGGGTGTCGTGGACGGGCAGACCGCGAAGCCTCCGGACGAAGGTGACTGCAGGGCGCGGTGTGAGCCACTCCTCACACGCCGAGTGATGTCGCCGCGTGGCAGATTCGGACCTGCCCGGTGTAGCATCGGCGTCTCGTCAGCGTTCGACAGTTCGCTCGGAGGATCCATGACCGAGTCACGGTGGCTTCGCCTGGCCCGCGCGATCGCGATCAGCCACGCCGCAACTCTGATCGCGACCGCGTCGCCCGCTCAACTCCTGGGGCCGGAGCTCCAGATCAACACCTACACCCACCTCTCCCAGGGAGACCCGGCGGTGGCCGCCTCGGCGGAGGGCGGCTTCGTCGTGGTCTGGTCCGGCAGCGGCGGACCGGCTCACTCGGTGATCCGTGGCCGGACGTTCGACGAAGCGGGGGAGCCGGTGGGCGATCAGTTTCCGATCTCGCTCAACGCGATCGATTCGGAGAACCTCCCCGATGTCGCCGCCGACGAAGCCGGGAACTTCCTGGTGGTCTGGAGGTCGATCCCGATGGGTGCGACCAGCCAGTCCCTGGTGGCTCGCCTGTTCGCCGCCGGAGGCGCTCCGCTGACGGGCGAGATTCCGATCTCCACGGGCACCTATGACCCGACCTTCGGGACCGCGGTCGCTGCGATCGGCGGCGGGGAGTTCGTCGTCGTCTGGCTCGGACCCGGAGGATCGGAACGTCCGATCCTCGGCCGGCGCTTCGACGGCGCGGGAGATCCGGTCGGTGACCCGTTCGAGGTCGTCTCGCAGACGCGCGGGTTCTTCGTCGAGCTCGCGATCGGCGGAATCGCGAGGGCCGACGAACCGAGCGACTTCGTCGTGGCCTGGGACGGTTACCGGGACCGCGAGGCGCTGTTCGACGTCTACGCGCGACGCTTCGCCGCTACCGGAGAGCCGCTCGCTGAAGAGTTCCTCGTCCCGATCGCCACGCTGCCGTCGCAGAGCTCTCCGAGAGTCGCAATGAACGACGCCGGCGACTTCCTGGTGACCTGGAACGAATGGGACGAGGCCCAGGAGTCGTTCGAGGTCTTCGAGCGCCGCTTCGACTCCGCCGGAAAGCCGGCGGGCGCCGAGTGCCGCGTCAACGCGACGACCACCGGCGACCAGGGGCTGCCCTCGGTGGCCGCGGACGGCACCGACGATTTCGTCGTCGTATGGCAGAGCAGAGACCAGGACGGCAGCTACGAAGGGATCTTCGGACAGCGCATCGCTCCGGACGGGCAGCGGATCGGCGGCGAGTTCCAGGTCAATACGTATACCCTCGGCGGCCAGTACCGCCCGGCGATCGCGGGCGACGGCACGACGAGCTTCGCCGTCGTCTGGCAATCCCAGGGGCAGGACGGCTCCTTCGACGGCGTCTTCGGACAGCGTCTCCAGGCGCCGCTCTTCTTCGATGGCTTCGAGTCCGGCGACGTCTGCGGCTGGAGCGCGGCCATGGGCGGAGAGAGCTGCTCCTAAGTGCCCTCGGCCGCCGGCCAGTTCGTTGACCCTGTCCGGCGGCAGAACGGCCAGTCAGCCTTTCGACGCTGGATTCGCGCGCAGCGGCTTGGCGTCCGTGGTGGTGACGTGGCAGCTGGTGCAGATCCAGCGCGCGCCGGTGGCGGTTTTCTCGACCTCGGTCGGGGCGCGGCGCAGGTCGGTGCGGTGGCTGGCGGGGAGCTCCGGCGCGTCGGCGCCGGCGTCGAGGGCGTGGCAGTCGAGGCAGGCGTTGGCCGCCAGGGTGATCGGCTCGAAGTCGGCGATCGCGTGCGGGATGCGCGGCGGCGCCTGCGGGAAGGGGCGAGGCAGCAGCGCGTTCTCGCCGGGATCCTTCGCGTTGGGCACGAATCCGGACGGCTGCGGCGCCTCGAAGACGCTGCCGGGATAGAGCGAGAGGCGATCGTCGGAGATCGCCTCGGGCGGCGGCGCAGGCGCGTGTTGCGGCGCCTCGGCGGCGAGCAGGGCCGACAACGCGAACGGTAGGGCGAGCAGCGGAATCGGGATCCTTCGCATGGGCGGTCTCCGGGCTCCGGCGGTCAGGCTCTCGAGACGCGGACGGCGCACTTCTTGAAGTCCGTCTCCTTCGAGATCGGACAGGTGGCGTCGAGCGTCAGCTTGTTGACGAACACCGACTCGTCGAACCAGGGCACGAACACCATGCCGCGCGGCATCCGGTTGCGGCCGGCGAGCTCGACCCGCGCGGTGATTCGTCCGCGCCGCGATTCGAGCGTCGCCAGCACGCCCTGGGCGAGACCGCGGGCGGCGGCGTCGGCCGGATGCATGAACAGCTGCGCCTCCGGCATCGCGTTGTGCAGCTCGGGCACGCGGCGCGTCATCGAGCCGGAGTGCCAGTGCTCGAGCACCCGCCCGGTCGCTAGCCAGAGGTCGTAGGTCGCGTCCGGGCTCTCGGGCGGCGCGGCATAGGGGCGGAAGAAGATCTTGGCCTTGCCGGGGATCGCCACCGGCGCGCCGGTGCCCGGTCCGGCGAGCGTTCCCTCCGGAAGCTTCTTGGCGGCCTTGCCGTAGAAGTCGAAGCCGCTCCCCTTCGTGACGTAGGGGTCGTAGGCCTCGTTGAATCGCCAGGGGGTCTCCTTGCCGTCGACCACCGGCCAGCGCAGCCCGCGCACGTCGTCGTGGAAGTAGAGATCGAACGGCGCGAGGTCGTGCCCCTCGCCGCGGCCGAAAGCGGCGTACTCCTCGAACAGCGCCTTCTCCGGGAACCAGTCGATCCCCGCCGCCGCCACCGTGGCGTTGGCGCGACCGTCGGCGATCGGGTCGGGCCAGGCGACCTTGCGGTTGGCGGCGGTCGCGAACAGCACGTCGTAGAGCGTGCTGTCGTCGGAGTAGCCGAGCTGGCGGGCGCTGGCGCGCACGTCGGGAAGCTTGCCCGCCTCGAATCCCTCGACCGCGAGCCCCGGGACTTTCTGCTCGCCCCAGACGTCGGCGATGCGGAAGCGCTTGGCGAACTCCATCATCTGCCAGACGTCCGTGCGCGCCTCGCCCGGCGGCTCGACCTGCTGGCGCCACATCTGGGTGCGCCGCTCCGAGTTGCCGTAGGCGCCCCATTTCTCGAACTGGAACGCCGACGGCAGGATGAGGTCGGCGACCTTCGAGGACAACGTCGGGTAGACGTCCGAGACGACGATGAAGCAGTCCTTCTCGCGCGCGGCGCGGATCCAGTGATTGGCGTTGGCGGTCGACTGGAACGGGTTGGTGACCTGGACCCAGAGCCATTTCAGCGAGCCGTCCTCGAGGTCGCGCATCATCTTCGTGATGTGGCTGCCGACCTTCGGGTTGAGCGTCCCCGTGGGCAGCTTCCAGTGCTTTTCGGCCCTGGCGCGGTGCTCCGGGTTGTCGACCGCCATGTCCGCCGGCAACCGGTGCGCGAAGGTGCCGACCTCGCGCGCGGTGCCGCACGCCGAGGGCTGGCCGGTGAGCGAGAAGGCGCCGTTGCCGGGCTTGGCCTGCTTGCCGGTCAGCAGGTGGACCATGTAGGCCTGCTCGTTGACCCAGGTGCCGCGGGTGTGCTGGTTGAAGCCCATCGTCCAGAAGCTGACCACCTTGCGCGCGGGGTCGGCGTAGAGATCGGCGAGCGCCACCAGCTTGCGCTTGAACTCGGCGAGCGGCTCGTCGCGGTCGCCCCGGGCGAGATCGGCGACGAAGTCGAGCGTGTAGGGCTCGACCGCCTGCTCGAGCTCCGCGAACGGGATCAACCAGTGCTTGCCGGGATCGGCCGCGGAGGCCTGAGCGACGTGGTGCTGGAGGTGCGGGTCCCGTCCGGCGAGCAACGCCTCCTCGCGCGACAGCACCACCTCGCGCTCGCGCGCCTGAGTGTCCTTCTCGGTCTCGTACGCGTACTGGTCGGTCGCGCGCATTCCGTAGCCGATGTCGGTCGGTCCGGCGGCGAAGACGCAGTGCCGGTCGACGAAGGCCCGGTCGACCGCCCCGCGCTTCAGGATCTCGCGCGCGAGGTAGTTCCAGATCGCCAGGTCGGTGTTGGGCGCGAAGACGATCTCGAGATCCGCGACGTCGGAGGAGCGGTTGTGGTACGTGGTCAGGTTGACCACCCGGTACTGCGGCGAGCGCAGGCGCTGGTCGACGATGCGCGCCCAGAGCATCGGGTGCATCTCGGCCATGTTGGCGCCCCACAGCACGACCGAGTCGGTGAGCTCGATGTCGTCGTAACAGCCGGAGGGCTCGTCGATCCCGAAGGTTTGCAGGAAGGCGGCGACGGCCGAGGCCATGCAGTGGCGGGCGTTGGGGTCGAGGTTGTTGGAGCGCCAGCCGGCCTTGACCAGCTTGACCGCCGAGTAGCCCTCCTGGACGGTGTACTGGCCGGAGCCCATGACGCCGACGCCGGTGGGCCCGAGCTCGGCGTGGACCCGCCGCCACTGGCGCTCCATCTCGTCGAAGGCGCGCTCCCAGGAGACCGGCACGAAGGGGCCGCTCTTGTCGAACTTGCCGTCCTTCATGCGCAACAGCGGGCGGGTGAGGCGATCCTCGCCGTAGGGGACCTCGGCGGTGGCGTAGCCCTTGGCGCAGAGCAGCCCGCGGTTGACCGGGCTGGCGGCGTCGCCGCGCACGGCGACCACGCGGCCGTCGCGGGTGGCGACCTCGATCCCGCAGCCGACGCCGCAGAAGCGGCAGACGCCGCGATCCCACTTCCACTCCCGGCTCGGGTCGAGCACGTCGGCGAACGCCGTCCCGGGCAGCCCGGCGGCGGCGGTGGTGGCCAGGCCCGCCTTGACGAAGTCGCGGCGATTGAGCGGCGCTCTCATCCCCAGGGCTCCTCTCTGGAAGGGAACCGACGACACCGACAAGGTAGCGCCGCACGCGGACGACCGGGCTACCCGGCGGGGCGGGGAGGCGCCGGTGTCGGGCCGGATTCGGGCCACTCAGTTGACGAGCGGCGCCGCTCCAGGCGATTCGAACTCCAACGTGAGGAGGAGCTTCCGGATTCGGGCCACGTCCGCCGCGGAGAACTGGGACGACTCTTCGTCAGCCGTGCGCTGGTCGATCTCGAGGCACTCCCGACGGATCGTCTCGAGCTGCGGGTCGGCGATCTCGCAGGCGAGGAACTCGTCCCAGAACGGGGCGTCGCCACTCAGCGCGATGCGCGCTGCGAGGATCTCCGCGACCTCGACGCGGCTTCGCACCATCGGCCTTTCGAAGAGCTTGGTGACCAGGGCGACGACGAGCGCCGGCACAGCGAACACGACCGCGAGGGGGACCGACGCGATCCAGAGCACGGGACGGAGCAGCTTCCGCAGCTTCTGCCATGCCGGCGACCCGTGGGGCGCGGAGGGGTCGTCCTCGCGCTCCTCCTCGAGGTCTCGGAACTGTGGTTCCTCGGGCGAAGTCATCTGCGCATACCTTTCGGATCCTGCCTCGACGATCCGGCTGGCGGTAGCAGCACCCGGCCGAGGAACTCGGCGACGCGATTCTCGGCACGGGCCGGGAGGCCGACGTGTCCGCCGCGCAGTGTCGTGTTCAAAGCGTTGGGGATGCGGGCGGCGTGAAGGGCGCGATGGAGTCGGACGGCCTGGTCGTAAGGGACCGTCCGGTCGGCGGTGCCGTGGAGGGTCAGGACCGGCGCGTCGCCCCGAGAGACGTGCGTTACCGGCGACGCTTCGCCAGCGCGGTCGATGGCGTGGCGCGGCATCGCACCGAGCAGCTGCGCTTCGAACGAACGAGGGCCACGGCGACCGGAGTTCGCCGGCGCCTCTTCCATCGCGAGCAGGTCCGTGATTCCAGCGTGGTTGACGACGGCCGACACCCGGCGGCTCTCGCTCGCGTGCGGCCCCAGCCGGCCGTCGAGCTCGGGCACGTCGCCGGTCAGCCCGAGCATCAGCGCCAGGTGTCCGCCGGCGCTCCAACCGCGCACCGCGATCCGCTCGCGGTCGAAGCCGTAGCGCTCCGCGTTTGCCCGCACCCAGCGCACGGCGGCCTGGACGTCGTGGAGCTGCGCCGGCCAGCGCGCTTCGTCCGTCAGCCGGTAGCCGGCCGAGACTCCGGCGAATCGCCCCTCGGCCACCAGGGGCCCGAGAAAGCGCGCGCCTTCCTCTTTGTCACCGGAGATCCAGCCGCCGGAGTGGAGGTAGACGACCACCGGCCGGGTGGTCGCGGCCGGCGCCTTCGGCAGATAGAGATCCAGGCGCTGGCGCGGATGGGCGGTGGCGGCGTAGGGGAGGTCGGTTGCGAGGTCGACTCGCTCGCGCCAGGCCTGGCGCTCGAACGGACCGTCGGCAGCACGCGACGCCGCCGACCCGCCGAGAGCCAGCAGCGGGAGGGAGAGGAGAATCGGACGTGCGAAGGTCACCGCCCTCGAAAGCAACCGCGGACAAGCTGCACGCCCGGAAGTCCGTCGAAGCTCCGGCGATCGACGACCGGAACTCGTCGCGCGATACGAGCTCAATGCAGCGTGGGCGAAGCGGCCGGCGCCGCCGACTCGGGCTCCGGGGACCGAGAGAGCCAGATCGCCGAGAGGATCGCCGTCGCGATCACGAGGTGGATCCAGAGCGCGGCGCTACGGTGGGCGAGGTAGGAGTGCTGCTGCAGGAGCTCGCGGGTGTCGGCGAGCGGGGTGGCGGCCGCGATGCGCAGCAGATCTGTGCGCAGGGCCTCGGCGAGCTCGTAGGAGCTCGACAGTCCGAACAGGTTGGTCGCGGCGGCGATCAGGTAAACGACGCTGACCAGCACCTTGTTCGGCAGCGAGAGCGCCCGTTTCACGGAAACCAACCAGCCGATGATCGCGACCACGACGACCACGTGGAAGTTCCAGTAGAAGTCGATCCTCTCCCGCGCGGCGAACAGAAGATCGGCGACGTCGTTGACGGTCATGGTCCCCCCGCGCCCTTCGAACCGGGACTCGTCGAGGCCGGCAGCTCTCGACGCATCCTACCGGGACCGCCCGGAGGACCGGAAAGCCGGTTCGCCCGAGTCGCCGGTCCACGGCGGGTTCGTACGGTGGCGATTCGCGCCGTCGGGATCAGTCGTCGTCCTCGGGCTCGTCCCGGAGGATGTCCGAGACCTCCCGGACGATCTCCCGTGCCTCTTCGTCCCGAGAGGAGACGACCAGCACCCGGGCTTCCCACTCGCTGCCGCGCACGGCGTTGACGAGGGTCTGGGACTCCAGCATCCGTAGCGCAGTCCCCGACTGGATGAGATAGGGAATCCCGGCCGCCTCCAACCGTTCGACCAGCAGCGGGAGCTCGCGACGCCGCGTCACCTCGACCAGCGGCTCGAGGACGATCTCGGACGACGCCGGCGGGAGCTCGTTGACCAGATCGGAGCCGCACTCTTCGCAGCGCTCCGTGCCCTCGGGGTACTCGATTTCGCAGAACTGGCAGATCATCGGCTCACTCCGATTCGAGTGGGGGGATTCCGCGTCGGGTTCGCCGACCGTTCGCGCCGGAACGCTGGGGCTACGGTGACGACGAGCGGGCCCGATTCCGGGGTTTCTTGACGGGGGCGGCCGGGTCGGTCGCGGCTGGGCATTCGCCGGTGCTCCAGTAGCGCTCCATGGACGCGCGGACGTCCTCGGTCACGATGCGGTTGTCGCAGTCGAACAGCGTCCCGGTCGGCCGATCGGTCTGCGGGTCGATGAAGACGCGGAGGCGGAGCCGATCGCGCGTCGGATTGGTGGCGGATCGGACTCCGATGGCCCTGAAATCGACGGCCAGGCGGCCGCTTCGATCGACGGCTCTGCCGGGCTGCGGATGCCGCGCGAGGAAGGCCTGCGCATCGGGGTGCTCCCGTGCGATCGACAGATACTCCGAATCGCTGACGCCGTTGTCGTGCAGGCTCTCGCTCCCGGAAGAGCTCGACCAGGCCGCCGCGGAGGCCACGGCGGCGAACACGATCCAGGCGAGATGCCTGCCGCGGGATCCGAGAAGGGTCACGATCGCATGCGCCGCGAAAGTCCAGGCGACGATCCGGAGTGTCGTGCGGGGTGACGGGTCGCCGGTGGCCTGCGCCAGCAGCAACGCCCCGAAGCCGAGCCAGGCGACGCTGGTGATGTGCCAAGCGAAGCGGAGGGTTCGTTTGGTGAAGACGTCGCTGCCGAACAGGTGGGGAAGGTTCTCGCGGCGGAAGAGCCGGATCAGGATGTAGCGCTCGCCGAGATACGAGTGGCCGAGCGCCAGGACGAGGCAGAAGACCGCAGCGGTCGTCAGGAGCGGGTTCACGGCCCGCAGCGTATCAATGCACCCGCCGCCGGCGGTTCCTCAGGTAGTCGGTCAGGATGAACTCGCCCAAATTGTCGGGCGAGGCGAAGTAGGCGCGGCCGCGGTTGACCTTGGTGAGCTTTTCGACGAACTCCTGGAGCCACGGGTCGGTCGCGATCATGAAGGTGGTGATCACGATCCGCTGCCGGCGGCACTGGTCGGCCTCCTCGAGCGTCTTGTTGACGATCTTCAAGTCGAGCCCCATCGGGTTCTTGTAGATCCTGCCGTTCTCGGTGATCGCCGACGGCTTGCCGTCCGTGATCAGGAAGATCTGGCGGTTCGGTTGTTTCCGGCGCTCGAGGATCGACCGCCCGAGCTGCAGCGCCTCGCGCGTGTTGGTGTGGAACGGCCCCGCCTCGAGGTAGGGAAGCTCGCGGTCGGGGATGCGCTCCGCGCGATCGCCGAAGCGGATGACTTCCACGAAATCCTTCGGATAGGTGGTGCGGATCAACTCCGTGAGCGCCAGGGCGACCGTCTTCGCCGGCGTGATCCGGTCCTCGCCGTAGAGGATCATCGAGTGCGAGACGTCGATCGCCACCACCGTCGCGCACGAGGTCAGGTGCTCGGTCTCGAAGACCTCGAGGTCCTCCTCGGCGAGCTCGAGCTCGCCCGTGCTGCGCTTCATCGCGTTGGCCAGCGAGCGCGGGCCGTCGATGCGGTGGAGCTCGTCGCCGAACGACCACGGGCGGGTCTCCGGGAGCGGCTCGGTCCCCTCGCCCGAGGAACGCGCCGGGTGGTAGCCGGCGTCCCCCTTCCGGAGATTCGAGAAGATCGCCTCGAGCGCGCCGCGCCGGATTTTGCGCTCGCCGGAGCCGCTGAGCACCCGCGCCCCCTCCTGGTCGCGCTCGATCAGCCGTTCCCGCTCGAGCTCGTCGAAGAAGGCGTCGAGATCGAGCGACGGGTCGAGGTATCCCTGCTCCTGCAGGTACCGCATCCACTTCATCGCCTCTTCGGGGTCGCCGCCCGCCGCCAGCACCAGGTGGTTCCAGATCCGCATCAGATCGATCCCGGCGAGGATCGAGCGCAGCAGGTCGGGGTCGAGGTGGAGGTAGCGGTGACGCATCTTCCGCACTCTACGCAATCGCAGGGATTCCATCGTCGGGAATCGGAATCGACGAGACGGCTTGCAAAGCTCTGGAATCCAGAGTACTCTGCTTGAAGTCAAAGCCACCTGGAGGAAGTCATGGATGCCGACCGCACCCGCAGCGCGGGAGAGGACCTCGAGTTCGTCCGCCGGGCGCTCGCACGCGAATCGCGGGCGCCGTTCCCGCGCTCGATCGCGCTGCTCTGGGCCGGGATCGCACTGGTCGGATTCCCATTGCTCGATTTCGCGCGGGAGTGGGCGCCCCCGTTCTGGAGCCTGGCCGGTCCCGTCGGCTTCGGCATCTCGCTCTGGCTCGGCGGACGGTCGGCGCGGGCGGCGGGCCTCGAAGACCGGACCGAAGCGGCGCGCTGGAGCGCGCACTGGCTGGGACTCGTGATCGCGATCGGCCTCGTGGTCGTCGCTGCGATCGCCGGCCGGCTCGACTGGGAGACGACCGGCTCGACCATCCTCCTGCTGCTCGCGACGACCTACTACGGCGCCGGCGTCCACCTTCACCGGGGACTGCTGCCGGTCGCGGCTCTGCTCGCCGCCGGCTACCTGCTGGTGCTCTTCCTGGACGGGAAAGTCTGGACCTGGATCGGCGTCGCGACCGCGGCGGCGCTGGTGGCGTCGTCGCTCGTACCGGCGCGGACGCGCCGTGCCTGAGGCTCCCGGCCAAGAGCCGGCCGCGGCCTTGCCCGAGCTCGACCGGCTGCTCGAGCACCGGGTCCGGCTGGCGATCGCGGTGCTGCTCGCCCGGCGTGACGCGCTCTCGTTCTCGCGGCTCAAGGAGCTGCTCGGCGAGACCGACGGCAGCCTCGGCGCGCACCTGCGCCGGCTCGAGGAAGCCGGCTACGTCACCTTCGAGAAGGAGTTCGTCGCCCGCAAGCCGGTGACCTGGTACCGGCTCGCGCCGAGTGGGCGTCGAGCGCTCGCTCGCCACGTCGAGGGGCTCGAGCGCCTGCTGTCCGGGCTCGTGCCCGAATCGTCCACCGCAACTTCGCAACGCGCCCGCAAGGGCAAGGAGAAGTCATGAGCAGCCGTCGTCCCGGAACCCTCGCCGCCGCAGTCTCCGCGCTCGCCGCCTTCGCGCTCGCCGCCGCCGCCCAAGCGCCGCCTCCGTCCTCCCCCGAAGCGCGCGAGAAGATGCAGGCGCTCGCCCGGATGGTCGGTGAGTGGGAAGGCGAGGCCTGGAGCGAGATGAGACCCGGCGCCCGCGAGGTCGCCACCCAGCGCGAAATCGTCGAATGGGCCGCGGGGGGCGAGGCGCTGCTGGTCCGGGGCTCGGGGAGCGTCGAAGGCCGGGTGGTGCACGAGGCGGTCGGCCTGATCTTCTGGGACGCGCGCGCGCAGGGCTACGCGATGTGGGCCTACCGCGCCGGCAGCGGAGCGACCACGCAGCAGCTCCGCCTCGAAGGAGACACCCTGATCTGGGGGTTCACGACGCCTGGTGGCGAGATCCGTTTCACGCAGAGAATCGACGGGGAGGGGCGCTGGATCGAGACTGGGGAGCGCTCGGCCGATCAGGGTGCGACCTGGCAGCCGTTCCTCGGCATGACCCTGTCGCGGAAGTAAGGCGCCCGGCGCCCGTCGAAGCGGATGCGGATCAGTTCGCGTCGCCGCTGCGCCGCGGGCCCCGGCGCACCGGCGGCTTGAGCAGCTGGAAGCGGAGCAGCTCCTTGTAGCTGACGCGGCTGTCGAGGTCCTGGCGCGCGACCTTCACCGCCTGGTGCAGCGCCTCGAGCGCCAGCTCCGCCCAGAAGGCGCGCTCCTCGCGCGTCGCGCCGAGCTCCGCCACCAGCCCGGCCAGGCCGGGAACGCGGGCGAGCTCCTGTTCGTGGCGCTCGAACGGAGTCTCGTCGGAGACCGAGACTTCGTTGCCGGCCGCGAACCAGGCGAGGATCGGCGCCCACGGGCCGGTGTCGTCCTCGCCGCCGGAGCCGGCTTCGCGGCCGATCTCCGGCAGCTTGCGCCCGGCGAGCTTCGCGCAGGCGGTGCCGACCAGCTTCCTGACCACCATCTCCGGCCCCTGCTGCTCGCCCTCGTAGACCATCTCGAGCTTGCCGGTGATCGCCGGCGCCAACGGCGGCAGGTCGCAGACGCGTGGCCAGACCGGAGAGTCGCCGGTCGCGAGCGAGCGGCGCTCGAGATTCGAGACCAGCAGCTCGATCGCGGCGATCGCCACGCGCGCCGAGACGCCGGAGGACTGGTCGACCAGCTCGCTCTCGCGCGCCGCGACCGAGATCTCCTCGATCAGCTCGCGCACGAAATCCGGAACCACGACCCGCGGTCCGCTGTCGCGCTCGGTCCAGGCCTCCTGCGCGGTGATCCGCGCGGCGAGCGCGACGTCGGGCGGGTAGTGGGTGAGGATCTGCGAAGCGATGCGGTCCTTGAGCGGCGTGATGATGGTGCCGCGGTTGGTGTAGTCCTCGGGGTTGGCCGAGAAGGCGAACAGCAGGTCGAGCGGCAGCCGCACCGGGAAGCCGCGGATCTGGAGGTCGCGCTCCTCGAGCAGGTTGAGCAGCCCGACCTGGATGCGCGGCGCGAGGTCGGGCAGCTCGTTGATCGCGAAGATGCCGCGGTTGGTGCGCGGCACGATGCCGAAGTGGATGACCTCGGGGTCGGCGTAGGTCAGCCGTCGCGTCGCCGCCTTGATCGGGTCGATGTCGCCGAGCAGGTCAGCGATCGAGACGTCGGGCGTCGCCAGCTTCTCGCGGTAGCGCTCGGAGCGGGGGAGCCAGGCGACCGGCGCGTCGTCGCCGGCCTCGGCGACCAGGCGCTGGCCCCAGGTCGAGACCGGAGCGAGCGGGTCGTCGTGGATCTCGCCCCCTTCGAGCTCCGGGATCTCCGGGTCGAGGAAGTCGACCAGCGCGCGCAGGATCCGCGTCTTGGCCTGACCGCGCAGGCCGAGCAGGAGCAGGTCGTGGCCGGCCAGCAGCGCGTTGACGACGCCCGGGATCACCGTCCGGTCGTAGCCGAGGATGCCCGGGAAGAGCGTCTCGCCGGCGCGGAGCTTGGCGATGAGGTTGGCGCGGATCTCGGCGCGCACCGTGCGCGGCCGGTAGCCGGAGCGGACGAGCTCGCCGAGCGTCTTCGATCGGGCGCTCATCCGTGCCGCGCTTCCAGCCAGCGCTCGGCGTCGATCGCCGCCTTGCACCCCGAGCCGGCGGCGGTCACCGCCTGTCGGTAAGACGGGTCCGAAACGTCGCCCGCGGCGAACACGCCGGGGATGGCGGTGCGCGTCGACGGCTCTTCGACCGTCAGGTAGCCGACCTCGTTCATCGCCAGCTGGCCGCGGAACAGCTGGGTGTTCGGCTCGTGGCCGATGGCGACGAACAGCCCCTGCACCGCGAGCTCGCGCTCGGCGCCGGTCACCGTGTCGCGCAGCTTGAGGGCCCTCACGCCAGCGTCTCGCGTGCCGACCACTTCGGTCACCACCGCGTTCCAGGCGAACTCGATCTTCGGGTTCTTCATCGCGCGCTCCTGCATGATCTTGGAGGCGCGCAGCTCATCGCGGCGGTGGATCACCGTGACCTTCGAGGCGAAGCGGGTGAGGTAGGTGGCCTCTTCCATCGCGGTGTCGCCGCCGCCGACCACCGCGATCTCCTTGCCCTTGAAGAAGAACCCGTCGCAGGTGGCGCAGGCCGAGACGCCGTAGCCCATCAGCTCGTCCTCGGACGGCAGTCCGATCAGCTTCGCCCGCGCGCCGGTGGCGACGATCACGGCGTCGGCGGTGACGGCCTTGCCTTCGTCGGTCTCGAGCCGGAACGGCGAGCCGCCGGAGAGCTCGGCCTTGGCGATCGTCTCGAAGCGGGCCACCGCGCCGAACTTCCGGGCCTGCTCGCGCATCCGTTCGATCAGCTCGGGTCCCTGGATCGCCTCGACGAAGCCCGGGTAGTTCTCGACTTCGGTGGTGATGGTGAGCTGCCCGCCCGGCTGTGTCCCCTCGAAGATCACCGGCGCCAGGCCGGCGCGCGCCGCGTAGAGCGCCGCGGTGAGCCCGGCGGGGCCCGAGCCGACGATCACCAGCGGATGATGCGGAACGGCGGGACTCTCCGGGGTCGCCATGCGCGAAACGCTCCTCGATCTGTCGTTGCGGACGCTCCCTTCGAAAGGACTTCGAGGGAACGCTCGGCAGTATAACAATGCGATTTCTCTCCCGAATTCCAAGACGGGCGGCGCTGGTGGGTGGCCGGGGGCGTGCTCCTTCCTCGCTTGCTACGGTCGGTACCCCGGGTATCTCATTCAAGACAATTGAGGTCGGGGCCCCCCGCCACTTCGCGCGAGGAAGTAGCACGCCCCCGGCCTCGGAGCGGCCG
>BTUO01000007.1:0-162443 GCA_045862895.1 Acidobacteriota bacterium
CCCCCGGGGCCCCCCCGGCCCCCCGGCCCCCGGCCCTCGCGCTGTGGCGGCCCCCGGGGCGCCCCGCCGCCCCCCCCGCGGCCGAGGTCGCGCCGCGCCTCGGCGCGGACCCGGCGCGCGTCGAGCGAGCCCTCGCCGCGCTCGCCGCCGACGGCCGCGCGCTCGGCGGTGCCGGCCGCTGGTTCGCGCCGGCGCCGCTCGCCGCGCTCGAGCGCCGGGCCGCCGCGCTGCTCGACGGGCACTTCGCCGCCGAGCCACGCTCCGAGGGCATGCCGCGCGCCGAGCTGGTGCGCCGGCTGCTGTCGCGACGCGGCGCGCCGCTCGCCGCCTTCCACCTCGACTGGCTCGCGCGGCGCGGCGTGGTCGAGCCCCGCGGCGAGCTGGTGACCCGGCCGGGTCGCGGCGCCGCGCCGGACGAGACCGAGAGCGGACTGGCGCGCGCGATCGTCGAGGCCTACGACGCCGCCGGGCTCGAGCCGCCGTCGCCGGCCGAGGTCGCGCGGCGGCTCTCGGCCTCGCCGCAGATGGTCGAGGGGCTGGTCAAGCACCTGGTCAAGCGCGAACGCCTGTTGCGCCTGTCGAGCGGCCTGATCGTGTCGGCCGCGGCGGTCGAGCGGCTGCGGGGCGACGTCGAGGCGACCGGCTGGGAGCGCTTCGACGTCGGCCGCTTCAAGGAGCGCTTCGCGCTGTCGCGCAAGTTCGCGATCCCGCTGCTCGAACGGCTCGACGCGATCGGCGCGACCCGCCGCGACGGCGCCGAGCGCATCGTCGTGCGCCGCCGCGCGGCGGCGCCCCTCGACTGAGCTTCGGCTATCCTGATCCCGTGCGCGACTGGGTCGATCTCGCCGCCCGCCTCGCGGAGCTCCCCGCCGGGGCGCCGGCCGTGCTCGCGACCGTCGTCCGCGTCGAAGGGTCGAGCTACCGGCGCGAAGGGGCCCGGCTCCTGGTCGAGCCGGACGGCCGTCTGACCGGCGTGCTCTCGGGCGGCTGCCTCGAGCGCGACGTCGGCGAGCAGGCTGCGGCCGCGCTCGCCGCCGGCGCCGCGCGCGTCGTGCGCTACGACCTGACGCCCGACGAGGAGGCGATCTGGGGCTTCGGCACCGGCTGCGCCGGCAAGGTCGACTTGCTGCTCGAGCCGCTCGACGCCGCTCTGCGCGAGCGCTGGCGCGGCCGTCTGGCCCACCTGCTCGACCGGCGGCGCGAGCTCGCGCTGGTCACCGTCTGGTCCGCCAGCGGCGCGGCGGGGCCGCGTCCCGGCGACTCGGCCGAGGGCGATGCCGAGACGGCGCCGGACTGGGCGCGCCGCGCCCTCGCGGCGCTGCCGGCCGGAGCTTCGCGCTCGGTGCGCGTCGACAGCGCCGGCGCCGCGATCGAGGTCCTCGCGGAGCGGCTGCTGCCGCCGGTCCACCTGCTGGTGATCGGAGCCGAGCGCGACGCGCCGGCGCTGGCGCGCCTCGCCGGCGAGCTCGGCTGGGCGGCGACGGTGGTCGACCCGCGCGCGACCGCGGCCGCCGCCGAGCGCTGCCGCGGTCTGGCACGCTACGTCAGTCCGGCGCCGGCGGCGCTCGCCGCCCAGGTCGAGCTGTCGGCGCGCACCGCCGCGGTGCTCGCCACCCATCGCTACCTCGACGACCTCGCCTACCTCGAACCGCTCGCCGCCTCGGCCGTCGGCTACCTGGCGCTGCTCGGGCCGGTGCGCCGCCGCGAGCGGCTGCTCGCCGACTTCGCGCGCCGCCGCCCCGACCTCGCCGGCGCGCTCGCGACGCGCCTGCACGGACCCGCCGGCCTCGACCTCGGCGGGCGCTCGCCGGCCGAAGTCGCGCTCGCCGTCGTTGCCGAGGCGCAGGCCGCCCTCCACGGCCGCGGCGCCCGTTCGCTCGGCCGCGGAGTCGAAGCGGTCGGCGCCGAAGTCGCGCCGTGAGTCGGACCACCGCCGGCGTCCTGCTCGCCGCCGGCCGTTCGCGCCGGTTCGGCCGCGACAAGCGGCTCCTCCCTTTCCGCGGCTCGACCCTGGTGGGTACCGTGGCCGCCGCGCTCGCCGCCGCGACCGCGCCGCGCCTCGTCGTGCTCGGCCCGGGCGACGACGCGATCGCCGCTTCGCTCGCGGCGCTCGGCTTCCGCGCGGTCGTCAACCCGGAGCCCGAAACGGGACTCGGTGGCTCGCTCGCGCTCGCCGCGCGCGCGCTCGCGGCCGACGCCGCGGCGATCGACGGCGTCGTCGTCGCCCTCGCCGACCAGCCGCTCGCCGACGCGGCGCTGTTCTCCGCGCTGGTCGCGGCCGGCCGCGGCGGCAGTGGCTGGGCCGCCTGCGACTACGGCGACGGCGCGCGCGGCGTGCCGGCCCGGCTGCCGGTGGCGGCGCTGGCGCGGCTCGAGCAGCTCACCGGCGACCGCGGCGCGCGCGTCCTGCTCGAGGAGCACCGCGCGAAGGTCGCCTGGCTGCCGTTTCCCGGCGGCGCCTTCGACGTCGACACCGAGGCGGACTACGCGCGGATGCCGGCGCCGCCGTCCGGCTGAAGCGCGCGCCAGCGCTCGAACAGGCGGTCGACTTCCTCCTCGACCAGGATCCGCCGCGCGCGCAGCTCGAGCGCCACCGGCCGCCGACCGGCGAGCAGCAGGAAGGCGCGCGTCCCCGCCCAGAGCGTGGCGCGCCGTTCGTGCCAGCGCAGCGCCACCCAGCCGGCCGGCAGCGCGAGGAGACCGGCCGCGACGCCGGCGCCGGTGCCGAGAAAGCGCGCCACCACGAACCCCTCGACGATCCACGCCGCCGGGAACAGCACCAGCGCCGGGAAGACCTTGTAGGTCGCGATCTGGTTGGGCTCGTGGCGGACGAAACGCGACACCAGGTCGACCAGGGCCCACGGCACCAGGTTGAGCGCGGTGCCGAGCGCGGCGACCGGCGAGGCGAGCAGCAGCCGCGCGAAGGTCAAGGACGCCAGCGACAGCGCGGGACGCAGTCGCCAGCGAGCCGCCACCTGCTCGTCGGTGACGCCGGCGGTCGAGAGCAGCCGTTCGTACTCGCGCGCGGCGCCGACCGCAGCGGCGACCTCGGCCGGGTGCTCGAGCTGGAGCCGTTCGAGACCGTCGGCGAGCGCGCGCCGGAGCAGGAACTCGGCGGCGAGCCGGCGCTGGCGCGGCAGGTCGGAGCGGTCGCGGTCCCAGACGTCGGCGCCGAGCTCGATCAGGCGCGCCTCCTCCCAGCTGTCGTAGTTGAGCGTCACGCGCTCGAGCGCCGCGGCGACCCGCGCGGTGAGCGCGCGCACCGCGCCGGCCTCGTCGCTCGCCGCCAGCTCGACCTCGGGCGCCGGATCGAGCGGCTCGCCGATCACCACGAGAGCGCGCGAGCGGAAGCGGGTGCGCTCCTCGAACACCAGGCCGACCGGAACGATGGCCACTGCGAGCGGACCGTGGCGCCGCTCGGCTTCGATCACGATGCGCGCGATGCCGGTCTTGAGCGGTTTCAGGTGCGGGTCGTCGTGGCTGACCCCCTCCGGAAAGAGGGCGAGCCGGCCGCCGCGCGCCAGCTCCTGGTGGCAGCGCGCGAAGGTCTCCGCGTTCTTCGAGGGATCGACCCCTCTGTCGGTCGGCCGGTGGACCGGCACCGCGCCGGCCAGGTCGAGCAGGCTGCGCAGCACCGGAATCTTCCACAGCGTGCTCTTGCCGAGCATGCGCGCCGGTACGCCGAGCGGTCCGAGCACGAACATCGGATCGATCAGCCCGTTGACATGGTTGGCGACCACCACGTACGGCCCGGCCGCGGGGAGCCGGTCGCGGCCGACGACCTCGATGCGGCGGAAGAAGATGCCGAGCAGGAACCGGCAGACCAGGCCGACGAAACGGTCGAGACCGCTGCGCATCGGCCGGGGGCTCCGCTCAGTAGGCGCCGGCGCCCGGGCTCCAGGCTTCGGCGGCGGCGCGGCCGCGACGCTCGTCGACCAGGAACAGGCCGAGGAAGCCGGCGACGAAGAAGACGCCGTTGACCCAGACCGCCGTGCGCTGCGATCCCGAGAACGTCGAGATCCAGCCGAACAGCGCCGGGCCGACGGCGTAGGACGCCTTGCCCGCGAGCCCCCAGAGCCCGAAGAACTCGCCGCTCTTGTCGACCGGCGAGAACAGGCCGACCAGCGCGCGCGAGGCCGCCTGCACCGACCCGATGCCGAGGCCGGCCCCCATCGCGGCGATCCAGAAGCCGGTCTTGTCCGGCGCCGCGGCGGCCAGCACCGTGACCCCCATCCAGATCCCGAGCGCGGTCTGCAGCGAGCGGCGCGCGCCGATCCGGTCCTGGAGCAGGCCGAAGACGAAGGCGCCGAGCGCCGCCGGGATCTGCAGCCCGACTCCGAGGAGAAACAGCTCGCCGGTCGTGAACCCGAACGTGCGCACCGCGTAGATGCCGGAGAAGGCGATCACCGCGGTGACGCCGGTGTTGTAGACCAGGAAGACCGCGAGGAAGCGGATCAGCTCGCGGAAGCTCTTCGCCAGCTTCCAGGTCTGGGCGACGCGGCCGAAGCCGTTCTTCACGTAGTAGGAGAACGGCTCGCTGCGCCGCGGCGCGCGCTCGCGCAGGACGAGGAAGGTCGGGAGCCCCGCGACCAGGAAGAACAACGCGGTCACCGGCCAGGCCAGGCGCAGGTTGGCGAAGTTGGCGAGCTCGATCCCCCCCGCGGCGACCAGCGGATAGACGCAGGCGAGGCTGGCGAGGCCGCCGAAGTAGCCGAGCCCCCAGCCGAAGCCGGAGATGCGGCCGACGGTGGCGGGAGTCGAGATCTCGGGCAGGAAGGCGCCGGCGAAGTTCTCGCCGAACGAGAAGGCGATGTTCGAGACCACGAACAGGGCGATCGCGAGCGCGACCTCGCCCGGCTCGACCAGCCAGAGCGCCGCGGTGCCGGCGATGCAGCACAGATAGCTCGCGAACAGGAACGCCTTCTTGCGCCCCGATTCGTCGGCGATCGCTCCGACCAGGGGCGAGAGGAGGAAGACGATGCCGTTCGAGATCATCGTCGCGCGCCCCCACCAGAGGTCGGCCGAGGGACCGGCCGCGATCACCTGCGCGAAGACCGCGCTGAAGACGAAGGTGACGACGACGGTCGTGTAGCTCGAGTTGGCGAAGTCGAACATCGCCCACGCGAGGATCTCGCGCCGGGCGACCGGCGGCGGCGGAACGGGGCTCTCGGCGCGCAAGCGCGCGCAGTCTACGACACGGAAAGCGGACGGACGGGCGGGGCGCCCGCCGTCACTGGCAGGTCTGGAAGGCCTGGGTGTCCGTGACCGGGGCGGCCGCGGTGTTGATCGGGTTGGTGTAGGTCTTGGTCACGTTGGTGACGGTGTCGACGACCGTGATGGTGAACTCGACGTTGGTGGTCGCCGCGTAGAAGACCCAGAACCGGTTGTTGATGGCGCAGCCGTTGAGCACCTTGAGCAGGACCACCCAGTCGTTGGGATTCTCGGTCCACAGCACGCCCGACTCGCTCGAGCCGAGCGGCGTGTACTTCATGGTGCCGGTGTTGTAGGTCCCCGGTCCGGTCTGCGCCCGCCAGACGCCGCTGACCCGGAAGCGGCCGTTGCGGAATTCGGCCACCGTGCCGTCGGTCGGGATCGAGCCGTCGCCGACCACGATGTTCGCCGCCCCCGTGCAGGCCACGAAGCTGGTGAACTGCAGCGGCGCCTGGCCGGTCGTGCTCGTCGAGGTCACCAGGTAGTAGCTGCGCGTCGGGTCGAGCGCGACGTCGGCGATGGTCGAGGAGCCGGCGCCGAGCTCGCCGTCGTTGTTGCCGGCGATCAGGTCGACGAGCGGCGCCTGCGGATTGAAGCCGCCCTCGTAGAGGAAGATCCAGCCGTTGCTCGGATTCTGCTGAATGCTCCGGAAGGTGCAGGTCGTCGCCGCGCTGGCGAACAGCGGCTGGATCGCGTACTGCACGGTCTGGCCGGAGAGCGTCGTCAGGTCCGCGTTGGGCCGGTTCATCGCGCCGTCGAGCGTCGCGCCCGCGAACGAGCGCGCCGAGACGGCGAACGCCGCGGCGGGCGCGCAGAGCAGGAGGGCGGCGAGCGGAACGAGCGTGCGACGGATCATGGCGGAGAACCGGCCGGGCCGGGAACGGCCATTCTATCCGCTCGCCCCGCGGCCTGTCGACAAGCCCCCCGACCGGCCGCCCCCGACCTTCCCGCGGCCCCCCTCAGGCCTTGGCGGCGTACCAGGTCGGACCGATTCCGACGTCGGCGACCAGCGGCACCGCGAGGCTGGCCGCCGACTCCATCTCGTGGCGGGCGAGCGCGGCGACCGCCTCGGCCTCGGCGGCCGGCGCCTCGAGCACCAGCTCGTCGTGGACCGTCAGCAACAGCCGGGCGCGCGGGTGCTCCGCGGCCAGGCGGGCGGCGAGCGAGATCATGGCGCGCTTGAGCAGGTCGGCGGCCGAGCCCTGGATGCGGGCGTTGATCGCCGCCCGCCGCGCGTTCTCGCGCACCGCGCGGTTCGAGGAACGGATCTCGGGCAGCAGGCGCCAGCGCCCCCACAGCGTCTCGACCCGACCGTCGCGCTCGGCCGCCTCGAGCGTCGCGCGCATGTACTCCTGGACGCCGCCGTAACGGGCGAAATAGGTGGTGATGAAGCGCTCGGCTTCCGCGGTCGAGATGCCGAGCTGCGAGGCCAGGCCGAAGGCACCCATGCCGTAGATCAGGCCGAAGTTGATGGTCTTGGCGGCGCGCCGCTGCTCGGAGCTCACCAGGTCGGGGTCGATGCCGAGCACCGCCGCGGCGGTCGAGCGGTGGATGTCCTCGCCGCTCGCGAACGCCTCGATCATCGCCGGCTCGGCGGCGACGTGCGCCAGCAGCCGCAGCTCGATCTGGCTGTAGTCGGCGACCACCAGCAGCATCCCGTCGGCGGCGCGGAACGCCTCGCGCACGCGCTGCCCCTGCACGGTGCGGATCGGGATGTTCTGCAGGTTCGGGTTGATCGAGGAGATCCGGCCGGTCGCCGCCACCGCCTGCTGGAAGCGGGTGTGGACCCGCCCGTCGGCGCCGACCATGGTCGGCAGCGCGTCGACGTAGGTCGACTTCAGCTTGGTGATCTCCCGGTAGCGCAGCAGCAGCCCCGGCAACTCGTGGCCGCGCGCCGCCAGCTCCTCGAGGGTCTCGGCGTCGGTCGACCAGCTCTTCGTCTTCTTCGTCCGCCGCACCACCGGCAGCTGGAGCTTCTCGAACAGGACGACGCCGAGCTGCTGCGGCGAGTTGAGGTTGAAGCGCTCGCCGGCGAGCTCGAAGATCTTGGTCTCGAGCGACCCCAGCTCGGTGGCCATCTCGGCCGAGAGCCTCGCGAGGAAGTCGACGTCGAGACCGATGCCGGCCTCCTCCATGCCGACCAGCACCGGCACCAGCGGCGCCTCGATCCGCGCGTAGACCTCGGCGAGGCGTCCCTGGCCGAGCTCGCCGCGCAGGACGGGCGCCAGGCGGCGGACCAGGTCGATCCGCTCGGCGGCGAGCGCGAGCAGCCGCGGGTCGCCGGGCGGCGGCTCGTTGCCCTTGTCGAAGCCGGCCTCGCGCGCGGTCGCCGGCTGGACGCCCAAGCGCTCGTAGGCGATCTCCTCGAGCGGATGGCCGTGCGAGGAGGTGCGCACGAGGTAGGAGACCAGCATCAGGTCGAACAGCCGGCAGCGCGCCGCGCCCCCGTTCGGAGCCAGGCGCAGGAGCTCCTTGAGGTCGTGGCCGACCAGCTCGACGGCCGCATCGGCGACCAGAAGTCCCAACTTCTCGCCGGCGGCCGCCGCGAGGCCGGGCCGGCGCAGGTCGACCAGGCGCGTCTCGCCGCCCGCCGTCGCGAACGCGAGGGCGACCGGCGCCTCGGCCGGCACCAGCGAGACGATCAGCTCACCGGACGCCCCGGCGAGCGCCGCCTCGAGCTCGGCGACCGTCGCGACCTCGGTGATCGCCGTCGTCGCCGCCGCGGCCGGCGCCGGGCTGGC
This sequence comes from Acidobacteriota bacterium, assembly GCA_045862895.1. Taxonomy (GTDB): domain Bacteria; phylum Acidobacteriota; class Thermoanaerobaculia; order Multivoradales; family JAGPDF01; genus JACTMI01. Next base: position 7,953 of record BTUO01000007.1, read on the forward strand.
GCCGAGCTCCTCGCCCAGGGTGCGGAATTCCATCTCCGCGTAGAGCTGGCGCAGCTGCTCGACGTCGGGCTCCTCCGCCTTGAGCGATTCGGCGTGGAGCTCGATCGGCAGGTCGGTGTGGATCGTCACCAGCTCCTTCGACAGCAGCGCCTGCTCGCGGTGCTCGATCAGCCCTTCGCGATAGGCCTTGCGAGAGATCTCGCCGGCGCGTTCGAGCAATGCCTCGAGCGAACCGTAGTCGCGCACCAGCTGGCGCGCCCCCTTGTCGCCGATGCCGGGCACTCCCGGGACGTTGTCGACCGCGTCGCCCATCAGCGCCAGCACGTCCGCCACCTGCGCCGGCGGCACGCCGAAGTCCTGCTCGACCAGCGCCGGGTCGTAGAGCTTGTTGCGGCCCGAGTGCCAGAGCGAGACACCGTCGCCGACCAGCTGGAACATGTCCTTGTCGGCGGTGACCAGGATCACCTGCCAGCCGGCGGCGGCGGCGCGCTTGGCGAGCGTCCCCATCACGTCGTCGGCTTCGTAGTTGTCGAGCTCGAGCAGCGGGATGCGGAACGCCTCGATCGCGCGCCGGATGTAAGGGATCTGCGGCCGCAGCTCCTCGGGCATCGGCGCCCGGTTGGCCTTGTAGTCGGCGTACTTCTCGGTGCGGAAGGTCTGGTCGGAGACGTCGAGGGCGACGCCGACGTAGTCGGGCTTCTCGTCGCGCAGGATCTTGCGCAGCATCTGGACGAAACCGAGCACCGCGTTGGTCGGCTGCCCCTTGGAGTTGGTCAGCTCGCGGATCGCGTAGAAGGCGCGGAAGATGTTGTGGTAGCCGTCGATCAGGACCAGCTTGGGGCGCGGCTCGTCGGTCGTCGCGGACACGCCGCGGAGACTAGCAGCGCCATCGCGTACACTGCCGCACCGATGGAACCGGGGACCTCGCTGCCACCCCTCGCCGGTCTAGTTTCCTGGCTGGTCGCCGGGCTCGCCGCCGGCGCCCTGACCGGCTGGCTGCTCGCGCGCAGCCGCCGGGCGGCGGCGGGCTGGATCGCGGCGCTCGGGCTCGGCCTGGCCGGCGGCCTCGCCGGCGGGCTGATCGCGACCGCGCTCGGCTTCGGCGGCCTCTCCGGGTTCGATGCCGGAGCCGCCGCGGCCGCGGCCCTGGCGGGGGCGCTGGCGGTCGAGCTCGGCGCGCTGGCGGCGGGCCGCCGCGGCGCCGGCTGAAGCTCAGTCGGTCCGTCGCGCCTGGGCGATCAGGTGGCGAATCTCGGGCAGGATCAGGCGGTCCATCGCCAGCTCGAGCGCGGCGGGCGAGCCCGGCAGCAGGAAGACCGCCCGTCCGGCGGCGACGCCGGCGGTCGCGCGCGACAACATCGCCGCCGCGCCGATCTCCGCGAACGAGAGCATCCGCAGAATCTCGCCGAAGCCCGGCAGCTCCTTGTCGAGCAGCGGTCGCGCCGCCTCGATCGTGACGTCGCGCGCCGCCACGCCGGTGCCGCCGGTCACCAGCACGGCGTCGACCGCCCCGTCCTCGAGCGCCTCGCGCACCGCGGCGCGGATCGCCTCGACCTCGTCGTGGACCAGTGTGCGCCGCGCCAGCCGCGCGCCCGAATCGGCGATCTTGGCGGCGAGCAGCCGTCCGCCGCCGTCGGTCGCCTCGGTGCGCGAGTCGGAAACCGTGACGATCGCGTACCCGAGCGCCCCGGCCTCGACATCGCGGCGGTGCTGTTCGACGACCATGCCCCCAACCTAGCACCCGCCGGGGACACACAAAAGGGAAACACAAACGGGACACACCAAGTGCGAATCAGGAGGTCCGAAGCCGCTCAGAAGGGACGCCGGATGAGTCTCGTGTGTCCCTGTCTTGTGTCCCTTTTGCGTGTCCCCGGGTTCGGTAGGATGGGGAGATGGCGCGGCAGATTGCGATTCTGGGGGTGCCGATGGACCTCGGGCAGGGGCGGCGCGGGGTCGACATGGGGCCGTCGGCGCTGCGTTACGGGCGGCTCGAGGAGCGGCTCGAGGGGCTCGGGCACGATGTCCAGGACCTGGGCGACATCGACGTCCCCGCCGCCGAGGAGCTCGGCATCGCCTACGACGTCCCGGGCGGCGGCATGGGCTACCTCGACGAGATCCGCAAGGCCTGCGAGGCCGCGGTCGAGGCACTGCTGCACCTGCCCGAGGAGGTCTTCCCGGTCGTGCTCGGCGGCGATCATTCGATCGCCATCGGCTCGGTGACCGGCTGCTCGCGCCGGCAGCGCACCGGCGTCATCTGGGTCGACGCCCACGGCGACTTCAACACGCCCGGCACGTCGCCCTCGGGCAACATCCACGGCATGCCGCTCGCCGCGCTGTGCGGCGTGGGCGACGAGCGCCTGGTCGATCTCGCCTGGCCCGGCGCCAAGGTGCGGCCGGAAGACGTCGTGCTGATCGGCGTGCGCGACCTCGACAGCGGCGAGAAGCGGCTCATGCGCGAGGCCGGCGTCACCGTCTACACGATGAAGGAGGTCGATCGGATCGGGCTGCCGCGGATCGCCGAGGAGACGATGGGTCGGCTCGGCGCGCTGCCGCGCCTCCACGTCTCCTTCGACGCCGACGTCCTCGATCCGGAGATCGCGCCCGGCGTCGGCACGCCGGTCGCCGGCGGCCTCTCCTACCGCGAGGCGCACCTGCTGATGGAGCTGTTCGCCGATTCGGGCAAGGTCACCAGCCTCGACCTGGTCGAGGTCAACCCCATCCTCGACCGCGCGAATCGCACCGCCAACCTGCTGGTCGGCCTCGCCGCCAGCCTGCTCGGCCAGAAGATCTACTGAACGGACCGCGGCCCGGCGGTCAGGGCCGGGGCGGTCGCCGCGGCGACGTCGGCATCTGCGGCGGTGGCGACGGCCGCCAGGGCGGCTCCTGCCGAGTTTCCGGGGTGCCCGGATCGGTGGTGCCTCGGGGATCGAGCGTGTGCAGCTCGAGCAGGTCGCGCACGGCGGTGCAGCGTGCGCCGCCGCCGGTCGCCGTGTCGATGGGTCGCTCGCCTCTCCCGTTGCGGCGGTCGGGGTCCACACCCGCCCCGAGCAGCGCCGAGACCAGTCGGTCGTCGCAGCGCGCCGCCGCCGCGTAGAGCGGCTCGCCGGAGAGCTGGCTCGCGTCGGCGCCGTGCTCGATCAGCGCCAGGGCGATCTCGTTCGAATCGAGCAGCGCCGCAGCCTCCAGCAGGGGCGTACCTCGGGCGCCACGGAGCGGCGCTCCGGCTTCGAGCAGCAACTCGGCGGCGTCCAGCTTCGCGTTGACCACGGCGAGCTCGAGCGGCAGCACGCTTGCCCCCGCGGGATCGACCGAGGCGCCGGCCTCGAGCAGTGCCTTGAGGATCGGCACCGAACCGCTCGCCGCGGCGAGCGCGAGCGCGGTCCGGCCCTCGCCGTCGAGGGCGTCGACGTCGACGCCGGCGGCGAGGCAGGCGAGCACGGTGCGCGGATCGCCGCGCTCGGCGGCCTCGAAGAGACTCTCCTCGCCGTCCTCGCAGGTTCCCGCGCTGACGGCGACGGCGGCCCGCCGCGCGGGCTTCGCCGTCGTCGAGTCCGCTTCCCCGGCACCCGGCGACGGCGAACCGCACCCGGCGACCGGCAGCAGCGCGACCGCCAGAAAGGCGACTCTCAGCAGGACAGGGACGGCCGCCGCGGCGGGCGCGGCGCGGCGGGCCGGAGCCGTCTTCGGCCTACTCGATCTCTTCGAGGTCGGTGTCGACGTCGGCCACATCGGACTTGGCGTCGGGTTTGACGACGATCTTGATCCAGGCCGTGTGGTAGCCGGCGAGCGAGAGCTCGACCAGGTGCTCGCCGGGCGCGGTGAACACCCACTGCTTGCCGCCGCCCCGGTCGTCCCAGTCGTCGGCGGTGCCGATCTGCCGGCCGTCGATCGTGACCAGGGCCTCCTCCGGGTCGACGTGGAACTCGGCCGCACGGCGCGTTTCGAACACGGCGGTGATCGGCGGCGCCGGCGCCGGCTCGGGCTCGGGCTCGACGATCGCCGGCGCGACCGGCACCACCACCGTCGCGGGCGCGGGCGTCGTCGCCAGCGGCGGCGCGGTCGCGGCGGCGACGGTCGGAGCGACCACGGTCGGCGGCGGCGCCGGCTTCTTCTCTTCGACCGGCGCGGGCGTCTCGACCACGGCAGCCGGCGCGGTCGGCTCCGGCTCGGGCGCGCGCTCGGGCGCCGGCGGCTGGGCCAGCGGCTGGGCGACCAGCGGACGGTCCTCGGCGGCACGCCCGGCGTCGGGCGGCGCCGGCTTGCGCGTGAGCAGCACGATGGCGAAGGTCACCGCGACCGAGACGAAGACGAGCGCGAGCCAGAGCCCCGCGCCCGCCTTCGCGGCCTTCGGCTGCGGCGTGGTCGCCGTGGCGACGCGCGGCGCGGCCGCCGCGACCGGCAGTGCGGTGCGCGCCAGCAGGGCGGTCGGCGCGGTCTCGACCGCGCCGCCGCCGGCGGCGAGCGCCGCGGCCAGCGCCCGCGCCCGCGCCGCGAACGTGCGCGCGTCGGGGATCCGCTCCTCGCGGTCCTTGGCCAGCGCCCAGCGCAGGAACGACGCGAGATCGCCGGAGAGGCCGGCGGTCACGCCGGGGTCGCGCAACGGATCCTCGTGGAGGATCTGGTAGACCAGCGCGGTCACCGTGTCTGCCGGAAACGGCTTGCGCCCGCAGACCATCTCGAACAGCACGACGCCGAGCGAGAACAGGTCGCTCCTGCCGTCGAGCGTCATCCCCTTGACCTGCTCCGGCGCCATGTAGGCGGGGCTGCCGACCATCATGCCGGTGCGGGTCAGGTCGGTCTGCTCGCCGATCGCCTTGGCGACGCCGAAGTCGCTGACCTTGACCCGGCCGCTGCGGGTCAGCAGCAGGTTGGCCGGTTTGACGTCGCGGTGGATGACCCCGGCCTCGTGCGCCGAGGCGAGCGCGTCGGCGGCCTGGGCCGCGATCTCGAGCGCGTCGACCGGCGCCGGGAAGTCGCCGCGCGCCAGCCGGTGCGCGAGCGAATCGCCGTCGACCAGCTCCATGACCAGGAACAGCGTGTCGCCCTCGTGGCCGGCGTCGTAGATGCCGACCACGCCCGGGTGGGTCAGGCGGGCGGCGACGCGGGCCTCGCGCTCGAAGCGCTCGGCGACCTCCTCGCGGTCCTGGCCCGAGGCGGCCGCCGCGGCGATCGTCTTGATCGCCACCTCGCGGCCGAGCTTCGGGTCGCGGGCGCGGAAGACCGTGCCCATCGCACCGCGGCCAATCTCGCCGACGACCTCGTAGCGCCCGACGCGGGTTCCGGGGTTCATGGTCCCGGGATTCTATCGGCTCCGAACCGTCGCCGGGACGGCTCGTCCCGGCGGCCGTAACCGGCGGCCGCGGGGGGTCGTATCCACGGCAGAGGATCGAGAGCGAAGTCTCCCGACCTCCTTCTTGGGAACGGCGGCCTTCCGGCCGCCGCTTTTTTTGGCACGGACGCTGCCCGCCGCCGGCTCAGCCGAGCGCCGGGACCTTGCCCTGCCCGGCCACCAGCCGCTCGAACTGCTCGCGGTAGCCGCGGGAGAGGGTCAGGCGGGTGCCGTCGCGCAGCAGCACCGAGTAGTCGCCGTGGAAGATGTGGTGGAGCTCGCGGATGCGGTCGATGTTGACGATCGTCGAGCGGTGGATGCGGGCGAAGACCTTCGGGTCGAGCCGGGTCTCGAGCGAGCTCATGGTCTCGCGCAGCAGGTGGCTCTCCTTGCCGAGGTGGAGCCGCACGTAGTTGCCTGCGGCCTCGATCCAGTCGACGTCGGCGGCGTTGACGAAGACGATGCGGCCGACGCCGCGGATGACGAAGCGCTCGAGGTGCGGCTGCTCGCCGCGCAGCTCGGCGAGCATCGAGCGCAGCTGCTCGTCGGTGGTCCCCGGCTGGTCGCGGCCGAGCGTCTCGCGGGCGCGCTCGAGCGCCAGGCGCAGCCGCTCGCGGTCGAAGGGCTTGAGCAGGTAGTCGAGCGCGTGCACCTCGAAGGCGCGCACCGCGTGCTCGTCGTGGGCGGTGACGAAGACGATCGCCGGCCGCTCGGACGCCGGCAGGCTGTCGATCAGCGCGAAGCCGTCGCCGCCCGGCATCTGGATGTCGAGGAAGACCAGGTCCGGATGCTCTTCGAGCAGCCGCTCGCGCGCCTCGGCCACCGAGCCGGCCTCGCCGGCGACCTCGACGCCGCTCTCGTCGGCCAGCAGTCGGCGCAGCTTGGCCCGCGCCAGGGGTTCGTCGTCGACCAGCAGCACGCGCAGCGGCAGGTTCATCGTCGCCCTCCGTCCTCGCCTCCCTACTGTACGGACGGCGCGGCGTCGAGTTCTCGCCAGGGCAGCACGATGCGGGCCAGGGCGCCGCGGCCGGGCTCGAGCTCGAGCTCGAGCCGGGCGCGCTCGCCGTAGAGCTGGGCGAGGCGGGCGCGGGTGTTCTGCATGCCGACGCCGGTCCCCGGGCGACCCGGCGTCCCCTCCGGCGGCAGGTCGTTCTCGACCTCGAGCACCAGCTCGGCGTCGTCGCGCCGGGTACGCACCGCCACCCGACAGCGCGCGCGGCTGCGGCCGACGCCGTGGACCACGGCGTTCTCGACCAGCGGCTGCAGCACGAACGCCGGCACCGCGCCGTCGAGCGCGAACGGGTCGAGGTAGGTCGCCACCTCGAGGCGGTCGGCGTAGCGCATCTTCTCGATGTCGAGGTAGCGCGCGACGAAGTCGAGCTCCTGCTCGAGCCGGATCTCCTGGCCGCGGGTCTCGAGCGACTGGCGCAGCAGCTCCGACAGGCGCACCAGCATGCGGTCGGCGGCCTCGGGATCCTCGTAGACCAGCGACGAGATCGAGTGCAGGGCGTTGAACAGGAAGTGCGGCTGGAGCTGCATCCGGAGCGCCGCGAGCTCGGCGTTGGCGAGCTGCTCCTTGAGGCGCGAGGCGACCAGCTCCTTCTCGCGCAACCCGCGGTCGTACTCGCGCAGGTGACGCAGCGCCACCACCGCCCAGTAGGTCAGCAGGTTGACGTGGAAGTTGTGGCGCACCGAGAACAGCAGGGCCTCGGAGAACGGCAGCGGCCGCCCCCGGCTCCAGCGCACCACCTCGAAGATCGCCTCGACCGCGACCAGGTGCAGCGCGGCGACCACCAGGCTGGCGAGCAGGTGGACGAGGACGGCGCGGATCCGCGCCCGGCGCCCGCCGACGATCGGGAAGCGCCGCGCCAGCCGCAGCACGGCGAGCGCGAAGATCCCCCACAGCAGGTAGAAGGGGATGTTGACCAGCAGCGCGTCGCTCCACGGCAGCGCACGTTCGCGCCCCGGATAGAGCCGGATCGCGGCCTCCGAAGCGAAGAACAGGCCGAGCGCGGTCCACAGCAGGATCCAGTACGCTGTACGGCGCGCGAGCGAAGCACGGGACGACAAGGCGCGGGCTCTCCGCGACGACTCTACCGCCGGCCCCGCGCGGCTCCGTGGCTCGGGGGACGGTCCGGTCCGCGGCCGCTGCCGATCGGCCCCGTCGAGGGCCGAGGATCCGCTCCCGCTCCTGTACAATCCTCTGTGCAGTTTCCCGTGACCTTCGCACGAGGAGGCCGCGCGGCAGCGGGTGGCACGCAGATCGAGGTGCCGCAGCAGGAGGTCAGATGCTCGCCCGTCGAATCCCCGAGATCCAGAGCGCCCTCGCCGAAGCCGAGCTGGACGCCTGGCTGTTCGCCGTCTTCCAGGGCAACGACCCGATCTCGCTCGACCTGCTCGGCCTCTCGGGCCGCGGCCTGGTCACCCGGCGCTGCTACTACCTGATCCCGCGCTCGGGCGAGCCGCGCCGGCTGGTCCACGACCTCGAGCCGGCGATGCTCGACCACCTGCCTGGCAGCCGCGCCAGCTACCGCACCTGGCAGCAGCACCGCCAGGAGATGGAGCGCCTGGTGCGCGACTGCCGCCGCGTCGCCGCCCAGTACTCGCCGCGCAACGAGTTGCCGAGCTGCTCGCGACTCGACGCCGGCACCGCCGAGCTGCTCGCCGGCTTCGGCGTCGAGCTCGTCACCTCGGCCGACCTCGTCCAGCAGTTCGCGGCGGTCTGGAGCCCCGAGCAGCTCGACTCGCACCGGCGCGCCAACGAGCACCTCCACCGCATCGTGCTCGAGGCCTTCGCCTTCACCGGCGGCGAGCTGCGCGCCGGCCGCGCGGTCGACGAGTACCGCGTCCAGCGCTTCGTCGTCGACGCCTTCGACCGCGCCGGTCTCCACTCGGAGTCGGACCCGATCGTCGGCGTCAACGGCAACGCCGCCGATCCCCACTACGTGCCGGAAGCCGCGAAGACGTCGCCGATCCGCGCCGGCGACTTCCTGCTCATCGACCTGTGGGCCAAGGAGAAGGCGGCGGCCGACAGCATCTACGCCGACATCTGCTGGTGCGGGGTCGCGGCGCCGGCGCCGACCGCGCGCCAGTCGGAGATCTTCGGCATCGTGCGCGACGCGCGCGACGCCGGGCTCGCGTTCATCCGCTCGCGCTGGCCCGGGACGCCGATCCGCGGCTACGAGGTCGACGACGCCGCGCGCGAGGTGATCCGCCGCGCCGGCTACGGCGAGCAGTTCATCCACCGCACCGGCCACTCGATCGGAATCCAGGACCACGGCCAGGGCGCCAACATGGACAACCTCGAGACCCACGACACCCGCCGCCTGATCGCGATGACCGGCTTCTCGATCGAGCCCGGGATCTACTTCCCGGACGACTTCGGCGTGCGCTCGGAGATCAACGTCGCGCTCACCGCGACCGCCGCCGAGGTCACCGGCGGCGAACCGCAACGCGAGCTGGTGCGGCTGCTCGGGTGACGGCCGGCGCGATCCCCGTCGCGGCGCGCCTGGCGCGCCCCTCGGCCGCGGCGCTGCTCGCCGACCGGCCGATCGATCCCGCGACCGCGCTCGGCCGCCTGTTCGCGCCGGCCCACGAGGTCGCCGCCGAAGTGGCGCTGGTCGCCACCGTCGCCGCGGCGCCGCGCCGGCTGCTCGGCGACGCCGCCGACGCCTTGCGCCTGCTGCCGCAGCGCGAGCGCGAGCGCGCCGCGATCCTCGCGGCCTGGTTCGAGGCGCTGGGCGCGACCGCCGGCGAGGGCGACCCGGTCGAGGCCCGGCTGGCGCGGCTCCACCGCTCCGCCTACCTGCTGGCGCGCGGGCTCGCCGGCGAGCCCTCCGACGCCCCGTTCGTGCGCGCCTTCGCCGCCGAGAACGAGCGCCGGTCGTTCACCCGTCCGGCGCTCGACACGCTGATCGCCGGCGCGCGACGCGCGATCGAGCACCCGCGCCCCGCGCACGCCGCCGAGTGGGAGGCGCGCCTCGCCGAATCCGGCGGCGCCTTCGCCACGGCGCTCGCCGGCACCGCCGCCAGCCCGGCGACGATCGAGGCGGTGGCCGCGCTGGCCCGGCTGCACGCGCTCGCGGCGCTGCCGGTCGGGCTCGCGGCCGGACGCTGCCAGCTGCCGGTCGAGGCTCTGCCCGAGCCGCTCCAGTACCGCACGCGCCAGGAGATCGCCGCCGCGGTCGCGGGCGAGTGCGACGCGCTGCGCCCGCAGATGCTGCGCGGCGCGCGCGCGCTCGCCGAGGTGCCGCTGACCTTCCGGCGCGCGCTCGCCTGGTTGCTGTCGACCGGTTTCGACCTGCTCGGCCGCATCGAGGTCCACCCCGAGGCGCTCGCCGCGGCGCCGGCCCGCCTCTCCTGGTGGACCCGCCACGCGACGCTCTGGCGCATCCGCCGCCAGCCGCTCGACTAGTTTCCCGCGACGAAGCTCCGGGCCTACTCGACGACGATCCGAACCGCACGCGAGCGCGCGCCGGAGTAGGGGGCGCGCGCCTGCACGACGTGCTCGCCCGGCGCCAGCGGCCAGCGCGCGGCGTAGGGGCGGTCGACGGTGGCGAACGGCACGCCGTCGACGTACCAGACCAGCTGCTCGATCGCGGGCTCGACCACGGCGGCGAGCCGCAGCGTGTTGCGCGACGCCGGCACCTCCGGGTCGAGGAAGAGGCGCGACCCGGGCTCGGGCGAGACGATCTCGATCACCGGCTCGCCGGCCGCGGCGGTCGCCAGCGGATCGCCGGGGCCGTCGGGCAGCGCGGTCATGCGCTGGCGCTCGAGCCAGCCGGCGTAGCGCGACGGCAGGTCGACCACGGTGCGCGCCTCGATCTCCGAGGCCGGCGTGGCGCCGCTCGCCGGCCGCCCCGAACGCCGGTCGAAGGCGAGCAGGCGGTGGGCGCCGCAGTCGGCGAGCACCTCACCGTCGTCGACCCACTCGATGGCGACGCGGTCGCAGGCCGCGGTGGCGCGCGCGCCGGAGAGCGCGCAGAGGCGCTCGGCGTGCGCGCCGCGCGGCGGCGGGAAGGGCGCGCCCGCGAGACCGTCGAGCTCGTCCGCGTGCAGGTGCTCGAGCACCGACTGCGCGAGCCTGGCGGCGATCCGGTAGCCGGTCAGCCGGCTCATCGCGCGCGCGTCGGGATGGCCGACCCAGACGCCGACCAGGTAGCGCTCCGACCAGGCCACCGTCCAGGCGTCGCGGAAGCGCGACGAGGTGCCGGTCTTGACCGCCACCGGAAACGGGTACTCCGAGAAGCCGAGGCGCGGGAAGCTCGGCAGCCGCGCCTGCGGATCGGCGAGGAACTGGGTGATGCGCCGCGCGGTCGCCTCCGTCACGAAGCGCTCGCGCGCGGTCGCCGCCTCGCCGTCGAGCCAGGCCGGCTCGAAAAGCCGGCCGTCGCCGGCGAGCGCGGTGTAGGCACCGACCAGGCGCTCGAGCGTCACCGGCAGCGAGCCGATGGCGAGCCCGAGCCCGTAGTCGACCGACGGCCGCTCCTGGGCGTGGAGGCCGAGATCGCCGAGCGCAGCGTAGAACGGATCGAGCCCGAGCCGCGCGAGCAGGGTGACGGCCGGGACGTTCCTCGAGTTGGCGAGCGCGGTGCGCGGCAGCATCGGGCCGAGGAAGCGGCCGTCGGCGTTGACGATGGCGCCGGGGCCGGGGCCGAGGTCGTCGAGGATGGTGTTCGGAGCGATCAGCCCGCGCTCGAGCGCGAGCGCGTAGAGCAGCGGCTTCAACGTCGACCCCGACGAGCGCGGCTCGGCGAGGAAGTCGATCGCCCCGGCGCGGGTGGCGTCGAAGTAGCCGGTCGAGCCGACCGCCGCGGCCACCTTCCAGCCGTCGCGCTCGACCACCATCACCGCGGCGTTGCCGGCGCCGCGGTCGGCGGCCTCGTCGACCGCCTTCCACGCCAGCCACTGCACCTCCTGCTGGAGCTCGAGGTCGAGCGTGGTCGCGACGCGCGGCGCCGACTCGCGCCGCCCGGGCGGCAGCCGGCGGTCGATCGCCAGCAGCGGATGGAGGGCGGCCTCGGGGCGCGCCGCGCGCCACGGCAACCGCAGCGTCGCGAGCTCGGCGCGCGCGGCGGCGAGCTCGACGTCCGGGATCTCGCCGCGCGCGGCCAGCCGGTCGAGGATGGCGCCGGCGCGCGCGATGGCCCGCGCGCGACCGCGCGGGTCGTACGGATCCATGCGCGCGGGCGACTGCGGGATCGCGGCGAGGAACGCGACTTCGGCCCACGACAGGTCGTCGACCGGCTTGTCGAGGTAGCGCCGCGCGGCGTAGCCGATGCCGTGGATGCGGTGCCCGTACGGCACCACGCGCAGGTAGTGGCGCAGCACCCCGTCGCGCCCGTGGCGCAACGTGAGAGCGACCGCGGTCGCCCCCTCGACCGCCTTGCGCAGCCACCCACGCGCGCCCGGCCGTTGCATGCGCGCGACCTGCATGGCGAGGGTCGACGCTCCCGACACCCGCCGTCCGGACGAGAAGTTCTGCCGCACCGCCCGCGCGATCGCGAGCGGATCGACGCCGGGGTGCGACCGGAACCGCCGATCCTCGATCGCGATCGTCGCCGCCGCCACCCGCGGCGGCACCTCCTCGACCGGCCAGAACCCGAGCCGCTCGTCGCCGGCCGCCGGCAACTCCCCGAGGAACCTCCCCGCGCGATCCGTCACCAGCAACGTCGGCGCCGGCGCCTGCAGACCCGAGCGGGCGAGCGCCAGGAGCATCAGGAGCACGAAAGGCGACGCGACGACGGCGAGCGCGATGCGGCGTCGCCGGCGATCGCGCCCAACGGAGCGGAGCGCGGAGACCACGAGCCTCCACGAACGCCGGCTCACGTTCTCAGTCCCCGTCGCGTGCCCGGCGCAGACGTCGGAGCTCGTGGAGGATCAGCAGGTGCGCGCGGTCCTTGTCGCGGCCGGTCGCTTCCTTGGATTCGATCAGCGCGTCGAGGTCGAGCGTTCGGATCCGCAATTCCTCGACCTCGACCCAGGAGGAGCGTTCGACCAGCTGCAGGTAGTCGAGCCCGGGCTCGACCCGGTGCAGGACGTCGAGACGCCCGAGGCGGGTCCGCAGCAGGTGGAGGCGATGACTCTCGAGCCGCTCGCGCGTCGGCGCGATCCGTCGGCCTGCGGGGTCGACGTACGTCGCGTCGAGCTCCTCCAGCGCCCCGATCAGGCGGTCGAGATTCTCCGGATCGAAGCTCGGAACGACGTCGAGATCCTCGGTGGTGAAGGCGGCGCCGGCCAGGACCGCCGCGCCGCCGCCGACGAGGACGAACTCGACGCGATGGCGCACGAGCGCGCGCAACAGCTCAGCGAGACGGGTCGCTTCCACGGCGGTCGGGTCTCAACGCGTCGAGCCAGTCCTGGAGGACCCGCAGCCGCTCGGTCGGGGTGCGGTGGAGGCTCTCCCAGAGCACCATGCGGTCGACCCCTTCGGGATTGAAGACGACCGACTCGATCCAGTCGTCGTAGCCGGGGTCGTCCGGCGAGGGCGCGGTCTTCGGATCGACGCCGGGCAGCGGCGGCAGGTCGGGGACGCCCATCTCGGTCCGGATCCTACCGAAGGCCGTGCCGGCGGGTTCGTCGCCCCGCTCGACCGGAGCGGCCGCGCGCGCTTCGCCGGTTCGCGCGAGGTCGAGCCGAGCCCTTTCCGTCTCCTTCTCGCAGGAGTGGTTTCGCGCGGGGGACCCGGAGACCGGATGTGTACAATCGAACCGTGCAGAGCGAGCCGTACTTCGACGCCTCGGCGCTGCTGCCGAGCGGGCCGGGGAGCTTCCTCAGCTCCGACTACTTCGGGCTCCCCGACGAGCCGCGCTGCGAGCTGCTGCGGGGGTATCTCGTCTTGACCCCGGCGCCGTCGTTCCGGCACCAGCTCGCCTGCGCGCTCCTCGCGGACCTGCTCCTTCGCTACGCCCGGAGGATCGGCGGCCGGTCGGTGCAGTCCCCGGTCGACGTCGAGCTCGGCGAGCGGACGGTGGTCCAGCCCGACGTCGTGCTGGTGACTCCGTCGCGTCTCGACCGCATCCAGCACCACCTGGTCGGCGCTCCCGACCTCGCGGTCGAGGTGCTCTCGCCGGGCACCGCCGGGCGCGACCGCCACGAGAAGCTCGCTCTCTACGCCGCGAGCGATCTGCGCGAGCTCTGGCTCGTCGACCCGGGGGCGCGCACTTTCGAGGCGCTGACGAGGAACGACGCGTCGTTCACCGTCGCCCTGCCGACCGGCGGGCACTACGCCTCCCCGCTCTTTCCCGCCCTCGAAGTCGACCTCGCCGCCTTCTGGAACGAGCTCGACGCCCCGCCGGCGGTCTGAGCCCGCCGCTGCCGCTGGCGGTCACTCCTCCGCGTCGGCCGGGCGCAGGGCGGCCAGGCGGCGCAGGATGGCGGCGCCGGCGACGATCGCCGCCACCAGCAGCGCCGAGAAGAAGACGAAGGTCGCGTCGACGCCGGTCTCGGCGAACGCCGGTGGGTGCTCGAAAAACCAGGGGGCGATGCCGGAGGCGGCCGAGACGAAGAAGAGGGTGTCGACGGTCGCGTGCGCGACCACCGACGGCCAGATCGAGCCGGCCGCGCGCGCGAGCACCCCCAGGCCGATCGACATCGCGACGAGCTGCACGAGCCGGGCGGGGCCCGAAGCGTGGTTCAGGTGCGCGAGCCAGAACAGCAGCGAGGTGACGAGGATCGCCGCGGTCGGACCGAAGCTGCGCTCGAGCCCGCCCTGCAGGTAGCCACGGAAGCCGGCCTCCTCGGAGACCCCGGCGTTGACCGAGAGCATGACCAGGCTCGGGTAGAGCGACCACCACGGCAGCATGGAGAGGTCGAAGTCGTCCTCCGGGATGACCGCGAAGCGGTAGGCGACCTGGATCACCGCGACCAGGCCGGTGAGGAAGACCGGCAGGAAGGCGAGCGCCCAGAGCCACTGCCGGCGCGACAGGCGCGGCGCGCGCATCGCCCGCCGCCGCCGCGCGGCGGTCGCGGCCGGCGTCCAGCGGCCGTCGAAGTAGCGGAACCAGAGACCGAGCCAGAGCAGGCCGACCGGCACGTTCCATGGCACCTCGGGCCGCAGCTTCAGGTTGGCCAGGAAGGCGACCAGCCAGCCGTTCTGGAGCACGAAGAAGACGACGAAGCCGGACAGTAATGCGCGCAGCGGCAGCGGCAGCCGGTCCCAGAGGCGCAGCACGGCGCCGCCGCGGCGGTCGGCGGCGGGGGCGGTCGCGCTCGCGTCGGTTCCGGCGATCTCAGCGGCCATCGGTCTCCTCCTTTTCGGCGCGGCGCAGGGCGTCGAGGGCCTCGTCGCACCAGGCGAGCCGGGCCTCGACCATGCGCACGCCGTGGCGCAGGGTGAGCAGGAAGACGAGCGCCTCGCGCCGCCGTTCGACGGCGGGGCGCCGCGGCTCGTCGCCCGGCAGCACCCGTTCGATCTCCTCCGGCAGCGCGGCGTCGGCGACGGCGCGGCGCAGGATCGTCTCGGACTCGGCGTAGGTCGCGCGGATCTCGCGCTGCTGGCGGCGGTACTCCTCGAGCAGCCGGATCGCCTCGCCGGGCGGCCGGCGCGAGGAGAGGAAGAACTTCAACTGGAGCTCGTTGCGGCTCCGCGGCAGGTCGGCGGGGCGGCGCAGCCAGGCGTCGACCTGGCGGCGCCCCTTGGCGGTGATCGCGTAGAGGTGGCGCTCGCGCTTTCCCTGCCGCGGCGCGTCGCGGCGGGTGGCGTAGCCCTCGGCGACCAGCCGCTCGAGCGTCGGGTAGAGCGCGCCGTAGCTCTCGTGCCAGAAGTAGGAGAGGCCGATCTCGATCAGCCGCTTGATGTCGTAGCCCGACATCGGCTTCCAGGTCAGCAACCCCAGGATCGCGAACCAGGTCTTGTTGATCCTCGGCATCCGCCCCTCCCGCCGCGACCTCGGCGGCCTCGATATATCACTACGATATATCCGCGGGGAGGTTTCGGCCCGGCCGGAGATTTCCGGCCGGGCTCAGGAGTGCGGGGTGTTCAGCGCCTGGTCGAGGTCGGCGCGCAGGTCGCCGGCGTCCTCGATGCCGACGCTCAGCCGCAACAGTCCGGGCGGCAGGTGCTCCTGACCGGGGATTGCAGCGCGGCGCTCCATGGTCGACTCCACACCGCCCAGGCTGGTGGCGTGGCGCACGAGCCGGGTCGCGCGGCAGACGGCGTCGGCGGCCGCGGCGCCGCCGGCGACGTCGAAGGAGACGACGGTGCCGAAGCCGCTCAGGACGCGCCGCGCGACCGCGTGGGTCGGGTGCGACGCGAGACCCGGGTAACGCACGCGCTCGACTCGCGGATGGCGCTCGAGCCAGCCGGCGAGCGCGAGCGCCGACGCCTGGGCCCGCTCGAGCCGCAGCGCGAGGGTGCGCACGCCGCGCAGGACGAGGTAGGCCTCGAGCGCGCCGGGGGTCGCTCCCGTCAGCTCGCGGCAGTGCCGGAGCGCCTCGACCAGGGCGGCGTCGCGCGTCGTCGCGACGCCGCAGAGCAGGTCCGAGTGGCCGCCCAGCAGCTTGGTCGCCGACTGCACGGCGACGGTGGCGCCGAGCTCGAGCGGCTGCTGGTTGAGCGGCGTCGCGAAGGTGTTGTCGACGGCGACGATCGCGCCCGGCTTGCGCGGCGCGGCGCAGATCGCCTCGAGGTCGGCGACCTCGAGCAGCGGGTTCGACGGCGATTCGAGCCAGACCAGGTCGGCGCCGGCCGCGGCGCGGATCCACCCCGCGGTGTCGGCGCCCGCGATCCGCTCGACCGTCCAGCGCCCCTGCGCGGCGCCCTTCGCCGCCAGGCCGACGACGCCCTGGTAGACATCCTCCGGCAGCGCGATGCGCGCGCCGCCCGGCAGCTGCTCGAAGACGGCGGCGACCGCCGCCATGCCGGAGGCGAACGCCACCGCTGCGCCCGCCTCGAGCCCGCCGACGACCTCTTCGAGCGCCTCCCAGGTCGGCGTCCCGTCGTCGCGCGAGTAGGCGCGCCCGGCGCCCTGGAGGAAGTTCGACGCGGGGATGAGCGGCACGTTGAGCGGCTCGCCCGCCGCGGCGGTGCGCCCGCCCGCGACCAGCCAGGATGCGGGCTTGAGATCGGTTCGTCGCTGGTGCATCGTCTCTCCTCCCGGCGCTCGGCCGTCGCCGCCAGCTACGACGCCGCGCGGCGACTTCCGGTTTCAGGCCCCCGCGCGGGCGGGACCAGGCCGGAGGCGCCTAGACCCTGAGCGCCCCGCGGAACCCGCGCGCGGCGTAGTAGGACTCGGCGCCGTTGTGGTAGGTGAAGACCCGGTCGTAGCGCCGGTCGCCGAAGAGGGCGCCGCCGAGCTTGCGGATGGCCGGCGGGGTCGCGATCCAGCTCGAAGTCTTGAGGTCGAACGCGCCGAGCTCCTGGAGCTCGCGGTACTGCTGCTCGGTGAGGAGCTCGATCCCCATCTTCTTCGCCATCGCGACCGCGCTGTCGGCCGGCTTGTGCTCCTTCCTCGCCGCGAGCGCCTCGGCGTCGTAGCAGACGCTCCGGCGCCCCTTCGGGCTCTCGGCCGCGCAGTCGACGAACAGGATCTCCTTCGTCTTCGCGTCGCGCCCCACCACGTCCGGCTCCCCGCCCGACGCCTCCATCGCCTCGAGCGCCTGCCACTTCTCCGGACTCGCGGCGAGTCGCTTCTCGACTTCGGCCCACTCGATCCCTTGGTGCCGCTTCCGGTTCTTCTCGAAGCGGGCCTTCAGGGTCTCGAGGAGCGCTTCGCGCTGTTTCGCGTTCATGTCGATGCCTTTCGCATGGGCTTCGCCCGACGGACGAAGTTGAGAATCGACAAGCTCAAGACACAGGCCGCGCTCAAGGCCAGGCTGACGAAATGCCAGCGTACCTCTCGAGGCGCATCGATGAAGCCGTAGAGGCCGTATCCGAACAGGGATGTCAGCGCACCGAGCAGCGTGAAGTACCCGAGAAGGCGCACCCAGGGCGCGAGCTCGCGGAGGAGCGCGGCGGCGATCAAGAGGACGCAGGTCTCGACCGCGATCCAGATCCACGAAGCGAGTGCAGAAGCCGCGCGCTCCGCAGGAGATTCGACCCCGCCATCGTCGAACGCGAACACGCCAACGAGCGCTGCCAGCGTCATGCAGACTGCCCAGAGAGCAATCCAGAGGTGGTCCCTCATGCTGTCGGACGATACTTTGTCTGCAGAGAAGGACGACCTCCAAATGCTCCGCCTGCGGCTGGCCAGCAGTCCGGACCCGACGTCAATCGCTCGACCATCGACCGTCTGCCAGCCGGAACTGGTACCGCCTTCCGAAGACCTCCCGGATTACCCCGTCGACCTTCTCCAAATGGGACCTGAGAACTGCCGAGACCTCCTCGGTCGAGAGGTCCATCGAGCTCTGGTAGCCATCGGCTCGGTAGTACACGCCGATACCTGCGCAGTCGGAACAGGAAGGAGTCGGATGCTCGAGCGACAGGCGGTTGACTTCCTCCTGGAACTCGCGACCCGTAACGGCCGAGCGAACGACCTCGAGCTGCTCCGGCGTCAGTCGCGAGATTACGACCCAGTTCGAGCTGTCCTGAACCTCGACGAGTCCATGCTCGAAGACGCTGACCGAACCGATGATCGGCGCGGGCCCTGCCGTCCAGACTGAGAAGGAACAGAGCAACTCCTCCACCCGTCCGGGCCCGATCGGATACGGCGAGCAAGACGGTGCGAGCAGGAGGCACAATCCGAGAACCGCGAAATGAGCCGATGCTAGTCCTCGCGGCCGGCACCTGGTCACCCTGTTCATAGCTCACCCCACACCAGCTCGACTTCGAAGATCAATGCCTCCGAGCTCCGTCGCCATTCGGCGAGCAGCCGTTCCAGGCTCACGACGTCCGGCGCGGCGATGCCCACGAGGCGATCCGGCTTCCATTCGGGGGCTTCATGGAGGTGATGGTTGTCCGGTGTCCCCTTCGAGCACTCCGCGCAGAGGTACTCGACGGTCGACCAGTCCTCGGCTGCCAACTTCGACGCGAAGGCCAGCTCGGCGAGCGTCTGGATGTCCTTTGGCGAACGGACCCTCGCTCTGAGCTGAAAGGTCCGGTAGGCCGATCGGCGAAGTACGGCGATCTCGTCGAAGACCGGTACTTCCTTCCCTTCGTGCCATCGCCAGCCATTGGGCGCGCCGTCGTTCAGAATCAGGTCGTCGAAACCATGCCCCGATTCCGGGAGCGGCACGCTCTTCACGATCGCCCGCGCCGGATCGACGCGTCGACACCAGACAACCTCGTGGTTCGGATCGAGCCGGATCGGGACGGGACCCATGTTGAGCTCGAGCGGCCCCTCACCGTCCGGAATCGGAAGGCCGAAGCCGCGCCAGGCGGCCCTCGCGGTGACCCAGTCGCCGAGGGCCGTTGCCGCGATCCCCAAGTTCCACCAGGCACCCTCGTCCGTCGAATCGAGCTCGGTCGCCCGGCGGTTGAACTCGAGGGATTCCGACCAGCGTCGCCGGCGTTTGGCGAGGAGGCCGAGGTTGAACCAGGGGACCGACCACGCCGGGTCGAGGCCGGCGGCCTTCCGGTACGCAGCTTCGGCCTCCTCGTGCCACCCCTTCTCCTGGAGTGCCAGTCCCCTCGAGTTGGCTCGCTCCGCGCGTCCCCTCACGTGGTCACACGTCTTCCTGCGGAAGTCCACGACGGTTCCGGCCGGACGGATCGGAGGCGGATCAATCTCTCCTCGTGCTTCTGCCGTCCCGCCATGCAGGCGCGCTCACTGGCCGGTCGCAGCGCCCGACTGACGGTCCGAAGCGCGCGTCAAGTGCAGCGGTCGACTCGGGATCTTGGTCATCCCCCATTCCGGTGCCTTCCCGGTCCAGCGAAACACCGAGATCACGATGTCGAAGGGAACCTCGGCCCCGCATCGCATGCGCAAGGGTGGCCGGAAGCCCAGGTCGGCCTCTTCGAGACAGCGGCCGAGCTCCACGATCGATCGCCACTCCGCTTGTCCCCCGGGCTCCACTACCGTCAAGGGAACGGAACAGAAAGCATCCATCGTCACTCTCACCTCGAACGCTTCACCTGCGGTCCGGAGCTCCCGAGACGCGTTCAAGCAGACGGCCACGTCGCTCTGGTTCGAGAGCCGGTGGACCACCTCCGTGGGCTCGCCTCGACCGAGTGCCTCCGTGTCCGCCTCCAGAATCAACGTGAACTGTTCGGGAGAGATCTCCGGAAGCGGAGCGGTGCGCGTCGAGCCGCAGCCCGACGCCAGGAGCCAACCCGCGGCGAGCAGCCGACAGCTGCGCGTCTTCCGGACCTTCATGGAACTTCCGTCCGCATCGCCTCCGCCCGTTCCGCCCAGCGCGCGGCCTTCTCCCGGTCCGCAGGCACGCCATGCTCGCCCGAACCGTGCAGCTCCGCCAGCAGACGCGCGGCCTGCACCTGACCTCCTTCCGCCGCCCGTTCGAGCCAGCGAACGGCCAGCTCCGGATCGCGGTCGGTTCCCTCGCCCGAGAGAATCATGAAGCCCAGATCGTACTGACACAGCGGATCACCCCGGCGCGCCCCCCGGCGGTACCATCGAACCGCGGCCGCTTCGTCCTTTCCCACCCCGTCGCCGGTCGCGTACCGCGCGCCGAGCTCGTGGCAGGCGAACGTCTCCCACGGCAGGAGGGCTTTCCAGCGGAGCCGCGCGATGGGCTTCATGCCGACCTCATCGGTCGCCGGATTCTTCGCCAGGTTGGATGCAAAAGCCCACGGCTCGACTACTCGTCCGATCCCTTGTCCACTCGCACCGTGGCGGCACCGTACTTCTCGACCAGGTCTCCATCCGGCTCGACGACCGTGACCCGGACTCGGTAGGAGGAGCCTGGGCGCCATTCGGATTCGCGCTCGGTCCGTAGGAAGTTCAGGCCGCTCCCTCTCTTCCCGGCCCAGTAGGGAGACCCCTCACGATGCGACCGAACGAGGACCTTGCCGGCCTCGTCGAGCACCTCGATCTCCACTCGCAGACGCCAGCTCAAGCTCCCATCGAGCGCGAGCTGGCCCGGGAAGTGAACATCGACATCGTGCGCGCCCGCGTACCTCGGCACGACGACCAGCTCGACGGTCGAACCCGCGCGACCGACATCGATGGGAGCGGAACCCAGCTCGTCGTAGAGGTCCGCCGGAGGCCATGCGAGCCGCAGCAGGGTATTTCCGTTCCTGCAGGCTCGAACACCGAATGCCCCGACGAGAACGACAAGCGCCAAGACAACGAATCTTCGGGCTCGCGTCATGCCGAAGTCCCTCCGCGACTCACGCCCTCTCGGCGCCAGTCTCCGCCCGATCGCGCACCACTTCGTACCGCAGCTCCGCGAAGCCGGGGCCGAGCTGGCGGGCGGAGACGAGTCGGAACGGTGGGCTGGTGACGCGGCGGGGAAAGAGCGGCTTGCCGCGGCCGAGGGTGACGGAGCCGACCTGGACGATGATCTCGTCGAGCAGCCCGGCGTCGTGGAACTGTCCGGCGAGATCCCCGCCTCCGACGACCCAGAGGTTCTTCCCCCCGGCGGCCGCGCGCATCTCCGGGAACACCGCGCGCACGTCCCCGCGCACGAACCGCAGATCGGCCCCCTCGATCCGCGGCAGCGCCCGGCTCGTGAACACCCAGGTCGGCTGCGAGTACGGCCACGCCGACCCCACCTCGGCGATCACCTGCTCGGAGTTGCGCAGCATCCACTCGTACGTCGTCGACCCCATCGCCAGTGCCCCGACGCCCGCGATGAACTCCGGATACCCCGTCGCCCCGATGTCCCCGAGCGGAAACAGCCACTCCAACGAATCATCCTCGGTCGCGATGAATCCGTCGAGGCTCGTGGCGGTGTAGTACTGCGTCTTCATCGAGACCTCTCCTCGGGCCGACCGCGGGGCGCATCGATCCCCGCGGCCGAGGTCGCACCTCGGCATGGACTGAAGACGGCGGGGCACCTGGGGTGGAGGAACGTGAACGGGCTCATGACGGCGGGTGGCGCGGCAGGTCCATGGCGTCATGGAGGATTCGCACGACATCGATCCGTCGCGCCTCCCTGTCGCCGACGCGAAACAGGATGAAGTGCCGCCCCCTCCTCCCTTTGCGTGCGACGTGCAGGGTCAGGATCCCCTTGCGGATGTCGTCGCGCGCGTTCACCCCCGGCTGCCGTGGTCCGGCTTCGAGCGCGACGATGGCGTCGACGAGCACGCGGGCGTAGGCGGCCGCCTGTCGCTCGCCGAAGCGGCGGGCCGTCCAGTCGACGACTTCCGCGAAGTCGTTCTCGGCGGCCTTCGCCAGGCGGATCGTCCACCGCACGCAGCGCTACCCCTCGGCGGCTACCTTCGAGCGCCGTGCGGCGATCCCGGACAGGTGGCCGGCGATCTCCCGGCCGTCGGCGAAGCTGACGAACCGCCCCGCCTCCAGGTCATCGAGCCCCACCTGCACGGCATCGCGCAGGGCGGCCAGGCGTGCCTTCTTCTCGGCTTCCTGCTGCTCGAGCAGTCGCAGGCCCGTGCGCAGCACTTCGCTCGCGTTCTGATATCGGCCGGACTTCACCAGCCGTTCGACCAGGGCCGCCTGGTGCTCGGTCAGGACCACGTTTCTGGTCGGCATCCGGTGACCTCCCTTGCTTGGCATTTTATGCTAATCGAACGCGGCGCACCTCGTGGTCGTTCGTCCCGGGCGACGGCCGGACGCTCAGGGCGAGTGCGCGGAACTCGATCCGACTCATCTCGCGCCTCCGGAGGTCACACTGGTTCGACTCGCCCGACTGCCGACTCGACCGCTCGGGCTCCACGGACTAGCCGACGGGTCGGACCGCCTCACCGCACTGGGGGCAAGCGCGTACACCGGCCGGGACTAGGTGCCCTCTGTTGCACGTTGAAAGGGGCTGCGTTCGAAGTCGAAGGAAGGCGTAGAACGTCAGAAAAGCGGTCGGAAAGAACGTGAGGCCGATCGCTCCGGTCAGAAGGGTCGGCACTTCGTCGGCTGGGGACTCGTATCCGGACTGCATCAGATAGATCCAGGTCACGAGGCCGCTCAGGCTCACTCCGTGCGCGAGCCATCGCATCCACCTCGGGCATCCCGCCTCGAGGAGCATCCTCGTTTCCTTGGTTCGGAGCTCGTACCGAAGAACGAGGTGCACCGCGATGATCCCGCCCGCGGTCAGGATGGCCCCCACGATTCCGGGAAGCGCGCACTCGAGAAGTACCGCCTCGACCCCGCCCGCTCCGAGAGCGACCAGGAGCATCGACGCCGCGATGCCCGCCAAGGAGAAGATCATGAATCCTCGGAAGACCTGAGACACTTCAGCTCCGACCGAAGCCAGCCTCTAGGATGGCCTCGTCGACAGGCCCAGCGTCGTGGAAACGCCCGGCGAGGTCACCGCCTCCGACGAACCAGAGGTTCTTCCCCCCGGCGGCCGCGCGCATCTCCGGAAAGACCGCACGCACGTCCCCCTGCACGAACCGCGGGTCGGCCCCCTCGATCCGCGGCAGCTTCCGGCTGGTGAACACCCACGTCGGCTGCGAGTACGGCCACGCCGACCCCACCGTGGCGATCACCTGCTCGGAGTTGCGCATCACCCACTCGTACGTCGTCGACCCCATCGCCAGCGCCCCGACGCCCGCGATGAACTCCGGATACCCGGTCGCTCCGACGTCCCCGAGCGGAAACAGCCACTTCAGCGAATCCTCCTCGGTCGCGATGAACCCGTCGAGGCTCGTCGCGGTGTAGTACTGAGTCTTCATCACTTGAGTATCCCTGGACTACTGCCGACCGCCGAAAGACTTCCGCTACTCGCGGACAGAGCGGCGGGAGTGCTGTCCGCCCGTACAACGCCCGCGCTCGGTCATAGTCTGCTCTCGATTCTCGGACCAGGCGAGGGCCCTTGCCCAAACGGCCGACGGAGATCCAATCTGTCGATTCCCAAGGCCATTACGCATCAAGTACGAATCTCGGGCTTCGAGCGAGGTTCAGCACAGGTCGATTTGACACCGCAAGCCGTCCCGCCGACTCACTGACTGCTAATCACTACTCGGATTGAACGATCGCCAAGCCGCCACGTGCAACAGAACGGCCGAATAGTCTCCGCCCTTCCAAAGGACTTTGTCTGATCCCCAGTAGAAGAAGTGGGACTTCGTTCCGTCTTTGTTCGTCTTGGTATTGCTCACTCCCCGCTTTGAGTACAAGACTACGAAATCCCCCGCGCTGACCTCTTGGTCCGGGAACCAGAAAACATTCGTAACTGCTGTAGTCACGCTCTGATCGACGAACTTCGAACGGAACATCGCGTAGTGACCAATCTCGTCTGTGGCAGAAACTCTCATGACGATTCGTTCCTTGCCCGCGACTCCAGCGTCGGCGATGGACGTAATCTGCACTCTCACCGCTGCACCACCCGGGAAACGACACCACCAAGAACTATTAGTGCCCCAAAAATAAGAGCTAGCCAGCCGCTCGGCTGGCTCGACCAAGCCGAAGGCGCATACCCCATCGCCGCCGAACCTACCGACAAGCACACAGCAAAGATGATCTCCGCCGCAATTGCCTTCCTGGATCGCTCCTCAAGTACCGAAGCCCGCTTGTCGACTGCGTGAAACTGATCGCGATAACTCGCAAGGTCTGCGTTATCGCGCTCAAGACGCTCTATCTCGTCAACGAGCATCCTCTGCACCGCCGGAGACGAAAGTTCGTCGTCCGAGAGTTCCCGCCGGATCTTGGACAAGGATTGACGTCCCTTAAGGATCGCCTTGGGCTCTTCACGGCCGGTCTCGCTCGGCTCCTGAGTAGGTTCAATGTCAGCCATATCGCCTCTTGCGTGATCAAGTGTCTCACGACTGCCATCGAGAACAGTTTGTCGGCAGATCTCGAGTTTGCCGACGACCCTCGACGCGAGGGGTGCTAGCCAGGGCGCATGGGATTCGAGCCAAAGGTAGAACAGCTCTCGCGAGATCAGAGACCCCGCGTAGTCGAGATGTCCTGTTTGGCGTGCTTCGCACCGTCTCCAGCCTGACGTTGAGATGTTGTCCAGCGAAGTCCACCGTTTGCCCTACCTCTCACTTCAGGAATTCTCCGAAGCCCCTGGCGCGGAATCAGGACGAGCTAGTCGCGCTCCTCATTGTGATGAGCTTCTTCAGACGATTCGTCGTCCTCGATCTCATCGGGCTCTGGATGCTGAAGGGGCAGATCCCGTCCACTGCTTGCGCTCGAAACCTCGTTCTCGAAGTCTGAGTACCAAGCGTTGCGGCCACGCCTGGGCGTAAATAACTCCACCGACCTTCTTGCTGCCACAATCGCCTCCTCACTTCGGCCTAGCTCTTTGAAACAGACAGCAATGGCCGACCAACTTCGATCGTCGTTAGGAAAGACCTCTGTAAGCTTGCTGGCATACTGAACAGCACTCTCAGGCCGCTTCAAGGCCAAGTAGAGCGCCACGAGTTGCACCAGGAATCCTCTCGTCCCGGGATGCTGTGCGTGTGCCTCCAAGGCCTCCTCAAGGCCTTCCTCAAGTCTGCCGAGCCAGTAGTGGCAAGAGATCAAGTGACGTCTGGCATGGCGGTCCGTTGGATTGAGGTCCAGTGCCCTTCGGAAGCACAAGCGCGCCGCCGGTAGTTCTCCTCTCCTGAACAGCGACCGCCCCAACTGTCGCCATCCTCGGTCGTCGACAGGAGTAAAGACCTCGAGCTGACCGTACTTCCTCAGTAGATAGCCGAAGTACGCCGCCAAATGCTGCCGAATCAAGTACTTCAAGTCTGGGAGCGAAGTGAAGGGATACCTCGATCCGGCCGCACTTACTTCACCGAGAAAGCGGAAAAGGCCCTCTTCATCCGGTTTCCAGAATCCCGAGCTGAGTCTCGACTGCCAGAGGTCAAACTGGACCAAGGTCGCCGCCGCGACAAATGCGAACACTGGCTTACCGAGGTCTCTCGCCGTGCGAAACTCGAGGTGAGTCCAAGACAATCCACTTGACTCGTCGACCGTGCCATAGCGATTGCCTACGATGAGAATGCAGACGTCAGCCTGACCGGCTTGGCGGACCGCCGACGCCGGAGCTGCGACGCCAGGAAGGGGTGCGGCGCTTTCGAACAGTATAGGAACGTATCCCAGTTCCGCCAGGAAATGCTCTAACTCCTGACGTATCGAGGACAGATCGAAGTAGGTGGAGCTAACGAAAAGGGTCGGTGGCGCCGGCGCGGGCCCAATGCCTGGGATCTGACTCACGAGTCGATTCCTCCCTCCGAACTCCTCCACCAATCCCTGCGCTATGTCAGACCCGGCCACTACAGTGGCGGTTCAGACCAGCCCACGAAGCTCCTTCCTAATTGCCTCGCCTGCAGCCTCGATCCCATTTGACACGTCAATATAGACGACGCCAAGGAGGTCGGATGGAATCTCTGTTCCCTTATCGTATAGAAGGAAGACACGCCCACTTCGTCGACCAATCATGCCTAAGAAATAGCCATACTCGAAGACCACATTCTGCCGCGCCCGACCTCCCCTTTTGTGTTTGAAGTCATCTGCAGTGAAGATCGCGAATACGAGGTCACGATCCGCGGCGTAGTGCTCGAACTTCTCGATGATAGTCATCCCAAGAGAGGGCTGCTCTGCAAGCACGACAGGCTCGGGAAACCCCAGAGTATTTTGCAGGTAGTTCTTGAGAGCCATTCTCAGATTCGCGTCATGTCCGTGCACGATGAAGCACTTCGGAAGGTCCGGAATCCCAAGCACCTTGTTCTTGACCACTGTCGCGAACTCCTCGGGGGTGTAGTCGCCCTTGAAAAAGTAGCCATACTCCGGCTGAACGCTGTACCACGATTCGACATCGGCTTCGCGCGAGTTGGTGAGGGCAAACAACGGTGTCTCTGGATGCCGATCGCGCATCTCTCGGCCAAGCGCAATTCCAGTCTTGTACCCACCGGCCGTTTCGAGTTGAGTGAAGAACTCGCCCGGAGGCATCATGATGTCGATCACAATCGCCGCAAAGCTGTCATCCTCTCCCCACTCAAGCGCCGTCTCGACATCGGATGCGAACTTCACAACAAAGCCGATAGCTTCGAGTGCATGCACGTATACGCTCGCGCCATAACCATCATCGTCCACAAACAGGATCGTCTGCCGTCGCGAGTAGTTCATCGAGGTTTCAGCGCAGCTGTGCTTCAGCGTGACCCACGGCCGGCAAGGTGGAGTCCAGCCAAGAGTGTGAACGAAAGTATGCTCGGACTGCTCCGCGCCCCCTCTTGTTCACGCGCCATTCGCAAATTGTAATAGCCATACGAGCCGCAAGGCAGCCTAGTCAGTCACCCGCCAACAACGGGAGCATGGCATCCGACGCTAGTGCTGACACCTCAGAGAAGGCCGGGAGACCGATCGCAGAAGGCCTAGCAGCGTGCGCAGTTGCGTCGCCCGAAACTGACAGGCGTCTCCCATCTGTGGCTGCGAGCAAGCTGTGTCCTCAGGCCTTTCATCGGACTTATGAGTAGACCTCCCTGCACCTCGCGCCTTCTCTCGCATCTTCACTTCATCCTCATGCGGATCTCAACTCGCAACCCCGGCGACGTCCCGACCACGCTCCCGTCGTACATCATCTCCGCCTTCGCCGGGGGCTGGATGAACTCGCCGGGGATCTGGGCGCGGGTGCGGAAGTAGAAGTCGTAGGTGCCGGCCGGGAGGGTGTCGAAGTAGAAGGCGACCTGGTCGTCGAGGTAGGCGGCGTAGGTCGGCTGGAGGGTGAGGGCGTTCGCCGGCTTCGCTTCGGGCGGGGCCGTCTCCAGGTTGGGGTTCAAGGGCTCGAGGCCGGCGGCGAGGGGGACGACGACGGCCACGTAGTGGCGGTCGGCCGTGTTCACGACCTGGACGTGCTCCTCCACGACTTCGCCGACTTCCAAGGACAGCGTGCCGCCCGGGGCGTCGATCGGGTGGCGCTCCGGGGGCGTGCCGGTCGGGCCGCGGAGGATCAGGGCTTCGCGGGCGACCACGAAGCCCTCGCGGCGGGCCGGGGCCTGGCTGCCGTCCGCGGCCGGGACGTAGGAGAGCTCCGCGCGTGCCGAGACCGGCGTCGTCGTGCCGGCGGCGAGCGTCAGCGTCGCGGCGCCCGGAGCCGTGCTCACCCAGAAGGCGGTCGGCTCGCCCGGGCCGAGCACCAGCGGGTCGGGGGCGCCGGGGGCGGAGAGCGAGAGCGTCGCCGCGCCCCCCGTGCCGCTGCCACGGCCGAGCAGCTCCGCGAGCGCGAGAATCGCGAAGGCGTTCGCGTTCGTCGAGCCCCAGCCGTCCCCCTTCCCGAGGCCGACCAGCGCCCGCCGCATCAGCGCGAAGCGGTCGGTCTCCGACTCCCCGTCCGCCCGGCCGGCGAGCGCGCGCAGCATTGTCGCCAGCGTGCGGGATTCAGAAGGGAGGATGCGGCCGTCGCGCACCCGCGGATCGTCCTGCAGACCGCCGTAGATCTCGCGGCCCTGGTGGAGGCGCGTCTGGACGCCGCGCCAGAGCTCCTGCTCGAGCGGCGCCAGCGCCGGCGCGGTCGCCTGACCCGCGCGCTCGAAGGCGGTGACCACGCCGGCGATCCCCTCGAGACCGAGGAACTGCGAGCGCCGGGCGAGCTCGTTGCCGTAGGCCGGATCGAACTTGCCGATCCGCGCCAGCGCGCCGAGCGCGAACGTGCGCTCCCCCCAGGCCTCGCCCGAGAGGAAGTGCGAGTAGTCCGAACGCAGCGCCTGCTCGAGCGCGCGCACCGCGCTCGACTCGAGCTCCGCATCGACCGCGTACCTGGCCTCCTTCGCTTCGGCCATGAACTCCACCGCCCACGACGTCAGCGACACCGACCCCGAGCCGCCCGGCCAGAAGGCGAACAGGCCGTTGCCCTGCTGCACCAGCGGCAGCCAGGCGAGCGTGTCCGCGACCGCGCGGTCGAGCTTCTTGTCGTCCCCCTCCAGTCGCAAGAGATCGCGGAAGCGTCGCAGCGCCAATTGCGCGCGCGACGTCGCCAGCCGCTGCTCCGTGCAGCCGTAGGGATAGGTCAGGAGGAAGTCGAGCCCCGCCGCCAGCTCCACCACGCCGGGCTCGTTCGAGACCAGGAGCTTGCGACGCAGCGACCCCGGCCGCGCCGCCTCCTCCGGCACCGGCAGCGCGAACGGCTCGCCCGCCACGAGCTCGGCCGTCGCCGAGCGGCGGATCCGGTCGCGGTCGTCGCGGATCGGCAGGCGGACCTCGAAGGCGTCGCCGGCGCGATCCGACGCGCGCTCCGCCCCCATGCGGACGACCACCTCCTCGCGCGCCAGCCGGCCCTCCGCGTCGAACGCCGGCGTCGGCACCGCGACCGGAAAGTCGATGCGCTGCGCGCGGTTGGCGACCCAGTCGAACGGTCGCGTCGACTCCCCTTCGAGCTCGAGCCCTTCGACCCGCGCCGCGATCGACCCCGGTCCACCGTCGCCTTCGACCAGCCGCGCCACCGCCGAAGCGGTGAAGCGGTCGCCCGGACGGACAAAGCGCGGCAGCGACGGCTGCACCACCACCGGTTGGCGCACCTCGATGCGACCGGTGGCGAAGCCGAAGCGACCGGGACCCGAGGCGGCCTTCGCGCGCACCAGGAAGTTGGTCAGGTCGTCCGACAGCGTGACCGGGACCTTCGCGATGCCGTCCGGTCCGACTTCGATCGACGGCGCGTAGAACGGCACCGCCTCGAAGCGCTTGCGGATCGTCTGCCGGTCGAGCAGCGAGGCCTCCTCCTCGCCGCCGTCGCCGCCCGGCAGCTCGGCGAACGGGAGGAAGCCGAAGACCATCGAGCGCGTGTCGCGCGCCGCGAAATAGCTGCGCACCGTCGACAGGAAGCTGGGGACCGGATCGAGCCGCGCCTCGCGGCCGAGCGACATCACCGCCTGGTCGACCAGCCAGAGCGTGACCTCGCCCGCGGCCGGGGCCCCCGAGGGATCGGCGAGGCGGACCTCCATCTCGATCGTCTCGCCCGGCCGCGCCTTCTTCGGATAGGCGAGCTCGACGGTGAGGCGGTGGTCGACCGGATCGACGTCGAGCCAGAGCGTGGCGCCGAAGGTGGCGGGGCGGCCGAGGTCGGTCGAGTTGCCCGGGCGCGGCGCCGTGCCCGGCAGCCGCCCGCGCATCAGCAGCACGTGCACCGGCAGGCGCGGCGTCCACTCCCCCTCGATCGGCAGCTCGAACACCGCCTGACCGCCACGCACCGGCAGCCAGCTGTAGCGGTTGCCGTCCGGAGCCTCGACCACGCAGAGCGCCTCGCCGCTCTGGAACGGGCTCTCGAGCACCAGCCGCGCGGTCTCCCCCGGCGCGTAACGCACTTTGTCGGGGACGAGCTGGAAGACCGCCGTCGCCGGCTTCTCCCAGGTCACCGCCTCGTCGCCGCCGGCGAAGAAGTCGACGGTGACCGACTGCGCTCTCCCCAACCGGTCCCGCGTCTCGAGCTCGATCACGTAGACGCCGGCCCCGGGCAGCTCGAGCGGCACCTCGATCGGCTCCGCGCCGCTGGTGACTTCCACCTCGGCCACCGGCGCGTCGACCACCTCGGTGACGTAGCGCGCCACGCCGTCGGTGAAGTCCGAGGCGCGCAGGTGCGAGTGCCACTGGCGCTGGACCAGGCGAACCGTGACCGGCTGCCCGGCGACCGGCTTCTCGTCCGGACCGAGCACCACCACCTTCGGGCGCACCACGTCGGCGCGCTCGAGATAGCGCGGCACCTTGATGCCGACCAGCAGCGGCGGCACCGCCACGACCTGGCGGGTCGCCGTCACCGTCTGTTCGTCGGCGTCGATCACGGTCGCCTCGACCACGTAGGTGCGCGGCTGCGAGGTCGCCTCGATCGCGGGGTTGATCACGAGCTTGGCGCCGCCGTCCTCGTCGGTGGTGTCGCCGCGCTCGCTCGCCGCCGTCGGCTCGAAGCGGCGGTCGCGCGCGAAGCGGGCGTCCGAGGAGAACAGGTAGCCGGGCAGGCTCTTCGGCGACCACTCGTAGGGGAACTGGGTGACGCGCCACTCGACCGGCCGCGCCGCGACGCGGCCGCCGGCGTAGTAGGTGGCGACCAGCGCGACGTCGAACTCGCGGTCGAGCGGCGCGCGCTCCGGCGCGTCGAGGCGGACCTCGAAGCGCGGCAGCCGGTAGGCCTCCTTGCGGAACGAGGCCGACCCCGGGATCGCCTCGCCGGTGCCGGCGAGCTCGAGCCGCGCGCGGTACGTCCCGGTCGGCAGCTCCTGCTCGTCGAAACGGTGGTAGACCCCGCCGTGCTCGTTGGGGGTGACCGGATAGCGCCAGATCAGATCGCCCGGCCCTTCGACCACCATCAGCAGGTCCTCGGTCACCGGCTCGAGCCGCCCCTGCCAGCGCGTGCGCACCCACCCCTTGAGATGGACCGGCTCCTCAGGGCGGTGAACCGGCCGCTCGGGGAAGAGGTGCGCCATCGTCTCGGGCTGCGCGCCGCGTCCCGCCAACAGGTGCTGCGTCCACTGCAGCCAGGTTTCGCCGGTCGGCGACCAGCGGCCGTCGGCGAAGGCGTCGGGGGCGTCGCCCGCGTCGAGCACCAGCCGGTCGTCGCCGGAGCGGACGGTGATGCGCTCGACGTAGATCCCGCCCTCGGAAGGCGGGCCGGGCGCGAGCCAGATCGCCTGCCCCTGCCCGTCCGTGACGCCCGAGAAGAGCTCGACCCACTCGGCCTTGCGACCGGAGAGGCGGTGCGAGCCCTCGACCGTGACCTCCGCGCCCGCGATCGGCCGGGCCGAGGCGAGCGAGGTGACGGCGAAGACGGTGCGGTGGCTCTCCTCGAGCGTGGTCAGCGCGAGGTCGGTCGCGGTCAGGCGCAGCCACGAACGCGTCGAGCTCGCCCCCGGCCGGCGGATGCCGACCAGATAGGTCCCCGGCGCGCCGGCGCCGGCGAGCCGGTCGAGCGCGCGGCCGAGGTCGAGGCCGAACGACGCCGAGCCGCCGTCGCGGCGCAGCGGCAGGTCCACGAGCTCCGAGACCGGCGGCGAGCCGAGCGCCAGGATGCGGCGGCCGATCTCGGCGGCGTCGGGCTCGGCGTCGGCTTTCGTCCACGCTTGCGGGCGCTCGCCCGGGCCGGGCGGGCGCTGGTCCTCGTCGACCTCGACCGGCCGCTCCGGGAACGGCCAGAGCCCGCGGTCGAGCGGGTCGATGGCGTGGATGCGCAGGTCGAGCCGTTCGTCGCCGCGACCGATCAGCGGCAACATGCGCGGGCCGTGGCGCTCGACCAGGCCGGACGCCGCGGCGAGGCGCAGGTAGGGGGTCGCGCGCGGGAAGGCGAGCACCAGCTCGTTGACCGCGGCGAGGTCGAGCGGCCGGCCGTCGCGGTCGGTGAGCGGTGACGGCACCAACGTCACGCGGTAGGCGGTCTCGCGCGCGAAGGCGCCGCGCAGCTCGAGCCGGCGGCCGGAGAGACGGGCGTCGAGGTTCGCGACCGGCGGCGTCGTGCGCACGAGATTGCGCGCCTCGACGATGCCGAGCTCGCGCGGGTCGGAGGAGAACTCGACCACCAGCGCCGGGTCCTCGGCCTCGCAGGCGAGCGCCTGGTCCGACGCGTAGCGCGCGCCGCCGGGCACCACCGGGAGCTGCGCGGTGCGGCAGCCGAAGCGCAGCGCGCGGAACGGCTGCGCGGTCGCGAACGACAGCTCCCAGAACGCCTGCTCGGGCGGATCGTCGAGCGTCAGCCGCAGGCGGACGAAGACGCGGTGCCCCGTCGGCACCGGCCGGCGCAGGCGCACGACCGAGGTGACCGGCGCCGTCGCGTTCGGCCGGTCGAGGGTCTTGACCTCGTAGTCCTCGCGGCCGAGGAAGCGCGGCGCCGCGTCGCCGAAGCCGGGCAGCGGCCGCACCTCGATCACCAGCGCGCGCGCCAGCGCCTCGGCCGGGAACGGGTCGGCGAAGGTGAGCGCGATCTCGTCGACCGCCTCGAGCCCGGCGGCGCCGGCCTGCGGCCGTGTCGCGGTCGGCGGCGCCAGCAGCGTCGCGAGCCGGAAGGTGCGGCCCGAGACGGCGAGCGTGAAGCGCTCGAGCGGCGGCCACGGATCGGCCGGCTGGAACTGGAGCGTGCGCGCGTCGAGCCAGGTCCAGGCGCCCGCCGGCTCGGCGCGCGAGACCTCGGAGGAGAGACGCGCGACGCGCGCCGGGTCGTCCTCGGGCCCGCCCTGCGCGGGACCGACATCGGACGGCAGGAAGATCGTGATCGGATCCCAGCGGCGCAGGAAGGAATCCGGAACGACCACCACTCGGCCCGCGGCGGCGGCCACCGGGCGCGCCGGGCGCGGCGGCAGGTCGACGGCGGCCGGGGCGGGGGCGGTCGGAGCGGGGGCGGTCTGGGCGACGAGCGGCGCGCCGGCGGCGACCAGCGCGGCCAGCGCGATCCGGACGAAGGTGGCGTGGGCGAGCTTACGGATCACGGGTTCTCCTCCTCCCAGCCGGCGTCCTCGTCGTCCTCTTCGTCCTCGACCCACTCCTCGTCGCCCTCTTCGCTCCACTCCTCGGGCTCCTCCACCGCGCGCGAGCGCGGCCCCGTGCCCCCCGGTTCGAGCCGGGGCGGGTCCTCGGCGCCGACGGCGGCGCGCGGCGCCGGCGGATCGCCGCGCTCGAGCGCGACCAGCCGGGCGACCGCTTCGCGCGGCGGATCGTCCGACGGCGGCGCCACGCCGACCAGCGCCGGCCGCGCGCGCGCCGGCTCGGCCCCGGCCGGCGCGCGCGCGATCAGCGTGTGGCGGCCGGCGGCGAGCTCGTGCCAGTGGACCAGGGCGCGGCCGAACGAGCGGCCGTCGGGGCCGAACAGCTCCGACTCGACGGCGCCGTCGTCGGCGGCGACGCCGGCGCCGACCGACCCGGGGCGCTCGACGGTGAACCACCACGCCCGCGCCTCGCCGGGCGCCAGCAGCGACTCGGGGCCGAGCCCCTCGCCGATCGCCGCGATCGGCTCGAGCGCGACCTCGAGGCCGCCGCCCTGCGGCGCGCCGGGCAGCGCGCGCACGGCGATCCGCACCTCGCCGGTACCGACCGGGCGCTCGAAGGCGACGCCGTCGACGAGGCGGGTCAGCTCCGAGACGCCGCCCGCCTCGACCGCCACCTCGGCGCCGCCGCCGGCGCGCAGCACCAGCAGCGCCGGCTCGGCGACCGCGATCCGCACCGCCGAGCGGCTGCCGTCGAGCGGCAGCGCGACCGGGGCCTCGACCGCCTCGGCGGGCCCCGCGAGCAGCGCGGCGGCCGCCGCCGCGTCGGCGGCCGGCCAGACCGCGACCATCCCCGGCCCGTGCTCGACGCGCAGCGTGCCGCCGGCCGGCGGCACCTCGAATCGGTCACCGCGCAGGACCTCGCCGCCGGCGCCGACCAGCGTCGCCGAGCGCGCGCCGCGGACCTCGATCGAGCCCGCCGCGGGCGCGAGCTCGAGCCGGAAGGCGCCGGCGCGGTCGAAGCGCCGCTCGAAGCTGGCGTGCGGCGACAGCTTCAGCGCCGGATCGGCGGCTGACGCCGCGCGCGCCGCCACCCGCGCGCGCACGGCGCGGCCACCGGGGTTGGCGACCAGCAGGCGGCGCCCGTCGACGGTGACACTCTCGGTCAGGTCGGCCTCGGCGGCCCAGATCGTCGCCGCCGGCCGGCCGTCGGCGCCGGCGACCGACGCCGCCGCGCCGCGCTCGAGCGCGAGCTCGAGGCGGAGCGGACCGGCGGGCAGCGCCAGCGCGGTCGCCGAGCGCGGCGCCAGCTCGAGCTCGCGGGTGGCGCCGTCGAGCTCGACCGGCGAGCCTTCCGCCAGCGGTCGCGCGGTGAGCCGGACCTCGAGCGGCGTGGCCGAGGCGTTGAACACCTCGGCGCCGTCGGGCGCGGTCGCGAGCGCCAGGGCGCGTCGGGGCGCGACCGCGCCGGAGCGGTCGAAGCGCGCCGGCCGATCTTCCTCGACCGAGGCGATCGCGAGCTCCCCCGCGAGCGCCTCGGCGGCGAGCGCCACCGGTCCCGAGGCGGCCGCGACGCCGCAGCGGGCGCGCTCGCCCGGCGCCAGCGTCACCACCAGCGGCTCGGCGTCGAGCGCGGCGCGGCGCGCGGAGACCCGTCGCTCGCCGGCGCTCGACAACCAGAGCTCGCCGCCCGCGGCGATCCAGGCGCCGGGGCGGCCCGCGAACGGCTCGCCGGCGCGGCGCGACGTCGCGATCGCGGCGGGGTCGGCGGGCGCGGTCGGCCGGAAGCAGCCCGGCTCGCCGACCTCGACCGCGGCCGCGGAGAACGGCGGCTCGAGCCCCGGCAACCGCGGCAGCTCGACCCCGGCCAGCAGCTTCGACCCGGCGACGCGCGGCGCGCGTCCGGCGAACAGCGTCAGCGCCGCCTCGGTCGGACGCCGGTCGAGCGAGCGGACGACGACGCTCCAGCGCGCCGCGCGCGCCGCCGCGTCGAGCGGCACCGCGACGGCGGCGCGCGAGCCGGCGGCGGTCGCGACCTCGAGGCGACCCGCGGCGTCCTCGCGCTCGAGCGCCAGCCCGAGCGAGCCGCCGCCGGCCGCCGAGATCGCCAGCAGGTCGGCGTCCTCCGGCAGCGCCAGCGGCAGCCGCGCCCGCTCGGCGACGACGGCGACCCGGCGCGCGCCGTCGGCGGGAGCCCAGGCCGGTTCCTCACGGGTCTCGAGGGAGCGCATCGTGAGCTCGGTCGCGCCCGCCGTGGTGCCGACCGGCAGGATCTCGAGCCGGTAGCGGCCGGGCTCGAAGCCGCCGGCGAGCAGGAAGTTCCAGTCGCCGGGGCGGTCGTCGGCGTCGGCGAGGCGGCTGCCGTCGGCGGCGTAGAGCCGGGCGCGCACGTCGTCGGCGCCGAACGACTCGATCTCGACGTCCCCCTCGGAACCGACCGAAACCGGCAGCGAGACCGGCAGACGGGTGGCGCGCGTGACGCCCGCGACGAGCTCCGCGGAGAACACCCGGATCGTGTACGGCTGCAGGTGGTTGCGGCGCGAACAGGAGACCGCGAGCTCGTAGCGCCCCTCCGGGAGCTCGACGACCGCGTCACGCCCCGGCGCGACGCGCGCGGCCTCGCCCGCCGGCGCGGCAGTGCCGTCGAGGCCGGTGATCTCCGCCTGCATCTCCTCCGAGAGCTCGATGGTCAGGAGCGCCGCGGCGGGCAGCGCGAGGCGCCAGCGGTCCGGCGCGCGTTCGCCCCCCTCCTCCGGCTCGGTCCAGACGTGGCGGCGGCGCTCCCCGAGCGCGAGCTCGAACGGACCATGGCCGGCGAGCGCCGGCGGTTCGACGAGGCGATCGACGCGGGTCACCGCGCGAGTCCCCTCGCGGCGACCGGCGGTGGGCAGCACGATGGCGCGGTAGGACCCCGGCTCGAGCTCGAGCGTCGAGTCGCCGGCGACCGTCGCGGCGCCGACCGGCCAGCCGTCGAGGTCCTCGACGCGCAGCGAGTGGAGGCCGCCGGGGGCGAGCGAGCGCAGTCGCCAGCGGCCGCGCTCGGCGACGTCGAAGCGGTAGGCGACCGTTTCGCCCGGCGCCAGGCGCGCGCGCGCGGCGACGCCGTCGGCGAGGGCGCCGCCGTCTTCGATCGGCGTGCGCACCAGCCGCCCGCCGGCGCGGCCGGCCGATTGGCCGAGTGCGCGCACCGTCCACTGGAACTCGCCGCCGGGCAGGTAGGTGGCGATCGCCGCGTTGCGCCCGGAGCCGTTCTGGGCGGCCTGCTCGAGGCGCGGCTGGACGCGGGTCCGGATCACCCCTTCGGTGGCGAGCAGCCCCGTGGTCTCGAGCCGGTAGAGCGCCGGCTCCGGCGCTTCGACCAGGAAGGTCGCGCTCCCCTCCCTGGCCAGGTCGAACGCCGCCGGCGCGCGGTCGTCGAGGCGCGGGAACGCCGGCAGCAGCGCCAGCGCCGCCTCGGGCAGCGGCGGCAGCGCGCGCGCCGCGCCGCGCTCGACCGGCACGAGCTCGACCGTCGCCGCGACGGTCGTGGCCTCGTTCGAGCGCACGCGCAGGCGGTGCTCGCCGGCGGGGACCGCCACCTCGCGCCCCCACTCGCCGCCATCGACCGACAGCTCGAGCGCGGTGCCGTCCTCGGTGCGGGCGATCGCCGTCGATTCGAGCCGGTTGCGCCCCGGGATCTCGACCTCGGCGCCGGGGGCGAGCGCGATCGGCAGCCCATGGTCGAGGTCGAGCGGCAGCTTGCGCACCACCGCGCCGGTCGAAACGCCGGGCTGGTCGCCGAACAGGAGCACGTAGCTGGTGTTGGCCTCGAGCTCGACCCTGCCGAGCCGCACCGCACCGCGCAGCGGCGAATCCGCGGTCGGTTCCGCGCCGTCGCGGTGGGCGAGCGAGACCTCGGCGACGCCGGGCTCGCTCGGCACCAGGGTGAGCACGTAGTAGCCGGGATCGAGCTCGACCTCGAGCGGCGACGGCGCCAGGCGCGGCTGCCGGTACTCCGGCGGCGGCGACAGCAGCAGCGGCTCGACGCGCATCTCCGCCGCGGCGCCGGACGAGCGGACGCGGTAGGTGCCGGCCTCCTCGACGCGGAAGAAGAGGGTCGCCGTCTCGAGCAGGTTGAAGCGGCGCCGCCAGGCGAGCGTGCGCGACACCGGCACGACGTCGGCCGCCGCCACCCGCACGTGTCCGGAGCTCGAGCGCGGCCAGGCGAACAGCACGCCGGTCGGGTCGATGGCGTCGATCGCGGCGCCCGAGTGGACGCTGCCCAGCCAGTAGCCGCCCTTGCCCGACAGCTCGGTGCGCTCGGCGACCTCGAAGTGCTGGAGCAGGTAGCGCTGCCCGGCCGCGCCCGACACCGTCACGCGCACCCAGTCGTTGCCGCCGCGCCGGCCGCCGTAGCGGGTCTCGGCGACGGGCGGCACGCTCTCCTTGGTGATCGACCAGGCGCCGCCGTCGGCCCACGGGTCGGCCTCGTCGAAGGGCGCCAGCGCGAGCAGGGCGTCGGTCGCCTCGGGCAGCTCGAGCCGGTAGAGATCGGCGCCCGACGGCACCAGGAAGTGATCGCTGCCGAACGCGCTCACGGCGGCGCCGGTGCGCGCCGCCAGCGGTCGGCGCGGGATCCCCCAGCGCAGGTGGAGCGGGCGCGCGCGGTCGGCGACGGTCCAGGTCGTCTCCGGCCCGCCATAGGCCGTCAGCCGGTAGAGGCCCGGCTCGAGCAGTGTCGAGAGCCGTGCGCGAGCGAGCGGCTTGCCCGGTTCGGGCGTGACCTGGTCGAGCGCCGGCTCGACGTCGATCAGCCAGCTGCCGTTCTGCCAGAGGCGCAGGTCCGAGAGGTGGCGCCCCACCGCCTCGAAGGCGACGCGGCGCCGCTCCGGGATCTCGAGCCACCAGGAGCGCTGCTCGAGGTCGCCGAGCTCGGTCGAGACCGGCCGCAGCTCCACCAGCTTCTCCGGCAGCGCCGCGAGCTCCCGGAACGGCGTCGCCGACAGCTTCGCCTCGCCGCGCCCGAGCGACGGCCCGTGCACCACCACGCGCACCTCGCCCCGGTCGAAGAAACGATCGATGCGCCCGTCCGCGCTCCCGGTCTCGCCGACCACCTCCCCGGCCCCCGCGCGCCGATCGACGAGCTGGATCGCCACCCCGACCGAGCTCTCGGCCCGGATCGACCACCGCCCCGCCTCGGGAATCATGACGTGCGCGACCTGCCGGCCCTCGGCGGGGACGACCTCGCGATCGAAGCTCGCGACGATGTCAGGCGGCGTCAGGACTGGAGCGCCCTGGCCGACGGCGGCCGCCGCCGCGGCGATCGCGATCGCGAGCCCGAGCCCCGCGAACGGCCACGACTTTCCCTGAACCACCGCACCGCCGCGCGCCGTTCGCTTCATCGAAAGCCTCCGCTCCGCGCGTAGGGAACCGGCGCGGGCGAGGCGATTCTAGGAGGGAGAAGTCCTCTCCGCGCGGGTCTCTTCGCGCCGGAGAAACAGGACGGAATCAGTCCTGTCTCAGCTCCACTCGGGTCGCGCCGTCGGTCTTGCTCGTTGATCGTCCTCCAGCACGATCAGGGGCGCTTTCAGGGCCGACGGTTTCGTCGACTCGCTCGATGAACCCGGCGGCGGTCTCGATCGAGGTCGTCTCGATGGCGAACAGGTCGAGGACCGTATCGAAGACTTCCTGCTGGCGGTACTCGGGGCGCCGATCGATGCGGATCGGGACCGACGACTTGACGATCAGCGGGACCTCGGCCTGTTCCGGCGGCAGCGCGACGCCGGGCGGCATGCCGTGGAACATCCGGCCCTCCTCGAGCAGCGACTCGCCGTGGTCGGAGAGGTAGATCAGGACGTAGGGAGCTCCCGAGGCCTCGAGCCGGGAGACCACCTCGCCGAGGACGAAGTCGGCGTAGAGGATCGTGTTGTCGTAGGCGTTGTAGAGCTCCTCCAGGCTGCAGTCGTTCGCCACGTCGGCCTCCCGGCAGGTCGGCTCGAAACGGACGAACTCCGGCGGATGCCGGTCGACGTAGGTCGGGCCGTGACTGCCGCCGCCCAGGTGAAGGACGACGAACCGGTAGCCGGAGCGATAGGTCGCGAGATCGCGCTCGAGCAACGGCACGACGTCCTCGTCGTAGCACTTGCCGCCGTGCCCGCAGTCGGTCACCTTCGTCTCGCCGGGCTCGACGCAGTTCTCGTAGAGCGTGTAGTTCACGTAGCAGGCGGTCGGGACGCCGAGCCGCGAGACGATCTGCGGCAGCGTGACGCCGTCGCGCTCGAGGATCTCCGGCAGCGCGTCGAGCGTCGACCCCCGTCGCGCCCGGCCGTTCAGCAGGTGGAGGCCGTCGACCTTCCGGAGCACCGGATTCGTCTCCTGGCGCTCGTAGCCGTAGAGGCTGAAGTTGGCACGCCGCGAGGACTCGCCGACGACCAGGACGACGAGCAGGTCGCCCGGTTCGGTGACCCGTCCGGCGATCTCGACGGCCCTCCTCCGTCGCAGGTAGGGCTTCGCCAGCTTGCCCGCGGCGGAGAGCGTCCCGGAGATGACGTTGACGGGGACCAGCGAGTAGACGATGTACTTGTTCGAGACGTTGCCGGCCCGGTGGATGGCGTTGAAGTCCGAGTAGAGGGCGACGACGGCGGCCAGGACGGCGACGGAAAAGAGCTTCGCGGAGCTCACGAGGTAGGTCGCGCCCCGCGCGAAGGTGATCTCGACCGGCACGATCATCGCGAGCGGCAGGACGATCAGGAAGACCGCGTACGGAATCATTCCGATCGACAGCAGCTGGCCGACCTCGACCGGATCGGTGTGGACCGAGTTCAGGATCATCGAGCTGTCGATGGCGACGTCGTACTTGGCGATGAAGTAGGTCGCGGCCGCGCTCGACGCGACCAGCAGGATCGCCGCGGGCTTGACCGTCCAGCGGTGGACGAGGAGCACGAAGAACGCCACGAAGAGGCACGAACCGGCGACGAGATAGGCCGCGAACGCGGAGAGGTCGAAGCCGTCGCGAACGTGGAACCAGCGCGTCAGGCGGTCGAGGTTGAGCGCGTTGCAGACCGCGAACAGCAGCAGCGGGAAGACCACGGCGAAGCGCGCGTGGGAGATCTTCGGAGCACCCTTGCCGAACGCCATGGCTCACTTCCCCAGGGCGCCGGGGGTGCCCACGGCGGCGAGTCCGTCGACCGGGAGCCCCGGAACGCCGGGCGCCGCGGCCGCCTCCGGGCGGACGACGGCTCGCGCCGGCGCGAGCAGGTAGAAGTACGCTGCGTCCGCGGTGATCCACATCACGAAGAACGAAACCAGGACGTCCGACAGGAAGTGGGCTCCGGACGCGACGCGCGCGAACGAGACCAGGCCGCCGAAGGCGAGGGCGGGCCACAGCATCGTGCGCCGGCGTCCGAGGCCGAATACCAGGGCGAACGCGAAGAAGGCGCCGGCCGCGTCTCCGGACGAGAACGAACCGTTGGTGGGACAGGCGTTCGAGACGACGAAGGCCGGGGTGAACGGCTGCGGTCCGCCGAACTCGGTCACGTTCCTGGGCCGGGCGCGACCGAAGTGGTCCTTCAGGGCGAAGTTCACGATCACGCCGGCGCCCAGGACCAGCACCAGCAGGAGATAGCCGACGACCCGGGCATCGACCCCGAACAGCCGGCGCTTCGTGACGGCGTTGACGGCGTAGAGGCCGAGCACGAGCGAGAGGGCACCGACGACGAAGTAGCCGACGCAATCCTGGAGGAGCTCGGTCCCCCAGCGGTCGGCCAGCGGGAACCCGCGACCGTCGAAGAAGAGCTTCGAGACCCGCAGGTCGAGCGCGGGAAACCCGACGAACAGCAGCGAGGAGCCAGCGAACAGCCACAGGGCGCGCCGGGCGCGCGCGAGCTTCAGGTAGCGCAGGGGGTCCTCCGGACGGTCCGGGCGGGCGCGGCCCGAGAGCTCGGGGTGCGACGAGAGCCCGGATTCACGTCGAACGAGACCTCACGACGCGGGGTGAGACGGTGGATCGCGGTGGGATCCTTCGCCGGCTGGAGGACCGCGGCGTGAGCGGCGCGCTCGAGGCCAGGGACCCTTCGACGGCGAGGAGATTCGATGGGTCTCGGAACGGCACGCTCCGAGGCTAGGGGACGTTTCGTGAACCATCGCTGAACGACCCCGGGGTCCGAGGATCGCGCCGGGGAGGCCCGGCGGAGCCGAGATCTCTTGGTAGCGTAGGCGGCCCGCCGCCGGCAGGAAGAGGGCCGATCGCCGGCCTCGGGCGTCGGCGAACGAACTCAGGAGGCCTCGATCGTGACGAACCGGACTTTCGACGAGCGACGAAGGTCGACGGCGAGCACCGTCGGCGCGCTCGCGTCGCTCGCCCTGGCTCTCGCCGGCTGCGCGACCTCCGGCACGACGCCGAGTGCGGTCGCCGAGGCTCCCGTCGCGCCGGCCGCCGCGCAGGTGGCGGCCCCGTTCCCCTCCACCTACCGTCCGCTGGCTTCCCGGCCGACCCTGATCCGCAACGCCACGATCCTCACCGCGGCGGGACCGCGGCTCGAGGGGGCGGCGATCCTGATGAGCGACGGCAAGGTGGCGGCGGTCGGTACCGACGTCGAGGCCCCCGCCGACGCGGTGGTGATCGACGGCACCGGCAAGTGGGTGACGCCGGGGCTGATCGACAGTCACTCGCATCTCGGCGTCTACTCCGCGCCCGGCGGCGAGGCGCTGTCGGACGGCAACGAGGCGACCGGCCCCAACACCGCGGAGGTCTGGGCCGAGCACTCGGTCTGGCCGCAGGACCCGCAGTTCCCGCTCGCGCTCGCCGGCGGCGTCACCACGATGCAGATCCTGCCCGGCTCGGCGAACCTGTTCGGCGGGCGCTCGGTGACGGTGAAGAACGTCCCGTCGATCTCGGTCCAGGGGATGAAGTTCCCCGGCGCTCCGTACGGCCTCAAGATGGCGTGCGGCGAGAACCCCAAGCGGGTCTACGGCAGCAAGGGTCGCTCGCCCGACACCCGGATGGGCAACATGGCCGGCTACCGCGCCGCCTGGATCCGCGCCCGCTCCTACGCCGACAAGTGGGCGAAGTGGGAGAAGGACGGCAGCGAACCGGAGAAGCGCCCCGAGCGCGAC
The DNA here is from genome assembly GCA_045862895.1 of Acidobacteriota bacterium. GTDB lineage: Bacteria > Acidobacteriota > Thermoanaerobaculia > Multivoradales > JAGPDF01 > JACTMI01. The sequence goes on from BTUO01000007.1 coordinate 49,709, forward strand.
CTCCAGCTCGAGACGCTCGCCGGCGTGCTCGACGGCGAGATCCTGGTGCAGAACCACTGCTACCGCGCCGACGAGATGCTGCAGATGATCGACCTGGCGAAGGAGTTCGGCTATTCGATCGCCTCCTTCCACCACGGCGTCGAGGCCTACAAGATCCGCGACGTGCTCGCCCGCGAAGGGATCTGCGGCAGCCTCTGGTCGAACTGGTGGGGCTTCAAGATCGAGGCCTACGACGGCATCCCGCAGAACCTCGCGCTGATGGACGAGGCCGGCGCCTGCGCCGTCGTCCACTCCGACTCCGCGCAGGGGATCCAGCGGCTCAACCAGGACGCCGCCAAGGCGATGCGCGCGGGTGTCGAGGCGGGCATCGAGATCACCTACGAGGAAGCGGTGCGCTGGATCACGCTGAATCCGGCGAAGGCGATCGGCGTCGAGCGCTGGACCGGTTCGCTCGAGCCCGGGAAGATGGCCGACGTCGTGCTCTGGTCGGGCGATCCGTTCAGCGTCTACAGCAGACCGGAGAAGGTGTTCGTCGACGGCGCGCTGCTGTTCGATCGCGCCGACGCGACGCGGCGGCCGACGACCGACTTCGAGCTCGGCCTGCCGGCGAAGGAGGTGGCGTGGTGAGCCGGATCCGCGTGCACGATCGGAAGCTCTCCCGCGTCGCCGTTCGCGGCGTGCTCTTTTCCGCCGTCGTCCTGGCGGGCGGCGTCGCCGCCGACGCCGAGACGATCGCCATCACCGGCGCCACGGTCCACCCGGTCTCCGGCCCGGTCATCGAGAACGCCACCGTGGTGATCGCCGACGGCCGGATCGCCGCGGTCGGCGCCGACGTCGCGGTACCGGCCGGCGCGCGGGTCGTCGACGCCCGCGGCAAGGTGGTGACGCCGGGCCTGCTCGACTCCTCGGCCGGCGTCGCGGCGGTCGAAATCGGCGCCTACGACGACACCACCGAGTCGCGGGTCGAGGACGACCGCCTCACCGCCGCCTTCGACGTCGTCGACGGCCTGAACCCGTGGGCCACCAACGTCGCGGTGAACCGGGTCGAGGGCATCGCCCGCGCGGTGGTGATGCCGCGGCCGGGCAAGTCGCTGATCGCCGGCCAGGCGGCGCTCGTCTCGTTGCGGCCGCTCGCCGTGCCCGACCCGCGCGCGATGGTCGAGCGCGCGCCGGTGGCGATGGTGGCGACGCTCGGCAGCGGCGGCGCCGAGCTCGCCGGCGGCGCCCGCGCCGCGGCGCTGCTCCGCCTGCGCGAAGCGCTCGAGGACGCGCGCGACTTCGCCGCCAACCGCCGCGCCTGGGAGAGCGCCGGGCGCCGCGACTACGCGCTCTCGCGCCTCGACCTCGAGGCCCTGGCGCCGGTCGTCGCCGGCGAGCTGCCGCTCGCCGTCACCGTCGACCGAGCGAGCGACCTGCTCGCCGCCGTGCGCTTCGCCGAGGAGCAGCACCTGGAGCTGATCGTCGTGGGCGGCGCCGAGGCGTGGATGGTGGCGCGGGAGCTGGCGGCCGCGAGGATCCCGGTGATCCTCAACCCGATGAGCAACCTGCCCGACTTCGAGAGCCTCGGCGCGACGCTCGAGAACGCGGCGCGGTTGGAGGCGGCCGGCGTGACCGTGGCCTTCGCCTCCTTCGACGCCCACAACGCGCGTGACCTGCGCCATGCCGCCGGCTCGGCGGTCGCCTACGGCATGCCCTGGGACGCCGCGCTCGCCGCCGTCACCGCGGTACCGGCGCGGATCTGGGGGATCGCGGATCGCTACGGCACGCTCGAACCCGGCAAGGCGGCGGACCTGGTGGTCTGGAGCGGCGACCCATTCGAGCTCTCGACCACCGCCGAGCACGTCTTCCTCGACGGCCGCGAAGTCGGCGCGGATTCCCGCCAGCGCCAGCTGCTCGAGCGCTACCGCCGCCTCGACGGGGAGCTGCCGCCCGCCTACCGGCCGTGACCCGGCGGCGTTCGCCGCCCGCCCGCCGGGAGCAAGCTCACTGCACCACCCTGCGGGCCTCGCGCTCCATTTCGGGCGTGAGCTCGGCGGTGCGGGCGGGCAGCTCCGTCGTCCCCCGTTCGCCGTGGCGGTCGATGTCGGCGAGGAGCAGCTTCATCTCGGCGATCTCACGGACTTGCGACTCGATGATCCGGTCGGCGAGCTCGCGCACGCGGGGGTCGCTGAGGCTCGCCTTGCGCGAATTGTTCACCGCGATCGAATGGTGCGGGATCATCGCCTGCAGGAACCGGGTGTCTTCGATCACGGTTTGACTCCGGTTGACGGCGAGCAGGACCACCGCCAGCACGACGGCGGTTCCGAGAACCGTGACCTTCGCACGCGTGCCTTCGTAGCTCGACCACATGAAGGCGAGCATCACGAACGTCATCACGCAGCCCATCGCCAGGGATGCGATCAGCCGGTTGGCACTGAACAGGACGTGCTCCGGCGAGTAGACCAATTGGTACATCAGGGCGAACATGACGACGACCGACGTCCCGATCATCGCCGCGAACCGGCCCCAGCTCATGCCATTTCTCGCATGTTTCCGTTCCACGAAGACCTCCCTCGTCGGAGCTCGACAACCGACACCCGTCGATCACAGCAAGATCCGAGCCAGATTGCGGAGATCGCGACCCGCGGCGCGCGTCCGCGGCAGGCCGCTCAGCCGCGCTCGACGGTGATCTTGGCGGCGGCGCGCAGGCCGAGCGCGACGCGGCGGCCGCGGCCGAGGTCGAGCTCGAGGGTGTCGGCGTCGGCGTCGCGCGCGACCACCTTCAGGCGCGCGCCCGGCGAGAGGCCGAGCCGCTCGATGCGGCGCAGGAAGGCCGACTCCTGGTCGGCGACGCGGGTGACGCGGGCGCGCACGCCGGCGGGGAGCTCCGAGAGCGGCTCGCCGGCGCCGGGGGCGACTTCGAGCTCGGCGGTCGGGATCGGGTCGCCGTGCGGATCGACCGCGGGCCGGCCGAGCATCTCGTCGATGCGGTCGATCAGCCGGTCCGAGACCGCGTGCTCGAGCCGCTCGGCCTCGTCGTGGACCTCGCTCCAGTCGAAGCCGAGCACCTCGACCAGGAAGAGCTCGACCAGCCGGTGCCGGCGCAGAACGTGGAGCGCGAGCTTCCTGCCGGCCGGCGTCAGCCGCACGCCGGCGTAGCGCTCGTGCTCGACCAGACCGCCGTCGGAGAGCGCCTTGACCATGGTCGTCACGGTACCGGGCGTCAGCGACAGCGCCTGCGCCACCCGGCCGGTCGCCACCAGCTCCGCGCCGCTCGCCTGCTCCTCGAGCAGGATCGCCTTGAGGTAGTCCTCGACGGTCGAGGTCGCCATCGTCGTCCGAGGTTACGGCAGCCCGCCGGTTCGGAGCATCGCGCGCTTCATCGCGGCACCCGGAACGAGAGGCCGATGCCGACGAAACGGTCCGGCGCGTCGCCGTCGAGGCCGAGGCCGGCGGCCAAGTCGAGCTGGAGGCGCGGCGTGACGGCGAACGTGACGCCGCCGTCGAGCGACTGCGCCGCCGGCGCCGGATCGCTCGCCGGCAGGTCGCCGTAGAGCTCGACGAACGCCCCCCAGCGCGGCGCCAGGTCGAAGCCGAGCGCGGCGGTGTAGACGAAGCGGCCGAGGGTGTGGGCGCGGCCGGCCGCGTCCTCGAACGACGCCGTCTCGTAGCCCGCGTTCCAGCCGAGGCCGATCCGCTCGCCGAGCTCGTGCGCGCCGAGCAGGCGCACGGACGGGTCGGCGCGCGGCGAGCCGACCTCGTCGTCGCCCGCCGGCAGCGTGACGTGGGCGAGCAGCGCGAGGTCGAGCGGCGCACCGCGGTCGAGCGCGGCGAGCTCGGCCTTGGCGCCGAGCTCGGGATCGCCCGCGCCCGAGAGCCGGTCCCGACCGGTGGCGTGCCGGAGCTCGGCGTCGATCGCCCCCGGCCAGGCGAGGCGCAGCTCCCAGCGCGACGACAGGCCCCAGCGCACGAGCGTGCCGGGTCCCTCGACGATCTCGAGCCGCTCGCCGCCGGTCTCGTCGACGGTGAGCAGGCCGCCGAGCTCGACCTGGAGCGTGCCCGCCGGGACGACGATCGCCGACTCGGTCTGGTCGGGCCGGTCGGTCACCAGCTCGGCGTCGTCGGCCGCGGCCGGCGCGACGGTGGCGATCGCCGCCATCGCCAGCATCGCGACGAAGAGGGGGCCGTCCGGGCGCGCTTGACTTCTTGCCATATCGAGAGAATAATTTTGATATGTCAAAAACACAAGCCCTCCCCGCCCTCGTCCTGTCCGCGGCGCTCGCCGCCGCCGGATGCGGACCCGCCGGAGATGCCGGCCGCGTCGCCGGCGCTCCGCTGCGCGTGGTGGCGACCACCGGCATGATCGGCGACCTCGCCGCGCGCCTCGGCGGCGACCGGGTCGAGGTCACGACGCTGATGGGCCCGGGGATCGACCCGCATCTCTACAAGGCGAGCGAGAGCGACGTGCGCAAGCTCGCCGAGGCCGACCTGATCCTCTACAACGGCCTCCACCTCGAGGGGAAAATGGGCGACGTGCTGGTGAAGATGGCGCGCTCGCGGCCGGTGGTGGCGGTCACCGAGGACCTGCCGCGCGCGGAGCTGCGCGAGCCGCCGGAGATGGCCGGGCAGTACGACCCGCACGTCTGGTTCGACGTCTCGCTCTGGGCGCAGACGCTGGCGCCGGTCGAACGCGAGCTGACGCGGCTCGACCCGGCGCACGCGGCGGCCTTCGCCGAACGGCGCGCCGCGCTCGAGGCCGAGCTCGCCGAGCTCGACCGCTGGGTCGCCGAACGGATCGCGTCGATCCCGGAGCGCCAGCGGGTGCTGGTGACCGCCCACGACGCCTTCGGCTACTTCGGCCGCCGCTACGACATCCGCGTCGTCGGCCTGCAGGGGATCTCGACCCTCGCCGAGGCCGGGCTCCACGACGTCGAGCGGGTGGTCGCCATCATCCTGGAGGCGCGGGTGCCGGCGATCTTCGTCGAGTCGAGCGTGCCGGCCAAGGCGATCGAGGCGGTGCAGGCCGCCGTGCGCTCGCGCGGCTTCGACGTCACCATCGGCGGCCAGCTCTTCTCCGACGCGCTCGGCGCCGCCGATTCTCCGGCCGGCACCTACGTCGGCATGGTGCGCGCCAACGTCGAGACCATCGCCGGCGCGCTCGCGGCGAACGCCGGGTCGCAGCCGTGACCGCGGCACCGGAAGTCGGCGCGGTGCCGGCGATCGAGGTCCACGACCTCACCGTCGCCTACCGCACCCAGCCGGTGCTCTGGGACGTCGACCTGGCGCTGCCCGAGGGCCAGCTGATCGCGGTGGTCGGCCCCAACGGCGCCGGCAAGTCGACGCTGCTCAAGAGCGTGCTCGGCCTGGTGCGCCCGGTCGCCGGCTGGGTGCGCATCTTCGGCGAGCCGGCCGAGACGCGCCGCTCGTGGACCGCCTACGTACCGCAGCGCGAGAGCGTCGACTGGGACTTCCCGACCAGCGCGCTCGACGTGGTGACCATGGGCACCTACGGCCGGCTCGGCTGGCTGCGGCGCCCCGGCCGGCGCCAGCGCGAGCGCGCGCTCGAGTGCCTGGACCAGGTCGGCATCCGCGACCTCGCGGGGCGCCAAATCTCGCAGCTCTCGGGCGGCCAGCAGCAGCGCGTCTTCCTCGCCCGTGCTCTGGCGCAGGAGGCGCGGCTCTACCTGATGGACGAGCCGTTCGCCGGGGTCGACGCCACCACCGAGAAGGCGATCGTCGACCTGCTGCGCCGGCTGCGCGAGGACGGGCGCACCGTGGTCGTGGTCCACCACGACCTGCAGACCGTGCCGGAGTACTTCGACTGGGTGGTGCTGCTCAACCTGCGACTGGTCGCCGCCGGACCGGTCGCCACCACCTTCACCCCCGAGAACCTCCAGGGCACCTACGGCGGCCGCCTGACGCAGCTCTCCCAGGCGGCGAGCGCGCTGCTGGCGCAGAAGCCGGCCGCCGCGCCGGCCGAACGTACGGGGCTCGCCGGCTGAGCCGAAACCGATGCTCTCCTTCACCGCGATCAACGTCCTGGTCGGCTCGGTGCTGATCGGCGCCGTCGGCGGCGCGCTCGGCGCCTTCGCGCTGCTGCGCCGCCAGAGCCTGATGGGCGACGCGCTCGCCCACGCCGCGCTGCCCGGCGTCTGCCTGGCCTTTCTCGCCACCGGCAGCAAGGCGCCGCTGGTCCTGCTCACCGGCGCGCTCGCCTCCGGCGTCGCCGGCTCGCTCGCGGTGCTCGGCATCGCCCGCTTCTCGCGGATCAAGGAGGACGCCGCGATCGGCATCGTGCTGTCGGTCTTCTTCGGCGTCGGCATCGTGCTGCTGACCTACATCCAGAAGCTGCCGGCCGGCAACCAGAGCGGGCTCGACAAGTTCCTGTTCGGCCAGGCGGCGGCGCTGATGCGCAGCGACCTGGTGGTGATGGCGACCCTCGGCGCGCTGGTGATCGCGGTGACGCTCGCGCTCTGGAAGGAGTTCTCCCTGGTCACCTTCGACCGCGGCTTCGCGGGCGCGATCGGGCTGCCGGTCGGCGCGCTCGACCTGGCGCTGACCGCGGCGCTGGTGGTGACCGTGGTGGTGGGACTGCAGACCGTCGGGGTGGTGCTGATGATCGCCACCCTGGTGACGCCGGCGGCCGCCGCGCGCCAGTGGACCGACCGCTTCGGCCGGATGGTGGTGCTGTCGGCGGCGATCGGCGCCGGCTCGGCGGCGGCCGGCGCGCTCGCCAGCGCCTCGATCGAGCGGCTGCCGACCGGCCCGGCGATCGTGCTGATGTCGAGCGGAGTACTGCTGGTCTCGCTGCTGTTCGCGCCGCGGCGCGGGCTGGTGCGGGCGCTGCTCGCCGAGCGCGCGCTGCGCGTGCGCATCCGCGCCGAGAACCTGCTCAAGGACCTCTGGCTCGAGGGCGAGCGCGTCGGCGCCGCCGACCGCGTGGTGCCGGTGCCCGAGCTGATGGGGCGGCGCGGCGCGGGCGCGCACGAGCTCGAGCGCACGGCGCGCCGGCTGGTGCGCCGCGGCCTGGTCGAGAGCGCCGCCGGCGACCTCAAGCTGACGCCCGACGGGCACGGCGAGGCCGCGCGCGTGGTGCGCAAGCACCGGCTCTGGGAGAGCTACCTCGCCGAGCGGCTGCGGCTGCCCGCCGACCACCTGCACCGCGACGCCGAGATGATGGAGCACGCGCTCTCCGACGACGCCGTCGAGGAGATCGATCGCGTGCTCGGCTACCCGGCGGTCGACCCGCACGGGCGTCCGATCCCGCGCGACGGCGCCGCCGCCGGAGCCGGCGCGTGAATCCGACGCTCGCCATCCTGCTGGTCGGCTCGACGGTCGCCGCGAGCTGCGCCGTGCTCGGCTGCTTCCTGGTGCTGCGCAAGATGGCGCTGCTGGGCGACGCCATCAGCCACGCGGTGCTGCCGGGCATCGTGATCGCCTTCCTGGCGACCGGCAGCCGCTCGCCGCTGCCGATGCTCGTCGGCGCCGGCGCCCTCGGCCTGGTCACGGTCTTCGCGGTCGAAGCTTTCACGCGGACGCGCCGGCTGGCCGAGGACGCCTCGATCGGCGTCGTCTTCCCGGCGCTGTTCTCGCTCGGCGTGATCCTGATCAGCCGCTACGCCGGCCAGGTCGACCTCGACCTCGACTGCGTCCTCTACGGCGAGATCGCCTACGCGCCGTGGGACGTCTGGACGGTGGGCGGGCGCTCGCTCGGGCCGCGCTCGCTGTGGATCAACGGTGGGCTGCTGCTGGTCGACCTCGGCTTCGTCGCGCTGTTCTGGAAGGAGCTCAAGCTGTCGACCTTCGACTCCGGGCTGGCCGCCGCGCTCGGCTTCTCGCCGGTGCTGCTGCACTACCTGCTGATGGGCGCGGTGTCGGTCACCGTGGTCGGCGCCTTCGAGTCGGTGGGGGCGATCCTGGTGGTGGCGCTGCTGGTGGTGCCGCCCGCCACCGCATACCTGATCACCGACCGCCTCGCGGCGATGCTGGCCTGGGCGGCCGGCGCCGGCGTCGCCTCGGCGCTCGGCGGCTACGCGTTGGCGCGGGCGCTCGACGCCTCGATCGCCGGCAGCATGGCGGCGGTCGCGGGCACGCTCTTCCTGCTCGCCTTCCTGCTCGCGCCGGCCCACGGCCTGCTGCCGCGCACCCTGCGCCGGCGGCGGCTGGCGGGGCGCATCGAGCCGGTCGTCGCGGACTCCTGAAGCCACGCTGTCAGGAGGCCGGCGCGAGACTCCCCTCCCGAGGCGGCGATGGCGCCGCTCGCGACCGGAGGAGAGAGACCATGACCCCCACGACCGCCGCACCCACCGTCGACTGGCGCGCCGAGGCGCTCGACGAGATCGCCGCCACCCGCCGCTTCTTCGACCGCACCGCGAGCGTGCTCGACGAGGCCGACTCGCTGTTCCGGGCGACGCCGGAGACGATGACCGTGGCGAGCCACGTCGCCCACGCCGCGCAGGTGATCGACTGGTTCCGCGAGGGGTCGTTCCACGACCGCTGGAACCTCGATTTCGCGAGCCAGACCGCGGTCACCGACGCCGTGACCTCGCTGACCGAGGCCCGGCGCTGGCTGGGCGAGGCGTGGGAGCGGCTGCGCGCCGAGGTCGCCGGGATGCCGGAGGCAAAGCTCCACGAGACGATGGCCGACAACCCGATCGTCCCGGGCCGGCCGCGCAGCTACGCGGTCAAGGCGGTGGTCGACCACTGCGGCCACCACCGCGGCGCGCTCGCGGTCTACGCGCGACTGCTCGGCAAGGTGCCGCCGATGCCCTACGGCGAGGACTGAGGCACGCCGCCGCACGCGCGGTCCCGCGCGCGCCAGGCGGCGATCTCCTCCTCGACCTGCCGCAGGTAGTCGGCGAGCGTGCGGCCGGGCTCGTCGACGAAGGTCTCGTCGCCGACCGCGGCCGAGACGATGCGATCGAGCCGGAAGTTGCGGAAGTCGACGCGCAGCTCGCACCAGGCGACCAGCAGCCAGACCGGCGGATAGAAGGCGAGGGCGAGCGGGCGCACGGTGCGTTCGCTCGCCTTGCCCGCCTCGTCGCGGTAGTCGAGCCGGACCTTGCGCCGCTCGCGGATGGCGCGGCGCAGGTCGCCGAGCGGCAGCCGCTCGCCGCGCGGCTCGTCGCGGGTCGGGACGTAGATGCGGGTCTCCTCGACCAGCCGCTCGCGCCCGCGCGGCAGCACCGCCTCGATCTTGGCGAGCGCCGAGCGCGCCGCGCCGGCGAGCACCGAGTCCCCCCACGCCTCGGCGGTGCGCGCGCCGAGCACCAGCGCCTCGACCTCCTCGCGGTCGAACATCAGCGGCGGCAGCTCGAACCCGGTCAGCCGGTAGCCGACCCCCGCCTCCCCCGCGATCGGCACCCCGGACGCCGACAGATCCGCGACATCGCGATAGACCGTCCGCTCCGACACCTCGAGCCGCCGCGCCAGCTCCCGCGCCGTCACCACCCTTCCCCGCCGCATCTCGAGCAGCAGCCGGAACAACCGATCCGCGCGTCGCATCGGCGCGAGGCTAGCGCACGGAAGGACCGCCGCGCACGAACGATCCCGCTCCCTCGCAACCGGGTTGGACCGGCCCTGCTAAGCTGCGGCCGAAGCGGAGGTGCCATGCGCTCCTGGCAGGCGCTGTCGGTCGTCGTGGTCCTGATCGGATGGCCCGCCGCCGTCGAGGCCGAGATCTCGCCGGATCGGATGCCCATGGTCATTCCGGAGACCGCGCCGACCCCGCCCCCGGGCTCCCCGCCACGCGTCATCTATTGCGGAACCGGATTGATCACTCCGGAGGAGTACCAGGAGTGGTGGAGTTACTGGCGGGCGATCGCGCTGTCGGCCGACGGCCCGGCGCAGCGCGAGTGCCGCGCCTTCGCCCTCATCGAGCTCGCCGAGCTCCCTTCGCGCCGAGCGTTCGGGCACTTCGGAGCGCCCTACTGGCGGGCCGCGGTGGAAACGCTCGAGGACGCATTGCCGGGGGACGACCCGCGCCTGGCGGGCGTCCGGTTGAGCTACGCCGAGTCCGGAGGACTGCCGGCGCGGGAGCGGGAGCGCTTGATCCGCTCGAGCCTTCGGACTCTCGAGGCGGCGGCCGCGCGACCGGGAGAGGTTCCCGACCTCGGATGTTCCTTCCTGCGCGAAACCGGCGTGTGGTACTCCAAGCCCAGCGGCCAGATGCGCGCCGCGACTCCGGCCGACCGCAGAAAGCTCCTGAGCCGCGCCCAGCTCGCACTGCTGAGGCTCCTGGTCGAGACCGGACGGACCGACGAGGCGCTCGCGGTGGCCCGGGCGGCCGAGCGACATCTCGCGCGGCGCGTCGAGCTCGACTCGAGCCGCGACCAGGCCCTTTTCCAGAAGAGCGACGCCTCCAGCCTGGTGCACCTCCTCGATCGACTTTCGGCCGCACGGGTTCCCGAGCGGCAGCTCGTGGAGGCGATCGAGCTCCTGCGTCGGGTCGAGCCCCGTCCGCAGCGATACGGCGGGAGCACCGCGGCGCTGCACACCCTGGCGAAGCACCAGGCGGAGCGACGGGAGCTCGGGCACGCCGAAGCGACGCTGCGGCGAGCCCTCGAGCTCGGCTACGAGGCTGCGCGCGCCGAGCCCAAGCGTCCGAATCGAGCCCCACCCTCGGTTCGCATGCCGCCCGGAGCGTTTCACCAGCTCGTCGAGATCTTCGAGCTCGAGCGGCGCCGGGACGACCTCGAGCAGCTCTACCTCGACGACCTCGCGGAGGCCGAGCAGTTCGACGCGGAGGCAGTCGGGAGCGCTCTCGATCGAGTGATCGGCTTCTACCGCCGCCAGGAGCGACCCGACGAGGCGCTGAGCCACCTCCGACATCTCGATCGGATCCTCCCCGGGCGCTGGACGACGCGCCTGCTCCACGCTGAGACCTACGCCGACCTCGGACGCCTCCCCGAGGCGGAGGCGGAGCTGCGCGAGGGCTTTCGCCGGCTCGGCACGGTCGCCGATCCCGCGAGCTCCGGCCGGATCCGACTGCTCGAGGCGCGCGCCCGCATCGAGCGGCGGGCGGGGCGGATCGCCGACGCCGAGACTTCGCTCGCCGAGGCGGTCGAGCTCTACGAGACCCGACTGGCCCGTACCGTTCCCGAGAGCGAGCGGCGGGCGATCGGCAGCTCGAAGGCCCGACTCCTGGTCGAGCTGGGGCGGCTCGACGAGGCGGAAGACCTCTATCGATGGGCCGAAGCGGCGCTCGCCTCGAAGCCCGCCGGCTTCCGGCTCGCCCGAAGGGAGCCGCTGCTCGGCCGCATGCGCATCGCCGCCGCGCGCGGCGACGCGAAGCGGGCCTCGGCGCTGCTCGAAGAAGCGGCCGGGATCTGCTCGGAGGTCTTCGAGGCGGGCTCCCTGCACCTCGAGCGCTGCCTCGCTTCGGCAGCCGAGCGCGCGGCCGAAGCGGGTCTCGAAGGACCGGCCGCCAATGTGCGACGTCGCGCCGAGGAAGAGACGGCGTGGGCGCGAAGTCCGGCAGTCGCAGCGGAGGAGGCCGCTCTCCCCATGGCCTCGCGTCGCCGATGAAGACCCTGAGGGGGGTCCAGCGATCCCCCGCCGCGAGGACGCCGTCAGGATCTGACTAGAAGGTCCATCCGACGCTGGCTCCGACGACCCAGATGACGAGGGTCGTCTCCTCGCGCTGGTCGGAGCGGTCGGGGACGACGCCCGGCGGGACCGCGAGGTCCGACCAGGCGGTGGCGTCGGCGCGGGCGCCGAGGCTCCAGCGCTCGCCGAGCCGGACGCGCCAGGCCAGGCGCAACCCCGTCATCGGCACTTCGATGCTGTCGGTCGCCTGGATCGGCTCCGCGACCGGGACCTCCGGCACCTCTTCCGGCCCGACCGCGAAGGGCCCCGGCGGCCCCTCGAAGTCGCGCAGGGTGCGCTTCAGCTCGATGTCGCCGAAGACCAGCGCGAGGCGCAGGTCGCCTTCGATGGTGTGACGGCCACGCTCGACCGCGAAGCCGAGGCCGGCCATCGGGCCGATCATCCGGCTGTAGTTCGACGAGGCGTCGAGGCGGGTGCCACCGACGTCGCCGAGCCCGGCGATCGCACGGTAGTCGTTGTCGAAGTCGGCGTTGCGCACGCCGAGCAGGACCGACCAGGGCCCGGCCGCGCCGAGCCCGCGCCGGGCATACAGATCGAGCACCCAGAGCTCGACGGTGGTGTCCTCGAGAGTCTGGAAGTAGAGGACCTCGTCCGGGCCATTCGAGACGAAGCTTCTGTGGGGCAGCTCGAAGGTGACGGGCTGGCCCGGGCCCGCCGCCGATCGAGCGAGCGGCCCCTGCCCCTGGTCGGTTCTGTGGATGAAGAAGTCGAGCCCCCAGTCCCAGCCCTCCCGGTCGAGTCGGACGACCGCTCCGTAGCCGAGCGCCGAGTCGGTGGTGAGCTCGACCGCGCTCGCGCCGCCCGGCCCACGCTCGGTGAGCACGTGTTGGTCGTGGCCCCCGACCTCGACGTGAACCGGCAGCAGCTCGATACGCCAGCTCCCCTCGTCCGCGCGGGCTCCGCCCGCGACAGCGAGCACCAGTCCGATTGCCGCCACGACGCCGCGACGGCGCGATTCCACCCCGGGTGCCTTCATCGCGCGCTCCTTTCCCGTCGCCAGCTCCCGCCCGCGGGGGGCGATCCTCCGTTCGATTGGACGCGCGGCGGCGCCGAATCCTTCGTGCGGGCGCCGGGGGCGACTCGGCGGTCCTAGTGGCGATCGCCCGCGCCGAGGGCGCGCGCCAGGGGCTCGAGCAGCGGCAGGTCGGCCTCGGGCCAGTCGAGGGCGGCGAGCTCGGCGGCGGTGAACCAGCCGACGGCGTCGTGCTCGCGCGAGGCCGGCTCGCCCGCGACGCGCCGCGCCAACCAGACGTCGAGGACGATGCGCCGACCGTCGTGATCGGCCTCGCCGCGGCCGAGGAAGCGCCCGGTTTCGATCTCGATGCCGAGCTCCTCGGCGACCTCGCGCACCAGCGCGGCCTTGGGGACCTCGCCGTCCTCGACCTTGCCACCGGGAAACTCCCACTTGCCCGGCATCGACATCGCCGGGCCGCGGCGCGCCAGGAAGACCCGGCCGCCCTCGACGATCGCCGCGCCGACGACGTGGACGCGGCGCGGCGCGGGGGTGCTCACGCCGGCGGCGTCCAGGGACGGCCGGGTTCGAGCGCGACGACCTCGGTCGCCTGGCCGAGCTTGGCGAGCTCGGCCTCGAGCGCGGCGGGCGTCCCGGTCAGCAGCGGGAAGGTCCCCCAGTGGATCGGCACCACCCGCGCCACCGCCAGGTAGCGGCAGGCGCGCGCGGCCTGGACCGGGTCCATGGTGAAGTGGTCGCCGATCGGCAGGAAGGCGAGGTCGGGGCGGTAGAGCTCTCCGATCAACGACATGTCGGTGTAGAGCGCGGTGTCGCCGGCGTGGTAGAAGCCGAAGCCGGCGGCGTCGCGCACCACGTAGCCCGAGGCGAGGCCGCCGTAGACCGAGCGCCCCTCGTGGAGGAAGCCGCTCGAGTGGTCGGCGCGCACCTGCGTGATGCGCAGGCCGAGCGCCTCCTGGGTGCCGCCCAGGTTCATCCCCGAGACGCGATCGACCCCCTGCGTCGCGAGCCACTCGCACAGGTCGTACGCCGCGATCACCAGGGAATCGTGCTTCCGGGCGAGCGGCACGACGTCGGCCATGTGGTCGCCGTGGGCGTGGGTGACCAGGATCAGGTCGACGCGCTCGAAGCGGCGGGCCTCGGGCGGACAGGACGGATTCCCCTCGAGGAAGGGGTCGATCAGGACGACTTCACCGCCGGGCAGGTCGCAGCGCAGCGCGGCGTGGCCGAGCCAGGTGAACGTCGGGCGTCGATTCGCGCTCATGGCACCTCCCGGGATCGTTGCCGGAGATCCTAGCGTCTAGAATCCGTCGCCGGAGGGAACCCCGATGCCGACCTTGACCCAGTGGATCCTGCTCCTGCACGTGCTCGCCGCCGTCTGGCTCGCCGCCGGAGCGTTCGCCGGCGCCGTCGTCCGCGCCCAGGGCAAGCGCGCGAGCGACCTCGCCGGCAAGGTCTTCGCGCTCCGGACCGGCTGGCGCCTGTCGGTGCTGTTCGGAGTCCCCGGCTCGATCGTCGCGGGCGCGACCGGCCTCTGGCTGCTCGATCCGCTCGGCTACGGCTTCAAGCCCGGCTGGGTGCACGCCTCGATCGGGCTGTGGGCGCTGCTGCTCGGCATCCACCTCGCCTGGGGGCTGCCGCGCCTGAAGCGCACCGTGGCCGCGGCCGAAGCCTCGCTCGCCTCGGGCGCGCCCAGCGTCGAGCTCCAGAAGCTGGTCTCCTCGAAGGCCCCCGGCATCGTCGCCGACGTCTCCGCGCTCGGCATCGTCGTGCTGATCGCGCTGATGGTGCTCAAGCCGTTCTGAAACGCGGAGCGGGAGCGACGCGACCGCGCCGCTCCCGCTCGCCCACGAGCCTCCGATCTCAGCGTTGCCGGTCGGCCGGACCGTTCCAGCCCGACGTCGCGTCGGCCGGGCCGTTCCAGAACGGGTCCTCCTCGGGAACGGCGCCGGCGTCGCCCGCATCCTCGTCACCGAAGGCGGTGGTGGCGGACCAGCGGCTCGTGTCGGCGACTTCGAAACCGTCGCGGAAGAGCACCGGCACCGCCGCCCAGAGCTCGAAGCCGGAGCCGTCGCCGTCGGCCGGGAAGTAGATGAAGTCGCCCGAGGGCATCAACTGGTCGCCATCGAGCCCGGCAGTATCGTTGCCCGGGTTCGAGCTCTGCGGCCCCGGACGCAGGTCGGCGTGCAGCACCGTCCCCCCCGCGGTGCCGTCGGAGACGAAGAGCTCGCATCCCACCCCCGAAGTGCAGGCCTGGAAGTAGAGATAGTCGCCGACCACGACGAGCCCGCTCGGATCGGCGCCGCGCCCCCCGGGTTCGAGATCGCGGACTCTCGAGGTGCCGGGGGCCGTGCCGTCGGAAGACCAGAGCTCGCAGCCGGCGACGTCGTCGCAGGCGCGGAAGTAGAGCCGGCCGTCGTAGGCCACCGGGTCGAGGATGCCCGACGAGCCCGGCCCGGGCACCAGGTCGAGCAGCAGCGATGTCGTCGCGGCGGTACCGCCGCTCACCCAGAGCTCGCGACCGTGGGTGGGATCGGTCGCCACGAAGAAGAGGTCGTCGCCGACCTCGACGAAGTCGGACGGGCGGCTGCCGGGCGTCCCCGGAAAGAGGTCGCCGAGCGCGACGGTCTGGAAGCTGCCGCCGCCGGTGTCGACGACCAGGAAGGGCTCGCGCTCGTCGTTGTTGGGTCCGGAGCCGAAGGCGAGGCGATCGCTGCCGAGCGGGGTCACGTCGCGGAAGTCGCGGAAGACCCCAGCCGCCGACAGGTTGGTGACCGGGACGGTACCGGCGACGGTGCCGTTGGACCGGAAGATCTCGGTGCCGGACGCCGTCGTCTGGCCGACGAAGATCACGGTGCCGAGAGCTGGAGTCGGACCGGGGAAGCCGATGCCGCTGCCTGACCCCGGCGCTAGGTCGACGAAGAGCTGGGTGTTGGCGGCATCTCCCGAGGTCTCGAACAGCTCGCAGCCGATCCCCGAGACGCAGGCGCCGAAGAGCGCCTTGGCCCCGATCGGACCGAACGAGAAGGGCTGGCTCCCCGAGGACCCGGGATTCAGATCCTCCACGAACGCCGCGCTGGTCACGGTCCGCTTCCAGAGCTCGCGGCCGGCGACCCCGTCGTCGGCGGAAAAGAAGATCCGACCGGTCGGGTGCGGGCTGAAGCGGCGCGGCTCCGACGAGTCGGGGCCGGGACGGATGTCCAGCAGCAGGTGGGTGTTCGCGGCGGTGCCCTCGCTCTTCCAGGGCTCGCGGCCGACCACGCCGTCGTCGGCCGAGAAATTGAGCTTGCCGAAGCCGTCGGCGAGCTCCTCCGGGTCCGAGCCCGAGGCGGGCGGCGCGATCTCGGCGACCAGCGACGTCGTGGCGGCCGTACCGCCGCTCCTCCAGAGCTGCTCACCCGAGCCGTCGTCGCCGGCGAACAGCAGCGTGTTGCCGAAGGCTCCGGCCCGACCGTTGAAGCCGTCGGGCAGCCCCGGATTGAGATCGACGACGAGGAACGTCCCGGCCGGCGTGCCGTCGCTCCGGTAGAGCTCCGTACCGTTGCCGTCGACGATCTGCGCATCGAAATAGACCAGGCTCCCGACGCGGACGAAATCCTGCGGAAAGCCGCTCTCGCCCGCGATCGGATTGATGTCCAGGACCATAGAAGTGCCGGCCGCGGTGCCGTCGGAGCGCCAGAGCTCGTCTTCGTGAACGCCGTCGTTGGCGCGAAACAGCAGGTTCGAACCGAGCACGATGCCCTCCTCCGGATCCGAACCGTCCGGCCCCGGCAGGATGTCCTCGACCAGCACCGTGCCGGCGGCCGTGCCGTTGCTCTTCCACAGCTCCTTGCCGGCGACCCCGTCGTCGGCCGCGAAGAAGAGCGTCGAGCCGAGGACCGCGAAGATCTCGGGGAAGCTGCCGCTGCCACCCGGCACGATGTCCTTGACCAGCACCGTGCCGGCGGCGGTGCCGTCGGTCTTCCACAGCTCGTTGCCGGTCACTCCGTCGTCGGCGTGGAAGAAGAACGTGCCGCCGGCGGCCACCAGGTCTCCGACGTTCGCGCTCTCCGGACCCGGCCGGATCTCCTTGACCAGGACCGTTCCCGCCGCCGTGCCGTCGGACTTCCAGAGCTCGGTGCCGGTCGCCGCGAGATCGACGAGGAGGAGCAGGCCGCCCGCGCCGAAGGGAAGCTCGGTGATCACCCGCTCCTGGAGGCCACTGACCAGATCGGTCACCCGCACCGTGCCGGGGACGGTTCCGTCCGATTTCCAGAGCTCGCGGCCGTTGACGCCGTCGTCGGCCGAGAAGAAGAGGGTGGCGCCCGAGACCAGGAGCCCCTGGGGACGGCTGCCCTCCGTTCCCGGCCGCAGGTCGAGGAACGGGAGGGTGCCGGCGGAGGTGCCGTTCGACGTCCAGAGCTCCTCGCCGCGCGCCGGATCGGAGGCGACGAAGAAGAGCTTGCCGGCGAAGACGACGGGAAGGCCGGTGTCGATGCCGCTGACCCGACCGGGGGAGATGTCGCGCACGAGCGCCGTTCCCGCCGGCGTGCCGTCCGTGCGCCAGAGCTCGGAGCCGGTGGTCGGCGTGCGCGCCCGGAAGTAGGCGACGCCGCCGAAGACGACGAAGTCCTCCGGCGAGGCGAACTCCGGCTCCTCGACCTGCCGGATGTCCTCGACCAGGAAGCCGTTGCCCGCCGCGAACGCGGCGGAGTGCATGGCCGCGACGAGCGCGACCGCCATCCCGAGAAATCGCCCGACCGGACGTTCCGTCATGAGAAGTTCCTCTCCTGGGTTGCGAGAGGAACGCTAGGCCGGCGCCGGCGCCGCCGACACCGGCGCTCGGGGGCGCCGCCGGCTCACCTTCGGCAGGGGTCGGGGTGGAGCGGGGTGATGCTGCCTAGGGCGCCGCGCTCCAGCGCGACAGGTCGCCGGTCTGGAAGCCGTCGTAGAAGATCTCGATCGGCACCACCCAGAGCTCGCTGCCGGTGCCGTCGTCGGCCGAGAAGTAGACGTACGGGTCCGAGCGCGTGAACGAGCTCGGATCGCTCGACGCCGGGCCCGGGGCGATGTCGGCGAGCGGGTGCGTCCCCGCCGCCGTGAAATCGCTGATCCAGGGCTCGCAGCCGGTCGCCTGGCGGCAGGCCGCGAAGTAGAGCCGGTCGCCGATCACCGTGAGGCCGCGCGGAGCGGACGACGCGGGCCCTGGCTCGAGATCCGCGAAGAGCGACGAGCCGCCCGGCGTGCCGTCGGTCGACCAGAGCTCGCAGCCGGTCGCGACGGCGCAGGAGGCGAAGTAGACGGTCGCTCCCGCCGAGATCACCTGGTCACCGCAGAAGGCGACGGGGTCTTCCGGGTCGCCGGTCGGCGCGACGTCGGGCAGGATCTCGATGTCGCCCGGAGTGCCGTCGCTCGAACGCAGGACGCAACCTTCCCCCGGCTCCCAGGCCCAGTAGAGCAGCCGCGTGGCGTCACCCGACCCGACGGTGGTGGCGTCGGAGACCCCGAGCTCGTCCTCGGTGGTCGGCCGCAGCAGCGTCCGTTCGTCGGCGACGAGATCGACGACCCAGAATCCGGCAAGATCCGACACCACGATCCGGCCGAGCTCCGGCCGGAACGGCCTCGGCCACCACAGGCCGTCCCATGCCGACGCGGGGCCCGGCGCGAGATCGTGCGGGAGGGTCCCCGCCATCGAGCCGTCGCTGGTCCAGAGCTCGGTGCCGAGCGCGGTGGTGGTCGCCGCGAAGACGAGCATGCCGCCGACGTCGGTGAGCCACTCCGGGAAGCTCCCTTCGACGCCGGGTTCGACGTCGCGCATCAGGCCGGTGCCGAGCGACGTGCCGTCGCTCGCCCAGAGCTCCTGACCCGCGATCGGTTCCCAGGTCGAGAAGTAGGCGAGATCGCCGGAGGCGCGGAGCCAGCCAACCGGCCCATCCGTCCAGCTCGCGAGCGGCACGAGCTCGACGCCGTCGACGCGGGACAGCCGCCCGTAGATTCCGTCATAGTCGCCGACGAGAATCGAATCGTCCGGGAGCGCCTCGATCGCTCCGGTGATCGGTACCGGATCCCCGTTCGCGAGCGTCAGCTCGACGGTCCCCGGCGCGCTGCCGTCCGACGCGAATCCGAAGAGCCCGTCCCAGGGCGGGGCGGTTACGTCCGGATACGCGGCGAAGACGAGCCCGCCCGGCCGGGTCGTGAGGCTCGCCGGCTGCGAGGCGGAGCGCTCGACCGGAGCCATGAGTCGGAACGTGCCGGCCGCAGAGCCGTTCGTCCGGTAGGTCTCGCAGCGCTCCTCCTCGTCGTGGGGCGGCACGTAGTACCAGCGGCAGATGTCGAACACCGTGAAGCCCGGGAGCACGGAGCTGCCCTGCAGGTACTCGCAGCCGGCGGCAGGATTCGCCACCAGCACGGTCCCCGCGGCGGTGCCGTCCGTCTTCCAGAGCGCCTGCTCCGCTTCCGCGCAGAAGTAGATGCCGTCGTGCCCTTCGATCCCTCTCGTGGGCCAGGAACCCTCGCTTCCGGCGACGATGTCGCGCAGCATCACGGTACCGGCCGGCGTCCCGTCGGTGACCCAGGGCTCCGTGCCGGTCGCGGGAGTCGACTCGGAGAAGACGATGCGATCCCCCACCTGTACGAACTGGCGAGGATCGATCCCGAAGTCGACGAGGTCTCGCAACTCGACGGCGCCACCGGGCGATCCGTCGCTGAACCAGAGCCGGAGGTCGGTTGGGCTGCTGCGCGACAGAACGATCAGCCCGCCGGGGACGTGGCCCACCACGTACGAATGCTGGATCGGGATCGGCAGTTGAATCGGGCTCGGCTGCGGCGAGGCGTCGTCGAGGATCCAGGCCGAGCTCGCGAAGCTCGGTGCCCCGGCATTGGCGGTGAAGCCGACGCGCTCGCCGCCTCCGACGAACCGGTTCGGCCACGAGCTTTCGGACCCCGGGACGAGATCCGCGACCCGGTAGGTGCCGCCGTCGGTGCCGTCGCTCACCCAGAGCTCGAGGCCGGTGGCGGCGTCGCCCGCGGCGAAGTAGAGCCGACCATCGAGCTCGGTCGAATCCGGCGGAATGCCGATCGGTTCGACCATCCCGATCGGATACTGGAGCTTGCGCACCAGCGCGGTTCCCGGCGCGGTGCCGTCGCTGCGCCAGATCTCGAGGCTCGGCGCCTGCCGGACGACCGCCAGCAGCTGCTCTTCGCCGAGCGCCCCGAGGCTCCAGATCCGCGCGCCGTCGACGCCCGGGACGAACTCCCGAAGCAGCACGGTGCCGGCGGTCGTGCCGTCGGTCGCCCAGAGCTCGTTGCCAGATTCGATGCTCGAGGCGGCGAACAGCGCGCGGCCGCCGGCGACGTCGCCGAGGAATCGCGGCGCCGCGTCGTCCGAGCCGGGCGCGACGTTGCGCAGCAGACGGGTCCCCGCCGTCGTGCCGTCCGAGACCCACGGCTCGCTGCCGAATCCGGGCAGGTCGAAGCCGACCAGCGCCTTGCCCCCCGCCCGGCCGAACTCCCAGGAAGTGACGTACCAGGTGGCGTTCGGTTGCGTGCGCAGGTCGGCCACGCGGCGGGCGACGCCGGAGGCCGGCGCGACAGAGGGAGCGAAGGCGAGCACGGCGAGCCAGGCGACGGTGCCACGAATCGATCGAGTCATGACGCTCTCCTTTCGACGACCCCCCGGCCTCACGCCACGCATTCGGCGAGAGACCCGGGCCACGTATCCGACCGCGGACGTGCGCGTCGCGACGATCTAGGGCGCGACGCTCCAGCGCGAGGTGTCGCCGGTCTGGAAGCCGTCATAGAAGACGAGGACCGGCATCGCCCAGAGCTCGGAACCGGTGCCGTCGTCGCCGGCGAAGTAGATGCGGTCGTGCCAGGCGACGAACGCTTCCGGGTCGTCGTAGGAATCGACCGACGGCCACGGCCCGACGGCGATCTCCGACAGCTGGAGAGTCCCTTCGATGGTGCCGTCCGTCGCCCAGATCTCGCGGCCGGTCGCGAGTCGCTCGGCCGTGAAGTAGACGAAGTCGCCGATCCGGGTGAAGCCTCGCGGGCTCGACGACGCCGCGCCCGGGACGAGGTCGACCAGGCGGACCGTGCCAGCGGTCGTGCCGTCGCTGCGCCAAGCCTCGCAGCCGGCGACCGGCTCGCACGCCGAGAAGAGCAGCAGATCCCCGAGCAACGCGCTCCAGTAGATCGAGGAGCCGTCCGGTCCCGGACGAACGTCACGCAGGAGGCGGGTCCCGATCGGCGTGCCGTCGCTCACCCAGAGCTCTTCGCCGAATCCGGGGTCCTTCGCCTCGCGGGCCGTGAACAGGATCCTCTCGGCGACTATGCCCAGCCATCGGGTGGTCCCGTAGCCGAAGCCCAGGTGGACGGTCGTCGGTGCGCTCGCGCTCGATTCGACGTACCAGAGGTCGATTCCCAGTTCCCCCGGACGCAGGAAATAGAAGCGTCCGGACTCGGCGTCGATCGGCCAGATCGCGACGGCGCGGGTCTCGGGATCGTCGCCGATTACCCCGAACGGGCCCGTCGTCGCCGGAGTCCCCTCGCTGCGCCAGACGCTCTCGATCCCCGCGCCGTCGAGCGCCGTGAACCAGACTTCGTCGCCGGCGTCGATCCACAGCGCCGGAGAGCTCGACGCCGTGCCGGGGACGAGGTCGAGGAAGAGCCCGGTCCCCGCCGGCGTGCCGTCGAGCGACCAGACCTCGGTGCCCTCCCCCACGGACCGCTCGGCGAACAGAGCGACCGGGCCGGCGGAGGGCGGGAGGTATCCGATCGGACAGTCGTGATGAACGTCGCAGCGGACCGCGGCGTCGACGAGCGGGAGGGCTTCGTCCCCTTGGGTCGACCAGATGAGGGTCGATTCCCCGAGGTCGGTCGTGCCGATCACCGTACCCCCGTCGAGCACCGACACACCACCGATGACATTACCCACCCCGAAATCCCCGGCGAGGAGTCGGGAGCCCGGCTCCGTTCCGTCGGTCCGTCCGGGATGGCCCCCGTGATTCTCGATGGGCAGATGGGCGACGAAGTAGAGCAGGTCCCCGGCGTCGGTGAACGTGGTCGGGAGCGACGGCGAGACCGTCCGCGCCAGCGGCGCGACGAGCGCGGTGCCCGCGCCGGTTCCGTCGGTCTTCCAGAGGTCGCCTTCGATCGACATCAGCAGGACCCCGTCGCTCTCGCCGAGCCATCGGATCCACGAACCGCCCGGGCCCGGGGTGACGTCGGCGACGAGCTGAGGCGCGCTCCCGTCCTCCGGGAAGAGCCACGGCTCGAATCCGTTCGTACCGTCGTCGAGGATCAGGACGAGGCCCGCGTCGACACGTTCCGGCAGCACGAGCTCGTGTTGCAGCGAGATCCCTTCCGGTCCGGGACGGATCTCCGACCAGAGATGTGTCCCCGCGGGCGTACCGTCGCTGATCCACGGCTCGAGGCCATGCTCGGAATCGCCGAGGAAGAACAGCCAGGAACCGTCAGCGAGAGGAAGCACAACCTGGGGATATCCCGACGGCCCCGGAATGTTCATGACTTCGGTCGTCCCGGCGGTCGTACCGTCGGTCCGCCAGATGCTCGTCCCCTTCCACTCGTGGATCACGAACAGCGCTCGGCCGCCCGCGACGGTCAGCCCCGGCCAGGGCTCGATGCCCTCGGTGGCAGGGCTCCAGACCTCCTCCGTTCCCGCGGCCGTACCGTCGGTCCTCCAGAGCGCGCGGTAACCGCTCGACCCCGGGGCGAGGAAGAGGACGGTGGAGGGCAAGGCGGCGAACCGGCCCGCGGGAACGTCCTCGCCGCCGCTCGGGAAATCCGTGAGCCGAAGCGTTCCGGCCGCGGTTCCATCCGACCTCCAGATCTGAGTCCCCGAAGCCGGCGTGCGCCCCATGAAATAGAGGAGACCGTCGTGAAGGAGGTGGCTCGAGCCGGGGATCCCGCTCGTCGGTCCCGGCCAGAGATCGATGACCGGATCGGTTCCTTCGAGCGTTCCGTCCGTGCGCCACAGCTCACGGCCGGTGTCGCTCCGGTACTGGGTGAAGAAGGTCCAGGGCTCGCCGACCTGGAAGAACGGCTCACCCTCCCACCATGACTCGCCGGGATCGGGGCTCGACAGGAGCCAGGTTCCGGCCTGCGTCCCGTCGGTGCGCCAGGTTCCGACTCCGGCGGCGGCCGCTCCCTCGAAGTAGGTGAGTCCGCCGATCCGGCCGTGGTACTCGCCGACATCGGCTCCCGGCGCTCCGAGATGGGCGACAGGTGTCGCGGTTCCGGCCGCGAGATCGACGGCGAGCACTTCGCAACCCGCGCCGCGATCCGAGAAAGCGAGGTCCGGGAACGGGGCCTCCCAGGTGAGCCGCACGGGGCAGACCCCTCCGACCTTCTCGGTCCACACCCCCGGGTTGAGGTCCGCCACCCGCTCCGCGATCCCGGCGACCGCTTCGGCGGGGAGCTGTAGACCGAGGACCGCGACGAGTGCGGCGGCTCCGGTGGACTTCGTCGAAATCCGGCCAGGCTTCATCGTGAGACCCTCCAAACCACCGCGCCGCGTGCTCAGGGAACGGCTTCACTCCACCGCGTCGTATCACCGGTCTCGAACCCGTCCGCGAAGAGCGCGAGCGCATAGGCCCAGAGCTCGCGGCCGGTGCCGTCGTCGGCGGTGAAGTAGATCCACGGACCGGCGCGGGTGAAGCCGACCGGGTCGGACGACAGCGGGCCGGGCGCCGCGTCGCCGAGCGCGTGGCTGCCCTCCGGCGTGAAGTCGCTCACCCAGGGCTCGCAGCCGGTCGCCGAAGCGCAGCCCGCGAAGTAGAGCCGGCCGTCGATCGCGGTGAGCGCCCTCGGCGCGAGCGAATCCGGGCCCGGGACGAGATCGGCGAAGAGCCGCGTGCCCGAGACCGTGCCGTCGCTCGTCCAGAGCTCGCAGCCGTGCTCGAGGTCGCAGGCGCCGAACCAGAGCGCGCCCTTCGCGACCAGCAGGTCCGAGGCGCACAGCTCTCCCCAGCCGCTGCTGCGTCCGGGACGGGTGGTCGCGAGATCGACCGTACCCGGCGCCGTCCCGTCGGTTCGCCAGAGCGCGCAGCGGCCGTCCGGTTCGGCATCGATCAGAACGGCGTCCCCCTCGAAAGCGACGAAGGGGTAGTCGGGCCAGTTCTCCTGCGACTCGGGATCGAAGTCCCAGATCGCGCGGCTCGTGTCGGTCGCTGGGTCGACCTCGAAGAGATGCGTGTAGCCCGCCAACAGCAGGAGCGTCCCGTCCTCGCTCGAGAGCTCCTGGATCTGCCGCGGATCCGAACTCTCGCCGTCGAGGTCCAGGTCGTGCGGGGTCGTCCCGCCCGGCGTTCCGTCGCTCTCCCAGAGCTCGTCACCGAGCTCGCGTCCGCCGTCCGCGCCGAACCAGAGGCGGTCGAGGGCGACGGCGTGGTCGTGCGCTTGCGACGACGCCGGTCCCGGAGCGAGATCGCCGAGGAACTCGCTCCCCTCGGCGGTACCGTCGGTGCGCCAGGGCTCCCAGCCGGTCCCGGGCAGGTAGCCCGAGAAGAAGACGGAGCCGAGCGCCCCGAACAGGTCGCCCCAGATTCCCACGCCCGGTTCGCCCTCGAGCACCGGCGCGAGCGCGCCGTCGACGTGGCGGTAGAGGTTGCCGATGTCGTCGACGGTGCCGGAGACCAGCACGCCCCCGCCGGGAAGCGTCGCCGCCGATCCTCGAGACTCGACCGTCTGGCCCGTCGTCGTTCGCAGCTCGAGCGTCGACGCTTCCGCACCGTCGGTCTCGAAGTAGTGGCCGTAGTAGCCCGTGCTGAAGATCAACCCTCGACCTCCGGGCGTCAGATTCCCCGGATGCGACGACGCTCTGCCGACGCGGGTCCAGACCGGAAACGTGCCGGCGGCGCTGCCGTCGGTGCGCCACAGGTAGCAGTAGTCGCAGTCGTGGTGGGGCTCGCAGGACGCGCTCCAGCACGAATTGAACAGCGTCGTCCCCGCGAGCGCGACGCCCGAAGAGAAGCCGCTGCACGGATAGATGCTCGCGACCACGACCGTCCCCTCGGGCGTGCCGTCGGTCCGGCGGAGCTGGTCGTCGAAGAAGCTGCAGAAGTAGGCGCCGTCGTGTCCCCGGACGAGCCGGGAGCGGAAGCCGTCGGCGGGACCGGAGGCGAGATCGGCCAGCAGCGACGTCCCTTCCTCCGTTCCGTCGCTCACCCACGGCTCGTATCCGAACTTCCCGGTCCGATAGGCGAACACTGCACGCGGCCCCACTTGGAGCGCGGACCCGGCGGTCTCCCACTCGTAGTTGCCTTCGTAGCCCGGCAGCAGCCGTACGGTTCCCTCGGGCGTGCCGTCCGTCGACCAGAGGTGACGGCGGTTCGGCTCCTCGATCCGCTCGAAGAGCAGCCGCGATCCGACGCTCCCGAGGATCGTCGACGAGCCGACGATCGACGGGTCCGGAATCGCGTCCCCGAAGACCGGTCGGGTCCCTTCCGGCGTCCCGTCGCTCGTCCAGACCTCGGAGGTCTCGCCGTTGCGCGTCGCCAGGAAGTAGATCCGGCCCTCCGCCGCCGTGAACGCGCTCGGCCGTCCCGAGCGCGGGCCCGGGCGCAGGTCGCGCACGCGGAACGTCCCGGTCGGCGTGCCGTCGCTCACCCAGAGCTCGCCGCCCCGAGAGTCCTGTCCGCAGAACCAGACCCGGCCCAGCGCCGCGACGCCTCCGTAGCTGAAACAACCTCCGGGAAAGGCCGGGCTGCCGATCGGCTCGATGCGACGGGTCCCGGCCCGCGTGCCATCGCTCTTCCAGAGCTCGGTCACGCCCTCACGTTGGACCATCGCCCAGAGAACGGCTCCCGGCAGCGAGCCGACTCCCCAGACCGGCAGGGGCTCCCGGTCTTCGCCCTCGTCGAAGATCGCCAGAGTACCGGCCGCGGTTCCGTCGGTAGCCCAGATCGCATCCCGCCCCGACACCGGATGCCAGGCCACGAACACGGCATGGGTCGAGCTCGTGCCGAGCAGCCGGGCTTCGGGGTCGATCGACCCCGGCGCGATGTTCGCGAGAATCTCCGTCCCGGCCGGGGTGCCGTCCGAGATCCACGGCTCCGTTCCGGCGCCGGTGAGGGTGGCCAGGAGCAGCGCCTTCTCGCCCAGACGCGCGAGGTCGCGAGCGAACGGGTACTCCTCCGGCATGCCCATCCCGCCGGTCCCGGTGTTGAGATCCGCGACGCGGTGGATCTGGGCGAGGAGAGAGTTCGACGCCAGGGCGAGGACCAGCGGGAGCAGCGCGCGGACACGGGATCGAGCCGTCATGGGGCGCACCTCGTTCGGATGCGGAGGAGGATCGCCGACTGCCGACTCCAGACACCAGCGACGGTGGCTCGCCCCGGACCCTCCGGGTCGAGCTTCGCCGTCCGCTGCGCGAGGTCGGCGTCGAACGTCAGGGCGGGGATCCCCGTGTGGATGATCCCGGAGTCGCGATCGTGGCGGTCGATCATCGGACGCTCCTCGTGCCATTGCCTACGGCCCAACGCTCCAGCGAGTCATATCGCCAGTCTGGAAACCGTCGTAGAAGAGCTCTCCAGGCATCACCCAGGGCTCACTCCCGGCACCACCGTCCGCGGCGAAGTAGACCTTGTCGCCGACGAGCGCGAACTCCGTGGGGCTCGAGCCCGCATCGCCGGGGGACAAGTCACCCAGTCGATGGGTACCCGCCACCGAACCATCGGTCACCCAAGGCTCGCAGCCGTGGCTCGAGGTGCAGGCCGAGAAGTAGAGTCGATCACCGAGGACCGTCAGCGAGGAGGGCGAGGAGGACAGCGCGCCCGCCTGGATGTCGATCAACATCTCGGTCCCCTCGGGCGTGCCATCGGTTCGCCACAGCTCGCACCCCGCCGCCGGGGAACAGGCCGCGAAGTGCCACGAACCGCCGGGGAGCCGCGCCATCTCCTGGGGACAGCCGGCGGAGCCCATTGAACCGCTCCCCGTCTCGCGCACTCGGACGGTACCGGCCGGCGATCCATCGGTGGCCCAGAGAGCGCAGACACCGTTCGCCTCGAGGTCGAAGAAGAGCGCGCGGTCTCCGAGGATCGCGAAGGGGAACCTCTCGCGGTACGGATCGACTTCGAACGAGACGGTGTGCAGAAGGATCGCCGCCTGGGTGCCGGAGTCCCATCGCAGCAACTGGCGGTTCCTGCGGAACAGCAGTGAGCCGGGAATCTGGGGAAAGGACGTCAGGTCCGATGGACCCTCGTAGAGCGGCTCGGACCCCGGGACGAGGTCGTGGACGATCGTCGACGCCGGCGTTCCTCCGCTTTGCCAGAGCTCGACACCGTGTTCGTCGGTCGCACCGACGAACCAGGTCGAGTCGGCGACGCCGGTGAACTCCCCGCGCCCGTACAGTGTGGTGCTCGTCTCCAGATTCACGAGCATCGAGCAGCCGGGGCCGATGCCGTCGGCGTTCCAGATCTGGATATCCCAGTCGTCCAGCACTCGGAAGTAGTGGCGTTCCGCGATCCGTACGAGCTCGTCCCCGAGGATTCCGCGGTGGATGGTCGGGTAGAAGCTGCAGATCACCTCGAAGGAGCCGGGCGTCGTGCGCCAGAGGTGTCGGTAGGAGTCGACACTCGAGGCTGCGAACAGGTATTCGCCGTCGTCGAGCGTCGAGAAGTCCGAGACCCACTGAGCCGGTGATCCGTTCCGGAGCACCGGCATCGTACCTGGAGAGGACCCGTCGGTCCGATACAGGCGCCGATCCTCGAGCGCGACGAAGAGCGCTTCGGAATCCCTGGGCGTGAAGCGCGCGGGGGATGCGTCGTCGAAGATCGTCATCGGCCACAGAATCTCGGTTCCAGCTTCGGTGGCATCGGTCGTGTACGTCGCGCAGTACGTCGGACAGGGACCGCAGTCGTCCCCACAGATCCCGACGACGGCGTGGTCTCCCGCCGCGGCGAACGCGGTCCACCAGGTCTCCTGGCTCGAGTTGAGAACCGGGCCGAGGCGGGTCCCACCGGCCGTGCCGTTGGTCCTTCCGACGACGGCCCCCGAGTCGTAGGCGTCGAAGAAGAGCCAGCTGTCGTTGGCGGCGACCGTCTCGAACCAGGTCGAGCCCCCCGAGGCACTCAGGTCCTTGACGAGCAGCGTACCGCCGGCGGTGCCGTCCGAGCGCCAGGGCTCCTGCCCGTGGATTCCGTCGTCCGCCGCGAAAATGACGCGGCCGTCGATGACCGCCCCGGGTCGCGGATCCGAAGAGGATGCTCCCACCCAGATGTCGCGCAGCAGCGCCGTCCCGGACGAGGTGCCGTCGGAGCGCCAGACTTCCCGCCCGTGCTCGGGATCCGTCGCCGCGAAGAGCATCCGTCCGCCCGCGACACCGAGCGGCACCGGAGTCGAGCTCGCGGTGCCGGGAGCGACGTTTCTAAGTAGCTTCGTACCGCCGGCGGTGCCATCGCTGATCCAGAGCTCGCTGCCCCAGGCCGGCTTGGTCGCGCGAAAGTAGACTCCGCCCGGACCCGCCGAGAACCCTTCCGGCAGGCTGCCTCCAGGACCGATGTCGATGTCGAGCAGGAGCGTGGTCCCGGCCTCGGTCCCGTCCGTCCTCCACAGTTCGACGCCATCGGGACCGTCGCTCGCGGCGAACAGGAGGAATCCACCGACCGCGGCAGCGTACGGCCGGAGCGCCGCCGCTTCGGGTTCGGGAATCCCGTTCTGCGAGCCAGGTCGAATGTCGCGGACGCGCCGAGTCCCCGAGGGGGTCCCGTCCGATCGCCAGAGCTCTCGCCCGGAGACCCCGTCCCGCGCGGAGAAGTAGAAGTCGCCCTCGAGGGCTCCGAGACCGATCACGTCCGATCCGAGGGGCCCGGGGCGGAGGTCACCGAGAAGCCAGGTCCCGGTCGAAGTGCCGTCGGTCCGCACCAGCTCGCGCCCTCGACCCGGAATCTCGGCTGTGAAATAGAGCAGGCCACCCGCCTTGCCGACCGCGATCGGATCGGTGCCGCCGCCCCCGGGCAGGAGGTCCCGAAGCCTCCGCGTGCCCGCCGTCGTTCCGTCGGATAGCCAGGGCTCTGCGCCGCCACACGCCCCGGTCAGGCTCAAGAAGGCCTCGTCGTTCCAGGTAAAGGCGCCGTCCGCGTCGCAGAACGTCTCCTGCTGTCCCGTCTCGAGCTCGGCGACCTGGCGGGCGACGCCTTCGCCCGCTGACAAGGGGACCGCGACGAAGACGAGGCAAGCCGCGAACAGTCTCCCGAGTCTCGGCGCGGAGTGAGCCCCCCACGCCTGATTCTGCTCTCGCTGTCGCTCCATCGCGATCGCCTCCCGAGAATCCTCCACTGTCAAGGCGCTCCGCTCCACCGCGAGGTATCCCCACTCTCGAACCCGTCGCGGAAAACACCGTGGACGATCGCCCAGAGCTCGGTGCCGGTGCCGTCGTCGGCGGCGAAGAAGATGCGGTCGCCGGCTTCGACGAAGACGGGCTCGTCCGGATCCCAGGGCCAGCCGTAGTAGTCGAGGAGCCACTCGAGCCAGGGGATCGGCAACGAAGAGAGCGGGCCCGGCGCGACCTCCTCGAGCTGGAAGGTTCCGGCGGTGGTGCCGTTGGTGACGAAGCCTTCGCAGCCGAATGCGATCCGGCAGGCCGCGAAGTAGACCCGACTGCCGATCTTCGACAGCCCGGACGGGCGTGAGGAGCCCGGTCCCGGCTCGAGGTCGAGGAGGCGCCCCGTCCCCGCCTCGGTGCCGTCGCTGGCCCAGAGCTCGCAGCCGCCCACGGGGTCGCAGGCCCGGAAGATCACCTTGCCGCCGACGACCACGCCGGCGCCGATCGACGAGTCGGGCTCGCCGGGCCAGATGTCGCGCAATAGATGGGTACCCGCTGAAGTTCCGTCGCTCACCCAGAGCTCGGCGCCGGTCGGAGGTTCGGCCGTGCTCACCCCGGCGAACAGGACGCGCCCGCTCACCACCCCCAGCGGCTCCGGGTCGCGGGAGTAGACGCCGGTCGCGATGATCTCGGGAGGTTGACCGGACCCCGCCGAGTAGCGCAGGACCGAAGTCCCGGTCTCGTAGCGACCGGCGAAGTAGCTCCCGACCGCGGGGTCGATCGGCCAGAGGCTCGCGCGATGGAAGTCGGTCGTCGTCCCCGGCAGGGAATCCACCACCTCCGTCGTCTCCGGAGTGCCGCGGCTGCGCCAGACGCTCTCGACGTCGTCGACGTCGACCGCGGTGAACCAGATCTCCGCTCCCACCTGGCTGAGCTGCGAGGGCGAGGCCGAATCCGGACCGGGGATCAGATCGAGCAGAGGCGACGTCCCGCCCGGCGTGCCGTCGGTGCGCCAGAGCTCGCTGCCGTAGTCCGCTGTCCAGTCCACGAAGAGGGCGAAACCGCCCGCGACCGGCGGCGCGTGACCGAGGCCGGTCGAACAGCGCGCCCCACAGGAGTACGAAAGCTTGGCGACCGGCGGTGGAAGCTCGTCGCCCGACCAGAGCTCGCTGTAGCCGTAACGACCGTCGCCGTCGTAGTCGGTGTTGGCGACGAACCCACCGTCGCCGAGATCCGCGAAGTGCGTCCAGCCATACAGCCAGTCGATGGGGGGCGAACCGAGCCAACTCGTCCCGACCTCGCTGCCGTCGCTCCGGAAGGGGTGACGGACCCAGGGCGCAGCCAGCGCGTCGAAGTAGACGCGCTCGCCGACCCGCGCCAGGCGGAGCGGATCCGACGGCGAGACCGTGCGGCCCAGGTCGGCGATGGGGACGGTCCCCGCCGCCGTGCCGTCGGTCGACCAGAGCCGCCCTTCGTATTCGAAGAGCTCGTATCCGTCCTGCTCTCCGAGGAGTCGGAGATTCCGGATGTCCTCCCGACCCGGCTCGAGGTCCTTCACCAAGCCGGTGCCGGCTGCCGTCCCGTCGGTGATCCAGAGCTCGCGCCCGTGAACGCCGTCGTCGAGGGGAAGCAGCACCTGGCCGCCCAGCGTCGCGGTGGGCCAGCCGGCGGCCGCGGAGTCTCCGGGGCCCGGTCGCACGTCGGCGAGCAGGTGCGTCCCCTCGGGAGTTCCGTCCGTCGTCCACGGCTCCACGCCGTGCGCCGCGTCGCGGGCGAAGAAGATCCAGCCGTTCGCGACCGGCAGGGGGCGACCGAAGGATGGAGCCGCGGCCTGCGGCAGGGTGGTCACCTGGAGCGTCCCGTCCACGGTGCCGTCGGTGACCCAGAGCTGGATCGCCCCGCCCTTGTCGATCTCGAGCAGCGCGCGGTCGCCCCGGACCGCGAGCGGCCGGACGTGCGCCGAATCGCCGACCGGTACGGACAGGAGCCGCTCGGCACCTTCCGCGGGACCGTCGATCCGCCAGAGCTCGACCGGGCCGCCGTAGGTCCAGGCGGTCAGGAGCATCGCCGACGGCAGCGCCGCGAAATCGGCCACTCGGCTCGCGAAGGACTCCGGCTCGAAGTCCCAAACGGCGACGGTGCCGGCCGCGGTTCCGTCCGTACGCCAGACTTCCCGGCCGTGAACCCCGTCGTCGGCGAGGAAGTAGAAGTCCGGACCCCGGAAGCCGTTCTCGCGGAACTCGTTGCTCCAGCCGCCGCCGCTGCCCGCCGCGCCCGGATTCAGGTCCGCGAGCAGCGCGGTGCCCTCCGGCGTCCCGTCGGTTCGCCAGGGCTCCCATCCGGTCTCCGGCAGGTACCGATGGAAGTAGCTCCAGGGATCCCCCGCCGCGAATCCGCGGAATCCGTAGGTCGGGGCCGGACCCGGTGTCGCGTCGAGCAGGAGGTAGGTGCCTTCCGGCGTGCCGTCCGTACGCCAGAGCTCGCGGCCGGTCGCGGCGACGATCCCCTCGAAGAAGGTCTGCCCGCCGGCCTGGCCGTAGGCCTCCTCGATCCGGGCGCCGGCCTCGCCGAGGTGGGCGACCGGCGTCATCGCGCCGGCGGCGGGCTCGACTTCGAAGATCCGGCAGCCATCGCCCGCCGGATCGACGAAGACGAAGCCGGGGAGCCGGTCGAGGTGCGGCGTGTAGCCGTAGCCGCGGCAGGGGCCGCCCCGAACCTCCTGCCAGCTGTCGCGGTTGAGATCCGCGACGCGATACGGGGTCTGAGCCGGGAGCGCGGCGGCGACCAGCCCGGCGAGCAGGCCGATCGGGATCCTTCGTACGACGAGAGTGGTCGGCGTCATCGAACGCCTCCTCGGGGTCGACCGGCGGCCAGTCGTGAGGGGTCGTGGTTCCGGCGCGATCGGATGTCCACCGCTCGAGCGCGGGGGGTCGTTCGCTGCCCGGATTCGACAGCAGCATGTTAGCACCGCCGCGAGCCGCCGGCTGTGACCCCGGTCAGGTCCGGCTCAGCGCGCGAAACTCTCGTCGATCCAGCGGGTTAGGCCGGGAGCGAGGTCGACCAGCTCGGCCTCGGTGACGCGCAGGCCCGAGCGGGCGGCTTCCGCCAGCCAGCGGCGCAGTCCGACGTTGCCCTTCTTCACCCAGAGGACATCGGCGCCGCGCAGGAACTGGCCCTGGTACCAGAGCTCCTCCTCCACCGGCAGGTCGCGGCGGTAGCCGTCGAGGCGGCGCGCCGCGACGCCCCCCTGCGCCGCGGCGATGCGGTCGAAGAGGTCGGCGATCGCCGGCATCTGGCCGGGGTCGGTGCGCTCCCAGGCCAGACGCGCCAGCGCGTGCGCGAGCAGACCGTCGATCCAGGGCGCGTCGCCGCGGAGCCCCGAGGCGCGCGCCCAGGCCGCGGCGAGCTCGGCCTGGAGGACGGCGTCGGCGACCACCAGGCTCGCGGCCTCCTCGGCGCTGCCGATCAGCGGGTCGCCCGGCAGCGCCGGCAGGAAACCGCCGGTCAGCTTCCGGGCGAGCTCGACGGTCGACGGATCGCCGGTCGACGCCACCGCGAGCTCGAGGTCGCCGACGCTCGCCGGCAGCCCCCAGGGGCGATCGAGACCGGCCGCCTCCCAGTGCTCGCGATCGAGCACGCGCAGGCGCGGGATCAACGTCCCGCGCCCCTTCGGCACCATCGCCATCAACGCCTCGACCACGCCGTCGACCCGTTGCTGGAGAGCCGCCGCGCGGTCGAGCGAGCCCGGCACGTAACGGACCTCGCAGAAACGGCCCTGCAGCAGCAGCAGGTCGGGGTTGCGCTCGAGCGGATCGGCGTCGAGCTCGACCGGCGCCGGCAGCGGCGTGCCCGGCGGCGGCAGCGCCCGGCGGCCGCCGGTCGAACAGGCCGGCAGCGAAGCGAGCAGGGACAGCGCGAGGACCGGGGCGGCCCAGGAGCGAATGCGGGCGTCGATCGACATGGGGCGAGTCTATGCGCGGCGATAGACTCGGCAATCGTGAAGGCCTTCCGCATCGCGGCCCACGGCGGGCCGGAAGCCCTCGAGTGGACGGAGCTGCCGGAGCCGGCGGCCGGGCCCGGCGAGGTGCGGGTCCGCGTGCGCGCCTGCGGCGTCAACCACCTCGACCTCTGGGTGCGCAACGGCGTGCCCGGTCACCGATTTCCGCTGCCGCTCGTCCCGGGCAGCGAGGTCGCGGGCACGGTCGACGCGCTCGGAGCCGGCGTCGACGACCTCGCCATCGGCGAGCCGGTCCTGCTCGGCCCCGGCGTCGCCTGCGGCCACTGCCTGCGCTGCCGCTCGGGGCAGGACCACCTCTGCGCCGACTACGGCCTGCTCGGCGAGCACCGCGACGGCGGCTACGCCGAGCTCGTCTCGGTGCCCCGGCGCAACGTCTTTCCGATCCCGCGCGGGCTCTCGTTCGCCGAGGCGGCGGCGGTGCCGCTGGTCTTCCTCACCGCCTGGCACATGCTGGCCGACCGCGCCGAGCTCGCCGCCCACGAGGACGTGCTGCTCCACGCCGCCGGCTCGGGCGTGACCACCGCCGGCATCCAGATCGCCAGGCTCCTGGGCGCGGGCAGGATCCTGGTCACCTCGAGCTCGGACGAGAAGCTGGCGCGCGCGCGCGCCCTGGGCGCCACCCACGGGCTGCGCAGCGACGCCGGCGACTTCGCGCGCGAGGCGCGCGCGGCGACCGGCGGGCGCGGCGTCGACGTCGTCTTCGACCACGTCGGCGGCGAGCTGCTCGAGCGCAGTTTCAAGTGCCTGGCGCGCGGCGGGCGAATCGTGACCTGCGGCGCCACCGCCGGCGCCGAGGCGCGCGTGCCGCTGCGCGCCGTCTTCTTCAAGAACCTGTCGCTGCTGGGCTCGACCATGGGCTCGCTCGGCGAGCTCGAGCGGCTGCTGCCCTGGTTCGAGACCGGGGCGCTCGCGCCGGTGGTCGCCGACGTCCTGCCGCTCGAGCGCGCCGGCGCGGCGCAGGAGCGGCTCGCCGGGCGCGGCGTCTTCGGCAAGCTGGTGCTCGACGCGGGGCGCGCGCACGAAGTGCCGCGCCCGAAGGAGGTCTCCGATGGAAGCCCGTGAGTTCGTCGCCGGCCTGGTGGCCGAGATGCAGCAGCTCTTCGCCAAGCTGGGGGATCAGGGGGCGCTCGAGGCCGAGTCCGACGGCAACGTCGAGGTCGTCACCCTGCTCGAGCTGGCGTTGAAGAGCGAGATCGAGGCCGCCGAGCTCGCCGGCTTCTTCCTGCCGACGACCGCCGAGATCGACGCCAAGATGGTCTTCGCCCGCCAGTGCGGCGACGAGATGAAGCACTACCACCTGATCTCGGAGCGTCTGCGTCAGCTCGGTCGCGACGTCTCGCAGATCGACCCGCTCGCCGACGGTTACAGTCCGCTCTACCACTACGTGAAGGGACTGCGCACCACGGTCGAGCGCGTCGCCGCGGGACCGTTCGCGCGCGAAGCGATCGCCGAGGTGCGCAACGAGCAGTTCATCGCGCTGTGCGAGCGGCAGGGGGACGCCGAGACCGCGCGGCTCTACCGCGAGACCATCCAGCCGGAGGAGGTCCTTCACCACCGGCTCGGCCGCGAGCTGCTCGAGAAGTACTGCACCACCCCCGAGCTCCAGGAGGCGGCGGCCACCGCCGCGCGCGCCACCCTGGCGATCGCCGACGAGCTGTCGGCGCTCGCCGAGAAGACCACCGGGATGCACCCGATCCCGGCTTCCTGATCCTTTCGCGGAGGGCAAGACCTTGGAGATCCAGAACGTCGCCGTCCTCGGCGCCGGCACGATGGGGCGCGGCATCGCCCACGTCGCCGCCTTCGCCGGCTTCGACACCGTCCTCTACGACGTCGACGACAAGGCGTTGGCGCGCGCCGAGGAGTCGATCCACAAGAACCTCGACAAGGGAGTCTCGCTCGGCAAGGTGCCGGCGGCCGACGCCGCCGCGGCCAAGGCGCGGCTGGCGCTCGACAACGACCTCGCCGCCGCGGTCGAGGAGGCCGACCTGGTGATCGAGGCCGCGCCCGAGTCGATGCGGCTCAAGATCGAGCTGTTCGGCGAGGTCGCCAAGTACGCGCCGTCGGCGGCGCTCTTCGCCTCGAACACCTCGTCGCTTTCGGTCACCGAGATGGCCGCCGCGTCGGGGCGCGCCGACCGCTTCTGCGGCATGCACTTCTTCAATCCGGTGCACCTGATGAAGCTGCTCGAGATCGTGCGCGGGCTCGAGACCTCGGAGGCGACGATCGCCGCGATCCGCGAGGTCGGCGAGCGCATGGGCAAGACCTGCGTCGTGGTCGCCGACGTCCCCGGATTCGCCACCTCGCGGATCAACGCGCTGATCGGCAACGAGGCCTTCCGCATGCTCGAGCAGGGGGTGGCGTCGGCCGCCGACATCGACACCGCGGTCAAGCTCGGGCTCAACCACCCGATGGGCCCGTTCGAGATGGCCGACCTGGTCGGGCTCGACGTGCGCCTGTCGATCCTCGACCACCTCCACGCGACCCTGGGCGAGACCTTCCGCCCGTCGAACCTGATGCGCCGCTACGTCGCCGCCGGCCGCCTCGGCAGGAAGGTCGGCAAAGGCGTCTACGACTACGACGCCGAGGGCCGCCGCCTCGAACCCTGATCCGTCTCGCCGGGAGATCCGGTGACAGGATGGTTGATGATCCTGTCACCGGATCTCAGCGTCGCCGCCGGCCGCCTCGGCAAGAAGGTCGGCAAGGGCGTCTACGACTATGACGCCGTGGGGCGGCGCCTCGAGCCCTGAGGCGCGGCGACGGGCTACCCTGCCGAGGCGAGCGGCAGCGTCGCGCCCGCGCGGTGGCTGGCGGCGACCACCGCCTCGTGCCAGTTGACCAGCAGCGCTCCCTCCGGCGCGGTCAGCTCCTCCCACAGCTCGCGGCAGAAGGCACGGAAGCCGGCGAGGCGCTCGCGCGCGAACTCCGGCCAGGCCTCGGCGAGGGGGCGGCGGCGGACGTCGGTGATCCGGAAGCGGGGCGAGACGCCGTACGCCGCCGGGACGACATTGCCGCCCGCTTCGAGCACCAGCAGGCCGAGGCGTTCAGCGGCCGGGGCGTCAGCGCCGTCGAGCGGCGGCGCTCCGGCCTCCGGAAGGTCCGCGTAGACCAGCTCCGGCGCCTCGCGCAGATCCTCGCGATAGAGCAGGTCGAGCTGGACCTTCAAGGCCCCCTGGTGACGCAACGCGAGCCCGAACGCGGCGACGTAGGCGCGGGCGAGCAGCTCGTCGTCCGGGGCTTCGCCGGAGAGGACCTCGGCGGCGCGGCCGGTGCGCTCGAGCGGATGGATCTGGAGAAGCCGGGCCCCCTGCGCGACGGCGTACTCGCCCAGCCACTCGAGGTGGGGGGCGCTGCGCCGCGTCAGCGTGTGGATGAAGCCGAACGGGATTCCCGACGCGCGCACCGCGTCGAGCCCGGCCTCGAGCCGCTCGAAGGCGCGGCGCGAGCCGCGGATCTCGTCGTGCAGCTCGCGCGGGCCGTCGAGGCTGATTGCGAGCACGTCGATCGCGTCCGCGATGCGCGCCAGCCGGCCGTCGCCGGTGAAGAAGCCGTTGGTGGTGACGGTGGTGCGCAGTCCGAGCTCGCGGGCCCGGGCGAGCGAGCGCTCGAGGCCGCGCCAGACGAGCGGCTCGCCGCCCGAGAACGAGACGACGCGGTAGCCGAGCGCCGCGGCGTCGGTGATCGCCTGCTCGACGACCGCCGGCTCGAGCTCGAGCGCGGCGGCCGGCCCCGAGCTCGAGTAGCAGTGCTTGCAGGCGAGGTTGCAGCGCAGCGACGGGTGAATCTGGAGAATCGCGGTCCCGGCGGGGCCGGGCGTCCTGCCGGTCTCGCCGGAACCGCCGGCTCCGGCGGACTCGCACGCTTCCGTTCCGGAGCGCATCGAGCTGCTCCTCAGTAGCCGCCGTGGCGGCCGGGCTGGACCGGCGCCCCGAGCTCGATCTCGACGCGGAAGATCTCCGGCCACGGAATGCCGTAGGGGAAGAGGCGCACTCCCCCCAGCCGCGGCGTCTGCAGCAGGATCTCGCCGAGCACGCGCGCGGCGTCGCCGCCGTCGACGATTCCCGAGAGGGCGACCGCGTCGACGATCGGCGGCTGGCCCTTGGGGAACGCCTTGAGCTTCTTGATGCCGTGACGCTGGAGCCGCGCGATGATCGCCACCAGCTCCTTCAGATTGTCGCGGTCCATGCCGCACCAGCGCAGCTCCGCGCCGACGGCCTCTTCGATCGACACCTTCGCTTCTTCCTTCGCACCGGCCATGACGACCTCCCTGTCGCGAGTTGCGGGGGCGCCCGCGCTCGAACGAACGCGGGTGCGCCCCCTTGTCCTCCTCGCCGCACGAAGGCGGTTCCTTTTGACATGGGAGCGCCCGCGCCGCAGCCGAGCAACGATCCGGTGCCGGCGCCGCCGCCATCGGCCGCCGAGGTCTTCCGCTCGGCGCGTGGCGAGCTGGTGCGGTTGCTGGCGCGCTACCGGATCCCGCGGCCCGACGATGACGATCTGCTGCAGGAGGCGTTCCTGGCGCTGGCGACGAAGGGTTCCGGTGCTCGCGATCCGCGCCTCTGGCTGATCGGCGCGATGCGGGTGCTCTGCCTGCGCTATCGCCGGGCGCTCGCGTATCGGCTCTACGAAGCGATCGACGCCGAGTTGCTCGACGCCTTCGCCGACTCCCGTCTGGCCGGCTTCGAGCGACGCGTGCTGATCGGCGAGGTCGAGGTCGCCCTCGGTCGGCTCGGAGAGCGCTGTCGCGAGATCCTGCGCCTGCGCTACGGGCTCGGCTGCGATCGCTTCGAGACCGGCGCCGCGGTCGGCTGCCGGCCGTCGTCGGTGGGTACGCTCGAGAAGCGCTGCCTGACGGCGCTCGGCACCGCACTCGGCGGCAGCCGGCGGTGCGCGCGGCGGCGCACGCGCGAGGCGCCGCGGCCACCCCGCGCCGACGCCTCGATCAGAGGATCGTGATCGGTTCCCAGACCCCCTCGGCGGCCCGGCGCGGGCCGTCGTCGGTGGTCAGCCAGGCGTGGCCGTCGCCGGAGCCGGAGCTATCCGGGCGAAAGGCCAGCGCCAGCCGCGGCTCGAGACCGCAGCGGGCGTGCAGGTCGAGCAGCACCAGCGAGCGCTTGAGGCAGGGGCCGCCGTCGACC
This sequence comes from Acidobacteriota bacterium, assembly GCA_045862895.1. Taxonomy (GTDB): domain Bacteria; phylum Acidobacteriota; class Thermoanaerobaculia; order Multivoradales; family JAGPDF01; genus JACTMI01. The sequence continues at coordinate 87,679 of BTUO01000007.1, forward strand.
GGCAGCAGCCGCGCGACGCGCGCGACGTAGCCGCTCCAGCGCCCGGGATCGCGCAGTGCGGCGCTGCGAAAGGCCGGCGCCTCGCGCAGGCGCGCCACCCGCTCGTCGATCGGCAGCGCCGAGGTCGAGCGCGCGCGGGCGACCGCGCGCAGCAGCGCGGGGAAGCCGACGAGCGCGAACAGCCATCGATTCATGGTGGAAACTCCGACCCGACCCCTTCGAGCCACGGCACGCCGGCCGCCAGGCGCGCGCCGAGCTCGTCGCGACGGCGGTCGAGCCCGGCGAGCAGCTCGGTGAAAGCGGCATCGCCGTCGAGCGAACGTACGGCGAAGTCCTTGCGGATCCAGGGGGCGTCCCAGTAGCCGAGCGCGGCGGCGCGGCCGAGGTAGTCGAGCGCGGCGGCGCGGTCGCCGAGCAGGGCGTGGACCTTGGCCACCCAGTAGGTGAAGGTGCCGTCGGCCGCGGCCCCCGGCTCGGCGAGCGCGAGCGATGCGCGCGCCGCTTCGGCCTCCCCCTCGGCAGCCGCCGCGAACGCCGCCACGCCGTGGGCGATCGGGTCGCCCGGGTCGAGCTCGACGCCGCGTTCGATCCAGTGCCGCGCTTCGCGCCGGTCGCCGGCGTAGAAGGCGGCGATGCCGCGCCAGTAGTTGTAGTGCGCGAACCGCGGCCGCCGGGCGACCAGGGCCTCGGCCTCGGCCACCGCCTCGTCGAAGCGGTCGAGATAGATCAGCACCGAGAGGCGCCGGATCGTGTAGGCGTACTTCGGATCGTGACCGGCCGCGCGCCGGTGCGCGGCGAGCGCCTCGCCCCAGAAGCCGGTGTTCTTGAACAGGTAGGAGAGGCCGTCCCAGGCCGCGGCGCGGTCCGGGTCGCGCGCGAGCACGCCGGTGAAGTCGTCGAACGCCGCGAGGTTGTCGCCGCGCTCGAGCCGGATCAGCCCGAGCACCGTGCGCGCCTCGGCGGAGCCGGGCTCGAGCGCGAGCGCCTCGGTGACGGCGACCTCGGCGCGGTCGTAGAGCGCGACGTCGCCGGCGAACTCCGCCGTCTCGGCGTCGTGGCGGCCGAGCCGCACCAGCAGCGCCGCCCGCTCCGCGCGCGCCTCCTGCTCCGGCAGCCGCGCCGCCAGGTCGAGCGCGCGCGCGAGGTGGGGACGGGCGTCCTTCGGGTTGCGCCACGAGGCGACGTCGGCCGCCGCCAGGTTCTTCTCGATCGCGCGCCGGAACTCGCGCCCCTTCTCCCAGTGCACGGCGAGCTGCGCCAGCGCCCCGCCCGGCCGCGGCGCGTGCAGGCGCTCGAGCTCCTCGGCCGCCCGCCGGTGCCACTGCTCCCGGCGCCGCGCCGCCATCTCGTCGTAGAAGGCGTGCTGGTAGAGCGAGTGGGCGAAGCGGAAGCGCTCGGCGGCGCTGCCGTCCGGGTACTCGACCTCGCCGGCGGCCTCGACCAGCCGGTGTCGCTCCGCGAGGAAGCGCAGGCGCTCCTCGGCGTCGACCGCGTCGACACCGGCCAGCCGCGCCGCGACCAGTGAGGAGAAGGTCTCGCCCTCGACGCTCGCCGCTTCGAGCAGCCGGCGATCGGCGTCGTCGAGGCGCTCGACCTTCTGACGGATCACCGCGGCGATCCCCTCCGGGACCACGCGCTCGATCGAGGGCAGCGAGCGCTTGAGCACCAGCTGGCCGCCGACGCGCTCGACGGCGCCGTCCTGGATCAGGTGGTTGACGACGTTGAGCAGGAACAGCGGGTTGCCCTCGGTGCGACGCAGCGCGAAGTCGACCAGCTCCTCGGGCGGCTCGACGCCGAGCTCGCGCCGCAGGTAGGCCGCGACCTCGTCGCGGCCGAAGGGCTCCGGTTCGAGGTCGCTCCAGGCCTGGTGGCCGAGCGAGAGGCCGCGCAGCAGCTGGCGCAACGGGTGGCGCTCGACCTCGAGCTCTTCCGGCCGGTAGGTGCCGACCACCAGCAGCGGCAGCCCGGGCAGGCGCGGCACCAGGTGCGCGAGCAGATCGACGCTCGCCGGGTCGGCCCAGTGCAGGTCCTCGAGCGCCAGCACGACCGGTCGGCGCGCGCCGAGCTCGGCGACCAGCGCGGCGAACTCGCGCGGCATCCGGTCGCGGCTGCGTCGCCCCTCGAGCAGCTCGTCGCCGCCGCTCGCGGCGAGCGACGGGAAGTGCGACGCCCAGGTCGGCGCGTGCGCCGTGAGCACGGAGGAGAGCGTCTCCTTCCAGGGGCCGTCGAGCAGGCTGCCGAGCGCGTCGAGGAAGGGAGAGTACGGCTCGGCCGACGCGAAATGCTCGGCCGAGCGGCCGAGCGCCACCATCGCGTCGGGCAGCTGGCCGCGCACGCGGCGCAGGAACGCGGCGAGCAGGGTCGACTTGCCGGTTCCCGGCTCGCCGCCGATGGTGACCAGGTGCCCGGAGCCCGCGGCCGCCGCCTCGGCGAGCGCGGCGAGCCGCTCGAGCTCGACCTCGCGGCCGATCGGCTCGGCGGGCAGCGCTCCGCTCCTCTCGCGCGAGGCGCGGCCCACCGGCGCGATCGGCGGCCTGACCCAGCCCGTCGCGGTCAGCGCCTCGCGGGCGACGCCGGCGAACCCTTCGCGCAGCGCGCGCGCCAGCATCCCGGCCGATTCCGGCCGGCGGGCCGGGTCCTTGGCGAGCGCGGCGAGCAGCGACGCCGAGACCGCCTCCGGCAGGTCGGGCACGCGCGCGGCGGGCGGATCGGGATCGCGGGTCAGGTGCGCCACCAGCACCGCCTCGACCGTCAGGCCCTGGAACGGCGGCGCGCCGGTCAGCAGCTCGTAGGCGATCGCGCCCAGGCTGTAGACGTCCGAGCGCGGCCCCGCTGGCAGCCCCTGGCACTGCTCCGGGCTCATGTAGAGCGGCGAGCCGAGGGCGTTGGTGCCGGTCAGCCGCGGATCGTCGCCGGCGAGCAGTCGGGCCAGGCCGAAGTCGCCGACCTTGGCGCGACCGCCGGTGAACACGATGTTGGCGGGTTTCAGGTCGCGGTGGACGATGCCGGCCGCGTGCGCGAGGTCGACCGCGGCGGCGACCTGTTCGACGATCTCGACGGCCTCGATCGGCGCCACGCCGGCGTCGCGGGCGAGCCGGTCGCCGAGACTCCCTTCGCCGCAGTACTCCATGACCAGGAAGGCCTCGCCGTCGGCGGTGCGGTCGAAGTCGTGGACGGTGACGACGTTGGGATGGGCGAGCGCCCCGGCGGCGCGCGCCTCGCGGCGGAAGCGTTCGAAGGCGGGCGCGTGCGCGGTGAGCTCGCGGTGCAGCACCTTGATCGCGACCTGCCGCGCCATCTCCTCGTGGCGCGCGAGGTAGACCACGCCGGCGCCGCCGGAGCCCAGTCGTTCGAGGATCCGGTAGCGCCGATCGAGCAGCGTCCCCAGCCGCGGATCCGTCGTCTCGTTCACGGGCCGGCCGATGGTACACCGACCCACCCCTCCCCCAGGGACACCCAAAGGGGACACACGAACTCTGGCCAAGGCGGGGGGAGGGGCGCCCAGGGTCCGGAAACAACGGTCGCGAGGCGAGACCCCGGTGGGCCCCCCTCGTCTCCCTCCGGACGCCTGCGGTGCAGCGCCCTTCTGCCCGTCCGGACTCCCGGAGATTCCCTTCCTGTGGGTCCCCTTTTGTGTGTCCCCGAGGGTTGGTAGCGTCCGCGGGCGGGTGGAGGGTGGCCATGACGACGGGGACGGGCGCCGGCAGGGAGCGGGGACGGGGCGGGCTGAGCCGCCGCGAGCTGCTGGCGGCCGGCGTCGCGCTCGGCACGACCGTGGCGCCGCGCGCCGTGCGGGTGGCAGCGCCCCGGCGAAGCGCGCTCGTGGTCGGTGCCGGCGCCTTCGGGGGCTGGAGCGCCCTCCATCTGCTGCGCCGCGGCTTCGAGGTCACGCTGGTCGACGCCTGGGGGCCGGGCAACTCGCGCGCCTCCTCGGGCGGCGAGACCCGGGTGATCCGCGGCAGCTACGGCGCCCGCGGCGTCTACACGCGGCTGACCGCGCGCGCCTTCGAGCTCTGGAAGGAGCACGACGCGGCGCGCGGCTCGCGCCTCTTCCACCCCGTCGGCGTGCTCTGGATGCACGGCGCCGACGACTCCTTCCTGCGCGAGTCGATTCCGCACCTCGACGCCAGCGGCCTGCGTCACGAACGCCTCGACGCCCGCGCCGCCGCGGCGCGCTGGCCGCAGATCGACTGGCGCGGCCTCGCGGGCGCGCTCTGGGAGCCCGACTCCGGCTACCTCGACGCACGCCGCGCCTGCGCCGACGTCGTCGCGGCGTTCACCGCGGCGGGCGGCCGCTTCGTCCTCGACGGCGCGCGGCCGGTCGTCGCCCGAGGCGAGGCCGCGGTCGAGCTCGACGGCGGCGGGCGCCTGGCGGCCGACCACATCGTCTTCGCCTGCGGCCCCTGGCTGTCCCGCCTCTTCCCCGACGTGATCGGCGTCCGCATCCGCCCGACCCGCCAGGAGGTCTTCTTCTTCGGGACACCGGCGGGCGAGCCGCGCTTCGCCCCGCCGCAGATGCCGGTCTGGGCCGACCCGAGCGGCGAGCGGATGTTCTACGGCATCCCGGGCAACGACGCGCGCGGCTTCAAGGTCGCCGACGACACGCGCGGTGAGCCGATCGACCCCACCACCCTCGAGCGAACGCCGTCGCCCGCGGCGCTCGAGCGGGCCCGCGCCTTCCTCGCCCGGCGCTTCCCCGCGCTCGCCGGCGCGCCGCTGGTCGAGGCGCGGGTCTGTCAGTACGAGAACTCGCCCGACGGCGACCTGATCTTCGACCGCCACCCCGAAGCCGCGAACCTCTGGCTGCTGGGCGGCGGCTCAGGGCACGGCTTCAAGCTCGGGCCGGCGCTGGGCGAGCACGTCGCCGGCGTCGTCGCCGGAGAGACCGCACCCGAACCGGCGTTCGGACTGGCCCGATTCGCGAAGCCCGAGTCCTGATCGGTCGTTCCCCGAACGAAGAACCGGCGGGCCCGCTCTCGCGAACCCGCCGGTCGGACCGCCCTTCGGGGTCCGCTCAGGAGCTCAGTAGAGCTTGACCCGAGCGGTGATACCGAACGTCCGCGACTGGTTGATCAGGTAGCCCTGGCGCGCACGCGTGCCGCGCTCCTGGTCGATGGCGAGCAGCGCCACCTCGTCCGTCACGTTGTTGACGTAGGCGGCGAGGTCCCACTTCTCGTTGGCGAACCCGAGACGAAGGTTGATGATGTCGTAGGCCGGCAGCTCGGCGTCGAAGTTGTGGGTCGGCTGCGTGTACGGACCGCCGATGTCGCCGGCGAAGCTGTCGAGGACGACGACGCCGAAGCCCGCCGCCTGGTCGCCGATCTGCGTGAATCGCTCGCCGACGTGCTGGTAGACGCCGGTGACGGTGCCGAGCCAGCTGCCCGCGGTCCAGTGCCAGGAGCCCGCCGCGACGCCCTGGAGCTCCGGGACGGTCGGCAGCCGGTTGCCCGCCTCGATGCCGGCGAGCACGTTGCCCGAGGTGTCGCGCAGCGTCGAACGCAGCTCGGAGTTGGTGTAGCTCGCCGACAGGTCGACGTCGAAGCTGGTGCCGAGCGTCTTCGCGAAGGAAAGCTCGACGCCCTGGCTGCGCGCCTTCGGGACGTTCAAGATCAGGCGCGACGAGCACGAGCCCGCCGTCACCGTCGCCTGCAGGTCCGAGATGTCCATGTAGAAGATGGCGGCGTTGAAGATGCCGCCGCCGGCGAGCGTGGTCTTGGAGCCCACCTCGTAGTTCCACGCCTCCTCGTCGGCCCAGACGTCGTTGCCGCTGTAGGCGGCGAGGTCGGCGGGCGTGCACAGCGGCACGTTGAGCTGGTCGTTGACGCCGCCCAGCCGGAAGCCCTTCGAGACCTGGGCGTTCAGGTTCGTCCCCTCGTTGATCGCGTAGCTGGCGATCAGGCGCGGCGCGACGCCGTCGGCGTCGACCCCGCCCGGCCGCGACGCCGGGTCGGCGAAGATGCCGTCGAAGACCTGGGTGCGATCCTCCGAGAAGTCGTAGTAGCGCAGGCCGCCGGTCAGGCCGAGCCGGTCGTTGACCGCCCAGGTGCCCTCGCCGAACAGCGCGTACTGGTCGAGCTCGTAGTGCAGGTCCGAGAAGTAGAGGTGGTCCTTGCCGGCGCCGAAGTTACCGGCGGTCGGGATTCCCGAGAGGTCCTCGAAGCCGAAGACCGGGAGGTCCTGGCCGTAGTCGCGCTCCATCTGGCTGTAGAAGAGGCCGGCCACCCAGTCGAACGAGTCGCCGTCGCCCGCCAGCCGCAGCTCCTGCGTCCACATCGCCACCTGCGTCGCGTCGAAGAGGGGCGCGTCGAGGGTGTAGATGTTCTCGGGCAACCCGATCGAGCCGCCGGTAATCGAGGCGGTCAGCGCCGTGGCGTCGCGCACCACCAGCACGTCGCGATCGGTGTAGGAGGTGATCGAGGTCAGCTCCATGCCGCCGAGGTCGTACTGGATGTTCAGGTCGGCGAGCAGGAACTCGTCGCTGAACGGCTCCTCGAACTGGGTGAACTGCTCGGTCTCGCCGAAGGTGACCCGGGGCCGCGTCGTGGTGTAGGGATTGGCCAGGATGTTGAAGACGTCGGCGCGGTTCCAGCCGTCGGTCTCGACCTCCTGGTAGAGGATGCGCGGCGTCACCACCAGGTCCTCGTTCGGCTCGAAGCGCAGCGCCCAGCGGATGCCGGCGCGGCTGCCCGAGTTGACGTCCTCGTTGACCGACAGGTCGGGCTGGATGGCGTCGACCCAGCCCGCGAGGTCGGTGTAGTAGGCGGTGACGCGCATCGCGGTGGTCTCTCCCAGCGGCACGTTGATCGCCGCCTTCGCGGAGTAGCCGATGTCGCCGCCGTCGATCGAGGAGAGGCCGACTTCGGCGATCGCGGTGGAAGCCCCGATCTCGGGCTGGTTGGAGATATACCGGATCGTGCCGGAGAGCGAGCCGGCTCCGAACAGGGTCCCTTGCGGTCCGCGCAGGACCTCGACGCGCGAGACGTCGAAGAGATCGAGGTCCGGGGTGAACAGCGACAGCGAGATCGACGACTCGTCGAGGTAGGCGCCGACCTGCTCCTTGACGCCCGGCTGGTCGCGCACGATCTGGCCCGACGAGACGCCGCGCATCGCCACCTGGCTCTGGCCCGGTCCCAGATTCTGGACGATCAGGCCCGGCGAGTTGGCGGCCACCCCTTCGAGGTCGGTCGCGCCACGCTGGCGCAGCGTCTCCTCGTCCGGAGCCAGCATCGAGAACGGTACGTCCTGGAGCGACTCCTCGCGCTTGCGCGCCGTGACGGTGATCTCCGCCTCGATCACCGGCTGCTGCTCTTCCTGCGCCGTGGTCTCGGCCGGGGCCTGCGTTCCGGAATCCTGCGCCGCCCCCGGTACCGTCACGAACAGCCCCGCGACGAACAACCCCGCGGTGAATACCCGAATCCCGCGGCGAACCAGCACCGATCGCAACATGGCATACCTCCCTCGGAAATTGGGGGGACACTAGCCCAAAGCCGGCAGAGGCTCAATGGCGCCCGGGGACGGCCGAGGCGGACCGGCAGGCGCGGCGCTTCAGTGGAGCTTCGCGGCGAGACCTCGGACTCCCTCGACGGGCAGTCCTTCGAGCTCGGCGCGGACCGGCGCCAGGGCGTGGCGGTACCGGCCCAGCGTGGCGATCGCCCGTTCCACGAGGTCGGGTCGGTCCTCCATCAGCACCGAGAGGAGCAGCGCGGCCTGCTGCCGGTCCTTGCGGGCACGCAGGGTTTCCGAAGCCGGCCGACGCCGCGCGACCCAGAGCTTGTGCAGAGCGAATCGCCCGGGGTCGGGAACGGGTACCAGAATCGGCAGCGATCCGACCAGCACTCCTTCGGTCGGATCCTCGATCAGATAGTCGAGCAGGCGCAGCGGCCAGGCCGCGAGCCCGAGCGCCGGCAGCTCGACCGGGCGCTCGCGATCGGGACCGTGCCGCGGCATCAGGAAATCGATCCGGTGCTCACGCCCGCGCAACTTGAACGAGGTCGACGCCCGCCGCGGATCGAGGCCGGGGATCGGCAGGAAGGGGGGCTCGGCTCCGGTCAGCCAGTCGGATACGGCGCCGCCCGGCTCGGCCCCAAACGCGATCGCGGTCTCGCGATCGCCGGCGACGTCGATGTCCTGGGTCCGTGCCAACGCGCTCGCGCGGATTCCGAGCGAATTGGCCAGCACGCCGAAGGCACGCGTCCCGACCAGCACGGCGCCCGCCCGGAACAAGCCCGCGGCCGCCAGCAGCTCGACGACCCGCGTGCCGACGGCCGAGTCCCGATAGGCGCCGGCCGCGACCAGCATGTCGTGGACTTCCTGCGCGCGGGCGCGGTCGGGTTCGAGCTCCGTGCGGCGTCGTTCGACCTCCTCCATCCTGGCAAGCAGCTCCGCGCTCTCCGCGCCGAGATAGCGCTGCGTCCGGACCCCCGCTCCGGTCATCTGGAGGTACCAGTAGCGCCGACCCTTGATCGACTTCGAAACGAAGGTCCCAGGGGGCAGGTCTCGCCCGGCGCGCGCGAGGGCGCGCAGCTGGTCGAGCAGCTCCGAGTAGAGCGCCAGGGCCGGATCCGGCAGCCGCTCCGGTGTCATGCGCGAATTATACGCTGGCTAGTCCAACCAGCGTATAACTCGAACCGAAAGCCGTCACTGCGCCGGCGGAGCGCTCTCGGAGGCCGGCGCCGGAGCCGGAGCCGGCCGCGGGCCGAGCCCGAGGGCGCGTTTGGCGTAGAGGCGCAGGCCGTCGAGCTCCGCGAGCATCCAGAGCTTCACGGCGCGCGCCGCCATGTGCCAGGGCGCCAGTCCGAGACTGAAGAAGGCCTTGATCCGGCGCCCGTGGTTGCGGCGTCCGGCCTCGCCCATCTCGCGGCGCAGCTCGGCGAGCTTCTGGAAGCGGGAGTGGTAGAGGCGCATCAGGTGGTAGGCGAAGAACGCCTCCTTGGGCCCGAGCACCGGCATCCACTGGAAGCGGCCGAAGAAGCGGTAGGCGGGGGTGACGACGAAGATGTAGTACTGCGCGGTGTCGAGCAGCATCGCGGCCGACAGCAGGTCGGCCTCGCCCATGTAGAAGTACTTGCCCTCGAAGATCGATTCGAAGAAGCGCCAGTAGGAGCGCAGGAAGATCTCGTTGTGCTCGGCGATGCGCTCGGGCGTGAGCTTGCCGATCGAGTCGTCGAGGACGAGCCGCACGGTGGCGTCGACCGAGAAGCCGACGTGATCGAGCCCGGGCGAGTAGTAGGGATCGAGGAACGCCGCGGCGTCGCCGACCAGCGCCCAGCCCTCGCCCATGTACTGCTTGGTCGCATAGGCGAGCGTCGAGTAGTGCCGGAAGTCGTCGTCGCGCATCTGGGCGCGGTCCATCAGCTCGCGCGCCGGCCGCAGCTCCCGCAGGAACTCGCGATAGGCCGCCTCGCGGTCCTTGCGCTCGGCGAGATCGATCAGGCGCTTGTCCCAGACGATTCCGATCGAGGTCTCGCCGTTGCCGAGCGGGATGAACCAGACCCAGTAGCCGCGCCCGGTGTAGTGGTTGGTCCCGAGCCGCCGCGACGACACGTTGCGCTTGGCGAGCCCCGCCGAGGAACGCGCGGCGACGTCGTCGATGTGGCGCACGCCCTTCCACCGGCACCAGGAGGCGGCGGTGGGATGCCGCTCGTTGCGCTCGATCAGCCCGAGCTTCCGGCCCAGGACGCAGGCGCGCCCAGTGGCGTCGATCACCCACCGGCAGCTCACGCGAGCGACCTGGTCGCCGGCCTCGATCTCGATCTCGTGATCGAACGATCCCACCCGCACGTCGCGCACCCGCGCCGGGCGAACGAGCTCGGCGCCTTCTTCGACGGCGAGGTCGAGCACATGCTGATCGAGCGCATCGCGCCGGAGCTGGAACGACGGCACCAGGCTGCGCACGAACCCGCCGGTCTCGGTCGCCTGATCGTGCCGCTGGACGTGCTCGTTGGCGAACCAGTACCGCAGCCCTTCCTTGGGCAACTGTTCCGCCTCGAGGTGATGCCACAGCGCGAGCCGCCGGGTCAGGAACATCCCCGACATCTCGGTCGTCGCCTCCCCCACCTTGGCGTCGAACTGCTGGGTCTTCTCGACCACCAACACCGAGAGCGAAGGCCTCTCGCGCTTCAGCAACAGCGCCGCCGAAGCCCCGGCAATCGCGCCCCCGAGCACGACGACGTCGTAGCGGTCTTTGGAGGGAAGTCCCGTCATTCCAGCCTCGAGAGGAGCCTACCGCAGTGCCTGCGCAGGCGACGGATCCAGCGTCGAGAAGGGTCGGGGCGCCTACTCGAGGAAGCGCCGGATATCGAGCGCTCCATGGAAGACACCAAGGATGTCGACGTCGCCCGCGGGCTTGACGAGGTAGGCAATGCGGAAATGGCCGTAGAGAATGATGCGAACGTGTCGGTTCTTCGAGATTTCGTAGCGATACCCGCGTTCGGGGAACACGGCGAGGGTCTGCGCGAGCTCGTAGATGGCGCGAGAGGTCCGCTGCGCGGCGCCGGGATTGTCAGCCGCGATGTACTCGTGGATCTCGGCGAGCCAGCGCGCGGCTTCCTCTGTCCACCTTACTTCTCCCACGCGCTGATCCGTTGGCCCATCTCCTCGTGACTGATCGTGCGACCGGCGTCGGAATCAGCGAGGCCACGCTCGATCATCCGAGCGAACGCCAGCTCTCGAAGGAGTTCGTCGTATGAGCTGTCATCGGGCTGCTTCTCGAGAAGCCGGAGCATCTCCTCCTTGGCAGTGCGCTTGCTCTGTGTCATCTCCGGGCCTCCCACTCGAACCCAGACAATTGTAGCGGACTCGCTCGACCCCGCCCGGCATGCGCGCCGCGCGCCCGAAGACCTCTGGAACGGAAGGTTGATCCGGTTGCCGTTGCCGTCGTAGCAGGAGGCTTGCTCCTCACCGTCCGAGAAGATCCCCGGATCCATCAATCGCTTCTCGCGCAGCAGCCGGAGGCGCAGGTCGCAGCTCCACTCCATGACCCGACCCTCCGGCTCGGCGCAACGGATTCGGTCCCCGATGTCGTCGAGCACGAATCGGGTGATCGCCGCGAGCGGGCGGTTCTCCGACTTCAGGAGGTTGCGCTCGTCGTACTCGAAGCCGGTCGTATGACCGCGGGCGTCGGTCGTGAAGATCCGGTTGCTGTTGCCGTCGTACTGATTGGACTCGAGCTTGATCCCCGCCCGAGTGGTCGACAGCAGCCGATTCTCCCGGTCCCAAGCGAAGCGGGTCGGGATCTGCTTCCGGTCGGTCGCCGACAGGCGGTTGCCCACCGCGTCGTAGCTGAAGGTCTGGAACGTCCCCGCCGCCGCCGGATCGTCGACCCGGATCAGTCGGTCGAGATCGTCGTAGTGGTAGGTCGTGACGAAGTCGCGGCGGTTCTGCTCGGTCGTCTTGTTGCCCGCGAGATCCCACGTCAGGACCGTGTCGAAGACGAACGGGAGTGGGTCGAGCGTGCGGGTCCGCTGAAAGCGCTTCTGCGGCCTCCCTGAAGGGACGGGTACCGGGGCCTACGGAACGCGAATAGCCGCGAGCAAGTCTCGCCGCAATTGCTGGTCGTCCTCCATCCGAAATGAATCCAGGCTCACTGGATCCCCACGGCACTGCCAGACTGACTTGCCGTCTCAATTGCGCCGGCGAGCACGTCTAGGAGATTCGCGCCGTCCGATGTTACAAAGTAGTCTGCCAAGCTTTGTATTTCGTCGCTGATCTCGCTTCCCCATGGCGGATGTGCCGTCAAGTCTTCGAAATCCCAAACAACTTGCGACGGAGGGATCGCCGCAAGCGACCTTCGTATTTGGGCGAGCTCCAGTAATGCCTCCTTGAGTAGGCCTGGCTCCAAGCGGCCTGAGTAGAGGCCATTCATGATTGCTGGATACAAGCTTCCCCAGTCCTCATGTTCAAGCAGAACGAAGATCGTGGAGAAGAAGGACTTGAGGAACGAAGCCGACCCAATCTCATACCGTTTGCGACCAACACAAAGGGCAACACTCATGGATCCGCCCGTTGCACTACGACATTATCTGCATGAATAAGACCATCTGACTTCTGGACGATCCGATCTAGCATTCTCTGAAGTAGCACGTCGTTGACCTGTTGTCCCCTGATGTCGATGATCACGCCCTGCTGCATTCCTTCCGGCAGATTTCTGGCTCGAGATTCGCTTTGGCCCACTACGTCCCGCACCAGTCTCCAGCGGCCCTTAGCTGTCGTCAAGTCGTAATTCTTCACGTCAACCGAGAGCATCATCTGTTCGCTGGCGTAGTCAGGTCTAACACTTCCTCTAGTTCCATAGCTGACACGGCTTCCTCCGAAGAAGGAGGGCTCAGACTCGAATCCGAACTGGGCGAGATCGTCCGCGGGACCGGCCTGCGCCGCCTGCCAACTTGGACGAATCGGCGGCGTGGAGCGCTCAGCCGAACTCCCAAGAGCGGGAGCGCTTTGGGTCGTCGAGACCTCGGAAACTGCCGCGCCACCACTTGTTGAGCTCTCTCCAACGACCGCACTCTGAACACGAACTGGAACGGAAGTCGTCGTTGTTCCGAAGGGCACTCTCGGCGCTCCTCCGAGCGGCGCAACCGCCTCACTGAAGCCGGCCTCGATTCCGGCGAAGTCGACGGAGAGCGCTCGGGTGGTCAGGCGACCCGCACCGCGCGCGAGAGCGCCCGCCCCTTCGATGCCACCTGCGACGGCCAGCGCGTCGGCGGATCCGATCTCTCCACCGACCATCCCGGATTGGAAGTACTCGCCCTTTGCCTCGTGGGCTTCGATCTTCTGGATCGCCACCGCATGAGCGTCGACGATCGTGTCGACCGGATGGCTGATGAAGTCCGCCAGAGCTTCCGCACGCCCCGCGTTTCGCTCGAACGCCCCTGGTAGCGCCATGCCGGAGGCGTTGTCGGCCGCGAGCGACAACAGGCCTACGGCCGTGCCGCCCAACATCTTGGCTGTACCGACAGCCCCCCCCACCCCTCGCTGAAGGTTCTTACCGGCGTTCCGTGGGTCGTACATCCCAACGAGGGTGCCCACGGCCACGTCCTGCACGAACTGCAGATCACGACCGAGCTCTTCCCAGCTGTAAAGGCCCAGAGGATCGGTGAATCGAACCGGACTCGCGTTGGCGTAGAGGAATCGATGCAAGCTTGGCGGCGTCTCCAGGACGCCGCCGAACGGATCCTCGTTCAGGAACCTCCCGAGCTCCGGGTCGTAGAACCGCGCTCCGAAGTAGTAGAGCCCGGTCTCCTCGTCCCGCTGGTGCCCGGTAAAGCCGAAAAGGTTGAAGCTGTCCCCGGCCTGGCTTCGTAGGTTCCCCCACGCATCCCACCGGAACCGCGCCTGGAGCGTTCCGTCCGGCTTCGACAGGCTCGCCACGCTCCCCAGCCCGTCGAACAAGTAGAACTGCCGCCCTTCGACCGCGTGGTCGAGGCTCAGGAGCCGATCCGGCCCCCACTCGTACTTCGCGATCGTGATCCCGGCGAGGTCGGTCTGGAGCAACAGGCTCCGCTCGTCGTAGACGAACCGGAAGAGACCGCCCGGGCCCGACTTGCGCGTTCTCAGGCCGTCGTAGCTGTAGCCGTAGGTCTCGAGCAGGCCGGTTGAGGTCGAGACCTCGACCAGCTGGTCTCGGACGTCGTAGATGAAGCTGCTGATGACACCGCTCTGGACCGCGGTCTTCTCGATCTGGTTGCCGTTGACGTCGTAGGCGTAGTTCGTGTTGTTGGCCGGCTCGACGCTGTCCGTCACCGAGAGGAGGAAGTCCCGCTCGTTGTAGCCGTAGGTCTTGTTCGAGGTGATCGTGCCGGTACCGGTGTCGGTCGTGACCTCGGTCTGCCGATTGCCCACACCGTCGAGGGTGTAGACCACCGTCTCGTCCGGGTAGTGGACCTCGGTCAGCCGGTCGGCGTCGTCGTAGACGTAGGTGGTCGTCTCTGGGGCGCCGCCGTTGGTCTCTTCCTGGCTCGTCCGGTTGCCGTTCCGGTCGTAGGCGTAGACGTAGCTCGATACCAGGGCGGTGTGCTGGCGGTTCTCGATCGAGGTCACCCGGTTCGCCCGGTCGTAGCCGTAGGCGGCCGTCGCACCGTTCGGGTAGGTGATCCGCTTCAGCAGCGAGTTGCCGAGGTACTCGTAGAGCGTCGCGCCCGTGCCCGGTGGCAGCACCGACTGCAGCCGGTTCAGAGCGTCGTGCTGGTAGAGGGTCGTGCGGCCGTCCGGGTCCGTGAGGCGATTGCGGTTGCCCGCGGCGTCGTAGCCGTAGGTGAGGAGCTCCCCTTCCGGGTCGGTCTTCGTCCGCAGCCGGTCGAAGGCGTCCCAGGTCTGGCTCGTCGTCCGCGTGCCCGACGGGCCCGAATAGGTCTCGGTCACCGTCTCGACGTTGCCGTTGCCGTCGTAGGCGGTCGCGATCGACTGGAGGTCGTCGCCCCGCGGCGGGGTCGGCGGCGGGTAGGTCGCCAGCGTCTCCCGGTCGAGCGCGTCGTACTGCCAGGAGAAGGCCTGGCCGAGCGGATCGGTCAGGCCGGTGCGGTTGCCGTTGGCGTCGTAGCCGTAGCTCTCCTCGGCCGCGACCCCGGCGACTTGCGGGTAGATCTTCCTGGTCAGCCGCTCGAGCGCGTCGTACTCGAAGCTCGTCGTGTGCGAGTTGTCGTCGGTCTGGGAGGTGCGGTTGCCCGACGGGTCGTAGCCGTAGCTCGTCAGGTGGCCGAGCGGGTCACGGACCGAGGTCAGGCGGTTGGCGGCGTCGAAGCCGTAGCGGAAGGCGCCGGGGAAGGGGGACTCACACGGCTCGGCACCGGCGAGCGCCGAGAACGCCTCCGGCTCGAAGCGGGCGATCCGGTTGCCGTTGCCGTCGTAGCAGGAGGCTTGCTCCTCGTCGTCCGAGGAGTTGCCCGGATCCATCAAGCGCTTCTCGCGCAGCTGACGGCGGCGCAGGTCGTAGCTCCACTCGGTGACCCGCCCCTCCGGGTCGATGCGGCGGATGCGGTCCCCGAGGTCGTCGAGCGCGAAGCGGGTGATCGCCGCCAGCGGGCGGTTCTCCGACTTCAGCAGGTTCCTCTCGTCGTACTCGAAACCGGTCGTGTGGCCCCGGGCGTCGGTCGTGAAGATCCGGTTGCCGTTGCCGTCGTACTGGTTCGACTCGAGCGTGATGCCCGACCGCGTCGTCGAAAGGAGGCGGTTCTCCCGGTCCCACGCGAACGAGGTCCGAATCCCCCGCCGGTCCGTCGCCGACAGGCGGTTGCCGATCGCGTCGTAGGTGAAGCTCTGGAACGTCCCCACCGCCGCCGGATCGTCGATCCGGACCAAGCGGTCGAGCTCGTCGTAGTCGTAGCTCGTGACGAAGTCGCGCCGGTTCTGCTCGGTCTTCTTGTTGCCCGCCAGGTCCCAGGACAGGATCGTGTCGTAGCCGAACGGCGCCGGGTCGATCGTCCGCGTCAGGCGATTGAGAGCGTCGTACTCGTACTCGGTCGTGAAGCCCCGCGCGTTCTCGTGGGTCAAACGGTTGCCGGCGACGTCGTAGGTGAAGGCGAAGTCGCGGTCCTCCGGCAGGTGCTCGGCGACCAGTCGGTCGAGCGCGTCGTACTCGCGGGTCAGCTCGTTGCCGCTGGCGTCGGTTTCCCCGATGACGTTGCCCCGGGCGTCGTAGTCGGCGGTCGACAGCGCGCCCAGCTCGTCGGAGCTCTCCGTGCGGCGATTCAGGCCGTCGTAGACATGGGTGACGACGTTGCCGTTCGGGAGCCGCTCCTCGACCACGTTGCCGTTGCCGTCGTGGGACCACTCGGTGACCACGTCGCGCGCCGGGACCGTGAACTTGTTGAGCACCTCGGTGCGCCGGATCCGGCGGTTGCGCTCGTCGTAGTCGGAGGTGACCAGCACGCCGCGGCGATCGACCTCGCGCACGAGATTGCCCACGGCATCGTACTCGTAGGTCCAGGCCTTCCCCTCGGCATCCTCGCGCCGCCGCACCAGGCCGCGCTCGTCGTAGAGGACCTTGCGGACCTGGTCGTTCGACTCGAAGGTGCCGTTCGGCAGCTCGCGCTGGTTGTAGCGCCGCTCCTCTTCGCGGCGGTCCGGGTCGACGAACAGCCACTCCGTGACCGCTGCCTGGCCGGCCCGCCACTCCGGCCGCGTTTCCCGGATCCTGCGGTCGAGCTCGTCGTAGTCGACGAGCGTTTCCCGGTCGAGCGGGTCGCGCAAGGCGACGACGTTGCCGTTGCCGTCGAGCAGCTTCTCGATCCGCTGCGCCAGACCGCTCGGATCGCGAATCACCGCGATCTCCCGGTTCAGCGCGTCGTAGACCTTCTCGGTCAGGCGCGGCTCGAAGGCCGGGTCGGTCGTGTCCGAAACCGTCTCGAACCGCAGGTTGCCGACAGCGTCGTACTGGTAGACGGTCCGGCGACCGTGAGGCTCGTCACGACGTTCGAGCCGGCCGGCGTCGTCGTAGTCGAAGATCGTGTCGTGCCGCGGCGTCTGCTGGTCGAACCAGGTCGACTCCAGCGTCTTGTTGCCGGCAAGGTCGTAGTCGAGGATCTTCGTCCCCTGCTCGGCGTTCACGATCGACGCGACGTTGCCTTCGAGGTCCAACGTCGTCACGGTCGAGCGGTTGCGGGCGTCGACGTCCGTGCGCGTTCGCGACGCGTCGTCGTAGACCACCCGCTCCTCGGCGGGCGTCGCCTCGCCCTCGACGAGCGGGTGAACCGTCCGCACCCTCCGGTCGAGGACGTCGTACTCGAAGGTCGTCGCGTGGAACCGTGCGTCGGTCCGCGAGACCATCCGTCCGCGTGCGTCGAAGGCGCTGACCGTCTTGTGGTTCAGCGGGTCGTGGACCTCGGTGAGATTGCCGGTGGCGTCGTATCGGAATCGCGTGGTCGAGCCGCGGTGATCCGTGGTCGACGCCCGATCGCCGTTCGGGAAGTAGTCGTGCCCGATCGTCAGGGTCCTGGCGCCGGCGTCGACGTCGGTGACGACGACCGACTCCGCGAGCAGATTGCCGCGCGCGTCGTACTCGAAGGTGGTAGTGGCGCCGTTGCGGTCGGTCCGGGTCGCTAGCCGGTCCTTGATCGGCAGCTCGAACTCCGAAGGCGGCACGTACGTGCGGCTCTCGACGTAGGTGTGCGCGCCGTTGTCGACGTCGATCACCTCCACCGACTCGGAGAGCAGGTTGCCATGCTCGTCGTAGTCGTATTCCGTCCGGACGCCGTTCGCATCCGTCCGGGCGGTGACCAGGACGTCGTCGGGTGTCCACTCGGTGACGGTGAGCTGGTCGAGGGGATCGATCTGCCGGATCGTCGCACCGTAGCGGTTCTGGACGTAGCGCCACTCCTTGCCCCGCTCGTCGGTGACGACCGTCTCGGTCTCTTCGGCCCGCGCCTCGAGCCCGGCCAGGTCGAAGGCGAACTGCTTCACTCCCCCCCGCGGCTTGGTGATCGACTCGATCGAGATCCGCTGGACGAGCACCCCCGCCGCTCCGACGGTGACCGGCAGGTACTCGAAGAGCGTCTCCGCCGCCGAGATCTCGTCTCGCGCCTCCACCAGGACCTTGCGGTCGTCCCAGAACGGATTCCGCAGCTCCCAGCGATAGCTCTCGACCCGACTCGGACTGCCGTCCGAGTGGGTCTCGCGCTCCGCACGAATCAGGGTTCCCCACACGGGATCGTAGGTGAACGTCACCCGGAGGCCGTCGGGACCCGACACCGAGACGAGAACCTCGCCGACCCACTGCGCGAAGCTCCGGCGTTGGTAGGCGAACGTCAGCTGGCGGCCGGCGTCGTCGACGACGGCCGCCAGGCGGAACGGACTCTCGCCTCCGCTCGACGGCTCGTAGACCAGCGTCACGCGATTGCCGTTGGGGTCTTCGACGAAGGCGAGGCGCCAGCGGGTGTCGTAGTCGTAGACGTAGTGGTAGCGCCGGCCGCCCTTGGCGAAGAAGTCGAAGGTCAGGGTGCTCCAATTCGCGCGGAGCGTGCCGTGGTAGCCGCGCAACGGCCGCAAACCGCCCTCGCCGTCGTCGGCGAAGCGCATTCCGGAGCCCTCGCCGCCCACCACCATGATGTCGCCGCAAGGGAGCACCGTGACGAACGACTGCCAGTTGTGCGACCAGCCCGGTCCCAGCGAACCCGGGTCGTACACGTCGCTCGAGGAGAACGTGCGTGAGAACTCGAGATCGATGCCGCGGGCCGGGATCGAGACGTCCTGTCGCGACAACACGAGGTGGCCGTCGAAGGCGTCGACGCCGCCGACGAGCGCGTGCCCGACCGCCAGGGAATCTCGCGTCACGAGCTCGAAGCGCGCGAAACCCCGTTCGATCTCGACGTGTCCGTCAGCGGTAGAAACGCCCCGCAGCTCCCACTCGTACTCGCCCGGCAGCAGGTCGGAGGTCAGGATGTCCAGGTCATGGGATCCGGCTGGCTCCACGCCTCCGGCAAGCAGCGTGATCTCACTGCCGTCGTACTGCGGCGCTCCTCCGAGCTCGCGATAGATACCGCGAAAAACGAGCGAGACGTTCGCCTCGTAGCCCGTACGGTAGTGGAACTTCGCGGGTTGCTCGCAGACCCGTTCGTTGACCAGGTCGATGTCCTGACCGAGGAAGAGCTGGCGATCGAGCTCCGAGAAGAGCCGCTGCGAGAATGGCAGCAGTAGCTCGGAGGATCGCATCTCGGCCTCGGTTCCCCGGTTGAGGACGAGCTGTGCCGAGTAGGTGCGCGCCTGATCGAACTCGTAGCCGCGCTGCACCGTCGCCTGGCCTGCCCCGGACCGGGGGCTCGCGGCGGCGACGCCGATCTCGTCGCCGTCCTCGAGCAGGACGATCTCGGCCGTTCTGGCCCGGTAGTCCTCGGGCAGGATTCGATACGAGAGAACCAACTCCTCCGCGAGTCGGCCGTCGTCGGTCAGAACGATCGGGAGATCGGCAATTGGATCGAGCGCCGCGTCGAGCGCCCAGACGCCGTTCACGAGGTAAGGACCAAAGGTCTCGGGCCCACTCGGCATGCCGAAGAAGTCCGTGGTGACCTCAACCTCCAGCGAGTGGAATCCAACGGCGGGACCCGTCGCGAGCTGCGTCTCGTAGGACGGGCCCTCGACGAGGATCGGTGGTGTCGCCGAGCCTCCATTCGAGACCTCGAGCTCCAGAGCGGCCTCGATCACGGCCCACTGCCCGTCTCCCGACTGGCCTGGATAGGTTTCTCCTCCACCGCCCGGCATCGGGAAGTTGCCGTCGGCCTGGACGAACGCCGCGACGGTCATCGGAATCGCCCGACCAAAGGTCGATCCCGGCGACGTCGCCTGGATGTTCTCTCCGAGCTCGTTGATCAGCCACCACGACGCGACGTCGACGCGGCGCCACGGGCTACATTCTCCTGTCGTACTGCTCTGCGTGTAGAGGACGCCGTACTCGAATACCTGCGGATCGAACCCCCCTGCCCATGTCGAATAGGTGTAGCTGGCGGCGAAGGCGCTACCCGTCACCACTCCGATGGGGATGCCGTACGAGGAGGTCGCTCCCGTGTACTCTGCAACCTCGCAGCCCAGCGGATCGCCCGGGAACCAGCTGCATTCGCGTGAATCGAACACCGCGCCCGGCTGAGGGCTGGATGGAGCGTTGGTGCAGGACTCGTCCTCGAACATGTCGCTGAAGGACGCGCTGACGTCGATGTTCGAGATCGGGTTGCCGTGGGAGTCCTCGACGACGAAAACCATCGTGTCGACCCAGGAGGCGGCCCGGTCCACGACGAAGTAAGTCTCGTCACTGTCCGTGCGCCGCAGTGTCGCCGGTGGTCCGGGGAAACCGAAGGCCTCGATCGGCGCGTCGACCGGAATAGCTCCGGAGGAGCTCGCCACGACCGCGTCGATGACGTGCGCCAGCGCGCGGGTGGAATAGGCGTCTCCGTCGTCGCGCAGCAGGTAGACCGGTTCGAGCGAGGTGTCAGTGCCGAGTCGGAAGGGAACCGCCGCGACGCCGGTCCGGTCGGTGAGCACCGTCACTTCGTCGCCCGGCTCCCCCTCGAGCGGCTCGAAGCGGCCGTCGTCGCGCCCGGTCGTGAAGGTGACCGCGGCACCCCGAACCGGCCGTCCCGCGGCGTCGCGGACTTCGACCGCGAGCTCGACCGGGAGCAGCGTACCGACCGTCCCGTACTGGCCGTCCGTCGCCGTGATCTTGACGATCGTCGCCGCCGACATCGGGTCGGGATTGGGCTCGCCGTCGTAGGGCGCGGCGAGCGCCTCGGCGAGGAACTGCAGAACCCAGTCTTCCGGTGCCGCCGTAGTCGCGCCGCCCGCGAGGCCGCCCGAAAGGTAGTAGCCGGCCGCGCCGGTCGCGGGGTCGTCGACGCGGAAGACCGAGCCGCTCCAGGCGTCGCGCGCGACTGCGGTGCGCGGCACCTCGATCGTGGCGCCGGCGAGCGCCCAGCGCTCGATCTCGGCCTCGACCGCGGGCGGATGGTCGAGCAGCGCGAGCATCGCGGCGACGTTGCCGGCGTCGATCGTCTCGACCGGGATGCCGGCGGCGCGCGCGAGCCCGAGGCCGTGGTCGGCCGAGATTGCCCCGACCAGGAACTCGTCCTCGAACACGAAGCGCTCGAGCGCCGAGCCCTGGAGCGCCGCGAAGCGCTGGTAGTCGATCGCCTCCTCGGCGTCGCCGCCGCGCGCGACCGGATCGGTCGCACGCAGGGCGGCGTCGAGGGTCACCCCCTGCCACTCGAGCCCTTCCGGGATGCCGGCGAGGTGGGTGACCTCGACCGCGTTGGCGACCAACGCGACCGAGGGCAGCGGCGTCGCCAGGGCGACGTCGAGCAGGCCCGCGAGCTCGCGCTCCGCGACGTCCCAGCGTTCGGCGAAGCGGTAGGCGAGCGAGGAGAGCAGGCGCGCGGCGAGCTGCTCGGCGTCGGAGGGGTCGCCGCCGTCGTCGGCGCGACCGTCGGCGCGCGGCCCGCCGACCGCGAGCGCCTGGTAGGAACCCGAGACGAAGGTCTGCTCGATCCGCTCGCTCCCCCACGGGCCGGCGATCGTCGTCTCGAAGTCGTGGGGCACCGCGAGCGGCATCGCCTGGCCGACCGCGACCTCGCGCCCTTCGATCCGAAGCACGGGCCGCACGTCGACGAGGTAGGCCGGCACCCGCCCGAGCCCGCCGAACAGCATCACGGTCCGGTGATCGTCGACGCTGGCCGGAATGTAGGAGATCGTCGTCCGCCGCCCGAGCAGGCGGGCGACCGGCAGCTCGTGATCGAGCACGACCGGCTCGCCCGGAGCCGTCCCCGCGAAGGCGCGGAAGCGGATCGTCTGGCGGTCGGCCGGAGCGAGCGCGCTCGACTCCGCGGTCACCGCCACGGTGCGCACCGGCAGCGAGCTCGGCAGGTGGCTCAGCCGCTCCGGGACGACGGAACGCGCTCCCAGCTGATCCACGTAGCTCTCGTCCGGCCGGTTCTCGACGAGCCAGGCCTCGACCTGGCGCCGCACCCGCGAGAGCGGTTCCTCGTCCTGGGGCGCGGCGAGGTACGCCGCGAGCTCGTCGTCCACCGCGAGGCCCATCGACTCGAGCACCCGCGTCGACGGGGTCGTGACGTGCCCTTCGAGCGCCGGAGCCAGCGGGATCCAGGTCCGGCCCGAGAAGTCGACCACCGAGCCACGGTAGTTCGAGTACGGGGCCCAGGCCGAGATCCAGGTGTGCTCGAGCTCGAACGCCGCGACGGCGCCGCCGCGGACGATCGGCCGAGCCGCCACACCCGAGCGGGCGAGCAGCGCGGCGATGGCCGTCGGAGACTCCGTGCCGAACTCGGCGGCGAGGTCGGCGATCGGCTGCTCGATCGCCCCCCGGACGTAGCGGCACGCCATGCCGCTCGCGCGCAGGAGCGCCACCAGCAGGCTCGCCTGGTCGACGTCGTTGCCCCGCCGCTGGCGCAGCGTCTCCTCGGCGCCCTTGAGCGAACCGGCGTAGCGCTCGGTGTCAATCTCGTTGCGCACGAACTCGAAGAGGCGGACGTAGTCGTAGCCGAGCGCCGCGGCCTGCGCGACGATCTCGGCGGTGAGCGGAGCCTCCGGGGTCGACGCCAGGTCGGCCGCCGTCGGCAGGGGTGGGACCAGCAACCGGTACGACGGCTCGATGGCCGGCGCCACGACCGGTGTGCGCGCCGCGAGCTCCTGAGGGCGGTAGGGCAGCGCGAGAGCGCGCAGCAGGGGCTCGGAATCCGCCTCCCCCCCTTCACCGAGCGTGGCGAGGCCGCGAAAGACGGCGCCGGGGACGGCAACGGCGGCGCGGGCGCGCCCTGCCGGCGGTTCGGCGAGGTCGCCGAGCCAGCGCTCGAGCCCGGCGCGCAAGGGGGCGAAGCGCTCCTCGTAGCGGCGCTCCGCGGCGTCGAGACGCGCGACGACTGTGCCGCCGATGCCGGCTTCGGCCAGACGCCGCCGGTTGTCCGCGAAACGCTCCCGCGCGAGCAGGTCGAAGGCGAGCACTTCGGTCGCGACGGCCGCGGCGTCGCCGGCGTCGAGCGACGATCGGCTCGACAGACGCTCCAGCGAGATCACCGCCCGCTCGAGCCCCGCGGCCGTCTCGCTGCGATCGCGGGCGGCCGCGCGCACCGGCCGGGGACGAGCGGCGAGCTCCCGGGCGAGGGCGCGAACCTCCTCCCCGCGCGCGAAGCCGGCGAGGAACCGCTCCTCGCGCGGGTCGTGGCCCTGCGCCGCGGCGGCGCTCGCGAGCGCCGTCGATCCCGCGATCGACAGCAGCGCCCACGCCAACCCCCTCCCCGTCACTCGCACGCTCCCTCCTCGATGCAGTTCGGTACCGGATCCGGCGGCGGCAGGCAGCCCGCGAACGGCGCGTGGTCGAGCTGACCGTCGAGCTTCAGCGATTCCGCGACGACCGTGCCCTCGACGACCGCTTCGACGAAGCCGAGGACGGCGTAAGGCGCCAGGACGCTGCCGCGGAAGACCAGCTCTTCGAAGACGACGTCCTCGGCCTCAGCGAAGTTAAAGAGGACGTGGTCGGATCGCACGTTCTCGAGCGCGATCGGAAAACTGGCGGCGATGATCTGCGTTCCGGCCACGTTGACCAGTGCGGTCGAGCCCGCCGGCGCCCGCAGGATCAGGCTGGTGGCGGCCGCAAGCTGCGCCGCGTCGATCTCGAAGACGTTCAGTGTCGGATCGACGCCGACCAGCCGCAGGCCACCGCGCGGCGTCAACGTCGTCGATCCGTTCGCGGCGAGCGTGGCGAGCGACCCGGAGAGCGCGACGAGCGCCGCGCGCTCGGCCTCGAAGTCGATCGGAGCCCCCGAACGCAGAACGCCGTCGGGGATCGCGACGCCTTCGACCGCGGCCCAGTCGCCGTAGATCGCGTCGCCATGGATTACCCGCCCGCCGGCGAACGACAGGCCGTCGCCGGCGACCAGCGCGGCGCCGTCGCGGCCGGGAAGGCTCTCGCCGACGCTGACCGCCTCGAGATCGACGTCGCCACCCGCCGCCAGCCGGCCACCGACGTCGCCGTGGCTCTGGAGCAGGTCGCCCCACAGGAACAGGTTGAAGTCGTTCGCCAGGCCGAGCGGCTCGGTCGCACACCCGGCGTCGTCGATCCGCGCGACGGCCTCGGCGCCGACGACGACCTCCTCGGAGCCCGCGGCGAGGTCGAGGAAGAAGGTCTCGGGCGACTCCAGCTGCTTGTCGCCGAGGACCTCGACGGCGACTTGCGCCGAGGTCGCGGTCGCCGGCACTTCGAGCGTCCCGCTCGCCGCCTCGTAGTCGGCCCCCGCCTCGGCCTCGCCATCGCGAGTCACGAACTCGACCGCGGTGGTCCGGTCCGTCGGGCAGGCCAGCAGCACCGGGAACTCCGCCCACGCGGTCTCGCCCGGCGCCGGCTCGGTCACGCCGACGCCACCGACGGAGATCGCCGCTGCACGCAGCGACACCAGCGAGAGCGCGTCGAAGTAGGCATCGAGGTCGGGTTCGGTGAAACGCTCGGCGAGCAGTCGCACGCGGATGCGGCGGGTCCCCGCCGGAGCCGCGCGCTCGTCCTCGATCACGCTCCAGGTTGCCGGACTGGCGAGCGCTCCCGAATCGAACAGATCGAGCACCGTGCCGGGCTCGTCGCGGTACTCCACGACGATCCGGGCGAGGTCGGGGATCGCCTCGTCGGCGCTGTAAACACGGCCCGAGAACCGGAACGCCTGCGCGCCCTCGTCGATCGCCGAGGCGTACGGCGCGAGATCGATCTCCTGGACCAGCTCCGCCGTGGCGACCGCGCCCGGGAAGAAGCTCGCCTCGCCCTCGACCGGAACCGGCTCGAGCCAGCGCGGCCGCCAGAGCCCGCCGACGACCTCGATCCAGCCGGCCAGCTCGCCGTCGATCAGCGGAGACTCGGCGCCGGGATTGACGAGGAGCTCCGGCCCCGGACAGAGCTCGTCGTCGACGATCGTCACCAGCCCGGTCGCGTCGGCGAGGGTGCCGTAGCTCGGCGTTCCGAGCTCGAGCGTGAAGGTCTGGTCCGGCTCGAGCAAGACGTCGCCCAGCACCGGGACGGCGACCGTGGCGCTCACCTCGCCCGGCGCGAAGCTCACGCTTTCGGCGACGGCCGTGTAGTCGAGCCCCGCGGTCGCGCTGCCGTCGGCCGTCGCGACATCGAGCTCGACCGCCTCGAGTCCCGGG
The DNA here is from genome assembly GCA_045862895.1 of Acidobacteriota bacterium. GTDB lineage: Bacteria > Acidobacteriota > Thermoanaerobaculia > Multivoradales > JAGPDF01 > JACTMI01. Next base: position 112,294 of record BTUO01000007.1, read on the forward strand.
GTCGACAGCGTCAGCGTCACGACGGCGTCCTGGCTGCCGGCGTCGCCCTCGGTGATCGTCACGTCGTCGACCGCGACCGCCGGCAGGTCGTCGTCGAGGATCGTACCGACCGCCGTCGCCTGCCCGATCGTCGCCCCCTGCGGCGAACCGATCTCCAGCGTCAGCGTCTCGTCGATCTCGTCGAGGAGGTCTCCGATGACCGAGACTGGAATCGCGCCGTTGATCGCGCCGGGATCGAACGTCAGGATACCGGCGGCTCCGACGAAGTCGCTGCCATCGGTCGCCGTTCCGTCGACGGTCTGGTAGGTCACGCTCACCGGGCGCGTGACCGCCTGCGAGAGCGTGACCACGAACGACAGCTCGCCGCCCGTGGCGTCGCCCTCGACGACCTCGGCCGCCGTCACCGAGGCCTCCGGCAGGAGCGCCTCGATCGTGAAGTGGAGCTCGCTGGTGGCGCGGTTGCCGGCGGCGTCCTCTGCCAGGACCCGGAGCGTATGCGCACCCTCCTGGTCGACCGGTGTGCCGGCGGGCAGCGAGGCGCCGTCGAGCGTGACGACGAACCAGCCCGGGTGCAGATCTTCGACCGTGATCACGGGCAGGACCGGTTCCGGATAGATGCCGCCCTCCTCGACGCCATCGACGACGATGACCGGAGGTGTCAAGTCGACCTCGAAGGGATGCTCGGCGGTCAGCGCTTCGTTGTCCCAGGCATCGCGGGCCCGCAGCCGGACCGAGTGGCTCCCTTCCGCCATCGGCGCGAGCGCGGCGCCCCAGAGGCCGAGCGTCGCCTCCTCGAGCGCGAGCGGCTGCCAGTCGCCGCCGTCGACCGCGACGGCCACCGACACCACGGTCGAGTGCTGGTCGACCGCCGTCGCCTGCGCCCGCGCCTGCGCGCCGACCAGGCCCGAGTGGGCGGGGACGATCAGGGTCGCCAGCGGCGGCGTCCGGTCGGCCGTGGCGAATCCCTCGGCGTCCAGGACGAGCCACGCGGGCGCACCGCCATCGACCCAGTACGCTTCCAGCACCGCCAGGTACGGCGCCAGGCCGAGCTCGTCGGTGGCGAAGAGGGCGCTGCCGGCGTGCGTCGCGCCGGCCGGCAGATCGATCACGCTCTCCGAGCGCGCCAGCTCGATTCCCGTGGCCGGATCGATCAGTCGAGTTCGAATCGGCACTGCGAAGGCGTCGGCGCCGCCCGCGTTGGTCACCGAGTAGACGGCGATCAACGGCTCGCCGATCGCCGGCTGCGGATTGGAGAGCGCGAGCATGCCGAGCAGCGCTGCCGGCGCGGTCCGCAACTCGAAAGGGACCTCGCCGACCGCGAGGACGCTGCCTCCCCGCTCGACCTCGACGCGGACGCGGTGAACGCCCGGCTCGGCCCCCGCTGTGGCAAAGGTGCGGACGACCGACGCGACGGCGCCCGGCAACAGGTCGCCGAGGGGCTGCTGCCACTGAGCGACGGCGACTCCGTCCGGGTCGATCACCGCGAGCCGAGCGATTGCGCCCGACAGGAGGGCGTTGCCCGCCTCGTAGCGGATCCGCCCCGAAACCGGCGCGCTCTCACCGATCGTGTACCACGGACGCTCGCTCGCCGCGATCACGGAGAGATAGAAGACCTCCCCGATCTCGAAGGGCGCGGTGGTCTGGGCGATCTCGGCCCCGTCCAGATCGAACAGCCTCGCGCGCGCCTGGTAGAGGCCGGCGAAGACCCCTTCCGTCGACCACGTTCTCTCGACTTCCAGCGTCGCGCCGTGCTCGAGGCCGATCACCGCCTCCGGTTCGAGTTCGGCCAGCTCGAAGCCGTTCGCGTCCTCGATCGCGATCTCGATCCACCCGTCGAAGGTCGATCCGGCGTTGAACAAAGCCGCCGTGAGCTCGACCGTGTCGTCCTCGCCATAGGTCGTGCGGTCGGTCGCGAGTTCGAGCAGGGGCGTTCCGTCGGCGGCCACCAGGAAGGCGCGCTCGGCCGCGTTGTCGTCCTCGTTCGCCTCGACGACCACTCCCGCCGCATCGACGGCCGCCGCCGCCAGGTAGCTGCCGGCGACGGAGGGGAGCGACAGATCGAAGCCGAAGACCGCCGAGCCTCCGGGCGGCAGCGGCGGGACCGCGAGTCCCTCCGCCAGCACCGCGACGAAGCCCTGCGGGCCGCTCACGGCGGCGGTCAGGTCGCTCGCGGGTGCGGCTGCGCCACCCAGGTTGCGCACCACCACCGTGACCCGCGCCATCCCACCCGCCAGCGGTACGGCGGGCAGAACCACCAGCTCCGGGCCGAGCACGGCGAGGTTCGGCAGCGCCTCGCCGCGCAGGTGGACGAGGGTCTCCGCCGACGGCACCGAAGCGTTGCCGGCGAGGTCCCGCGCGATCGCGACGAGGCGGTTGTCGCCGCCGGCGAGCGCCACGCCCGGCACTTCGAAGCGCCCCGGCGGCTCGATCCGGCTGGGAGTGAGGTCGCTGACGACGAGCGCGGTGCCACCCGCGACCCATTCGAGCTGCTCGATGCCGGCGAACAGCTCGACCGGCCAGGTACGAGCCGCGCCGTCCTCGAGATCGACCTCGAGCACCTCGCCGCCGTCCCGCACGCAGGCGAAGCTCGCGGCGTGCGGCGCCCAGCGCGGCATCGCGTGCTCTCCGGGCTCCGCGGTCACCGCTTCGCTGGTCGCGCTCGCGAGGTCGTGGCGCCAGACCTGGTCGCTACCCGAAGCGCTCGACGTCCACAGCAGCGCCGCGCCGTCCGGCGACCAGCTGAGGGCGCCGTCGGAGGCGGGCAGAGTCGCGACCACGAGGCCGGTCTCGATCTCGGCCACCTCGATCTCCGTCGCGCCGGTCGTGCGCAGCCAGGCGAGGTGGGTGCCGGCCGGCGACCACTCGAGCGCCTCGCCGAGATCGTCGAGGGTCGCGGTCGCTACCGTCAGGGTCCAGTCGCCGCTGTCGAGATCGAGCACCCAGACGCCGCTCTGACCGGCACGCAGCGCGACGACCGCGAGTCGGTCCCCCGACGGCGACGGCGCGGCGATCCTCGCTTCGTCCAAGGCGGCGACGACTTCGAGAGCTTCGTCGGCCACGTCGAAGCGGCGCACCGCGGCGCCGTCCACCACGTAAGCGGAACCGCCATCCGCGGACCAGCGCACGCGACCGTTGCCCTCCGGCAGATCGACCACCTCTGGACCGTCCAGACGGCGGACGTAGGCGGCGCCGAAGTCGTCCTCCACCCAGAGCCAGCGGCCGTCCGGCGAGAGGCGCGCCGCCGTCCAGACGACGTCCGCCAGTGACTCGACCGCGAACTCGCTCGCGGCCACCGCCTCGCCGGCGTAAACGGCGTTGCGCCGCAGCTCGATCTCGGCACCCTCGGCCGCGAAACCCGCGACCGGGATCGGCGAGCGGAGGGTGATCCGCGGCGCCCCGGCGAAGGCGGGGAAGGTCAGTACGGGCGCCGGCGGCGGCAGCTCGTCCGTCGGTGTTCCGCTCGCCTCGTTCGACGCGGAGCTCTCGTTGCCCGCGGCGTCGAGCGCGGAGACGACGTAGTAGTAGGTCGAGCCGTCGACGAGGCCACCGTCGCGATGGGCCGGCGCCGGAGCGTCGGCGACCGGAGAGTAAGGCCCGCCGGCGACCTCGGCCCGGTGCACGCGGTAGCCCGACGGCGCCGGCCCCGAGGGCGGCTGCCAGGCGAGATCGAGGGCGCCGCCGCCGGCGACCGGGGTGACGAACAGATCGGTCGGAGGCGCGGGCAGCTCGACCGCCACCAGCGCTTCGACGGCGTTCGACGGCGGGCTCGAGTGACCTGCCCCATCGACGGCGACGACAACATACAGGTAGGTGCCGTTGGGCAGCCCCGCGTCGAGCCAGGTGCGATTCCCCAGGTCGGTGCGCTCACCGATGTTCGTGCCGTCGCGCCAGACCTCGTAGCGCTCGACGTCCGGCGACGGGCTAGCGGTCCAGCTCAGGGCGACGTCGCTGCCGGTGACCTCTGCCGCGAGCACCACCGGTTCCGGAGGCGTGGTGTCGCCGACGCCGATCGTCGCCGGCTCCGAGAGCGCGCTCTCGAAGCCGAGCGTCGTGAGCGCGCTGACGCGGTACTCGTGGACTCCGTCCGGAACGGTCTCGGTCAAGGTCGTGGCGGCGAGGATCGGCTGGTGGACGGCTCGCAGCTCGGCGAGGCGGACGGGTTGAGTGTGGGCGCCGTCGAGCGGCGACGCCCAGAGGACGACTCGGAGTCGATCCGTCGGATAGAGATCCGAGGCGAGCCAGTGCTGCTGCGGGTCCGTGTTGCCCCGCCAAGTCGCAAGTGGCACCCAGACCCCGCCGAACTCCGCCTCGAGGTCGAAATCTGTGGGCGCGAACTGGAGCTCGGAGGTCGCGAGCCAGTCGATCTCGACGCGAGCGACGAAGCGCGTTTCCGGCCAGGTGACTTCCAGTGACTGACCCGCGAGCACTTCGGACTCGTCGACCCAAGGCGCCCAGTAGGTCGCGCCGTCACCGTCGATCGCCATCTCGGCCGAGCCCGGGGGGAAGGACTCGGTCGACGCGCTGGCCGTCGCGTCGGCGATCGTCGCCGGCGCGAGAACCGACGAGCCGTCCCGCCAAGGGCGGTAGCCGACGACGTCCGGCTCGGGATTCGCGTCCCAAGTCACGACCACTTCATTCGCTCCGGCGCCCGGCGACGCGACGACGCTCGCGGGCGCCGTGGGCGGCGCGCCGACCGTGACGTCCACGGCGGCGTCGCGCGTGCGGTTCCCCGCGGGGTCGGTAACCCGGACCGTCAAGGTGTTGACGCCGTCCGCCAGCGGCAGGTCGCTCCAGACGAAACCGCCGTCGGAATCGGTGCCGACCGGTGGAATCGGAGCGGTTCCGGTTCCGGAGGCGATCTCGCCCGCCGCGGTTCCGAGGTAGGCGCTCACGCCGGAAAGCGCCGCGACCGGCTGGCGCGTCGGAGTGTACGGTTGCGTCAGCCGGGGAGTCGCCACCCGCGCCGGCGCCGGGGCCGAGGGCTCGGATTCGTTGTCGGAATCGTCGACGGCGATCACCGCGTACTCGTAGGGTCCGTCGGCGAGGGCCTCGTCGAGATATCCAGGTGTCGCCACCGGCGTCGCCGTCAGGCGTTCCGACGTCCCGTCCGCACCGGCGCGATCGACGTGGTACCCGATGACGTCGGACTCCGGGCTCGCGCTCCAGTCGAGCGTCACGTCCCCGCCGTCGACAGCCGCGACGAGGTCGAGCGGCGCCGACGGTGGCGTCAGGTCCGCGTAAGTCACGAGAATCGCGGGCGCGGCCGGGTCGGTGGCACCGTTGTCGTCGGTTGCCACGGCCCGCAGCTCGAAGTCGCCGTGCTCGAGATCGGGCTCGAAGGCGAGCGGATCGAAGGTGGTCTCCCAGGGCGGCTGAACGTCGGTCGAGCCGAACGCCGCCCAGGTGCCGCTGCCCGCGACCCGCCATTCGAAGACGACGCTCGCGACGTCCTCGTCGTCGCTCTCGGCGCGGACGAAGAGCGGCTCTTCGAAGCGGGCGCCGTCGACCGGGACGACGATCTCCGCGCGCGGTGGGTGCCGGTCGATCGTGACCTCCGCCGGAGCCGACGGACCGCTGACATTGCCAGCCTGGTCGATCGCCGCCACCAGGTAGGAGAACGTCCCGTCGGGCCGCCCGGCGTCGAGATAGCTGGTCTCGGACAGCGCGTAACGGCGCAGGTCGCCTTCGACGCCGCCGGGCGCGTTGACCAGCACGCCGTCCCGGTAGAGCAGGTAGCCGAGCAGGTCGGCCTCGGCGTTGGCGTTCCAGGCGGCCTGGACGTCGCCGGTACCGCCGACGACCGTCGCGGTGAGACCCGTGGGCGGCGCGGGCGCGACGTTGTCGACGGTGACCACGACCTCCGACACCGCGACGTTGCCCGCGAGGTCCTCGCCCTCGAGCCGCAGGCGGTAGGAGGCCCCCTCCGGGAGCCCCGCGGTCGACCACTCGTGGATCGCCGCGGCGACCACCGGGACCGGCGACCGACGCAGGAGCGCGGGCTCGCCTCCCGGCTCCGCTCGCACGGTCAGGCGGTACTCGCGGAAGTCGTCGACGCTGTAGGCCGTACCCGAGATCACCACCACGCCCGAGACCGTCGTGGCGTCGGACGGCGCGGAGATCGCCACCGTCGGAGGCGTGACATCGACCACCACGGTCGCTACGTTCGAGGGCGCACCCTCCCAGCCGGCCGCGTCGACGGCGCGAACCACGTAGGCGTGGCTGCCCTCGGCGAGCGCGGCATCGAGAAGCGTCGGCGCCGGGACCGGCGCGGGCGTCAGCCGCGCGCCGTCGCGATCGACGACGTAGCCGATCACGTCCGGCTCGGGGCTCGGGCTCCACTCGAGGCGCGCGTCGGAGCCGTTCTCGAGCGTCGCCGTCAGGGTGGTCGGACCCGGCGGGTGGGTGTCGACGCTCAGCGCGACCTCGGTCGAGGCGGCGTTGCCGGCGAGGTCGATCGCGGCGAGACGCAGGCGGTAGTCGCCGTCCGAGGGCAGCGCCGCCCAGAGGTGGAGCTGGCCACCGACGATCGATGAAGCGCCGCCGCCGATCGGCGTGAAGGCCTCGGTGCCCGCCGGCGCCACCGCCAGCGTGTAGCTCTCGAGATGCGCGTCCGCCGCCGTACCGAGGATCGGCGCCGGCTCGCGCACCCACGCGCCGGCGGCGGGCGAGTCGATCGCGACCTGCGGTCCGAGGTTGTCGATCGTCAGCTGGACGGAATCGACCGCCGACTGGCCCGCGCGATCCTCGGCGATCAGCCTCAGGGTGTAGAGACCATCCGCGACGCCGGTCGGCAGCCAGTCGAGCAGGGTCTCGCCGGCGGGCAGATCGGCGCCCGAAACGAGCGGAATCCAGGTCGTCGGCGCGGTACCCGCGCCCAGCTCGACGCGCCACTCGGCGAGGTGCTCTTCGGCGACCGCCCCGCGGATCGCGACCGCGCCGCCGGCGGCACCGAGCAGGTCGCCGTTCGCGGGCGCGAGCAGGTCGACGACGGGAGGCGTGTTGTCGACGACGAACGGCACGATCTGCTCGACCTGGATCTCGCCAGCGTCAGCGGCCCGTACGCGCAAGGCGTAGTCGCCCTCGGCGAGCCCCTCCAGGCTGCCGAGCGGTGCGCTCGACTGCGCCGCCGAGCCGCTCGCGAGGTCGGTCCAGACCGGGTCGACGGGATCGGAGGCGAGGGCGACCGACCAGGAGACCAGGCGCTCGTCTGCGATCGATCCGACGACCTGGCCCTCGCCCGTGACGTAGCCGTCGGCGGGTCGCTCCACCGTGACCGCGGGGGGCGTGCGGTCGAGCTCGACCAGGATCTCCTCGTCCTGGGTGATCGCCGGGTTGGCCTCGAGCTCGGCGAGGACGCGCACGCGGTAGCGACCGTCCGGAGCCGCGTTCGCGCCGGTATCCGCGCCGTCCCAGAGGAACGTCGACGCGCCCGGCGCCGCGAGCTGCGCGAGCGCCAGGCGGCGCACGAGCGTGTCGGTCTCGGTGCGGATCTCGACGGTGAGCCGCGACTCGAGCTCGACGATCACGCGCGCGGTTGTCGACTCGCGCCGCTCGTCGCCGTTGGGCGAGAACAGCGGCGGCAGCGCCGTCAGGTCGGAGAACAGACGCTCCGGACCGGTGAGGTCGTAGGTCACGCGATGCTCGTTGCGCAGCCCCCCCCGGTCGGTCGCCCGCAAGCGCAGCGTGTGCTCGCCGGAGAGACCGTAAGTGTTCCAGGTTCCGAACGGCTCCGAGGGCGGATGCTTCTGGAGGTCGTCCGTAGCGACCTCGATCCAGGTCGTCGGATCCGCTCCGACGCCGAACTCGAGCCGCCACTCCAGGAAGTTGAGGTCGGTCGCGATCCCCGCGATGGGCACCAGCATCGGCAACGGATCGCCGGGCGCGGGCGAGACGATCTGGGCGACCGGCGGCGTCGCATCGACCCGGACGTGGAGGACGCGACTCCACTCGTTGCCGCAGCCGTCGACCGCGGTGACGACGAGTCCGTAGTCGTAGTCCGGAACCAGAGCCAGCGCATCGTCCTCGCCGCGCCAGACGAACTGCCGCGTGTCGGAGACCGGGATGTCGTCGACGAGCCGCCGCACCCGCGGTCCGACCACCCGCCAGCGGCCGAGAGTCGTGTCGAACACCGCCGGATGGACGTCGACGTCCAGCGTCACGGGTTGCGTAGCGACGAAAGTGCCGACGGTCTCGTCGAGGACGCCGTCGCCGTCGGGCGAGATCAGATCGTCGGAGACTCCGGCCACGCCGCCGACGGCGGCGTCCGCGACGAAGCGGCGCTGACCGCAGATGAGATTGCCTCCGCGATCCCAGACGGCGGCGCGCACCGTCACCTCGCCGGCGACGCCGGGGTCGACGACGCTTCGGAACGGCCGGGGCGACTCCGTGGACAGGAAGTCCATGCCTTCCCGATTCGACCAGGAACGCGGCTCCGGATCCGTGTCGAAGCTGAGCCGGGGGGAGTAGCCGCCGGAACCTTCGATCCAGGCTTCATCCACCGTTCCGACGATCTCGAAGCCGCGTCGGAAGACTCCGGGCCGGATCTCGATCTCCGACGAGCAGAGCTGCTGTCCCTCGAGCGGGTTCGTGATCTCCAGAACCGGTGGCGTGCGGTCGACGACACCGAGCCGCTCGGACTCCATCGTGTCGCCGTCAACGCTCGTGACCCGAGCCACGAATCGATGCTCGCCCTCGGGCAGTTCGGCCATCGCGATCTCGAAGTCGTAGAGCTCGCCCGGTACCGGCTGATTGAAACTGCCGAGCAGATCCTCCGACCCGTCGGGCAGGCGTCGCGCGAGAGTCAGAAGCTGGAGCGAGGGCGGGGGCGACCCCGAGTGGAGCCGGGATCCGGCTCGAGCGCGGATCCGACCGGGCGCCGGCTCGCCGCAGACCTCGGCCCGCTCCGGCTCCAATTGGAGGGAAGCGGCGAAACACGAAGTCTCGGTCGTCTCGACGGCGGTGACGAGCTCGAGGCCTCCGCCAAGTCGCGCCGTGCCATAGGCCCGGTAGCCGCTGCAGAGCTGCCAGTCCTCGATGACGAACAGGTACTCGCGTACGTCGCCGGCCGGCAGAACGAAGACCGGGTCGAAGCGGCGCCACTCGGAGTACCGCGGATCGTCGTCGCTCTCGAGGTAGGCGGCCACCGACTCCGGCGGGGTCGCGCTCTCGAGCCGGACGATCACGAAGAGTCCCAGACCGGGCTCGATCGCGCCGGCGGCGAGCGCCTGCTCGAGCAGGTCGCCCGGCTCGGGGGGCTCGTCGCCGAGCGGTGCGACGTCCGCCACCCGGAATCTCGTCGAGATGCGCCGCCGCACCTGAACGCTGACGGTTCCGGACAGGTGCTCCGCTCCCTGGCTGTCGATGGCGCGCAGCCGGAGCTCGACATTGCCGGCGCCGAGGATCGGCTCCGGGTCCCACGCCACGTCGAAGTAGCGGTCGGGAACGGCGCCGGCGACGTCGAGCGCTCCGACTTCGAAGATCCCCGCGTTGGCGGTCTCGCTCCAGACCGGAGCGCCGGGCGCCCGATACTGCACGTAGACCTGGGCGAGCACCGCTCGCGCCGTCTCGCCGACTTCGAAGCGGAGGAACCCCTCCGAGAGCACCTCGACCGGAGCGGCCGTGCAGCCCACGAGCTCCCACCCGGTCGGCAGGCCGGAGACCGGATCCTGGAGTTGCAGCTTGACGGCACCGATCGCCAGCTCTTCCTCCGCGAGCTCCAGCAGCTCGACGCGCTCGTTGCCCGCCGCGTCGGTGGCGCGCGCGCGATAGCGCCGGTTCACGTAGTCGGAGACCGAGATCCCGGGGCAGTTGGGTGCGCACTCGGGTGCCGGAACCTCACCCGGCGACAGGAGCGCGTCGAGCCAGGTCGCGGGGTTCGCGCCGACCCCCACCTCGAGCTCGACGCCGGGCGGGTCGTGCGGAGGATCGAGGGCGCCGGCGAGGAGGCCGAAGCTCCAGGCCGCGTGCCGGTCGTTCGGCAGGCGACCCGGATCGAGGCAGACCAGCCCGCCGTTCGACCAGGACAGGGAGACCTCCGGCGCCGTCCGGTCCACCTCCACGAACTGCTCGAGGTCCTGGAGCTCGATCCGGTAGACGCCGTCGCGAACGTGGACACCGCTCTCGTCACGGCCGTCCCACTCGATCGACTCCTCCTCCGGCTGTGAGTGGCTCCGTGCGAACGTGCGCACCAGCACGTCGCGGTCATCGTAGATCCGAGTGTCGACGTGGAGCGGCTCGAGCGCCCGATAGTGGATCGTCGTCGTCTCGAGGATGCCGTCGCCGTTGGGCGAGAAGACCGTAGGCGAGACCCAGAAGTCGGTCACCGAGGGCGTGTCGGTCGCGAAGACGTGCTGCCGGTCGGTGCGGCGGTTGCCGGCGCGGTCCTCGACCGACAGGCGCACGTCGTAGGCGCCGGGCGCGGGCGGCACCCAGGTCAGGAAGGCCGCGTCGAAGACCTCCGTGGTCGAGGCGGGAGCGACCGGCGTCCAGCTCCCCGGCTCGGTCGCCGGGGCGTACTCGATCCGGTAGCGGAGGAAGTTGCGGTCGGCGGCGCTGCCCTCGAGCAGGAATCCGGGTCCGTTGGGCGAGCGCCGAGCCCGAAGCTCGGTGCCAAGGTTCAGCAGCGATCGGAACGCGAAGTAGTCGAGGCCATCCTCCGGGTTCGTGCACGGGTCGACCTCGGGATCGGCCGGTCCCCACGATTCGAAGAAGAGCGCTCGGCCGTCGGCGCTGAACGTCGGAACCTCGAACACCTCGTAGCCGGGAAACAGCGACGTCCGCCGCGCGTCCTCGTCGAGCTCGACACCGACGAGCGACTCCCCGTACCAGAACCGGTCGGTGGAGCCCCAGAGGAGCGCGCGGTCGAACGGCGCCCAGATCGGCTCGTGTCCGACCTGGAGCGGCGGCGCGTCGCCCTCTCCCATCCCGGCGAGCGATCCGCCGCCACCTCCCCCCGACGACGGTTCGGTCCACGCCACGTGGCGGGCCTCGCCGCTCGCCAGATCGACCACCACGAGCTCGCCGATCCGGAGGTCTTCGGGTAGCGACCACTCGATCGCCAGCGCGACCTCGCGCGGCGAAGTCCGGGCGCGGGACAACTGCCTGGAATTGACGACGGCACTTGGCTCGGGCGGTTCGGTCTCGACCAGGTAGTTTCCGATCGGCTCGCCGTCGCGGCCGAAGACGTGCAGGCGGCCGGGCTCGGGATCGAGGACGACGATCCGCGTCCCGTCGAAGCTCCAGGCCGCGTTCCACCAATCATTGCCGGTGCCGCTCTCCAGAGCGACCAGCAGGCGGCTCGATTCTTCTCCGAGGTCGACGAGCCAGGCTTCGGCGCCCGCCGACGCACCATCGACGAAGAGAACCAGCCGCGATCGGTCCGGCGAGAAGATGTAGGGCTCGTATTCGTAGGCAAACCAGAGCGAGCTCGCATCCGGGAAGATCGAGTGCGCGAGCGAGGGGTCTGCGATCGGGACGGTCACCAGCGTGCCGTCCTCGCCCTCGACGAGCAGTCGGTCGCTGTTGCCATGAAATCCGATCGGGAACGGCGCCGTCGAGGTCGACTGGGGGAGCCGTGCGAGTTGGGTCCCGGCGGCGTCCGAGAACCAGGTCTCCCGCCGAGACGTGCAGGGCGAGCCGCGCCAGGTGGCGAAGGCGATCCGCGAGCCGTCGGGCGAAACGCGCAGCGAGGTCTCGATCAAGTCACGCGGGCACGCCGGCAGCTGCTGGCCGAGTTGCGCTTCGGTGACGACCTGGGTGATCGCGCTCTCCTCGGTGGCGACGCGATAGATCCCGGAGGGATAGGTCGGGTTCCCGTCGACAACGACGAACGCGGTCCTGGCGTCGCTCGTCGGCCGAGCGTCGCGGATCGGCGGCAGCTCGCAGGTCGCGTTCTCGACCCACTCGTACGGGGTGCCCAAGGCGTGGAAGAGCGAAGTCCGATCGGTATCGAGCGTGGCGCGCGCCGCACCGAGCCGCTCGCCCGAGCCCGCGTCGACGACCGTCAGGCGGTACTCCCCGTCGCGGGCGACGTCTCCGTCCGCGTCGGTGCCATCCCACTCGAAGCTGCCTTCGCCGCCGCTCCACGCGGGATTCGTCTCGCGCCGGACCAGGCGATCGCGAACGTCGCGGATTTCGACGGCGAGCTCTACGGGAGCGCCCACCCGGAACGCGAAGGTGGTCGAGTCGAGGACTCCGTCGCCGTTGGGCGAGAAGAAGGGAGCGCTGACGTAGGAGTCGTCGTCCTGCACCGTGACCTGGATGCCGGCCGAGTTGTTGGCCTCGTCGCCCTCGATCAGCACCTCGTCGGCGTCGACGACGACGAAGATCGCGGCCTGGCCCGTCGGCTGATCGAAGGTCCACCCGAGAGTCGCGATGCCGCTGGCCTGGCCGGAGACCGGGTCCAGCGTCGAGTCGGCGAGCAGGACGCCACCAGCGCCCGGATCGCCGAGGAAGGCCCGGACCGCGACCGGAGCCGCGTCCTGCTCGCCGAGGTTTGCGACCTGTACGCTCAAGGTCACCGGTTCGCCCGGCACCGGGAAGGCCGGATCGAGCGAGAGGCTTCCCGCGCTGATCGCCAGATCCGGAAGGGAATGGACTTCGACGATCTGGAACGTCGAGTTGTCGGACTCCGTGTGCTCCGCGACCAGCCCCTCGGGATCGACCATCGCGTGGATCACACGATCGCCGGCGTCCGGCACCTCGGTCCAGACCGCCGCGACCTCTGTCGATCCGCCCGCGACGATCGGCGGCAGCGTCGCCGCAGCGATCTCGATGCCCGACGACGGTGGACCATCGTAGAAGGCCACCCGCGTCTCGCCGGTCGTGGCGCCGCCGTTGTTGCGCACCTCGATCGAGAGCTCGAGCGGCGAGCCCTCGCGTCCCGGCAGCGGCGAAACCGCGAAGTCTCCCGAAGCCACGGCGAGGTTGGGCACCGCCAGCGGCGTCGACGGGAAGGCCAGCGACGCCGAGTTGTTGGTCTCGTCGCCCTCGGGAACAAGGTCGTCCGGATCGAGCGTCGCGACGAACTGCAGGTCTCCCTCGAGGTCGACGCGCCAGACGACGGTGCGCTCCGCGCTCTGCCCGGGCTCGATCTGGAGGATCACCTCCGGCAGCTCGCGGGTCGTCGTCCCGTCGGTCACCGCGAAGGCGGCGGTGAAGGAGCCGCCACCGACCGTGCCCCGGTTGCGCATCCCGACCTGGAACCGGACATCGGCGCCGGGATGGGCCGGGCCGTCGAGCAGCGTGAGGTCGGCTCCCGTCACCTCGAGATCGATCGCCGGCGAGGTGGTCACCGTCGCGCTCGCCTGGTTGTTGTCCTCGTCGGCTTCGACCACCACCGCGTCCGGATCGAGAACCAGCGTGAAGGCGAAGGAGCCGGGCTCGTCCAGCGTGTCGAAGAAGCTCACCGGCGCGGACGCGCGCGCCGGCAGAGCGATCGTCTGTTCGCCGAGCACCTCGCCGCCGGCGCCCTCGCCGCGATGGAGCCGGATCAACGCTTCGGGGACGTCGGTCGAGCCCAGGTTGCGGACCGTCGCGACGATCGCGACCTCGACCGGAAGCACCGCCGGGTGCGGCGGCAGGAAGGAGATCTCGTCCGCTCGCACCGAGAGGTCCGCCTCCACCGGCGCGGGATCGATCTCGACCGGCAGCGTCGCGCGGTTGTTGCTCTCGCTCGCCTCCTCGATCGCTTCGTCCGCATCCAGGATCACGTGAACCACGTGCGTTCCCGGGTCGAGCCCGGTGGTATCCCATGCGATCGCCAGCGTCGTCGAAGCGAGGGTCGCGAGCTCGGAGAGCTCGACGTCGGGGCCGATCGGTTGCCCGCCGGAGTCCGGGTCCCCGTCGAAGAGCCGCAGCACCGACGCGGGCGCGGCGAGCGCGCCCGCGTTGCGGACCGGGATCGTCAGCTGCACGAGCTCGCCGACGACCGGCGCCGCGGGCTCGGCGGCGAGCGCCCCGGCGAACGCCAGGTCCGGGAAGCGGGCCTGACTCAGCGTGGCGGCGACTCGTGCGGTCGTGTAGACGCTGCCCTCCCAGCTTCCCTCGATCGTCTGCCGTCCGTCGAGATAGGCGACCGCGGCGGCCAGGTCGACCTCGCCGGCCTCGTCGAGAGCCCGGATCGTGTCGACGACCTGTGCCGTGTCGTGCGCCGTGCTCGGGCTGTCGCCGAAGCCGCCATCCGGGTTCTGACGTCCGGCGATCCAGGAGAGCGCGTCCGGACCCGGCGCCGAAACGCGGTCGAGCGCGACCAGGGCGGCGAGCGCCGCGGTCGTCGGGGCGATGCGGCTCGCACCGTCCGCGGCCGCCCCCCAGCCGCCGTCCGGGTTCTGGGCGTCGACGAGCCAGTTGCCCGCGCGGACCAGGGCAGGATGAGAGCTCGCGAGGCCGCTCGAACGGAGCGCTTCGATCGCCATCGCCGTGTCGATCGGATCACTCCCGTAGCGCGCCCCCGCACCCCAGCCGCCATCGGAGTTCTGTCGCGCCAGCAGGGCGCTGGTCAGCGCGGAGTTCGACGTGTTCGGCTGGAGGCGCCCGAGTGCAGCGAGCGTCCGCGCTGCGTAGTCGCTGCTCGGCGGCACCTCGAGCTCGAGCCAGTCCGCGGCCTCTGCGCCCCGCACGAACAGCGAGTCGAGCTCGGTCAGGACGCTCGCCGCGACCGCCGTATCGCGCGTGCTCGTCTCGGGCTTGTCTTGCCAGGAGCCGTCGGACCCCTGTCGCGAGCGCAGCCAGGCGAGCGCGTCCGGGAGGCTCGCGGATCCGCCTCGAGGATCTCCCGGGTCGACGGGCCCGGGTCCCCCTCCCCCCGAACCTCCCGGCGGCGCGAGCGTCACTTCGAGGCTCGCGCGACCGCCCGTCAGGATCGCAAAGCGGATCTCGAGCGCGCGCCGGAACCGCTCGAGCGCCAGCAGCTCCGCGTCGCTCGGCGTCGCGCCCGGGCGCACCAGGTAGAGCACCGCGGCGCGGAATCGATCCGGACTCTCCCCGGCGGCGGGAACGCGCGGTCCCTCGGCCGCGACGATGTCGTCGATCGTCACCGTCACCGCGCCACCCTGAATGGTCTCCCCTGGCTGGCCACGCCGCTGCGGTTCGATCGTGGGGTTGTCGATCAGCAGCAGGGGTGGGATCTCGTCGGGTCCTGCGAACCCGGCGAGGTAGAGGTCGAGCGGCCCCCAGACCTTGTCGACGGCGAGCGAGGTGAAGCTGCCGTTGCCATCGTCGCGCCAGTCGTTGCCGTAGAGCACCGACCCTTGCGAGTCGTACAGATAGCTCCAGTGGCTCTCCCCGGTCGTCAACGCGCCCGAAAGTGAGCCGTCCGGGAGGCGAAACCGGAGTCGTGTCCCCCAGGTGTGCAGGATCTCGTGGGTCGCCGCGACCAGCAGGAGCTCGAAGCCCGGATCCAGCGGATCGAGCGCGTAGCGTGACAGGGCAGCCAGATCGACGTAGTTGCGCAACCGGCCGGCGCTGCCGAAATCGTCGCTGAGGTCGTAGGCCGGAAGGTTGATCCCCTGAACGTCGTTGCGAACCAACCAGGCCATCGCGGTCGCCCCGTCGGTGTCGAACTCGAAGTCGGTCGCGACCAGGAGGAAGTCGTAGTCGTCGCCGTGCTCCTCGTAGAAGGCCCGCGCGACGTCCATCCGGGCACCGAAGTTGGGCTCTCCGTCGCCGAACGAACGGTCGTAGTCGCCGAGCACCTCGAACACCGAAACGCCGCCGCGATCCTCGATCGGAACGACGAGCGCCTCCGGTGCCTGCGGCGCTCGCGAGGGAGAACGCTGCCCATCGGCGATCACGACGCAAGATGCCTCGGCGGCGACCGGATCCGCGCCGGCACCGAACGCGGCGACCAGCGCAGCGACGAGCGCGACCGAGACGCGCCGGAAGTTCATCTCGGCTTCCCGTCAGGGGCTGGGCGGCGCACCGTGCGGGCGCCTTTCGGCGCGGGCGCTTCGGTCTGTACCGGAAGGGCTCCTCGCGCGGCCGTCAGACTCTCGTCGCGGGTGCGGAGGACGCGCAGCCTGGGCTCGCCGGCTCGCTCCGCGCGCAGCAACCAGACTTCGCGGATCTCCTCGAGACCTCGGGCACCTTGCGAGGGACGGAGCAGCACGCGGTCCGAGCGCAGACCGACGACTTCGAGGGCCTCGATCTGGTCGCCCGGTCGCACCACTCGGAGGTCGCCGCCGGTGCGTCCGACGACGGCCGCTCCGGTCGCCGGATCGCAGGCGACCAGATACCAGGACTGGAGCGCCTCGAGTGGAGCGGATCCGGAAGAGAGGAGGTCGGGCGCGGTCGCCCCGGCCGGCGGTTCGCCCGGATCGCGAGACGTGCGCTCCGATTCCTCAGTTGCCGGCGGCGCGGGAGCGGCGCCCGGAGCATCGGCGATCGCCGCCAGCGGCGACGCCGTGATCACCAGGCCGACGGCCACCCGCGCCGCGCCGTAGCGCAGCGTCCCGGACGACCCTCGCCGCTTCGAGACTCTCCCCGTCCTTGCCACCATGCCCTCGTTCGTAGAGGACGGAAGCGCACACCGCGAACCTCGCAGTTCCGCCCGGCCACGACTCGAAGAAGACGAACTACAAGCTAAAGGACGGACGACTTTATCCCACCGGGGGCGGTCCGTCGAGGTGCCCCTCTCTGTCGGTGCCTTCGTCCACCGAACTGATGAAAACAAACGGCATTTCGAAGCGAACCCGATCCGCGCTCGATCCGGCCCAGCGCTCGGCTCTCGGCTCTCGGCTCTCGACCTCCCCTCGGAAGGAGTCCCGATCCCAACGGCGCCGCGCGCGGAGCCGGCTCTCCTACCCCGCCAGGGCAGCCAGTGCGGCTCTGTCGACCTTGCCGCGGTCGGTGCGGGGGAGGTCGGGGACGAGGATGACGCTCCTTGGCACCTTGTGCTCGGCGAGGTGGGCACGGCAGTAGGCGACGACCTGGTCGTAGGCGAGGGCGCCGGTGGGGGCGGCGACGACGGCGCGTAGGACCGAGTGGGGGCCGTCGGGGCCGGCGACGCCGAGGACGCAGGCGTCCTCGACGCCGGGCATCGTCTTCAGCACGCGCTCGACTTCGTGGGGGTCGACGTTCCTGCCGCGCACGATCACCAGGTCGTCGGCGCGGCCGAGGAGGCGGACTTCGCCGGTCGCGGCGTCGAGCTCGGCCAGGTCGCCGGTGCGAAAGCGGCCGTCCGCGAGCTCGGGGGCGGCGTCCGGGAGGTAGGTCGCAGCGACCGCGCGCGAGCGGACTTCGAGTCGTCCCGTCTCCGGGTCGATCGCGAGCGTCACGCCGTCGACCGCGGTGCCCACCGAACTGCGCTCGGCGGCGTCGCCTTCGCGGTCGTAGGCGATGCCGCCGCACTCCGAGGCACCGTAGAAGATGTGCACCGGCTGGCCGAAGCGCTCGCGGAAACGCGCCGCCACCTCGGGCGCGAGCGGCGCGCCGGCGGCGATCACGCGGCGGATCGACTCCGGCCACGGCGGGAGCGCCGAGAGCTTGACCAGCGCGGCGATCCACGCCGGCACCGTCGGAAAGAACGTGGCGCCAAGCTCGCGGGCCACCGCCAGCGGCGCCAGCGGCGAGCGCTCGTCGGCGACCAGCAGCGTCGAGCCGCGCACCAGTGCCGGCAGCACCAGGCTCGAGAAGCCGTAAGAATGCGAGAAGGGGACCGCGGCGAGCAGGCGATCTTCGGCGACCAGGCCCATCGAGGTCGCGAGCTGCTCGTCGTCGGCGAGGACCGCGTCGCCCGGTACCGCGATGCCGCGCGGCTCGCCGGTCGAGCCCGAGGTCAGCTTGATCGCGCCCCAGGCCGGATCGGCGTCGAGCCGCCGCTCCGGCACGCGGCGGTCGAGGTCCCAGTCGGCGGCGGCGTCCGGCCAGCCCATCGCCGAGGCGAGGAAGCCGACCACGCCGAGCCGGTCGAGGGTCGCCAACCGGTCGGGGGTCGGCCGCGCGCTGTCGCACAGCACCGGCACCGCGCCGATCCGGCGCACCGCGAGCAGGCCGGCGAGGAACGCGGGACCGGGCGCGGCGGCGAGCCCCAGGGCGTCCCCGGGTCCGAAGCTGTCCCCGAGGAGACGTACCGCGAGCTCGCGCGCGGCGCGGTCGACGTCGCCGACGCTCCACGCGCGCGACGGCGAGGCGACGAGCGGCGCACCGGCGCGGCGTTCGGCGAGCGCCGCGAAGGCGGCGAGGAGCGGGTCGGAGGTCATGGTGGGCGGCCGGGAAGTATACTGGCGACCGGTCCGACCGAGCGGATCCGCCGAGCCCCTTGACGACCCCCGAGACCCGTTTCGATGCCGACGTCGCCGTGGCCGGCGGCGGTCCGGCGGGAGCCGCCGCCGCCATCACCCTGGCCCGGTGCGGGCGCCGCGTGATCCTGCTCGAGCGCGAGGCCTTCCCCCGCTTCCACATCGGCGAGTCGCTGCTCGCCGCCGCCCATCCGGCCTTCGACGCGCTCGGGGTGACCGACAAGGTGCGCGCGGCCGACTTCCCGGTCAAGTGGGGGGCACGCCTGCTGACCCACGAGGGGGCCTCGGGGCGCGACGTCAACTTCGCCAACTCGCGCGAAGTGCCGAAGCCGCAGACCTGGCAGGTCTGCCGCGAGAAGCTCGACCAGATCCTGCTCGATCACGCTCGCGACTCGGGGGCCGAGGTGCGCGAGCGCCGGCGGGTGACCACGGTCGAACTCGAGGCCGACGGCGTTCGCCTCCACGTCGCCGGCCCCGACGGCGCCGCCGAGACCGTGCGCGCCCGCGCCGTCGTCGACGCCACCGGCCGCGCCGGCCTGCTCTCGCGCCAGCTCGACCTGCGCGTCGACGAGCCGCTCCTCGCCAATGTCGCGATCTACTCCCACTTCGAAGGGGTGCCGCAGCTGCCCGACGACCGGCCCGG
This sequence comes from Acidobacteriota bacterium, assembly GCA_045862895.1. Lineage (GTDB taxonomy): Bacteria > Acidobacteriota > Thermoanaerobaculia > Multivoradales > JAGPDF01 > JACTMI01. The sequence continues at coordinate 131,173 of BTUO01000007.1, forward strand.
CGACATCCGCATCGTCGCCCGCGCGGACGCCGGCTGGTTCTGGCTGATCCCGATCGACGGCCGTTTGACGAGCGTCGGCGTGGTGCTGCCGCGCGGGCTCTACGACCGGCTCGAGAAGGGGTCGCCGGAGGCGATGCTCGAGGCCTGCGTCGGCGACACACCGGCGGTCGCCGCGCTGATGGCGAGCGCGCGCCGCGCCTGGCCGGTGCGGGTCGAGAAGGACTATTCCTACGGCGCGCGCGCATACGCGGGAGACCGCTGGCTGTTGGCCGGCGACGCCGGCTCGTTCCTCGATCCGGTCTTTTCGAGCGGCGTCTCGATCGCGCTCGAGAGCGGCATCGAAGCCGGTCGCGAGCTCGACGCCGCGCTCACCGCGGGCGATCTCTCGGCGCGCCGCTTCCGCGGCTTCGACCGCGTCCAGCGCCGGCGCTTCGCGATCTTCCGGCGCTTCGTGCTCGGTTTCTACACACCCTGGTTCCGCGACCTGTTCTTTTCGCCCGAGCCGCCGCAGGCCATCTTCCGGGCGGTGGTGACCATCCTCGCCGGCCAGTGGCGCGTATCGCTCAAGACGAAGATGCTGCTCGAGCTGTTCTTCCTCGCGGTCGCCGCCCAGCGCCGGCTGAAGTTCGGCGAGGTGCTCGCTCGACGCGACGCCGCCGCCGGCTACCCGGGGCTCGATCTGCCGGAGCGCGGATGACGCCCGAGGAGCTGTTGCCCCGGCTCAAGCGGCTGGTGGTCGAGAGCCTGAAGCTCGAGGGGCTCTCGCCCGAGTCGATCGCCGACGACGAGCCGCTGTTCTCGTCGCGGCTGGGGCTCGACTCGGTCGACGCGCTCGAGCTGGTGGTCGCGCTCGAGCGCGAGCTGGGCGTGGCGATTCCCTCGGAGGAGATCGGCGGCGAGACCTTCTCGAGCCCGCGCGCGCTCGCCGAGTGGCTGGCGCCGCGACTGGCCGCCGGGGCCGCCTCGCCCGGTGGGACCGCGCGGTGAGCGGCGAAGCGGTCGCGATCACCGGTCTCGGCGCCGTCTCCGGATTCGGACGCGGCGTCGAAGCGCTCTGGGCCGGCGTCGTCGCCGGCCGCACGTCGATCGGCGACTTCCGCCGCTTCGATCACTCGGCCTACCGCACCCACGTCGCCGCCGAAGTGCCGGCGGAGGCGACCGCCCCCGCCGGTCGCCACTTCGGCGCCCCGTCGCTCGCCGACCGCTTCGCGCTCGACGCCGCCGCGGAGGCGCTCGGCGGCGCCGGACTGCCGGCCCGACTCGACGAGATCGCGGCGGGGCTCTTCTTCGGGGGCTCGACCGGCGGCATGTTCGAGTCGGAGCAGTTCTTCGACCGCCTGACCCGCGAGCCGCGCCGCTCGCCGGTGTCGTGGCTCGCCTCGCAGCAGCCGTGCGGACCGGGCGACGCGGTGGCGCGCGCGCACGGCGTCACCGGTCCGGTCGAGTCGATCGCCACCGCGTGCGCCTCGGCGACGATCGCGCTCGGTTCGGCGCTCGAAGCACTGCGCTCGGGCGAGATCGACGTCGCTCTGGCCGGCGGCGCCGACGCGCTCTGCCGGCTGACCTTCGGCGGCTTCAACTCGCTGCGCGCGGTGGACGCGCTGCCGTGCCGGCCGTTCCGGCGCGAGCGCCTGGGAATGTCGATCGGCGAGGGCGCCGCGGTGCTGGTGCTCGAGTCGCGCGCGCACGCCGAGCGGCGCGGCGCACGGCCGCTCGCCTGGCTCGCCGGCGCCGGCGCCTCGTGCGATGCGCACCACATGACCGCGCCCGATCCCGGCGGACTCGGCATCACGCTCGCGGTCGAGGCGGCGCTCGCCGACGGCGGGATCGCCGCCGACGCGATCGACTTCGTCAATCTCCACGGCACCGGCACGCCGGCCAACGACGCCGCGGAGGCGAAGATGATCGCGCGCCTGTTCGGCGCACGCGCGGCGCGGCTGCCGGCGACCTCGACCAAGGCCTGCGTCGGCCACTTCCTGGGCGCCGCCGGCGCGGTCGAGGCCCTGGTGACCGTCCTCTGTCTCGAGCGCGGCCTCGTGCATCCGACCCCCGGCGAGGGGACGGTCGACCTCGAGCTCGGCGTCGACCTGGTGGTCGGTGCGCCGCGCGCCCTGCCCGCCGCGCGGCGCGCGCTGTCGACCAACCTCGCCTTCGGCGGCGCCAACGGCGCCTGCGTGCTGCTCCACCCCGAGGCGATCCGGTGAGGGCGGTCGCGATCACCGGTCTCGGCGCGGTGGGTCCCTGGGGGGTCGCGCTCGACGCGCTCGTCGATCGGCTGCGGCGGGGCGAGGCCGCGCCGGTCGCGGTCGACCGTGCGAAGGGCTACCACCGGTCCCACGGCGCGCGCACCGCGCTGGCGGTCGGTCCCCTCGACTTCTCCGGCCTGGTCCCGGCCGCGCAGCTGCGGCGATCGAGCCCGCCGGCGCGTTACGCGCTCGCCGCGGCGCGCCTCGCCCTGATCGACGCCGGGCTCGACGGGCTCGACGCCGCCGCGCACGGCCGCACGGCGGTCGTCGCCGGCACCAACTGGGGGCCGGCCACCGTCACCGAGCAGCTGCTCGTCCAGCTGCTGCGCCAGAGCCCGGAGCTCGCCTCGCCCGCGGCGTTCACCGAGTCGGTGGCGAGCGCGCCGGCGGCGCAGGTCGCGCTCACGCTCGGCGCGCGCGGCCCCAACCTCGCCGTCACCCAGCGCGAGGCGAGCGATCTGCTGGCGCTCGCCGAGGGGGTGCGCGCGGTGGCCACCGGTGCCGCCGAGCGCGCGCTGGTGATCGTGGTCGAGGAGGCCACGCCGCTGCTGCACGCCGTCCTCGACCGCTTCCGCGCGCTGGCGCAGCCGGGCGATGACGGCGTCGAGCGCGCCCGTCCGTTCGATCTTCGCCGCGACGGCTTCCTGCTCGCCGAAGGCGCCGCGGCGCTGGTGCTCGAAGCCGACGAGCCCGCGCGCGCGCGGGGGGCTCGGCGGCGCGCGCGGATCGCGGCCGTGGTGCGCGGCTTCGACCCGACCGCGCCGGCGTGGGACTGGGGGCAGGGCGCCGCCGGGCTCGCCGCCACCCTCGCGCGCGGGCTCGAGCGCGCCGGCATCGGGCTCGACTCGATCGAGCGGGTGGTCTCGGGCGCTTCCGGCGCGCGGCGCGGCGACCGGCTCGAGGCGAACCTGCTCACCGCGCTCTTCGGCGCAAGCCCGCCACCGCTCGCCGCGCCCAAGGGAGTGACCGGCGAAGGCGGCGGCGGCTTCCTCGCGGCGGCGCTGCTCGCGGCGGCGGGCGAGGTCGTCCCCGTGACGGCGGGTTTCTCGCAGAGCGATCCCGAGCTCGGCATCGAGCCGCTGCGGACGTCGCTCTCCGACACCGCGCGGCGCACCCTGGTCACCTCCCTCGGCAGCGGCGGCGCCGCGGCCTGGTTGGTCCTCGACCCGGCCTGACCCGCTCTCCGCGCGGGCGAACCTTCCTCGCCGGCGGTCGTATAACGTTGCCGAGGGGCTCCGCGCCCCCGCACACCCATGTCGCTCCGGCTCCGGCTCGCCCTCGCCTTCCTGCTGCTCTCGGCCCTGCCGCTGGGCGGCTTCGCGCTCTACTCCTATTCCTCCTCGAGCGCGGCGCTGCGGCGCGCCGCCGAGGCCGAGGCCGGCGAGCTGGCGCGCGACCTGGCGACCCGGGTCGAGAGCGTCACCCGGGACCTCGATCGCGGCATCCGCGTGCTCGCGCGCGTGCCGGTCGAAGCGTGGGCGGCGCCCGCGGCAGAGCCGGATCCGCGCATCGAAGCGGCGATCGCCGACCTCGGTCCCGCCCTCGAGTTCGTCGAGGGGTTCTCCTTCGTCCCCGGACCCGTGCCGGCGCCCGCGCCGGTCGCGCCGACGGCGGCGCCTCCGCCGGCGAGCGCGCCCGCCCCCGTGGCCGCACCGGAGCCCCCGGCGCCGCCCCGGCCGGCCGTCGAGTTCACGTTCGGCACCGCGACGACGGCGCACCGCAGGGCGACTCATCTCTCGGAGGCCCAGCGCGCAGAGATCCGGCGCGAGCTCGCCAAGGTGCGCGAGCAGATCTCGAAGAGCGTGCGCGAGGCGGCGGCCGCGCGCTCGGCCGGCGCCGACGCGGCGGGCATCGAGGTCGCGATCCGCGCGCAGGAGATCGCGATCCGCGAGCTCGAGAAGCTCGCCTCCGGCGCACCGGTCGGGACCGTCGACCCGGCGCCGGCGCCGAAGGCCGGAACCGGCGACGTGGTGCGCTGGAAGTACGCCTTCAACGGCGACGGCGAGAAGGGTCCGATTCCCGGCGGGTTCACCTGCGACGTCGAGTCCGGCGACCGCGTGCTCGGCCAGATCCAGGCCAAGGTCAAGGCGACCGAGTTGCTGCGCACCGTGCTGTCGCAGACCGACCGCGATCGCGGCGAGATTCCGTTCGCGCTCGACGCCGACGACCAGCTCTACGTCGCCGATTCCGAGGACGCCGGACGCCTGCGCGACCTGCCCGCGCTCGAGGCGCTGCGCCGCGGCGACGGCGGGCCGGGCAAGGCTTCCGACGGCGACTGGATCGTGGTCGCGCGGCAGGATCCCGCGACCGCGTTCCGCTACGGCATCGCGCGGCCGCTGTCGCGGCCGATGGCGGAGCTCAAGCGCGCCACGGCGCGCAACTTCACCTTCGGCATGGCGCTGGTCGGACTGGCGCTGGTCGGCATGGTGCCGGTCTCGGGCCGGCTGGTGCGCAACGTCCGCCGGCTCGAGGACGGCGCTTCGCGCATCGCCGCCGGCGACCTCGCGGCGCGCGTGCCGGTGACCTCCAAGGACGAGCTCGGCCGCCTGGCCGCGACCTTCAACCGCATGGCCGAGCAGCTCGCCGAGAACCAGGACCGGTTGATCGAGCAGGAGCGGCTGCGCAAGGAGGAGGAGATCTCCCGCCGCCTGCTCGCCGCCGAGAACGAGCGGCGCCGGCGCGAGCTCGAGGAGGCCCGCGACTTCCAGCTGTCGCTGCTGCCGCGCGAGCTGCCACGGCGTGACGGCTTCGACGTCGCGGTCTCGATGACCACCGCCACCGAGGTCGGCGGCGACTACTACGACTTCCTTGAGGCGCGCGACGGCCGGTTGATCCTCGCGGTCGGCGACGCGACCGGCCACGGCGCGGCCGCCGGAACGATGGTGACCGCGGTCAAGGGGCTGTTCGCGGGCGGCGCCGCGGAGGTCGCTCCCGCCGCCTTCCTGCGCGCCGCCAACGCCGCCGTGCACCGCATGGGGCTGGTGCGCCGCGCGATGGCGCTCTCGGTAGCGAGCCTCGAAGGGCGGCGGCTGTTGCTCTCGGCGGCCGGCATGCCGCCGGCGCTCCACCACGCGGCGGCGCGCGGCGCGGTGTCCGAGATCGCGCTCGCCGGCACGCCGCTCGGCGCGCGCGCCGACTTCCCGTACGCGGAGGCGACGGTCGACCTGGCGGCGGGCGACGCCGTGCTGTTCGTCTCGGACGGCCTGCCCGAGTTGCCCAATGCCGCCGGCGAGCCGTTCGGCTACGAGCGCCTGGCGGCGCGCTTCGCCGAGCTCGCGACCGGCGACGCCCGCGCCATCGTCTCCGGCCTCGAAGCGTCCGTCGCCGACTGGAGCCCCGACCGCTCCCCCGCCGACGACGTCACCTTCCTCGTCCTCAAAGCCCTCTGAGATTCGGGGACAGGCAGGAAAACTCACCGAAAGGGGACAGGCAGGAATTCCCGCCCCGCCCGGATTCGGTGGTCGCTGCGGCGCGAGCCCGCCCGTTCGTTTCGCTTCGAAGTGATTCGAGGCATTGTATTTACATCGCCCATCGACGGTCGCCTCCAGGATCGTCTCCGCACTTCGTCGCTCTCGGTTTCCTTGCCTGTCCCTTGGAGTTGCCTGTCCCTGAAACTCGGTACGATGCGGGGGTGACGGGGTCGGCGGACGATCTGTTCCTCGGGTTGACGCCCGAGAGGGTGCTCGACGCGGTCGAAGCCGCGGGGCTCGCGGTGCGGCCGCTCTGCTATCCGCTCAACTCGTTCGAGAACCGGGTCTACGAGGTCGAGCTCGCCGACCGGACCCGCGTCGTCGCCAAGTTCTACCGCCCGGGGCGCTGGACGCGCGCCCAGATCCTCGAGGAGCACCGCTTCCTCGCCGAGGCCGACGCCGAGGAGATCCCGGTCTGCCCGGCGCGGCCGTTCCCGGACGGCTCCTCGCTCGCCGCGATCGACGACATCCTCTACGCGGTGTTCGACCGCAAGGGCGGCCGCGCTCCCGACGAGCTCTCCGCCGCGACCGCGCGACGCCTCGGCGCGCTGGTCGGCCGCCTGCACGTGGTCGGCGCGCGCCGGCGCGACGCCGACCGCCTGCCGCTGACCAGCCGCGCCTACCTGCGCGACGACCTCGACTGGCTGCTCGCGGCCAGGAAGGTCCCGGCGCGCCTCGCGCGCCGTTACACCGATGCCGCCACCGCCATCGCCGACGCCTACGACCGGCTCGCCGCGGGCGTCACCACCCTGCGCGTCCACGGCGACCTGCACCTCGGCAACGTGCTCGAGCGCGACGGGCAGTTGCGCCTGCTCGACTTCGACGACGCCATGATCGGACCGGCGGTCCAGGATCTCTGGCTGGCGCTGCCCGGCCGGGGTCGCGACAGCGACGCGCTGCTCGAGGAGATGCTCGAGGGCTACGAGGCGTTCCGCGTCTTCGACCGCTCCGAGCTCCGGCTGATCGAGCCGCTGCGCGGCCTGCGCCTGGTCCACTACGCCGCCTGGCTCGCCCGCCGCTGGCACGACCCGATCTTTCCGCGCAACTGGCCGCACTTCGGCAGCGACGAGCACTGGGAGCGCGAGACGATCGACCTCGAGGAGCAGGCCGCGGTGGTCGCGCGCGTCGAGCGCGGCCTGTCGGCGGTGCCGACCGAAGAGGAGCCCGCGGAGGACGGCGAGGCACCGACCAACGCCGAGCTGTTCTGGGACTGGGAAGGCTGATTCCCGGCGCGGCGATCCGGAAACGGCGTGCGATCCGGGCTAGGATCCGCGCCGATGTCCGGCGATCGAAGCGAACCCGAGACCCCGCGCGGCTGGAAGTCCGAGCCGGCCGCGGTCTACGGCCTCGAGCACCCGGTCGACTGCCCGACCTGTCGCCAGGAGATCGATCGCCTGTTCGTCGTGCGGCTCTATCGCGCGCGGGTCAGCTTCATGTCGTCGCTGCCGCGCAGCGGCCGCCTGCTGGTCTGTCCGAAGTGCCGCTCGATCGTCCCCGGCGAGCTCGGCGCGGTGCTCTGATCGCTCCGCGTCAGCGGCGCGTGCCGCGATCGACCACGAAGCGGATCTCGAGCGTGGTCTGCATCGCGGTCGGCACGCCGTCGCGGGTCCCCGGCCGGTAGACCGCCGACAGCGCGGCCCGGCGCGCCGCCTCGTCGAACCCCAGACCCCGCGCCGCCCCGATCGGCTCGACCGCGGTCACCCGTCCCTCGGCGTCGACCGCGACCCGCAACTCGATGGTCGCTTCGACGCGGCGTCGCAGCGCCAGCGGCGGATACTCCGGCGGCGCGTGGCGCAGCAGCTGCGGCGGGCGCACCACGGGCGCGCGCAGCGGCGCCGGAGCGGGACGCTCGGAGGCGGCCGCGGCCTCCGGTCCGCGCCGTTCGCCGGCGGCGACCGGCGCCGGTACCGCCACGTCGACGGGCAGCGGCGACGGCGCCGGCACCGTGGGCGCGAGGGCCGCCGGCTCTCCGGGCTCGTTGGCGTCCGCGGCCGCAGCACTGGCCAGACGGGTCTCGAGCTCGCGAATCCGCCGCTCGTAGTCCTCGCGCTCGGCGGCGCTGCGCGACTCCTCCGCCAGCAGCCGCGTCAGTCGCTCGACCTCCGTGCGCAGCCCCTCGACTTCGGCCGCGGCGACGGTCGGCACCACCAGCGGCGCCGGTCGCTCGGCACCCACCTCGGGCGCGGCGGGGCGCGACGGCGAGAAACGCCAGATCGCGAGCGCCGACGCACTCCCGAGCACCGCGGCGGCGACGATCCAGACGCTCCGGCGGCGCCGCCGCCGGACCGCGCGGCGCGCGGCCTTCTCGTCGTAGAGACGGCGATCGGCCTGGGCCAGCACCTCGTCGCCGGTGCGGCCGTCCTCGGGCGTGGTGCCGACGCCGATCGAGAAGGTCACGCGGTGCGGGATCGGCTGGCCGTTGGCGGGGTCGATCCACTCGCCCGTTTCGAGCGCGCTGCGCGCGCGCTCGGCGAGCGACAGGGCCTCTTCGGGACCGGCGCCGGGCAGCACCACCACGAATTCGTCGCCGCCGTAGCGCACCAGCTTGTCGCCGTCGCGGAACGAGGCGCGCAGGCGCGCGGCGACCGCGCGCAGCACCGCGTCGCCCACCAGGTGGCCGTAGCGGTCGTTGACCGGCTTGAAGGAGTCGAGATCGAGCAGCAGCAGGCCGACCCGCCCCCGCGTGCGGACCATCTCGTCCCACGAGTCGGTGAACAGCTCGCGCAGGTAGCGCCGGTTGAGCGCCCCGGTCAGGTCGTCGGACAGCGCGAGCTCGCGGGTGGTGACCATCGCGCCGATTCTCGCACCGCTGCGGCGGGATCCGTCGCCGCGCCGGCGATCGGTCCGAGCTAGGATGCCCCGCCGAAAGGGGGGCGCATGCGCCGAAGCACCCTGCTGCCGATGCTGCTCGCCGTCCTCCCGACGGCCGCCGCCGGACTCGACGTCGCGACCATCATGCAGCGCGACTGGGTGGGCACCTCGCCGGAGCGCCCGGCCTGGTCGGAAGACGGTCGGACGGTCTACTACGAGCTGCGCCGCCCGGGCACCGACATCGTCGACCTCCACCACGTCGAGGTCGCCAGCGGACGCGCCCGCCGGGTCGCGCCCGAGGAGCGCGCGCAGGTCGACGCCGCGGCCGACGCCGTGGAGTCGCGCGACCGGCGGCTCAAGGCCTTCCTGCGCGACGGCGACGTCTGGGTCTACGACCGCAAGGCGCGCTCGCTGCGGCAGGTGACGCGCACCACCGCGACCGAGTCCGACCCGATGCCGCTCGAGGGCGGCCGGCGGGTCGCCTGGCGATCGGGCGACGCCTTCTTCGTCCACGACCTGGGCTCCGGCACGACCGCGACGCTCGCCGACCTGCGCACGGCAGACGATCCGGAAGAGAAGGAGCCCGACGGCTACGTCGCCGCTGCCGAGCTGCGGCTGATGCGGGTCCTCGCCGAGCGGCGCGAGCGCAAGCAGGCCGTGCGCGCCGAGCGCCGACGGCGCTGCGCCGCCGATCCGACCTGCGCGCCGGAGCCTTGGTACCTCGGCGAGAAGCGCTCGGTGCTCGCCGCCGCGCTGGCGCCGGACGGCGCGCGGCTGGCCGTGGTGGTCGGCCCGGCGCGCGACCTCTCCGAGGAGCTCGAGCAGGGCGCCGACGGCGGCCGCGCGGACAAGATGGCGGTGTTCGTCCACGAGTCCGGCTACGTCGAGGTGCGCGACGTGCGCCCGAAGGTCGGAACCGGAAAGCCCGAGAGCCCGAAGCTGCTGATCCTGGAGCTCGTCACCGGCGAGCGTCGAGAGGTCGACTACGGCGCGCTGCCCGGCCTCGGGGAGGACCCGCTCGCCGAGCTGCGCGCGAAGACCGCGACCCCCGACGACGAGGCGAAGTCCCCCGCCGATCGCGTCGTCTCGATCGAGAACCTGGTCTGGAACGACGACGCCTCGAAGCTCGCCGTCCAGCTCTTCTCCTACGACAACAAGGACCGCTGGATCGGCGCCGTCGACGCGGCGACGGCCGCCTTCGCCCCGCTCGAGCGGATCCACGACCCGGCCTGGATCGGCTGGAGCTTCAACGACCTCGGCTGGATGCGCGACGGCGCGACGCTCTGGTACTTGTCGGAGGAGAGCGGTTGGTCGCACCTCTGGCTGCGCCCGCTCGCCGGGTCCCGCCGCCAGCTCACCTCCGGCGAGTTCGAGCTCGACGCGCCGCGCCTGGCGCGTGACGGCAAGAGCTTCCTGGTCGAGGCCAACCGCGAGCACCCGGGCATCGTCGAGCTCTACCGGGTCGACGCCGCGAACGGCGAGATGACCCGCCTGACCAGCTTCTCGGGGCTGGCCTCGGCGGTGCCTTCGCCCGACGAGAAGCGCCTGCTGGTGACCGCCTCCACGATCGCGGCGCCGCCCGAGCTCCACGTTCAGGACGCCCGCGCGGGCGCCGCGCCGCGCCGGCTCACCGAGACCTCGTCGGCCGAGTTCCGCGCCGAGGCGTGGACGATTCCGACGGTGGTCGACGTGCCGTCGAGCCACGGTGCCGGCGTGATCCGGGCGCGGCTCTACAAGCCGGCGCAGTGGAGCCCGGAGCGGCGCTGGCCGGCGGTGGTCTTCGTGCACGGCGCCGGGTACCTGCAGAACGCCCACCACGGCTGGTCGGGCTATTACCGCGAGTTCATGTTCCACACCATCCTGGCGCAGCGCGGCTTCGTCGTGCTCGATCTCGACTACCGGGCCTCCGCCGGCTACGGCCGCGCCTGGCGCACGGCGATCTACCGTCAGATGGGCACCCCCGAGGTCGAGGACCTGGCCGACGGCGTCGCCTGGCTGGCCACGACGCAGGCGGTCGACCCGGCGCGGGTGGGCGTCTACGGCGGCTCCTACGGCGGCTTCCTGACCTTCATGGCGATGTTCCGCCGGCCCGAGCTGTTCGCGGCCGGCGCGGCGTTGCGCCCGGTCTCCGACTGGGCGCACTACAACCACGGCTACACCTCGAACATCCTCAACAGCCCCGAGGTCGACCCGGAGGCCTACCGCGCGAGCTCGCCGATCGAGTACGCCGAGGGCCTGGCGCGGCCGCTGCTGATCTGCCACGGGGTGGTCGACGACAACGTCGTCTTCCAGGACACCGTCCGGCTGGTCCAGCGCCTGATCGAGCTGGGCAAGACCGAGTGGTTCGAGACCGCGATCTACCCCGTCGAGCCCCACGCCTTCGTCGAGCCGGCCTCGTGGACCGACGAATACCGGCGCATCCTGCGCCTGTTCGAGAGCCACCTGAAGTGAACCGGGACCCCCGGATCCCGTAGAGTCGGCGCGATGGCGATCTCCGGGAGCCTCGAGGACGTCGCGGTCGCCGATGTCCTGCAGTTCATCTCGATCGGCAAACGCACCGGCACGCTCGAGCTCGAGCGCGACGGCGATCGGGCGCGCTTCGGCTTCTACGAGGGTACGCTGATCACCGCGCAGGCGCCGGGCGCGCCGCGCTTGGGCGAGTTGCTGCTCGAGGGCCGGCACGTCGACGCCGAGACCCTGCGCGAGGCGATGACCGATCAGACCGCCGGCGGCACGCGGCGCTCGCTCGGCTCGCTGCTGGTCGAGGCCGGCAAGCTCGATCCGAAGGTCCTGCAGGAGGTCGTCAAGCAGCAGCTCGAGCGCGCCGTCGAACGGGTTCTGGCGTGGGAGCGCGGCAGCTTCGACTTCGCCATCGACGAGATCCGCCCGGTCGACGACATCGGCGTCGAAACTGCAGAGCTGGTCGGCGAAGAGAAGCTGGCGGGCAACGTCGTGCTGCTCGAAGCCGCCCGCATCTTCGACGAAAAGAGCCGGCCGGGCGTCGAGCACGAACGCGACACGCTGGTCGACGCGGCGGTGCGCGCGCTGACCGACGAGGCGGAAGGCCTGGTGGAGGGCGCGGCCGCGCAGGAGCCCCGCCCCGAGGTCGACTCGAGCGTCCGCCGGCTGCAGAGGATGCTGGGCGAGCTGCGCTCGGGGCTGGCGAGCGCCACCGTCGCGCTCAACCTGATGCAGATCATCTCGGAGTCGTTCGAACGCGCCGTGCTGCTGCTGGTCAAGCGCGAGAAGTTGACCGTGCTCGGCGCCTTCGGCACGGCGGCGGACGGACGGCCGCTCGCCAACGCGGTGCGCCGCCTCGAGATCGCGCCGAGCGGCGCTCTGCTGACCTGCCTGGCCACCTCGCAGGTCCAGACCACCCGCTTCAGCCAGGCCGACCTGCCGGGCGGCTTCGCCGCCAGCCTCGGGCCGCCGACCAACGACCGCATCGTGGTGCTGCCGGTCTCCGGGACCGAGCGGGTGATCGCGCTGGTCTACGCCGACAACGGCGACGTCGAACGCGCGCCCAAGGACGTCGAGCTGCTCGAAGTCGCGGCTTCGCAGGTCGGTATCGCCCTCGAGAACGAGCTGCTGCGCCGCCGCCTCGAACGCGGCCGCGGCGCCTCAGCGTAGCCGGGCTTCGAGCGCGGCGCGGGCGCGCCTTCGCGCCTCCTCGACGTCGGGCAGCAGACGGCCGTCGAGGGCCGCCAGCCGGCGCGGCACGCCGCGGTCGAGGGCGGACAGGACCTCGCGGAACTGGCGCTCCGCGAGCTCGGTCTCGCCGAGCCGGCGCAGACACCCCGCGAGCAGCAGCCGCGCCTGGAACAATCCCGGCTCGAGGTAGAGCGCCGCGCGGAAAGCGTCGGCGGCCGGCTCGAGCCGGCCCGCGAGGTCGTGGAGCAGGCCCGAGACGACGTGCGCCCCGGGGTCGGCGGGGTCGGCCTCGAGCGCGGCCGCGACTTCGGCCTCGGCCGCCGCGGTGCGGTCGGCCTCCAGGTGCGCGACCGCGGTCAGGATGCGATCCGCCGCCGACGGCGCGCCGACCGCGGTGGCGTCCGCCCGCGGCGCTGCCGGGCGGGGCGCCGCCGCCGCGCCGCGTGCGAGCCCCGGCTCGACCGTGAGCTCTCCGGAGCTCTCGGTCTCCCGGATCGCCGGACGCGCGACGCGGTTCGCCGGCAGGCGATAGCCGAAGCACTCGCCGAGGTCGACTGCCTCGAAGCGGTCCTGGATGCGCCAGAGCGTCTCCGAGCCGCCGAGGAAGAGCCAGCCGTCCGACGCCAGGTGGCGCGCGACTTCGTCGACCACCGCGCGCTGCAGCTCGGGCCGGAAGTAGATCAGCACGTTGCGCAACAGGACGACGTCGAAGCGCTCCTCGGGCAAGCGCAGCGGCAGGCGGGCGAGGTTCAGCCGTCGGTATCGGATGCGCTCCCGCAGCTTGGGGTCGAGCTCCCAGTAGGGGCCGTGGCGGCGGAAGCCGCTCGCCCGCATCTGCGGTGGCACCGCCGCGACCGCGCGGTCGCCGTAGAGGCCGCGCTCGGCGTGCGCCAGCGCCTCGGGGTCGAGGTCGGTGGCGAGAATCGACCAGTCCCAGCCCGACACCGTGGCCAGCTCGTCGACCACCAGCGCCAGGGTCCCGGGCTCCTCGCCCGCGGCGCAGGCGGCGCTCCAGAAGCGCAGGCGGCGCTCGCCCGCGCGCCGGCGGACGAGCTCCGGCAGCAGCTCCGAGCGCAGGCGCTCCCACTGCTGGGGAACGCGGAAGAACGACGACTCCTTGATGGTCAGCAGCGTCGCGAGGGTCTCCCACTCGCCTGCGAGCGCACCGGCCTCGAGCGCCTCGCAATAACTGCCAATGTCGGACAGGGAGTGCGCGGCGACGCGGCGCTCGACCACCTCGCGCAGGAAGGGCAGCCGCCCTTCGGGCAGGTCGTTGCCGGTCTCCCGCCGCACCATCGCCGCCAGGCGGCGCAGCGGATCGATCAACCGCGCTCCTTCAAGCGCCGCGCCAGCTCCTCTCCGATGGCGCGCGGCGCCAGGATCGCGTCGGCGGCGCCGGTCTCGATCGCCGCGCGCGGCATCCCCCACACCGCCGAGCTCGCCTCGTCCTGGGCGAAGCAGGCGGCGCCCGCGCGCCGCAGGGCCAGCAGCCCCTCGGCCCCGTCGGTGCCCATGCCGGTCAGCAGCGCCGCGGCCACGGCGCGCGGTGCGACCGCCGCCAGCGACTCGAACAGCACGTCGACCGACGGCCGGTGCCCGCGGCGCGGCGGCGTTTCCGGGTCGAGCGTCAGCCGTTCGTCGGCGCCCAGGCGCAGGTGGGCGCCGCCCGGCGCGATGCGCACCGCCCCTCGGCCCGGGCGCTCGCCTTCGACCGCGACGCGCACGTCGAGCGAAAGGGTCGAACCGAGCCAGTCGGCCAGGCCGGCCTCGAAACCGCGCGCGATGTGCTGGACCACCAGCACCGGCACCGGCAGCGGCCGCGGCAGCGCCGCCAGCAGGTCGCGCAACGCCGCCGGCCCGCCGGTGGAGGCGCCGAGCGCGACCCAGCGCACCGCCGTGGCGGTGGTCTCGGGGCGCTGGGGCGGCGGCGCGACCGCCGTGACCGCCGCGACCGGTCGCGCGGCCGAGGCGGCCGCCGCGCGCAGCACCCCCGGCAGGGTCTCCGAGAGGTGTCGCCACGAGTCCGGATCCTCGGGTTTGGGCACCAGCTCGACGGCGCCGGCCGACAGCGCCTCGAAGGCCGCGCGCACCTCGGCGCGGTCGGCGCGCGAGGTCAGCACCACGGTCGGCGGGCCCCCCGCGCGCGCCAGCCGCTCGAGCACCGCGAAGCCGTCGAGCCGCGGCATCACCAGGTCGAGCAGCAGCACGTCCGGGCGCAAGCGCTCGACCGCCTCGAGCGCCGCCACGCCGTCGGCGGCCTCGCCCAGCACGCGGATGTCCTCGGTGCGGCCCAGGAAGCGGCGCAGCACCGCCCGCACCGAGGGCGAGTCGTCGACGATCACCACCGAAATGGGTGCCATGAATCGTCAGCTTCCGGTGAGTCGCCGCAGGGTCTCGACCAGGTCGGCGGCCACCAGGCTCTGCTTGGTCAGGTAGGCGTCGGCACCGGCGCGCAGGCCGCGCAGGCGGTCCTCGGGGCGCTCTCGGGTCGAGACCACGACGATCGGCAGGCGCGCGAAGCGTTCCGAACGCCGCAGCTCCTCGGTCAGCGCGTAGCCGTCGAGCCCCGGCATCTCGACGTCGGTGACCAGCGCGTCGAACGGCTCCGCCGCGAGCCGGCGCAGCGCCTCGTCGCCGTCGGCCGCGACCTCGACGTGGAAGCCGGCGTCCTCGAGGATGCGGCGCTCCATCTCGCGCGTCACGCGCGAGTCGTCGACCAGCAGCAGGCGCGACGCGACCCGGACCGGCTGCGGCGCGGCGAGCACGGTACGGCGCGTCGGCGCCTCGCGGCCGAGCAGCGCCTGCGGGGCCAGCACCGCGACCGGCTCGCCCGAGGGCAGCAGGCCGGCGCCGTCGACCAGTGCCGCCACCGGCGCGCGCCGCGGCAGCGGCCGCACCAGGATCTCCTCCTCGCCCTCGACCCGTTCGACCGCGAACGCCACCGGCCGGCCGGCGACCGAGCCCTCGATCAGCAGGCGCGCCTCCTCGCCGCCGTTGCCGAGGACCGCGGCGAGGTCGACGAACGGGATCAGCCGATCGCCGGAGATGGCGAGGCGGTGACCGCCGCGCTCCTCGACGCGGACGCGCTCGAGGGCGTCGACGTGGCGCACGGCGACCGCCGGCACGGCCACCCGCCGGCCGCCCGCGCGCACCAGCAGCACGCGCTCGCCGCGCCGCGCCGAGGGCAGGTCGAGCACGACGCTGGTGCCGCGCCCGAGGGTCGACGCCAGCCGCACCTCGCCGCCGAGCCGCGCCACCGCCGCCTCGACGGCGTCGAGCCCGACGCCGCGACCCGAGAGCTCCGAGGCCTCGCTGCGGGTCGACAGACCGGGCAGGAAGACCAGCCGCAGCGCTTCGGCCTCCGACAAGGCGTCGGCGGCGGCGCGCGGCAGGAAGCCGGCGGCCACCGCGCGGTCGACCAGCCGCGCGCGATCGATGCCGTGGCCGTCGTCGCCGAGGGCGATCTCGACGCCGCGCCCGGCGGCGCGCGCCGAGATCGTCAGGCGTCCCGCGCGCGGCTTGCCCGCGGCCTCGCGCGCGGCCGGCGGCTCGAGGCCGTGATCGACGGCGTTGGCGACCAGGTGGCGCAGCGCCCCCTCGAGCTCGCGCGCGATGCGGCGGTCGAGGCGGGTCTCCTCGCCGTCGAGCGCGACCTCGAGCTCGCGCCCGAGCGAGCGCGCGATGTCGCGGGCGTAGCGGGCGAGCGACTGGAGCAGCGGCTTGAGCGGCGCCAGCTGCAGCGCGAGCACCGCCTCGATCTGTTCCTCGCCGGCGCGCGCCAGCCGGGTCTCGAGCGCGCCCGCCTCGGTCGAGGCCTGGCGCAGCGACGCCGCGACCACGGCGAGGGCCTGCGCCGGTTGCGGATCGCGCACGCCGTCCTCGGCCAGTCGCGCCAGCTCGTCGAGCCGCGCCAGCAACCGCCCGGCCGCCACCGCCGCGGCGCGCACCCGTACGCCGCGCTCGGCGAAGGCCTCGAGGCGGGCCGGGTCGATCCGCGCCTCGGCGCCGCCGGCGGCCTCGGGCGCGGCCGGCGGCGGCGCGGCGGCCGCGGCCGGGGGCGGGGGCGGGACCGGCGGCGCCTCGACGGCCGGTGGCGGCGCACCCGGCGGCGGCGCCGCGGCGCTCGAAGCCGCCGCCGCCTCGAGCGCCGCGAGCAGCCGCGCGTCGCGCTCGACCGCCGCGCCGAGCTCGACCGCGTCGACCTGGGCGGCGAGCGCGTCGTGGACCGCGGTGAGCAGCGCGGCGACGTTGCCGGGGCGCGCCAGCAGGGCCTCCTCGGCGGCGTGGCAGAGCTCGCCGAAGGGCGCGATCGCCATCATCCGCCCGGCGCCCTTCAACGTGTGCAGCTCGCGCTTGACCTCGACCGCCGCCTGTTCGTCGCCGGGCAGGCCGGGCAGCAGGTCGACGAGGCGGGCCAACCGCTCGCGGGCCTCGCCCACGAACACCGGAACGAGCTCGGCCAGCTCGTCGTCCACGGCGCCTCAGCCGGTGGTCCAGCGGTCGAGATTGACGTCGATGCCGACCACCGCGACCGCCTCGTCGCCGTCGACGATCGGCGCTGCCGCGGTGACCACCCGTTCCCGAGTCAGCAGCGAGACGAAGACCGGCGTGACGATCGCCCGCCGCTCGGCGATCGCGGCCCGGAACCAGGGGCGCTCCTCGAGGCCGCGCCCGGTGCGCAGCTCCTCCGAGAGCTCGCGCTCGCTGGCGAGCGAGCGCTGCGCCACCAGGGTCATGCGCGGCCGTTTCGGCTCGAAGACGAAGACGCACTCGGCGTCGGCACGGCTCTCGAGCAGCACCGCCAGCTGCCGGACCAGCGCGGCCGGACTGCCGAGCAGGGGGCGCAGCTCCTGCGACCAGCGGTCGGCGAGGTCGCGCAACGACGAGGTCGAATCGAGCCGGAAGCCCTGGGCGAGCAGCTGGACCGAGACCGTGGTCTCCTCGAGGCCGCGCGCGGCGCCGGAGAAGCCGCGCAGGCCGTCGGCGATCTGCTGCACCACCGAGGAGGCCTCGCGCAGCGTCTGCACCACCTGGGTCGACGCCGTCTTCTGCTCGCCGGTGCCGGCCGAGATCTCGCGGGCGGCGCCCGCAGTCTCGGCCAGCGCGTCGCGCAGGCTGCCGATCGCGGTCGCGGTCTCGCGCACCCGCTCGAGCACGCGCTCGGCCTCCGAGCCTCCGGCGCCGGTCGACTCGGCGGTGGCGCGGATCGACTCGGAGAACTCCCCGAGCAGCCGGCGCACCGAGCCCGCCGCTTCGCGCGAGCGCCCGGCCAGGCGGCGCACCTCCTCGGCGACCTCGCCGAAGCGGCGCCCGGCTTCACCGGCCTCACCCGCCGCCTCGACCGCGGCGTTGAGCGACAGCAGGTGGGTCTCGCGCGCGATGTCCTCGACCAGGCCGAGCACGCCGAAGATCTCCTCGGCGCGGCGCTCGAGCTCGGCGGCCCGGCGCGCGATCGCCGCGATGCGCTCGCGCAGGCGCTCGACACCGGCCACCGCGCGGTCGACCGCCGCCGCACCGTCGTCGCCGGCGGTCTCGCCGCGGCGCGCCAGCTCGGCCTGCGCCTCGGCGTTGGCGGCGATCTGGCTCGCGGTCTGCGCCAGCTCCTCCATCGCGGCGGTGATCTCGACCACCGAGGCCGCCTGCTCGGAGGAGCCGGCGGCGAGCTCCGAGGCGATGCGCTTGACCGAGGTCGCCGCGCCGGCGACCTCGACCGACGAGCGCTGGATGCCGCGCGCCAGCACCTCGAGCGGAGCGAGCGCCGAGAGCAGGGTGTCGGCGAGGGCCGGCGGCAGGTCGGCCGCCCGCGCGCGGGCGCGCACCAGGTCGCCCGCGGCGAGCTCGGCGAGCGCCGCGTCGAGCGGCTCGCGCTCGTCGGCGTCGCG
Organism: Acidobacteriota bacterium; assembly: GCA_045862895.1. GTDB lineage: Bacteria > Acidobacteriota > Thermoanaerobaculia > Multivoradales > JAGPDF01 > JACTMI01. Next base: position 149,233 of record BTUO01000007.1, read on the forward strand.
CTCGCGCCGGCGGCGGGCGGCGAAGGCCGAGGGCAGCGCCAGCACCGCCGCCGCGGTGGCCGTCGCGGCGCCGGCGGCCGCGCGCCAGGGCGCGGCACCACGGGCGATCGCCGCCGCGAGCAGACCGAGCGCGAAGGCGGCGAGCGCGAGCGCGGGCAGTCCGATCGCCGCGCGCGCCCTCATCGCGCCCCCCGCGGATCGGGATCGGCCACCAGCACCGCCTCGTCGTTCCAGAGCGCGAAGCCGCGCACCGGGACCGCCATGCGCCGGAGGATCCGGGCGGAGGCGCCACGCACCGTCAGGCGTTCGGCGATCGCGACGACCGAGTCGGCGCCGAGCTCGCCGCCGTCGGCGAAGCGCACGCGGACGGCGGCGCCGCCGGTCGACTCGACGCCTTCCACCAGCGCCGCCGGGTAACCCCACAGCGCGCCCGAGCGGCGCACCACCAGCAGGCGCTCGGCGCTCACGCGGCCTCCCCCCCCAGCCGCTCGAGGTCGATCAGCCGCACCGGCACGCCGGCGACCAGCGCCTCGCCGCCGGCGATCGAAGCGCCGTCGATCGAAGTGACTTCGAGCGCCTCGTCGACCGCCAGGCCGACGATCTCGCGCTCGGCTTCGGGACCGATCCAGGCGACCACCGTCACGGTGGGCGGCGGACCGGCGGGCGCCTCGACGCCGAGCAGCCGCGCCAGGTCGAGCACCACCAGCGGCTCGCCGGCGAACTCGGAGAGCCCGAGCAGCCCCTCGCCCGCGCCCGACATCGGATAGACCTTGATCGCGCGCAGCACCCGGCGCACGCCGCGCGCCGGCAACGCCGCCACCGTCTCGCCGAGGCGCACCAGCAGGTGCTGCGAGCTCATTCGCCGATCTCCGTCCAGTGCCGGACGTTGACGTCGAAGGCGAGCACCCCGGTGCCGCCGGCGGCGTCGGCGACCGGCAGGGCGACGGTCAGGCACGGCTCGTCGGAGAGCAGCGACCGGTGCGGCGGCGTCACCGCCGCGCGGCCGGCGTCGATCGCCGCGCGGAACCAGGGGCGACCGCGCAGGTCGAGCCTTCCGAGCTCCTCGACCGCCGCCGCCGCGCCCGGCAGCTCGGCGACCGCGCGCGCGAAGCGGATCGCGACCAGGCGGCCGTCGGCGCCGGCCAGGTAGCCGGCCTCGACGAAGCCGGTCTCCTCGACCAGGGCGGCGAGCGCCGCGTCGACGCCGCCGGCGCCGGCCGCCACGATGCGGTCGCGCCAGCCGTCGATGCGCCGCTGCAGCGAGCGCGGCGACTCGATCCGGAAGGCCTGGGCGGAGAGCTGGAGGTCGAGCCCGACCTCGCGCAGCCGCGTCGCGGTCGACGACAGCGCCTCGAGGTCGCGCGACATGCGCTCGACCACCTGGTGGAGCTCGCGCAGGGTCGAGACCACCTCCTCGGTCGCCGCCGTCTGCTGGCGGGTCACCGAGGAGATCTGGCGCGACGCGTGCGAGCTCTCCTCGAGCGCCGCGCGCAGGTGCTCGAGCGCGGCGGTCGCCGAACGCGCCTCCTCGGTGACGCGCGCCGCCTCCTTGCCGCCCTCCTCGGTCGCGACCACCGTCGAGCGGATCGCGCTGGCGAACTCCTCGACCTGGCTGCGCACGTTGGTCACCGAGTCGCGCACGCGCTCGGCGAGCACGCGCACCTCGCCGGCGACGATCGCGAAGCGCCGCCCGCGGTCGCCCGCGGCGGCCGCCTCGAGCGCGGCGTTGAGCGACAGCAGGTGGGTCTCCTGCGCGATGTCGGCGATCAGCTCGAGCACGCGGAAGATCTCGCGCGAGCGGCTGCCCAGCGTGTCGGCGCGCGCGGTGACGTCGGCGATCCTGCGCTCGACCGCGCCGATGCCGGCGACCGCCTCGGCCACCGCCTCGCCGCCGGCGCCTCCGGCCGCGCGCGCCCGCTCGACCAGCCGGCTCTGGCGCTCGGCGTGCTCGGCGATTTCGGCGGCGGTGCGCGCGAGCTCCTCCATCGCGGCGGTGACCTCGCCCGCGGCGGCGGCCTGCTGGGCGGCGCCGGCGGCCAGCGTGCCGGCGGTGCGCTCGACCCCCTCGGCCGCGCCCGCCACGGCGAGCGAGCTCGACTGCAGCCGCTCGACCCGGCCGGCGACGCCGGCGGCGGCGCGGCCGATCGCCGGCCCGAGGTCGGGCAGGGTACGCGCGAGGCGGTCAGCCTCGACCAGGTCGCCGGCGCCGAGGCTTCCGAGAGCGGAGGCGAGCCCGCCCGAGCCGGGCTCGTTCGGTCGCCGGTCCCGGCCGGAACGCGACAGGGCGAACAGGGCGACCGCGGCGAGCGCGGCGCCGAGGTGGAACAACGGGGTCAGCGCCGGCGAAGCGGCCTCCCGCGCCGCCCCGGCGACCAGCCACGCTCCCGCGACCCAGACGGCCACGAGCGCACCACCGGCCGCGAGCATGCCGCCCCGCCCGGAATCCGCTCCCGAGCCCGTCTCGAAGCCGTTCCCCGCCACGCGCCCTCCGTCGAGAGACTCGATCGCCGGATCGTGGCGCAGGTCGCGCGCGGATGCAAGGCCGGCGAAGCGCCGCCGCGCCGCGCGCGGCTTTTTTGTTGAACCCCCGGGGGGCATCGACTACACTCGACCCCGCTCGAGCGAGTGAAGCCCGTGCAGCCCTCCAAAGTGCTCGTCGTCGACGACTCCGACCTGATGCACCGCATGTATGCGGTGTTTCTGCGCGGCGTCGCCCTGATCCACGCGCGTGACGGTCGCGAGGCGCTCGACGCCATCGTCACCCATTCCGATCTCGATCTCGTGCTGCTCGACATCAATATGCCGAACATGAACGGCTTCGAGCTGCTCGGCGAGCTCTCCCGGCGCGGCATCGTGCCACGGCTGCCGGTGATCGTGGTGACCACCGAAGGGCGCGGCGAAGACGCCGAGCGCGGCCTCGCCGGCGGCGCTGCCGCCTACCTGACCAAACCGTTCCGCGCCGACCAGGTGCGCGCGGCGATCGCCGCGCTGCCCGCGGGCTCGTCGTGAGCGACGAGCTCCCGGCCGGCGCCGCCGGCCCCGCCCACGACCCGGTGGTCGACCAGCTGCGCGAAGCGCTCGGGCGCGCCAGCGAGCTGGTCGCCAGCCTCTCGGCGGCGCTCGCCACCGCCGCCCGCGATCGCGAGGTGCCGATGGGCGAAGCGGCCGGCGCCGACTCGCCGTCCGACAAGCCACCGGCCGCGGCCGACCTCGACGCCCAGGAGATCTCCGAACGGCTGGTCGAGACCGAGCATCAGCTCGACCGCCTGATGAGCCTCTACGTGGCGACCTACCAGCTCCACGCCTTCCTCGACCCGCGCGAAGTCCACGTCGCGATCGCCGACATCGCCGTCAACCTGCTCGGCGCCGAGCGCTTCGCGCTGCTGCTGCGCAAGGAGGGGCTCGAGGAGTGCGAAGTCGCGCTGGCGCAGGGTGTCACGCCCGAGGTTGCGCCGCTGTTCGCCGGTGAGAGCTACATCGGTGGCGACTGGCTGGTCGACGCTTCACTCGGCGACGGAGTGCTGCGCCTGGGGCCGATCGAAGGCTCCGACGCCCTGATCGCGGTGCCGCTGAAGATCCAGGACGAGATCGTCGGCGCGCTCGTGGTGCTCAAGCTGTTCGACCACAAGGCGACGCTGCGCCCCGACGACCGCGACCTGCTCGACCTGCTCTCGGCCCACGCCGCCTCGGCGCTGTTCGCGGCCCGGCTGTTCGCGGCCAAGGACCGCAAGCTGCGCACCCTCGAGAGCCTGGTCAAGCTGGCTCGGCGCGAGTAGTCAGCCCGCCGATCTGCGCATCGGCTGCGGCGCCAGATAGGTGATCGTCCGCCACAGCCACTCGAGCGGACCGAAGCGGAAGCGACGCAGCCACCAGACGCTCAGCGCCACGTTCGCGCCCCAAACCGCGACCGCCAGCGCGATCTGCCACGCGCGCGGGACCCTTCCGAACATTCCGAGCCCCCACGAGTAGGCGATCGCGGTCATCACCACCGACTGCAGGATGTAATTGGTGAGCGCCATCCTTCCGGCGGCGGCGAGCGGCGCCAGCCGCGTCCGCCAGCCCGGGCGGTGGACCAGCAGCACCACCCCCGCGAGGTAGCCGAAGCTGAGCAGCAGCGCCGCCACCAACATCAGCGCCGACGCCGCGAAGGCGCGCGGCGAGATGCGCAGCAACCCCTCGCCATAGCCGAGCGACATCGCCGCGACGGCGAGCGGCGCGCCGGCGCCGAGGCCGATCGCGAGCATTCGCCGGAAGCGCGGCAGGTGCTCCGAGGCCTTCGTGATCGTCTCCGAGCGGACGAACCAGGCGCCCAGGAGGAAGAGGCCCAGCAACGTGATGCCGAACATCGGCAAAAACTGGAGCTGCTGCACCACGTCGAGACCCCGTTGCGCCGTCAGCTCGCCGAAGTCGCCCTGCGTGTAGATCTCGGAGGCGGTCCGAGCCATCTCCAGGATCTCCGCCTCGGACTCGGCCTGCGACCGGACGATCTGCTCCCGCGCGACCTCGTTGGAGCTCGCCAGCTCGACGCCGGCGACGAACAGCGACATCAGGAGCATCGGCACCAGCAGCAGAGCCGCGGCCCACTTGGGCAGGCGCGAGACCGGTGTCTTGCGGAACAGCAGCAGGACGAAGCCGATCACCGCGTAGGGCACCAGGATGTCGCCGGCCCAGATCAGCAGGCCGTGGGCCAGTCCGAACGCGAGCAGCGCCAGGAGGCGGCGGGAGTAGGCGCCGCCGAAGCCCGCGCCGCGGGCGGTGGCGCGCTCGAGCTGGATCGCGAAGCCCATGCCGAACAGCATCGAGAACAGCGTGTAGAACTTGCCCTGGACGAAGGTCATCACCAGCCACGCCGCGACCGCGTCGGCCCCCTCGAGGCCGCGATCGAGACCGAGGTAGATCCCCTGCAGCGGCCGGAAGAAGAACTCGACGTTCATCAGCAGGATGCCGAGCAGCGCGAATCCGCGCAGCACGTCCATCTCCGCGATCCGCTCCGGGGCGGCGACCGGGGCGAGCGACGCCCGCGCCTCGCCGCCCGCGCTCCGCTCGCTCTCGCCAGGCTCCTCGCTCATCGCCTCTCCTCGTTCCTCGCCTCGGCTCGGAACTCGATCCGGACCTCGACGTCGCCGGCGTCGGGGGTCGCGAAGCGCTTGACCGAGGGCTCGCGCGCGCCGCGCTCGAACAGCTGCTCGGCGAAGAGCGCGACCCGCTGATTGAGACGCGGCCAGCCGAGGTCGCCCCGGATCTGCCCCGCCGGCCAGATCACGAGACGCGCGCCGGCGTTGACGCCGGCGACGACGGTCGCCTCGGCCACCGTGGCGCGACCGGGCGATGCTGGCGCCGACTGACGGTTCTCGCTCACGAGGGTGCGAGCCTAGACCGACCGGGGCGCGGCGACAACCGTGCGACGCCGGCGCCCGCGCTCATCCGGCCGCGCGTTTCCTGCGAAGTACAGGCTGACCACGGACGGGGAGCGCGCCCCGATCCGGAAAACCCGGGACGGGCTCGAGACCGACCCACCGAACCTGCGGAGGAATCCCATGAACCGTCTGCGCCGTCTCCTCGTCGTCCCTATCCTCGCCGCCGCCCTGTCGTCCCCGGCCGTCCTCTCCGCCGACGCCAGGGTCACCGCCGTCCACGGCATCTCGGGCACCGTGCTCGGTCTGCCCGCGACCCTGCCGGTCGACGTCTACATCGACGGCGGCCTGGCGATCCCCAACTTCACCTTCCGCCAGATCGTCGGACCGGTGGCACTTCCCGCCGGCGACTACACTCTCGAGGTCTATCTCGCCGGCCAGGGCCCGGGCTCGGGCTCGCCGGTCCTGACGCTCGACGCCACGCTCGCCGACGGCGACGACGTCCACGTCGTCGCCCACTTCAACGCCGCGGGCGGGATCGCGCTGTCGGCCTTCGCCAACAACGCCGCGCCGCAGCTCGGCCCCGGCTCGGGACCGGTCCAGCGCAAGCGTGACCGTCTGACCATCCGCCACGCCGCCGCCGCGCCGCGGGTCAAGCTGGCGGGCCTGTTCGGGTCGGTCGATCCGACGCTGGCCAACGGCGAAGGGCTGTCGGTCGACGTCAACCCGGCTCAGTTCAGCTTCTTCCTCGCGCCCGCCGATTCGGCGACGCCGATCCTGCCGCGACCGGTGAAATTGCGGCTCTATCGCGACCGCTCGACCTTCGTCTACGCCATCGGGTCGCCGGCCGACGGATCCTTCGGCTTCCTGCGCTTCAGCGCGCCCTTCGTCCGCAACTGACCGCGGCGGGCGCCCGCGGGCGGCGGCGCCGCGGTCGTCCGCCGCGTCGTCGCGGCGCGCTCCTTGCCGGCTTCGCGGGGTCGCCCACCGGGGCGACCCCGTTCCGTCTCGAGCCGGTCGAGCGCGGCGAGCAGGCGCTCGAGGTCGGCGGGGCGCGGCGCGGTGAAGCGCATCGGCCGGCCGTCGGCCGGGTGGAGGAAGCCGAGCTCGGCGGCGTGCAGCGCCTGACGCGGGAACTCGATCTCGAACGGCGGCGCGTCGGGCCGGCGGTAGACCCGGTCGCCCACGACCGGATGGCCGGCCGCGGCGAAGTGGATCCGGATCTGGTGCGTGCGGCCGGTCTCCAGCCAGACCCGCACGCGGGTCGCGACGCCGTAGCGCGCGACCACCTGCCAACGGGTGACGGCGGGCTTGCCGCGTTCGCCCGGTCCCGCGACCCAGCGCCGCCGGCGGGTGCCGTCGCCGACCAGCGGCCGGTCGAAAGTGCCCCCGTCGCGCGCCGGGTCGCCCTCGACCACCGCCTCGTAGACGCGCGACAGCGAGCGCTCGAGCAGCTGCTCCTGGAGCGCGGCGAGCGCGCGGCGGCTGGTCGCGAACACGACCAGGCCCGAGCTCTCCTTGTCGAGGCGGTGGACGACGCCGACCCAGGGCCGCCGCCCACCGGACTTCGCCAGGGCACGCGAGACGCGGCTGAGCAGCGTGTCGCGCTCGTCGGCCGGCGTCGGCTGCGTCAGGACTCCCGCGGGCTTGTCGACCACCACGACGTCGCCGTCGGCGTGGAGGATCTCGACCGGCGCGGCCGCCTCGCCCCTCGGCAACACGGGACGGGCAGGATCGAAGTCGACCTCGGCTCCGAACGGCACGAACGCCGCGGGATCGCGCTCGACGGCGCCGTCGACCCGCACCTGGCCGGCCTCGATCACGCGCTTGGCCCGGGTGAAAGAGAGCTCCGGGCGCTGCCGGCAGAGCCGGCGCGCCAGACGTTCGGGCGGCGGCACGGCGCTGGCGGGCGGTCTCCCTCGGTGCCGTCGCGCGCTCATGGCGCGCCATCCTAGCCTCAGAGCTCAGCCGCGGTGAGGGGCGCGGCGCTCGAGCAGCCGCCGTTCGAGCGAGGGCGTCGCGACGACGGCGCCGTCGGGCGCGACCACGAGCCCCTCGCCGCCCAGCCGCTCGACCGCCTCGAGCCCGCGCGGCGCGCCGAGCACCATCAGCGCGGTCGACAGCGCGTCGGCGGCCGCCGCCTCGCGATGGAGCACCGTGGCGCTGCGCGCGCCGCGCGCGGGCCAGCCGGTGCGGGGGTCGAGCACGTGGTGGTAGCGCTCGCCCCGGTGCAGGAAGAAGCTCTCGTTGTCCGCCGAGGTCGAGAGGCTGCCGTCGACGAGCTCGACCACCGCGAACAGCTCGTCGCGCCCGCCGCGCGGGTCGCGCAGCCCGACCCGCCAGGCGCGCTCGCCGTTGCGCCCGCGGGCGAGCACCTGACCGCCCGCGGTGATCAGGAAGTCGTGGAAGCCGCGTGCCTCGAGCCGCTCGCCGGCGCGGTCGAGCGCCCAGCCCTTGCCGATGGCGCCGAGTCCGAGCTGCATGCCGGGGCGCGCCAGCCGGACCGTGCGCGCCGCGGCGTCGAGCTCGACCGCCCGCCAGTCGATGTCGGTCAGGCGCGCCGCGACCTCGGCCGGATCGGGCGGAACGCCGTTCGGGTTGTGGAAATCCCACAGCGCCCAGAGCGCGGCCCAGCTCGGATCGAAAGCGCCCTCGGTCGCTTCGGCGAGCTCCAGCGACCGCTCGAGCACGGCGAAGAGCCCGGGCGGCACCGGCAGTGCCGCGCCGCCGGACGCGCGATTGACCGCCGCCAGCGGCGAGCCCGCCTTCCACTCGGAAAGCTCGAGGTCGAGGCTCCGGAACAGGTCGAAGCACTCCTGGGCCGCCGCCTCGGCGCCGGGCCGATCGGGCAGCACGATGCGCCAGAGCGTCGACATTGCCTCGCCGTCGAAGCTCCGGAAGCCGGCGCGCTCCGGTCGCGACGGCAGCAGCGCGGCGAGGGCGACCAGCGCGACGATGCCGGCGCCGAGCACCAGCGCCCGCGCGCCCGAGCGCGCCGGCGGCGGCGCCGAACTGCCCGCGCCGACGCCGTACGGCATCTCAGACCCCCCCGCGGGCGAGCTCTTCGAGCGCGCCCACCAGTCTGGAGACGACGTCGGCGTCGGCGCGGGCGCGAGCTTGATCGATCTCGTCCGTGGCCGTCGGTGTGGAAGTTTCCCCGGCCGCGACCCGCGCTGCGGGCGGCGGCTCGCCCGTCGCTTCGGCCACGAGGTTGGCGCGGCCGGTGCGCACGCCGGCGAGCTCGGCGATCGCGCGCCAGGCCTCGCGGGCGTCGGCGGTGGCGCGAGCCAGCGCGCGCGAGACCACCAGGCGCGAGATCGCGCCGTCCGGCGCGACGGCGGCGACGAACGGCAGGCGGTGCGCCGCCACCTCCGCCGGCAGATCGAGCCACTCGACGATCGGGACGAGGTCCTCGGCGCCGGAGGCGAGCAGGAAGTGCGGGCGCCAGCGCGGATCGAGCAGCGCCGCCTCCGCGAAGGTGAAGGCTCCGGGTGTCGCGTCTCCCGCCCGCGCGGGGCTCGCGGCGTCGCCGGCGGCCATCCAGTCGCTGCCGGCATCGGGATTGCCGTCGAGGTCGATCCGCGCCGCCCAGCCGGAGCCGGCGTCGGGGTCGCAGGCGACGAGCGGCGCCGCTCGTCCGGCGACGCGCGTCGCTGCCAGCGTCGCGGTCGAGATCGCTTCGGGCGCCGCGGCCGGCGGCACGTCGATCAGGTGCAGGCCCGGGCGCAGCCCGGCCAGGGCGCGCTCGAAGCCGCGCTCGAGTTGCCCGGCGGCCGCGAGCGAGCCGCTCTGGACGAAGGCTTCGCGATGACCGAGTCCGAAGACGAGCGCGTCGAAGCGTTCGTCGCCGTCGGTCGCTTCGCCGCCCGCCGCGAGCACGATCACCTGGACCGGGCGGCTCGAGCGCAACAGCTTCGCGACCGGAGCGAAGGCTGGTCCCGCGAGCGCCGCGGCGTCGAGAACCACGAAGACCGGAGGCACCAGCGCCAGCTCGGCCGCCGACAGCGAGCGGCGGTCGAAGGCCGCGAGCACCGGTTCGTGGCGCTCGGCGTCGAACGTCCCCTCGGACTCGAGCCGCACGCGGCGAACCGCCCGGGCGACCTCGACCACCGGAGCCGCCGCCTGCTCGAAGACGGCGAGAGCGGCATTCGCCGGATCGGCGGCCGGGAGCGCGCGCGCGCCGGTCGGCTGCCACGCGGAGCCGCGGCCGGAGACCCAGATCGGCACCGGGCGGTCGCGCTCGACGCCGCGCAGCCGCTCGACCGCCTCCTCGAGACCGCGCCGCCGAGTTTCCGAGCGCGGGGGCGCGGCGCGACGATGGGCCACCGTCGCATCCAGTCGGGCCGGATCGATGAGCAGGCCGCCGAGCGCGCCCAGGCGTTGCGCGATCTGGCCGGCGCGCTCGCCGCGACTCGACCGGTCCGGCTCGGCGGCGAGCAGCGACTCGGCGACGGCGGCCAGCTCGCGCGCCGTCGGAGCGAAGGCGGCGAGCGCCGCCTCGAGCCGCCGGGCCGCCCGCTGGTTGGCGAGCTCGAGCGCCTCGGCGACCGAGGCGAGCGCCGGACGCTCCGGCGAGACGCGCGCCACCACCGCGGCGAGTCGGGCCGGCATCAGCGCGCCGAGACGCGGTTCCGAGCCCGGTTCGGGACCGGCGAAATGGAACCGGCGCAGCTCGGCGGCGCCGGCCGCGACCGGCGCTACGACCGCGGGCACGCGGGGGTTCGGGATCTCGGTCATGGTCGTCGAGTCTCCGGCTCGCATCGGCATCAGATCGCGAAGCGGTCGAGCTCGCGCCGCACGGCGGCGAGCTTGTCCTCGGGCGCGAGCCCCAGCCCCGCGACCGTCATCTGGTCGTAGCGCGGCGCCTCCGGGTTGCGGTAGAGCAGGCCGATCGCCAGGCGTTCTCCCGACGCGGCGAGGCGACGGGCCGCCTCGAAGTCGCGCGGATCGTGCGTGACGTGGTCGCGGTGGAGCATCTTGGTCGTCGCGTCGGCGCCGATGCCGTCCTCGTGGAGCAGAAGCGTCACCCGGTCGGGGTCGTCGCGCCAGAGGTCGTGCAGATCCGCGGTGTAGGTCGGGCAGCGCTGCAGGATGTGGACGAAGCTGGTGCCGCGGTGCTTGCGCGCGGCGACCAGGGTGCGCTCGAGGTGATCCGGGTTCCAGTCGACCGTACGCGCGACGAAGGAGACGTTGGGGAATCCGAGCGTGGTCGCGGCGACGTCGAGCGGCGGCAGCATCGCTCCGGCCGGGTGGGTGTTGGTGTGCAGGCCGACCGGCGAGGTCGGCGAGGTCTGGTTCTTGGTGAGGCCGTAGACGCCGTTGTCGAAGACCATCACCACCAGGTCCATGTTGTAGCGGGCGGCGTGCAGCCAGTGTCCGGCGCCGATCGAGCAGCAGTCGCCGTCGCCGGTCGAAACCCAGACGTCGAGGTCGGGGCGCCGCGACTTGACGCCGCAGGCCACCGGCAGCGCGCGACCGTGCAGGCCGTGGAAGCCGTAGGCGTGCACGTAGTGCGGCAGGCGCGACGAGCAGCCGATGCCGGAGATCATGACCAGCCGCTCCGGCGGCACCTGCTCCTCCCGGCAGATGCGCTGCACCGCGGCGAGCACGGCGTGGTCGCCGCAGCCCGGGCACCAGCGTGCCTCGCCGCCGTCGTAGGTCTCGAGGGTGAAATAGCGTCCGTCCAGGTCGAACGCCGCGTCGTCGATCACGGGCAGTCTCATCGCGCGGCTCCTCGCACCGGCTCGGTCGTCTCGGGTGCGCTCGCCCCGAGTCGGCCCCGGACGACCGCCGCGATCTCGCCGGGTCCGAACGGCTGGCCCGGCACCTTCGACCAGCCGTCGACGTCGACCAGCGTGCGCTCGCGCAGCAGTTGCGCGAGCTGCGGCATCCGTCGGTTCTCGGGGCGCACCAGCGGGGCGTCGAGGTCGTCGCTGTAGTTGATCTCGACCGTCATCACCTTGCGGAATCGACCGAAGATCGCGGCCAGCCCCGGCTCGAGCGGCGACAGGAAACGCAGGTGGAGGGCGGCGACGTCCCGACCCTCGGCGCGCAGCAGGTCGACCGCTTCGTGGATCGCGCCGAGCGTCGAGCCCCAGCCCACCACCAGCAGCTCGCCTTGTTCGGCGCCGTACGGCACCGGAGGCTTGAGCGAGCGCGACAGCGCGGCGAGCTTGCGGCTGCGCATGTCGCACCCCTCCTGATTGGAGCGCTGGTCGTAGGCGACCTTGCCGCGACGGGTGTGGGCGAGGCCGGTGACCACGTGCTCGCCGCCCCGCTGGCCCGGAATCGGCCGCGCCGACAGGCCGGTCTCGGCGTCCCAGTCGTAGGGCGCCACCCCTTCGGGCCAGGCTCCGTGGTCGGGCTCCGGCGCCAGCCAGGCGGCGTCGGGCTCGGGCCGCGCGAACGGCGCGACGCCGGTCGCGAGGTTGGCGTCGGTCAGCACGATCACCGGGCCGCGGAACTCCTCGGCCAGGCGACGCGCCAACACCACCGAGTGGAAGCACTCCTCGATCGTGGCCGGCGCGAAGACGATCTTCGGCGTGTCGCCCGGCTGACCGTAGAGAGCCGCCAGCAGATCGCCCTGCTCGACCTTGGTCGGCAGGCCGGTCGACGGACCGCCGCGCTGGACGTCGATCACCACCAGCGGGATCTCGGCCATGGTCGCGTAGCCGAGGAACTCGGTCTTCAACGCCAGTCCGGGACCCGAAGTGACGGTACAGGCGGTACGTCCCGCCCAGCTCGCGCCGATGGCGAAGCCGATCGCCGCGATCTCGTCCTCGGCCTGGTGGAGGAAACCGCCGACCGACCGGTAGGTGCGCGCCAGCTGGTGCGACACCGAGGTCGCCGGCGTGATCGGGTACATCGAGACCAGCTCGATGCCGGAAGCCATGATGCCGAGCGCCAGCGCCTGATTGCCGTTCATCACCACGCGCTCTCCGACCGCCGCCCGTACCGGCACGCGGAAGGCCTGCGCCACCCGCTCGGCGGCGAAGGCGGCACCCCGCCGCACCAGCTCGCGGTTGCGCTCGACGACCTCCGGACCCTTCTTGCCGAGCGCGTGCTCGACCTCCTCGAGGGCCAGCTCGAGGCCGCCGCCGAAGATCTCGCACAGCATCCCGACCACGAACATGTTCTTGCCGACGCGGGCGTCGGGCACCACCTCGAGGCAGGCGCGTTCGAGCGGCAGCTCGACCACCTCGAGGCCCTTCGCCGCGAATTCGGCCAGCGCCTCGGCGTATTGCTGGCGCACCTCGGGGCGCGGGTCCTCCGCCCACTTGCTCTCGAGCAGGACGACCGTACCCGGACGGAAGGCGCCGCTGTCGATGCGGCCGTAGAGCACCTGCTCGTTGAACGCCACCACCAGGTCGGCGTGCTCGCCGCGGTTGGTGACCTCGCCGGTGGCGAAGCGGACGCGGATGCCGGAGGCGCCCGCCCGCGAGCGCGCGGGCGGCTTGATCTCGGCCGGGATGATCTCGACCGTCCAGACGCCGTTGCCCATCTTGGCGCGCACGGCGCCCAGGGTCTGGCCGGCCTTCTGCGCGCCCTCTCCCGAATCGGAGACGATCTCGACGATGCGCTCGGCGACCTCGAGGCGGGGGCGTCCTGCGACGACGGCGGGGGGTTCGGGGGTCGTCGTGGTCACGGGGTTCCTTTCAGCCCTTGACGCCGAGGTCGAGGTAGAAGACCTCCGAGAAGAGCGCCTCCTCGTCGGACTCGTGCCGGCGCAGCGTCGCGGCGACCTCGGCGACCTCGGACATCACCGCCGCCACCGGCCCGTCGAGCAGGTCGCGCAACGTGGCGCGGAGGCGGTCGACGCGGGTCAGGATCGCGCGGTGCTCCTCGAACAGGTGCTGG